>CAWCOF010000018.1:0-301025 GCA_963797005.1 uncultured Alphaproteobacteria bacterium
TCCAGATAGGCGCAATGCGATTTGATCCTCTGCGGAGCGATCCGTTGCTCTGGGAGCTCATAGGCACTTAGCTGTCCAGTTGCATCGAGCCAGTTGAGGTAGGTCCCCCATCCACGGGCATTCTTCGTCGCTGTCTCCGGACGCCACTTTGCTGCGTGGCCGGTGCGGTCCAGGAGGCTTGTGGGCGCGAGCCCGCGCTGCCAGCGCGTACGATCCGCCTCAGGCCACGACCCTATATTTTTGAAGCGGCCTTGACCCGGCATATCATCTGCCCTTCGGGCGTCGTCGCGTGTCGGCCTTCCGGGACGCCGACGCCCCGCATGGCCTCTTTTTCGGGGTCTTCGGGCAGCTTCGGATGATCTTCTGGCGCCGCGCCTCGATGAAGCGGTCAAAATGCTCCACTGCTGCCGCTTGCTCCATGCCAGCGTAGAAGGCAATCGTTGTCTCGATACGCTTATGACCGAGGAACCGCCGAACAACCTCATGGCCCGCCGGATTTTCCCGGAGGTAGAGATATCCGAGAAGGTGCCGAAACTGGTGTGCGCTCAGCCGCACGCGAAGCACTCGCAACGTCTCGGCCGCGATGCGGAGGAGAGCTGCCTCCGTGCAGTGACGCAGTCCAAGTCCCGGAAAAACGTATTCGTTCCCAGATCTGGCCAACAAAGGCCGAGCTTTGGAGAGGTATGTCGCGAGGATCTTCAGGAGGGCAGCAGGCCGAATTCAAGGTCGACCGCGTTTTTCACCTCGCAGGCCGGGAAGATCAGGTGCGTGATCCCCTCGCTGCTTGAGACCAGATGCCGTGACAGCGAAATTGATGCCAGGTTTTGCACTCGTACTGGAGCAGCGATGAGGATCTCAATTGCTAGCGCCACCTCCAAGGCGAGCGCGTCACGGCGGAGAGGATGACGGAGCCTGTTGAATGCGGCCAAGGCCTGCTCGCCTTGGGTAAGGAGGTTCTCCACGCGGTCCTCGTCTGTGAACCGACGCAGCATTGCGCGGTTCTTCTCGGTCATCTCGCGGGCACTCTGTTTGAGCGTCCTACGATGCTTCGCGAGGATCTTGAGGTGGTCCTCCGGGGCCTTCACCCAATACTTGGCCACAACGTAGAGAAAATGGGCGGCTCGGCCAGCAGCCTTTGTGTCCTCGACACCGAACTTGTCCAGGTAGAATTGCAGGATCGAACGCACGACATCCACAGCCACAAGATCCGCAAGCGAAGTTATTGCGGTCTTTGGCTGATGATGCGTGACCGCGACTGTGTAGAAGCGCGCGAGTGCGCCGCGAAGCTCTTCTACTGAGCGCGGCCCGTACGGCCGAGAAAAACCATCCACGAGGTCCAGCTTGCTGCTGAAGGCCGTCAGCATCCGCTCAACGTCTGCTCGGTAGCCTGGCTCAACCTGCGACCACGGCGTCCTGTAGAAACGCCGCTTATTACCGGGTCGAGTCGCACCGGGGGCCATAAATCTGATCGCTTGCTAGCAGCTTTGTTCCAGCCCCGGCACATAGTGACGAAGGCCTTGCGTGATCGGTGCGTAGGCATGAGCTCTTCGAGGTCCAAAGCGAACTGGTCAGCCGACGCTTGGATAACCTGGCAAGGAAGAATTCCTTTTGCGCTGCACCAACGGAAAAATCGGCCGCACTGCAGACCTAGCCAAGGATCATCAGTCTCGTCGAGCAAGCGCGCCCATACAGGCAAGAGGCGGACGACCCGCGTCTCGATGAGGTTCGCTCGATTGCCTCGAAATACCCGGATGACTATAGATTTGACGTTGTTAAATCGCCCCTCCGAGACGCCGCACACGAGGAAGCTCAGGCCGGCGAACTCGCGCGCAGCGGCTCGATGATCAACCGGCACGTACTCGGGTGCCTTTTCGGTCCATTTGCAGTAAGACCGAATAGCGGAGCACCATTCCTGCTTTTTTCTGGGCCCGATGCTGGGGTCGGCCTCGATAAAGACCAACAGTTCTGCCGCCGTCGCGGGCTGCTGAACTCTCCGGATGTTGTCTCGTGATCGATTTCTATCTGACATGTTGCGCCTCGTGATGACCTGGGGTGATTTAATACCTCTTTCGTGAAAACGGCACATCCTAAAAGACGAGGGTTGGGGATGCCCGTTCTTCACGAGAAATAAGTTAGCGGCTACTCCAGCGGCCGGCCCAGGTCATTTAGACAATTAATAACGGTCTGAATTTAATCGAATATTCTTCGCGCGCGATGAATTAGACGACCGACGTCGACTTTGTGGACCCCTTCAGGGCGTGGGAGTTGGTCTATGAACGCCTTCGCGAACCGCGCAAAAGCCGTAAATTCAACCCACCGTCCATCCCAATTCTGGTGCGAAGACGCTGTGATCCTCTTGCCAATCGCTTTGCAAACATCAGCCAACGGCACCAAGAGGTAACCGAACTCGTGCTGGCGGCTGCCTCCCCTAACAGTCTTTCCATGCTTGATCAGCCGCGCCCGAAGCTTCTTCATATGATTTCCAACATCCCGCAGTTCGACATCAGAGCGAATGTGCTCGCGCCAACTTGTCGGAAGGATCAACCTCATTTCGTGGCAAAGATATTCATAGACATATTCTTCTTCTGGACTTTCGTGCTCGCGCAGCGCCGCCATTGCTGAGAGGCGATTGGCCAGTCCATCAACGTCGCTACGGTTCACAAATCGAATAACCCCAGTAATAACAAGAATCACCCCGCGCAATCGTGGCCGTATCGTGGCCACGCGCTCGTCATGGCCAAACGCGATCTGTTTTAAACTCGCCCTAACATCATCGTTTAGCTCTACATTAAATTCGCATTCCATTTTATTAAGAGCTTCCGATGAGATGCTTGGGGGCACCTGGTAATGTATCGAACCGGTTAATAGTCTGGGCATGCGCAGGTTCCTCGTCTCAGCGATGGTCGATTTACGACTATCTTCCTCGTTTCTTGTTTCTTTCGATGAACTCGAGTATCGCCTTCCCCGTCACGCGCGTCAGCCTGCGATGTCGCACAACCTCAATCTCCTCCTCCTGGATCAGTCGCCAAACGTGGCGCTCTGAGCAGTTCAACCTTCGTGCGAGTTGCCGGACAGTGTACAGGTCGATGTCGGGCCAGGACTTGTCTTCATCCGTCATGTGCGGCTCCCGCGAATGCATGCTATGTCACTGCTTGGCAATACCTGGACTGGTTTTGCGCGCCCCAGCTCTTTAGTCTCCAATCTAACGCTTTGATTTGGCCCGACTTATTCCCGAGCTGGTTTGGTGTGAGGAGATGGGCGGCGACGAAGCCGTTGGGTTGGCGTAGCATTCTGGTGTCGAAGCAGTTCGTGCGCGTCGCCACCGGAGCCGCCGCCCATCGCCATGAACGCTACGCCGTTTTGCCCGGCCTGTCACCGGTCGGGGGCAAGCTGCTCACAGCCACGTTCGATGCCGGTCGCCTGTCGTCGGACGGCGGGCTTCATCGTGTTGCGCGAGATCGGCGCGGCTCGGGTTGGCCCAGACAATTACGGCGGCGCTGCGTGACGATCGCGATCCTGCCGGGGTGGGCACAGCTTCGCCGAGATGGCGAGGGCGCGGATGGTCATGATCGCCGCCGGCTACGAGGACTGCGACGACGTCGATGCGCTGCACCGACCCGGCACTGAAGATCGCCATGCGGCCGTGCACCCGAGAGCGGCTCCGATCAGATGAGCCAGCCGACGTTGTCCAGGCTGGAGAACTTGCCGACTGGCGTGCGCTCGCCCGTATCGGCCTCGGCCAGATCGATCTCTACTGCCGCAGCTTCGCGCGGCCGCCGGGCCGCATCGTTCTCGACATCGACGACACGGACGATCCCGTGCACGGTCAGCAGGAGCTCGCGCTCTTCAACGCGCACTACGACTGCATGTGCTTCCAGCCGATCCATATGACGGCCTCACGGGCAAGCCCGTTCTGTCGCTGCTACGGCCTGGCAAGCGTCCCTCGGGGTAGGAAGTAGCCAGGGTCCTGCGCCACGTCATCGCCCGCATCCGCAGGCATTGGCCGCATGTCGAGATCCTGGTGCGCGGCGACAGCCACTATTGCAGCGAGCCCGCGCTGGCGCTGCTGAAAGCCATGCGCTGCGACTACATCATCGGCTTCGCCATCAACTCCAGGCTGCTGGAGATCGCAGCGCCCTGGCGCGAGCAGTGCGACATGCGGCGCTCGTGGATGAAGCCGAAGGTGCGCCGCTTCCATCAACTGCCTTACAAGGCCCGCGAGTGAAGCCGCTCGCGCAAGGTCGTCACCCGCGTCGAGGCAACGCCCATGGGCACCGACGTGCGCTTCATCGTCACCAAACTCGAAGGACGCGGCAAGACGCTCTACGAGAAGGTGATCTGCGCGCGGCAACGCTGAGAACCTGATCAAGGACATGAAGCGCTGGACCCGCTCGGACAAGACTGCCTGCTCGCGCTGGCGGGCGGCCCGCCAGTTCCGGCTCTTCCTGCACATGGGCGTCTATTGGTTGCTGCATGCGCTGCACCGAGCGGCACCCAAGCGCTCGCGTTGGCGCGGGGCCACCTTCGAGACCGTCGAGATCATTGACACGTACCAATCCGGCAAGAGCCCGAGAGATCGTCGTCCAAGCCAGCACCGCCACGACGCACAGGTACGGCTCCACGATAGCCGCTTGTTGTTCGCGCGCCCTATCCGCACGAGGCGCAGGAGACTGTGTTCGACGTTCATGACAGAGCCCTTGCCGTCTTGGTGGGCGTGGTGAATGCTCGCGTCTACGACAAAATGGAGATGAGTTGATGAGGGCATCCTCGTGGGCAAGGAGCGTGGGTTCCACTGGCGCTTCGTGGCGATAAGCATTGGCCTACTCCCCATGAACGCCCTCGGTTTAAAGGCGGTCCGCTGTCGTAGTTTTGGCCTATAGGACGACGGGCGTCATGCGAAAATCGTGGTTTAGGAAGGAACGGATCACCGAGGCGCTGCAGGGGCAGGAGGTGGGTGTCCGAACCGAGAATTTGCGCCGTCGCCACACATCAGCTCCGGCACATTGTACAAGTTGAGGGCGAAGTTCGGGGGCCTGGAGATATTGGACACCAACCGGCCTGCGGTCACCGGGGGAGAAGAACTGCAAGCTGAAGAAGCTGGCGAAGTCGCCGCTGGATAACGCCGCGCCAAAGAATCTCCTGGCAAGAAACTAACTACGCCTCGTGCGCGAAGGGCTACGGCCGAGAAGCTGATGGCAGCGCAGGAGTGAGCCAGCGCCGCGCAGGATTTGCTGGCTCAGCGCAATAGGTCAAGTGTTGGGTGGTTGTCAGGATGATTGGTCCAAGGGATGCCCAAAAGACGTTAGTTACTTCAATTGCTTAGAATGTCTTCATGCGGCCACTCCCTCCGCCAGCACTATCGCATCGCGGCGCAGTCGCCGCCGCGTGGCTCTGCGGCGGCCGGCTTGCACGATCGACGCCTGCGATGTAGCCGTCCCACGCAACGCCGCTCCCGGCGACCAGCGACTGAAGCGCGGCGCGGCGCGATCGGCTCATCGCCCTTCGCCGCCACCAGGCGCGCCCAAGAGCCCTCACGCCGAAGGGCCGCAATCTCAGCGCCATCCAAATGAGAACGAGGTGGGACGAGACGCCGGGCAGCCGCCCCAGGCTCCGCATCACGGCGCGATCGAGAGCCGAGAGGTCCAACAGGTCGAACAGCGCGCGCCAGTCGATCTGGCCCGCCCCCCAGACGAGGCGCAGGCGCGCGACGTTGAAGCGAAAGCGGCGGTCGAACAGCCCGGCATAGTCGTCGCGGACATCGGCGGGGAAGGTCTCGCGGATGTGTTGCGCGGCCAGGCTGCGGCAGCGACGGCTCTCGGCGGCCGACTGCGCCGTTCGGCCCGATACGCTGTCGGGGGATCGCCGCCAGGCGGAAAGCATGTCCGGATCGAAATAGAAGCCGTGGCGAAAGGCGAGCAGGCGGTTGGCCATGCCGTCCGCCAGGCTGCCGAGCGTCTCGTCGAAGTCGCCGATCGCCGCGAGCCGGTCGCGCCGATAGACGACGCTCGAGCCGACGAACCAGTTGTCCGAGCTCCGCATCGCCCGCCGCATCTCGGCCGGTGACATATATCCCGCCGTCGCGCGCGGAAAGACGATGGGCCTGAAGCCGATGATCCGGTCGCGGGAATCGATCAGGACGGTCCCGGAGGAGAAGAACGCGGCTTGCGGATTGGCGCGCAGGGCCGCCACGGCGCGGGCGAAGAGCCCCGGCAGCACCAGGTCGTCGGCGGCCGCAACGAGCACGAACTCGCCGGTGGCGGCTTCGAGCCCGGTGGCGATGGCCGCTCCGACACCCCGGTTGCGCTCGTGCCGGATCAGCGAAATGCAATCGTTGGCTCTGCGAAAGCGCTCCACGACCTCGATGCTATCGTCGGTCGATCCATCGTCGACCACCAGCACCTCGGTGCCGGCATCTGCCTGCGCGATGATGGCTGCAAGCGAGCGCGGCAGCCATCGAGCATGGTTGTAGTTGGGCAGCACGACGGAGAGCGTTGGCATGCGGCGACGTTGTGCTGGCCCCACACCGCCGTCAACCGGCGATCCCCGGTTATGAAGCGCCAAGCGCCGATCCTTGCGGGCCTTCACTAGCGGACAGCGGATGCTGGTCACGCACGGAGCCGTGGAACTCCTCGACAGGGCCTGCTTGAACCGCGCGCCGTCGCTCACGTAATGGCAGGCGTGGTGTTTCCCCTGCGCTCGTCCCGCATCATGCGAGGATCATCGATGTACGACGACGGCGATGCCTGTCTCAGCCGCTACAGGGCCCTCCAGGCCACGCACCCGGAGCTGTTCGGCAATCCGCCCGGATGCCCGACCCGGCTTCTCCTCGGCTCGCACGAGATCCGGCAAGCGCAGGCGAGCGTGCGCGCGGAGCGCAGCGCACAGGGAATGTCGACCTCAGACCTGCGGGTCGGGTTGCTCGCCGAGGACGACTATGTCGGCTACATCGTGCGCGACGCCGTGCGGTTCGCAAACGGCCGCCTCGGCCTCTACAATCGCGTGATCGCCAGCGGCGGCATCGCCGTCCTGCCCATTCTCGGCGACAACATCGCGCTCATTCGCATCTTCCGGCACGCGCCGCGGCGCTGGTCGCTGGAGGCGCCGCAAGGGTTCGTGCCCGAAGGGGCGGACCCGGCTGCGGAGACGCGGCGCGAGGTGATGGAAGAGATCGGCGCGGAAGTGACAGAGCTGATCCCGCTGGGCATCGTCTACACCAGCACCGCGCTCACCTCGGAGAACCTCAAGCTGTTTGCAGCGCGCGTTCCCTCCGTTGGCAGGCCGCAGCGCAGCGAGGGCATCGACAGCATCCGCGTCATTGACAAGCGCGAGATCGACGGCCTGCTGCTCGACGGCACGATCTGCGACGGCCCGACGACCACGCTGATCACCAAGGCCCGGCTGCTCGGACTTCTGTGAGCAGGGTTCGGCCTCCAGCTACGCGACCCGATGCATGCTGCGCAACACCATGAACGCTTCCGCCGCCCGCAGCCCGACGCTCGCCCCGCGCGATCTGGCGAGATTGGCGAGCGCCGTGATCGACCGCGCATGCGGCTCGGGACGCATGTCGAAGGCATAGACCTCGAGTGCTGCCAGCTTGCGCTCGAGCACACGCTCAATGTCCACGAACCTGTTCGGCACGAACGGCGCGCCGAACCCCGGCGGGGCCCAGTCGGTGCTGGAGGCGATCTCATAGGCGAGGAACTCGGCGACCGGGCTTGCCGGCACCGGCCGCAGCGCCGTGGCGGTCGCGCGAAACGCGGTCTGGTGGTCGACATTCAGGTTGCCGCCGTGGGCAACGTAGACGGTCTCGGGCCGCAGCTCGCCGACGACCCGCTCGATCACCTCGACCACCTTGCCGAGCGGCACCGTATCGCTGGCGTTCTCAGGGAACCCGGCAAAGCCCGGCGGCTCGGCGCCCAGAAGCTTCGCCGCCCGCCCGGCCGCCTCGCGGCGTCGCCCGTCGTGGTCGCTGCCGTCGCCGCACAGAACGAGGATATGCACCGTACGCCCCGCCGCCGCGGCCAGCGCAATCGCGCCGCCGCAGCCGAGCACCTCATCGAGGGCGTGCGGGGCGACGACGAGGACAGGCCCGTTCGGCATCGAGGAGCCTATGCCCCGTAGAACTCATTGACGGCGCTCGCCGCGTGGGCGATCTGCGTCTCGCTCAGGTGCTGGTGGTGCGGCAGCGCGAGCACGCGGGCCGCCTGGCGCTCGGCAACGGGGAAGTCGCCGCGCTTGTAGCCGAGCCGCTTCGCCGCCGGGTGCAGGTGCAGCGGCGTGCCGTAGTAGACGAGCGACTGCACGCCGCGGCTCTCCAGGTGCGCCTTCAGCTCGTCGCGGTTCTCCGCCTGCACGATGAACATCACATAGGAATGGACCTCGTGCGGCTTCACCGGCGGAATGTAGACCTGCTTCGCGCGGATCATGTCCTGGTAGATCGCGACATTGTGCCGGCGGCGGCTGATCACCTCGCCCAATCGCGTGAGCCGGAACTTCAGCACCTCGGCATTGAGGGTATCGAGGCGAGAGTTGACCCCGTACATGACGCACGTGTCGCGGTCCTGCAGGCCATGGTTGCGGTAGAGCCTGGTCTTGTGCGCCACCTCATCGTTGTCGGTCAGCAGCATGCCGCCGTCGCCGATGGCATTGAGGTTTTTCAGCGGGTGCATGGAGATCGTGCCGGCATCGCCGAAGGTGCCGCCGTGCTTGCCGTGGTAGTAGGCGCCCATGGACTGCGCAGAGTCCTCGATCGACCATGAGTTTGTGGCGCTTGGCAATGTCCATGATTGCCGTCATGTCGGCGACGCGCCCGCCCCAATGCACCGGCATGATCGCCTTGGTCCTCGGCGTGATCCTCTTTTCGATCTCGGCAGGGTCTATGTTCTGGTCGTCGCGCACGTCGGCGTAGACCGGCGTCGCGCCCACGTGCGCGATCGATCCGGTGGAGGCAACGAAGGAGATCGGCGTCGTGATCACCTCGTCGCCCTTGCCGATGCCGAGCGCCCACAGCGCCAGCATCAGGCCGTCGGTGCCGTTGCCGCACGATACGCAATGCTTGGCGCCCGTGAACGCGACGACCTTCTGCTCGAACTCGGCCACCTCCGCCGTCATGACCAGGTGGCCCTTGGCCAAGACACGCTCGACACAGGCGATGAGCTCCTCGCGCTCCTCGACGAAACGCTGCGGGAGATCGATGAACGGCACCTTGAAGTCTGTCATCTGCGTCTCCCGCTGTAGAAATCCCGGACGGTGTCGATCAGGTAGTCCTGCTCGGCGCGGCTCAGATGCTGATCGACGGGAAAGCTGATGGTTTCCCGGCAATGCCGCTCGGCAACCGGAAAATCGCCGGCCTTGTATCCCAGCGGACGCAGCGCATCCTGCAGGTGAAGCGGGATCGGATAGTGGATCTTGGCCTCGATGCCGCGGGCAAGGCAGTGCTCGAGCAAGGCGTCGCGATCCTCGACGAAGAGCATGTAGAGCAGGAAGACGTTCCTGGTCTCTTTGCGGCGCGCGGGCACGCGCACCTGCGGCATCTCGCGAAAGCCCCGGTCGTAGTAGGCGGCCGCCGCCATGCGGCCTTCGACGATGGCGTGGATCTGGCGCACGATCCATTTGCCGACGACGGCCTGCAGGGAATCGAGCCGCGAGTTGTAGCCAAGCATCTCCATCTCGTCGCGATTGCGCAGCCCGTGGTTGCGCAGCAGGCGCACGCGGCGATTCATCTCGTCGTCATTGGTGACGACGATGCCCGCGTCTCCCCACACGTTGATGATCTTGAGCGGATGCATGGAGAACGCGGTGGCGTCGCCCCAGCTACCCACCCGCGTTCCGTTGTATTCCCCCATCAGGCTCTGGCAGCCGTCCTCGATGATCCGCAGGCGGTGCTTGCGCGCCAGCTCCACGATCTTCGGCATCTCCGCCACGTCGCCCGTCAGGTGCACGGGCATGATCGCCTTAGTGTGCGGCGTGATCGCCTGCTCGATCTTGCCGGGATCGATGCAGAACGTATCGTCGCAATCGACGAGGACAATCCTGGCCCCGACCTCGGCGATGGCACCGACAGTGGCATAGAAGGTGTTGGCGGCCGTGATCACCTCGTCGCCGGCGCCGATCCCCAGCGCTCTCAGCGGGATCTTGAGCGCATCGGTTCCCGAGCCGACGCCGATGGCATGCTTGACGCCGACCGTGGCGGCAAACAGCTCCTCGAATTCCTGCACGGGCTTGCCGAGCGTGAAGTCGCCGCTCTTCACCAGGGCGCGCATCTCGTCGAATACGGCGTCGACCTCGGCGAACTGCTGGGCAAGCGGTGAGTAGCGGACACGCATGTCGGGTCACAACGGCTCTAGGGCGCGGCGCCGCACGGCGCGGCTTGCTCAGAAGGGGCCTTTGAAGAACGGGTCGGGGACATCGATCGGCAGGTCTTTGCGCTGCGCCTCCAGCGACCTCAGGGCGCCTTCCAGCTTCTCATCCCCCAAGCCCAGCAGCTTGCCCACCTCACGCACGATGCGCTGCGAGTCCGGGTAGTAGCCGACCACCATGCCGCGCGAGCTCGGCGTTGGATGTTCCGGCAGACCCAGCCGCACCGGGGCAGACTTCAAGGCCGAGAAGCTTTCGCCGACAACGGCGGCAATGATCTCGCCCGCCGATGCCGTAACGCACGAAGCCGGTATCGACGGTCATCAGCCTGCCGGTCTTGGCCACCGAGGCCAGGATCGGCGCCGTATTCAGCGGGCGCAGCACGCGCAGGTCGACGACCTCCGCCGAGCAGCCGATCTCTTCCAGCACATCGGCGGCGCGCACGGCCTCCAGCACGGCATGCGACGTGGCAACGATGGTCACGTCCTCGCCCGGCCGCACCACACGCGGCCCATCGAGCGCAGCGCGGTAGTAGCCCTCCGGCACATGCCCCGTGGCGTAGTGCAGGAACCGGTGCTCGATGAAGATCACCGGGTTGTCGTCCTCCACGGCCGCAATCAGCATGCCTTTGGCGTCGGCGGCAAAGGCGGGCATCACCACCTTGAGGCCGGGGAAATAGGAGAAAAGCGGCTCGAGGCTTTGCGAGTGCTCCGGCCCCTGCCCCCAGCCGCGCCCGATCACCATGCGGATGACCAGCGGCACCTTGTGCCGCCCATTGCTTATGTAATGCGATTTCGCCGCGTTATTGACGATCTGCTCGATCGCCAGCAACGCGAACTCGACGCGATGGAAGCTGATGATCGGGCGCTGGCCGTTGAGCGCCGCGCCTACGGCAATGCCGACCGCGCCGTTCTCCGCCACCGGCATTTCGATGACGCGATTCTCGCCGAAGCGGGCGCCTATGCCCTTCAGCGTCCCCCACATGGAGGAGGGGTCGGCGACCCCCTGGGCGAACAGAAACGTGCTGTCGTCGCGCGCGAAGGACTCGTTCAGTCCTTCGCGGATCGCGTCTGCGAGCGTGATCACGCGTTCCGGGGTCGCCAGGTGCAGGTTCATGCGTACACATGCCGGTTGGCCTGACTGGCGTCAGGCAGGGGAGCGGCGAGCGCGAACGCATGGGCGTCCTCGATCTCCGCCTTGATCCGCGCCACCATCGCCCCCTCCTTGTCGGCCGTCAGGGAGGCGCCGAGGCGGGTGCGCAACCGCTGCAGCGGACAGCGCACCTCCCACGTCTCGTACTCGGCCTGGGTGCGGTAGCCGATGTGATTGTCGAAGTTCGGCCCGCAATGCTCACGCCACCGGTAGGTGTCGAGCAGCAGGAACGCCGGGCCGGCCCCATCGCGAGCGCGGGCAACCGCCTCCGACGCCAGCCGGAAGGCTTCCTCGATATCGTTGCCGTCGCCGTGCAGCGCCTGCATGCCGTGCGCACGCGCGACATCGCTCAACGGTCGATCGGGCTGGCGCTGCCGCAGGTGGGTGTAGACCGAGTAGAGGTTGTTCTCGCACACGAAGATCACGGGCAATCGGTGGAGCGAAGCGAAATTAGCGCTCTCGTGGAACACGCCTTCCTCGATCGAGGCGTCGCCGAAGAAGGCCGCCGTGACCTTGCCGTTGCGCAGGCGCTTGTCTGCAAGCGCGCTTCCGACGGCAATGGGGATGGAGCTCGATACGATGGGGATGCTGGCCATCATGCCCTTATCGACGTCCATGAGATGCATGGAGCCGCCGCGCCCGCCGACGCAGCCTGCGGCTTTGCCGCAGATCTCGGCCAGCATGCGCCTGAGGTCGCCATCCTTGGCGAGGTAGTGGGCGTGGCAGCGATGCGTGCTGTAGACCTTGTCGGTTTGCGCCAGGGCCTCGCATACGCCGACGGCCGCCGCCTCCTGGCCAATCGAAAGATGCACCGGGCAGCGCATTTGCCCCTCGCCGTAGTGATCGGCGATTGCCTCCTCCACCAGCCGGATGCGCAGCATCTTGCTGTAGAGCTCGAGCAGCCGCTCTTCGGCCAGGGCAGGCACGATCTGGGGCCTGCTCTTCAGGGCGGTCTTGCTCATGCAGCCCCCCAAATCCCACTGCGGATGCCGACAGGCATTTTCTTTCTTTTCCCCCTTTTTGGCGGCTGGTTGGACATTCCAAGCCCTTAAATACGATATATCGGCAGCACTATCTCGGCCCGGCAAACCTGTCTATCGGCTCCCCGCAATATCAACCGGGAATTTGCGCTTCAGCCTGATTGCCTCGCGACACCGGCCGATAACTGGATCTATCACGCTGATCCAATTAGAATACTTCGCCCGGAGGGCAGCCGAAGAAAAGACCGATCATTTCGGATGAGCGAATAATATATCGGATATAAGTTATTCCTTGGTGCCTTATTCTCTGTGCATAGCTCAGGCTTTTACCGGGCCGACGATTGCGGGGGTTCCATCTGTTCGGCAAGAAACAATCCGTGGGAGACGCAAGGACAGCAAAGCGTCGAGCACCGCGCTGCTGACGGATGCCGCTGCGCTGATCGCGCGCAGGCCCCGCCATGAGAAAGACACCCAATCGTGACCGCCGCACAATCGATTGTCATTACGGGGGCAAGTTCCGGCATCGGCGCCGCCTTGACCAAGGCGTTCGCCGCAGACGGGCACCGCCTGTTCATCTGCGCGCGGCGCTCCGACCGACTGAGGCAGGTTGCCCAAGGTCTTCCGTCCGTCCTGCACGAGACCTGCGACGTGACCTGCGAGTCCGACGTGTCGCGTTTCTTCACTCGGGTGCGCGAGCGCACGCCCTCGGTCGACGTTCTATTCCATTGCGCCGCCGTCATGGGTCCGATCGGCCCCATAACGGAGGTCGACAGCGAGGCGTGGCTGGGCGCGCTCAAGACCGACCTGTTCGGTGCCGTGCTCGTCATCAAGCACGCCGCGCCCTTGATGAGAAACGCAAGGCGTCCGCGCATCCTGCTGCTCTCAGGAGGCGGCGCCTTCGATCCGATGCCGAACTTGAGCGCCTACGGCGTCTCGAAGGCCGGCATCGTCCGACTTGCCGAGACGCTTGCAGTGGAACTGGCGCCGCACAACATCGCTGTCAACGTCTTCGCGCCCGGCTTCGTGGCCACCGAGATCTTCGATACGATGCTCGCGGCCGGACCGGAACGCGGCGGCGTACTCTACGACACCGTCCTCAAGCTTCTCAAAGATTGGCAGGAGGACGACATCACCCTTCCGATCGCATGCGCGCGCTATCTGATCTCGGACGCGGCTGCCGGCCTGACGGGGAAGACGATCAGCGCCCGCTTCGATCCCTGGGGCGAGCCGGAATTCGCAGAATGCCTCAGCGACATCGTCGCATCGCGGATCTACGCGACCCAGCGCACCAACCTCGAGCACGTCAAGGGCGAACCTTTCGCCGCGCGGCTCGTTGAAGCCGTGGAGCGGCGCGATCGGCGACGCAATGCCGCCCGCGCCGCAACCAGGCCCAAATGAGCGCCCCCAGCGACGCGCCCTGTGGCGGCCGGGGCGCTGGCGCATTTTTCGGACCGGTGGAGGACAAGCCATGAACATGCAGAGCCGCTTCGGCAACGGACACTCGACACCGGCAGCGCTCGAAGATCTGCTGAAGAGGATCAGGTCGGAGGAGAACGGGATATTTGAGCTCGCCTCCTTCGGGGACGGCTGGACTGCATCGATTTCCGACGACTGCTCGGAAGAGGACATCGCGGCTCATGGCGACACGCCCTACGCCGCCGTGGCCGGTCTCATCGCCGAGCTTGCGAAGCGGCGCGCGCCCTGACGGCAGCCCCACCGCGATCATCCTGCCTCGGGGCTCGCCGCCCGCCGGGCTGGCGGCAACCTGAACCGACGAGCCCTCTTGCAGTTCCCGTCTTGTGAAACCGCAGACCCGTTCAGACGAAATTGATGTGCATCGGCGGCTCGCTGCCCTTGGTCGCCTCGATCGGGACGACGCCCTTCACATGGTTGTCGAGCGCTTCATTGAACTTGTGCTGCAGGCAAAGCGTCGGGCAGCTCACCTGGGCGTTGAAGGTGGGCGATGCCAGGTGGTTGACGACCTCCCAATACTCGTCGCTGAAGACGATATCCTTGAAGCGACGCTCGCAAATGTTGCCGAGATGGAATTTCTTGTAGCGCTCGTTGAACATCATTGAGCATGGCGCCACCAGGCCGGTGCCGGACATCTGCACCAGGAAGGGCACGCCGTAGCAGCGCTGGTAGGAGCGTGTGCCCTTGGCCTCGATCTTCGACCATTTGACCACGACCTTGTATTCGTCGTCCGAGTAGGTCTCCGCTTCGCGCAGCTTGTCGTAGAAGGTCTCGTATTTCTGATAGTCGACGCCGAGCGAGCCGTCCTCGTCATCGCTGCAATGCTTGAGAACGAGGTAGTCCGGACGCAGCGAGGCGCCCAATCTGGCGAGCGGCACGATCTGGTCCTCGTACTCGGGCATGACCACCATCTGCATGCCGATCGTCACGTCGAGGCCGTCGCGGCGCTTGATCTCCATCATATCGCGGATGTTCTGGCAGACCCGATCGAACCACGATTCCTTGGCCCCCATGATCTCCGCATAACGGCCCTTCTCGCCGGCGGAGAAGTTGATCCGCAGGTAGGTGAGATGGGGAAGGATCTGCTCGGCGCGGCGCCTGGTGATGGTCAAGCCGTTCGAGGCGCACGCCATCGAGATGCCGTTCTGGCTTCCGCGAACGATCGTCTCGATGAACACCGGTGATATCGAGCTCTCGCCATCGCCCACCAGGCTGATGCCGCGCACGCCGATATCGGCGCAGTCATCCAGGAAGTTATAGGCAACGTCCTTCGTGATGACGTGGTTGGCATTCTCCTGCAGCATCGCGTAGCAGAAATGGCAGCCGTAGTTGCAGGCGCGCGTCAACGCGATATCGACGGTTATCGGGGCGAACCGCTCGCCGCGCTCCCATTGCGCCAGGCGATCGGCGTGCCAAGCGATCTTGG
Organism: uncultured Alphaproteobacteria bacterium; assembly: GCA_963797005.1. Classification (GTDB taxonomy): domain Bacteria; phylum Pseudomonadota; class Alphaproteobacteria; order Rhizobiales; family Hyphomicrobiaceae; genus AWTP1-13. Next base: position 15,388 of record CAWCOF010000018.1, read on the forward strand.
TCCCATCGAGAATGAGTTCCTTGCCTTCGAGGATGACAGGTTCGCCCATTTTTCCCTCGTCGATTGATCCTTGCTGCCGCTCGCCTCGACCCTCGAGGAGCGCAAACTCGCGCGCCTGCCGCGGACGCCGCACAACAGGACACGTCAACTCAACCGCAACTCAAGAGAGCCGGCGCAGCGGGCTCGTATCCCTGGCCCGGTCTGCGACCAGGTCGATCGTCGGTTCCAGATCCCGTCGCAGGCGATGCTCCAGCCGGCGCATGAGGTTGGGTTTTTCCGCGGTCGCCACGCGCTCGGAAAAGTCCACGATCAACCGCACATCGTAGCCGTATTTGTTCTTCTCGATGCGCAGCACCCGCATGTCGTCAGGATAGACGCCCTGCGACTGGAGAAACGCCGCCAGGACGCGGTTTGTCTTTTCCATCCGTCGGTCCGCCGAAAGGCCCTGCCACGCCTTGCCTGGCGGTGCGTGGAAGAAGTTCGTGCCCTGCTCGCTGAGCGTCTGCGCGCGATACGCGTCATAGGCCTGTCTGGCGAGGCGCGCCGCCAGCGTGAACGGCGCCCCTGCATTGACCGGCAGCAGCACGCCGCTGACAGGAGGCTCGCTGTCCTTGTCGAGGAGCGATGCGAGCACCCTGAGGACGGCATGATCGGCAACTTCCTGGATCGGCAGCTTTTGCGCGACCTTGCAGAGCAGATCGAGGGCAGCCCGCTGCGACGACTTGGTGGCGCCCGCATGCCGCGCCGTTTGCACGATGTGTGTCTTTGGGTCGACCGAAAGCATGAGCGCAACGCCCTGCTCCCGACCGACAGCCTGCACCAGGCCAGTGTTCGATTGTTCCCCTTCGCCCTCGTGCGCGACAGCGTCCAGCGCGGCTGTCAGGCCGGCGCGAAAGTGAGGATTGACATCGCCGAACGCCGACGCCTCGTCGCGTTCCCAATCAAGGCGAGCGCGGCTCACCTGCGCGTGAACGCCGGGCTGCTGGCGATCCGGCCGATAGGCCGGCTTCGCGCCATTGGCCTGCGCAACCTCGACCTGGGAGCCGAGCCGGATGTCGGCCGCGGTCAGGAGCACGCCGTCTCGTTCCATCTCCAGTTCCGGCGTGCAGAACCTTGCAAGCGTTTGCCGCAGCTCCGGCAGCCGTTCGGCGGGAACCGTCGAGCTGCGAAAGCGGATGGCGACGGTATCCAGCCCGCCCATGCGCGCCGATTCCACCATGCCGGCGATGCCGAGCACGGGGTCCGCATCGGGAACCCAGAAGTCGAGGAAGCTATTGGCCACGTTGTGCTGGCGAAGCGTATCAACCAACGCTCGGTTGAACATCTCGACAAGTCTCTCGTAGTCGAGCGGCTCGACCCCAGGTTCGCCGCGGACGGCCGCCGCCAAGCTCTTTCGTCCTTCAATGACAGTCATTGCTCCCCAACCCGACTGCGGCCCGCACGGTCAGGCCGTTCATCTCGACGATGTCTTTGTCGAACCAAGGCGCACCTCTACCATGCGCAGCATTGGGCAAATTCGAGTGTCGTCGCTTTTCCACCGCTCGATAACTCTCTTGGATATTCTATATCTGATATTATTTATCCGGGCTTTCGCCATCAACGCTCTTCGCACTGCAACTCATCGCCCGCATTTTCGCGCGTAGACCATGATTTGCGGACGGTCGCAATGCATACATATCAACAGCTGCAAGCGCGGCTCGCCTTGACTTCGATCCCATTGGGCTGTCATCGACGCTTTCTCGGCGCGTGGTCCCAATCAGCCCCTCGGCGCCAAAGACCTGACTTGTTCTTTCGACAATCGGGCTGGAGATTATGTCGAACGCAAACCCTGCCGTCAGCATATTAATAACGACATTCAACCGCTCCAGGCTGCTGCGCCGCGCGATTCAATCCGTGCTGGTGCAAACATTTGGCGATTTCGAGGTCGTCATTATCGACGACTGCTCGCCAGATGATACAGCTGATGTCGTAGCTTCCGTGAAGGACCCCCGTATTCGCTATTTCCGCAACGAAAGAAATGTCGGATCAGTCCACGGTGATCGCGCCCATGTGCGGCGCTTTCTCAACGAACTCATGCGAGGGAAGTATTTTGCATACCTCTGTGATGACGATTATTGGTTGCCGCCAACGCTGCTGGATCGCCAAGTAGCTCTGTTGCGGGATAATCCCGGCTTGGCATTTGTTTTTGGCAATCAGCTCTCGTACAATCTCACCACCACTGAGTCCTACTATGAAGGGTCACTAGACGCCCCCATCACACTGACGTGGGATAAAATCGAGCGGTTCTTCGATTTGAAGACACGTCAATGCAAATCTCCGCATATGAATTACTTCAAGGATCTCTATCCCAAGCGCGTAATGACTTCAGACGAGTACCTGACGCGCTTCTCCGAAGAGCCAACCACCCTCAATCGCGCCGACGGCGGGACGCTTTTCTCAAAGCAGCACTTCATAGAGGCGGGGGCCATGAGGGCAGCCGTCGGCTCACAATGGCAGGCAGGCTTCGAATTCAAGATGGGGCCCGCCAGCGTAGGCGGGGTCGCCTTTCTCGACGAACCCGCGCTGGTCACGGAAATCCGCCCCCACAATGCGAGCTTCCGGCGCACGCAGGTAGAGCACTATCTCGACTCGGTCAGGAGCATCGAGCTGGCCCTCGCTGTGCCCATCGCGGAGGCCGGCGCGGCCAGAAGGCGCTTCCTTCATCATATCAAGGCGCAAACGATCCGGCGTTTGTCCCATGCCTACCTGCTCAACACGACGACCATACGCACTACGGGACAATTGGGCATGTGTGGAGCGGAGAACATCGCGCACGCCGTCTCGTTCCGCCAAGTCATCCCCGTCTACGCGCATCAAGGGGTCCAGCCGACGGCGAAATGCGCTCGGCTGCTATTCCAAGCGGAATTCACACCCAGAAGTAGCGCATCGGCAGCGGCCCTTCTGCGGCGCGCGGCACAGCGGTTGCAGCCTGCAATGGCTGCCGTCCTGGCGAAAGGCAAGAGGGCCCATCATGGAAGGTAAGAAGCACAGCGACCTGTTTCTCCCAAGCCAGGAATTCGCGCGCTATCTCTATCACGATGCGCCGCCCTACGATCTGGCGCTCTACGACCTGGTATCGGGTCACGCCAGCCGGTTTCGTGCCAACGGCTTCAAGCTGACGACCTCCCCGAAGGTCGGGTTCGAGGAGATGTCGAGCCCGGCCTTTCTCCTCTCCTTCCTCAACGCCGTGGCGAAGATGATAGGGGCGCGAACGATACTCGAGATTGGCACCTTCATCGGCCACTCCACCATGCACCTCGCGCGCATGGTGGGCGAGGGAGGCCATGTGACCACGCTGGAGGTCTTCAGCGAATTTGCCGAGATTGCGCGGCGCAACTTTGCCGACAACGGCTTCGGCGACCGCATCACGTTGATCGAGGGGGACGCCGGCGCTTCGCTGCTCGAGCTGCCGAAGCGTTCGTTCGACCTGGTATTCATCGATGGCAGCAAGCAAAGCTATCTCGACTACGCGCGCCGGGCCGAAGAGCTCATCACCGACAAAGGCGTCATCATCGTCGACGACGTGTTCTTCCACGGCGACGCCCTGAACGCATCGCCGTCGACCGACAAAGGCTTGGGCTGCAAGCGTCTCCTCGCGCATTACCAGGACCGAAGCGACTTCGACCACCTGTTGATCCCGCTGCGCAACGGGATGCTCCTGCTGATGAAGCGTGGCTAGCACGGCCCCGGCATGAAGATCCTCATTGCCAATGCGTTGTGGGGAGCGGGCTACTGCTCGACCTTCACCAAGTACTCCCTTGCAACGCTGCTGTCGCCGGCGAATATCCCGAAGCTTGCCGAACGCTGCGAGCTCACCTTCCATATCGTCACGACGCGGCGCGATCGCCGGCGTCTGCTGCGCGACCCGGCCATCGCCGAGGCCGGACGGTATGGCGCCGTCGAATGGGAGATGATCGAGGATTTCTTTCCTCACACTCCTCCGGTCGGGCCGGGCGGAGAGAAGTACCCCTTTCTGAGCGCCCTTCAAAACATAGCGATCAGGCGTTCGATCGACCATGACGCCATCGTCTTCAACTATGCCGATTTCATCTGGGCGGATGGGAGCCTCACCCATGCCGTGGACATGCTCACGGAGGGCGGGGAGCGGCGCGATGCGGTGTTCGCCTTCTGCCTGCCCGTCGACCGCGATTTGGGCACTCGTGCCCTCGAGCAGCATCGACGATCCGGCACGCCCGACGTGATAGACTTGGCGCCGCGCGACGGAGCCAAGATCGCCGCCGAATGCATCCATCGCGAGGCAAAGATACGCTTCTGGGAGGAGGCGCCGAGGTTCACCAACCTTCCCTCCTACCTGATCTGGCGGGTCGGCGATCAGGGCCTCCTCCTGCGCTCCTATCACCAGTCGATCCTGGCCATGCGCGTGCGGCGGGACGATCCCCAATATCTGCAAGGGATATTGCGGGGCAGCCTAGACGCTTCGTTCGGAGCGCAGCTCGCGCAGAGACCTTCTCTTGCGTTCGCGACGGACACGGACAGTGTGCTGGTCTTCTCCCTCTATCACACACCTATCGACTCCCGCGTGCCGCCGGGCGTCACCCGCGAGATGTCGCTGCGCAGCCTGCTGACCGGCGATGTCGCGCTTGAACAGCGGCCGTTTGCCGAGCGTCCGATGTTCCTGAGGCTCCGCGACGGCGACGAGGCACTTTGGAGGGAGGTCGCCGCGAAGTCCTGGCAGGTGCTGCAACAGGCGCAGGATGAGACACCATTCGACCAGACCATCTATGACAAGAACCTCGAGACGCACGGCGTCGTGCCGAAGATTGAGCGCATGGGTTTCCTGTGGCGGCGCGTTCTCCCGCCGCTCCACCGACTGGTTCATCCCTTCGTCAGCAGGATCCGGAAGCCGGGCGGCCTGATCGGGCGGATCATCGACTGCGTGCGCGAGCCTGCTCTGCTGCGTGCCTCCCTGCAAAGAAGATACCCGTACCTGTACCGCGCTTTCTTCCTCCTCGGGCACCCTCGTCAGCTCGGCGAGGCGCTGCATCGAAGACTGGAGCGCAAGAGGATCATTTTTCGTGACCAGGCTGGCTCCCTGCTGAAATCCACGCGCGAGAGCTTCCTGCAATCGTTCGGCCTGCGCCGCGGGTCGTTCGTTACCCCGCAAGTCTGGGTCGCCCGCGCCGATGCCAGCCGTTACTATCGGGCGTTGGCCGTAGAAAACCGCGTGGCCGAGATGACAGACGCGGCACATTTGCTGTCCGCACTGCGCGACGCCGAAGCGCTGCTGCGCGAGACCATCAAGTCGACGCCGGTCTGGATCCAGCCCGTGCGGGCACTCGCAAGAAACCTCTGGTTCCAGGGTCGCTTCCGCGAGGCAAAGCAGGCATTCGCTGCGGCTGAGCAGCTGCGCGACGCCGCGGCGTGGGTGGCCCGCTGGCCCATCGATTCATGCGTGTTCCTGCCGCGCAATTGCACCGAGAGCATCGGCCTGATGGGCCATCTGGATGCCTTCGCGAAATACAAAATCCTGACAGCGGACCCGCGTCCCTACTACCTGCTGGCGCCACCGCACCAAGTCGTCAACAGCGCCTTTCTCGACTACTGGAAAGACCACATATCAGTCGTTTCGGACTTCCATGAAATCAACAAGCTCCTAAATCAGGAAGCGGTCTACGGAGTCAATTGGAACTGGGTCATGCCCAGGGGCGGCGCCGTAGAGTTCGTGCATGCGGGCATGGCAGCAATACACAGCGCGTGGGAGGTCGCCGGTCGCGGTCCCCTGCTGCGCTTGCGCACCGACCACGCGGCCGCCCTGTCCAAGGCGCGCCGTGAGTGGGGCATGGCAGACTCGGACCGCTTCGTCTGCCTGCACGTCCGCTCCGCGGGCTTCTACGGCGAGAGCCGCGAAAAGGCACAGCTTTTCCGCAATACGAGCATCGACGACTACTATCCGCTGGTCCGCGCGCTCACCGACATGGGCCTCTGGGTCGTCCGCATGGGCGACCGGTCGATGCCGCCGCTCGACCTCGGCCAATGCGGGACGCCGCGGCGTGTCGTCGACTACGCGAGCTCGCCGCAAAAATGTGGCGAGCTCGATGTGGCGCTTTGCGCGACATGCGAGCTGTTCGTCTCGTCCCCATCGGGCCTGCACACGGTGGCGCACGCATTCGGCCGGCCCGTATGCGAGGTCAACTACCCGATCTACAACGGCTTCCCCTGGCATCCCGGCGACGTATTCATCCCTCAGCTCTACTTTTCCAAAGCCGAGGGCCGCCCGCTCGCGCTGCAGGAGATACTCGGCTCCGACCTGGTTCACTGTGACCACCAGTTTCTCCTCGAGCGCGCCGGCATCTCGCTCATCCCCAACGAGCCGGACGACATCGTCGAGACCGTGATGGAGGCCCTGGCCCCGCGGTCCTACCGCGTGCGCCAACCCGCCGTTGCGGATCGCGTTTGCGCGACCTTCGATGAGCTCAACCGGCGCCACGACGTCGGCGTCTCCGGGCAATTGGGCCGCTACTTCGCCATGAAGTATGCGGGCTATCTTCTGCCCGCCCCGCACCTCTCGGCAAACGACGACCCAGGACCGCAACCAGATGACAAGCCAGGAACGCGCGCCGACCAGCGCCCGGTTGCCCAAGCGCAAGCTTGACATTCTCATCCCCTGCTTCAACCGGCCGCGGTATCTCCACCGCATCCTCGAGACCGGGCTCGCGCTTGCCATCCCCGGCGCGTATTTTGTCGTCTTCGATGATGCCTCCGATGCGCCTGAGGATGTGCCGGGTCTCGGCATGGCAACGACGGAAGCGGTCTGCCGCAGCTTCGGCGACGACCACGTCATCCATATCCGCAACCCGACCAACATGGGCGTGGCGAAGTCGCTTACCCGCTACTATGCGGAGTTTTGCGATGCGGAATACACCTCGCTGCTCAACCCCAAGGACGAATTCATCAATGCCGCCCCAATCGTCGGCGCACTCGCCAAGCTCGATGACGACCCGCGGCTGAGCTTCGTCGTCTATCCCTTGCGGCAGGTCGACCGCTCCGAAGCCGACCGGCCGCTTCTCTTCCAATACAGCCGGATGAGCGGGCGCGAATTCGTGGCCGCCCATGTCAGGGACCCGATGCTGCAGCATTGCAGCGGCTATGCCATCCTGCGCGTCGAAGCGCTGCGAAGATGCGGCATCCCGCGCGATCTTGATCTCAGGGCCCACGGTTTGGAGGACGCTTCAGGCATCGACCACGAGATGATTTTCAATCTCGCCACCACGGGTGACGTCGAGTTCGAACGCGAAGCGCCCGTCAGGCGCACGATCGTGGACGGCTATACCGAGCGCTTCCCATTGACCTTCGCCTACAGCCAATACCAGTACGCGAGGCGGCTGGCAGCCGAGCTTGAGCCGCGGGGGTTCTTGTCGGCCGAGACACGGCGCCTTTATCTAGGGCTCTGGCATCTGATCATCGCGCGCGGGCTTGTCGTGGCATACCGCCCCGTACACGGCAGCGAGCAGGAGCGAGGCGTGGGGCGCATCCGGCCGCACCTGCCGATGCCGATACTGCTCTATTTGCCGATGGAGGCCAGGCGCTTCGGCGTCTGGCCGCGGCGAGAGACCATTACCACCTACCTCTGGGGGGCAGGCCTCCTGTTGGTGGACTGGTGCAAGAAGATGTGCGGGCTCGCGCATATCGTCTGATGCTCGGCACGGTCGAGCGCGATCGCGTCGGCTGGCGCCCGCGCTTCAGGGGATGCGTTGCGTCAGCTGCGCCATGAATCTGTCATTGGCAGCTTTGCGACCGCCCGATCACGCGATCCCAGAACCGGCGCGGGGGCGCCGGCCGTTCCGGGTCCTTCGCGCGTTCGGCCGCGCGCGCGTAGGCTTCGAGGCGCTCCGCGAAGAATGGACGAATGACTCGCATCCCGGTAGCGCACATCGTCCGTCGACAAGCACGGCATTGGGCGCCATCAGGCGCATGTAGCGCTCGGGCTCCAGAGCGCTGGCGCAGAAGGCGGGAATGCTTCTCATAGAAGGGCGCATGGTGGACCTTCACGTGCGATCTCAAGATCCGCCGCCGCGCGTGCCGGCCGCCGGCATCGGCGCGCGCGGGATTGGGCGTGAGGTCTGGATTGTCGAACGGCACGCTGTGCAGCGCGAGCGGCCCGTCCTGGAATACGAGGAGACGGTTCGCTTTGTAGTCGGCAACCTTGTCGGAGTAGACCCGGTCCGGTTTCTCTGGATCCTTCCAGTGGAAGGTCTCCATCGCGACCTCGGCGCGCCAATCCAGATCGCCCGTCAGATAGGACGTCTGCGCCTCTCCCGGCTCCCCTCTGGGCAACAGGCGATGCAGCGCCGTGCCCTGACTGTAGGCGTCATCCGGATCGACATAGAGCAGCATCGTGAACGCCCAGTGCGGGCAATGATAGAAATGCGTGTGCATCCAGTGACCCGGATAGGTGGGGTCGGCCTGCATCAGGGTCAGCGGCATGTCGAGCGACAAGTGCCGGTAGTAAAGGTCGCCGAAGACCTCGATAGCAGGCCCCGCAAACGCCTCCGCTGCCGCAGACACAATCGCAGGCCAGAGCGTCTCGTTGAAGGCCCGCCAGAAGCGAAGCCGGGGCTCGGCTATGCGTCCGTAGTCGCGCCGATAGAGCTGCAGGATGTGATTGCCCGGCACCTCGGCGAAGAAGCCTTCCGCGTACTCCGGCCAATTCTCATTGATCTGGGCGACAAGCCCATCGGGGAGAATGTCATCCACGACGAGGTGAGGCACGGCGAACGCGCGCAAAGGCGCCGCGGCCGCCGCCTCTTGGACCTTCGCGGCCTGTCGGACGAATGAGAGCTCGGTCATGGACTTCCCTCGCGCCTGATTTGGTCTCGCTTGCAGCTCATCCCACCGTGATCGGGCTATCGAGCGCGCCGCTCACAACAGCTCCCTGACGCTCGAGAGGTTCATGAAGAACCCTCTCTCGCGGTTCCCGGGAAAACTTGTTCCGCCATCCGCATCAAGGGTGCTTGCGGCGACAATCGCCGAAGCTCTCGATGCCGGAAGACCGACGGCAAGCTCGCAGCCAAAGAAGCCATTGCGATAGTGGAACTGCGCGTCGAGGATCTCGATTTTCTCTTCGGCAAATGTGTTTGCTATTCGGGCCCGGTTGCCGATGTTGAAGTCCGCATACGCCAACGTGGTACGATCGTTGTCGCGCACGGAAAGCCGGATCGTCTCGAGCCCGTAGGGGCGCACGAAGACCGAGAAATTGAATCGAGACAGGTTCAGCGCCGCCGTCTTCTCCAAGCAGTGCTCCCCGACTTCGGGCGTCTCACCCAACAGCCGCAGCGGGTTGTCCTCGTTGAGTTGGGCGCGCTCTACCTCCAGGCCGCGCTTGACCCAGGATTCATCATCCACATTTGACTCGCCGAGCAGATTGACGGTCCCGCGCCTCAGCGCCGCCTGCCCGTCCCGCAGCCTGCCACGAAGCACTGCCGGCCTGAGCACAGGGTGCTCGCGGGTGGCGTAGTGCTCCCAGAAGCCGGGGTTCTCCTTCGCGAACCAGCGATCCAGATCGATGTTGCCGAGCTTCTCCAGGACCAGCATCGACCCCCAGCTCTCGACGACGCGGGCAACATTCCGTTCGGCCAGAAGCTCCTCGCACGCCTGCTTCACGGGCTCGACATATGTGATGGGATTGTCGGCGGCATCGTGAAACACGGCCAGAGCGGGCCGGCCGTCGCAGGGCTTGAGCGTGTTCCAGAACGCTGCAATGTCGTGGCAGACGCCCTCATAGGAATGATCCGCGTCGATGAACACCATGCCGAACTCGGTCTCTGCGATCGGCTCGCGTGAGGACTGCCGGTAGAGCTTGAGCCGCGACGCGACGTCGGGGCGCTCAAAAACCTGCTCCGCGATGAAGGCATGGAAGGGGGCCCGGTCGATGCTCACCACCGGACGGGAGCCCGATGCGCCGAGTAGCACAAGCGTACTGCCGCCGGCCGCCCGGCCGACCTCGAGAATCGGGCCGCCCGACATTTTCACCGCCTGCCAAAGCAGGGAGCCCTCGTCGATGCGTTGATGAATGACACGGTGATTGTTGAGGCTTGCGGCGAACAGCCAGGAGGACAACTGCGCGAAGTCGGCTTCCCCGAACTTTGCGATGCGATCGACGCTCCGCCGCATCTTGTCGTGGGCGTTGTAGTCCTCGGTCGTCGCGTAGAAGACCTGGCGATCCTGGTGCCCGCGCAATTCCTCGCGCAGCCGCCGGCACTCTTCTGCGAGATCAGCGTCTTGTCCTGCGCCCGCCCCGGCGAATGTGGCGATTCCTGACGGCCTCGCGCCATTGGAGGCCACACGCAGCCGCGCGTTCTCCGCCAGCAGACGGGTGACGCTGGCCTTCCTGTGCAACGAAAGGCCACCGAGGCCGAGGAAATTCTGGACCGTCTCCTTGAGCAAATCCCACTCCTGATCATTCAGCTGCATCATTCAGCTGCGATGGGCCATTCATCAGTGTAGCCACCGCGCCAAACGGCGGGACGGCAATTGCGATAGTCTCCACGCGTTATTGCCACAAAAACCAAGTTGGCTAATGTGGCTCTCACAAGAGAGCTGCGACTTCCGATATCAGGCCTTCACCACAAATTGCGCCGCTCTCGATTTCCATCCAGGAACAGCTCACGCCGTCTCCTCGCGGTGTGCCTGAGCCAGCCCCTTATCGAGCGGTGTGAAGACAAAGTCGGGAAAGGCCTTGTGGATCGCCGTAACATCGAAGGCGCGATGGGTAACCGGGTTCTGCCTGGGCGTTCCCACGATCTCGACCGGTTTGGAGAATTCTCGCGTCACCAATTCCGCCAGCGCGGCGAAAGATATGGAGTGGCCGGTCGCCAGATTGAGGGTCCCGCTGCTGCGGCGCCTGATGACCTGCGTGATCAGGGCAAGCGCATCATCGATGCAGATGTGGTCTCGCGTTTCCTCGCCTGCGCCAAACAGCACGATGCGCCCATCCTTGCGGGCCATGCGCCGCAAGCGATTGGGGCCATAGGAGTTGTGGGTGTCGCCGGCGCCGTAGATCAGCGTCGGCCTCAGGATGCAACCGGCGTCTCGCCGCCCTGCTTGAATATGATCTCCCGTGCCAGGTGCATGGCGCCGTAAAGGTCGCTCGGCTCGGCGCAACTCGTCTCGTCGATGAGCGAGCTGCGGAACGGGTAGACGGCGTCCGAGCTCACGTAGACGAGGTGTGCAACAGGGCGGCGCTCAAGCGCCGCGCGCACGGCGGCACCTACCTTCAAGTTCGCCAGGAAGGCCGGTGCGCCGCGGCCCTTGTCGGGCGTCAGCGCAGCCAGCACGACGACAGTGTCGCCAGGTTGCAATTCTCCAAGCAGTTTCTCCTCGGCGTCGTTCGCGGCAAGGTCGATTGCATCGCGGCCGATGGATCGCACAGTGATCCCCTCGGTTTCCAGACGTTCCGCGAGCCTCTTGCCGACGAACCCCCGTCCGCCGAGGATCACGACCCGGGCAGGCCTGACCGGCGCAACCGCATTGTGCGTCAGCATGGGATCAATCCATTTCTCGAGCGAGGTCCGGTCGGCGCCCCAGGCTCACATGCCTCAGGCCAGCTTCGGCGCATTGCGCCCGATCCAGGCAGGCGAACGGGTCGATCACGATGCGCCCGCGCAGCCGCGCAGCAATCTCCGACGGCCGGAGCTCCCTGAATTGCGGCCATGGCGTCGCGATGACTAGCGCATCGCCACCTTCGCAGGCTGCCAGCGCGTCGGCAGCCTGAGAGATGCGCGGATGCCAGTCGCTGCTCGGCGCCACGACGGGATCGAAGGCCGTCACGGCAAATGGCTTCAGCGCCTGGAGCAGGGCGAGCGCGGGGGAATTCTTGGTCGAGTGGGTGTTCTCCTTATAGGCCAACCCCAGCAGGACAAGCTTCGGGTCTCTGGTCGTCGCCAGAACGTGCTCATGGACGGCACGCAGCAGCCACTCCCGGCGATAGCGACTGTTTCCCTGCCAGGCCTTGACGACGCCCACGTCGGTCCCGAGTGCATCACCGAGCCGGATAACCGTCTCGAGATCGCGCTCCAGATTGCCGCCGGCGATTCCCAATCCCGGCGCAATGTACGCTCGAGGCCCGATGCGGGCATCGAGCCGGAGCGCCGGCACGATCTCGGACCAGTCCGCGCCCATCCTCTCGCAGATCCCGGCCAGCGTGTTGGCCGTCGCAACCGAGGCAACGAGACAGCAATTGATCGCGATTTTCGCAAGCTCGGCGCTCTCGTAGCGCATGGGCAGGATCGGGCAGCCGAAGGCCTGCAGGAACCTCGCCAACGCCGCCGGCAGGGGCCGGTCAGGCTCCCCGCAACCGACAATGAACCGTTCCGGCCGCGTGGCCCGTTCCACCGCGCGTCCGAAGATCAGTGTCTCGACCTGATAGAAGAGCCTAAGTCCAGGTCGCAGCCGGGCGCGCGTGAACCCGGGCGGCACCTGGCTCAGAATGACGATGGTCGCCGCCGGCGCAACGTGGCCGAAGGTGAGCCCGACGAGATCGGTCAGCGGTGCAAGATCGCTGTTGCCGCGATCGTCGGTCGGGACGTCCGGAGCAACATAGACGAGATCGCAATCCTCCAGACGCGACGGCTCGCTCGTGAACGATATCCGCGCGCGATTGGCGCACAGCAATTGCTCCAATCCAGGCTCCAGGACGGGCAGCCGGCCCGCTTCGAGTCCCGCGACCAGGGCGGAATCGGGCGCAAAGCCGATCGTCTGAAAGCCCTTGCTCGCGGCGGCGATGGCCGAGCACAGCCCGAGATGCGTCAGGCCGACATAGCCTATGCGCGGCAGAGCGTGCTCATGGCCGGCCTGCACATTCGATGGCGTCAGCCGACAGCCGGCTGAGCGTCCGCAAGCAGCCACACGTCGTTGTCCAGCGTCGTGGGCGCCCTTCGCGCGCACAAAGCTTTGAAGTGCGCGTATTCGAGCTCCCACGTCGGGTCGTTTTGCGCGAGCGTGACGCTTTCCTCGGAGGGGCGGCCGCTCGGCAGCACGCGCGTGCGCCTGATGAAGGTGGCGGGTCCCCATTTGCACAACGATTCGATGTGCGCGCTGCCACGCTCGGCAAGCACGTCGCAGGTGAAGTGGTTGCGCCACGACAGCAAGGTCATCTCGAGCTCGATCTTGGGCTGCGACCGCTCCGAGGCGATCACCACATGGTCCGGCGCACGGTTCTCGAAGCGGCTGGCCGACGTGACGCGAACGTCGTCGGCGATCTCGCCGAACCAGAATCGCGCCGTGTCGAGCAGATGCGAGCCCAGATCCGGGAGAACACCCGCACCGCGATCGCGCCAGGCGGACTCGCGGACGAGCCGCGCCGTCCCATTGCCGTAGAACATGCGGCACCGATAGATGCGGCCAAGCTCGCCCGACTGCAGCAGCCCGCGCATGCGCACATAGTGCGGCTCGAAGCGATGATTGTAGGCGGTGTGGCAGACGGCACCGTTCTGCCGCGCCAGCGATTCGAGCGCACGCAGCTGCTTTTCGGACTGCGCGAATAGAGGCTTTTCGACCAGCGCATGCTTGCCGTTGGCCAGCAAGTGATTGAGGATCTCGACCTTCGGCTCGTCGGGCACGCACACGATCGCGGCGTCATAGCGTTCGAGGGGACACTCGCGCAGATCGCGAAAATCAGCCTCCGCGGCGACGGGATCGACGATGGCGACCGCCTCGGCCCCGGCGACATGCCGGCGCTTGCGGCCCTGCACTCCGTACCCCACGATGATGACACGCATGATCGGCCGCCGTCGCCAAGTCCCTCGCTGTCAGCAGTAGTTGACGTTGCGCTCGAACCTTTCGAGCTTGCCGATGACGTCCTCGGGACGGACCGGCACGTTGCCTTCGTGCGCGCATTCGATCGCGGCAGCGAAGGAACCGAGCACGGCGCCGATCACGGGGCTCTTGGTGGCAAACAGCGCCAGCGCCGAATAGGCGAGCAAGGCATCGCCGGAGCCGACCGCATCGACGACGCGATCGGCGAAAGTGTCGATGGCGAAGAAGGCCCGCACGTCCTCGTAGGTCTTGGGCACCGAGCGGAACGCCATCAGCCCACGCTCGCCCAGCTTCAGGAGGAGGCATTTGCAGCCTGCTTGACGGTAGAGATCGAGGCCGAGCGGGCGCACGACGGAATCCTGGTCGCCGAGCGCGAAGCGCGCCTCGCGCTCGTTGGGCGTGATCAGGTCGAAACCCCGGAACTCGAGGATGTTGCCCCAGCGGCTCGCCACCTGGCTGTCGGCGACGCGAAACGCTCCCTCGGGGATGGCCTGCGTAAGGGGCGGGATCGTCTCGCGGTTGAACACCCCATGGCGGAAGTCGCTGAAAACCACGATGTCCGACTGCGTGCCCCGAACCTGCTCGAGCAGGTGCTGCAGGATGCGGCCGGAGATCGAGCGGTTGTCGAGCGTGTCCACCTTGAGGAGGTTGTAGCCGCCGGCAACGATGGCGTTCTTGTTGGTCGTGGGGCGTGTGCGGTCGATGATCGGCGTGCAGTTGACGCCTGCATCCTTCAGATCCTTGAGCGCGAACTCGGCAAGGGTGTCATCGCCGAGCACGGTGGAGAAGGTCACCTCGGCACCGGCGGACTGCAGGTGCTTGGCGACGATGCCGGCGCCGCCCACGAAGTCCGTCCGTCCTTCCAGGCGGACACTCATCGTCGGCGTCTTCGTCATGCCGCCGATCAGCGTCGTGTGCGTATAGCTGTCGATGATCGTGTCGCCGACGACATGGACGCGAACGCCCTTGAGATCGTCCAACGCCCCGCGCAGGTCATCGAAGGACAGGCCTTCCGCCTCGAGCAGCGCCATCAGCTTCTCGGTCGCGATCGCCGGCGGCTCGCTCTCGATGATATGAGACGACGAGTAGACGATGTCGCCGGGCGTGAAGATGATCTCCCCGCCGTAGGCCTCGACCGCCTGTTTCTCCTCGGCCGTGCGCGGGTGCAGGCCGTCCTTGGTGTATTCGTAGCCCTTCGCGAAATAGTCGGGCTGGATGATGCCGATATTGCGCATCGGCGTCGGATCGTAGTCGACGACGACGAAGTCGACGCATTCGAGCGCCGCGAGATTGAACGCGCGCAACTCCTGCGGCACGTACGGGCGGAAGTTGGCCTTCGAGATGTGCGCGTCGGCAGTCAGGCTGGCGATCAGGATATCGCCCTTGCTCTTGGCGTAGAGCAAGTGCCGCACATGCCCCGGGTGCACGATGTCGAAGGTGCCATGGCACATGATCACCTTCTTGGAGCGCGGCCGCGGCCCCACGGCCCTGGCGAGCTCGGCGGCACTCTTGACCTTGTGGCTGACGATCTTGTGGCTGACAATTGTCTCGTTCATCAGGCTCTGCCCTCGGTCTCGAGCACGTCGAACCAGCGTCTCGTCGCTCGCGCGATCGAAGCGGAATCCCAAAGCGGCGCATCGCGCCAATGGTCGATGTCGGCCAGGACTTGGGCGACACCGTCCTCGAAGCCGACCTTCTGCCTCCAGCCGAGCTCACGCGTGATCTTGCCGATGTCGGCAAACGTGCAGTCGGGCTCGCCCGGGCGCTTGGGAATGTGAACGACGGGACCTCCCAGCAGCCGGACGAGCCGATTGACCGACTGCGGATTTCCGGCCCCGAGGTTCCACACCTGCCCCGCCAACGGCGATTGCGCGGCCAGCAGAAACGCCTCGGCGACATCGGTCGCATAGAGGAAATCGCGCGTCTGGCTCCCGTCCCCGACCACGGTGAAGGGTTTGCCCGCCAGCTTCTGCCTCAGGAAGACACCGAACACGGCGCCGTAGGCGCCCGATGTCCTCGCCCGCGTGCCGTAGGCATTGAAGATCCGGATCGAATTCACCGGCAGCCTGTAGACATCCTGCCAGTGGAAGGCGATCTGCTCGCCCTGATACTTGCTGAGCGCGTAGGGATACTGCGGGGATATCGGGTGGTCCTCGCGCGTCGGCGTCCGCGCCAGCCCGTAGCAGGACGAGGACGCCGCGTAGACGAACCTTGCCACCCCGCGCCCGTCGTTCGCGGCGCGGGCGCATTCGAGCACATGCACCGTTCCCAGCACGTTCGTGGACATGTAGTCGAGCGGTTGCTCGATGGAAGGAACGATGTCGCCGATGCCGGCGAAGTGGAACACGTAGACCGCGCCATCGAACAGCGGGTCGCCCGGAGCGAGGTGCCGAATGTCGGCAACGTGCAGCTCCACGTCCGCGTTGTCCGCGTGGCGGGCCAGATTGTTCTTGCGGCCGCCGACCAGGTTGTCGATGGCGCGTACGGCAAATCCGCGCTCCACGAGGAGATCGACCATGTGACTGCCGATAAAGCCGGCGCCACCCGTGACGATTGCGATGGGCTTGCCGGTCATTGCACCCCAAGCTTCTTCATCGTTCTGACGTTGTAGTACCAGTCGTCGTCGAAGCTGTTCGGCAGCAGGTGATTGCGGAACGCGCGGGCCAGGTCGCGCACGGCATCCTCGATCGTGCGCTTGGGCTTGAACCCGAGCACACGGGTGATCTTGTCCGAGTTCACGTGATAGGAGCGGTTGTCGTCGGACGGCGTGGTGACGATCTTGATGCACGCCTGGCCCGGAGCCTCTTCCTCCACGACCTTCTTGGCGATCTGCGCGATGTTGCCGATCGAATGGTTCTGGAAGCCGATGTTGAAGGTTTGGCGGTGAACCTTGTCGTGGGGCGCCCGCAGCATCAGCTCGTAGGCGTCCACCATGTCCTCGATGTGCAGGTTCGGCCGCATCTGCGTGCCGCCGAACACGGTGATCGTCCCCTTGTTGACGGCGTGATTGGTGAGGATGTTGACGGAGAGATCGAGACGCGTGCGCGGGCTGTAGCCGCAAACCGTCGCCGGCCGCATCACTACGCTGGTGAAGTCGTCCGAGTTGTACTTCCACAGCAGCGGCTCGCAGAGGCCCTTGTATTTGTTGTAGAGCGTGAGCGGCAACAAAGGATGCTCCTCGGTGACGTCGGGCGAGTCGCTGACGCCGTAGACCGAGCTGGAGGAGCAATAGACGAACCGCTTCACCCCGGCGTTCCTGGCCGCCAGCACCATCGGCTCGAAGCAGTCATAATTGATCGTCTTCGAGAGGCCTTCGTCGAGCTCGAAGCTGGCATCGTTGGAGATGCAGGCAAGATGCAGGATCGCGTCGTGGCCCTTGAAGGCTTCCGCAAGCCTCTCCGTATCGCGGATGTCTCCCTTGATCACCTCGAGGTTCGGATCGTTCGGCAGCCGGCAGCCGAAATAGAGTGTGTCGTACACCGTGACCTTGTGGCCCCGCTGAAGCAATCGAGGCGTGAGGACATGACCCACGTAGCCGGCGCCGCCGGTGATGAACACTTTTTCGAACACGATGGACCCCCGCGCTGCTTCCGACTTGCCTAGGCTGCGACCGGCACCGCTATGCTGAACCCGGCGGCCCGCGCGTCATTCCAGAACATCTTCACCGTCTCCAGCGAATAGACATTCTGGTCCTTGCCGATCAGCTGCAGTTTCTTGATGACGTCGTTGGTCACGGTGATGATGCCGCAACCCACCTGGTCCGCCTGGAAGATGTTGAGCAGCTCGCGCGGGCTCGCCCAGAGCAGCTCCGCATTCGGGCGCACTTTCACGATGTGCGCTGCCGCCGCCATCAACGGCACCGGATCGATGCCGCAATCGGCGACCCGACCGGCAAACACCGAAATGATGGCGGGCGTGCCCGGGTGCAGGGCATCGCAAATCCTCTGCACCTGGTCGAGCGTGAACACGGCGGTGACATTGACCTGGACGCCACGCTTGGAGAGCCGGCTCACCAGCGGCCCGCAGAACTCGCCCTTGGTGTTCGTGACCGGGATCTTGACGTTGACGTTCCGCCCCCAGGACGCGATCTCGCGTGCCTGGTGCTCCATCTCGTCGAAGTCGTCGGCGAAGACCTCGAAGGAAACGGGGCGATCGGGAATCGCGGCAAGAACCTTGCGCGCAAACGCGACGTAGTCGGTGATGCCGGCCGCCTTCATCAGGGTCGGGTTGGTCGTGAAGCCCTTGACCAGCGGATTGGCATAGAGCGCCTTCATCGCCGGCAGGTCCGCTCCGTCGGCGAAAATCTTCACCCTCAGTGATTGCAGATCCCGCATTCTTGTTGCTCCTCTTTGCCCACGGTTCCCTCGAGAATGAACGGCATCGCATCGGCCAGCGAGCCGACCACGACATCTGGACGTTCCGGTCGTTCTTCGCTGTAGCCGTAGTCGACGAAAGCGGTCCGGCAGCCGGCGGCTCTCCCCGCCGCAACATCGCGCCAGCGATCGCCAATCATCCAGCTTCGCGCCAGGTCGATGGAATGCTCTTTGGCCGCCTCGATCAGCATTCCGGGTTTTGGCTTCCGGCAGGCGCAGCGGTCCTGATCGACGTGGTAGCAGACCTTGACGGCATCCACCGTCAGCTGCCTTTGCAGGTGTTCGTGCATCTCCTCGACGACCCGGCGGGACTGCCGCCCGGCACCGACATCGGGCTGGTTGGTGGCCACGATCACGGCGTACCGCGCCTCCCGCAGGCGGCTTATCGCCTCTGGCACCCCCGGGAAGATCACGAAATCTTCGATGCGCGTGGGGGCGTATGGTCGTCCGTCACGAACGATGCTCTCGTTGATGACCCCGTCCCGATCGAGGAATACGGCCGCCCTCATTCCTCCGGTGCCCCCGCCACCATTTCAGCCCGGTCCCCTGATGGGCTTGCGAGCCGGATCCCCTTGCCGCTCTTGCAGCTCGCTTGATCCGGCCGCTCAATCGGAGCGTCGACTTAGCATGTGCTTTGATCCGCCACTGTCGGAGGCCGATTATTCCAGACCGGTTTCCACATTTTTCAAAACCGCGATATTGAATATCTCGCAACCTATACAGGTCTTGATTAGGAAGCGCGCGCTGGAATTTGCGCCGCTCATCTAGAGAATTTCGTCGTCAATCTGCAGGACCGTCCACCAGTGCCACCCCGAATAGCCGGCCCGGCGAAACAATTGCAGCCAGCCCTCAGGCGTGTCGTAGCATCTCGCCGTCAGCATCCAGTCGAGGAAAGCCTCGCGCTCGAGCTCCGTCCGGTAGGCATCGACCTGCACGAAGCCCCTACCCGGACACACGCGCTCGATCTCCCTGAGGGCACGCTCACAGCCTGAACGGTCGAGATTGTGGATGGTGTTGATCGCGAAGACGGCGTCAAAAGAATTGTCGGGGAACGGGAGCCGATCGCAGCTGGCCTTCGTCAGGTGCCGCTTCGCGTCCGGATGTGCGTTCTCCAGGGCATAGTCCGACACATCGATCCCGACGACGTCCAGGCCCGGCAACGCCTCGCACAAGTCCTTGACGAAAAATCCCTTGGCGCAGCCGACATCGAGCACCCGGTCTCCCGGCTTCAGCTGCCAATGCCGGATCGCCCGCTCGGCAACCTTCTGCCACCGGCCGTCGTAGTGGTAGCCGCCATAGCCCTGCTCGCGCGTGCCGTCGAAGTATTCCTCTCCGAACTTCAGGGCCAGCCGACGGTTCTCCTCCTTGCCCGCCTTCCGGGCACCCACCGGGCGAGCACTTTTCGGCAAGGTACCGAGGAGGTCGAAGTCCCGCACGATTCGCGCGCCTTCCGCAGTCGAGGAACGAGCATGCCCCGGCCTACCTCGCCGACGACACTTCCCGAGTACGCACGATAGGGACAGGGGTTTCCGGGCTCAACGGGCTTGCTTTGACAGAACGGAAAGCTCCACAGCTCGTTTTGCTTATCGCCCGCGCCGATGTCAGAATATGCTTCTATATAAGATGGATGTTATCTGAAGACGGCCAGCATGCTTATCCAAGCGAGAGTGCGCGGCTGCGTTTGACTCCGTTTTTCGCGCCCTGATACTGCTCGGCAGCCGCTCGATTTCTTTCGGCCGCGCCGTCGAAGCCTTGGAAATCCCCAAAGAAGGACGGATCCCTCCGTGTCGCACGCTGTTGCCTACCTGCAAGAGGTCGGCGAGACCGCACGCCGCCTGCCGCCAGAGAGCATCGAGAACCTGTGCGACGAGCTCGTGGCGTTGCGCGAGCGCGGCGGCAGGTTGTTCCTTCTGGGGGTTGGCGGTAGCGCGGCCAACTGCGGGCACGCGGTCAACGACTTTCGCAAGCTGTGCGGGATCGAGGCGTACGCGCCGACCGACAACGTTTCGGAATTGACGGCCCGCACCAACGATGAGGGTTGGCCGACGGTGTTCTCGGAGTGGCTGAAGGTCAGCCGGGCCGATGCCCGAGACGCGATCTTCATCCTTTCCGTCGGCGGCGGCAATCTCGAGAGGAACGTCAGCCCGAATATCGTCGCAGCCATCGACGAGGCCAAGAAGCGCGGGCTGAGAGTGCTCGGCATCGTCGGTCGCGACGGCGGCTACACGAAGCGCGCCGGCGATGCCGTCGTGGTCGTGCCGACGGTGGAGGAGTCTCGTGTAACGCCCCACGTGGAGGCATTTCAGACGGTCGTTTGGCACTGTCTCGTGTCGCATCCGCGACTGCAGCTCAATGCCACGAAGTGGTGAGCGCTATATGGACGCGCCGATCGGTGTCCGGGCGGACCACCCGCCCGGAAATGCCAAGATCCTGGATGCGCGGGTCGCCGCATCGGCGGGGTATCACTACACCAGGCTATTCCGCCACCTCGGCGTGGCGGCATCCAACACGCTGCTTCTGCGCGAGCCGTTGCGCCGCCCTACGCTTCCGCTCAGCCTGGCGTGGACCGAGGTCGTCCAAAGCTACCGCCGCAGCCTGCTCGGCCCCTTCTGGATCACGCTCAACCTGGTCATCTTCACGCTGGCGATGACGCTGGTGTACGGCGCCCTGTTCTCCGTCCCGACCGCCGAATATGCCGCCTATCTTGCCTGCGGCATGATCGTTTGGTCCTGGGTCAGCGCGCTTCTCATAGAGGCCGGCAACACGTTCATCAACAATGCGCACTTCATAAAGAACACGTCGATCGACAAATCCATACTCATTTGGACCTTTGTCTACCGGCAGGTCGTCATTCTTGCGCATCACCTGTTGGTGTACGGCGCACTTGTCGTTCTCGGCATTATACACTTGTCCCTCTACACGGCACTCGCGATCCCGGCATTCCTAGTTCTATTTGTCATGTCCATTCCGATTACGGCCGTCATGTCCATTCTATTCACGAGGTTTCGCGACCTTGGCCGGCTCATTTCGAGCTTGATGCTCGTGATCTTGATGGTCACTCCGATCTTCTGGCAGCCGGGGATGATGGCCGGCCGGCGCGCACTGCTGTATCTGGGCAACCCCGTATACTACATCGTGGAGTTCGCTCGGGCGCCGTTGCTCGGCAAGCCGCCGGCGCCGCTGGTGGTCGCCGTGGTTCTCGCCATGACCGCCGTGATTTGGGTCATCGGAGCGGCGACGTATCGGCGCTATGCAAAATATGCCGTTTTCTGGCTGTAACGCGATGAGCACCTGTTCCGCAGCTCTGAGGGATGTCCACTTGAACATCCCGATATTTGCCCCGAACCAGATGCGCCTGTTCGCGCGGCGCTCGCTTCACTCGGTCGGCGGCAATCTCGACGAGGTCCGTGGCAAGGTCCACGTGCAGGCCCTGAAAGGCATCTCCTTTGAGATCGGGCGCGGCGAGCATCTCGCTCTCATCGGCCACAACGGGGCGGGAAAATCGACGCTCCTCAGGGTCATTGCCGGCATCTATCCGCCAACCCGGGGCGAGGTGTCCGTCACCGGCTCGATCGGCTGCGTGCTCGACATGGGGGCCGGCATAACCCCGGAGATGACCGGTTACGAATGCATCAAGTTCCAGCACATGCTCTTCGGAAATCCAAACGAGGAATGGCAAGACCTCGCTGAGGACGTGTCCGAGTTTACGGATCTCGGCGACTATCTGACGTTGCCCATTCGAACCTATTCCGAGGGCATGCGCGCCCGTCTCATCGCCGCTCTTGCAACCTCATGGAGACGCGACATCCTGCTGATCGACGAGGGAATCGGAGCCGGCGATCAGGAATTTCAGGAGAAGCTCTCCCGTCGTGTAAGGCGCCTGCTCGAAAGCGCGGGCCTCCTGGTGCTCGCTTCGCACAGCATCGATCTGCTGCGGACCTATTGCACGCGCGGCCTCGTGCTGGCACACGGCGAGGTGCAGATGACCGGCGAGCTCGAGGACGCGGTCCAGGCCTACGCGAACATGCGGCTCGGATAGGCGGGACCGGTCCGATGAGGGCGGGCGATGAGAATATTGCTGTCGGTTGCCCTCTGGGGACAGAAGTATGCCGAGACCTTCGCCCGCTATGCGCTCGCCAGCCAGCTTGCGGACGGAAACCTCCCGTCGCTGAGCGCGAAGCACCAGCTGACCTATCACATCGTTACGACGCGTCGTGACGCGGATTGGCTGCGCGCCCAGCCGAGCTGCCGCAGCCTCAAGCGGTACTGTACGGTGGTGTGGGATCTGATCGAGGACCTGGGGTATGGGCTCGATCTCATTCCGGTCGGGCTGGACCGCGAGAAGTACCCCTTCCTCAGCAGACTCCAGAATATTTCCATCACACGGTCCCTCGACCACGACGTCATTGTCTTCAACTACGCCGACTTCATCTGGGCGAACGGCGCGCTGCTCGAAGCCATCGACATGATGCCGGAAGACGCCGATGCCGTACTGGCGTTCTGTCCTCCCGTCGACGGCGAGCAGGGCAGGCGCGCGCTCGATGCACTGCGCGGGGGCGACGGGAATGGTACCCTGACGCTGCCGGCCCGAACTGGTGCAGGCATCGTCATCGACCACCTGCATCGGGAAGCAAGGCGGCGCATCTGGGGCGCTTTGCCGTTCACCTCGCAGCCCACCTATCTGATCTGGCCTGTGGCAAACCAGGGGCTCTTGCTGCGGGCCTACCATCAAACGGTTCTGGCCCTGCGCGTCCGTCCTGAAGATCCACGCTATCAGGGAGGCATCGCCAGAGGCGCCCTGGACGGCTACTTCACGGCGGCACTGGCCGAGAACGGCCGGGTGGCAATTGCCGCCAACTCCGATCGCGTCCTGGCGTTCTCGCTCTATGAGACGACCGTCGATACCAGCCTGCGACGCGGCGAGAGCCCCGAGGAGGCCGTGCGCGAATGCTTGCGCGAGCTGATCAGCCCAGGTCAGCGCCGCTTTGCAGAAGTTGCCCTCCTCATCAAGCGCGACTTCACCGATCCCCGTGCATGGGAGACCGCGCGTCGAGCCTCCTGGCAGACACTCTCCGATTTGCATCGGACCACGGCTGCCGACGAGGCAACCTTCGAGGAGGCACACAAGGCCACCGGGGACATCGCCACCCTCGAACGAAGATGGCGCCGGCATCAATCGCAAGCACATGGCCTGGCCGGCACCCTTGCTCTCACCCCGCCGCGCATCTGGTTCTACCGGACGGTCCTGTCGCATCATTTGGCGGGCCGGCTTGGCCGCCTGGCCAAGAGGATGCTCGGTCGCGCGCGCGCCCGCCAGTGGCGACTGCGAATGGAGCGCTGGGTGTTCGCCGGCCGCAGCGGCGGCTGAAGCCCGCAGGGCCGACCTCCCGCTGGGCGCCCTTCCATCCATGGCTTTGCCGCAACGCTCGTGCGGGGTACCATCGGCCCGTGTGCCGGTGACGCCATCGCGGGCGCGACGTGACGGACGAGATCGAGTCTTATCCTCGGTTCGAGGTGCTCATGCTTGAAGTCGGACGCCAGAACCCCTTCCTGCTGGACTGCCGGCAATGGTAGCCCGGCGATGAACGAGACGCCCCCCCTCGGTCGGTCAAGACTCCCATCCGTCGACAAGGTGCTGCGGACCGACGTCGGCGCCACCGCGACGGCGCGGTTCGGCCACGCCGCCACCGTCAATGCCGTCCGGCGGAGGCTCTCGGCATTGCGTCAGGCAGCCCGCGGCAGCGCGGCGACCGCTGGCGCGAGCACCGCCGCCATTGCGGCTGAAGCCCTGCGCCTGCTCGAGCGCGAGGACACACCGAGCCTGCGCCGGGTTTTCAACCTCACCGGCACGGTGCTGCACACCAACCTTGGCCGGGCGGTGCTGCCGGAGAGCGCGATCGCCGCCGCCGTTGACGGCCATGCGTTCCCCCGTGGCCCTCGAATTCGACATCGGCGAGGGTGCGCGCGGCGAGCGCGACGATCACGTCCGTGGCCTGCTGCGCGAGCTGACCGGGGCCGAGGACGCCGCCGTCGTCAACAACAACGCCGGCGCGGTGCTGCTGGTGCTCAACACGTTCGGCGCCGGCAAGGACGCGATCGTCTCGCGCGGCGAGCTCATCGAAATCGGGGGCTCGTTCCGGCTGCCCGACATCATGGCCCGCGCCGGCGCCCGCCTCATCGAGGTCGGCACCACCAACCGCACGCACCTGAAAGACTACGAGCAGGCGATCGGCGAGAGCACGGGGCTCGTGCTGAAGGCGCACACCTCCAACTACATCATTCAGGGCTTCACGAAGTCGGTGCCGGCGCAGGAGCTGGCAGCCTTGGCCCGCGCGCGCAAGGTGCCCTTTGTCAACGATTTGGGCTCCGGCGCCTTGGTGGACCTCGCCCGCTACGGTCTCAAGTCCGAGCCGACGGTGAAGGACGCGCTTGCCGAGGGCGCGGACCTTGTCACGTTCTCCGGCGACAAGCTGCTCGGCGGCCCGCAAGCCGGCATCATCGCCGGCCGCAAGGATCTCGTTCAGCGCGTGGTGAAGAACCCCATGAAGCGCGCGCTGCGCATCGACAAGATCCGGCTGGCGGCACTGGAGGCCGTGCTCAAGCTCTATCGCGATCCGGACCGGCTCGCCGAAACCCTGCCGACCCTGCGCCACTTTGCACGGCCGAAGAGCGAGATCGCACACGCCGCATCGGGGCTCCGCGCTCCCCTGGCATCCGTTCTCGGGCCCGCGTACACAACCAATGTCTGCGACTGCACCAGCCAGATCGGATCGGGCGCGCTGCCGCTGGAAACGCTTGCCAGCGCCGGGATCGCCATCACGCCTGCGGATCGCAAGGGTGCGGGGCGCAGGCTCGAGGCCTTGGTCTCAGCCTTCCGGGAGCTGCCCATCCCGGTCATCGGCCACGTCAAGGACGGCGCGCTCGTCCTCGATCTGCGCTGCCTCGACGACGAGGCCGCGTTCGCGGACCAGCTCGCCCACCTGCGGTCGCGTCTTACCGACCCGGAGACGCCGCATGGCTAGGCGCACTCAAGCGGACGCGACGAACAACGGCGCCATGATCGTGGGCACGGCCGGGCATATCGATCACGGCAAGACCGCGCTGATCAAGAAACTGACCGGCGTCGACACCGATCGGCTCAAGGAAGAGAAAGCCCGCGGCATCTCCATCGACCTCGGCTTCGCCTACTGGCCCCGCCCGAGCGGCGACATCATCGGCTTTGTCGACGTTCCCGGCCACGAGGGCCTGGTCCACAACATGCTGGCCGGGGCAACCGGCATCGACTTCGTGATCCTGGTCATTGCCGCCGACGATGGCGTGATGCCGCAGACGCGCGAGCATCTCGCCATTGTGGATCTGCTGGGCTTGCGGCGCGGGATCGTCGCGCTCAACAAGTGCGACCTTGTCACCAGTGACCGGATCGCGGCGGTCATGCGCGATGTGGATGGCGTCCTCGCCGATACCGGCCTTGCCGGCGCGGAGATCGTCCCGGTTTCCGCCGTTACCGGCGAGGGTCTGAGCACGCTTGCCGAGGGTCTCGACGCCGCCCTCGCCCGCAAGGCGCCGCGCGCGCTCGATGGTCCCTTTCGATTGGCGGTGGACCGCTCGTTCACCCTGGCTGGGCTCGGCACCGCCGTCACCGGCACCGTGCTGTCGGGCGTGATCCGCGTCGATGACCGCGTTCTCGTCAGTCCCTCCGGGCTCGAGGCGCGGGTGCGCTCCATCCACGCGCAGAACCAGCCGGTCGAGCGGGGCCAAGCCGGGCAGCGCTGCGCGCTCGTGCTGAGCGGGCCGCAGATGAGCAAGGAAGCCGTGGGGCGCGGCGATATCGTGCTGGACCCCGCCCTGCATGCCCCCACCGCACGCATCGACGCCGGGTTGCGCGTGCTCGGATCGGAGCCGAAGCCGATCGGCCAGTGGTTCCCGGTCAAGGTGCATCACGCGGCCGCCGAGGTGCCCGGCCGGGTGGTGGTCCTGCGCGAGGCACCCATACGCCCGGGAGAGACGGCGTTCGTTCAGCTCGTGCTGGAGCGTCCCCTGGCCGCGGCCGTCGGCGACCGCTTCGTGATCCGCGACACGTCCTCCAGCCGCACGGTGGGCGGCGGCGCGTTCGTTGACCTGCGCCCGCCGGAACGCCGACGACGAACGCCGGAGCGTCGCGCCGAGATCGAGGCGCTGGCCGAGCGCGATGCAGCGGCCGCGCTCGCGCGCGTGCTCGCCGGTCCTCGCAGATGGATCGATCTTGACACCTTCTTCCGCGACCGCGCCATCGGGCCGTCTGCGGCCTCCGACATCGTATCGGGCTTGTCCCTTGTCACGCTGGAGACGAAGAGCACGAAGATCGCCATGCTGCCGGCAACCTGGGAAGCCTTGCGCGCGCGGGTGGGAAAGGCGCTCGATGCCTCCCATGCCGAGCGGCCGGATCTTCCGGGCATCGGGCTCGAGCAATTGCGCAAGGCCGACAAGCCGCCGCTGCCGGCACCGCTGTTTGCCGCGGCACTGGCGAAGCTTGCCGACGCCGGCGAGATCGCGCTCGATCGCGCGTGGGTACGCCGGCCCGGCCACGAGGTGAGGTTCTCCGCGGAGGAAGAGAGAGCCTGGGCGCTGATCCGGCCGCGGCTCGCCGGCGAGCCCTATCGGCCGCCGCGCGTGCGCGATATCGCCAAGGCCATGGCCCTCGACGAGGGCTTCGTGCGACGGCTGATGCGGATGGCGGCACGGCGCGGCGACGTGGATGAGATCGCGCAGGATCATTACTTCCTGCGCTCGGTGGTGGAGAGGATGGCGGAGATTGCCATCGAGGTGGCGGCGCACGCGCCCGAGGGCAGGTTCGCGGCTGCCGATTTCCGCGATCGGCTGGACAACGGGCGCAAGGTGGCCATCCAGATCCTGGAATTCTTCGACAGGCACGGGTTCACGATCCGCCGGCAGGACCTGCGCCGGATCAATCCCGCGCGCGTCGAGCTGTTCGCACCGAAAGCGGCGGACAGGATGTCGAATGGAGGAGTCCCGCTCCCGGTGGGGCGACCGGACTTCAAATCCGGGTGGGGCCGTCAGACGGTCTCAGGTGGGTTCGACTCCCATCCTCCTCCGCCATCCTCTCGCGAGCGGCCTCGATGACAGGAATTCACTCGAGGCTCAGCGGGCGGGCGCCAGGATATCCTCGAGGTCGTCGTCGAGTGTGCGCGCGCAGCTATCGAGATCCGGCAGCCGGCGCGATGTGCCGTAGCGCGTGACCTCGATGTAGCAGCTCTCCTCGAGCCCCTGCACCATGCGCCAGTAGCTCTCGAGCACGGCGCGATCGATCCGGCAGCCCCGATAGTTGACGATGGCATAGACCCTGTGCCCGAGCGGGCGGACGCACTTTTCCACCTCGGCCTTGATGCGGGTGATGTCGGCCTCGCTGGCGACGGTCAGATTGCGGAAATCGATGAACAGCATGCGCAGCTTGGCCTCGTAGTGGAAGCGCTCTGCAAACGACGGCCCCGACATGGCTTGACGCAGCCCCATGGGGCCGGGCGCGAACAGGCGCGGGTCCATCAGCTGGGGGCTTCGAATGATCGGCTTGAAATCCATGTGGGCCAGGATATCGCGCTCGATGTCGATGCCGGGTGCGACTTCGGCCAGCTCGAGCCCCTCCGGTGTCAGCCGGAAGACGCAGCGCTCGGTCACGTAGAGCACGGGCTGGCCCCGCTTGGCGGCATAGGCGCCGGAGAAGGTGCGGTGCTCGACCTCTGAGACGAACTTGCGCGTGGTGCCTTCGCTTTCGATCTCCAGCCGGCCGTCTCGTATCGCGACCGCCAAGGGGCCTGCCGTGAACGTGCCCACGAACACCAGCGACTTGGCGCTCTGGCTGATGTTGACGAACCCGCCCGCTCCGGCAAGACGTGGGCCGAAGCGCGATACGTTGAGATTGCCGTGCCGGTCGACCTGCGCCAGGCCGAGAAAGGCCATGTCGAGCCCGCCGCCGTCGTAGAAGTCGAACTGGTAGGGCTGGTCGATGATCGCCTGCGCATTGGTTGCGGCCCCGAAGCTCAGGCCGCCGGCCGGCACGCCGCCGATGACCCCGGGCTCGGCCGTCATGGTCATGAGGTCGGAGATACCTTCCTCGGCCGCCACCGCGGCAATCCCCTCCGGCATGCCGATGCCGAGGTTGACGACGGCGCTGGCCTCGAGCTCCAGCGCCGCGCGGCGGGCAATGATCTTGCGCTCGCTCATCTCCAGCGGCTCGAGGCTGTCCATCGGCACGCGGATTTCGCCGGCGAAGGCGGGCGAGTAATACTCCGCGAACGTCTGCATGTGGTCCTCGCGGCGGTCGGCGAGCACCACGCAGTCGACCATGATGCCGGGAATCTTCACCTGCCGCGGATTGAGGCTGCCGCGCTCGGCGATGCGCTCGACCTGCACGATCACCCGGCCGCCGGAGTTGTGCGCGGCCATGGCGATGGAGAGGGCCTCCAGCGTCAGCGCCTCGCGCTCCATGGTGATGTTGCCGTCGGGGTCGGCCGTGGTGCCGCGCACGAGGGCGACGTTGATCGGGAAGGTGCGGTAGAAGAGGTACTCCGCGCCGTCGATCTCGGCCACGCTGACGAGGTCGGCAGTCGTTTTCGCGTTGAGCTTGCCGCCGCCGTGGCGGGGATCGGCGAAGGTGTCGAGGCCGATGCGCGTGAGATGTCCCGGCTTGCCGGCGGCGATGTCGCGATAAAGGTGCGTGATCACGCCCTGCGGCAGGTTGTAGGCCTCGATCTCGTTGGCAACGGCGAGGGCCTGCAGCTTCGGCACCAGGCCCCAATGCCCGCCGATGACGCGGCGCACGAGGCCGCGGTGCGCCAGATGATTGAGCCCGCGCTCCTTTCCGTCACCCTGGCCGGCGGCGTAGACGAGCGTGAGGCCGTAGGGCTCGCTGCCGGCTGACTCGGCAAACCGCGCCTCGAGCGCAACGGCCAGCGCCTCAGGAAAGCCGATGCCGACGAAGCCGCCGGTGGCGACCGTGTCGCCCGAGCGAACGAGGCCCGCCGCCTCGCGCGCCGACCGGATCTTGCCGCCGTTTGCCGCGGCGGACGTCAAAGGCGGCGCGGCATCCCGGCCCATGCGTGGCTCCCGCAAAGAGACTGCGGACTTCAGGCGGCCGCCCGCGAGGACTCTTCGACCTGTTGCGGAGCCGGAAGGTGGCTCGGTGCCCTCGTAGGCTCGAGCCAGGATTGCTCCGGGGCTGCCAGCGTCTCGCAAATCGCGTGCTTGCGCTGCAGGAGGGCGATCAGCGCGCGCGCATTGCCGGCGCTCTTGGCCTGCTCGATCGAGGCCAGCACGTGCGCGAGCGTCAGTTCCAGGCTGGTCATGGAGTCCTCCTCGTAGCGGAATCGCCGATCACACCCGACTTGGTGAATCGAAGGTGAAGGTTTTTGGTTTACCGATGGTTTACGCGCGGCCCCCAAGATGGCGCGATCGTACCAGTTGGGGGGGCCAATCATGGTGCTTGCAGTGGTAGAAGAGAACGACGACCCCGTGGTCGGCCGGTTCATCACGGTAGACGCAACGCGGCTCCACTACCTCGATCGGGGCGCCGGCACACCGGTGGTCTTGCTGCACGGAAACGGCAGCATGATCGCGGATTTCGTCTCCAGCGGCATCACCGAGTGCACCGATGCCGGCTATCGCGTGATCGCCTTCGACCGGCCCGGCTTCGGCTACAGCGACCGTCCGCGCGGGCGCCGATGGGGCCCGTTCGAGCAGGCCAGGTTGCTGCTGCAGGCCTTTGCGCAACTCGATATCGAGCGGCCCATCATCGTCGGCCACTCGTGGGGCACGCTGGTGGCGTTGGCCCTGGCGCTGGAGGGCGGCAGGAACGTGGCGGGACTGGTGCTCCTCTCCGGCTACTACTATCCGCTGTCGAGGCCGCACGCGAAGACAAGGTCAGGAGCTCCCTTTCCCTTCATGAACGACGTCGTCAGGCAGACGCTGATGCCGTTCGTGTGGCGTTTGACGGCGCCAGGCGCGGTGAAGCGCATCTTTGCACCGTGCGCTGTTCCCGAGCGGTTCCAGCAAGCCTATTCCATGGCCGATGCCCTGCGCCCATCGCAAATGCGCGCCGTCGAAGAGGAAGCGGCCATGCTGACGGAAGCCGCCAGGACGCTCAGCGAGCTCTACAGAGAGCTGAACGTCCCCGTCCGGCTGATCGCCGGGTCGGACGACCGCATTGTCGAGACCGCCCAGCACTCCGCGCGACTGCACCGGGAACTGGCGTCCAGCACGCTAAGCGTCGTGCCCGACTGCGGGCACATGGTGCATCATGCCGCCCCCGAGGAGGTGATCGAGGCGATCATCGCCGTGGACGGGGCCCGGCAGGCTCACACCCGCCGAAGCCGCAAGGCGCCGGTGCGGCGCCATTGGCTGCATATCGGCGAAAGCGCGAGGGAGGCCCGCTACGCCACCGCCGGCTGAGTGCGGGAACCTTCGTGGGCGCGCAGCAGCCTAGCTCGCGGCGATACCGCCGGGCTCGGCGCTCGCATGCCACAGCTCGAAGGGCTCTTTCGCCAGATTGCTGTTGTAGTAGCGCGGCTGGCCGGTGATCTCGGCCCCGATCCAGGGCGGCAGATCGACGGACTGGCTCTCGTGGTCGAGCTCGACCTCGGCAATCTCGAGACCGGCGTTCTCCCCTTCGAACGTGTCGATCTCCCAGGTCAGCCCGCGCCACGGCACGATGTGGCGAACCTTCTCGATCAGGGCGCCCTGCCGGAGCAGCACCAGCTGCTCCGCGTCCGCCACGGGAATCGCATATTCGAACTCGGCCCGCCGCAACCCCGCCTTGCGCGACTTGACCGTGAGGGTCGCTGCGCTCCGGTCCACGACGCGCACGCGCACCGAGACCCGGCCTTCGACGGCGAGGTAGGCCTGGCGCAAGCGTACGAGCCGGGTCACGAGCGGACGCCAATCAGCGTTGCACACAAGGTACTTGCGCTCGATCTCTATCGCCATCGGGCAAAGGGGATGCGGAAGAGGGCCTCTGTATTAGGCACAGTTTACCGGATTGGGGCTCGCGACGCCAGTCGCTCATCTGTCTTGGAGCTGAGAAACCGGGGGCGAGCCCACACTAGCTCAGCGCGAACCCTTGGTAGCCGTGCGCGGCGACCTCGTTGCATTTTTGCACGTACCTCGGAAAGCCGCCGATGTAGGGCATGAAGACACGCGGCTTGCCGGCGATGTTGGCGCCGAGATACCAGGAACCGCAGGTGTAGCGCAGCGTGCGGCCCGCCAACTCGCCGACGTGCGCGACCCATTCTTCCTCCGCTTCCGGCTTCGGCTCGATGCGGGCGAGACCGTGATCGCGCATGTATTTCAAGGCGTCGGCGATCCATTCCACGTGCTGCTCGATGGTCGGCAGCATGTTGGTCAGCACCGAGGGGCTGCCGGGGCCGGTGATCGTGAAGAGATTGGGAAAGCCTGCCATGCCCAGACCGAGATAGGTGCGCGGACCTTCACTCCACTTCTCGCTGAGCGCGAGCCCGCCGCGTCCGCGGATGCCGATCCGGTTGAGCGCGCCGGTCATGGCGTCGAAGCCGGTGGCGAAGACGATGGCGTCGACCTCGTACTCCCGACCGGCCGCCTCAACGCCCTTGGGCGTGATCCGCTCGATCGGCGACTTGCCGACATCGATGAGCTTCACGTGCGGCTGGTTGAAGGTCTCGTAGTAACCGATGTCGATACACAGGCGCTTGCAGCCGATCGTATTCTTGGGCGATAGCAGCTCGGCGACGGCGGGATCGTCGACCGCCTTGCGGATCTTGGTGCGCACGAACTCGGCGACGAGGTTGTTGGCCTCCTCGTCGACCATCAGGTCCATATAGGCCCCGAGGAACGAAAGGCCGCCCCGCTGCCAGCGCCGCTCGAACTCGCGCTCGCGCTCCTCGGGCGGGGTCTCCAGCACAAGCTCATCGCTGTAGTCGAAATCGATGCCGGTCGGGGTCGCCTTGGCGCGCCGGCGCAGGCCGGCATAATCGGCCTTGATCCGGCCTACGTACTCGGGGTCGAGCGGCTTGTTGTGGGCGGGCACCGCGTAGTTCGCGGTGCGCTGGAACACGTAGAGCTGCTTTGCCTGGCGCGCGATGATGGGGATCGACTGCACCGCGGAGGAGCCGGTGCCGATGACGGCGACGCGCTTGCCCGTGAAGTCGACACCATCGTGCGGCCAGGTGCCGGTATGGTAGGTGGCGCCCTTGAAGCTTTCGACGCCTTCGAACCTCGGTCGGTTGGGCGCGGACAGACACCCCGTCGCCATGATGCAGAAGGTGCCCGTCGTGCGCGTGCCGTCCTCGGTCTCGATCACCCACCTGCCGGCCGTTTCGTCAAACGCGGCGGACTTCACGCGCGTATTGAATTCGATGTCGCGGCGCAGGTCGAACCGGTCGGCGACGTGGTTGGCGTAGCGCAGGATCTCGGGCTGCGCGGCGTAGCGTTCGCTCCACTCCCACTCCTGCTGCAGCTCCTCGGAGAACTGATAGGAGTACTCCATGCTCTCCACGTCGCAGCGGGCACCGGGATAGCGGTTCCAGTACCAGGTGCCGCCGACACCGCTGCCGGCCTCCAGCACGCGGGCCTTCAGCCCCAAGCCGCGCAGCCGGTGCAACATGTAGAGCCCGGCAAAGCCAGCCCCGACGATCACGGCGTCAAAATCGCGACCCGACATACACGCAAACTCCTACGATCCCCGCGACACCTTATTGCATCGCGCGACAGCCCGAAACCTGGGTTCGGGTCGGTCAATTGAGGTTGAAAAGGCCGCTCAGGAACCCAGGTCCGGCATTCGACGTCGCCGGCGGGCGGGCGGAGGTCGCACCGGAAGGCGCATCGACGACGGAGGCGCCGAACTGCTGCACCTCCAGAATGGCGAGCGCGCGATCGGTCGTCCCGTCGGGAAGGAGACGGAAGGCGCCATCGACCCCCTGGAATCCCGCCGCACGCGTGAGCGTGGCGGCCGTGTAGCGCTGGCCCCCCTGACCGCGGGCCAGCTCGATCGCGACGCCGACGGCGTCATAGGCAAGGGTGGCGATCCGCGGCGGCGCCTGGCCGTAGGTCTTGGCGAACTTCTGAGAGAAGTCGTTCCAGCTGCGTGGGTCGGGGGCCGGATACCAGGCGCCGATGAGCTTGGGATCGCGGCCGGCGTTGGGATAGTCCATGCCGCCGGTGCCGATCAGCTTGATGCTGGCCGTATCGATCTCGGCCTGCGGCAGCAGCCGCGCGATCGTTTCGAGGCGCTCCTGCGCGCCGGGCACGAACAGAGCATCGATGCGCGGGTTCTCGCCGAAACCGACCTTGATGGCTTCGCTGAGCTTGCGCATCGGCTCGAGCATGGCGTTGGCCGAGGGGCGGTAGGTCTCGAGCGCGATCACGGCACCCTGGTGCTGCGCGACCGCCTGCCTGAAGCTCGCCGCCACGATCTTGCCGAACGCGTCGTCGGGGATCAGCGCGGCGAACCGGCGCTTGCCCTGCCGGGCGGCATAGTCGACGACACGTAGAACCTCCGGCGCCGGCTGGAAGCTCAAGAGATACACGCCGCCGCCTGCCACGTGGCGATCGTTGGAGAAGGCGACCACCGGCACGGCGGCCTGGCGCGCGATCGGGGCAACCGCCGACACGGACTTGGCGAACACCGGTCCCAGGATCAGCGTCGCTCCGTCCTTCACCGCCTCGTCGGCCGCCGCGCGGGCGCCCTCGGGCGTGCCCTTGTCGTCCTTGACCACGAGCTGAAGGTTCGGATAGTCGCGCTCGAACAGGGCAAGCTCGGCGGCCTGCTTGAGGCTCTTGCCGATCAGGCTGGCATGGCCCGGCGCCGTCAGAGGAACGATCAGCGCGACCTTGATCTGCTTCGTCTTGTCGAAGGCGGGACCTTCGGGGGGCTCGAGGCTGCCGGTCGACACGTCCGCCGACCCGCCGCCGGCGCAGCCGACAAGGTTGAGCGCAAGCAAAGCTGCGCCGACCACGCCCGCGGCAGCCCGCAGGACGTCTCGCCTTGTCCCTCCATCCATCATCCGCACGCCCCCGTGCGATCATGCCATGGCGGCATCTTGCAGTCCCTCTAGCCCACCGGACCACGCAGAGCCAGGGGCTAGGGGCACAATATCACCGTTTTAGCGGTTGTATCGGCTCCATAGGCCTCACACTATCTATGGCCTTGGAGAGGGTGAAAACGAGGCAGGCATGGCGCGGCAGGAAGAAGATCCCAATCCGCGCCTTGGCCCGGCCGCCCGTGCCGCTGATTCGCTGCGCGCGCTGATGGCTGAGCCGCTGGCGCCCGGCCTCTACCTGGTCGCCACGCCGATCGGGAACCTGGCGGACATCACGCTGAGGGCGCTCGCCACACTGGAGCGCGCCGACGTGGTCTACTGCGAGGACACCCGCCACAGCCGCACACTGCTCACCCACTTCGCCATCTCGCGTCCCACACGGGCCTACCACGAGCACAACGCCGAACGCGAGCGGCCCCGCATGCTGGCCGAGCTGGCGGCGGGCAAATCGGTGGCCCTGATCAGCGACGCCGGCACGCCGTTGGTTTCCGATCCAGGCTACAAGCTGGTGCGGGAGGCGATCGCGGCCGGCCACTGCGTGACGAGCCTGCCGGGCGCTTCGGCGGCGCTCGCCGCGCTCGGCGGCGCGGGCCTCCCGACCGACGCCTTCCTGTTCGCCGGCTTCCTGCCGCCGAAGTCGGCTGCGCGGCGGACGCGGCTTGCGGAGCTGAAGGCCGTACCGGCGACGCTCGTGTTCTTCGAGGCGCCGTCGCGGCTTGCCGACAGCCTTGCCGACATCGCCGCCGTGCTGGGCGCACGCGAGGCGGCGGTAGCGCGCGAGCTCACCAAGCTGCACGAGGAGGTGCGCCGCGGTCCTCCAGCCGAGCTGGCGCGGTGGGCGGCAGAGGTCGGACCCAAGGGCGAGATGGTGGTCCTCGTCGGGCCGCCGGCGGCCGAGGAGATTGCCGACGACGCGGTCATCGCGCGGCTCGAGGCGCGGCTGGCCGACATGAGCCTGCGCGATGCGGCGAGGTCCGTTGCCGAGGAGCTGGGCGTGCCGAAGTCGCGCGCCTACGATCTGGGGCTGGCACTGAAGCGGGGCGGTGGCGGCCAGGATTGCTGAGCCCACGTTTTCGCGATGGGTCGTCGTCGGAGTACACTCCAGGCATGCGCAAAGCCGCCACCCCAAGCGACGAACGGCTCCAGCGCTATCGGCGCGGACGCGTGTCGGAGTGGGTGGCAGCCGCGGCGCTCCTGGCCAGGGGCTACCGCATCCTCGGGCGCCGCGTGCGGACCCCTTATGGCGAGATCGATCTCATTGCCGTCAGGGGCAGGCGGCTCGCCTTCGTCGAGGTCAAGCGCCGCCCGACCCGGCTCGAGGGCGAGGCGGCGATCACCCCGCGCCAGGCGGCGCGGATCGCCCGGGCGGCCCAGTTCTGGGTCAGCCGCAATTCCGCCTATCGAGACCACGAGCAGGGCCTCGACGTGGTTCTCGTGATGCCGAACCGGTTGCCGCTGCACGTGCCCGACGCGCTACAGCTCGTTTCGCCTGGTTCGCGCAATCGACGTTGACACGTTCCAAGCGAAGCGGCTTGCATAGGCTCTCGCCTCGCCCCACGCGGAAGAAAGCAGGGGGGAGAAGATCGGGCACCACCGAGGAACCAGCTAGATGCCGCTGACTGTCGCCTGCCAGATGGACCCGATCGACCGCATCGACATCAGCGGCAACTCCACCTTTGCCCTGCTGCTCGAAGCCCAGAAGCGGGGGCACGAGCTCTTCTACTATACGCCGCCCAATCTCTGCCTGCTGGAAGGCAAGCTGCTGGCGCGCGGCTCCACGCTCACCGTCGAGGACAAGGCCGGCAGCCACTACCGCGTATCGAACCCGCGCACGGTGGACCTGTCGCACCTGGACGTGGTGCTGCTGCGGCAGGACCCGCCCTTCGACATGGCCTACGTCACGACCACGCATCTCCTGGAGCGCATCCACCCCAAGACCCTGGTGGTCAACGATCCCGCACACGTGCGCAATGCGCCCGAAAAGGTGTTCGTGCTCGACTTCCTCGACCTGATGCCGCCGACGCTGGTGACGCGCAATCTCGAGGACGTGAAGGCCTTCCGCGCCCAGCACAAGGACATCATCATCAAGCCCATCTACGGCAACGGCGGCTCGGCGGTGTTCCGCCTCGGCCCCGACGACACCAACCTCAACTCCTTGGTGGAGCTGTTCCAGACCGTGTTCCGCGAGCCCTTCATGGTGCAGCAGTACCGGCCGGAGGTGCGCGCCGGCGACAAGCGCATCATCCTCGTCGACGGCGAGGTCGCGGGCGCGGTGAACCGGGTGCCGTCCGTCGAGGAGACGCGCTCCAACCTGCACGTGGGCGGCGTCGCGGCGGCAACCGACCTCACCGCGCGCGATCTGGAGATCTGCGCCCGGCTGGGCCCCGAGCTCAAGCGGCGCGGGCTGCTCTTCACTGGCATCGACGTGATCGGCCCCTATCTCACCGAGATCAACGTCACCTCGCCCACCGGCATCCGGCATGTGAAGGACTTCGGTGGCGCGGATATCGCCGCGCTGATCTGGGACGCCATCGAACAAAAAGTCGTGCCGCGAAGCTAACCCGGTCGCTCTCGCCTCGGATTTCGCGCGCCGGTTTGGCTGATGAATGTTCTCAATTCGTTTTTGACGCGTTGAGGGCATTATCAGGGTGACAAACCCACCAGAATATGGTGTCTACCCCGTATATTCCTTTCATGCGGGGAAGCAATATGCCCAAACACAGATACGTGCCGCACTTGCGGTGGAAACAGAACGAAAGAATCGCTCTTCGCCATCTGAGCCCCGAGGGCCGCGAACTGGTTGCACCGCTGGTCACGCTGACTGTCGACCAGTTCAAAGCCGGAAAGCCATCGAAGGCAAAGAAGGGGCCAAAGAAGGCGCCTTTGTCGCCTGCCGAAGCATTCGCCAAGCAGGTCGAGGATGCGTGGGGAAGCGAACCCATATTCCTTGACGCCGCCGATCTAGTAGTGCTGGGGAGCACGAAGACCGTCCATCATCTGGACGACATAGCAGCCGCAGCGGCAACTGCAGGTTTGCAGCTGATACCGGCGATCAAGCCGAGCGCGCCGCCTGACTACCTACAAGCGGTTGAGCGCATGAACAGGAAGGACAAACGTGGCGCCGCGCTGCGTGTCAGCCTAGCGGAAGTGACAACTCCGGCGGCGTGGTTGCCGTCGTGGCGTATCGCGCCGCAGAGCACCGATCTCATCATTGATCTGCGTGATAGCGTTGCAAATGTGGCTGCCCTTGGGAAGCCCGCTATTCAGGCTTTCGCCAACTTGCACCAAGCCAAACAATGGCGGTCGGTTACGATGGCCGGAGGGTGCATTCCCCAGACGCTAACTGGCTACAAGATTGGAGAAACCGCTCTCAAACGCGAAGAGCTAAGCTTTTGGGCCGCGCTTGTTGCCAACGGCCTTTCCTACCGATTGGACTTCGGTGACTACTGCAGCTTGTCGCCTGACGCCACCACGGTCAGCATTCCGGCGCCCGTCCCGATCAATGCCAAGTACAGTCTTCCCGACCAGTTCCTTGTTTTTCATGGTGTGAAGATCAAGGGACCCGGCGCCAAAACCATGGATAGTCAGCTTAGAGGGTACGCTCAGACTATCGTGGCAAATCCCAAGCGGTCGAGGCTCGCTCACTGCTGGGGAGACGGGCAAATCGATGGCATTGCCCGTACGGGAGCAGGTGACAAAGCTGGCAGCCCCGGCAGTTGGGTGGGATACGGCGTGAATAGGCATATTGAGATCACTCGCAAGCATTTGCCCTAGCTTGGGTCTTGCCTTGAGTGCCAACCTGACGTGATGAGTCAGGTCGGCAAATGAGAGCGACCCAACAAGGCGCTTGCAAATGTCGCCTGATTTCTTGGCCCGCCATCCTCGGTCGAGGCCGTGGGCTGCTAGCGCAGCGATGGCCTCGTCCTTCCAAAGCATCTGAGCAACCAAGAATGGATCGGGACACGGATTTCTGCGTCCCTTTCGACGCATCGTCAGACGAACCGTATCGCACTTCATCTTCGCGATTGCGCATCCCCACCAAGGGGGAACGATTTCTAATGCGGCGGGCGCTAGGCGTGATCCAACCACTAACGTCACACGGTCGAAGACCTGACTGTAGATCTCAGCTTGATAGGGAAGGCGATCTAGCGTGTCGCTGTCGCTCTTGATCTCAAAGGCGGCCAATTCGCCATTGATTACCGCGAGGTCCACTCTGACCGTGTTGGACCAGATGCCCATCTCTTCAACGATGCGGGTTTCGCCATCATCGGCGTGTTGATGGTAAAGGCGCGCACGCAGCGCTGCGCGCACATCAGAATCGCGCATCGTCGAACCTGCCCCGCAAGAGTCGCCCAAGCTTCTATCATGATTTGCGTAGACAAATGTGACTTAGGAGTCACTTCACTTGTTCTTGCGTCGCCTTTTCGGTGCTTTCCGCTTCTGTACCGACTTGGGTCGGCGGCGCCGACGCGATCCGCTTCAACGTCTTGTCGAAGGCGTCCTGATCTTCGTCGCAGCCAAGCTCGCGGGCGGCTTTCACGAAGGCATCTCGCTGCTGTTCTTCTCGGGATCTTCCATCTCAGGCGCGGCCCGCAGTCCTCTGAGCATTCGAGAACCGCGCTTCGTGTATTGTTACGTGGTGATCGTCAATCTCGTAGACGACAACGATAGTTGGCATCTCATGCGCCCATGAGCCTTCATAAGTAAGGCTGCGGGCGTCGCCGCCTTCGGTCAAAGGCACCCCGCATGTGGGATCGCGCGCGAGAACCCAAAAGATCACGTCCCATGCCTCACGAGTCCGTGCCCACGTCTCGCACGCGGACTCCACCGCATCCGTGACGTCTGGCTCCTCCCGCACAGTACGCATCTATTTGAGTCCAAGCTTCTCCGCAGCTTCCTTGGCCCAATCTAGCTCTTCGTCGTTAGGTTCGCGGATACGCGAAGCGAGAAAGGCGTGGAGTGGAAGTTCCTCGCCCATGGCAGCGATCTTCCAGGCGTAGTCGTGCGATTTCTCACTTATTGACGCGGCCGTGTGAGCCTCGTCGATGTGCTTGATCCACCAATCAATGAGGCTCAATTCTTCCGCACCAAATACCGTTGTGTCTGGCGGCTGGAAGGCGCGAAACCGCGTGATGGTGTACTGGTGGTATGGCTCGCTCCAAACAACGATCTGCTCATCGTTTTGAAGCTCCTCCAGAACCTCACGAATATGCTTTGGGCGCGGGCCGAACTTGTCCCGTATGTAGGTCTCTCCTGCTATCGGGCGCCCTAGCGCCTCATTGGCGCGCGCCTCCGCAAACCACAAAGCCTTGTAGAGCTTTGTGGAGCCAAAATCGTTCCGCTCACTCGTTCTCCAGATCACGTAGAGGACGAGCGCTTTGAACCTATCGGGGTCGAAGTCCATTCATCTCCAAGGCGAATCGCTTGGATGAAAGAATAGCACTTTTCGCTTGACTAAAGCTACGAATCGGGTCGATCCCCGACTAAACAAGTGCACAGATGCTTGGTAACTCAGCCCGGCTTGCACTTGTATGTCAATCGCTTACCAGAAATCCCGCTAACGCCTGCTCAGTCCGCGCTTCGTCCCCGACGCAAGCGCAACGCGGTTGTTGTAGCGGAAGTCGAACCGCCAAATAGCGGTGCAAATGCTCTTCCTTGCAGTGCTGTAGGTGCCGCGCATGGCCTGTCCCGATCGCGCCCACATGGCTGCGGAATGTTCGCACTTTGTTCTTGACGCCTTGAATGCACCCAAATAGGGTTGCGCGAGCAACGGGAATTCTTCCCCGGCGCTCGGGGACCTCATGTACGGCCAGATCGCAACCGTCGCCTTCGTCGGCATCGAGGCACGGCCCGTCGAGGTGCAGGTGCGCATCAGCGGCGGCGGGCATGTGCTGGCCGTGGTTGGCCTGCCGGACAAGGCGGTGGCGGAGAGCCGCGAGCGGGTGCGCAATGCGCTCCATGCGGTCGGCCTGGGGCTGCCCTGGAAGCACATCACGGTGAACCTGGCGCCGGCCGACCTGCCCAAGGAAGGCAGCCATTTCGATCTGCCGATCGCGCTCGCCATGATGGTGGCGATGGGCGCGATCTCGCCCGACGCCATCGAGGGGTTCGCGGCCATCGGCGAGCTGGCGCTCGACGGCTCGATCCGGCCTGTTCCGGGCGCGCTGCCGGCGGCGATCGGCGCCAACGCCATGGGCAAGGGTCTGATCTGCCCGGGCGCCTGCGGGCCGGAAGCGGCCTGGGCGGACGAGGACATGACGATCCTGGCTCCGCCGCACCTGCTCTCGCTCGTCAATCACTTCAAGGGCCTGCAGAGCCTGCCGCGACCCAAGCCCAATGCCGAGCCCGACGCGGCACCGCTCCCCGATCTCAAGGATGTCAAGGGCCAGGAGAGCGCCAAGCGCGTGCTCGAGGTCGCCGCCGCCGGCGGGCACAACCTGCTGATGATCGGCGCGCCGGGCTCCGGCAAGTCGATGCTCGCCGCGCGCCTGCCCTCGATCCTGCCGCCGCTGACACCCGAAGAGATGCTCGAAGTCTCCATGGTGCATTCGTTGGCGGGGGAGCTTCTGGGCGGCCGCATCGCCACCAGGCGTCCCTTCCGGGCGCCGCATCACTCGGCCAGCATGGCGGCGCTGGTCGGCGGCGGCTCCAAGCCGCGGCCGGGCGAGGTGTCGCTGGCGCACCTGGGCGTGCTGTTCCTCGATGAGCTGCCCGAGTTCCTGCCCAATGTGCTCGACGCGCTGCGCCAGCCGCTGGAGGCCGGCTTGACCGTGATCGCGCGCGCCAACCACCGCATCGCCTATCCCTCGCGCATCCAGCTCGTCGCGGCCATGAACCCGTGCAAGTGCGGGGGAAGCTCGCCGGGCCAGTCGTGCAGGCGGGGCCCGCGCTGCGCCGACGACTATCAGGCGCGCATCTCGGGCCCGCTGCTCGACCGCATCGATCTGCAGATCGAGGTGCCGGCGGTCTCCGCCGCCGATCTGGTGCTGCCAGCCCCGACCGAGGGCAGCGCCGAGATACGTGCCCGCGTCAGCGCCGCGCGCGAGGTCCAGCGCACAGCGCTTCGCGGCGCTCGGCGCCAAGGGCGTGCGGACCAATGCGGAATGCTCAGGGAGCCTGCTGGAGAAGGTGGCGATGCCGGACGAGGCGGGCGTCGCGCTCCTGCGCCAGGCGTCGGAAGCCCTGCAGCTCTCCGCCCGCGGCTTCCACCGCACGCTGCGCGTGGCGCGCACGCTCGCCGACCTCGATAGGGTGGAGGGCGTCACCCGCATACATATCGCCGAGGCGCTGAGCTATCGCGGCGAGACGCTACGCCGGCAGCGGGCCGCTTGAGCCAGCCGCGGTCGGAGAGATCAGACGACGTGGATGGGCGCGCGGCTGGTCAGGTCGGGCCTGAGCTCGGTGGCGTCGTCGGGCCGGCGGCAGCGGCCGTCGAACGAGGCGCCCTGCTCGATCGCCAGCGACATGTGATGGATGTCACCCTCGACCTGGGCCGACGCCTGCAGGACGACGGTCATGGCGCGGATGGCGCCGGCGATCTTGCCACGCACGATCACCTGCTCGGCCGCCACGGTGCCCGTGACCTTGCCGAGCTCGCCGATGATGACCTCGCCGCCGACCACGTCGCCCTCGACCTCGCCGTCGACCTGGAGCGTGCCCTGGCTGATGATCCTGAGGTCCTGGCCGATGATCTTCAGATCGTTGCTGATCACGGAGAACTTGGCGGCGTCCGGCGGGCCCGCGTGCCTGGGCTGCGGCGCCGGCTTGGCCGCGGGGCCGTTGTGGTTGGCGCTGCCATTGGGCCTGACGGTCTTGAGCGGCTCGACCTGCTTGGGGTCGGCTGCGGGGGTGCGTGTAAACATGGAAACAGATCCCGTTCTTGGTGTCGTTGGAGCGCAAGCGCGTGTCGGCGGCACTTTCGCCAAGGGCGACCGGCCGGGCGAGACGCCGTTGCTAGCGAAATCAATAGCCTGCCCATCTAAAGAAACGCTGAACCCAGCGCGTCATAATAAGCCAATGATATTAGACAGCGCGCCGCTGCCCGACAGAGAAGTTCGTTGTCTGATAATTGAGCCCGTCAACCGCCGGCAATCTGCGGCAGGACGTGCACGTCGCTGTCGGGCGCGATCGGTTGCAGCAGCGCGTCCTGGTAGATCTGCCCGTCGATGGCGACGGCAAGTCCCTGCTCCAGGTGCGGGGCGAGCGCCGGGTAACGCTCGGCAAGGCGCGCGAACAGCTGGCGCACGTTGGCAGCCTCGAGGTCGAGCTCGGTCACGCCGCCGGTGTACTGGCGCAGGTTGCCGATCAGCGTGACGTGGGCCATCCTCGTGATCCTCGCATTGGCTGGCGCGCGGGCTCTCGCGCTCTCCTACCATATCGCGGGAGCCGAGACACTGAGGCGACGGGAAACAGCATCGATGCCGTCAGGCGCGCCGTACCGACTGGTGGTCATCACCAAGAACCGAAAGAACCCGGCCTACATCGGGGCACGGCTCGGCGCCGACCGGGTCGCGGCCCGGCTCGGCTGCGTGCTCACGCACCGCGCACCGGAAAAGCCGGACGACATCGATGAACAACGCGCGCTCATCCAAGCCGCCCGCGCCGAGCGACCCGACGCCCTTCTGATCGCGCCGGCGCACGCCACAGCCCTCAACGCCACGTTGCGCCAGGTGCAGGCCGACGGCACCCACGTCCTGTGCTTCGTCAGCCGGCCCGACGCGTTCGCCTGCACGTGCTGGGTGGGATCGGACGACTACGCGCTTGCCCGCGGCATTGCCGGCTGCCTCTTCGATCATCTCGGCGGCGCCGGCGATGCGGTCGCGCTGGACGGCCATCCCGATGCGATCACGACAGCGCCGCGCGCGGCAGGGTTCCGCGACGCA
This sequence comes from uncultured Alphaproteobacteria bacterium, assembly GCA_963797005.1. Lineage (GTDB taxonomy): Bacteria > Pseudomonadota > Alphaproteobacteria > Rhizobiales > Hyphomicrobiaceae > AWTP1-13. The sequence continues at coordinate 58,516 of CAWCOF010000018.1, forward strand.
GCCGCGGAACGCAAGGGCATCCGCATCACGGCCGCGCGGCCCGGCTACTTTCTGCGCGACGGCGGGCATGCGGCAATGGGGGAGCTGCTGGCTAGCGGCATGCGCATCGACGGCGTGCTGGCCGCCAATGACTTCATGGCGCTGGGCGCGCTCGACGCCATGCGGGAAGCAGGCCGCAGCATCCCCATCGTAGGCGTCAATGCCACGCCGGAAGGGGTGCAGGCCATCAAGGCAGGCGACCTGCTGGCCTCGGCGTCGTTCGATGCCATGAAGATGGCGTGCCTCTGCGTCGAAGCCGCCGTCCGCGTGCTGTCCGGCGAACAGGTCCCCGCCGAGATCGTGCTGCCGGTCGAGGTGGTCGACCGCGCCAACTGCGACGCCTGGGACCTTGCCTACGAGAAGCGGCCGCTGCCGGATTGGTCCGCCTGCGTGAGCGCGTAGAAAAGCCTCGCCCCGCTTGCAGGGAGAGGCTTGCTCAGGCGCACAGCCGCGTTGCCGGCCGCTAGATCTTCGCCGTGCCTTTGGCGCGGGCCTCATCCAAGGCCTGCAGCACCTTCGGCGGCGACATCGGCAGATCGGTGAAGCGCACGCCGGTGGCGGCCGCGACCGCATTGGCGATCGTCGCCATGGGCGGCACGATCGGCGTCTCGCCCACCCCGCGCACGCCGTAGGGATGGCGCGGGTTCGGCACCTCGACGATCACCGTGTCGATCATCGGCAGGTCGGAGGCGACCGGCACGCGATAGTCGAGGAAGCCGGGGTTCTGCATCTTGCCGTCGGCGCCGTAGATGTACTCCTCGTTGAGCGCCCAGCCGATGCCCTGCGCCACGCCGCCCTGGTACTGGCCCTCGACGTAGCTCGGATGGATGGCGCGGCCGGCGTCCTGGATCGCGGTGTAGCGCACGACCCACACGCGGCCCGTCTCGGGGTCCACCTCCACGTCGGCGATGTGGGTGGCAAGGCTCGGCGCGGCGCCGGCCGCATTGATGCGCGAGTAGCCGGCAATCGGCCCGCCGGTCTTGCCGGCGATGCCCGCGATCTCCTTGAGCGACATCGGACTATGCTTGCCGGCGTTGGGGCCGGCCGGCCGCACCGCGCCGTCCTTGTACTCGACGGCATCCTCGGGCAGCTCCCACAGCTTGGCGGCGCGCTTGCAGGCCTCCTTCATCACCTCGCGCGCTGCCTCCACCGTCGCCATGCCGCTCGAGAAGGTGGCGCGGCTGCCGCCGGTGAGGAAGTTGTAGCCGAGCGAGTTGGTGTCGCCGATCGCCACCCGGATCTTGTCCATGGGCACGCCGAGCTCCTCGGCCGCCATCATGCACAGCGAGGCGCGCAGGCCGCCGATGTCCGGCGTGCCCGCCGTGAGCGCCAGCGTGCCGTCCTCGTTGAGCGAGAGCGACACCGACGTCTCGCCGCCGATGTTGAACCAGAAGCCCGACGCCACGCCGCGGCCCTGGTTCTTGCCGAGCGGGGTGCGCCAGTGCGCGTGGGCCTTGGCGGCCTCCAGCGTCTCGACCATGCCGATCGGGCCGAACTTCGGGCCGTAGGCGGCCTTGGTGCCCTGCTTGGCCGCGTTCTTGAGGCGCAGGTCGATCGGGTCCATGCCGATCTTGCCGGCGATCTCGTCGACCACGCTCTCGACCGCGAACTCCGAGATCGGCCCGCCGGGCGCGCGATAGGCCGCGACCTTGGGCCGGTTGGTGACGACGTCGTAGCCCACGACCTTCACGTTCTCCAGATCGTAGGGCGCGAAGGCGCACATGCAGCCCGGCTGCACCGGCGAGCCGGCAAAGGCGCCCGCCTGGTACTTGAGCTCGGCCTCCGCCGCCACGATGCGCCCGTCCTTCTTGGCGCCGATCTTGACGCGCACGTGCGCGCCCGAGGTCGGGCCGGACGCGCGGAACACCTCCTCGCGCGTCATCACCATCTTCACGGGCCGGCCGGCCTTCTTGGAAAGCGCCAGCGCGAGCGGCTCGAGATACACCACGGTCTTGCCGCCGAAGCCGCCACCGATCTCGGAAGAGGTGACGCGTATCTTGCTCACGTCCCAGCCCAGCAGGCGCGCGCAGTGGGCGCGCACGATCCAGTGGCCCTGGGTGGTGACCCACACGTCGGCCTGGCCGTCCTCCGACACGCTGGCAACGACCGCGTGCGGCTCGATGTAGCCCTGGTGCACGGGCTTGGTGGTGAACGACGCGCTCGACGACCACGTCGGCCTGCTTGAAGCCGGCCGCCGCGTCGCCCAGCACGAACTCCACGCGCTTGGCGACGTTGGAGGGCGTCTTGGGGGCGGGCTCGACACCAGCCGTGAACATGTCCTCGTGCAGCAGCGGCGCGCCTGGCTGCATCGCTTCCACCACATCGATGACGTGGGGCAGCACCTCGTAGTCGACCTTGATGAGCTTGAGGGCCTGCTTGGCGACGGCCGTGCTGGTCGCAGCCACCGCGGCGACCGGATGGCCTTCGTAGAGCGCCTTCTCGCGCGCCATCACGCTGCGCACCACGTCGCGGTAGTTGATCATCATCTCGCCCGCCGGGATGAACTCGGAGGGCTGGTCGTTGAAGTCCTTGGCGGTGGTCACGGCCTTGACGCCGGGCAGCTTCTCGGCCGCGCTGGTGTCGATCGACCGGATGCGGGCGTGCGGGTGGGGGCTTCTGAGCACCTTGCCGACCAGCTGGCCCTGCATGGCCATATCGGCGCCGAACTTGGCGCGGCCGGTGACCTTGTCGACGCCGTCGGGCCTGTCCGGGCGCGTGCCGACCCACTTGAACTCTGAGTGCGGGGCGTCCTTCACCTTCTCTTGCATGGGGTCAGGCTCCTCTCATCTCGGCGGCGGCATCGAGCACGGCGCGCACGATCTTGTCGTAGCCCGTACAGCGGCACAGGTTGCCGGCCAGCCAATAGCGCAATTCCGTCTCGGTCGGGTTGGGTGACTTGTCGAGCAGCGCCTTGGCCGCCACGAGGAAGCCCGGCGTGCAGATGCCGCACTGCAGGGCCGCGTGCTCGATGAACTTCCTCTGCAGGGGATGCAGGTGGTCGCCCTGCGCCATGCCCTCGATGGTGGCGACCGCTTTGCCGTTCGCCTCCACGCCCAGCATCAGGCAGGAGCATACCAGCCGCCCGTCGACGGTCACGCTGCAGGCGCCGCAGTCGCCGGTCGAGCAGCCTTCCTTGGTGCCGGTGAGGCCCAGCTGATCGCGCAAGACATCGAGCAGCGTGTCCTCCGTCTCGCACAGAAATTCGACCGCGTCGCCGTTGACGGTAGCGGCCACATGATGTTTCGCCATCAGTTCTTCCTCGCCCGTTCGAGTGCGATCTGTGCCGCGCGGCGCGCCAGCACGCCCGCGACCTTGATGCGGTAATCCTTTGTCCCGCGCTTGTCGTCGATCGGCTGACAGGCGGCGCGGGCTGCGGCATCGAGCTTCTTGAGCGCCGCATCGTCGACCGTGCTGCCGACGAGCGCGGCGGCGGCAGGCGCCACCAGCAGCGGACGCGGCGCCACCGCACCGAGCGATACGCGCGCGGCCGTGCAGGCGCCCTTGGTGTCGAGCGTCAGGCAGATGCCGCAGCCGACCACGGCGATGTCCATCTCCGTGCGCGGGATGAAGCGCAGGTAGGCGTCGCCCGTGCGCGCAGGCTTGGCCGGCAGCAGGAACGAGGCGATGATCTCGCCCTTGGTCAGCGACAGCTTGCGCGGGCCGACCATGATGTCCTCGACGGGGACCTCGCGCCGGCCCTTGGGCCCCACGATCGTGGCCTTGGCGCCGGCGGCAATCAGCGCCGGCACGCTGTCGGCGGCGGGCGAGCCGTTGCACAGGTTGCCGCCCATGGTGGCCCGCCCCTGGATCTGGGTCGAGCCGATCAGGTTGGCGGCCTCCACGACGCCCGGCCAGACCGACTTGAGCTTGGGATGCTCCTTGAGCTCCGCGCCCGTGACGGCCGCGCCGATGCGGAAAGCCCCACCCTCCTCCTTGATCTGCCGCAGCTCGGCGATACCCTTGATATCGATCAGCAGCCCCGGCTCGACCAGGTCCGTCCGCATCTGCACGAGCAAATCGGTGCCGCCGGCAAGCACGCGCGCTTCCTCGGTTGCGCCGGCGAGCAGCTGAACCGCCTGGTCGATCGAACTCGGCGCCTCGTATCGCATTTACCTGCCTCTCGATGAAAGTTTGCCGGCGTCCAGGATGGCACATGCGCTCGGTGGATGCCAATCCCGCACATCGCGCCCCCACCTCGCGCCCCCACATCGCACACGGGCGACGCGCGGAGCGAAGTCTTACAACAAGGCGAGCTGTCGGATAGAACGAGCGGGCGCCTGCCCATGCCGGACAAGGAGTGAAGTATGCCCAAAGGCTACTGGATTGCACATGTCAAAATTACGAACCCGGAGCGCTACAAGGACTATGTCGCGGCCAACGCGGCGCCCCTGAAGAAATACGGCGCACGGTTTCTGGTCCGCAGCGGTGACAACGAGGTGGTCCGGGGTGGGCTCGGCGGCCGGCGCCATGTCGTCATCGAGTTCGACAGCTACGCGACCGCCAAGGCCTGTCACGATTCCCCGGAATACCAGGCGGCCGCCAAGATCCGCGACGAGGCCTCGACCGCCGACTTCGTCATCATCGAGGGCTACGAGGGCTGACGCTCCTGCCAAAGCACATCGGCGGGGTCAAACGGCGCGCCCTGCTGCCTGGAGCGTGTTCCTGAGCAGGCAGGCGACCGTCATGGGGCCGACACCGCCCGGCACCGGCGTGATCGCCCTCGCTACCTTGGCCGCCTCGGCGAACGCCACGTCACCCACGAGGCGCGTCCCGCCGCCGGGCGCCGCCACCCGCTGGATGCCGACGTCAATGACGGTCGCGCCCGGCTTGATCCAGCTCCCCCGGACCAGCTCCTGCCGGCCCGCAGCAGCGACGATCAGGTCGGCGCGACGCACGACGCCGGCCAGGTCGCGCGTACGCGAATGAGCAATCGTGACGGTGCAATTCTCCGCCAGCAGCAGTTGCGCCATTGGTTTGCCGACGATGTTGGACCGGCCGATGATGACAGCCTCGAGCCCCGCCAGGTTCGCCTGCACCGACTTGGCAAGCAGCACGCAACCCGTCGGCGTGCACGGCGCGATGGCAGGAGCGCCCGACGCGAGCCGGCCCACGTTGACGGGGTGAAAGCCATCGACATCCTTCCGCGGATCGATCGCCTCGATCACCTCGGCGGTGTCGATGTGGGCGGGCAGCGGCAGCTGCACCAGGATGCCGTGCACGTCCTCTTGTGCGTTGAGCTTGGCGATCAACGCCAGCAGCGCAGCCCCGGAGGTGTCCGCCGGCAGCCTGTGCTCGATGGACAGCATGCCCGCCTCGCGCGTGGCCCTGGCCTTGGTGCGCACATAGACCTGGCTCGCCGGATCGTCGCCCACAAGCACCGCCGCGAGGCCCGGCGTGACGCCGCGGTCGCGCTTCAGGGCCTCGACGCCGGCCGCAATTTCCTGCCGCAGCGCCGCCGCGATTTTTTTGCCGTCGATGATGGTTGCCGTCATGCCGGCCGTCTCCCAGCTACTGCGCATCAGGCGCAGAATCGCGTGCCGGTGAGGCTTCTAGCATCCTTGACCGTCGCGCGCCGAGCCCACGCTCGTCGAACCACGACCCGGTTTCCCTACAATCCCGCCGGCATGCAGTCGGCCGCGGCGGCACGCGCGAGGCGGCGCCTGAGCGCCGTTCATGATCCGCTCTTGCGCTGGCCGGGCAGCGTCGAGTGCGGAAACGTTACTTTACGAAGGCGTGCGCCCGGGATCAGTTCGTGGCGCCGATGCTCGTCGGCCACGCTTCGCGGCCCAAACCCAAGGTCTCCAAAGGGGCAATCGTCATCGTCGCGTAACGCGCGTGCTGAAGCTTTCACGATCGAGCCTGCGACGACTGCAGGGCGTAGCAATCCGCGGACCGGAGCGGTTCGGGCCTGCTGCCCGAACGAAAGTGCGTAAGCGTCCATCCTGGGGGAAGACATGAAGCGTCTCATCGTTTGCTATGACGGCACATGGAACACGCTCGCAAATCCGGATGAGGTCACCAACGTGGTGCGGATCGGCCAGTCCGTGAAGCTCGTCGCGAAGGATGGCGTCCCGCAGATCGCCTATTACAACTCCGGCGTGGGCAGCGGAGGCCGGATGGACCAGTTCCTGGGCGGCGTGTTCGGCGCCGGCCTCAAGGGCAACGTCAAGCGCGGGCTCACGTTCCTCTCCTTCAACTACAACACCGGCGAGACGCCCGACGATCCCCCCGACGAGATCTACATCTTCGGCTTCTCGCGCGGCGCCTACACGGCGCGCGCTCTGGCGGGCGTGATCGGCGCCATCGGCGGCATCCCCAAAGTGTCGAGCTTCGGCGAGGTGGAGAAGTTCTGGGCGCACTACAAGAAGAGCGCCCAAGGACGCAAGGAAGACGAGGACAAGATCAAGGACATGGTCTACCCGCCGCCCAAGAACGGCAAGGTCGTCAAGTGCGTGGCCGTCTGGGACACGGTGGGGTCGTACGGGGTCCCCACGGGGATGGGCCTCAGCGGCCTGGCGCGGATGATCACGTCGTGGACGCGCAACTTTCGCGACAACGAGATCGGCCGACGCATCGAGTATGGCTTTCACGCGATGGCCATCGACGAGCGCCGGCGTTCGTTCTCGGCAACTGCTTGGGTGCCCAGAAGCACATCCGCCGGCGAAGGGTCGTTGGCGGAGCCGATCGTGGAGCAGGTGTGGTTTGCGGGCGCGCACGCCAATGTGGGCGGCGGCTACAAGCAGACCGGCCTTTCCGATCAGGCACTGATCTGGATGATCTCGCGCGTGCAGGACAAGACGAAGCTGGAGTTCGAAAACGACTACATTGCCGCGCATTTCTGGCCCTGCTCGGCCTGCTCGGCCTATCGGTCCTACAGAGGGTGGTGGGTCAGCAGCCTGTTGCCGTATGTCCGCGCGATTCCGAAGGCCCTGAAGGCCGCCGCGGGCGCGGGCGACACGGCGCCGCGCGCAGACGCCATCCTCGATGGACGGGTGCATTGGAGCGTCAAGGAACGGCTGGGCCGGCTCAGCCTGGTCGATCAGGACAGGTACGCGAAATATGCGCCCAAGAACCTGTCTGGCGACGTCGACTATACGGAGCGCAGCGCAACCGAAAACAACCTCATTGCGCTCTGTCACGCCAACAAGGACAACAAGAAGAGAGAAGGCTGCGCGCTCTACTGCAAACTGGAAGAGGCGAACCAGGGATGGTGGTCGCGGGCCCGGCGGCGCGCGAACCGCATGCGCCGGCTTCGTGACAATTGGAAGGACATCATCACCGCGCAGAGCTGATCAAGGGGCTGCACGCGCAGGCGGGGTCGCCCACGGCGAGGCCGGACCCAGACCCCGCTTGCCGTCGTCGAGCTATTTGCCGGCGAGGCCGGACACCCGCTCGGCAATGCGGCGTTCGAGCTCGGTGGCATCGCCCGCGACGGTGAGCGTCTTGAAACGGGACTTGCCCCCGGCCGATACGGCGACCCGCGACTTGGGGACGCCCAGCCATTGCGCCACCACCTGACCGATCGCCTTGTTCGCCTGCCCTTCCGCGGCGACGGCGCGCACACGCACCTTGAGCACGGGCCCGTCCGGCGTCTCCTCTACCCCGTCCACGCCGTCTCGCGCCGATTTGGGCTTGGCGTGCACGCGAATGGTGACGCCTTCCGCCGCCGTTCGCTGCCGGCGCGCAACTGACCGCATCGGCACCGAACGCTCACGCGTCAAAGGAGCTGCCTTGCCAGCACCGGGAGGAGCACGCTCTGAAGGAACCAGCAGCAGATGATGAGGATCACGGGCGAAACGTCGATGCCTCCAAGGTCGGGCATCAGACGACGGATAGGGCGCAAGAGCGGCTCGGTCACCGCGTTGAGCGCCTGCCACAGCGAGCGGACGAACTGGTTGTAGGGGTTCACCACATTGAATGCGATCAGCCAGCTCATCACCGCGCCGGCAATGATGATGTAGATGTAAAGCGTGATCAACCCGCTGATGAAACCGAGGAGCTCGATCATGGGTCCCTCTGTGCCGTCCGCCGCTGGCGCTGAGGTGTAATGGCCGATGGCGCCGCCCGCAAGAGGTGCCCGCCCCGGATTGGCCCCTGCTCATGCGCCCGGCACATGCGGCGGCTACGGCGCATCGCAGGAACCAGCTCATCGATTTGCCGGCTGCGAAATGCGGCTCGGGGCCTCCGATTCGGTGCGGCGACGCCGTGCGAAAAGCCCTTGCAGGGCGGGCACGAGGGCGCCGCCAGCCCTGGCTGGTTGACATCGCCGAGCCCCGCAACCTAAATGACGCCGACCTTGGGGCCGTAGCTCAGCTGGGAGAGCGCCGCAATCGCACTGCGGAGGTCAGGAGTTCGATCCTCCTCGGCTCCACCATCATTTGCGAGTCGCCAGCTTATTGACATCACGAATATTTATTCGGGGCTGAGACGCGGTGGCCTTGCCCGGTCGGCCTCAGATCTGCCGGTGCCGAAATCGTCCACCGAGATGCTGACGCTGGGCCCCTCGAGCTGACGCAGCGTTCGACGGGACGATTGCGCCATCGTCAACCTGCCCGCGCAAAACGGACCCGATGAACACGATACATGGTCCGCCGGCCTCGATGGAACCGACACGGGCCTTGATCGAATAGAGCGTTCCATGGATCACGCGTTCGTCGGCCCGCGTCGCATTGTAGACGGCGGCGACCGGACGGGTGGGCTCGACACCGGCCGCGAGCAGCCGATGCACGAGATCGCCGAGCGTGCCCAGCGGCATATAGACGGCCGTCGTCGCGCGCGGATCGGCCACGGCGGCAAGGTCGATGTCGGCGGGCAGCCGGCCACCCTTCGCGTGACCCGTGATGTACTGCACGCGCCGCGCGGAAGCCCGCTCCGTCAGCGAGACCTTGAGGCTTGCGGCGGCGCCTTGCGCGGCCGTGACGCCGGGCACGACATCGAACGGAATGCCCGCGCGAGCCAGCGCGGCGATCTCCTCGCCGGCGCGGCCGAAGATCATGGGATCGCCGGACTTGAGCCGCACCACGTGCTTGCCGGACTTGGCGAGCGAGATCATCACACGGTTGATGTCGTCCTGCTTGCAGGAGGGTCGATAGCCCGTCTTGCCGACCAGCACGCAATGGCGCCCGCCGGCGCGGAAAGATCGCCGTAATTCTCTTGAAAAACAGGGGCTTCTGCGACCGGAGCCCGACCCGTCAGGCTGCCGCCCCCGGCCGCTGCGCGGTGCCCGAGGCGGCTGGCGACGGCTCGTTCCCGCCGACGACGCCTTCGGCCGTGCGGCCAAACAGCGGCAGCTCGACCGTAAAGATGGTGCCGCCGCCTGGGGCGGATTCGTAGCCGATCGTGCCGCCGAGCCGGGTCACGATCTGCCGGACGATGCTCAGGCCCAGGCCCGAGCCACCGCGACGCCGCGCATCGGTGCCGTCGGCCTGCGCGAATTTTTCGAAGATGCAGCTCCTGAACTCCTCGGGGATTCCATCCCCGCGGTCGCGCACACCGATCCGCACGGAATCGCCGCTGCGAGCGATGGCGACCGAAACCTCCTCGCCGGTGGGGGAGAACTTGACGGCATTGGACAGCAGGTTGAGCAGCACCTGCATGAGCCGATCCGGGTCGGCGTCCACGGCTGCATCGGCGGCTTCCTCGTCCAGCTGCATCTTGACGTCGTAGGCGTCGGCGAAGGCGCCGTTGGCCTCGATCGCCTGCCGCACCACCGCTTTCACATCGGTGCGTTCGAGATTGAAGTTCACCTTCCCTGCTTCGAGCTTCTGGATGTCGAGAATGTCGTCGACCAGGCGCGATAGGCGAAGGCTGTTGTCGAGGGCGATCCCGACCAGGCGCTCGACCGGGCCGGGCAGTTGTCCGATTGCACCGCTCTCGAGCAGCTTGAGGGACCCGGCAATCGAGGTCAGTGGGGTGCGCAGCTCGTGGCTGACGGTGGCGACGAACTCGCTCTTGAGCCTTTCGACACGCTTGCGCTCGGTGACGTCGACCACCACGCTCAGAACCACCAAGCCATCCTGGGTCTGGATCGGGTTGAGGCCCACTTCCACTGGGAACTCGCTGCCGTCCTTGCGCCGCCCGAACAGGTCCCGACTGCCGAGCAACCGCACGGCGGGCGCGGCGGAGAAGGTCTTGCGGTGGGCCTGGTGGGCGTCGCGCAGGTGGTGGGGCAGGAGCATCTCGATCGGCTGTCCGAGCAAATCGTCTCGTTCGTAGCCGAAGAGCTTCTCGGCTTCGGCATTGACCATCATGATGCGGCCCTCCGCATCGGTCATGAACATGCCGCTCGGCGAGGCCTCGACCGCAAGGCGGAACTTCTCCTCCATCAGCTCATGTTCGGTCATGTCCCGGCCGATGAAGAAGTATCGCTGCTCGGGCTTTGACCACACGCCCGACCACACCAGCGTGACGATGCGGCCGTCACGGTGCAGGTAGCGCGTCGGAAAGTTGCGGATCTGGTAGCCGCGGCGCGCGAGCCGCATTTGTTGGCGGATCGGCTCCAGATCGTCGCGGTAGATGAAATCGGCGGCGCTGCGACCGATCATCTCCGACGTCTCGTAGCCCAGAATGACCGTAGAGCTGGGGCTCACCTGCAGATAGCGCCCCTGCGGGTCCGTGATGAGGATCAGATCGAGCGAAGTCTCGAATATGCGCTGCCGTTCCGCGGTTTCCTTGGCGAGCGCTGCGGTCTTCTCGCGCACGTCGACCCCCATGCGCTGGAAGGCGTTGGCGAGCAGGCCGATCTCGCCCGTCGCGCTGGTCGGCATTTGCATCGGCTCGCCGCGCCCGAAGGCTTCCACGGCGCGGGTCATCTGGACAATCGGCTTGGCGAGCGAGCGCGTGAGCAGAATGGCGAGCACAATCGCCAGCAGTACCGCGACGATGCCCGCCAGCGCAGTGGCCCCGCGAACACCTCTGCTTGCGGCCAGGATCCTTGAATAGGGCGCCATCGCGACCAGCGCGACGCGCGGGCCCTGGGCCAACCGAACCGAAACCATGGCAGCGCCGAACGCCCTTCCGGCTCGATCACGAATGATCGCCGGCGCCAGCGGGGCAGCCGAAGCGGGATTAAGCTGCGGAAAGTCGTCCTGCAGTCGCGATGACCTGCCGAATACGAAGGCGAACTCCTTGGAGGGATCGGGATGGAGAAGGTAGTCGCCGCGCTCGTTCGTAAGGTAGATACGATCGCCGTTGCGGGCTGCCGCGGCACGGATACGGGAGAAGGCGGATCGCAGGTCGATGTTGATTATGATGATGCCGAACGGCTCTCCATCCTTTCCAAAGATCGAGGCCGCCGCCCGTATCACGGGAACGTGCAGCACCTCTACGGCGCCATGCTCCCGGTTGAGCTCGATCGGAGAGATGCTGACTTCGCCAGCCGGCAGGCGGATGGCATCCAGGAAATAGATGCGATCGCCCTTGCGCTGAAGTTCGGCATCGGGGACGATTCGGATCTCGTCATTCGGCCCGGAACGGTCGACGCGAATGATTTCGCGGCCGCCGTCAGCGATGCCGATGAGGCGAAACTGGCCGTAGCTCGATTTGGCCGCAAGCTCGGCGGCGAACCGGCGCGCCAGGCGTGTCCGCCACTCGTCGAGCGTTATTCCATCGCCGGCACCGCCAGCGCCGCTGGCCTTGACAATCCCCTCTACCGCGACCGCAGATCGGAATCCGATGATGTCGGCGCGCGCGCTGCGGACCGCATCCTCGAGCTCAGCAGCGAGGAGACGAATGCGTGAATCGATGTGATCGAGCGCCCGCGGGGTCGTGATCGCTTCGATGTTGCGGCTGGACAGGAACCCGATGATGCCCGCGGTGAGCACCACCAGAACGGTCATCGCGGCCATCAGACGAGTGAAAAAACTCACGGGAAGAAATAATCCTTCGATCTTGTCGGTGTCGCGCGCGCCCAGCCCTTGTCTCGTCTCCTGGCGAACGATCCTCTCGGACGAAACCTAAGGAATGAATTCTCCGACGGTTGCCGGATATCCGCTATCCGCACGCTCGGGACTCGCGGGTTTTGGCCGCGATGGCTTGGGTCAGCTCGATCATGGCCGGATGGTTTTCTCCGAGCGGCTCCAGGAACGTGATGCCGGCCCGCTCGCCGAGCGACCAGATCACACGGCCGGCCAGCTTCGTGCCCGATATCAGCTCGATCTCGACGGGATCACGCGTATGCAGCCCGAAGGTGCCGCTCAGGCGCATCCCGCCCGCCGAAAAGTCGGTAATCTTGGCATTCTGAAAATGGCCATGGCAATGAACGAAGGCATTGATCGCCATGGCCGCGCGCGCCGATTTGCGGCGCTCGATGAGAGGTTGTCTTGGGCGCATCTCTCGATCACGCTACTGAACGATAGGGATCACACTGGCCTGGATCGTGTACGGTGCAAACCGGCACGTGCAAACGATCCTGCCGTCCCAAGCTTAAGGATTTGATGCTCTAGTGGAGTGCCTGCGCGACCCGCGAGCGGCATTAATCATGCCGCTGCCGGCATGCCGCAGGATCGTCAAGGCCAATGCCTGCGCACGCGGCACGAGACTGTCGACCTCGAGATACTCCTCGGGCGTGTGTGCGTTGCCGCCCACGGGGCCGACCGCGCACAACGTCGGGCAGCCCACGCCGGCCGTAAAGCCGGAATCGGCGCAGCCGCCGGAGAACTCGCCGCTCACTTTGAGGCCGGCGTCGCCCGCGGCGGCCTGATAGACGGCGAACAGCTCCTCCGCCTGCGGCGTCGTCGTCAGCGGCAGGAACTCACCCCTGATCTCGAGCGTGGCCTTGGTTCCGGGCACGGTCGCGCGATCGACGATCTCCTGGAGCGCGGCGAGCGCCCAGGCACGATCCGCAGGCGCAACGTAGCGCAGGTCGATCAGGCCCTCCGCCTCGGGCGCAGTGGTGTTGACGGACTGGCCGCCCTTGACGACGCCGACGTTGACGGTGATGCCGCGTTTCAGGTCGGTCAAGGCATGCATGGCGACGATCTTATGGGCGAGCTCGCCGATGGCGCTGATGCCCTTCTCGAAGTTGCCGCCCGAATGAGCCGCCTTGCCGAGCACCTCGAAGCGCATGAACACGCCGCCCTTGCGTCCGGTGACGATGTTGCCGGTCGGGCGGCCGGGCTCCGAGTTCAGGACGCAGCGGGCATGCCGCGCCACGCGCTCGATGACGGGTCGCGAGGAGGGCGAGGCGATCTCCTCGTCCGCCGTGACGAGGCCTGCGAGCGGGGCCGGAGCGCCGCCGAAGCGCTTGAAGGCCGCGAGCACGAAGGCGTTGAGGACGAGACCGCCTTTCATGTCGACGACGCCGGGCCCGTAGGCGCGGCCGTCCTCGATGCGGAACGGCCGCCGCTCCACTTCGCCCTTGGGGAACACCGTATCGCGGTGTCCCATCAGCACGATCGGCTTCTCGTTGGCGCGCGTCTCGTCGAGCTTGACGTGGATCGCCGGCGCGAACGTCTCGTGCGGCTCGCGCTCGACGACGAGCCCCTCCTCGGTGAAGAAGCGGATGAGCCGCTCGCCGACGGCCTCCACGCCGGCGCGGTCGTAGCTGCCGCTCTCGGTGTTCACGAGATCGCGCAGGAGCGCGAGCATCGCGTCCTTCTGGGTGGCGAGCCAATTGGTGATGGCAGCTTCCTGCGGCGCTGGCTTGGTCATGGCTTTCCTGGCGATGAATGCCACCAAGGCCGTTGGTGGCAGGTGCGGCTCCCGATGTGCTATCCTACGGCCATGACAAAGACACAAGCGCGAATTGTGGAGCTGGTCGCGCAGCTGTCGCCCGAGGAGCGCCGCGAGCTCATCGAGCACATGCAGCAGGCCGGGCTTCTCGACGACACCTACTATGGCCGTTTGTCAGTCGACCAGCGCGCTCAACTCGACGAAGGCATCGCGCAAGCCGACCGCGGCGAGGTCGTCGACGGCGGCGAGGCATTCGAGAGGCTTGCGAAGCGCTTCAATTTCAAGCGGACATGAGGATCGTTCTCTCCGCTCGCGTCGAAGCGGACATCGCCGGGCAGCTCGAATACGGCATACGTCATTTCGGGCGTGACGTGGCCGAGCGCACTTTTGCTCGCGTCGAAACCTTCATATTCGAACGCCTTGCGGCACAGCCGTCCGCCGGAAAGTACATTGAAGAGCGAGGGATCTACGAGGCGTGGATCGTCAAGACACCGTTCGTCATCTTCTACCGAGTAGACGCGGAATCCGATACGATCACCATTCTAGCCCTCTTCCATCACGCACAAGATCGCGCTGCGTTCGACCCGCAGGATTGATGTCTGCCCGTGCCTTCACGCTTTCTCGAGGCCCAAGGCCGCGCGGAAGCGATGGCCGATGGTGGTGCCGTCTTTCTCCGGCAGCTGCCAGGGCTCGTCGGTGACGGCGATCTTGGCGACCGCCAGCACGGGGCCCGGCGCCTTGAACAGGAAATCGGCCAGCGCAGCGGCGGCGCCCTGCTCGGTGACCGTTCGCGCCTCCCTGAGCCCGAAGCCCTTGGCGGTGGCGGCGATGTCCATGCGGTTGGCGGTGAGCCCGCGCTGGCGCCCGGTCTCGGCGAAGCTCTCGTTGTCGAGCACGAGGATGGCGAGGTTCTCCGGGGCCTGATCGCCGACCACGGCCAACGCGCCGATGCCCATCATGATCTCGCCGTCGCCGGTGATGCACACGACGCGCCGCTTGGGCTGCGCCAGAGCAATGCCGAGCGCCGTCGGCACGGCGAGCCCCATGCCGCCCCACGAGTAGAGGTATTCGGCCGAGTTGCCGGCGGCGAAGATGTCCCAGGTCGGGCTGCCGAGGCCGGGCACGATCAGCGCGTTGCCGCGGTGCGCCAGCAGGTCGGCGACGAACGGCCGGCGACTGATCTTGTTCGAGGTCTTGTTCGAGGCCCCAGGTTGCGCGCTCATTGCTGACCGAACCCCTTGGCGCCGATGACGCGCTGGCTGACCAGCACGGCGGCGCTCACACGGCTGTTGAAGGCAAGATCGGCGGCGGCCGCGAACGTCTCCCCGACCTCGCCCGGCTTGTCGACGGGGAAGCACTTGACGCCGATGGCTTCGAGCGCGGGCTTCGCCGCCTGGCCCATCGGCACCTGCCACGGGTTGAACTCGCCCCACTGGCCGCGCATGGTCACCAGCATCAGGCAGGGCGCGCGGAAGGCGGCCGGCAGTCCCAGCGCGTTGATGCAGTTGCCGACGCCGGAGGACTGCATGGCGATCATCGGGCGCCCGCCGCCGAGCCAGCAGCCGGTGGCGATGCCGATGCCCTCCTCCTCCGTGGTGAGAGTGACGAGGCGCAGGGCTTTGTCCGCCTCGATCGCGTTGAGAAGCTGGGTGAGGCCGCCGTCGGGGATGGTGCAGACGGTATCGATGCGCCGCGCCTTCATTTCGCGGAACACATCGGCCGACCAGTCGTGGGGTTTGGTGCTCATGCTGCCTGGTAGGGCTCCTGTACCAGTTCCTCGAAGCTGCCAGGTACGTTCTCAAGCAGGCGTCTGCCATGCACGACCCGCATGATGTAAATGCAGCTGTCCTCGACGCGGTACATCAGTCGATACTCGTAGACGAAAGTCTCGCGTCTCTTGGGATCCTGAAATTCGGGAATCACACGCGCCGAGAAGGGGAAATCAGCATACTTCAAAGCCGCGGCCCGTATCTTCGTAACAACCGACGTTGCGACTGCCGGAGAGGCGACCCTCTCCAAGTATTGGCCAATTTCATCAATGTCGGCTTCCGCCGCCGGCGTCCAAACTATTTGGTGAGCCATTTCGCGAACCGGCGGTCGAATTCTTCCTGCGTGAGGCCCTCTCCGCGGCCTATTTGCGCCTCGGCCTCGAGCACCTTAGCCACGACATCGAGGTGATACTGGATGTCCTCCAGCGTCACGTTGTCGGGCAGGCGGTCGAGGAGCGCGCGCACCTCGTCCTTGGCAGAGAGCTTGGCGTTGACTTTGGTACCGGCATCGGCGGCTTCGGTCGTCATTGGCAACTCCGGGCAAAGTTCTGCTCGGCCCATCATAGGCTCAGGCAGCGAGCTTCTCCATCTCCTCGACGATCGCCTTGCCCATCTCCGCCGTGCCGGCCTTGCGCATGTTGGGCTGCATGATGTCGGCGGTGCGGAAGCCGCGAGCGAGCGCGCCGGAGATCGCCTTGTCGATCAGGTCGGCCTCCTTGGCGAGACCGTAGGAGTAGCGCAGCGCCATGCCGTAGCTGGAGATCGCCGCGATCGGGTTGGCGACGCCCTTGCCGGCGATATCGGGGGCGGAGCCGTGCACCGGCTCGTAGAGCGACTTTCGCTTGCCGGTCTTGGCGTCGGGGGCGCCGAGCGAGGCCGACGGCAACATGCCGATTGAACCGGTCAACATCGCAGCCTCGTCGGACAGCATGTCGCCGAACAGGTTGTCGCAGACGATGACGTCGAACTGCTTGGGGTTGCGCACGAGCTGCATGGCGCAGGCGTCGGCGAGGATGTGGTGCAGCTCGACGTCCTTGGCCTCGCGCGCATGCAATGCGGTGACGACCTCGTTCCATAGCACACCCGTCTTCATGACGTTGCGCTTCTCGGCCGAGTGGACCTTGTTCTTGCGCTTGCGGGCGAGATCGAAGGCGACGCGGGCGATGCGCTCGATCTCGCGCGTGGTGTAGACGGTGGTGTCGACGCCACGCTTCTGGCCGTCCTCCAAGGTCACGATCTCCTTGGGCTCGCCGAAGTAGGTGCCGCCGGTGAGCTCGCGCAGGATCAGGATATCGAGCCCCTCGATGTACTCGCGCTTGAGGGTGGAGGCCTCGGCCAGCGCCGGGTAGCAGATGGCGGGGCGCAGGTTGGCGAACAGATCGAGGTCCTTGCGCAGCTTCAGCAGGCCTGCCTCGGGCCGGATGTCGTAGGCCACCTTGTCCCACTTGGGCCCGCCGACCGCGCCGAACACGACGGCATCCGCCTTATTGGCCAGGGCGAGCGCTTCGCTGGTGAGCGGCACGCCGTGCTTGTCGATCGAGGCGCCGCCGACGAGCGCGGTGGAGGTCTCGAACTGGACCTTGCCCTTCTTGTTGAAGAAGGCGACCAGGCGCTCGACCTCGGCCATCACCTCCGGGCCGATGCCGTCACCGGGCAGGAGCAGGAGCGAGTGCGTGGTCATCGGCGTTTCCCCAAGAGATGCTGTTGTCGGAGACGGATTGCTAGCTTGAGCACCACGGAGACGCAAGCGCACGGCGGGCGCCGCTGCACCCCCTCTCCCCGTCCTTCACGGGGAGAGGGTCGGGGTGAGGGGCAGATGCTGGCTCACGTCGGCGTGTGTGTCTGCCCCTCACCCTAGCCCTCTCCCCATGCTGGAAGCGGCATGGGGAGAGGGAACCGCTATCCCAAGAACGGCAGCTTCACGGCCAGCGTGAAGCCGTTGAGCATGAGCAGCACGCCAATGGCGCCCAAGCCCCCGCTCAGACCCAGCAGCGGCATGCTGCCGATGATGAGGTGCACGGAGGCCAGCACGATGGCGATCTGCAGCAGCGCCTGGCTCCAGTCGAAGTAGGGGTCCTTGCGCAGCGCGATGTCGCGCTCGCGCTCCAGCGCCTTGGCCTTCGCGAACAGCTCGTCGAGCCCCTCCTGCTTCCCCGGCTCGGAGGTGAGGTGCTGAACCGTGGTGCGGTACTCGGTGATCTTGTTGGTGATGGCCTCGCGTGCCGGCGCGGGCATGTCGGGCCCGGAGAGCAGCCGAAGCTCGAGCTCGTCGGTGGCAAGCCGGATCGACTGGCGGCGGATATTCTTGGCCTGGAAGAAGGCCCAGGTGTCGGCCGCCTCGATGTGGGCCCGGGTCGCATCCTTGGTGGCGTTGCCGCCGCCCACCCCGCAGATCGCGAGCAGCACGGCCAGGATGCCGATATAGACGCCGATCCACTTGTTGCGCGTCTCGCTATCCGAGCCCAAGCGCTCGATCACCTCTTCCATTGCCATTTGCCCATTCCCCCTTAGACAATTGACCACGCACGCGCTTGCTGCCCGGCGCCGGGGCGCCGCCGATTGACGCTGGGGCTGCAATCGCGCAGAAGAACCCCCAATTTACAACATCTGACGTGTCATGAGCGCAGGCTGCTTCGCGTCTGCAGCGCGACGTGGTGAAGCACGAAGGAGCCCAGATGCAGCAACGCCGCCCGGTGATGCTGGTGATATTGGACGGTTGGGGCTGGCGCGAGGAGGCCGCCGACAATGCCGTGCGCCAGGCCAGCACGCCCGCCTTCGACCGCCTGTGGGCGACCTGCCCGCATGCTTTCCTGCACACCTCGGGCAAGGACGTCGGGCTGCCGGATGGCCAGATGGGCAACTCCGAGGTCGGGCACCTCAACATCGGCGCGGGCCGCCTGGTCGTGCAGGATCTGCCGCGCATCAGCCAGGCGATTGCAAAGGGCGAGATCGAGCGGGCGGCGGCGTTGCGCGGCCTGATCGCGCGCCTCAAGGAAACGGGCGGCACCTGCCACCTGATGGGTCTCGTGTCGCCGGGCGGGGTGCACTCTCACCAGGACCATGCCGCGGCGCTGGCCAAGATCCTGGCCGCCGCCGGTGTGCCGACGGTCGTGCACGCTTTCACGGACGGGCGCGACACGCCGCCCAGGTCGGCGGGCGAGTATCTCGAGAAGCTGCGTGCGGCATTGCCGGACTCGGTTCCTATCGCCACGGTCTGTGGCCGCTACTACGCCATGGACCGCGACAATCGCTGGGAGCGGGTGGTCAAGGCCTACGATGCCCTGGTGGATGCGTCGGGCGCGCGCTTCCCGGACGCTGGCGCGGTGGTCGCCGACGCCTATGCCCATGACGTGAGCGACGAGTTCATTCTCCCCGCTGTCGTCGGCGGCTACGGCGGCATGCGCGACGGCGACGGCGTGCTGTCGTTCAACTTCCGCGCCGATCGCGTGCGCGAGATCCTCGGCGCCCTGCTCGATCCCGCGTTCTCGGGCTTCGAGCGCCGGCGCCGCGTGAGCTTCGCAGCCGCTGCCGGCATGACCGAATACAGCGACAAGCTCAACGCGTTCCTCGCCACGATCTTTCCGGCGCAGAGCATGGCCAATGTGCTGGGCGAGGTCGTCGCCAAGGCGGGCCGGACGCAGCTGCGCATCGCCGAGACCGAGAAGTATCCGCACGTCACCTATTTCCTCAATGGCGGGCGCGAGGAGCCCTACGCGGGCGAGGACCGCATCATGGTGCCGTCGCCGAAGGTGGCGACTTACGACCTGCAGCCGGAGATGTCGGCGCCGGAGGTGACGGAGAAGGCAGTGGCCGCCATCGGCTCGGGCAAATACGACCTGATCGTGCTCAACTACGCCAACCCCGACATGGTCGGGCATAGCGGGTTGCTCGCGGCGGCGATCAAGGCGGTCGAGACGGTCGATACGGGGCTTGGGCGGCTCGCCGAGGCGATAGGCAAGGCCGGCGGCGCACTTCTCGTCACCGCCGACCACGGCAATTGCGAGATGATGCGCGATCCCAAGACCGGCGGCCCGCATACCGCCCACACCACCAATCCCGTGCCGGTGCTGGTCGTGGGTGCAGGCGAAGCTGCGCTCGCCAACGGGCGCCTCGCCGACATCGCGCCGACGCTGCTCCAATTGATGGGCCTGCCGCAGCCGGCGGAGATGACCGGTGTGTCGCTGCTGCGCGGGGCGCGAGACAGCGCCAAGAGCTGATGGGCAAGCGGTCCGGCTGTGCGCCGCAATCTTCCATTGTCGGGGTTCCGCTATTCGCGCGCCCCAGATCCCAGATGGCGCGCGAAAAAGCGCAGGGAGCGGTCGATGGCGTCTTCGCGGGCGTCCGCGTTGGCTTCGATCCGCTGGCGCTTGCGGGTGGGCGTGTCGAAGCTATGCGTGGCGCCGGGGTAGAGCTCGAGCTCGACGGCGCCGCCGTGGTCCCGGCTTTCCTGCACGAGGTCGGCGCAGCGCTCGTGGGAGACCTCCTCGTCGTCCGTGCCGTGCAAGACCAGCACCGGCGCGTAGGGGCGGAACGGGGCATCGTCGAAGCGGCCCTTGAGGCCGCAGGCGGGATAGAACGCAAGCCCGGCGTGGAAGCCGGTCAGCGGCGTCGGCGAGGTGATGCCGGGCGCCTCGACGTGCATGGCGGAGATCGCCGCGCTGCCGCCGTTCGACCAGCCCTGCAGGCCGATGCGGTCCGGGATCACGTCGGGCCGCGCGCGCAGATAGGCAAGCGCACCGTAGGCGTCGAGCGGCCGGATCGTCACCTCGTTGAGCGCCTTGGGCCGGCGACCGTAGCTATGGCGCGGAAAGCCCGCCGGATAGCCGCGCGGACCGAAGCCGTCGACGAGAACGGCGATGTAGCCAGCCTTGGCCCATAGGCGGCCCCACGCCTTGTGGCGCTTGGACAGTGTGGCCGCATTGTAGACGCCATGGGCGCGGCTCGAGTAGGCACCGGCGCGGCCGTGCATCATCACCACGCCCGGCACTCGCGCCGCCGGCATCGGCGTGGGCTCGTAGAG
This sequence comes from uncultured Alphaproteobacteria bacterium, assembly GCA_963797005.1. Classification (GTDB taxonomy): domain Bacteria; phylum Pseudomonadota; class Alphaproteobacteria; order Rhizobiales; family Hyphomicrobiaceae; genus AWTP1-13. The sequence continues at coordinate 79,015 of CAWCOF010000018.1, forward strand.
ATAACCGACGAGCGTGGTGTGGCCATCGGCGCTCAGGAAGGTGACGCGCTCGGGCACCGGACCTTCATCCTCGGCTTCAACCGAGTTCGTGCCAACCATCACCACCACAAGGAACGCGCGTGCGAGCATGACTGCGGCGGCGCGAATGATCCGCATTGCACGTTCCTCACATCGGCCTGCTCGTCAGCGCGCCGGCGGTGCGCTCTCGATGCCCAGCACGTCCATCATGGAATAGAGGCCGGGAGGCTTGCCGCGGCCCCACAGCGCGGCCCTGACCGCGCCGCGCGCGAAGATGCCGCGGTCCCCGGCGCGATGCGTGAGCTCCACGATCTCCCCATCGGCGGCGAAGATGACGGTGTGGTCGCCGACCACGCTGCCGCCTCTGAGCGAGGCAAAGCCGATATCGCCGCGTCGCCGCTCGCCCGTGTGCCCGTCGCGTCCACGCACGCTGGCTTTGTCGAAATCGACGCCGCGTCCCTCGGCTGCGGCCTTGCCCAGCATCAGGGCCGTGCCGGACGGCGCGTCGACCTTGTGGCGGTGATGCATCTCGAAGATCTCGATGTCGAAGTCGGCGTCGAGCGCGGCGGCCACCTTCCTGGTCAGCGCGGTCAACAGGTTGACGCCGAGGCTCATGTTGCCGGCGGCGATGATGGTGGCGTGGCGGGCGGCCGCGGCGATCTTGGCATCGTGCTCCGGCCCGAGGCCGGTGGTGCCGAGCACATGCACGATGCGGGCGTTGGCGGCGAGCCCGGCGAACTCCACGGAGGCCGCCGGCACGGTGAAGTCGAGCACCGCGTCGGACTTGGCGAACGCCTCCAGCGCATCGTCCGTGATCAGCACGCCGAGCCTGCCGAGGCCCGCGAGGAGGCCCGCGTCCTGCCCCAGCGCCAGGGAACCCTTCTGCTCGAGGGCTCCCGAAAGCACGCAGTCCTCCCTGCCGTGCACCGCGCGCACAAGCTCGCGACCCATGCGCCCCGCTGCGCCGGTCACGACGATCTTCATCTTGCCCATGGGATCGACCTTTGCCGTATCAAGAGCGGGTATAGCAACGCCTGTCCCCGCGCGGAAGGGCGGCCCGGTGCAAACCTGCGACCGATGAGGAGATTTCAGCGCCGCGGCATGGTATGAATTGCGCCGGATCGCAGCCGAGACCCGCCGTCGCGAAAGGAGGAAGCGTGCGCACGCTCGCCGCCGTGATTGCTTCAGCTCTCGCCCTGGCACTGGCCCCGCCGCCGGCTGCGGCCAATCCCGTGAAGAGCCTCTACACGACCGTCGACCTCAAGATCTGCAAGCGCGTCAAACGGCACCGCGATGGCGGCGCATGGCGCTGCGAGGGGCTGCCCGGCTATCCCGTGTATGTCGCCGAAGGCGACCTGAGGCAGTTCGTGAGCGCCGGCCCGGAGCCTGAGATGCGCCGCGCGGCAAGCCAGACGCTCGGGCCCTTCAACTCGATCTTCGAGCGCGGCAGCGAGCGCGCCACCATCGAGTGGCGCTTCGACCGGCGCGGCGACAGGCAGATCCCCTACGCCATCATCGTTCGCTTCCACACCGCCGTCGATGGCCGCAAGGGCGACGTGCTGGTGGTGTCGAAGGTGAGCACGAACGAGACCTGCCACGTGGCCTATATCGACGCGCTGGCCAACCACGACGCCATCACCCTGGCGCGACAGATCGCCGACGGCCGCGCGCGCACCTTCGACTGCCGGCGCGAGCCGCCGCCGAGGGCGCCACCGGCCGCAGCCCCATGTGAAGCGGGCCGCCTGTCCGAGAGCCTAGATATACCGGGGCGGGAGGATCACGCAGCGGGTGCCGGGGCGCCAGGGGTTGCCGTCATTGGCCTTGAGCTTGATCCCGCACCAATGCGCTCTGCCATCGGTTGCATGCTGCTCGATGACGAAGGCGCGCGGCACGGTGATCCACAGGCCGTCGATGAGCAGGCGGATGACCTCGCGGCCGTTCTCGACGGTCTCGAGGAACTTCTCGGCGGGGTGACAGTCTTTGTCGTTGCAGCAGGGAATGCCGGTGCTGTCCTTGAAGGACCCGTAGTCCATGCCCCGGTCGTTGACGTGGCCGCGAACGCTTGCCGGCGCGAGCAGCACGAGTGCCAGAAGCAGGAGTCGCAATACGACCACGGCGGCGCCATCGGGAAACGCGTTGACGAACCCGCCTGCCCGGCATCGCAATCCGGCCAGGACGGACCGTCACTCGACAACAGACCATCAGCGCACGCCACGCATCATCCGCTCACGATCGCGTGATACGGCGAGGTGTTCCCCGAGATTTTTCCGGTTCTTGCCGGGGCCCTCACTGCAACGTCAGTGCAGCACAGGTCCCTTGAGGAAGCGGCGGCGATCCGCCGACTTGATCGCGACCTCGAAGGTCTCGCCCTCGCGGTTGACGAGCAGGGGCACCTCCACGCCGGCCTGTCCCAGCGCCCACACGTGCCGGAACAGGCCCGGCAAGTCCTTCACCGGCGTGCCGCCAACCTTGAGCACGATGTCGCCCGCCCTCACGTCGGCCTCCTCGGCCGGCCCGCCGATGGCGAGCCCGAGGACGGCAACGCTGTTGCCGACCTCGCTCGCATAGATGCCGAGCCATGGCCGCGCCGGCTTGTTCGGCCGCCCGATGGTGAGCAGGTCCTGCATGATCGGCTTCAGGAGGTCGATGGGCACGACCATGTTGGCGTCGGCCGTGCGCCGGCTCGAGGAGACTTGCTGGATCTGCAGCGAGCCGATGCCGATGAGATCGCCGGCCTGGTCGATCAGCGCGGTGCCGCCCCAATTGGGATGCGCGGGCGAGGTGAAGATCGCCTCGTCGAGCACATACTCCCAGTAGCCGGCGAACTCCTGTTTGGCGATGATGCGCGCCGCCAGCGAGTGCTGCCGGCCGCCGGAGCCGGCGATCACGACGTCGTCGCCGACCTGGGCCTCGCTGGAGTTGCCGAGCGTCAAGGCGGGCAGATCGAGCCGCGCCAGCGCCTGCACCAGCCCGAAGCCGGTCTCCTGGTCGTAGGCCAGCACATGTCCCTGCGCGACGCGGTTGCCGCTGTAGGAGATCCACACGGTCTCGGCCTCGGTGACGAGATAGCCGATGGTGAGCACCAGCCCGTCGCTGCGGATCAGCACGCCATTGCCATGGCGCTCCGTGCCGAGCGTTCCCGCGGTGAAGGCATCCTCGGGCACGATCGTCTTGATACCGACCGTGGCGGACAGCGCCTGGTCCAGCTCGTAATCGTAGTCCTCCGGCTTCGGCTGCACGGCAGATCCAACTCCTTTCCGGTCCTTGGCTGATAGCGGCGAAGTCTGGCCGTTTCAGTTTAGCCCAGATCGACCCCACGCTGCGAGCCCGAACGTCGTCCAGCGGACAGACGTTGCCGTTCCGCGCCCGAAGCGGGATAGTCGGCCCGCTGCGGAACGAGCGGCGGCGCACTTGGCGCGCTAACGAAGGCAGAGGAAACCCAATGGCCCCCTTGTTCGCCTTTTTGCACCATGTGGCGGCGTTCGTGCTGTTTGCCGCTCTCGTCGTCGAGTTCGTCCTCATCCGGGACGCGCTCACCCTCGGCAGCGCGCGCAAGATCGTGATGGCCGACCTCGTGTTCGGCATCTCGGCCGGCGTGCTGCTGATCGTCGGCCTGGGGCGCGTGTTCCACTTCGAGAAGGGGGCCGCCTACTATTTCCACACATGGACCTTCATCGCCAAGCTCTCGCTCTTCATCATCATCGGCCTCATCTCCATCATCCCCACGCGCGAGTTCCTGTCCTGGCGCAAGGCGGTCAGGGAGGGGCAGGTGCCGCAGGTGGCGCCTGAGAAGATACGCTCGCTGCGCGCGATCATTCACATGGAGCTCGCCGGCATCGTGCTCATCATCCTGATGGCGGCGCTGATGGCCAAGGGCGTGGGCCTGATCACGTGAGGCCAATCTCGTGAGGCCCGGCTCGACGGCAGGCAGGAGACGCAGGCCCGCAAAGCCCAAGCCGAAGACGCCGATAGCCCCCCCCATGCCGCCGGGCCTCGCCGCCCGCCGCCTGGCCGTGCGGCTCGTTGCCGGCGTGCTCGTGCACAACCGGCCCTTCGATCAGGTGCTGGCAGAGACCGCGACACGGCCCGAGGTGGCCGCGCTGGAGGCGAGAGACCGCGCCTTCGCGCGCGCGGTCGCCGCCGCCGTGCTGCGCCGGCAGGGCGAGCTCGAGCTTGTGCTGAACGCCTTCCTGGAGCGCCCACTGCCCGCCGACAAGGGCTATCTGTGGCCGATCCTGCTGACGGGCGCCGCGCAGCTCGTCTGTCTTGAGCTGCCGGCGCACGCCGTCGTCGATCTCGCCGTCGAGACGACGCGGCGCGATCGGGTCGCGCACCGCTTCGCCAAGCTCACCAACGCCGTGCTGCGCCGCGTCGCCGAGCGCGGGGCGCTGTTGCTCGGCGATCGGGATCGGCTGCGCCTCAACATTCCCGATTGGCTGTGGCAGCGCTGGAGCGCGACTTACGGCGAGGAGACAGCGCGCCGCATCGCCGAGGCGAGCCTGAAGGAGGCGCCCCTCGACATCAGCGCCAAGGCCGACGCGGCGGGTTGGGCGGAGCGTCTCGGCGGCCGCCTGCTGCCGACGGGCACCATCCGGCTGGCGCCGGGCGGCCGCATCGAGGAGCTCGCCGGCTATGCGGAGGGCGCCTGGTGGGTGCAGGACGCCGCGGCGGCGCTGGTGACGCGGGTGGCAGGCGACGTCGCGGGCAAGAGCGTTGCCGACTTGTGCGCCGCGCCCGGCGGCAAGACGGCGAGCCTCGTCGCTGGCGGCGCGCATGTGACGGCCATCGACGTATCGGCCGCGCGCCTGTCCCGCCTGCGCGAGAACCTGCAGCGGCTTCATCTCGCAGCCGAAGTGCTGGAGGCCGACGCCGCGACGTGGTCTCCGGGCCGGACCTTCGACGTCGTCATCCTCGATGCGCCGTGCACGGCCACCGGCACCATCCGGCGGCACCCGGACATCCTGCGCCTGAAGCGGCCGGAGGACGTGTCACGCATGGCCGGCATGCAGCGCGCCATGCTGGCGCATGCCGCGACACTCGTGGCGCCCGGCGGCACCCTCCTCTACAGCACGTGCTCGCTCGAGCCCGAGGAGGGCCAGGACCAGGTGGAGGCCTTCCTGGGCGACCAACAGGGGAGCTTCGAGCGCGTCGCCATCACCGCGCCCGAGATCGGCGGCGAGCCCGAGTGGATCACGCCCGCCGGCGACCTGCGCACGCTGCCGTTCCACATGGGCCTCGAGCCCGATGCGCTGGCGGGCATGGACGCCTTCCATGTGGCCCGCCTGCGCCGGCGCGCGTGAGTTTTCGCGCACCGGGTGTCGCCCACAACCTTTGCACACCCCCGGCCTTGTACCGGTCTGCGCGCCAAGCTAAGCGGCGGCCATGAAAATCCCTCCGCAGCGGCCCGATTCGGCCCCACCGTGGGCGACCTTCGCCGCCGCGGCGCCAAGCGGCGGGCTCACCGCCCGCGAACGGATGGGGCTGGTGGCCCTGGCGGTCGCGCGGGCGCAGCGCGGGGCGCTGGCCCGCATGCGCCGATCCCGGCTCCTGCGCTGGCGCTACCGCTCGCCGGCGGCCGACGAGCTCATCCTGGCGCCGCCGGACCTGCGCCCGCACGACCCGAGCTTCGCCGACGAGCTTGCGGCGGGCAACTTCGGTCTCGCCGGCGCCGTCGCGGACCTGCGCGGCCGCTCGCCCTTTGCCGTCACACCGCCCAGTCCAGCCTGGGCACGCGAGCTCAATGGCTTCGGCTGGCTGCGCCACCTCGACGCCGCCAGATCGGTCGAGCTGGAAGACTTCGCCCGCACGCTGCTGCGCGAGTGGCTGCGTCGGCGTCGGAGCCGCCGCGACCACGCCTGGGAACCGGAGATCGTCGCGCGCCGCGTCATCAGCTGGCTGTCGTACGCGGGGCTGCTGCTCGACGGCGCCGAGCGCAAGCTCTACGCGGCGGCCATGCGCAGCCTCACCGATCAGGTCACGTATCTGTCGGCATCGTGGCGCAACGCGCCCGATGGCTACCCGCGGCTGCTGTCCTTGATCGCGCTGGTCGAGGCCAACTTGTGCATCGCCGGTCACGACCGCCAGCTCGAGCAATCCGAGACGCTGCTGGCAACCGAGCTGCAGCGGCAGATCGAGCCGGAGGGCGGCCACATCAGCCGCAACCCCTGGACTCTCGTCGAGCTGCTGGCCGACCTGCTGCCGCTGCGCCGATGCTTTGCCGCGCGCGCGAAGGAACCCTTGCCGGCGCTGCATGAGGCCATCGGGCGGCTGTCGGCGATGCTCAAGCATCTCCGTCTCGGCGACGGCCAGCTGGCGCGGTTCAACGGAGCCGGTTCGGGCGAGCACGATGTGCTGGTGACCCTGCTGGCCTACAACGCGGCTGAGGCGGCAGAGCCGCGCACGCTGCGCTCGGGCTATGCCCGCCTCCAGCGCGGCGCCACCCTCGTCCTCGTCGATGCCGGCGCGGCGCCGCCCACGGAGCTTTCGGGCGCCGCCTGCGCGGGCTGCCTCTCCTTCGAGCTCTGCACCGGCACGCAGCTTCTGCTCGTCAACGGCGGCGCGCCGGGCTCCGCCTATGCCGACAGCCGCGTGATTGCCCGCGCCACCGCCAGCCACAACACGCTCTGTCTCGGCGACCAGTCGTCGGCCAGGCTGGTGCGCGGCGCCACCCTGGAGCGGCAGATCGGCGGCCCCGCCATCCGCCTTCCCGACCAGGTGGACTGCAGCGTGCGCGAGATCGAGGGCGGCGTTGTGATCGAGGCCTCCCACGACGGCTACGCCGAGGGCTTCGGCCTCCTGCATGTGCGCACCCTCACGCTCGATGCTGCCGGCACGACGCTCACCGGCGTGGACCGGCTCGACGGGCGCGGACAACGTGATGCGGTTTGCCTACGACACGCCCTACGCCATTCATTTCCACCTCCACCCCGAAGCCGAGGCGCGGCTGGGGCCCTCGCCCGACAGCGCCGACCTCGTGCTCGAGAGCGGGGAGGTATGGCGCCTCACGGCCACCGGCGCCGGGCTGTCGATCGAGCCCAGCATCCACTTCGCCGATCCGGTTGGGCCCTTGCGCACCCAGCAGATTGTGCTTCGCGGCCAGTGCTACGGTGCCGCCGAAGTGGCCTGGACGCTGGCGCGGATCAAGGCGGGTCGGCCGACCGATCCGGGCCAGCGTCGGCCGCGCAGGCGCGGCACGCGTCTCACCCAGCGGCTGGCGGAGACCCGCGCGGGCTTCGACACGCCGCCGGATGATCCCGGCAAGACATGACGGGCGGCCTGTTTCTCGGCGAGGTTCCGTGCTAACGGCCGGCTCCGGCAGGCAATTGAGGCGAGCGCCATGAGCGACAGCACGGCCGCCGCGCCCGGGATCCGGCGGGCGCTGATCTCGGTTTCCGACAAGGCGGGCCTCGCCGCTTTCGCCCGCGCGCTGGCCGAGCGCGGCGTGGATATCCTATCGACCGGCGGCACGGCGCGGACGCTCAACGAAGCTGGCATCGCCGTCACGGACATCGCCCAACACACCGGCTTTCCGGAGATGATGGACGGCCGCCTCAAGACCTTGCACCCAAAGGTGCACGGCGGCCTGCTCGCCATTCGCGGCAATGCCGAGCACGACAAGGCGGCGCTAGCGCACGGGATCGCGCAGATCGATCTGCTGGTGGTGAACCTCTATCCGTTCGAGGCGACCGCGGCGAAGGGTGCGCCCTACGAAGAGTGCATCGAGAACATCGACATCGGCGGGCCGGCCATGATCCGCGCCGCCGCCAAGAACCACGCCGCCGTCACCGTCGTCGTCGACCCCGAGGACTATGGCCGCGTGCTGGGCGAGATGGGCGAGCACGACGGCGCCACCACCCTCGCCTTGCGCAAGGCGCTGGCCGCCAAGGCTTATGCGCGCACCGCCGCTTACGATGCGGCGATCGGCGGCTGGTTCGCCGGGGAGCTTGGCGAGCGCGCACCGGCATGGCGCGCCTTCGGCGGCCGGCTGGCGCAGGAGCTGCGCTACGGCGAGAACCCGCACCAGCGGGCCGCGTTCTATGCCTCCGGCGATCGCAGGCCCGGCGTTGCGACGGCCGTGCAGCACCAGGGCAAGGAGCTCTCCTACAACAACCTCGGCGACGCCGATGCCGCCGTCGAGCTGGTGGCCGAGTTCGATCCCAAGGTCGCGGCGGCGGTGGCCATCATCAAGCACGCCAATCCCTGCGGCGTGGCGCTCGGCCCGACGCTGGCCGAGGCCTACGCGAAGGCGTTTCGCTGCGACCCGGTCAGTCCCTTCGGCGGCATCATCGCGCTCAACCGCGCAATCGACGAGGAGACGGCGCGCGTGATCACGGCGATCCTCACCGAGGTGGTGATCGCTCCCGATGCCACGGCGGAGGCGAAGGCGATCTTCGCCAAGAAGAAGAACCTGCGTCTGCTGACCACCGGCACGCTCCCCGATCCCAGGGCGACGGGCGTCACCTTCCGCTCGCTCGCCGGCGGCTTCCTGGTGCAGTCGCGCGACAACGCCGTGGTCGACGACCTGGAGCTGAAAGTCGTCACCCAGCGCCAGCCCAGCCCCCAGGAGCTCGACGACCTCAAGTTCGCCTTCAAGGTCGCCAAGCACGTCAAGTCGAACGCCATCGTCTACGCCAGGGACGGCGCCACCGTCGGCATCGGCGCGGGCCAGATGAGCCGGGTCGACAGCGCCCGCATCGCCGCGTGGAAGTCGCAGGAAGCAGCGAAAGCGGCGGGCGAGAGCGAGCCCCTGACCAAGGGCTCCGTGGTGGCCTCCGACGCGTTCTTCCCGTTCGCCGACGGCCTGCTGGCGGCAGCCGAGGCCGGCGCCACCGCCGTGATCCAGCCGGGCGGATCGCTGCGCGACGAGGAGGTGATCAAGGCCGCCGACGCCAAGGGCCTCGCCATGGTCTTCACCGGCGTCCGCCACTTCCGACATTAGGCGGATCGGGAACCCTGGCGCGCATCGCTCAAGGCCTGCTGCGACGACCCTTCTCCCCTTGGGGAGAAGGTGGTCCGAAGGACCGGATGAGGGGGCCTTTTTGGGCGCTCCAAAGCGGGAGGGTGCAAAGTCGCCCCTCACCAGTTCGGCCAGATGACTTACGACCGCGCCCCTAAGCGACTTCCGCGAGGCGAGCAGAGAGTGACGCGGTCGTAAGCCATGGCCTCGCGTCCTCTCCCCGGAGGGGAGAGGGGAAGCACAGCGGTCACGGCGGTGTTGGCGGGCGTCGAGGCCGTCAGTGCGTCGTGGTGGAGACCAGGCGATCCCCGAAATAGAGGACCTTGCCGGCAGAAGCGGCGGTGCCGTCGTCGTAGACCTGGATGACCTCCTCGGGGAGGTGCTGCAGGTCAGACGCACGCAGGTAGTCGCGCATGGTCGTGCCGGTGCATTGAGAATCGACGTTGGGCGCACCGCGCCCCTCCGTCAGATCGTCGAGATGCACCGTGCGGAAATCGATGCTGTAGCGGGCATAGTCGGTCGTGTTCGGCACCGTCTCGTGCAGATGGGCGCCGGAGAAGAGGATGATGCTGCCGGGCTCGGGAACGAAGCTCATGGTCACGGGCTCGAGCGGCTGCTGGGGCTTGGGCTGCTCGCGCGTGTCGGTCTTCACGTGGCTGGCCGCGCTGGCGCGGTTCTTCGTGTTCCACTCGTAGTAGTTGTAGATCGAGGAGTTGTTCTTGACCGGCTCGCGGAAGTAGCGGGGATAGAAGGCCATGCTGTTGTTGGGCTCGATCGGATAGACCGGCATCCACCAGTTGAGCTGGCACATGGGCGCCGAGTACCAGGTGTCGCGATGCGGATGGAAGGCATAGGCGATGCCGGCGGACAGGAAGCCCGAGGGGTAGGCCGAGCGCAAGCGCGGAACATCGAAGTAGAGCTTGTCGAGATCAACATCGTTCTCGCGCATGATCTGCCTGATCAGCGCCTTGCTTTCCGGGTGATGGATGAACTTGGGCTTCAGCACCGAGAGAATCGCCGCCACCTCCTCCGCGGTCCGATGCTTGTGGAGCAGGCGCGGGTCGTGCGGCGCGAAGGCCTCCTCCAGCATCTGCCGCGCAAGGGCGATCAGGGCTTCGGTGCCCGCGCTCGCGGACAGGATGATGAGATCGCCGTCGAAGAGACGCTGGCGGCGGCGCGCGTCATCCATCTTCGGATCGAAGTACACTGACGACATGGGAAGCTCCCCGTACTCGTACACAACTCGTCGAGATCGCGTTCCCCGCCCGCAATGACACACGCGACTACCGTAACTTAAGGCTATCCTGTGGACTGGCAGTTGTGAAGCGCCCCTTGGTCGCGCGTCGCAAGCGCGCAACAGCCGGACGGACGCCTGCCAGGAAGGTAAATGGGTAAATGTGAGCATTACTGCATGCGCGGAGGCATGGCCGGTGAATGTCTTGGAAAACCCACCCGAGCTGCGGCTGCGTCCCGCCACGCCCGAGGACCGATTTCGGGTGCGGCGCTGGCTCGCAGCGCCGCAAGACCATGGGCGCTGGCGTAGCGCGGCCGGCGCCGAGGCCGAGATCACGCTGGCAATGGGCAGCGAGGCGGCGCTTGCCCGCATCATCGAATTCGGGGGCGAGCCGATCGGCTATGCGCAGGCGGTCGAGATCGGGCTATGGGGACAGGACCGGCCCGAAGCCCTGGCGCCCGGCACCTGGGACATCGACCTCTTCATCGCCGAAGAGGCACACCAGGGGCGTGGACTCGAGGCCGCCGCGCTCGGGCTGCTCGCCGAAGAGGTGTTCACGACCACGCTCGCGGTTGCCTGCTGTGCCGTCGTCGCGGTCAGGAACGAGGCCGGCGTTCGGTCTTACGAGCGGGCTGGGTTCCGCTGGCAGCGGATCTGGGACGACGCGATGCTTGGGCCCTGCTGGGTGATGCTGAAGGACCGCCCTGCCCAGCGGCAACATCGCCGATCTGACCCGCCGCCACCAGCAGCCGCGAAACGGTGAGCGTCCCCTCGCCGACGACCTCCTGCAGCGTGGACCTGACGCGGGCGAGCCTCTCCCCCTGCTCGGCTAGCCAGGTGTCGGCCTCGGCCGCGCCTTGCCGGATGGCATCGCGGGTAAAGGCGGCCTGAGCCGCCTCGAGCTGGGTGCGCGCCCGGGCCACGGCCATGCGGTCGTAGTAGTCGGGGGTGGGAATGGCGTCGGCCCTGGCGCCGAGGTCGGCAAGGTGGAGGTGCTCGCCGATGCCAAGGTAGAGGCGCGCCACATCCGGCACCGGCGTGCCCGTCTCCTCGCCGATCTCCGTGATCGGCGGCGCCAGGGCGAGGATGCCGAGCTCGGCAATGTCGCGAGCAACGTTGAGGGGGACGCCGCCGGCGCTGAGCCGCGTCGCCTCCTCGTCCAGCGCGCCGCGACGGCGTGGCGGGAGCACGCTGTCAAGCGCGGGTTTGAGCGCGGCAATGCCCGCCTTGTGCCGGACGATGGTGCCGACGAGATCGGCCAGCGCCGCGCCGTTGTGCACGAACCACAGCGTCTGCGCGGCAACGAGGTCCTGCGTCACCTGATAGAGCGCAAGCTGCGCCTCGCCCTTGACCTTGCCGTCCAGCGCGTCGATCCGCTCCCACAGCGCGAGCAGGTCGAACACCTCGCGGGCAGCAAGCGAGGCAACCACCACCTCGGCCGTCGTGCGGCGCGTCTCGTCCGCCAGCACCACCGCCATCGGCGGGCCACCCCGGTTGACGACGGCATTGGTGAGGCCGAGCGCGATGATCTCGCGGCGCAGGCTGTGCTCTTCCATGTCGGCTGAGAACCGCTCGCGCAGGGCCTGGGGAAAGTAGCGCGCAAGCCAGGGCTGCGCCTGCGGCTCGTCGGGCACGCCGCTGCGCAGCAGGTCGTCCTGCAGCGCGATCTTGGCGTAGCTCAGGAGCACGGCGAGCTCCGGCCGCGAGAGCCCGCGCCCGGCGCGGATCCGCTCCTCGATCTCCTGGTCGCCCGGCAGCGCCTCCAGCGGTCGGTCGAGCAGGCCGCGCGCCTCCAGCGCCCGCATGAGGAGCCCGTAGCTCGAAAGCTCGCGCGTGCTGCGGCACTCGGCGAGACTGAGCGCGAGCGACTGCTGGTAGTTGTTGCGAAGCGACGCCGCCGCCACATCCTCGGTCATCTCGCCGAGCAACTTGTTGCGGGCGGCGATCGTCAGCCGGCCCGCACGGATCGCCGGGTTGAGGGCGACTCTTGATGTTGACCTCCTGATCGGAGGTGTTCACGCCCGCGGAGTTGTCGATGAAATCGGTATTGATGCGGCCGCCGCCCGCTGCGAACTCGATGCGCGCGCGCTGCGTCATGCCCAGGTTGGCGCCCTCGCCGATCACGCGTGCGCCGAGCTCGGCGGCGGCCACCCGCAAGGGATCGTTGGCGCGGTCGCCAGCGTCCGCATCGGTCTCGGCGGATGCGCGCACATAGGTGCCGATGCCGCCGAACCACAACAGATCCGTCGGGCTCTTGAGGAGCGCGCGCATCAGCTCGTTGGGGGCGAGGCTCGCCGCGTCGACGCCGATCAACTTGCGCATCTCGTCGCTGAGCGTGATCGACTTGGAGCTGCGCGGGAAGATGCCGCCGCCCTTGGAGATCCTGGCCTTGTCGTAGTCCTGCCAGCTCGAGCGCGGCAGATCGAACAGGCGCTTGCGCTCCGCCCAGGCGTCGGGCCCGGGCTCGGGGTCGATGAAGATGTCGCGGTGGTCGAAGGCGGCGAGGAGCCTCGTCTCCTTGGAGAGCAGCATGCCGTTGCCGAACACGTCGCCCGACATGTCGCCGACGCCGATCGCGCGGAAGGGCTGGCGCTGGATATCGATGTCCATCTCGCGGAAATGGCGCTTGACGCACTCCCAGGCGCCGCGCGCGGTGATGCCCATGCCCTTGTGGTCGTAGCCGGCCGAGCCGCCCGAGGCGAAGGCGTCGCCGAGCCAGAAGCCGTGCGCTTCAGAGATCTCATTGGCGATGTCGGAGAAGGTGGCGGTGCCCTTGTCGGCGGCGACGACGAGGTAGGCGTCGTCCTCGTCGTGGCGCACGACTTGGCGTGGCGGCACGATCTTGCCGTTCTCGATGTTGTCGGTGATGTCGAGCAGGGCGGAGATGAAGATGCGGTAGGCGGCAATGCCCTCCTTCTGGATCTCCTCGCGCGCGCCGCCGCGCGGCAGCCACTTCGCCAGAAAGCCGCCCTTGGCGCCCGAGGGCACGATGACGGCGTTCTTGACGCGCTGAGCGCGCACGAGACCCAGCACCTCGGTGCGGAAGTCCTGGGCGCGGTCGGACCAGCGGATGCCGCCGCGGGAGATCGGCGCAAAGCGCAGGTGCACGCCCTCGACGCGCGGCGCGTAGACCCAGATCTCGCGGAACGTGCGCGGCTGCGGCGCGGCCTCCACGGCATGGCCGTCGAACTTGAAGGCCAGCGTCGCGACCGGGCGGCCGGACGCATCCGTCTGGTAGAAGTTGGTGCGCACCGTGGCCGAGACGAGGTTCAGGAGCTGGCGCAGGATACGGTCCTCATCGAGGCTCGGCACGGCGGCAAGCGCAGTCTCGATGCGGGCGCGGATCGGCGCCTCCGCCTCCCGGCGGGCGGCCGGATCGAGGCGGCGGGCGGGATCGAAGCGCAGATGGAAGAGCTCCAGGAACTCGCGGGCGAGCGCGGCATGGCCGTTCAGCGTGTCGGCGAGGTAGCGCAGACCGAAGGGCGTGCCCAGCTGGCGCAGGTAGGCCGCATAGGCCCTGAGCACGGCAACCTCGCGCCAGTCGGCGCTGGCGCCGATGATCAGGCGATTGAAGCCGTCGTTGTCGGCCTCGCCGCGGAACACGGCGCGGAAGCACTCCTCCAGCCGCTTGTCGTGGCGGCCAATATCGATCGGCGTGCCATCGGCCGATTCGAGCACCATGTCGTGCAGGGTGACGTCGCGCTCGCCATCCTCGAAGCGCGGCAGGACGTCGTAGGAGCGCTCGTCGATGGCCGAGAAGCCCATGTTCTCGAGCACCGGCACGCGCTCCGACAGGCTGATCGGCGTGCCGAAGCGGTAGACGGCGGCGTGGATGCGATGCGCCGGCGCATCCGTCTCGCGATAGAAATCGATGGCGATCGGGCGATCGGGACCGAGCCGCTCGATGCGCTCGATGTCCTCGAGCGCGCGCTTTGCCGGAAACGTCTCGGCGTAGCCCGAAGAGAAAGCCGAGCCGTACTTGGCCTGCAGGTCTTCGGCCCGGCTGCCGAGACCGGCGATGGCATCGGCCAGGCGGTCGTCCCAGGTGCGGACGATGTCGGCGATGTGACGCTCGAGCGCGGACGTATCGGGCTGCGGCGTCTCGCCCGAATAGCGCGCGACGATGAACTGCACCCGCACCAGCGGCCGATGGGCGAAGTGGGGATAGAACGCGACCACGCTGCCCTCGTAGGCTTCCGACAACAGGTCGCCGATCTTCTCGCGCACCCGCGTGTTGTAGCGGTCGCGGGGAACGTAGACGAGCGCCGACACGAACCGGTCGAAGCGGTCGATGCGGGCGAACACGCGAATACGCGGGCGGGTCTCGAGCTCGAGGATTCCCTCGGCCCACTCCTGCAGCTCGTCCGCGCCGATCTGGAACAGCTCGTCGCGGGGAAACGTGTCCAGAATGTTGAGCAGCGCCTTGCCGTCGTGGCTGGCCGGCGGATAGCCCGACGTCTCGATCACGCGCGCCACCTTGTGGCGCAGGAACGGGATCTCGGCCGGCGCGCGCACATAGGCGTGCGAGGTGAAAAGGCCGATGAGGCGGATCTCGCCGGTGGGGGTAGCGCCGCCGCCGTAGGTCTTGATGCCGATGTAGTCCATGTGCGAGCGCCGGTGCACGCGGGCGACCACATTGGCCTTGGCGACAATGAGCGGCGCGGGCGCAAAGAAGAACCGGCGCACCTCCGGCGTCATGGCGACGAGCTCGGCCCCGCGGCGCAGCACCTTGACGGCCTCGTCGCGCAGGATGCCGAGGCCGGGGCCGCCGCGGGGGACGAGGTCGCCGGTCTCGGCATCACCGTCGAGCTCGTATTGGCGCGCGCCAAGGAAGGTGAAATTGCCGGCCTCCAGCCATTTCAGGAAGGCAATCGATTCGGCCAGGAGGTCGGCCGGCACGTCCCGCGGCCCGGCCTCGAGGTCGGCGATCGCCCGGCGGAGGCACTCGAGCATCGGCCGCCAGTCCGCGACGACCGCGCGCACCTCGTCCAGAATGCCACCCAGCGCGTCGATGAGATCGCGCCCCGTGGCATCGTCGAGCACCTTGGTGTGGAGGGCGATGTAGCTTTCCTGGCACCCGTCCGCCCAGCCCCGGTCGCCGGGGCCGACGATGTCCTCCAGGCGCCCGGCCTTGTCGCGCCGGGTCTTGAAGATGGGGTGGAACAGGTAGCGCACGTCGAGCCCGCGCGCCTGCAGCTCGCCCATCACCGAGTTGACCAGGAACGGCATGTCGTCATTGAGGATCTCGATGACGGAGCCTTCCTCGATGCGCAAGTCCGCCGGCTGGCCGCGCAGACGGATCTTGTGCCGTCCGCGGGGCTTCTCGGCGATGAAATCCAAGGCCTCGCGGACATTGCCGGCGAGCCAGTCGGCAGACGTCCCGGCCAGCTCCTTGAGGTCCTTGTGCCCGTAGAGAAGGGGGGCGAACGCCACCGCCAGCGGCCTCTTGCCCAGCGCCTGCGTCACCTGCCTGTAGATGCCGTCTTGGTCCGCTTGCAGGCGAGTCGCCATGGCGCTTTCTCCCTCGGCAGGTCGAGCACGCACCTTTTGGACTGCCCCGCCAGGATTGACAATGCGCCGGATCGGTCGTTGACAATCGCATCGTGATCGACGGATGCGAAAGAAGGTGGCCGGCCATGGCGGGTAAAGCAAAAGTGACCGCGCTCGATCTCGGTCCCGACGCAGCGCTCGAGCCGGACAACGAAGCTTATTTCGCCAAGTGCATGGAGAAGCTCGGCTTCGTGCCGAACGTGCTCAGGGCGTATGCCTTCGACAACGCCAAGCTCAGGGCATTCATTGCAATGGCCGACGACCTGATGCTGGCGGACAGCGGCCTCTCCAAGCTCGAGCGCGAGATGATCGCGGTGGCGGTCAGCGCCGTTAACCATTGTCACTATTGCCTGACCGCGCACGGGGCAGCCGTGCGCCAGCGCGCGGGCGATCCGGTGATGGGCGAGCTGATCGTGCAGAACTACCGCGCCGCCGGCCTGCCGGCCCGCCAGAAGGCGATGCTCGACTTCGCCGTCAAGCTCACCGAGGCGCCGGACAAGATCGAGGAAGACGACCGCCAGGGCTTGCGCGATGCGGGTTTGAGCGACCGCGATATCTGGGACATCGCCGCGGTTGCCGCCTTTTACAATATGTCGAACCGGCTGGCCGCCGCCACTGACATGCGCCCCAATGACGAGTATCATTTCATGGTGCGCCAGCGGGCCTCCTCGGAAGCGGCGTCCACAGCCAAGCGGCGCCGCTAGGGCTACCCACGTCGCTCCTGTGACGGAGCGGTTTCTGCCGACCTGGCGGCGACCGCACAGGTTGGACACGGCGGCCTTGCAAGTGGGACCCGGAGTCTGCCACATTTGCACTGCACACCAGCTGGATCGCGCCGGGTGAGCAGGATGGAAACAGGACAGGGCGGGCGGACCGGTTCCGGCGAAATGCGCAACGTATTGGCGGTGATGAACACCAAGGGTGGGGTCGGCAAGTCCACACTCGTGCTGGCTATGGCGGAAACGCTGTCCGCGCAGTTCCGCAAGAACGTCCTGATCATCGATTCCGACTCGCAGGCCAGCATCAGCGCCATGCTGCTGTCGGTCGCCAACCTGCACCGCCTGCAATCGGACGGGCTCACCATCGTCGACCTGCTCGTTGCCAGCGTGCTCAACAACGTGGCGGTCGACTGGCCGAAATTCGTCGTCGGCGGCGTCTCCGACGTGGACGAGGCGCGCACCGTCTACCTGATCCCCAGCGACATGCAGCTCACGCTGTTCGAGCGCGAGGTCTCCAAGGAAAGCCTGCATGGCCGGCTGCGCGCGAGCATCGCCGGACTTCTCAACCACGTGCGCAGCGTGTTCGACGTGGTGCTGATCGACTGCCCGCCGGGGCTCTCCGTCCTGACGGAGTCCTGGCTCAGGGAGGCGGACTTCCACATCTCGCCGACCAAGCCCGACTACGTGTCGACCTGCGGGCTGGAGGTGTTCCGCCGCTTCAAGAGCCTCAACCCGGAGATGGGCTTTGCCGAGAACCTCGGCGTCATCATCAACATGAAAGAGGGCCACTCCAGCGTCGATGCGGACTACCAGAAGTGGCTGACCGACAATCCCGCCAACCGCGTGTTCAAGAACACGGTGCCGCGCACCAGCGCGCTGCAGCATGCCGCGCAGCTGAGCCCCGTCGAACGGTCCTACGTCGCCAAGTATCCAGGCGAATCGGGCAACTCGATCAAGGGCATCTGCAATGAACTTCTCGAGCGGCTGGCAGTGGCCCAGGCGGAAGGGCCGTCGGCGTCTGTGCCTCCGCCGGCCGTGCAACCCGAAGCGTCCTAGCGGCTGCCACTGGCAGCACCCTCCTGACCCGGCAGGTCCGCGATGCCGTCGACGGTCTTCGATTCCGACATTTTTCGCGATGCTTTCGGCTCGGCACCGATGCGCGCCATTTTCTCCGACGAAGCGAGCGTCGCGCGCTACGTCGAGGTGGAGGTGGCGCTCGCCGCCGTCGAGGGCCGCCTGGGCGTGATCCCCAAGGACGCGGCCGCGGCGATCAAGCGGCAGGCGCGCGCCGAGGCGATCGATCTCGCCAAGCTCAAGCAGGAGACCGACCTCGTCGGCTACCCGATCGTCGGCGTGGTGCATCAGCTCGCCAAGCAGTGCGGCGAGGCGGGCCGCTATCTCCACTGGGGCGCGACGACCCAGGACATTATGGATTCTGCCGTCGTCCTGCAGATGCGCGAGGCGCTGGCCCTCGTCGAGCAGGATCTCGACGCGCTCGAGACGGCGCTGGCGGCGCTGGCGAAGAAGCACGCCAAGACGGTGATGGCGGGCCGCACGCATCTCCAGCACGCGCTGCCCGTCACGTTCGGCTACAAGGCCGCCGTCTGGCTCAGCATGATCCTGCGGCACAGGGAGCGGCTGGCGCAGCTTCGCCCGCGCGTGCTCGTCGGCCAGTTCGCAGGCGCCGCCGGCACGCTCGCCTCGCTCGGGGACAAGGGCCTCGCCGTGCACGACGGGCTGATGAAGGAGCTGGGCCTCGGCCGCGCGACCATGCCCTGGCACGTCGCCCGCGACGGCCCGGCGGAGACGGTGGCGTTCCTGGCGCTGGTGACGGGGACGCTCGCCAAGATCGCCACCGACGTGGCGCTGATGATGCAGACCGAGGTGGGCGAGGCGTTCGAGCCGTTCGCGGAAGGGCGCGGCTCGTCCTCGACCATGCCGCAGAAGCGCAACCCGATCTCGTGCGAGCTGATCCTGGCGGCGGCGAAGATCGTGCGCCAGCATGCGGGCTTGATGCTCGATGCCATGGCCGCGGACCACGAGCGCGCCACCGGCCCCTGGCACCTGGAATGGGTGGCGATCCCCGAGGCCTTCATCGCCACCGCCGGCGCACTCAAGCAGGCGCGGTTCATGCTGGAGGGGCTGATCGTCGAGCCGGAGCGCATGCGCCGCAACCTCGACCTTACCGGCGGGCTGATCGTGGCGGAGGCGGTGATGATGGCGCTGGCCGAGCACACCGGGCGGCAGGCGGCGCACGACCTCGTCTACGGCGCCTGCCGCGCGGCGCTCGACAAGGGCACGACCTTGCTGGTGGAGCTGGAGCAGCGCCCCGAGGTGACGCGGCATCTGGACAAGAAGCGCCTCGCCAAGCTGACCGACCCGGTCAACTATCTGGGCTCCGCCTCCGCCATGGTCCACCGCGCGCTGCAGGGGCGGTGACTGTCATCCCGGAATTTCGCGAAGCGAAATATCCGGGACCCAGGGCCATAGGTGCGCGCATCGTATGTGGCCCCTGGGTCCCGGCTCGCGCGCTGACGCGCGCGGCCGGGATGACAGCGCTTCGCGAAATTCCGGGATGACAGTCGAAGCGTCCATCAAAACCAGGCCGCCTTGTCGACGACGTTGCGCAGGGGCTTGGCCGGCGGCGAAGCGGCGGCAGTTGTCGAGGATGATGTCGCGGCGGCGGTCGTCGAGGTAGGGGCCGTAGCCGGCGGTGTGCGGCGTGAGGAGCACGTTGGGCGCCGACCACAGCGGATGCGTCGCGCGGCAGCGGCTCGATCTCGAACACGTCGAGGCCGGCGCCGGCGATCTCGCCGGCATGCAGCGCGGCGACGAGGTCGTCGAGGCGCACGGTCATGCCGCGGCCGATGTTGATCAGGAACGCGCTGCGCTTCATGCAGGCGCAGCCGCGCGCGGTCCATCAGGCCAACGGTGGCCGGCGTGTGCGGGATGGTCATGATGACGAAGTCGGCGCGGGGGAGCAGCGCGTCGAGCTTGTCGGCGCCGTGCAGCTCGGCGACGCCCTCGGGCCGGTCCGTGCGGCGCGCATCGACGCCGATCACGCGCATGCCGAAGGCGGCGCAGAGGCGGGCCGCCTCGCTGCCGATGCCGCCGACGCCGAGGATCAGCGCGGTGGATTCGGGGAGATGCACGACGCCGGTGTCGAGCGGGCGGGGCAGATACTCACGGGCCATCTGCTGCGGCAGGTAGGTGTGGAGGTCGCGGGCGAAGGCGAGCACGAAGGCCATGATGTGCGCGCCGATGTGGTCGTTGAAGATCTCGCGGAAGTTGGTGACCACCACCGGGTGGGCGACGAGCTCGGGGTAGTAGAAGCCGGCGGGCGGCGCGGCGTTGGGCGCCTGCAGCCAGCGCAGGCGACGGGCGGCGGCCAGCACCTCAGGCTGGATTGTGCCGAAGGCGGCCTCCGCGTCGGCGATGTCGCGGATCGCTTCCTCTGTGGTCTCGGGCTGCAGCACGTTGACGCCGATGTCGAGCCCCGCGACGGCCTTCGCCCAGCCGCGACGGATCTCATCGTGCGGCGGCAGCATGACCAGGGTGAACGCGGCGTTCTTCATCGGGCTCGTACGCTCCTGCTGTCATCCCGGAATTTCGCGAAGCGCTGTCATCCCGGCCGCGCGCGTCAGCGCGCGAGCCGGGACCCAGGGGCCACATACGATGCGCACCTGTGGCCCTGGGTCCCGGATATTTCGCTTCGCGAAATTCCGGGATGACAGTCACCCCTTCTTCTCCGGCACGGCGAGGCGGATGTGGAGTTCGCGCAGCTGCTTGGGGCTCACCTCGGAGGGGGCGCCCATGAGCAGGTCCTGGGCCTGCTGGTTCATGGGGAACATGATGACGTCGCGCAGGTTGCTGGCGCCGGCGAGCAGCATGACGATGCGGTCGATGCCCGGTGCGATGCCGCCGTGCGGCGGCGCGCCGTACTGCAGGGCCTTCAGCATGCCGCCGAACTTGGCCTCCAGCACGGCCTTGTCGTAGCCGGCGATGGCGAAGGCCTTCTCCATCACCTCGGGCAGATGGTTGCGGATGGCGCCGGAGGACAGCTCCACGCCGTTGCAGACGATGTCGTACTGGAAGGCCTTGAGGGCGAGCAGGTCGTCGGTCGTGCCGGAGGCGCGCGCTGAAGACTCGGCGGCTTCGAGCGCCGCGAGCCCGCCCTGGGGCATGGAGAAGGGGTTGTGGGAGAAGTCGATCTTCTTCTCCTCCTCGTTCCACTCGTACATGGGAAAGTCGACGATCCAGCAGAACTCGAAGCGGTCCTCCGCGACGAGCTTCAGCTCGCGGCCGATCATGGTGCGCGCCTCGCCGGCGAACCTGTAGAACTTGTCCGGGTTGCCGGCGGCGAAGAACACGGCGTCGCCGGCGTCCAAATTCAGTTCCCTGCGTATGGCTCCGTTGCTCCGGCCCGAGATTGTTGGCGATTGGGCCTGAGCCTGCAATGTAATCAGTCCAAGTCAATTGCGATCCTCCGGTCGCTGTGCCGGATGGAGAAGTCGTGGCGGCCTTGCTTACTGACGCGAGGCCCTGACTGTCCGCGAGTTTGCGCAAGGGATGATCGAGGTCGTTCAGCGCTTCATTCGGCAAGGGCGATCTGCGCCAGAAGATGTAGCCGAGCCCCGGCTGCTTGTGCTCTTCGATCGCCCACTTGTTCATGCGGTCGCAGAAGGCGCGGGAGCCGCCGCCGGGCGCGGGGATCGCCCACACGCGCGCCTTGGGGTCCTTCTCGATCATCCCGGCGAAGACCTTGAAGCCCGAGCCGCGGAAGTGCTCGGTGACGTCGGCCATCACGATGGGGTTGCGCAGGTCGGGCTTGTCGGTGCCGTACTTGGCGATCGCCTCGTCGTAGGGGATGCGCGGGAAGCTTGGCGTCACCGGCTTGGCAGTATCTGGCCCGCCTCCGGCAGGACCCGCAAACTCCTCGAACAGGCCGCGCATGACGGGCTCGACGGCCTGGAACACATCCTCCTGCTCGACGAAGCTCATCTCCAGGTCGAGCTGGTAGAACTCACCAGGAGAACGATCGGCGCGGGCGTCCTCGTCGCGGAAGCAGGGCGCGATCTGGAAGTAGCGGTCGAAGCCCGCGATCATGATCAGCTGCTTGAACTGCTGCGGCGCCTGCGGCAGGGCGTAGAACTTGCCGGGATGCATGCGCGAGGGGACGAGGAAGTCGCGCGCGCCCTCGGGCGACGAGGCGGTCAGGATGGGGGTCTGGAACTCGAAAAAGCCCGAGTCGCGCATGCGCCGGCGGATCGAGGCGATGATCTCGTTGCGGAGCACGATGTTCCTGTGCAGCGTCTCGCGGCGCAGATCCAGGAAGCGATAGGTGAGGCGCAGGTCCTCCGGGTAGTCGGGCTCGCCGAACACGGGGACGGGCAGCTCCTTGGCCTGGGACAGCACCTCGATGCCGGCGGCGACGACCTCGATCTCGCCCGTCGCCAGCTCGGGGTTCACCGTGGGCTTGCCGTCGATCACCGGGCGCGCGCGCACGCCGCCGTCGACCTTGATCACCCACTCGGAGCGCACCGTCTCTGCCGCCTTGAAGGCTGGGCTGTCGGGATCGGCGACGACCTGGGTGAGGCCGTAGTGGTCGCGCAGGTCGATGAACAGCAGGCCGCCGTGGTCGCGCACGCGGTGCACCCAGCCCGACAGCCGCACCGTCTTGCCGATGTCGCCCGCGCGCAGGCCTCCGCACGTGTGGGAGCGATAGCGGTGCATGCCCCCCTCGCTCGCCCCCCCTGTTCGCTGGGCGGACCGCTGGCCGCCGCACCCTTTGCTTTTTTTCCCGCTTCAGCCATCCGCCTGCCGCCTCGTGAACCAAACCTGCAATCGAATCGCGGAAAAGCACACGCAGTCCGGGCAATGTCAAGGTTGCCCTCTGTGAGCCGAACGCCTGTCTCGCCGACGGCCGGCAAGAGCCGCCCGGCCGCACAACAAGTCTCAGTGTTGCGAACGGGTTACGTGGACGCCGGGGCGCTCGCGTATAACGACGGCATTGGGGCTTGGGGCAAGCGCGCGAGGAATTCTCAAGGTGGTCTGGGCTCGCGATTCCCGACGCGGCGGCCGGCGCACTTACTTGCGCACTGGTAGGCGTTGCGGCGCTTCTTGCGCTCGCCGCCGCGGCTGCCGAGGCCCGATCCGGCCGCTCGGCCAAGCGCCACGTCCACAAGGACAAGGCGGCCCCGATCGCGGCGGCCAGGCGATCGCCGGGCCCGCTGCTCGCCGTCGTCTCCCTGCGCAGCCAGAAGATCGCCGTCTACGGTAGCGAGGGGCTCATCGCCCGCAGCGTCGTCTCCACCGGTCGAGCCGGCTACCCGACGCCGACCGGCGTTTTCAGCATTATCCAGAAGCGCAGGTATCACCGCTCCAACATCTACAGCGACGCGCCGATGCCCTACATGCAGCGCATCACCTGGTCGGGCGTGGCGCTGCATGCCGGCGTGGTGCCCGGCTACCCCGCCTCGCACGGCTGCATCCGGCTCAACTCCGCGCTTTGCGACCGAGCTCTGGCGCATGACCAAGGTCGGCGCGCGTGTCGTCGTCGCGCCGGACGACGTGACGGCACGCGAGCTTGCGCATGCGGCCCTGCCCGTGCCGCTGATGACGCCGGCGCCGGAAGAGGTCGCCGCCGTGGGCGAAGGCGCGCTGGTGCGGACAGCGTTCGCGGCACGCGGCGCTCAGCCGAGCCAGCCCTCGCCCAGGCTTCTCAATCCGCTGGAGCGGGCACAAGCGACAAAGCTCAGGACCGCCGCGGAAGCAGCCGCCAAGGCGGAGGCCGCGAAGGACGCTGCCCGCCTCGCCGCGTTGAAGGCGGCAGAGGGGAAGAAGGCCATCGCGGCGTTGCGCGAGGCCGATATCGCCGCCGCCGCCGCGCGGAGCCGCCTGGACGCCGCCGAGCGGGCGGTTGTAGGCGCCACAACCCTCGATGCGCTCGAGCGGGCGAGGGCTGCACGGACCGCGGCCGAGACCGCACTCGCCGTCGCCAAGAAGGTGGTGGCGGAGGCTGCGGCCGAAGAGGACAGCAAGACCTTCGCCGCCTTCAATGCCGCGCGCGCGGCCTGGGATGCGGAGGAGGCCAGCGCGCAAGCGGTCGCGGCAGCCAAAGAGGCCGGCAAGCACGGCGCTGAGCCGATCTCGGTCTTCATCAGCAAGAAGGTCGGCCATATCTACATTCGCCAGGACTGGGCGCCCATCTATGACGCTCCTGTGACATTCAAGGAGCCCGAGGCGCCGCTGGGCACCCACCTCTATCTCGCCACGGCGCCGCTCCAGGACGGCAAGGCCATGCGCTGGCTCACGGTTTCGCTGCCCTCGAAAAGCCAAGGGCGGGGCTCGGCCCGCGCTGCGCGCGATATGACGGCGGCCGAGGCACTCGACCGCGTGGAGCTCGATACCGAGGCGCGCGCCTTCATCGAGGAGAGGCTGTGGACCGGCGCCGCGCTGATCATCTCCGACCTGGCGCCCAGCGAGGAGACGGGCAAGTTTACCGACTTCATCGTGCTTACCCGCTGAGCAGGTATGGCCGGCAGGGACCGGCGTGACGCCGCGGTGGGCAAAGGCGCGCGGGGCCTTGCTTTTGCGGGACAAGGCGCGCGGCGGCGCGCTATAAAGCCGGCGCTCATGCGCCTGATCACGACAACGGAAGACCTCGCCCAAGCCTGCAAGCGCCTCGCCCGGCACGACTTTGTCACCGTCGATACCGAGTTCATACGCGAGCAGACGTTCTGGCCGAGACTGTGCCTCATCCAGCTTGCCGGCCCGCAGGTTGAAGAGGCGCTGGTCGATCCCCTCAGCGGCGACATCGATCTTGCGCCCTTCTATGCGCTGATGGCCGATGCGCGCGTGGTCAAGGTGTTCCACGCAGCCCGGCAGGACCTCGAGATCATCTGGAAGCAGGCCCAGCTGATCCCGCACCCGATGTTCGACACGCAGGTTGCCGCCATGGTCTGCGGCTTCGGCAAATCGGTGAGCTACGTCAATCTGGTCAAGCAGGTCACCAAGCAGGATCTCGACAAGACCTCGCGCTTCACCGACTGGTCGCGCCGCCCGCTCAGTCCCAAGCAGCTGAGCTATGCGCTGGCCGACGTAACCCACCTGCGCGATATCTACCTCCACCTCAAGGCCGAGCTGGAGCGGGAGGGGCGCGCGGACTGGCTCGCCGAGGAGATGGCGACGCTGCTCGATCCCGCCACCTACGAGGCGCATCCCGACGAGGCGTGGCGCCGGCTCAAGCTGCGCGTCAAGAACCGCAAGGGGCTCGCCGTGCTGATCGAGCTCGCGGCCTGGCGGGAGCGGGCGGCCCAGGCCCAGGACGTGCCGCGCAACCGCATCCTGCGCGACGAGGCGCTGTACGACATCGTCAGCCATGCGCCGACCAAGACCGCGGACCTGGCCGAGCTGAGGACACTGAGCCGCGGCTTTGCCAACTCCGCCCGCGCCAAGGAGATCGTGGCGGCCGTCAACCGGGGGCTCGAGCGCGATCCCAAGACCCTGCCGCCGCTGCGCACCGGCACGCCGCTGCCGGCCGAGAAGGTGGCGCTCGTCGACCTCCTGCGCGTGCTGCTCAAGGCGTGCGCGGCCAAGCACAAGGTGGCGCCGCGGCTGATCGCCGACGGCGACGAGCTGGAACGCATTGCGGTCGAGACCGAGCCCGACGTGCCCGCCATGAAGGGCTGGCGCTACGACATGTTCGGGAAGCTGGCGGGTGAACTGAAGCGCGGCGAGCTGGCGCTGAAGGTCGAGGGCGGCGAGGTCGCCACCGTGCCGCTCGCCGTGGCGGAGGAGACCGCCGAGGCGCGCGTCGCCGGTTGAGGACGCAGGGCGTCTAAAGCGGTTGCGGCGCCGACGCCGAGGGGGCGTTCGCCACGGCGGGCGCCGGCTCCCACTTCACCGGTCGGCGCTGACTGCGCCGATGATGGCAACGAACAGCGCCACCATCAGCACCCCCGCTACGAGTATCATACGCATCGAAGTGTCCGTTTCCTTGCCGCCGGCGGCGGCGCTCCTGGCGCTCGCCCACCAGCGAAAGTCTCCTTGCCGAGGTCTGCTGCGCCTTCGGGCAGCCGGACCTATGCGGCATTGCCTTTTATCTGGGCGTGGACTGCTGCGAAGAAAGGCAGGGTCACGTGGCCGTGACGAAGTTTGATGCGACTCCGCCGGGTCGTCATTCCCGCCAAGCGAAGCGCAGAGCGGGAATCCGGCGGCAAACTCCCCGCATCGGTATTTGGGCTGGATTCCCGCTTCCGCTGACGCTCCGCGGGAATGACGACGGGCTTACGACCGGCCCGGGTTGTAGTGGTGCTTCTGGCGCCACTCGGACAGGAAATAGGAAAGGTCGTTGTCGATCGTGTCGGGCAGCACGATGCGCACGGTGACGAGCTGGTCGCCGACGTGGCGGATGCCGGCGTTGTTCACGCCCTTGCCCTTGAGACGGAAGGCGCGGCCCGAGCTGGTCCCCTTGGGGATCGTGAGCTGCACGCGGCCCGAGATGGTCGGCACCTCGATCTTGGCGCCGAGCACGGCCTCGTCGATGGTGATCGGCACCTCGAGCGCAATGTCGTCGCCGACGCGCTTGAACTGCGGATGCGGGCGCACCTTGATCTCGACCAGCGCGTCGCCCGCCTCGGCCCCGCGCGGGCCCGGCGCGCCCTTGCCCCTCAGGCGCAGCACCTGCCCATCCACCACGCCTTCCGGCACGGTGAGGTCGAGCACGCCGCCGTCCGGCATGGTCACGCGCTTCTTGGCGCCGGCGGCCGCCTCCAGGAAGTCGATCTCGAGCGTGTAGCGCACGTCGCGGCCGCGCATGCCGAACGGGCTCTCCGCGTCGCCGAACCGCTCCCGCCCCCGGCCGAAGAGATCCGAGAAGATGTCGCCGAAGCCGCCGAACTCCTCCCGCCCGGCACCCGCGCGGCCCGAGGACGGCCCGCCGGCGTGGGCGCGATGGTAGGTACGGCGCGGCTCGCCGTTGGCGTCGATCTCGCCGCGATCGAATTTGCCGCGCTTCTCGGGATCGCCGACGATTTCGTAGGCGGCCGACACCTTCTTGAAGCGCTCCTCGGCAACGGCGGGGTTGGCCGGGTTGAGGTCGGGGTGCAGCTCTTTCGCCAGCTTGCGGTAGGTGCGGCGGATGTCCTCGTCGGAGGCATCGCGCGCCACGCCCAACACCTTGTAGGGATCCTCTGCCATCTTGTTTGCTGCCCATCCCAGCCCAGCCGGCCAGCCCAGCCGACTCGTACGCTAAGGTAGGATAATGGCGCGCTTGCGCCAATCCTCCGGGCAGACCACCACCCCGAAAAGCCTCATTGCTTGCGGCGTATCTCGGCCTTGCAGTCGAGAAGCCCGGCCAGGGTCTCGAAGCGGCGCGTCAGGCGCTCGCCTTCGAGCGCGGCATATGCCTTGGGAACGGTCAGGACCAGCTTGCCCTGGTCGTAGGACACCGGCGTCTCGTCGATGATCCCCGCCCGGCCGATGGAGAGCATGTGGGCTGCGCGAATCGCTGCCCCGATGATGCGGGCGCGCTTGTGGAGCCTCTTGGGCACGATCGCCTTGAGCCGCTCCGACAGCCGGTCCACGTCGCCATCCTCCGGGTCGCCGAGGCCGGCATGCCGGAAGTAGATGGCGAGCGCCAGAAACACCCGGCCGGGATGGTCGATGCCGCCGAGCGCCGCGTGGGCGATCAGGTTGAGGCTCTGGTCGCCGCGATAGTCGGGGTGGGCGCGCCAGCTGATGTCGGAGAGGAGGCAGGCGGCGTGACGCAGGCGCCGCTCCTCCTCGGTCTCCTTGGGCCCCGGCTCCTCGAACAGCGCATCGGTCCATTTGCACAGCTCGATGGCATGCTCAGGCGAGCGCGATCTCAGCCGCGCGTACTCGGCGCAGAAGGACATGAGCGGGTCCCGCTTGCGCTCGGCGCCGGACAACATGCTGTAGAGCAAACCCTCGCGGATGCCGAAGACGGAGAAGTGGAGCTCGCTCGGCTGGAGCTGCTTCAGAAGGCGCTCCAAGACCAGGGCGCCGTAGGGCAGCACCTCGCGCCTGGGCCGCGATACCGCCTCGATGCCCATCATGGCGCCCAGCTTCTTGGTCTTGCGGATCTCCTCGCAGAAGGCGATCGCCTCCTTGGTCGCCATGGAATACCCGTGCATGACGCGCAGCGGGTAGTCCGTCGCCTCCATGTGCAGCTTGGCGATCGCCCGCCACGTGCCGCCCACGGCGTAGAACCCCCGGTCGCGCCCGGCGGCCAGCCAGGGCACGCGGGCGATGTGGTCGTCGGTGATGTCGATGGCCGCCTCCATGCGGCCGCCCGCGGCATCGATCAGCCGCAAGCCGCCCAGCGGCAGCGTCACCGACTGGCGCAGCGCGTTGCCGGCGACATCGATGAGCTCGATGCTGCCGCCGCCCAGATCGCCGGCGAGCCCGTCCGGCGAGCGGAAGCCCATCAGGATGCCGTTGGCGGCAAGCTCCGCCTCGCGCTGGCCGGAGAGGACCTGGATCCTGCTGCCGAGCGCCTTCTCGCCGCGAGCGATGAAATCCGGCCCGTCGGAGGCATCCCGGCAGGCGGCGGTGGCGATCGCCCACAGGTTCTTGACGTCGAGGATGCGGGCAATGGCCTTGAAACGCGAGAGCGCGGCCAGCGCGCGGCCCACGGCTTCCTCGCCCAGGTGCCCGGTGGACCCCACCTGCCGGCCGAGGCCGCACAGCACCTTCTCGTTGAAGATCGGCGTGGGGCTGCGCACCGCCCCCTCGTAGATCACGAGCCGGACGGAGTTGGAGCCGATGTCCACCACGCCCATCGGCTCGAGCTCGACACTGTGCCCGAACTCGGCAAGCTCACGCGTCACGCTGTCAGCGCCTTAACGCTCTGGGGCGAGGCTGAACCGGCGCGGGAAGCTGTCCTTGAGTGATTGCCCGCGGCCGGAGAGGCTCGGATTGGTCATGAAGTACTCATGCGCATTGAAGGCCTCTTCGCCCTCTTGGGGCCGGATGCGCTCCGAGGAACCATCCGGCAGCAAGCGCCAGCTCTGCTGGTTGTCCTTCAGGTTCGCCACCATGATCTGGTCCAGGATCTGCTCATGCACGGTGGCGTTGGTGATCGGCACCATCACCTCGACCCGGCGGTCGAGGTTGCGGGGCATCATGTCGGCGGAGCTGATATAGACGAGCGCCTTGGGCGAGGGCAACCCGTGGCCGGCGCCGAAGCAATAGACGCGGCCATGCTCCAGGAAGCGGCCGACGATGCTTTTGACGCGGATATTGTCCGACAGCCCCGGCACGCCGGGCCGCAGGCAGCAGATGCCGCGCACGATGAGGTCGATCTCGACGCCGGCCTGGCCCGCCTCGTAGAGCGCGTCGATGATCTGCCCGTCGACCAGCGAGTTCATCTTCATCCAGATGGCGGCCGGGCGGCCGGCTTTGGCGTGGCCGATCTCGTCCCTGATGTTGGCGAGCATGCGCGCGCGGATGCCGTGGGGGCTCGCGGCCATGGCCTCGATCTCGGCGGGCTCGGCATAGCCGGTGACGAAATTGAAGATGCGGGTCACGTCGCGGCCCATCACCGGATCGGCGGTGAAGAACGACAGGTCGCTGTAGCTCCTGGCCGTCACGGGGTGATAGTTGCCCGTGCCCAGGTGGCAGTAGGTGGCAAGATCCGCGCCTTCCCGGCGCACGATCAGTCCGAGCTTGGCGTGCGTCTTGAGCTCGAGGAAGCCGTACACCACGTGCACGCCGGCGCTCTCCAGATCGCGCGCCCAGCGGATGTTGGCGGCCTCATCGAAGCGGGCCCTGAGCTCGACTACCGCCGTCACCGACTTGCCGAGGTCGGCCGCGTCCTTGAGCGCGCGCACGATCGGGCTGTCGTTGGAGGTGCGGTAGAGGGTCCACTTGATGGCCAGCACGTTGGGATCGGCCACCGCCTGGCGCAGCAGCTGCACCACCACGTCGAAGGACTCGTAGGGGTGGTGGACCACGATGTCCTTCTTGCGGATGGCGGCGAAGCAGTCGCCGTTGAACTCGCGGATGCGCTCGGGGAAGCGAATCTTGAGCGGCTTGAAGGCGAGGTCGGGCCGCTCCGGCACGATCAGCTGGCTCGTATCGGCGAGGCCCAGCATGCCTTCCTTGACGAACACGGCATCGTCGCGCAGCTCCAGCTCCTGCACCACGAAGCGCTGCAGCCGCGACGGCATCTGCCCGTCGATCTCGAGCCGGATGACGTGGCCGCGGCGGCGGCGCTTGAGCGCCGTCTCGTAGGAAGCGACCAGATCCTCGGCTTCCTCCTGCACCTCGATGTCGCTGTCACGCAGCACGCGGAAAGCGCCGTGGCTGCGCGTCATGAAGCCGGGGAACAGCCGCGTCAGGAACATGCCGATCATCGACTCGACGCGGATGAAGCGGATCGGCGCCACCCCGTCGGCGGGCGGAGCCTCCTCCGCCGGCAGCTTGATGAAGCGCACGAACTGGCCGGGGATCGGCAGCAGCGCGTGCATGGTGGTGCCGTCGCGCTCGCGCCGCAGCTCCACGCCGACCGTGATGCCGCCGTTCTGGATGAACGGGAAGGGATGAGCGGGATCGACGGCGAGGGGGGTGAGGAGCGGCAGGTACTGGGCGATGAACTGCCGGTCGAGCCACTCGCGCTCGGCGGGGCTCAGCTCCTTGGGCTCGACGATGTGGATGCCGGCTGCGGCGATCTCGGATCTCAGCGTCGACCAGCTGGCCTGCTGGTCGACGACCAGGCCCGCGGCGACGCGGTTGATCTCGACGAGCTGCTGGGCGGGTGTCAGCCCGTCCTGGCTCGTCAGCGTGACGCCCGCGGCGACCTGGCCGTAAAGGCCCGCCACGCGCACCATGAAGAACTCGTCGAGGTTGTTGGCGGAGATCGACAGGAAGCGCAGCCGCTCCAGCAGCGGATGGCGCAGGTTGTTGGCCTCCTCCAGCACCCGGCGATTGAATTGGATCCAGGAGAGCTCGCGGTTGTAGAAGCGCGCCGGCCCCAACGCGAAGGCAGGCTCGGGCACCACGGAGGACGCCGGTTCGGCGCTCACAGCAGGGGCGGCGGGCGGCGCAGGCGCAACCGCGGCTTCGACGGCGGCCGCGGCCGCCTGGCGCCGCCTGGATGGCTCGCGTTCCTTCAGCCTGGTCTTTGGCGCGCTCATGGATGGCCTGCTGGGGGGACCTGCTGGGCGTCGCGGCTGGGCCATGTGGCAATTATGCCACCGGCTTCGCACAAGAGCCCATGACTCTGCAACAGCAAGATGAAGGTTTGGTGGCGGGTGTGAACGAGCGGGTGGCGCTGGCGTGGGCGGCCAAGCCTGTACTTTCGGTCCGGGAGTGTGATGCGATCAGCTCGTGCGGCGGATGCCGAGGCTGGCTCTGGCCGGCTCGGCACGCAGGCGCCTGCGGAGGAAATGTTGCAGGCGGAACAGGAGGAGGATGGTGACGAGGCCCGCGTAGATCACGGGCTCCACGGACCAGGCCTTCACCAGCATGATGAAGTGCAGCGCGCCCGCAGCCGCGGCGAGGTAGACGAGGCGGTGCAGCCGCTGCCAGCGCGCGCCGCCCAGACGGCGGATCATGGGCCCGTTCGAGGTGACGGCCAGCGGCACGAGCGTGGCGAAGGCCAGCATGCCGACGGTGATGTAGGGCCGCTTGACGATGTCCGCCCAGATCGCGGCAAGGTAGAGCCCCTGGTCGAGCAGCAGATAGACGGAAAGATGCAGGCTTGCGTAGTAGAAGGCGAGCAGGCCGACGGCGCGGCGGTAGCGGACGAGATTGGGCCCGCCCAGGCGCCGCAGGGGCGTGATGGCGAGGCACGCGATCAGATAGCGCAGCGCCCACTCGCCAAGCTCCCGCTCCAGCGTCTTCTGGGGATCGGCGCCGAGCTGGTCCGTGGCGCCTAAATAGAAGAACCAGACCGCCGGGACCATGCCGGCAACGTAGATGGCGCGCCGCACCGGATCGGCGCCGAGCGCCAGGCGCTCCAGTCGCGTGCGGCGGCGCGGGGCAGAGGCCATGTTTAGAAGTTGGCTTTCAGGTCCATGCCGGCATAGAGGCTCGCCACCTGATCGGCATAGCCGTTGAAGGGCAGCGTCTTCTGGCGCTTGGCGAACAGCCCGCCGCTGCCGATGCGACGCTCGGTGGCCTGGCTCCAGCGCGGATGGTCGACGGCCGGATTGACGTTGGAATAAAAGCCGTACTCGCTGGGGCCCGCCAGATTCCAGGTCGTCGGCGGCTGCTTCTCCACCAGGGTGATGCGCACGATCGATTTGATGCCCTTGAAGCCGTACTTCCAGGGCACCACCAGCCGGATCGGCGCGCCGTTCTGGTTGGGCAGCTTCTCGCCGTAGAGACCGACCGCCAGGATGGTGAGCGGATGCATGGCCTCGTCCAGTCTGAGGCCCTCCACATAGGGCCAATTGAGCGGCTGGAAGAGGCCCCGCTGGCCGGACATCTCGGAGGGACGCACCAGCGTCTCGAAGACGACGTACTTGGCGCTGCCTTGCGGATCTGCGCGCTTGAGCACGCTCGCCAGCGGCACGCCGACCCACGGGATGACCATCGACCAGCCTTCGACGCAGCGCATCCGGTAGATGCGCTCCTCCAGCGCGATGTCCTTGATGAGATCGTCGAGGTCGTAGTCGGCGGGCTTGGCGAGGAGGCCGTCGACCTTCACCTTCCAGGGCGTGGTCTTGAGGGTGTGGGCGTTGGCGGCCGGGTCGGTCTTGTTGACGCCGAACTCGTAGAAGTTGTTGTAGTGCGTGACGTCCTTGAGGGGCGTCGGCTTCTCATCAGTCGAGAGCGGGCTCTTGGCGGCGGCGAGCGTGGCGGCGTGAGCGCCGGCCGGCAGCATCGCGCAAGCGCCGATTGCTGCGGCGCCCACCATGAACTCGCGCCGGCGCATGTAGAGCCCGCGGTCCGTGATCTCGGAGGGGCGGATATCGGCGGGTGGGCGGATCAGCACGGTGTGGCTCCCTTGTCCCGAGTGAGGCTCGTTGCACAGATAAAGCGATGCGGGCGGGACGGAAAGCACCGAAGCCCGCCAATAACGCGCAATTGATTCAGCGCGAGGAGGGGCGCCTGGAGCTGGTGGGGCCCGGCAACCCGCGACATGGAGTCCCGAAAATGAAAACGGCCCCGAAGGGCCGTCGCACTCTGAGATACTTGGAAAGTCTGGGCCGACCGGCGGTCAGCGCTTCTTCTTCGTGGCCTTCGCCGGCTTCGTCTTGGACGACTTGGCTGCCTTGGTCTTCTTCATGGTCGGATCCCTCGTCTCAGTCGGACGCGCACTTGCAGAAAGCGACAGTAAGTGCGATTCGCGAGACCACAATGCGCAGCGCGCAGTTGTGTACAGCTCATCGGCTCAAGGGTGAGGTCTGTTCGTCGGACAACGCAGGATACGCCGCGGGCACCCCCGTCTCCACCCGGCGGCTCACAGCCTGGCGCGTAGGAAGCCGGTGATCTCCTGTCTCGCGCGCTCGAGCACGGCGGCACGATCGACGCCCGGCGGGTCGCGGCACAGCTGAGGCGCTTGCTTATCGAGTGCTGCCGGACATGAGTCGACGAACACGAAGTGGCTGCCGGGTACTGTGACCAGTCGTGGCGGCTTCGGCAGCGCGCGCGCCAATGCCAAGGCATTGCCCTCGGGCCGCAGGTCCGTCTGCTGCGCCTGATAGATGAGAGCAGGCGCGTCCATGGCTCTGAGGCCGGTGGCCGCGAATAGCGCGCCATAGGGCTCCAAGAGGACGAGGGCCTTCACACTGATGGCATCTGCCGACTTTCGCGGCGGGATGCCGGCAAGACTTCCGTCGGTCGGAATGCCGTCGCACGCCCGGCGGTCGTCTCGGTGCTCGCGGCAATAGCTCGACAGGTGGTCGAGATCGAGCATGGCGCCGGCCGCAAGCAGGGCAACAGCCCCGCCGAACGAGTAGCCAACGATACCAATGCGTCGTGGATCGACCTTGTCGGCAAAGCGCGCGTCGGCCTGGACCGTTGCCAACGCCTTGCGTATCTGGCGCGGTCGGTCGACGAATGGCCGCCTGGTGCCGGGATGGAAGGGAGCGACAACCACGAAGCCCTCGCGCGCCAAGTGAAGGAGAAGCTCGCGGTGCAGGAGTGGCGTGCCGGCCTTTCGGCCGTTGCCATGCGAGAAAAGCACGACCGGAAATTGCGAGCCGGTTGCGATCGGTGCATCGCGCATCGCCGACAGCGTGAATGGCCCGGCCTCGACCGACATCTCCGGCAGAAGGGTCGGATAGGCGACCAGGGCTTCGAACGGCACATCGTCCGCAACCGCGATACGCGTGACGCCCGCCTTGTAGGCGCGTGCATCTTGCGTGAGGGCGCAGAGCGCGGCCATGACCACGGCGAGGACGCGGATAAAGCGCTTCATGGTCCCTTCGAACAGGCAACTATCGCCAAGACGAACGCGCGTGTGGCCGCATTGTGCGGGCTCATGAGCGTCCGGCCTAGCCGGCGCCGGGTTGGCGGCGGGCGAGGACCTCGGCGGCGAGCGCGCGGGTGACCTTGCGGTGCGAGGCCATGGCGGCGCGGTCGATCTCGGCGACGATGCTGGCTGCCGCCTCCATCGATTGCTCCATGTGCAGCGCGATGTGGGCGACGACGTGCGGCTCGACGCCGAGCTGCCGGTCGGCGAAGTGCTTGACGAGCACCGCCTTGAGCAGCGCCTCGTCGGGCGGGGCGATGGCGACGAGCGGAAGGGCGCGCAGGCGCGAGCGCAGGTCGGGCAGGGTCACGCTGAGCTCGCCGGGGGCCGCGCGCGAGGTCAGCAGCATGGAGAGCTTGTGCTCGCGCACGAGGTTCAGCAGATGAAACAGCACACGCTCGTCGGCGACGCCGGCGTGCAGGTCCTCGACGACGAGAGCGCCCTTGGCGCCGGCCACGTCCGCCTCGCTCAGGCTCCGCGCCTCGAGGCGCGCTGCGCCCGACTTGAGGCGCCAGACGTTGGCAAGATGCGTCTTGCCGGAGCCCGCGGGCGCCACCACGACGAGGGCGTGATTGGGCCAGTCGGGCCACAGATCGACGACGTCGGCGGCGGCCTGGTTGGAGCCGCTGATGAGGAAATCCTCCGCCCCCAGCGCCGGCCGGTGGGCGAGATCGAGGATGAGCTGGCCCGGCGCTCCGGTCACGTGCGGTCCCCGGGGGGCGGCAGCGTCTCGCCGCCGGTCACCGCCGCCCTTGTAGACGGAGCTGCCCAGATAGACCTCCACCGCGAAGCGCACCAGCACGCCGATCGCCGCCGCCAGCGGCACCGCCACCAGCGTGCCGACGAGGCCGAAGAGGTAGGAGAAGACGAACAGCGCGAAGATCAGCCACACCGGGTGGAGGCCGATCTTCTGGCCCACGAACCGCGGCGACAGGAACGCGGCGTCGATTGCCAACCCGCTCGCCAGCACGGCGACCGCCTTGATGAGGGGTGTCATGTCGGGCCAGTGCTGCGCCATGGCGAGTGCGGCCGTGGTCACGGTGCCGAGCACCCAGCCCACGACCGGTATGAAGGCCAGGATGCCGGTGGTGATGCCGACCAGGAGGCCGTAGTCGATGCCGGCCCAGGTCAGCCCCACGCCATAGTAGAGCCCGAGCATCAGGCAGATCGCGCCCTGGCCACGGATGAAGGCCGACACCGCGTCGTTGATCTCGGCGGCGAGGCGGCGGATGGTGGCCGCGTGATCGCGCGGCAGCGCCCTATCGATGCGGACGATCATCTGGTTCCAGTCGACCAGGAGGTAGAACATGATCACCGGCGTGATCAGCAGCAGGGAGGCGAAGTTGACGAGCGCCAGGCCGCGGCTCCACAGCGAGGCCACGATGGCCCCCAGCGTGGTCGTCCAGTTCTGCGACTGCTCGGCGAGCGCCTTGTCGAGCGCCTTCTGGAAGGAGGGGAAGCCCTGCCCCAGCCATTCGCGCCCGTGGTGCTCGATGAAGACCTTGAGCCGCTCCGTCTCGGCGGGGAGCGCGTTCACCAGCTGGCGGACCTGCTCGACCAGCAGCGGCACGAGCAGGACGAGCGCCAGGGTGACGAGCACGGCGGCGACGCCGACGATCAGGATCGCCGCCACCACCCGGTTGAGGCGCAGGGCCTGGAGACGGTCGGCCACGGGATTGAGGAAATAGGCGCCCACCACCGCCACCACGAAGGGCAGCAGGATCTCCTTGAGCAGGCCGATCAGGGCCACGACGACGACCAGCGCCGCCAGCCAGAACCACAGCTGTCTCTGTGCGCCCACGATTGCGTCGTCCCCCAATCCGTGCCGCGTGTTGAGCTTCGAGAGCCGGGTCAGCCGCGGCCTTCGAACGGCATCTTGGTGGCCTTGATGTTCATGAACAGCACGTTGGTGTCGAGCGGCAGGCTCGCCATGTAGCGGATGGCCGAGCCGCAGTGCTCCACGTCGAACACGGGCTCCGGCTTCACCTCGCCGCTGGCCTGCGGCACGCCCGCCTTCATGCGCCCGCCCATGGCCGTGTCGGCGTTGCCCACATCGAGCTGCCCGCAGGCGATGTCGTGCTTGCGCCCGTCGAGCGCGATGCACTTGGTGAGCCCGGTGATGGCGTGCTTGGAGGAGGTGTAGGCGACCGAGTTGGGCCTGGGCGTGTAGGCCGAGATCGAGCCGTTGTTGACGATGCGCCCGCCCTTGGGGCTCTGGTCCCTCATGATCTTGATCGCCTCCTGGGCACACAGGAACGAGCCGTGCAGGATGACGTCGACCACGCCTTTCCAGGTCTCGAAGGGCAGCTCCTCCATGGGCACCGGCGGCGCGCCGAAGCCCGCGTTGTTGAAGAGGAAGTCGAGGCGGCCGCCGAACGCCTTTTTCGTCTCCGCGAACAGGTTCTTGACGTCCTCGGGCTTGGACACGTCGCAGCGCACGCCGACGATCTTGCCGCCGCCGGGCTTGGCGAGGGCCGCCGTCTTGTCGAGCTCCTCCTTGCGCCGGCCGGCGACCACCACGTTCCAGCCGTCGCCCTGCAGGGCCAGCGCCGCCGCCCGGCCAATGCCGCTGCCGCCGCCCGTGACAACCGCAACCTTCCCTTGAGACGCCATGACGCTCGCTCCTGCTCCCTGGATGACCGGCAATTTCGGCCGCACCCTACCGTCATCGAAGGTAGTGGACCAGTGCCGTGATGCACGGGCCCAGGCGTAGGGTGCAATAGGCGAAGCCGTATTGCACCGTTTGGCGCATAAGGCGGTGCAATACGCCGGCGCTATTGCACCCTACGGGCGGCGGGCGGCATGGGAGGTGGTGGCATGAAATCACAAGGCAAGGGGCTCTATCCGTTCGTGCCGTCGGGGGCGAGCTTTGCGACCGCGCTCGCGTTCTTCAACGACCTCGGCTTCGCGACCGCCTGGCAGCAGCAGGGCCTCGCCGGCCTGCGCTTCGGGGAGGCCTATTTCCTGCTGCAGGAGATCGACGTGCCCGAGTGGCAGAAAAACCAGATGATCACCTTCGAGGTGGACGACCTCGACCTCTACTGGTCGGAGATCGATGCCAAGGATCTGAGCGGGCGGTTTGCCGGCGTGAAGCTGAAGCCGCCAACCGATTTCCCCTGGGGACGCGAGGTGCACATCATCGACCCGGCCGGGGTGTGCTGGCACGTGCGGCAGGCCGGGGCGTAGCGCTCACGCGAGCGGAAAGCCGCTGGGGGGAAAAGGCAGTGGGCAATAGGCAGAAGGCGGGCGCGTACGCCTATTGCCGATTGCCTATTGCCCGCTGCCTTGGGGTCTGACCCGCAGGGTCCGACTCCATACCCGCTTGACATGGATGCGGCGGCGCGCGATATACTTAACCAAATGGTTTACTATAAGGACGAGCAGCTCGACCTGGCCTTCGCCGCGCTGGCCGACCCCACGCGGCGCGCCATCGTCGAGCGGCTGGCACGCCAGGAGGATCTGGCGGTCAGCGACATCGCCAAGCCGTTCGCGGTGTCGCTGCCGGCGGTGATGAAGCACCTGGACGTGCTGGCCCGCGCGCAGCTGATCGAGCGGCACAAGAGCGGGCGGACGGTGCGCTGCCGGCTCAAGGCGGGGCCGATGGAGACGGCCATGCAGTGGTTGGCGCGCTACGAGCGCTTCTGGACCGAGCGTCTCGATGCGCTGGCGAAATTCGTCGAGGAGGACCAATGCTCACCAAGCCCAGCCTCACCCTCAAGCGTCGCCTCAAAGCCTCGCCGGCGAAGGTCTTCGCCGCGTGGACGGACCCGAAAAAAATAGTGCGCTGGTTCGGACCTGCCGAGACCGTGGACGGCTCGATCGAGGCCGACATGGACGTGCGCGTCGGCGGCCGCTACCGCATCAGCTTCAAGACCGAAAACGGAGAGCGTCACGAAGTCGGCGGCGTCTACCGCGAGGTGGTGCCCGACAGCCGCCTCCAGTTCAGCTGGGCCTGGCATTCCACACCCGAGCGCGAGTCGCTCGTTACCGTCACCGTGACGAGGGGACGGGGACGGGGCCGATCCTGACCCTGCACCACGAGCAGTTCTTCGACGAGAAGGCGCGCGACGGCCACGAGCGCGGCTGGACGGGCACCATGGAGCGGCTCGAGCGGTATCTGGCGCAATCCTGAGAGGAGAAGAGCATGGCACAGGCGGCAACGAAGCGGGGGCCCAAGCCGGCGGCGCAGAAGCAGCCCTCGTGGACGCACGGCACGTTCCACTGGAACGAGCTGATGGTGCGCGACGCAGGTCGCGCCAAGCGGTTCTACGAGACCACGATCGGCTGGCGCTTCGAGTCCATGCCGATGCCGGACGGCGGCACCTACTGGCTGGCGCACGTGGCGGGCAGACCGA
This sequence comes from uncultured Alphaproteobacteria bacterium, assembly GCA_963797005.1. GTDB lineage: Bacteria > Pseudomonadota > Alphaproteobacteria > Rhizobiales > Hyphomicrobiaceae > AWTP1-13. Next base: position 117,293 of record CAWCOF010000018.1, read on the forward strand.
CGCCGGTCGCCGGCCTGTTCGAGCTGACGAGCCCGCAGTACGACGGCGTGCCGGAATGCTGGATGCCGTACCTGGCGGTCGACGATGTCGACAAGCGCGTGGCCAAGGCGGTCAAAGCCGGGGCCAAGCTGATGAAGCCGATCTTCGAGGTGCCGGGCGTCGGCCGCATCGCCGTGTTGCAGCAGCCCGGCGGCGCGGGCATCGGCTGGATGACGCCCGCAGGCACAATGACGAAAGGATGAGCGCACAAATGATCACGATCTCCGCCTTCAAATGGGTCCCCGACTTCGCCCAGGGTCAAGTGCGCGATCTGCGCGCGCGCTGGGCGCTGGAGGAGGCGGGCCTGCCCTACAGGACGCGCCTGCTCGGCCAGGGCGATCAGGACAAGCCGGACTATCGCGCCCTGCAGCCCTTCGGCCAGGTGCCGATACTCGAGGAAGACAACTTTGCTCTCTTCGAGTTCGGAGCCATCGTGCTCTACATCGGCGAGCGGAGCGAGGCGCTGCTGCCGAAGGACCCGCAGGCGCGCGCCCGGGCGACGCAATGGCTGATCGCGGCGCTCAACTCCGTCGAGCCCTTCGTCATGGATGTCGCCCGGATCGATGTCTTCTACGCAGACCAGGAGTGGGCCAAGCTGCGGCGCCCAGGCGCCGTTGAGTTCGTGCAGAGGCGGCTTGCCGCCCTCTCCAAGGCGCTTGGCGACAAGCCCTACCTCGATGGCGATCGCTTTACGGCGGGCGATCTGATGATGACCACGGTGCTCCGAATCCTCAAGCACACCGACATCGTGAACGGAGACGAGCGCCTGGCCGCCTATGTCGAGCGCTGCACCGCCAGGCCGGCCTTCAAGCGCGCATTCGATTCGCAGATTGCCGACTTCAAGCTGGCTGCATGAACGGGCGTCAGCAAAGAGGAGCGCGCCTAGAACGACGACAGCAGTGCACGGCGACATCGCCCGCTAAAGTCTTTCCAGCCCATGTTGAAGCAACTGAGCAAGCCGAGCGTGTCATCCCGGCGCTTGCCTGCACCGGCGAAGGCCGGTGTCGCCGGGATCCAGCCATCGCCAACCTCCTGAGCAAGCCGAGAGATGGATCCCGGGCACAAGGCCCGGGATGACCGCCGTGGGTTTGCAGACGGCGATTTAACCAAGATCAGACGCACACTAGCGGGTGGGGATCGGCTTTTCGCCCCGGTAGTCGTAGAAGCCGCGCTGGGTCTTGCGGCCGAGCCAGCCCGCCTCCACGTACTTCACCAGGAGCGGGCAGGGACGGTACTTGGAGTCGGCGAGGCCCTCATAGAGTACCTGCATGACGGACAGGCACACGTCGAGGCCGATGAAGTCGGCGAGCTCCAGCGGGCCCATCGGGTGATTGGCGCCGAGCCGCATGGCCTTGTCGATGCCCTCCACCGTGCCGACGCCCTCATAGAGCGTGTAGACGGCCTCGTTGATCATGGGCAGCAGGATGCGGTTGACGATGAAGGCGGGAAAGTCCTCCGACACCGCGATGGTCTTGCCGAGGCTCTGGATGAAATTCCTCGACACGGTGAAGGTCTCGTCATCGGTGGCGATGCCGCGGATCAGCTCGACCAGCTGCATCATCGGCACCGGGTTCATGAAATGCATGCCGATGAAGCGCTCGGGCCGGTCCGTCGAGGCGGCGAGCCGGGTGATCGAGATCGAGGAGGTGTTGGTGGCGAGGATCGTGGCCTTGCCGAGGTTGGGACAAAGATCGGCGTAGATCTTGCGCTTGACGGTCTCGTCCTCGGTCGCCGCCTCGATCACGAGATCGGCCTGTCCCACGGTCTTGAGGTCGGGCACCACGCGGATGCGCTCGAGCGCCGATTGCATCTGCGCGTCGGTGATGAGGTTGCGCGAGACCTGGCGCGCCATGTTGCGCTCGATCGTTGCGCGTGCCTTCTCGATCGCCTCCTTCTTCACGTCGTGCATGCCGACGTCATAGCCGGCCAGCGACACGACATGCGCAATCCCGTTGCCCATCTGGCCGGCACCGATGACGCCGACCGACTTGACGGCGACACCTGGACCTTCGTCCGCGCCTTTGCGCGCACGCTCGTCTTGCGCACCGGGCTTCTTCGTCTTGAGGCTCGCGTCCATGACGCCTGGCTCCTTCCCCACCCCGGTTGAAACGTCCCCGCTCAGCTGCCGGCCTTCCCCAGCTCGGCATCAAGCTCCGGCAGCACCTGGAACAGGTCCGCCACCAGTCCGAAGTCGGCGACCTGGAAGATCGGCGCCTCCGCGTCCTTGTTGATGGCCACGATGACCTTGCTGTCCTTCATGCCGGCGAGATGCTGAATGGCCCCCGAGATGCCCACCGCGATGTAGAGCTCGGGCGCCACCACCTTGCCGGTCTGGCCCACCTGGTAGTCGTTGGGCATGTAGCCCGCATCGACGGCGGCGCGGCTGGCGCCCACGGCCGCGCCCAGCTTGTCGGCCACCGGCTCGATGTATTTCTTGAAGTTCTCGTTGGACTGCAGGCCGCGCCCGCCCGACACCACGATCTTGGCCGCCGTCAGCTCGGGCCGGTCGGACTTCTGGATCTCGGCCTTCTCGAAACTGCGAAAGGCCCACGGGTGGCGGGGCCTTGATCGTCTCGATCTGGGCGGAGGCGCTGTTGCCGACCGCCGGGAAAGCGGTGGTGCGCACGGTGATGACCTTTGTCTTGTCGCCGGATTGCACCGTCTGGATGGCGTTGCCGGCGTAGATGGGACGCTCGAACGTGTCGGGGCTCACGACCTTGATGATGTCGGAGATCTGCATCACATCGAGCGCCGCGGCGACTCGCGGCAGGACATTCTTGCCCGATGCGGTGGCGGCGGTGACGACGGCGTCATAGCCCGACACCAAGCTGAGGATCAGGGCTGCGACTTCCTCCGCCAGCTGATGGCCGAGATGGGGTGCGTCGGCGTGGAGCACCTTGGCGGCGCCATCGAGCTTGGCGGCGGCCTCCGCGACGGGCTTGGCGTCCGCGCCGGCAACGAGCACGTGCACGTCCTGGCCCAGCGCCTTGGCGGCACTCATGGCCTTGGCGACCCCGGCGCCCAGCGCCTTGTTGTCGTGGTCGGCCAGGAGCAGCGTCGTCATGAGAGCGCCCCCGTCTCTTTGAGCTTGGCGATAAGCTCGGCGGCGTTCGCCACCTTCACGCCCGCCTTGCGGCCCGGCGGCTCGACGGTCTTCAGGACTTTGAGGCGCGGGGCGGGATCGACGCCGAAGTCGGCCGGCTTCTTGACCTCGAGCGGCTTCTTCTTGGCCTTCATGATGTTGGGGAGCGAGGGATAGCGCGGCTCGTTCAGTCTCAGGTCCGTGGTGATCACCGCCGGCAGCTTGAGCTTGAGCGTCTCCAGGCCGCCGTCGACCTCGCGGGTGACCATGGCCGTCTCGCCGTCGATGACGATCTTGGAGGCGAACGTCGCCTGGGGCCAGCCGATCAGCGCCGCCAGCATCTGGCCGGTCTGGTTGCAGTCGTCATCGATGGCCTGCTTGCCGAGGATAATGAAGGCGGGCTTCTCGGCCTCGATCACGCCCTTGAGCAGCTTGGCGACGCTGAGCGGCTCGACCGCCTGCCCGTCCGGCGTCTCGATCAGCAGCCCGCGGTCGGCGCCCATGGACAAGGCCGTGCGGATCGTCTCCTGCGACTTGGGAGGCCCGACGGAGACGGCGACGATCTCCTGCACCTGGCCCTTTTCCTTGAGCCGCACCGCCTCCTCGACGGCGATCTCGTCGAAGGGGTTCATCGACATCTTGACGTTGGCAAGCTCGACGCCCGATCCGTCGGACTTGACGCGGATCTTGACGTTGAAGTCGACCACGCGCTTTACAGCGACGAGAACTTTCATTCCCCAAAAGGCTCCATCTGGCATCCGGCACGGTTCCCGGCCGACCGTGCTGCACCGCGATCGTCACGCGCGCGCCGCTTCTGTGACGGCTTTTTGACGATTCGGCGCGACGCTTCGCAAGTGCGAAATGCGAAGGTAGGACTGCGACAAATGGGTGTCAATTGGGCAACCTACGCATCGGCCTGGACAACGCTTGGGCACCCCTGCTTGTTGCGCAAAGGCCGCAGAACGGGGCTTGGCGTCCACAACCCAAGGTCAAGACGTCGCGGGCCCGCGGTCGAACAGGGGCATTCCGGGACGGCGCATGAAGAGGATCAGGATCGCGCCGGCGGCCATTCCCCCGATGTGAGCCCACCAGGCGATCTGGTTCGGCTGGCTGACCAGCACCATCACCAGCTGGGTGACGGCCCACACGCCCAGAACCCAGGCGGCCGAAATCCTGAGCGGGATGAACCGGAATACCAGCACCCACACCAGGACGCGCGGGTGAAGGATCAGGTAGGCGGCAATCACGCCTGCGACCGCGCCGCTGGCGCCGATCAGCGGGAGCGGGGACGTCGGCAGCATGACGGCGTGCACGAGCCCGCCGACGACCCCGCACACGAGGTAGAAGAGCAGATACTTCAGATGCCCCATGGCGTCCTCGACGTTGTCGCCGAACACCCACAGGAAGAGCATGTTCGAGCCAAGGTGAAAGATGTCGCCGTGCAGGAACATATAGGTGAGGAGCGTGTAGCCCTCGGGTACGGCCAGCGAGTCGTACTTTCCGTGCGCGGCCCCGCCGATGATGTGCATCTGGAACAGTTCGGTCGGGATGAGCGCGAAGCTCGCCGCAGCCGATTGTCCCAGTCCCCCGCTCTGCCAGATGAAGGTCGCGACGTTCGCCGCGATCAGGCCGACCGTGACCCATTGGAAGCGTATGGAGCGCAGAGGATTGTCATCAGAGAGCGGGATGAAGACCACGGGGTTGTACCTTTGCTGGGAGAGCGCGTCGGGTCCGTCAGCGGTTCTGGCCCGGCACCCAAAGCACGTCGCCCTGCCCGCGATCGTTGACATGGCGGGAGGCGACGAACAGGAGATCGGACAGGCGATTGATGTACTTCAGGGCGGGAGCGGACACGTGCTCGCCCGGCTGGGCGGCGAGTTCCACCATCAGGCGCTCGGCACGACGGCACACCGTGCGCGCCACGTGCAGTGCCGCAGCCGCCGGCGATCCGCCGGGCAGCACAAAGGAGCGCAGGGGCTTGAGCTCGGCGTTGAGGCTGTCGATCTCGTCTTCCAGACGCTGGACCTGCGCATCGATAATGCGCAGCGGCTCGCGAGTTCCCTTTTGGGTCCCCTCCGGCACGGTGAGGTCGGCTCCAAGGTCAAAGAGATCGTTCTGGATGCGGCCCAGCATGGCGTCGATGTCGGGATGGGCGCCGCCCAGATGGACGCGCGCCATGCCGATGGAGGCGTTCGTCTCGTCGACCGTGCCATAGGCCGCAATTCGTGCCGAATGCTTGGGCACTTTATCGCCCGTACCCAGCGCCGTGAGGCCGCCATCGCCGGTGCGCGTATAAATCTTGTTGAGAACGACCATGGTGCGGACCACGTCGCGGGCACCAGGCCCGGACTTTGCATACTTTACCCTAGCCGCCGGACCGCCTCGGTCAAGCGCATCCCTGGCTCAGTGCCGCACCAAGTACACCAGCAGCATGGCTATGACGATGGCCAAGAATTGCAGCCCGACGCGCCACCGCATCAAGGTTTGGCTCAGGTTTGGGCTGGACCCCCGTATCATGTTCCACAGGCCGGCCAACAGCACCACCACCACGGCGGCCAGGGCCAGGGAGCTCAGATACCGGAGGACATTTTCCATTTCTTGCCTGCTTCATGCGCGCTATCCACACGTGGCCCCCTTGGGCAACCCGCGCACATGCGCCAATCTGGTAACTCACCCATGCCACAATTCGCGCGATCTTTGGGAAAGCAAATGCACGCATGGCCAATGCGCGGAGCAACCCGGCTTGAGAGGCACAAGGAGCTGACGTGGGTCGCGGGCTGAGGATCCTGGGCTGTGCTTGCCTTGCAGCGGGCTTGGCCGCCGCCGGTTCGGGGCTGGCCACGGCACAGACGAGCATCAGCCAGGAGGAAGCACGCAAGCAGCTCGAGACCAATCGCAACAAGCTCGAGGCAACGCGGCGCCGCTCCAAAGAGCTGCAGGGCGACCTCAACAAGATCCGGGACGAGCGCGAGCGCATCAATGCACTGCTCTTGGAAACGGCCAAGCTGATCCAGCAGAGCGAGGGCCGGCTCACCCTCATCGAGTCCCGGCTGGGCGACCTCGAGGCGCAGCAGAAAACCGCGCGCCAAACGCTGCGCGCGCGTCACGGCACGATCTCCGCCTTGCTCGCCGCCATGCAGCGCATGGGCCGGAACCCGCCGCCGGTGATGATCACGCGACGCGAGGACGCCCTCGCCATGGTGCGCAGCGCAATGCTGCTGGCCTCGGCATTTCCCGAGCTGCGCGAGCAAGCCGTGGCGCTGGGCGAGCAGCTGAACAAGCTGACCACCGTCATGACGCAGATCCGCACGGAGGGCGACCGGCTGCGGGCGGAGACGACCCGCCTCAACGACGCCCGCACGCGCCTGGCGGGCCTGCAGGAGTCCAAGCGCCAGTCGCTGACCGAACGTCAGACCGAGCTGGCGCTGGTGCGCGAGGCGGCAGCCGAGATCTCGAGGAATGTGTCCGGCTTGAGCGAGTTGATCGGCAAGCTCGACAAGGAGGTCGCCGAGCGCACCGGCCTTGGCAACTACGAGCAGGAGATCGCCGAAAAGCAGCGCACGGCGGAGAGCCAGCCCTCCGGCGCCGAGCAAGCGCCCTCCGTCGTCCTGGCACCCAAGGGCGATCGGGTGGCCATGCTGACCCCCGGCCGCATCAAGCCGGCAATGCCCTTCATCGACGCCAAGGGCCTGCTGCCCATACCGGCGCAGGGGCGCCGCGTGTTGACGTTCGGCGAGAAGACCCAGTACGGCAGCCAGTCGAAGGGAATCGTGATCGAGACGCGGCAAGCGGCCCAGGTGGTGTCGCCAACCGATGGCTGGATCGTCTACGCCGGCGAATTCCGCAGCTATGGCCAGCTCTTGATTATTAACGCCGGCGGCGGCTATCATATTCTTCTGGCAGGATTATCTCAAATTGACGTGCAACTGGGCCAATTCGTGCTTGCCGGCGAGCCGGTGGGTGTGATGAGTGCAGCTGCGAAATCGTCGCAAGCCAAGACCCAAGACAGCGCCCCGGTCCTTTACATCGAGTTTCGCAAGGACCAGCGGCCGATAGACCCCGAGCCCTGGTGGGCGGACGGCTCTCGAAAGGTGCAAGGATGACGCGCAAATCGGACTTCGCGTTCTGGACATTCGTGACGCTGGCATGTCTCGCCGGAGCCACCACCGTTCTCAATGTCACCCGGACCTACTCCGCCACGTCCGGCAATTCCGAGATCTACAAGCAGCTCGATTTGTTCGGCGACGTGCTGGAGCGCGTACGCAACGACTACGTCGAGAAGCCGGACGATTCGATGCTGATCGATTCGGCCATCAACGGCATGCTGGCCGCGCTCGATCCCCACTCCGCCTATCTCAATCCGAAGAGCTTCCGCGACATGCAGGTGCAGACCCGCGGCGAGTTCGGTGGGCTCGGCATCGAAGTGACGATGGAGCAGGGCACGGGCGTGGTGAAGGTCGTCTCCCCCATCGACGACACACCGGCGGCCAGGGCCGGCGTGCAGACCAATGACCTGATCACCCACCTCGACGGCGAGCAGATCGTCGGCCTGACGCTGGAGCAGGCGGTGGAGAAGATGCGCGGGCCCGTCAACACGCCGATCACGCTGACGATCGTGCGCAAGGGGACCGAGCCGTTCGATCTCAAGATTACGCGCGACGTGATCCGCATCAATGCGATCAAGGCGCGGCTCGAAGGCGACGTGATCTACGTCAAGGTGTCGACCTTCAACGAGCAGACCCACGCCAACCTGGTGAAGGCGGTCGAGCAGCTGAAAAAGACCCTCGGCAAGAATATCAAGGGCTACGTCGTCGATCTCCGAGGCAATCCCGGCGGGCTGCTCGACCAGGCCATCGCCGTGTCCGACGATTTCCTGGACAAGGGTGCCATCGTGCTCACCAAGGGCCGCGGCCTGGAGGAGACGCAGCGCGCCAACGCCAGGGCGGGCGACATCACCGACGGCAAGCAGGTCGTCGTGCTGATCAACGGCGGCTCGGCATCGGCGTCGGAGATCGTGGCGGGTGCGCTCCAGGACCACAAGCGCGCAACCGTGATCGGCACGCGCTCGTTCGGCAAGGGATCGGTGCAGACGATCATTCCGCTCGGCAGCAACGGGGCGATCCGGCTGACAACGGCGCGCTACTACACGCCGTCCGGCCGCTCCATCCAGGCACGCGGCATCGACCCCGACGTCCTGGTCGAGCAGGAGCTGCCGCCGGAGATGCAGGCCAAGTCTCCGAGCCGCCTGCCCAGCGAAGCGACGCTGCGGGGCCACCTCAAGAGCGAGGCCGGCAAGGAGAACACGGGCTCGTCCAACTACGTGCCCAAGGAGCCCGAGAAGGACACGCAGCTGCAGTATGCGCTCAAGTATCTGCGCGGCGAGCAGCCGACACCGCCGCGCAAGGCGGAGGCGCCGAAGCCGGACGTCGTCCAGCCCAAGCAGAAGTGACCGATTGGCGGCGTTCGGATAGCGCGTTGGAATGGTGTTGGGCGCCGGTCGTGGCGCCCAATGCTTTTTTGAAAGGGCGCAACGAGCTCAGGGGGGGCATCGCATGCCGACCGACGACATGAGCCCGGCCTATCGTCCCTGTGTCGGCATCATGGTGCTGAACCGCGCCGGACAGGTGTGGATCGGCCGGCGCCACGACGCGCCAGGCGAGCCCGAGGGACCGGGCGCGTGGTGGCAGATGCCGCAGGGCGGCATCGACGCGGACGAGGACCCGGCGAAGGCAGCCTTGCGCGAGCTCGAGGAGGAAACGGGGATCTGCTCGGTGGAGATCATCGCCGAGAGCCCCGGCTGGTACGCCTACGAGCTGCCCGAGAAGCTGCGACCCAAGGCGTGGGGCGGCCGTTACCGCGGCCAGCGGCAGAAATGGTTCGCCATGCGCTTCCTGGGCGCGGAAGCGGAAGTGTCGCTCGAGCGCCCGGGCCACAAGCCGGAATTCGACACGTGGCGCTGGGCGGCTCTCGATGAGCTCGTCGGTCTCATCATCCCGTTCAAGCGCGCCGTCTACGAGGAGGTGGTGCGGGAGTTCGCGACACTCGTGCGGCCGCAGAATTGATCGCTTCGCGAGCATGGCTGACCGCACGGGTTAGCCGACCTATGCAGAAATGCGTGACAAACCCCGCAAATCATTGAAGAGTCACGGGTGAACACCATTCTGCATGGAGTTGCGCAGCGAACGATGGCCCTGGCGTCCCTGGAACTCCCCTACCGCCCCTGCGTCGGGATCATGCTGATCAACCGCGCCGGGCAGGTGTGGGTCGGCCGGCGGCGGCCGAAATGGGCCGGCAACGCCATCGGCCACATCTGGCAGATGCCACAAGGCGGAATTATCGCCGGCGAAACCTGCCGGGCCGCCGCGCTGCGCGAGCTCGCAGAGGAGACCGGCGCCTCCAACGTCGAGGTGCTGGCAGAAGCCCCGCGCTGGTTGAGCTACGATCTGCCCGATGAGCTCCTGGGCGTGGCGCTGAAGGGCCGATACCGCGGCCAGCGGCAGAAATGGTTCGCCATGCGCTTTCTCGGCCGCGACGACGAGATCGACATCGCCCCGCCTGGGCACAAGCCGGAGTTCGACGACTGGCGCTGGGCGCCGGTGAGCGAGGTTCCCCGGCTGGTGGTCCCGTTCAAGCGCGAGATCTACGAGGACGTGACGCGGGCCTTCGCGCGATTCGTGGGCTAACGGCGGCGCCTCGCATCTGACTGCCCCGGCCTTAAGCGAAGGATATTTGACAGTCTTCTATCCCAGCACATATCGTATGCTCTTATAGCATATTAACGGGATGGGGGGTGAGCATGCCGGGTGAATTTCAGGCACTGCCGGCCGGTCTCGAGCCGCTTGTCAGAAGCTACATCGCCAGAAAACTGAGATTTCCGGCCGCCACTTCAGCCGCAACCTCTCAAATAGTGGCAAGGCGCGTACCCTTCTACAGCAACGCCTGGCTTGGATACCTGGAGATCGCCGGCTCGGAACAGGCGCCGACGCCGGTCCGCTATTTCTTCGTGGCGCAGCAGCGCGGCAAGAAAAAGGTTCGCGTCGTGCCGGTCGCCAATGCGCCCGGCTGCATCCAGCGCGCGAACCGGGAACTCGGCTTACGTCTGACGCGCGGCAACATAGTCGAATACCTGAACTACTACTACTCCTTCACCCCCAAAGACGACGCCATGCTGGCTCGGCTGGGGAGAGGACCGACGCAATTTGCCGTGCCGAGACAGTTCGCCGACATCAAGTTCAGCGATCCGGAACAGCTTCCGCTCTCCGATCTCGCGGAGTGCAGTGACCAATGCCTGGCACGGGGTGCGGTTTGGCATTTTCTCGACGAGGCCCGCCACGAGCAGGTGATGCCCCTGCGCCCGAGAGACAAGCAATCGCTCGTTTCCGGCCGGCTTCCTATCCAATTTCGGGATGCCCTGTTTGCGACCGACTTCAAGGTACCCAAGACGTCCGGAATACCTGTTCTCAGCAATCCCGAGCCCCTGTTCTCCTCGAGCCAATTGGTTCCGCCGAGCCCGCAGCCTACGGCGCTCCTGCCGCTACCGCGCAAGATAAGCCTGCATGAGTTCTGGGATGTCGCGAAAAACAGGAGCAAGAAAATAGCGGCGACATGGGCGCGGCATGTCTTGCGCGCGCTTTGGTGGGTGCTGTCGGGAGCCCTGCTCTATGTCTGGGTCCTGAGCGCGCTATTCTCAGTCTTCGAAGCGATCGGCTCGAAGCGTGTGCGCGATCATGTCCAATGGGTGAGCGAGGGCCTGGGTTTGGCCTCGTGGCCTGAGACGTTCTTCATCGTTGGCACCGCTGGCATTCTTCTCTTCCTGGTGAACGTCTTCATCGCGACGCATATGGATAAGGTCTTCAACTGGATCTTCCGCCTTTGCCCGCGCCGCTGGCAGTCAGGGCTGGCGTCCATCCTGGACAGGGGCATTGAGAATTGGGACCAGCGGATGATCGCGCAGGATACCTTCGGCAAGCGACTGGGATGGTCGGCGTTTCGCCTTACCTTGTGGACCACCTATCTGGTGTTCGCGTTCGCGACCCTGCAGATCGTCTGGGGCCTGATGTGGCAGCAGCACACGGCGCCCGTATTCCGGCTGCTTGGTACCTTTCTCTCGCAGGCGATACTGAACATTCCTTTTGTCGCTTTCCTGCTCATCCGGGTATTTGGACTAGGGCCGCGCCTCGATCCGGTAGCCGACGGAGTGGTGGACGGCGTGCTATTGACGGCATTCCAGCTTGCGATGGCCCTCATCGTCTTCAAGGGCCTGTATCGCGTTTGGGTGTTCACGGTGGAGGCGTCGCCGTACACCTTCTTCCGGCGATTGCGCCAGAAGCGCGGAAGAAAACCGCCACAGGGGGGCTAGAGCAGGATCGCTTCAGATTGGATCACCTTGCCTCAACCGCAACGTGGCGGCTGAAGCGTGAATCCTGCTCTACATCATAGATTTGAGAGCAAGATTCACGTTCCATGATCGAAGCGAAGTGCTTCGATCAGAAACGATCTTGCTCTAGCGCGCGGCCATCGCCTTGAGCTGCTCTACCGCCGTGGCGGCGACGAGGCGGGCGGCATCATCGCCCGCCTCGGCCAGTTCGGCTTCCGCGGTCTGCAACTCGGCCTCGATGGTCGCCGCATCCATGGATTCGACGGGGATTGCCCGCTCGGCCAGCACGGTGAGGCGGTCGGCGTCGGCCTCGACCAGCCCGCCCTTGACGAACACGCGCACCTTGCGCGCATCCGCCAGGGCAGCATCCACCACGCCCGGCCGCAGCGCCGAGATCACCGGCGCGTGGCCCGGCAACACGGTGAAGTCGCCCTCGAAGCCGGGCACGAGCACCTGGGCCGCATCCTCCGACAAGAGCCTGCGGTCGGGCGTGATCAACTCGAACTTGAACGTATCGGCCATTCTCGAGGGTCCCTGAATGGGCTTGTCCGGCGCCGGCCGCCGGAAACTCCGGTCGAAACACTAGTCGCCGGACTTGGCGTCGATCTCCTCCGGCGACTGCAGCTTGGTGCCGCAGAACGGGCAGAAGAACACCGGATGGTCGACCATGTTGGGCTCGTCGTCGTCATCGGTGTCGAGCATGCCCACCGACATGTAGAGCACACCTTCGTCGTCCGCGGCGATGAGCGGCTCGAACTCCTTGCTCTCCATCGCATCCTTCAGCGACTCGCAACAGCTCCCGAACTTGCCGTTTCCTGCCATGCCCTCTGCTCCTCGTTGCTGGTTCAGGCCGCCTCCGCCAGCTCCTCAGCCTTGGCGACCGCCTCTTCGATAGTGCCGACCATGTAGAACGCCTGCTCCGGCAAGTGGTCGTAGTCGCCGGCGCACAAACCCTTGAAGCCCTTGATGGTGTCGGCGAGGCCCACGAGCTTGCCAGGTGAGCCTGTGAATACCTCGGCGACGTGGAACGGCTGCGAAAGGAAGCGCTCGATCTTGCGGGCGCGCGCGACCGTGAGCTTGTCCTCCTCGCTGAGCTCGTCCATGCCGAGAATGGCGATGATGTCCTGCAGGGCCTTGTAGCGCTGCAAAATCTCCTGCACCGCGCGCGCGATCCGGTAGTGCTCCTCGCCGACAATGGCGGGCTGCAGCATGCGGGAGGTGGAGTCGAGAGGATCGACCGCCGGATAGATGCCCTTCGCCGCGATGTCGCGCGACAGCACGGTGGTGGCATCGAGGTGGGCGAAGGAGGTGGCAGGTGCCGGGTCGGTCAGATCGTCCGCCGGCACGTAGATCGCCTGCACGGATGTGATCGAGCCCTTCTGCGTGGTGGTGATCCGCTCCTGCAGGGCCCCCATGTCGGTGGCCAGCGTCGGCTGGTAGCCGACGGCGGAGGGGATGCGCCCCAGCAGCGCCGACACCTCCGAGCCCGCCTGGGTGAAGCGGAAGATGTTGTCGACGAAGAACAGCACGTCCTGGCCCTGGTCGCGGAAGTACTCGGCAACCGTGAGGCCGGTCAGCCCCACCCGCGCGCGGGCGCCGGGCGGCTCGTTCATCTGCCCGTAGACGAGCGCGCACTTGGAGCCGACGGCCGAGCCGTTGTTCTTCTTGGGATCGATGTTGACCTTCGACTCGATCATCTCGTGGTAGAGATCGTTGCCTTCGCGCGTGCGCTCACCGACGCCGGCGAACACCGAGTAGCCGCCGTGCGCCTTGGCGACGTTGTTGATCAGCTCCATGATCAGCACGGTCTTGCCGACACCGGCGCCGCCGAACAGGCCGATCTTGCCGCCCTTGGCATAGGGCGCCAGCAGATCAACGACCTTGATGCCGGTGACGAGGATCTGCGCTTCAGTCGACTGCTCGGTGTAGGCCGGCGTCGGCTGATGGATGGCGCGGCGCTGGCTGTGCGGGACGGGGCCCGCCTCGTCGACCGGCTCGCCGATGACGTTGATGATGCGCCCGAGCGTGCCGTCGCCGACCGGCACGGATATCGGCTCGCCCGTGTCGGAAACCTCCTGGCCGCGCACCAGGCCCTCTGTGGAGTCCATGGCAACCGTGCGCACCGAGTTCTCGCCAAGGTGCTGGGCCACCTCGAGCACCAGCCGACTGCCCTGGTTGTTGGTCTCGAGCGCATTCTGAATCGCCGGCAATTGGCCGTCGAAATGCACGTCGACGACGGCGCCCATCACCTGGCGGACACGACCGATTACGTTGGTAGCCATTGTTCCTTCCTACGTCCCTTCGTCGCGAAGGCCTGCCGCACGTGCGACCGGCCGAGCTCCCAAATTCTAGAGCGCCTCGGCGCCCGAGATGATCTCGATCAGCTCCTTGGTGATCATTGCCTGCCGGGTGCGATTGTAGCGCAAGGTCAGGCGGTCGATCATGTCGCCGGCGTTGCGCGTGGCACTGTCCATGGCGCTCATGCGCGCGCCCTGCTCGGAGGCGGCATTCTCCAACAGGCCGCGCAAGACCTGGGCCGCAATGTTGCGCGGCAGCAGATAGGTGAGGATCTCGCTTTCGGCCGGCTCGTACTCGTAGACGCCCGATGCTGCTGCCGCCGGCTCCGCAGCGTTGCTGGCGCTCTTGCTCTCGGGCAGCTTGGCAGGGATCAGCTGCAATGCCGTGGGCTTTTGTGAGATGACCGATTTGAACTCGGCGAAATAGAGCGTGGCGACATCGAACTCGCCGGCCTCGAAGCGCGCCAGGACCTTGTGCGCGATCTCCGCCGCGTTGGCGAAGCCGAGGCTCTTGACGCCCTTGAGGTCGACCCGCTCGGCGATCTGCGGCGCCCACTCCCGGCGCAGCATATCGTAGCCTTTGCGCCCGACGCACATGATCTTCACGGTCTTGCCATCGGCGCGCAGTCGCTGGGCGTCCGCGCGGGCAAGGCGCACGATGCTGGCATTGAAGCCGCCGCACAGCCCGCGCTCAGCCGTCATGACCACGAGCAGATGCGTGTCGTCCTTGCCGGTGCCGACGAGAAGCGGCGAGGCGCCTTCCTTGCTGGGCAGGCGCTCGTTGAGATTGGCGAGCACCCGGTCCATGTGCTCGGCATACGGCCGTGCAGCCATCGCCGCCTCCTGCGCGCGGCGCAGCTTGGCGGCAGCCACCATCTGCATGGCCTTGGTGATCTTGCGCGTGGCCTTGACCGAGCCGATGCGGTTTCTCAGGTCCTTGAGGCTGGGCATTGGCTAGTGTCCTGATCGCGAAATTCGTCGCATTGTGCGGCTGGCTCGGAACGAATTTCGCGATCTGAAGGACACTAGAAAAATCAGTCTTCTAGTGTGATTCAGATCGAGAAGTCCGCTCACGAACCCGGCCCAGCGCGATGTAGCGGACTTCTCGATCATCACACTAGGCCGCGAAGTTCTTGGCGAACTTGTCGATCACCGCAACGAGCCTCTTCTCCGTGTCGGGCGTGATTTCCTGCTTCTCGGCAACCTCGCGGAGGATGTCGGCGTGGTCCTCGCGCAAGAGCCGCAACAGCTGCTCCTCGAACTTGGACACGTTCGCCACGCTGATCGGATCGAGGTAGCCGCGGGTGCCGGCGAAGATGGCCGCCACCTGCTCCTCGACCTTGAGGGGAGAGAACTGCGGCTGCTTCAAGAGCTCGGTGAGCCGCACGCCGCGGGCCAGGAGGCGCTGCGTCACGGCGTCGAGATCGGAGCCGAACTGGGCGAAGGCCGCCATCTCGCGATACTGAGCAAGCTCGCCCTTGATGCGGCCGGCCACCTGTTTCATCGCCTTGATCTGCGCGGCGGAGCCGACGCGGGAAACCGAGAGGCCGACGTTCACCGCCGGCCGGATGCCTTGGTAGAAGAGGTCCGTCTCCAGGAAGATCTGCCCGTCGGTGATGGAGATGACGTTGGTCGGGATGTAGGCCGACACGTCGTTGGCCTGGGTCTCGATCACGGGGAGCGCCGTGAGCGAGCCGGCACCGTGGGTGTCGTTGAGCTTGGCGGCGCGCTCCAGCAGCCGCGAGTGGAGGTAGAACACGTCGCCGGGGTAGGCCTCGCGGCCGGGCGGACGGCGCAGCAGCAGCGACATCTGCCGGTAGGCGACGGCCTGCTTGGACAGGTCGTCGTAGGCGATCACCGCGTGCATGCCGTTGTCGCGGAAGTACTCGCCCATGGTGCAGCCGGCGAACGGCGCCAGGTACTGCATGGGCGCGGGATCGGAGGCGGTCGCGGCGACGACGATCGAGTAGGGCAGCGCGCCGTTCTCCTCCAGCACCTTGACGAACTGGGCGACGGTGGAGCGCTTCTGGCCGACGGCGACGTAGACGCAGTAGAGCTTGACCTTCTCGTCGCTCGATTGATTGAGCGGCTTCTGGTTGAGGAAGGTGTCGAGGATGATGGCTGTCTTGCCGGTCTGGCGGTCGCCGATGATGAGCTCGCGCTGGCCGCGCCCGATCGGGATCAGCGCGTCGATCGCCTTGAGGCCGGTGGCCATCGGCTCGTGCACGGATTTCCTGGGCAGGATGCCGGGCGCCTTCACGTCGACGCGCTGGCGCTTGTCGGCCTTGATCGGGCCCTTGCCGTCGATGGGATTGCCGAGCGCATCGACCACGCGCCCGAGCAGGCCCTTGCCCACCGGCACCTCGACGATGGCGCCCGTGCGCTTGACGGTGTCGCCTTCCTTGATGCTGCGGTCGTCGCCGAAGATCACCACGCCGACGTTGTCGGCCTCGAGGTTGAGCGCCATGCCGCGGATGCCGCCCGGGAACTCCACCATCTCGCCGGCCTGCACCTTGTCGAGGCCGTAGACGCGGGCAATCCCGTCGCCGACGGAGAGCACCTGGCCGATCTCGGAGACCTCGGCTTCCTTGCCGAAGTTCTTGATCTGCTCCTTGAGGATGGAGGAGATCTCCGACGCACGGATGTCCATCAGGCGGTCCCTTTCATGGCAACCTTGAGACTGTCGAGCTTGGTGCGGAGCGAGCTATCGATCATCTTGCTGCCGACCTTGACGATCAGGCCGCCGAGCAGGTTGGGATCGACGCGGGTGGTGATCTTGACGTTCTTGCCGACCTGCGCCTTCAGGCTGTCCGAGAGTTGTTGCATCTGATCGGCGGAGAGCGGATGGGCGGACGTCACGTCGGCGTCGACCTCGCCCCGCTCGCGGGCAAGCAGCGCGCGGAAGCCCTTGATCATGTCGGCGGCAGCGAACAGGCGCCGGTTTCTGGCGATCAGCTTGAAGAAATTGGCCGTCAGGCCACCAATCTGCGCCTTGTCGAGAAGAGCACCGAGCGCCCGGGCCTGCTCCTCAGCGGAGAAGACGGGGCTGCGCACCAGCCGGCGCAACTCCTCGCTCTCCCCCAGCATCCTCCCGAACGACTGGACGTCGCCCGCCACCTGATCGAGTTGCTGTTGGTCCTTGGCGAGTTCGAACAAGGCGGCAGCGTAACGGCCGGCCATGCTTGCCATCATGGGATCGTCGGTCGACACGTGGAAGCTTTCGTCCCCGGAACACAAAATGAACTGCCGAGGCCTGCACTCGGCGGCCTGCACTCGGCGGTCGAGCTGGCTAGAGCCGCCCCGAATGGCCCCACATGGCCCCACCGGCGCAGTTCTCGGCCGCGAATAGCATGCGGACAGCACCGCATCAACCGGGATGCCGCTGTATCCAATGCCGCATCGGCAGGATGCAGCAAGGCCTGCTCGCCGGATCGCACCCGGCATGGTGGAATCTCGCCAAAAGTTCGACGGAATCCGGCACCTTGCCACGTTTTTGCTCATTATCGGGGAGGGGGAGCCTCGAGGGATGATCCAACCTGAGGAGTCCGCTATGTCCATACGCAAGCTTGCGCCCATCGGTGCCATGGCGCTGGCGTTAACACTGGGCCCCGCCGAGGCTGCTCCCGCGCAAACCGTCAGTTCGCTAGCGAACTCGGCCCTGAAGGCCAATGCTGGGACTGCCGTAACGGAGGCCGGCTGGCGCCATCGCCGCTGGCGGAGAAGGGGCGGCGGGCTGATCGGCCTCGGTGCCGGCCTCGTCATCGGCGGCATCATCGCCAACGAGGCCTACCGCAATCGGCGCGGCTATTACTACGACGACTATGCCTATGAAGGCCCTTACGACGGGGGCGATCCGCGCGTCGCCTGCGCGGAAAGGTTCCGCTCGTTCGAG
The DNA here is from genome assembly GCA_963797005.1 of uncultured Alphaproteobacteria bacterium. Classification (GTDB taxonomy): domain Bacteria; phylum Pseudomonadota; class Alphaproteobacteria; order Rhizobiales; family Hyphomicrobiaceae; genus AWTP1-13. The sequence continues at coordinate 134,980 of CAWCOF010000018.1, forward strand.
TGGGACACCGGCCTCTACACGCTCTACTCGGGCGAGAGGCGGCTCTGCCCCTATCTCCGGTAGTTGGCGTTCGACTTTCAAGAACCACCAACTCGCGAACGCATCATGCCGCGGCCCCGCCGCGGCATGATGCGTTCTGGTGTGCCCTTCCCGCTCTGGCCAGGCGCGGGCAAGGTTCACATAATGGTTGATGATTCGTTAACGGGGGCAGAGGGCCTGCACGTCGGGGTGTTTTGCGTCTTACCGAGCGGATGCCGGCTGAATTCGATCGGTGGCGATGTGGCAGGCAGGCACTAACGGCGGTATCGACGGGCCGCGACGGGAGCTTGTGTTCCTGCTGCTGGCGAGCCTCGTGGTTGTAGCAGCGCTCGTCGTCGCCATTGCCGACGACCGTGCCCTGGCCCTGTCGGCGCAGCAGACTCGAATCATCCTGCTCCTGGCCATCTGCGCTGGCGGCGCGCTGCTCGTCGCGGTGCGGCTCAATCGGAAGCCGAAAAGCGGCCCCGGCAGCCGCGGCGAGAGCGCCGAGGAAGCCGTCGAGCTGCGCAAGAACCTGCTCACCGCGGAGGCCATCATCAAGGCGGAGCCGCAGGTGCTGGTGTTCTGGGAGCAGGGCCAGGGTGTGCGCGTGATGGTGCACACGCTGACCGGCGTCGCCGGGTTGCCCCATCACCACGGCCAGCTGTTGAAGTTCGGCAAGTGGCTGGACGTCAACTCCGCCCAGGAGCTCAAGCGGGGGCTCGATCAGCTGTTTTCGGAAGGCACGCCCTTCAGCCAGCTGCTCAAGACCACCGGCGGCGGCGTCATCGAGGCGGACGGGCGGGCAGCGGGTGGCCGGGCCATTCTGCGCCTGCGCGATGTCACCGGCCGCAAGCGCGACCTTGCCCGCATCCTCGACCAGCATCGCCAGCTCGTGCGCGACACGTTGGCGGGGAGGACGCTGCTCGATGCGTTGCCGATGGCGGCCTGGTTCCGAGGGCGCGACGGCCGCATTCTGTGGGTCAACGAGGCGTACGTGAAGGCGGTCGACGCCGGCGGCGAGGCGGAAGTGCGCACCCGCCAGATCGAGCTGTTGGAGGCGCGCCAGCGCCAGGCCGTTGCCGCGGCGCTGGCGAAAGGGCAGCCCTTCCGCGAGCGCGTGCACATCGTCATCGGCGGCACCCGCAAGGCGCACGACGTGATCGTGCTGCCGCTCGAGGGCGCCTGCGTGGGCGCGGCGATCGACGTGGCAGCGCTGGAGACGGCACAGGGAGAACTGTCGCGGCACGTGGCGGCCTACGAGCGTACGCTCGACCGCGTGGCGACGGGCGTTGCCATCTTCGGCCCCGACCAGCGGCTGACATTTTTCAACGAGGCCTATCGCAAGCTTTGGCAGCTCGACGCCGACCGGCTCGCCATGAAGCCCACCGACGGCGAGCTGCTCGACCGGCTGCGCGAGCTTTCCAGGCTGCCGGAGGTCGTCAACTACCGCGACTGGAAGGCCAAGATCCTGGCCGGCTACAAGACCGGGACGGAATACGAGGACTGGTGGCATCTCCTCGACGGGCGCACGATCCACGTCGCCTCCGCCCAGCGTCCCGACGGCGGCCTCACCTACCTCTACGACGACGTTACCGAGCGTTTCGCCCTGGAGAGCCGCTACAATGCGCTGATCGACGCGCAACGCGAGACGCTCGACAGCCTGAAGGAAGGCGTGGCGGTGTTCGCCACCGACGGCCGCCTCAAGCTCTATAACTCGGCGTTCGCGCAGATCTGGCGCCTCTCCCGCAGCACGCTGGGCGAGGGCCCGCACATCGACAAGATCATCGCCCAGTGCAGCAGCCTTCATGAGGACATGGGCACCTGGGCGCGCATCAGCCGGGCGGTCACGGGCATCTCGGATCGCCGCCAGCCGGTCGCCGGGCAGATGACGCGTCCCGACCAGTCGGTCATCGATTTCGCCGTCTCGCCGCTGCCCGACGGCGCCACGCTCATCACCTTCGTCGACGTGACGGCCGCCAAGCGCTACGAGCAGACGCTGATCGAGCGCAACGAGGCGCTGGAGGCCGCGGACCGGCTGAAGAGCCAGTTTATCAGCCATGTCTCCTATGAGCTGAGAACGCCGCTCACCAACATCATCGGCTTCAGCGAGCTGCTCTCGAGCCCGCGCACCGGCAAGCTCAACGACAAGCAGCGCGAATACCTCAACGACATCTCGGCCTCGTCACGAGCCCTGCTGGCCATCATCAACGACATCCTCGACCTCGCCACCATCGACGCCGGCGGGCTCGAGCTGAAGCTCGCCCCGGTCAAGGTGGCCGCCATCGTCGATACCGCCGTGCTCGGCGTGCGCGACCGCGCCGCCCGCGCCCGCCTCAATCTCGACATTCACATTGCGGACGATGCGGTTGAATTCATTGCCGACGAGGCGCGGGTCCGGCAGGTGCTTTACAATCTGCTATCGAACGCCATCGGCTTCTCCAAGCCGAGCGAGACGATCAGCCTCAATGTCCAACGCGAGGCCGGCATGATGACGTTCATGGTCGAGGACAAAGGCGTCGGCATCCCCAAGGACCAGCAGGCCCGCGTGCTCGAGCGCTTCGAGAGCCGCAGCCAGGGCTCCAAGCACCGCGGCGCCGGCCTCGGGCTTTCCATCGTCAAGAGCCTGGTCGAGCTGCACGGCGGCACCATGGTGCTCGATTCCGAGCCTGGCCGCGGCACCCGCGTGACGGTCCGGTTCCCGGAGAACGGAACGCGCCACCCACCGGAGCCGCAGGCCAAAACGGCATGACGGCTGCGTGGACGGGCGCGTTGGACGAGCCGGGCGTCGTGCGGCTTGCCGAGCTGTTGGCACTCAAGATCGCCACAGGCGACGTGATCGCGCTGCGCGGCGTGCTCGGCGCCGGCAAGACTACATTTGCGCGTGCGCTGATCGGAGCGCTGCTGGGCGAAACGTCGGTCGAGGTGCCGAGCCCGACCTTCTCGCTTGCCCAGAGCTATGCAACCCCTCGGCTGACCGTGACGCACTTCGACCTCTACCGGCTCGGCGCCCCCGAGGAGGCGCACGAGCTGGGGTTCGACGAGGCCATGGACACGGGCGCCGCCGTCGTCGAATGGGCCGAGCGTGCGCCTTCCCTGTTGCCCGCTGCACGCTACGACATCGAACTCGCCGAGACCGCAGATCCTGCGGTGCGCCATGTGACGATGCGCGGGCACGGCGACCATGCCGCTCGCAATGTCGCCCGGATCGGCGAACTGATGGAGTTCCTGGCGGGGCAGGCCGGATGGGGCGCCGCGCGCATTTCCTATCTGCAGGGCGACGCCTCCACGCGCAGCTATGCCCGCCTCTCGACGCCCGAAGGCACCGCCCTACTGATGGATGCGCCGCGCCAGCCGGACGGACCGCCGATCCGCGACGGCAAGCCTTACAGCCGCATCGCCCTGCTGGCGGAGGACATGGTACGCCCCTTCGTCGCCATTGGAGGGGTGCTGCGTAGTGTGGGCCTCAGGGCCCCCGAGATCCTGGCCGCCGACCTCGACAAGGGCCTCCTGCTGGTCGAGGACCTGGGCGATCGCCTGTTCCGTGCCGAGGTCCGAGCCGGCACCGCGCAAGCCGTGCTGTGGCGGACCGCGGTCGACGCGCTGATCACGCTGCGCGGCGTGCCGGTGCCCGACCGCCTGCCGCTCACCGACGGCACGAGCTATGCGCTGCCGCGGCGTGACCGGGCGGCATTCGAGATCGAGATCGAGCTGCTGCTCGATTGGCTATGGCCGGCCATCAAGGGCGCTCCCGCGTCGGAGAGCATTCGGGCCGAGTTCGGCGCGCTCTGGTCGCCGGTCATCGACCGCCTGCTCGCGCTACCCGGCGGCTGGTTCCTGCGCGACTACCACTCGCCCAACCTGATCTGGCTGCCCGAGCGCGAAGGCGTGGCGCGCGTCGGCATCCTCGATTTCCAGGATGCGCTCAACGAGAGCTTCGCCTTCGATCTCGTCTCGCTCCTGCAGGACGCACGCATCGACGTACCCGAAGATCTGGAGAGCGAGCTCTTCGCCCACTATTGCCGCCAAGTGAAGATGCGCGAGCCGGCTTTCGATCCGGCGGGCTTCGCTGCGGCCTACGCGGATTTCGGCGCCCAGCGCAACACCCGGCTGCTGGGGCTATGGGCGCGCCTGTTGAAGCGCGACGGCAAGCCACAATACCTGCAACATTTCCCGCGTACCTGGGGATATCTGATGCGCAACCTGCGCAACCCTTCGCTGGCGCCGCTGGCGACGTGGTACGAGCAGCATTTCCCGCCCGAGTTGAGGTCGGCGACGCTGCTGCCGCAATGACGGTGGAAGGTGGGGCGTTACGATGGCCGCGAAGCTCGAGTGTGCGATGGTGCTGAGCGCCGGTCTCGGCACACGCATGGCGCCGGCCAGCCGTGCGCTGCCCAAGCCACTCGTGCCGTTGCAGGGCAAGGCGCTGATCGACCACGTGCTCGACCGGCTCGTCGAGGCCGGCATCGGGCGCGCCGTCGTCAACCTCCATCACAAGGCCGATCTGATCGAGCGGCACGTGGGCCGGCGCCAGACGCCGGCAATCACGTTCTCGAATGAACGCGAGGCGCTGCTCGACACCGGCGGCGGGGTGAAGAAAGCCCTGCCGCTCTTGGGTTCCGGTGCGTTCTTGATCCAGAACGCCGAACTCGGTGTGGATCGAGGGCATCGGCTCCAATCTCAGCCGACTGATGGAAGCCTGGGACGACGCCAGCATGGACTGCCTGATGATGCTGGCGCTGTCGACCGCCGGCGTCGGCTATCAGGGCCGCGGCGACTTCGCGCTGGACAGTGACGGGCGCATCCGTCGCCGCCGCGTCGAGCAGGAGATCGTGCCGTTTGCGTTCACGGGTGTGTCGATCGCCCACCCGCGGTTGTTCAAGACGAGCCCCGAGGGCGCGTTCTCCCTCAACCTCGTCTGGAACCAGGCGATCGCGGCGGGACGCGCTTTCGGCATGCGGATGGAAGGCATCTGGATGCACGTCGGCACGCCGGATGCGCTGGCGCAAGCGGAGCAGAGCCTGAGCGGTGCTCTTCGAGACTGAAGGAACCATGGCGGGGGCCAAGGCAATTCGGCGCATCTACACCGTGCCGCACGGGCGGCCTTTCCTGACGGCGCTCGCCGAGGCGCTGCTCGGTGGCAACCTGCCGGTGCCGGGCGGACGCCGTCCCGGCCCGATGGAACTTGCCGACACCACCCTGCTGCTGCCGACGCGGCGCGCAACGCGCGCGCTGCAGGACGCCTTCCTGCGGGCGTCGGGCGGCGGCGCGGTATTGCTGCCGAGGATCCGCCCGATATTCGCGACCTCGGAGGACGCGAGCGCGTTCCTCGGCGCGGACGATCTGGGCAGCGACGGCGCGGCCGGCATCCCGCCGGCGGTGAGCGATCTCGAACGGCAACTGCTGCTCGCCAAGCTCGTGCTCAGATGGTCGCAAGCCGAGCACGGTGCGCGCGGGCGCGGCTCCGACATCGCTCCTTTCGCCGGCACGACGGGCCGAACCCCGGCCCAGGCGGCAAGGCTCGCCGCGGAGCTGGCCGAGCTGATGAACGAAATGGATACGGAAAGCGTCGACCCCGCCAGGATACGGACGCTGGTACCCGGCGAGTTCTCCGAGCATTGGACCAAGACACTGGAATTCCTGAGGATCGTCACGGAGCATCTCCCCGCCGTTCTCGAGGGCCGCATCTCCAGGATGGAGCACAACATGCGGTCCGTGCTGGCCCAGGCCAGGCGCTTGAGAGAGGCCCCGCCGAACGCACCCGTCATCGTTGCCGGCGTGATGAGCTCTGTTCCCGCCGTGACGGAGCTGCTGCAGGCCGTGGCGGCATTGCCCAACGGCGCGCTGGTGCTGCCGGGACTCGACCAAACGCTCGATCGGGAGAGTTGGGAGGCCATCGCTCCCGGTCATCCGGAGCATCCCCAGTTCGGGCTGAAGAAGCTCATCGATGCCCTCGATGTGAAGCGCGAGGATGTGCTGGCGCTGCCGGGCCCAAGCCCACGCGTGGCCCAGCACGCAAGGTCGCGGTTGACCAGCGAGGCGATGCGGCCGGTCAGCACCACCGACGGCTGGCATCGCTTCGCCTCCACGGCTGACACACGCGAAATCAGCGAAGCGCTCAAGGGCTTCGCTATTCTCGAGGCGCCGAGTGCCGAGGACGAGGCGGAGGCCATTGCGCTGATCCTGCGCGAGGTGGCCGAGACGTCGGGCAGGACAGCGGCGCTGGTCACTCCCGACCGGCAACTGGCCCGGCGCGTCTCGGCGCGTCTGGAGGCCTGGGATCTGCGCGTCGACGATTCGGCCGGAGAGCCGTTAACCCGCTCCCCGGTCGGCGCGTTCCTCGATCTCATCGTGGAGACCGCGGCAACCCGCTTCCAACCGATTGCGCTGGCGGCACTCCTCAAGCATCCGCTGTGCCGGCTCGGTCTGGAAAGGGGCGACTACGGTCGCGCAGTGCGAGCCCTGGAGCTCGCCGTCTTCCGAGCACCTTACTTCGGTCGGGGCCTCGACGACATCCTCGCCGCGCTCGCCCGCGCCGAAGCGGAGACGAAATCCGGCAGCCGCCGGCATCGGGCCGTGCGCGGCCTCAAACGCGAAGGCTGGCACTCAGCGCACGATTTGACGAGGCGCCTTACGACGGCATTGCGCCCGTTGGAGACGCTTTTCGCTTCGTCGGCCAAAGTCGGATTGCAGGTGCTGGCCAAGGCCCATGTCGAGGCAGCCGAAGCACTCGCACAGACGAGCGGCAAAGCGTCGGATGTTTCCCTGTGGGGCGGCGATGCCGGCGAATGGGCGGCAAAGTTCTTCGCCGGCCTCATCGATGACGCGCTACCCGCACCCGAAATGCCGGCGGCAGACTATCCGGAGTTCTACCGCAGCCTCGTGGGCGAGGCGACGATCCGCCCGCGCGGTCCGGCCCATCCGCGCATCGCCATCTGGGAGCCGTTCGAGTCGCGCCTGCAGCAGCCCGACGTCGTGGTGCTGGGCTCGCTCAACGAAGGCACCTGGCCGCAAGCCGCCGATCCCGGCCCGTGGCTCAACCGGCCGATGCGGGCAGCGCTCGGATTGCCGGCGCCGGAGGAGCGCATCGGCGATGCGGCGCACATTTTCGTCTCGCTGCTCGGCGTGGAGCGCGTCTACCTTACCCGCGCGGCCAAGATCAACGGCGTGCCCACGGTGCCGTCGCGCTGGCTTCTGCGGCTGCAGGCGCTGCTCGAAGGCCTTGGCAAGACGGCGGCGCCCGAGCAGCCATGGCTCGACTGGGCGCACACCCGCAATGCGCTCGAGCGCCCACCGAGGCCCGTGCGCGCGCCGCAGCCGCGGCCGCCGGTCGCCATGCGGCCGCGCCAGCTCAGCGTCACGACGATCGAGAAGTGGATCGCCAACCCCTATGCCATCTTCGCCGAGCGCATCCTGGAGCTGGCCCCGCTGCCCGCTCTCGGCCAGAGGCCCGACGCGGCGTTGCGCGGGCAGATGGTGCACGAGGCGCTGGGCCGGTTCGCGCGCGCGTTTCCCGACCGATTGCCGGCCGACATCTTTGCGGAGCTCATGAAGTTCGCGCGAAGCGCGCTGGCCGACAGCACCGGCTCGCCCCGCGTGGCGGCGTTCTGGGCCCCGCGGTTTCAACGCTTTGCCGCCTGGTTCGCCGAGACGGAGCCGGGCCGTCGCGCAGGGCTCGAGCGGAGTATCGCCGAGGTCGAAGGGGCGATGGTGCTGGAGGGGCCTGCGGGCGCCTTTACGCTCAAGGCACGCGCCGACCGCATCGATGTGGGGCACGCGGGGCTCGTCATCACCGACTACAAGACCGCGGCCGGCATCGCCAACCTTGCCCGGCGCGCCGAGCAGGGCCTGGCGCCGCAGCTGCCGCTGGAGGCCGCCATCGCCGCGGCGGGTGGCTTCACCGGCCTTCCCGCGCAGCGCGTGGCCGTCTTGCGCTACATCTCGGCTTCCGGCGGCGAGCCGGCGGGTCAGCAGGTCGACCTCAACGGTGGCGACATGGCCGATCTTGCGCGCCGCGCGGAGGAGGGCCTGACGCGGCTGATCGCCCGCTTCGATCGCGCCGAGACGCCCTATCGCGCGCTGCGCCGCGCCCGCTTCACCTTCGCCTACAAGTACGACGACTACGCCCACCTCGCCCGCGTCGCCGAATGGTCGGCCGAGACGACCGAGGAGGAGTGAGGTATGGGCCTCTTCGCCAGGAAGAAATCACCGCTCGACATCGCACGCGAGGAAACGCGGGCCAACCAGGCCGCCGCCGCGGACCCCGCCACATCCGCCTGGGTGAGCGCCAATGCCGGCACGGGCAAGACGCACGTGCTCTCCATGCGCCTCCTGCGTCTGCTGCTGGCCGGCACGCCGCCCGAGCGCATCCTGGCCCTGACCTACACCAAGGCTGCGGCGGCCGAGATGTCGAAGCGGGTATTCGAGCGCTTGGGCGAGTGGGTGACCGCCGACGACGCGGCCCTGAAAGGAGACATCAAGACGCTGCTTGGCCGGGCGCCGGCCGCAGAGGAGATGCAGCGGGCGCGCCAGCTCTTCGCCATCGCCATCGAGACGCCCGGTGGCCTCAAGGTGCAGACCATCCACGCCTTCTGCGAGCGGCTGCTGCAGCGCTTTCCGCTGGAGGCCGGCGTGGCACCCGGCTTTGCCATCCTCGACGACCACGAGCGCGCAGCCCTGCTGTCCGATGCCGCCGATGAGGTTCTCGCCGAGGCCACGACGGCGCCCGGCACGCCGCTGGCCAAGGCGCTCGAGGCGGCCATCGCCTACGCGAGCGACCACAACTTCGACGCGCTGCTCGGCGAGGCGCTGCGCGAGCAGGAATGGCTTGGCGCCGCCGCCCGCCTCGACGAGGACGGCGGAGAGGCGTTCGCCGAGGCCGAGAGGATCTATCGGCGCGCGCTGCAACTTGGGCCCGATGCGCGCGCCGAGGATATCGAGCAAAGGCTGACCGGCCTGCTTTCCAGGGCGGAGCTGGAGAGTGCGCACAACGCGCTGAAGTCCGGCTCGACCACCGATATCAGCCTATCCAAGTGTGCGGCAGCCGCACTCGGCGCCGTTGGCCCAGCAAGCTTCATTGAGGCATTGGGCAATCTGTTCCTCACGGGCAAAGGCGAGAAGCGAAAGTCGCTGATGACCAAGGAGGTCGCCGCGCGTCACCAGGACGTCCTAGCCTCGTTAGAGCGCGCACAACTACAATTCATCGAGCTCCATGAGCAATATCGCCGGCTCGATCCTGCTCAATGCCACCGTCGCGCTGCTGCGGCTCGCCAATGCGGTGATGCAGCGCTACGTCGAGGCCAAGGCCCGGCGCGCCGCGCTCGATTTCGACGACCTGGTCGGCAGGGCGGCAAACCTGCTGGGCGCGTCAGCGACCATCGAGTGGGTGCTCTACAAGCTCGACGGCGGGCTCGACCATATCCTGGTGGACGAGGCCCAGGACACGAGCCCGCTCCAGTGGGAGGTCATCCGCGCGCTGGCCCAGGAATTCTTCGCCGGGACGGGGGCGCGCGAGGTCGTGCGCACCCTGTTCGCCGTGGGCGACGAGAAGCAGTCGATCTACAGCTTTCAGGGCGCGGCACCTGCGCAGTTCGCCGAGACCGGCAAGGGCTTTGCGACCCGCGCGGCGGAAGCCCGCCTGCCGTGGCGCCACGTTCCGCTCACCTTGTCGTTCCGTTCGGTGGAACCCCTGCTCGGGGCCGTCGATCGCATCTTTGCCTCCCACGATCGCACGCCGGGGGTGACCGCCTCCGCCGATCCCATCGCCCACATCTCCGACCGTGCCGGCCACGCCGGCCTGATCGAGATCTGGCCGACGGTGAAACGCGAGGCGCCGGACGACTCGGAACCCTGGTCGCCGCTGGAGGAGGAGAGCGCCACCTTGCCGGTCGTGCAGCTGGCGGCGCGCATCGCCGACGCCATCGCCGGCTGGCTCAAGTCGGGCGAGCACCTCGCCTCCGAGGACCGGGCGATCCGCGCCGGCGATATCCTGATCCTGGTGCGCAAACGGGTGCCCTTTGCCCCGGTCATGGTGTCGGCCTTGAAGGCGCGCGGCATCAGGGTGGCCGGGTCCGACCGGCTCGTGCTGACGGACCAGATCGCCGTGCAGGATCTGATGGCGCTCGGCGACGTTCTCATGCTACCCGAGGACGACCTGGCGCTCGCGGCCGTGCTCAAGTCGCCGCTCATCGGCCTCGACGACGATGACCTGCTGGCACTTGCACCAAAGCGGCAGGGCTCCCTGTGGCAGGAACTGATGGCCCGCGCGCCCGCTGACCCTCGGCTAGATGCGGCAGCCCAGGCGTTGCGGCGCTGGCGCGCGCGCGCCGATCAGGTGCCGCCGTTCGAGTTCTATGCCGGATTGCTCGACGGCGAGGGCGGGCGCGCCCGCATGCTGGCCCGGCTCGGAACGGAAGCCGCCGACGGGCTCGATGAGTTCCTCAACCTGGCGCTCGCCTACGAAGAGGTGGCACCGCCCTCCCTGCAGGGCTTCCTGAGCTGGCTGCGCGAGGGACGCCGCGAGATCAAGCGCGACATGGAGCAGGGGCGCGACGAGGTTCGCGTCATGACCGTGCACGGCGCCAAAGGCCTCGAGGCACCCATCGTGTTCCTGCCCGACACATGCTCGACCAGATCGGGGCGCTCTCCCGGCAGCCTGCTGAGGCTCGAGGACGCCGACCGGCCTGTCAACACACCGCCGCCGTTCCTGTGGCCGGTGAAAGGCACCAGCGGGCTGCTTGCCGGTGCAGCAGGCGAAGGCCGCGGTGGCCAGAGTGGAGGCCGAGGAGCGCAACCGGCTGCTCTACGTGGCGCTGACGCGGGCGCGTGACCGCCTCTATGTCGCCGGCTTCGAGAACGGAACCGCCCCGCCGGCCGACTGCTGGTACAATCTCATCAGGCAAGGCCTGGCCGACACTCTGAAAGAGACGAAGACGGCCGACGGCACGACGGTGTGGCGCATCGAGAGCCCGCAGACCGCCGAGCCCGACACGGCGCGCAAGGAAGCACCGCTTGCAGGCACGTCGATATCACTCCCGGCATGGGCCAGGCAGCCGGCGCCCAAGGAGCCATTCGTCGCGATGCCGCTCGTGCCCTCCAAGCTGGCACCGCTCGAGACAGAGGCTGCTGCCGATCCGGTCGAGCGCCCCGACAAGCGCCTTGCAGAGCCGCCGATCCTCTCGCCGACAACCCTCGCCAAGGACGGCCGGTTCCTGCGCGGCACCGCTACGCACGCGCTGCTCGAGCATTTGCCGACGCTGCCGGCGGAGCAATGGGAGAAGGCGGCGGACGCCTTTCTCGCCAGCTGCGCCGCGCAACTGCCCGCCAGAATGCGCAAGGCGATTGCGGCGGAGACGCTGGCAGTGCTCCGCGATCCGACGTTTGCTACGCTGTTTGGACCCACCAGCCGCGCCGAGGTGGCAATCGTCGCCGAGGTCGCGCACCCCAAGGGAACCGGGCCTGCGCTGCGCGTTGCCGGCAAGATCGACCGGCTCGTGCAGGATGGCGATTCGGTGCTGATCGTCGACTACAAGACGAACCGGCCGCCGCCTGCCGATCCCGCCGGCGTTGCGGACGCCTATCTGCTGCAACTTGCGGCCTATCGCCTGGCAGTGGCCCGCATTTTCGGTCACAGGAACGTGCGTGCCGCGATCCTTTGGACGGACGGCCCGCGAATCATGGAAATTGAGCCCGAGCGACTCGATGCCCATCAACAACGGCTCTGGCAGCTCGGTCCGGCGAACCTTGACGCCTGAGAGTGGCCTCCCTACGTTCCCGGCCAAGCCGACCGCACCGCCCTTCGGGCCACATGCAAGGAGACCGGTTCAATGCCGACTGGAGCGACGCTTCACGTATCGGATGCAGACTTCGACAAGGAGGTGCTGCAGTCGGCGGAACCCGTGGTCGTGGACTTCTACGCCGAGTGGTGCGGACCGTGCAAAGCGATGGCGCCGGCGCTGGAGCAGGTTGCCGCCGACTTGAAGGGGAAGGTCAAGGTCGCCAAGCTCGACGTCGACCAGAATCCGCTCGTGACGCAGCAGTACCGGATCCAGGCGATGCCGACGATCATGATCTTCAAGGGCGGGCAGGTCGCGGCCCAACGCGTTGGCGCGCTCACCCAGAAGAAGCAGCTGACCGACTGGATCAACGGCTCGATCTGAGGCGGCTCGACCGGCGAGCTTTCGTCGCCGCCTCACGCCCGCAGGCGGGAGCGTGGACAGTTAGCAGGGTGTGGAATTTCTATTGGTCTCCCCGTCCGTGCGGGGAGACGTCAGCCGACTTGCGAGGAGTGCCGGCCTTCTGCCCATCGGGCGATGTTGAGCGTGCTCCCCCGCGCTCGAAAAAAGGGGCTTTTGACGCGCGACCAAGCGCACGAAAGCGCCAAGCCCCCAACATAGCCGAACTGCAAAGCGACAATCGAGCCGAGGGTGGTCACTGCTGCCGTCACGACACCAGCATCGACGAAGGGTGTGATCACGGCACCCGACAGCGCAATGAGCGCAGACGCAGCGAGCACAGCCGTCACGCGGAGCGATAAACCCAGCAAGACTCCGAGACCGGCGGCACCAAGCAAGGCCAAAACCAAGGCGACACCTCCTGTAGACCGCTCATCGCGTGCGGTGGGAGTATACTGTCGCGGCAACACCTGAGGGCGAGCTGCCCCACGATATCCACAATCAACTCAACTGCGCTCGGGTTCCGTAGAGCGATGCTGGCAGCGAATTGCGCCTGAATTGCGGTAGTTCGAGTATCACAATCTGCCACGGCCCAAGCTGCGTGCACGCACGGGAACGGTGCGGTCCTCTTCTCCGATGCGCCCCTTCGATGGCCTGGTCACAATGACCGTCGTCGACAGGTCCGGCGCTCGCGCGCATGGCCACTCGGGACGGGTGGAACTGCCGGCCACGCGCCTCTGCCCCCGCGACGACCGGCGTGCGCACTCATGACTTTGCGGCCTTGGCTTGCCCTGGCGGAGCCGATGCGCAATCCGGCCCCACCCGTGCTTCCCTTGCGACCTCTCGGGCCGGCCGCTATATAGGCCGCTCTTCCGGCGGGCATCTTGCCGGACGCCCGGCGGCATCTCAGAGCCAGGCGCACATCTCGGTCGGGCGGAGCGTAGCGCAGCCTGGTAGCGCACTTGCTTCGGGAGCAAGGGGTCGGGAGTTCGAAATCTCCCCGCTCCGACCAATAAAATCAATGACTTACCGAATGGATGAGAACATCGGAGGGCAGGTTGGAGGGCAGGTGTTGGCCCTTTCCTGCTTCGAACGCTCACGCTTGCCCGTAGCGGCCGCAGCGCTTTCCTGAAACTTCGGATGATGGTGCCCGTAGATGTCCCACAGGACTTCCGGGGTCATGCCGAGAAAACCCGATGCTTCGAACGCATCGACGCCGCTGCGCATCATCCACGTCGCTGCCGTGTGTCGGAGAATATGCGGGCCATCTTTTTGGGTTCTTCCGGCAAGCTTGGCGACGCTCTCCCACGATCGACGAAGCTTGCGAACGCGCTCGCCTTTGTAGTGCACGACGCTCGTGATGCCGAGGGCCACATCTGCAGTACGCCAGCGCCGCAAGTGCAGCATAAGCCGGCCGTGGATCTTCGCCGGAGGCTGGCGCTTCTTTGACTGACGGACCTTGCTACCCGCTCGAAACAAGACGCCCGCATCGAGATCGAACCATCCGGCATCGATCGACGGCAGCCAGCGTAGCGCAAGTATTGCGCCCGGTCGTGTGCCGGTGTAGATGCCGATGAGCAGCATGCGCGCCACGTGGCATGTCTGCGGACTCTTGCGAGCAGCCCGGATACGTGCCGCGACTTCGGAGCGTTCAAGGCAGTACCCCAATCTGGGCGGCGCTTTTTTCGGCAACGTGACGGTGGGGGTCACCAGGTCAGGGTCCCACTCTCGCTTGTACCAGTTGATCGCCGCACGCAGCGTCTTCAGATCGTGCCGAGCCGTCTGGTCTGACACTTTGACAGGCGGCTTCTTGGATCTGCGGTGGCGCTTCTTGAATTGCGAAGTCCGCCACGCGACGTAGCGCCGGCAGTGTATCCCGTTGACGTCGCGCACTTTTTTGCCGCTCCACCATGCAAGGAGCGGCTCGGCTGTAGCGAAGAGGAAATCCTTTGAACGAGAGTGGGATGCGTAGTCCTTGAGATATGCTGCGACTGCCTCGACGACGAGCAGATCACTGCCAAGCCCCTGTGGCGGCTCATACTTTTCATTCAGATAGTCCCTTAGGATTCTCTCCGCTCCCTCAAGATCTTGTTCGCGGCAGCCAGTGCCGATGCGTTTCGCTCCGTCTCGGATGTACCAGGCGTTGGCACGCGGTCGCTTCTGTTCTTTGAGATACAGCCGGGGCGGCTTTGGACGCGACATAGGACGAGCATCTCCGCGATTGCGGTCTCAGTGACCAGCAATTTCCCCGCTGGCATGACGGCGTGCAATCTCCCCTTCTTGATCTCGTTCCGGAGCGACGCTGCCGTCAGCGGCCCGTTTGGAAAAAATTTCTCCGCCGCCTGCCTCAAGGTGTAGTGCGGCTCGACGATGAGGGCCTGGACTTTCATGCAACACTCTGCGCGGCACTCCGAGTTTCGTTTCCACCAGCGAAGGCGATGCCGAAGTAGCGGCTTCCGAACTTCTTGATCTTGCCCTCGAGCTCGGGTGAGGCTCGGAGGACGTCGAACGCAAGCTTGAATTCTTCAAGTCGCAGCGCCGCGACTTTGCGCTGCGTGCACCATGCGCGGTAATTCGCAAAGAGCTCATCTATCCCGATCCCCGCAGCGCTCTCCGTGGGTTCGGTTCGTTCAGCGATGTACGCGACGACCTGCGCATCAGTAGCGTCTGTCGCGGCTGAACCCGACGTGTCGCGGACAGTCGCGACATGCCGCGACGCGTCGCGCCGTGTCGTGCCGTTCGTGACTTCGGCATAGGTGACGATGCCGAGAGGACCGAATGCAGAAACCATTTCAATCATGATCGCAAAGGCGAGCGGCAAGCCAAACCCGACATCTCTTACCGTGAAGAAGCCTCGGGTGAGCCACGCCCAGAACTCACCGACCGGGTCGGGAGCTGACGCACCGCCACGGTCTCGAAGGGAGTTGACCGCGTTGCGAAGTACGGTTGCGCGCTCTTCCAGGCGCGTCGTCTCGACAGCGCGCGCGAGAGCTGTGCGAAGCCTCGCGACTTCCTCACAGGCCTCTGCAGTTCGCCCGTCATGCTTGCTGCAATTGGCAGAAACCGTGGCGACCGTACCGCGCACGCGATCGCCAACGACGAGCGGCCGGGCGAATGTCGCGGCAATGATTGCTTCGACTTGCGCGACGCTCCGTCGCTCGCCGACTTTCAATTTTTCTTCAATGTCGTGGAGCTCTCGCTCAGCATCCTGCAGTGATACATGCAGCGCCTCGCGCGAGCCGGTGAGGACGGAGCGCTCCTGGACGTAGATGCCGATCGCGGAACTTACGCTGAAACAGAGGCACATCAGCCAGGTGAGCGAAACGACAATCGAAGCGCGGCGCGACTTGGCGCGCCAGAGTCCGACCGCGACGATGAGGCCAAAACCTTTCCACAAATCAGCCGCGACATTCGCCCATGCGATCGCAAGTTTGGTGTCCGCGCTCTGCCCGATGCCGCAGCCGTAAAGATAATTCGCGCGCATCGACACCGCGTACATCGCACCGGTCGCGACTGCGAGTACGACGATCACGACTACTCGTATCGCGCGCTCCATGTTCACTCAGTTTCGTCCGCGCGCCGCACTTCCAACTTGCCGTGCTCGCGCTCATAAAGCGTGAGCATCCGCGAGAAAACCTCACTTGCGCTCACCACCTCGCGCACGGCAAAAAGCTCGAACCGGCGACGCTCGTCTGGACTCACACGGACTTCGACCCGTGCAGTGCGTTCGCTCTTCTTGCGGGTGCGTGCCGGCCCGAACTCCGGCTGGTCGAGATTTCTCGCCGGCTTTCGAAACGTCGGGCGGCTGTTTGATGCCCTTGGCCTTGCTCATCCACTGCGCAAGTGCAGAGGCGTCTCCTTTTTTTGTCATGCTCTCTTTCCTGTTCTTTTCTGGCTCTCCGCTATTTCACGTGGGTAGTTTGAGGTCGAGTTTTCCGGCGATGAGGTAGGTGATGGCCTTGAGCGTGCGGGTGGAGCGATAGCCGCGCGCCTTGGCCTTGGCGGCTTGCACGAGGCTGTTGATGCCCTCGATGAGGCCGTTGGCGATGCGGCTGTCGAACCAGGCGAGGATGCCGTCGCGGTGGCGCATCACGGTGCGTGCAGCCTCCTTCATGGGATCGAGGCGTGATCGGATGGCCCAGCTGTACCAGCGGTCGAGGAAGAGAGCGCCCCAGTCGCTGTTGGGCTGCTGGTAGATCTCCTGGAAGGCGAGTCGGATCCGATAGGCCCGCGCCGTCTTCAAGTGCAGGCGCGTGAGGCTCGTGAGCTGCTCACGGCTTTCTGCCGACAGTGACGGCTCGTTCCTGAGCCAGAGATAGCGGCTGCGTTTGAGCTCGGGCCGTCCCCTGCTCTCGGCGCGGCGGACCTTGTCGACGGCGTCGTTGACGAGCTTGACCGCGTGGAACTTGTCGAAGGTGATCTCGGCCTCGGTGAGATTGTCGGTGACGCCCTTGATGAAGGCGCCGCTCATGTCGATGCAGACCTGCTTGACGCGGCTGGCATCGCCGTTGTGGGCCTCCAGATCGTCGGCGAACGCTTCCACGGTATCGGCGCCCCGCCCCTCGGTGACGAACAGCACGCGGCGCTGATCCATATCGACGAACAGCGAGACGTAGTCGTGGCCGCGCCTGGCCGCCGTCTCGTCGATGGCGACGCGCTTCACATCCGCGTAATCGGCATGCTCGCGGGCCTGCTCGACCCAGTGGTGCAGCACGCGCCACATCCGGGTGTCGTGCTCGCCGAGGAGGCGTGCGGCGGCAGCGACCGGCATGGCCGTCATCAGCGTCATGGCGAGAGCCTCGAACAGCAGGGTGAAGCCGGAGCCCTGCCTCGCCCACGGCACGGCGATCTGTTTGACGCCGCAATCGGGGCACTCGATGCGGGCCACGCGCGCGTGCAGGAACGCCTGATGCTGGAAGAAGTCGAGGTGCCGCCACGTCTGCATTGAGGTGTCGTGCACCGGGCAGTCAGCCGTGCCGCATTGTGGACATGGGAACCGGCTGCCCCTGGCGAAGTCGATCTCGATATCGAGACGGCGTGCCTCGGCGTTGAATGCGCAGGCCTTGACCATCCACGGCGGGATCAGCCCATCCTGCGCGAGCAGGTCAGACGCGTGCACAGGGAGACGAAACTCGCTTCCTTCTCACGGCGGATTTCGTCAGAACTGCTGTGGGCGCACTATGCCGATAGCTACCGCGGCATCGCCTATCACTTCGTCACGTCGGGCAATTCAACAGCGTTTTCCATCATCTTAAGCCGATGCAGTATGTCAGCCCGCGGCCGATTGTGCCGATGACGCAAATCCTTGAAACCTCGCGGAGCGCCAAGTTCGATGCACGCCGTGCTTTGATGCTCAAGGATGCTCACGAGAGCTTCTTTCTGCACAAGTCGCTGGAATGGGCTTACGAGCAGGAAATGAGAGTAGTTTTTAACCGGACGCAAGGAGCAGTCCTTTTTCCCAAATGAGTTGGCCTCCCTGATCGTCGGCCCCCTCTTCTCGCAAGAACTCGCTGAGCCGGCTCAAGGATATCGTTGCCAGGCGCGACCGGGACATAAGGCTTGTGCGGGCCGCGCTTTCCGCGACGGACTACGCCATCGATGTGCGCTGGAACGAGCGGGCGAACTAGTTCGTGCATCCCACCCCCTCACTACGCTGTAAGGCGTGATCGCGCTGTTCGACGCAATTCTGTCGAAGGCGGACTGACGGCGAGCAGGCAGGAACGCAGGGTTTCGACCTCCGGACAATCGGCTGTGCCGAGCGGGGCGATCAGAAAACCGTTCCCCAGAGGGTCGCAGCGGTAGCCCGGATGGCGGCGCAGGCTGGCCTCGATCAGCACATAGACCTTGCCTTCGAGCAACTCGTGCAGGCCCGCCGGCTGGCTAATGCGGGCAACGACCTGCGGTTGAGCCCGGCGGAACTGCGCGAGCCGCCTCTGCAGATCGTCGACGTCGACGCAGCCGTGTATCCCGATATGCAACAGGTTCGTGATGCCTTCGGGCTTGAGTTCGGCGGTCGCCTCGGCAATACGACCAAACGCTTTACGTATCGGGGTTAGATAGGCTTCCCCGGCGGGGGTCAGGACCGCCTGCCGCGTCAATCGCTCGAATAGTTGCACGCCCAGCCGCTCCTCCAGCAGCCGAACTTGCTGGCTGACAGCGCCTGCAGTGACGTGCAGCTCATGCGCGGCCTGCTTGAAGCTGAGGTGGCGAGCCGCCGCCTCGAAGGCGCGCAGGGCATTGAGGGGCGGCAGCAGGTAAGTCATGGCTGGCTCCGGGCAGTGGGGGCCGCAAGCATGCATGAGGCCCGCTCGTGTGACAAAGGAGAAATCCTGCTTTGTCGCAGACGAAGCCGGTCCGTACGGATGGGCAGCTTTCGCACCCGCCAAGGGACTCTGCAGTGCCGACCGAAATGCCCTCCATCGAGACTTCGTATTCCTGGGTCCGCCTCCTCGCCTCGATCACTCTCAGTACATTGGGTTGCGTTGGCCTGTGGTCTTTGGCCGTTGCATTGCCGGCGGTGCAGGCGGATTTCGGCGTGCAGCGGGCCGGGGCTTCCCTGCCCTACGCGCTCACTATGATCGGCTTCATGATCGGCGGCATCACGGTCGGCCGGTTTGCGGACCGCTTCGGCATCCTGCCGCCGTTTGCCGGCGGCACGGTCCTCATGTGCCTCGGCTATATCCTGACTGCTTTCGCCCCGACCCTGCCCGCATTCGCGGTCGTCTCCGGTCTGACCATCGGCCTTGGCAGCGCGGCGAGCTTCGCGCCGCTGGTGGCCGACGCGTCGCTTTGGTTCGATCGGCACCGCGGCCTCGCCATCTCCTTGGCCACTATCGGTAGCTCTCTTTCCGGTGTGGTCTGGCCGCCGATCATCCAGCACTTCATTGCCCAAGTCGGCTGGCGACACACTCATATCGGCATCGGCATCTTCTGCATGGCCACCATGCTGCCCCTCGCTCTCGTTCTGCGGCGGCGGCCCGTATTCCACAAACCGACCATGGATGTTGCAAGCACCGGCAATGCCAACCAAGCCATCGGCTTGCCACCCAATGTCGCACATGCGCTCCTGACGCTCGCCGGCCTGTGCTGCTGCGTGGCCATGGCGATGCCGCAGGTTCATTTGGTCGCCTACTGCGCCGATCTAGGCTACGGCCCAGCGCGCGGCGCTGGGATGCTGGCGGTGATGCTCGGCTTTGGCGTGGCGAACCGTCTGATCTTCGGCTGGATATTCAGTCGCATCGGCGGTTTGCGGACGCTGCTGCTGGGCTCCGTTATGCAGGCCATCGCTCTCGCGCTCTATCTGCCTTTTGACGGGCTCGTCTCGCTCTACGCCATTTCGGCCACTTTCGGCCTGGCGCAAGGTGGCCTTGTGCCGAGTGGTTATAGAGGGCGGCGTAGGCCGCTTTCGTGGCGAGCAGGAGCTGCAAGCGGGCCAGGCTTTGCGCCGAACGCTCGGTGCCCCGGCCTGGAATGCGTTCCTGGAAGTCACGCTCGCTGACGAAGCGGCGCGCTCGGCCAACATCAATGCCCGCCATCTCATGCTGCTGGTCGTCGAAGTCCTGCCGCTGCCGGGCAGCGGCGAAGATTGCCTTCAACTCCTTCGGAATCTCATCGAATATCAATCGCGCGCACCTTGTTTCTAATTACGTATAATTGTACCGTAGTCGGATTGTTTCTGTCAAATAGGCCAGGCATCTTCATACCATCCGACGGCACTTCCCTACCCTTTGGCAACGTCCGCGCCCCACCAATCGGTTGGCGCGCGATCGCATGGCGCATATTCAGAAACTCGCCGACGAAGCTTTTCGCTGGGGCCTACTTGATCAGGAAATCGTCTTTCTTCGCCTTGCCGCCTTTGGTCGCCTGCGCCATCCAGCGCGGCATGCGCCCTCTTCCCGTCCAGGTATTCTCGGGGTTGACCGGATCGCGGTATTTCGGTGAAACCACGCCGCGCAGCTTGGCCCGCCCGCCAAACAGATCCCGGATGTCGAACCCCTGGCTCTTGACGAACTCGCTCACCTTCTTACGCAGCGCGGCGCGCTCGGCGTCCTGCTTCCCGGCCTTGGCGCGGGCAATGCGCTGCTCCATCGCCGCCAGCTCGGCATAGCTCATTTTGTCGATATCGCTGCGCGCCACCTTTAGTCCTCCGCATCTTTAAGCTGCAGTCCCGCGTTTGTCGCCGTCTTGTTACGAACGCTTTCCCGCCATGGCAATGGCTTTCCACGCGGCTCCTGGCGCAGTCCGGGCCGTCACGCGATCGCTTTCCCGTTCAGCGAGAGTTCCTGAACGGTCGGCCGGATCAGTTTGAGGCGGCTCAATAGCGACGCGCGGGAACGGTCGACGCTGGTTTTCTTCAGAACAAATCCTGGGCTTTCGTACTCCCATCTCGGGTCTGAGCTTTCGCATTGCTCCAGGTCACCCCGCCGTTTGCAGGGACTTCTTGCGTTTGCTCTTGGCCTTCTTTTGGGCCGGCTTCGAAGCAGGGGCCCGCTTCGTCGCGCCGGTCGCCTTCCGCAAATCATCGTGCTCGAAGGCGGACGACATGCGGTCGATCTCTGCGGGCCTGAGTTTGCAGGTTTTGGCCACCTCTCGCCATTTTGCGGCGGCGGCGCCAACTTCCGCCGCAATCAACCGGGCGTCGTCCTTCATGAGTTCAAACTGCGGGGCGACAGCCAATGCGAGGTCCAGGGAACCCGTCCCGTCGAGTTCATTGACGGCAAGCGCGTGGATGCGCCGCTTCACGTCGACAGGGCAGGGATTCATGTCGAAAGCGGGCGAAAGACGCCAGCCGCGCGTGTCTCTCAGGAACGCATGATTGCGGAGATGATCGTCCGTATTGGAAACCAGGATGTTGAAAACGATGCGGCGCCAGAGCTGCTTGAGATCCGCCTCCGGCATGGATCCGCTCTGCCGCAGCACGTCCGCCAGCTCCAGATAGCTGCGTTGCTCCCCGTGATCGGTGGCGTCAAGAGCGGTCATGGCCGACATGTAGGGAATGCGCAGATTGGCGGCGGTGCGGTCGAAGCGCCGGAGAAGCAATACGGGCTTCCGGGCAACGCTCTCCAGCCGCCAGTCAGGCACGGCCACGCCTGCCGTTTTGGCGAGAGCCAGCGTCGTGGCTTCCCAGCGGGTGATCGGCCAATCATCGTCCCGCTTCGGGAATTTGGCGACGAGCAACCGTCCGTCTGTGTCGCGAATGGTCGCCTTGGGCCGGGCGCCGCCCAGCGACGTGCCAGGCGCAAGGACGAGCGCGACATCGCTGTTCGTCTCGCGACCCCGGTCGATCCGGTCGGTTGCGCCTAGAAGGGCGGGCAGGTCGATCAGAGGCGGAACGGGCTCGCCTTTCCTGGTCAGGAATGCATCGCCTTGCGGGTCCTTGAACCGCATGGCGCCAATGCGGGTGCGATCGTCGACACCGGCCAGGAAATCAACGTCAAACAATGTTCGCGCCTCCCGGCCCTCCTCTTCGGCGCGCGCCCGCTCGTATCGCCGCAAGAGCTTCTGGCCCCAGCTATCCGGGGCGGGGTCGGTAAAGGCCGCCAAAAGCGGGCGGTTGGAGTGGAACGGACCCGGGCCGAGCGGCAGCGACGGGGCCAACTCAAAAGCGCCCCGGCGCGCCCGCCACGAATTGTCGTAGGCGAAGGACGAGGAGGCACGGCCAGAACGCTCGCGCGCCCACAGCCGCCCGACCGGCACTGCCTGGCCATCGAGGTCCATGTATACGCGGAGCTCACGCTGCATCGCCGCCACCATGTTCCGGCTTCGCCTGAGGCATCCGGATGCGCTTCGGGAGGCGGTCTTCCTCGAGCTGCTGCCCGAGCGGATCGCGCGCGGGATCAACGAGATCGGCCAGCCGCTCCGTCATGCCCAGCACGAAAAGTACCGACGCAAAGATGCCGAGCGACACGCCCGCGTCGCCTTTCTCCACCTTTGCCAGGGTATTGCGCGTAATGAAGGCGCGCTCCGCCATCAGCAGGGTTGAGATGCCCCTGCGTCGGCGGGCGACGGAGATGTCCGCGCCAAGCTTCCTGAGCGCGCGCCTCACGGGCTGCGGCAGGGCGGTCTTTGACTTCGATGCTCTCATTGTATTGCCCAATAAGATGCGCACTAATGCGTTTTACGATTAATTTATAGCACATTACGGTGGTCCGTGCAAGTACCGCCACAATAATGATCATTATATTGATCACTATCACTCATAGTGCATAAGTTACGATGCATTATGTGAAAAGTGCCCGCTCGTGCACCCACCCGGGCGTCTGCATCAAGCGCAGTAGATTCCTGGCCCGCGAGCTCTCCGCGCATATGATCACGCGCTAAAACCCATCGACCCCTCTTCCCCACGAACCCAAGACTCTGCGCGATTTCGTCGAGGCCGATCTGCGCCGGCCGGCCCGGCTGACTATCACGGTGCAAGGACGAAATCGATCCGCAGTTCCGGTTCCTCTCATGGACCATCGTTGCGGTAGCTGACCGACATGTAATCGCAGCCTACGAATGACTTGCTCGCCGGCTCGGCGTACATGTAGCGCTCTTCAGAGACGTTGAAGCACCCGTCTTTTCCCTGCTTCCCCACCATCTTTGCCCGCCCGTATTTCCACGCCCGCCCATCCCGGTTCTTCTCGAAGACTACGACCGTGATCGTGCCGCATTGCTCGGGTGCCTCGACGGTATGAACCCAGCTTCCGTTCGCCTGTGCCCGAAACCTCTGCTCATCCGTGCGCGCGACCAGGGAACAGCTCCGCTCCCGGCGTTCAGAGTCCAGCTTGACCAGAGCCTCCACGGCCTCTTTCGATCCGGGCTCGCAGACAATCTTCTTCATCGCCGAGGCGTAAGTCAGCTCCTCCCGCCGCCGTTTCACCTGCCAGGCGGCAAGCCAGCCTTTGCCTTCCCATTCTTCAGCGCCCCGGAGGTTCCTTTCCAGCTCCGCCTCCCTGGCAACGTGCTCTTCGCACCGTGCTGCTGCCGCCATACGCTCGGCTTTCGCCCGCGCCGCCTCGTCAAGAGCGCGCTTCTCGATCATTCCCCGCTGGCCGTTTCTGCCCACATACCTCTTCAACACCATCTCACGGAAGGTACAGACGATGTCGGCCATCCTCGGCGTACATTTGTAGTGAATGTGCCCGGCCCCGTCCTTGGCTGCCAAGGTGCCCTCGCGCGGGTAATCTTCGGGCGGCGTGCACGCGACGAAGGCGCACGCCAGCACCACAATGCTTACCCGGCGCATCGTCCGCCCGCTTCCTATCGCCACGCCTTCCGCCACAGAAAAAGAGGGATTGAGGCCGGTCAGGACAATTGCTCCGTTCAGCTTGCCTCGACAGCGAGACCCCTGCCCGAAGCGGCGCTACCTCCCCAACAGATCGTCCGCCGGCATCTTCTCCCAGATCGAATTGATGCTCCAGCCGGTTAACTCCGAGAGCCCCGCTACCTCGCGCTCATAGAGGGTTTCCAGGGAGCGCCGGTATTCCTCCCCTGCCCAGCAAGCGGCCGGCCCCTGAAGGGGTGACGCACGATGTACCGGCCCTGAAGGTGGAGCGGTCAGCCGTCTCCTGGAATATCAGATCCTCGGGAAAATGTGCCGCGTCGTAGCGCACGTGAAGGCGTGTCACGAACACGTTGCTGGCACGGCCGGCCTGCAAGGCTCTCGGCCCTGTGCCGGCTGAGCTCGGTGCGGACGCCCTCACCTAGAAGGCGCCCAGGGCCGCCAGCCGGTCAATCGGCAACGGGTCCGCCGCGCAGCGGTCGCACCAGCCCGTGTCCCAGGCGTATTCGAGGTAGACGGCCCGCATGCCGTCCTTCTTCACCTGGGTGTCGAACATGGCGCGGTAGGACGGCTTGAACCCGTTCTTGACGAAGCCCGGTACCTCGACGGCGGAGGGGATCTTGACGGTGCGGTAGTTCGTGGTCTCGACCCGCCCCCGCTCGGTCAGCATCAGCACGATCATGTCCTGCGGACCGTTGGCGGATGGTCGGCATCGCCCGCGTCGTGATGGCCCGCCGCGAGCGCATCGTGATGCTCGAGCCCTTCGCCAAGGGCATCATGGGCACGCTGCTGCACTATCCTTACGAGATCCGCAACGAAGAGGCCGTCTTCGAGGAAATTCCCGAGATGAAGCTCCCCGACCAGATGATCGGGCTCGCCGAGGACATCATCGAGCGCATGAGCGGGGACTTCGAACCTCAGAAATTCGAGGACCGCTATGAGAATGCGATGATCGAGCTGATCCGCTCGAAGCAGGCAGGCCTGCCGGCGCCGAAGGAGAAACTGGCGGCGCGGCCGGCGAATGTCGTCAACCTGATGGATGCGCTCAGGCGCAGTATCGCGGACACCAAAGGCGGCGGAAAGCCGGCGGCGACGAAACAGACCGCCGCGGCCGCAGACGCACCTTCCAAACGCCGCGCCAAAAAGAGCGCGCGCGGCTGATGGCGGTCGATCGCGGCACCATCCGCCGGTGCATCAGCTTCGATGCCGCAACCTATACCGCGCTCGACCGGCTTGCCCGCGATCGCATGGCGAGCATCCAGGAACTCGCAGACGAAGCCTTCCGCGACCTTCTCAAGAAGCACCGCCGCCCGACGACTTTGAAAGAAATGCTGCGCGAAAGCGCCCGCGCGCACCCCGCGAATGATGCAGAGCTTCCCGCCAGGAAGAAATAGCTGTCAAAGCCCGACCCAAGGACTGACAATTAGCGATCGGTGATAGGTCCTTGTCGCTCTAGCTCCCTGGCTGCGGCATGGCCGGATTCCGCTCAGGGACTAACCCCGAAAGGATTGCCGGCGCCCAAGCGCGCATCCGCGACCTCCCGCGCATTCCTTGTTGGCTCCAAACTCCATTGTTGTCATCCTTCGCCACTTGCCGGTGTGGGGAACAATGCCTAAGCTGCCACGTCGTCGGCGCGGCTTCGTATTTTGAGCACGGTCGGGCAATTTTACTTTTCAGTGTCGTGGTCACGCGGTGCACCGCGATGCGGGGGTGTATTTCTACATGTTCCGGGAAATCCAGCTCGTGCTCACTCCCCATCATGGTGGCGGAGCCTGCCATGTGGCGTTCGACGCGTTTGGGCTGGCGTTTGGCGGAGCACTTGAAGCACCCACCATCGCCACCCTGAAGCAGGGCCGCGAGCGCATCGAGAAGAGCTTGGTGGACAACTCCGAGCGACCCACCGCGGTGGAGCTCCTGAACTACGGTAACGAGATCGCACAGGTCCTGTTCAACGGCAGTGTCGGCGCGCTCTACAACGTAAAGACCAACGTCCGAATTCAGGTCGCGATGAGCTCTACGAGCGGCCCCTTGAAAGAGGTGCCGTGGGAGTTTGTGGTTTGGCCGGACTTCCTGCAATGCCCGCACCCCAAGCGGTCCCTCGCGCGTGTCGTGCCGTGCGCGCACTCAAATGGCCCCGCGCGCGTCCGCGACCAACGTCCTCTGGAGCTGCTTGTTGTTGGCGCTGACGTCTTTGATGCCGATCCCATCACGTGGGGAGAAGTCGAGGCTACTCTCGAGCGCGCCATCGGCGAGCGTGTCCAGAAGAAGTTCGACGATCCGGGCAAGATCAATGCGACATTCGTACCGGGAATGACGCGGCAAAGCCTCGTCAAGGCCCTAGCCGGCAAGACCTATGACATCATTCATTTCATCGGCCACGGAGCGCCGCAGGGGGTTTTGCTACGCGACTATGCGGCCCAGAAAGGGACCGTGCTGCCGACGGCCGCGCTCGTTCCGCTGTTCGTCGGGGCCGATCCGGCACTGGTCATTCTGAGCGCCTGCGAGACGGGCAAGCCGGACACGATCTCCCCGCTCGGCAGCGTGGCAGAAGCGCTGGTTCAAGGCGGCGTTGCGGCGGTAGTCGCCAATCAAATGAAGATCTCCGTGCCCGGCATGATGGAGTTCAGCGTTGCGCTCTACCGGTCGCTGCTGACGACCGGCAATATCGACGAGGCAGTCAATGCAGGGCGCATCGAACTCGCGGTTGCCGTTGCCGAGTCGGCCAAACCCCGCTGGAGTGGGCCATCCCAGTGCTCTATCGGCGCCCCGGATGCAGCCAACTCTTGGCGAACGCTCAGGTGGCAGCGTGACGATCAGAAAGCAGTCGAGCACCCTCTATCTGGTCCCGGCGACGCCAACAAGAAGTTGGCCAAGCTGACCAAGGCGATGTCTGCCAAGATCGGCAAGGGCAACAAGGTTGTTCTATCGAAGGGCTTCGTAAGCCTCAGAGAGGGCAAAGCTTGGGCGCCGACCACCCGCTCGCGAACGCCGACCCCAAAATCGCTCGGTCGCAAAACACTGCGGGTCGGTGTTTGGGACATCGATGTCCATGCCGGCTTTCTCTACCGCGCGCTCGACAACATCAACGCTTGCCAGAGGCTGTTCAGCTTTCATCCGATCGAGGTCACGCCTCCCGTAGGATTGACGGCCACGGGAGAGCGCACGCGCACCCTCGTACGCGCCAAAGGCCTGGATGCGACTGATGCCAGCATTGCAGACAATGCGCTGGCCTCGGACATTTTCGAGGTGGCGGCGCCAATCCGCGACAGGCTTGACCTCGACATGCTTGTTGCGATCATCGCTCCGATGATCATGGACCTTGAGCCGGACCCCGGCGATGGAGAGGTCGGCTGGAACTACTTCTCGACCTCACTCGACAACTTGGCGATCGTTTCCGCCTATGAGCTCAGGGGGTACGCGCACAAGAGCAAACGGCCTTTCGAAGCTTGCCTCGCAGCTCTGATCGCGGCGCAGGTTCTTCAGGAGGCGATTCCCTCCATTTCGTTTCATACCAAGCCAAAGGGCTGCGTCTTCGACTACTGCGGAGATCGCGACGACATCGTCAAAGGCCTAAAGGCGATGCGACCCTGCGCAGAGTTGTTAGAAGAAATTCCTCAGCGCCACCGTCAGGCAGTACAGGACATTTTCAAAACCATTGCGGAGTACGAGCGATGAAAGATGTGCTCGTGTTTGTGCCAGGATTGCTCGGCACCGAGTTGCACGATGCTGAAGGCAAGGTGTGGCCGGGATCGCTGTTTAACGGGCTGCTCGGCTTCGATGACGCGCATTTCGCGCGACTGATGAAGCCAAACCTTACCGTGGGGCCAATCATCGAGTGGGCGGCGGGAGTGGTCAACATCTACGGCAAGTGGATGACCGCGTTTCGCAGCCTGCGCCGGAACGGCGTTCCTCTGTTCTCGGACGCCGCCAATCCTGCGACGCTCTATACAGTGCCATACGACTGGCGGCTCTCCTTGGAGAGCTCCGCCGCGGAGCGGCTGGCTCCCGTCATCAAGACTATCAGCACCAAGTTCGGGCCTGATGTCGGCATTCATATCGTAGCGCACAGCCTAGGCGGGCTCCTGACGCGCTACTATTTGCAGAGTGGACAATTCGACAACGACCCAGGTTTTTCTTCAATCAAATCATTCTTTACGTTCGGTACGCCGCACAATGGCGCACCGGTGGCACTGGCTGCCGCACTTGGCATTCATAAGACGAACTTCATGAGCCTTGAGCAGTCCAGGACGTTAGCCAACGATTTGCGATATCCCGCGCTCTATCAGACCTTTCCGTTGTTTGATGCCCCGGTAATTTGGAAGCGGATAGCCCAGGGCAGACTCGACCCAATCACCCTCGGCGACCGGGCTTTCGCCACGCAGAAGCTCAAGCTCAATCCTGCAAACCTTGATCGCGCGATGGCGCTTCGCAAAGTGCTGGACGGACGACCCATTCCGCCATCGATCCGCTGCTTTCTGATGGTCGGGACGCGGTTCCAGACCATTACGCATTTCATATGGGACGGGAGCAGCGCGGCGAAGATCGAGACGCCGGACGCGGGCGACGGGACGGTTTCGATCCCAGGCGCCTACCTGCCCACGCAACAGGTCCAATTCACCGGCGAATTGCATGTGGACTTGATCAAGTCGGATCTGGCGCGCGTCACATTTCAGCAGCTACTCGGGGCCGACGGCCTGGCAGCACTGGTCGCGGGTGAGGTTGCGCTGACGGTCCGCGACCTGGAGGTGGCCACGGAACGCGATGTACATCTGCGGATTTACAGCAGCGCCTCGGGCTTGCCGGATTTCGACGCGCGTCTGGTGTGGCAGCGTGGCACCCTACCGGCGGGTCAGGCAGCCATAGCCGACAAGGATTTCAAGCCAGTCGGCTCGCCTGCCCCTGTGCCGATCAAGTTTTCCGGGCCACGGGCTGACGCCATTGCTGTCAAGCTGACCGCGCCCGCACTGACCGGAATCTATCGCATCGCGTTGGAGGAAGCCGGAAAGACCTTTGCCGTCAGCGAGTTGTTCGTAGTGTCGCCACCATAAGTGCCGCCGGTCGTCTTAGCTTCAGCGAGCCAACAATCTTGGCCCAGTTGCCAGGAAGCGCGAGTTCGTGATGGCTGCGACCGCGAGGCTGGCGAATGACGCGATTGCCGACGTGCTGGAAGCAGGCCTAGTTCGGCAACACGCGCTGGAAAGTCCTGAGCCGGGACCTCGGCCGGACCTATGACGATACGGCATGCGGCGACTACGCCATCGACCACATTGCCGTACCGGCCAAACTCGCCGCCAAATTCACCGAGGCGAAGCGCGCGGCAAAGACCTGCGGCTCAGACCATTTCCCCATCATTGCGGTCTATTCTCCCTGATCCCCTTCCCGGCATAGGCGGTCCACCAGCCCCGGGAAACCCCGCACAGGTAACGCACCGGCAACCTGACACCATGCCGTTGCCCATTGGCAACGAGCAACGTGCCCCGCGCGCCAGGACGCCACGCCGTCGTTGCAGCTCTGCCTGCTGTCGGTGAGCGTTCTCCACGCGACGAAAACGATTCGCGGGGGCGGACGATGACGCGTTCCATCCCGTTACCGTTGCTTCTTGCGTCTTCCAACCCCGTCCGGTCAGGCGAGGCTCGAGCGATTCTCGACCCGCAGCTCCGGCTTTGGCCCACAGATATGTGAATTGGCCAGCGCCTGACACGTCCATCGGCGCCGAATTTTGACCCCCGCGTCGAAGCCCTCCACCGCTGCGCTACGCTTCGCAGCTCCGGTCTCCGACGCGCTCTAAACCATCGACGAGAGGGGTCTCGATTGCACGCCGATCAGGGGTGAAGATCCCGAGCCGATTGACAGCGAGTCATAACAAAAGTGGTCACGGGGGCTCGCTTGATCGAGAGTTGAAGGACGACTCCTGAGGTCGGCACTTGCTTCGGGAGCAAGCTGCGATGCTGAATGGATCGTCGTGATCTGCCCGTGGCGGATGCTGGCCCCTTCACGCACCACCTTGACGACGGGTGGCCAGGCAGTTGGTTGTGCACGACGCTGCCGTGATCAGTTTGTGGTGTGCCCGATCATAGAGATAGTCGTTGGCGCCGACGATGATGTTGACCGGCCGGACTATCAACAAGTGCTCATGAAGCGCGCGAGGGGAGGTTCGATGTTCTTGTAGCCGAGGGACTTGAATTGCCTGAACCGCAGGCTGGAGCATACGGCCAACCTTCTCTTTCCGAACTCTGAACTGTGGTAAGTTTTTTTTGGCCGTAAACGACGCTCTTAGCATTGCTTCGTACGAGACCGAAGTGAGCACTTGCGGTGAGAGGCGCGGTTCGGCCGCGTTGGACAAGCATGGTTCCTTTTTCAAGACTTACCCGATGCCGACATTGTCTTAGGCGCGGTGTTGCAAGGCAGGCTGCGCAATGCCCCTATTGCGGAGGTCCGCGGCCTGGCGCTTGGCTTTTCCCGTTTGATTGCGCATTCCGGCGAAGGCGACCAGTCGTTCCGACGCATGGCGACCACCTATTCCGGTCGATGGCGACCGGTGTGGCGCGGGTGCGTGAGGGCGCCGTTGGATGCATGAGCTGATCTCAGTCTTTCGGTCTTTGGTCAAGCGCGACGCAGCCCGTCCCCGTAGTCAATAGGAGGGGCCCGCGCGCGCTGCGGAGTGACCGCCGCGAGTCTGACGCAGCAGCGCGCGCGGGAGGTCCCTGTTGACCCACGGGGGCGGGCAGGATGCTGGGCACCACGGTCATTTCTTGCCTCCCTTGGCCGGCTTGGTGATCGTCTTGCCGCTCGCCGCCTCCGGATCAACAGACGCAGGCTCGGCGGCGGCCGCTTCGGGATTGCGCAGGGATGGCCCGCCGAGCGCCAGCCGGTAGGCGTTGTGCACGAGCCGATCGAGGATGGCGTCGGCAAACGTGGGCTCGTCGATGACGGCGTGCCACGTGTCGACCGGCAGCTGGCTGGTGATCAGGGTCGAGCCGCGGCCATAGCGGTCTTCGACGATTTCCATCAGATCGCGCCGCTGGGGAGCGGTGAGCCGATCCGGTCCCCAGTCGTCGAGGATCAGCAGATCGGACCTGGTGAGGGTGCGGAACAGCTTGTTGAAGCGGCCATCACCATGCGCCAGCTCCAACTCGGCAAACAGCCGCGGCACGCGGGCGTAGTGCACCGTATAGCCGTCGCGACAGGCCTTCTGCGCCAGTGCGCACGACAGCCACGACTTGCCCACCCCGCATGGGCCGGTGACGAGCAACGAGCGGTGCTCGGCGATCCAGCGGCTGGTTGCGAGCTCTTGGAACAGCATCTTGTCGAGCCGGCGCGATGCCCGGTAGTCGACATCCTCGACGGACGCCTGGGAGTGGCGCAGCCTGGCGCTCTTGAGCCGGACATGGAAGCGGCGGGTCGAGCGGCTCACCGTCTCGCGGTCGAGCAGCAGCGCCAGCCATTCGGCGTGGCTCAGGTCCTTGGCCCGATCCTGGGTCTCGAGCTCGATGAAGGCCTCGGCCATGCCGTCGAGCTTCAGGGCTCGCATCTGTTGCAGGGTTGGATGGTTGAGCATTCCTCTTCTCCTCAATGGAAGTAGCCTGGGCCACGGATGTTGGGGTGAAGTATCGCCGGCCCGTCCGTGGCCTTGGCGGGCCGCCGGCGATCGAGGTTGTTCTTCAGGATCGAGTTGACGGAGGTGTAGGAGCGCGCCCCGATGCTGAGCGCCCAACCACAGGCCGCTTCCAACCGATCACGACCGTGGGCCGCGGCGAGGTGGATAATGCCGATCGAAGCGCGGAAGCCCTGCTCGGGATGCGGGCGCTCACGCAGGATGATCGCGATCAGCGCCGACGTGTTGGGCCCGATCTCGCCGGCGCGGCGCCTCAAGTGCTCCGGCGTCCAGTCGGCGTAGCGCCGGTGGCTCGACGGCATGTGCTCGCGCACCGTCGTGTGCTTGCGGTTCGACGAGGAGCGCACGTGCGCGGCAACGCGCTTGCCACGATGGAACACCTCCACCGTGCGTGCCGTGATGCGAACCCACATCTTCTCGCGCAGCAGGGTGTGCGGCACGGAGTAGTAGTGCTTCTCGACCTCGACGTGATAGTCGAGCCCCGGCTTGCATTCTTTCCACTCGGCGTAGGTGTACGGTTCCGCCGGCAGCGGCTTGAGCTCCGACCGCTCGAGCTCTTCGAACAGCATCCGCCGGCTGGCGCCGAGATGCCGCGTCACGCGGTCGTTGAGCGCCGTCACCAGCTCACGGATGGCGGCATTGAGCTCGAAGAGCGAGAAGAAGCGCCGGTTCCTGAGCTTGGCGATGATCCAGCGCGTGGCCACCAGCACCGCCACCTCGACCTTGGCCTTGTCGCGCGGCTTGTAGGGCCGCGCCGGCACAATCGCGGTGTCGTAGTGGGCCGCCATCTCCGCGTAGGTGCGGTTGACCGCCGGCTCGTAGAAGCAGGCTTTGATGATGCCCGACTTGATATTGTCGCTGACAACCTGCGACGTGACCCCACCGTAGAAGGTGAAGCTGCGAACGTGCGAGCCGATCCAGTCGGCCAGTCCCTGCGTCCAGGTCGCTTCGGCGTAGGTGTAGTTGGAAGCGCCGAGCACGGCCACGAACAGCTGCGCCCGCAGCACCTCGCCGGTCGCGCCATCGATCACGTCGAGCATGGTGCCGGCGTAGTCCACGAACATGCGCTCGCCGGCCACATGCGTTTGCCGCATGGTCGGCGACAGTCGCTGCTCCCACGCTCGATAGAGCTCACAGAACCGGCTGTAGCCGTAGCCGTCGGGGTGCACCGCCCGGTGCTCGCCCCACAGCAGCTGCAGCGTCACGCCCGGCCGCTTCAGCTCGTGGTGGATGGTCGGCCAGTCAGGTTGTGGTCGCTGCTCCTTGGCCACGCTCGGCGGCGGCGGATAAAGCTGGGCCTCCAGCGCCTCGTCGCCCATCTCCGCTGGCAGCGGCCAGCTCACGCCAGCACGCCGTGCCCGGCGGAGGCAGTCGCCCGCGGCCGTCGGGCTCATCCCGAGACTGGCGGCGATCCTGCGCTTGGACATGCCGCCGGCGCTGAGCCGAAGCACATCGCGGATCTTGCGCATGGGTAATCTCTCTTGAGGCATGCCCCGCTCCTTGTCGAAAGGAGCGACGCCATGCCGAGTCGAGGATCACCCAACGGGCCCCTTCACACCCTCCACAGCCTGTCCACAGCCAGATCGCCTGGTCGCGATCGCCCGGAACAGGTGGTCGTCATCGATTGGAACGGCTGGTCGTCATCAATCGGAACAGGTGGTCGCCATCAGCCGGTGCGCGCACGTTTGATCATACGAGACTCTTTCTGCGAGATCCGCTTGCACCACTTGTCGAACATATCCTGCCTCCTTTAGTCGTCGTTGTTCTCCTGATGATGATAGCCGCCGCCATCGGCGCTAGATGAGTTGGGCCCGATCACAGCTTCCGTGTCGTCCGCACTGCCGGCCCCTGTTTAGCCTTCCTCAGCGATAGGCCGCAGCCTCCAGGGCGCCCGTTCGACGGTGATGTTGTGAGCTTAGAACCGACCAGACAATCCCAGAAACCATCGTACGAGGCGCTCCGTTACTGCCTCGACCTCGTGTGGGTTCTGGGCCAACCAAAAGACTACTAACCCAACAGCTGCTGCCAGAAAAACACGGATCGCACGTTTGCCCTGCGCGCGGTCCCGACCATAGATGCCTATTGTTAGGAGCCCGTCCAGTTAGGGTCTGGTGGTGCTGGTTTGTGGACGATAGCTGGCTCAGGCTGCCCTGGCGAGCTTGAGGAGGTTGTGGGCGGTGCAGATGATCGCCCACTCGGCGCGCACCTTGGCAGCGCCGCGCAACAGGAACTGGCGGAAGCCCCTTGCCTGTTTGATTTGCCCGAACACCGGTTCCACGATCTGTTTCCTGAAGCGGTAGCGGCTGCGCCAGCCGGCCCGCTTCAGTTTTCGCCGCATGGCCTGGGTGAGCTCGCCGCCGAGCCTGCGCTTGGCGTCGGCGGGGCGCTTGGCCCGTCCGGTTGCGATATAAGCCCTGATGCCGCGCGCCTCGAGCGCGGCGAGGTTGGCCTCGCTGCAGTAGCCGGCATCGGCCGAGGCCTCCGCAGGCTTATGGCCGAGGTTCGTCTCGATGCCGTCGACGAGCGCGACCAGCTGATCCTGATCGCTCGTGCTCGGCGTCAGCCCGTGCGCCACGATGACCTGCGCCTCGCCGTCCACCGCAGCCTGCGCGTTGTACCCTTGGATGTAGCCGTCCTTGGTCTTCAGGATGCGGCTCTCGGGATCGGTGAAGTTGCGCTGGGCTTTCGCATCGGGCTTGCCGCTCGGCGGTCTCGGCGTCTTGCCGTTCTTTTTCCGGCCCTCCGCCTTGCGCTTTGCCTCCGCCTCGGCACGCCGCCGCGCCTCGGCCTCGGCAGCCGCCTTGGCTTCTGCCTCCAGCGCCGCCTTGGCCTCGCGGATCTTGGCCAGACGCTTCTCCTTGTCGGCCACCCAATCGGGCAGTTCGTCGCCACGCTTGTCCTTCCCGAACGCGCGATCCTCCTCGGCATCGGCAGCCTCCGCCGCCGCCAGCCAGCGATCGACTTCGGCCTTCAGCTCAGCTTCCCGCTTCTTCATGCGATGGTAGCTCATCGCCTTGTGTTTCGACGCATTCGCCTTGATCTTGGTGCCGTCGAGCGCCACGTGCCCGAGCTTCACCAGCCCCGCCGTCTCGGCCAGCCGCAGCACCTGCACGAACAGCCCCGCCAGCGCCTCCAGGTGCCGCTTGCGGAACTCCGAGATGGTGCGGAAGTCAGGCGGATCGAGCGCCACGATCATCATGAAGTCGGCCCGCTCCCGACAAGCTTTGGCGATCCGGCGCGAGGAGTAGAGACCGACCGCGTAGGCGTACAGCAGCAGCGCCACCATCATCCGCGCATCGAACGGCGGTTGGCCCAGAGCGCTGACGTAGCGCGACGTGATCCCGCCCAGATTCAGGCTCTCGCGCACCAGCGCAACCACGAAGCGGGCCAGGTGATCCTCGGCCACGAAGTCGCCGATCGACGCCGGCAAGAGCTGCGTCTGATCGATCTTCCAGGGACGAAAGTGCTTGCTCATGCCCTGGACAGAATCCGACTCGCGCCCGAATATCCAGCCACTACTCGGACAGGCTCCTAGGCGCTCCATGTTCGGCAGGAGCAGACGCGCGCATTGTTCGCCCTTAAGACTGTTCTACTGCGCGGAGCTCGACGTGCCTGCTTTGACGGGCGCCGGCCACGGTGGGCGCGTATCAGCCAGCGCGCCAGCAATCGCCGTCTTCCTACACCACCACCCGGGACGCCAGCCACATCACGTCGCTTGGGGCCATCGTTGTGCGGAGCAGCAACAGTCACGAATCAACGTGCCACGCTTCCATAAAATTGGGCCGCAAATTTGTTGGATGCGGTTTAACATAACCACGGCTATCAGCCGCGCGATGCGACGCCGCCTGCGAAATCGACGGCTCTTGGGATCCAATAATTCTGTCACGAGGATTTCGCTATGCGATTTGCGCGAATTTCGAGTTGTTCGTCGCTTTTAGCGTTGTCCATTGGAGGATGCGTCGGGGTTCCGGAGCTACCTAATGAAACTATGTTCCCCGTCGAAGAAATTCTTCATGGCGCCGTGTGCGACTTACAGGAAGGCTTTACCGCAGTTGCCAACAATAAAAAGTTTATGGCGGCGAAATGGTTGGCTTCAATTAAGCTCGCGCCGAAGACCGATACAGATTTGTCGGGAAGTATTGGGGGAACAAGAAAGAGTAGCTCACTCCCTAATCGCACTCGACTTATTACCTGGACCTTTGGAACGCCTGGTCTTCAAGCAGACGTAAAGGAACAAACAATGCCGATGTTACCTACGAGGTCAAATCAGAAAGTCTAATCGTGACCAAGGGCGACCCCAATCTCTGCTTGTCGAGAGGACGTCATGAACGTGAATTGCGGAACCATCTTGGAGCTGCTAATTGGCTTCGCAGAACTGCGTCAGCAATGACAAATCGGGCCAGTGTATTTGATATGCATGCGGCGACGTACACAGTTGATATCGTGGTGCGCTTCACTGGGAACGGTGGTTACAGCTATTTGTTTCCCGGCGGAACTGACGTGGCCGCTGTAAGTGGTTGGCATGAGATTGACAAAAATCTGAATATCTCCATTGCGCCGTTGACGGTCACTCCTCCCAAGCCAATTGTGACTCTGCCCTACGACGGAAAGTTCGAGGGGTTGGGACCAAAGCGTACAGCCAATTCGTCGGCCGCCGACAATGATGCTGCGCTTGCACGTGCGCGCTCGCAGAATGATTTGAACGCGCTGCAACAGGCCATACAGGGTCTGCGGATATCCCAATAACGGCAGGAGGCACTCCGTCATGGAACATGTTATCTTGTTTTTGATGTTCTATATTACATCGACGCCACCTGCCCCGAAAGGTAGCCCCCATCCTGATCGAGTGTGGACACTGCAGAGTACGCAATCAATGGTTTTCAACAACAAGGCTGCCTGCATTAAGGCAGGAAAAGAAATCTCGCGTGCGGTTGGCAAGACTGATACAACGACTGTCCGAGGCTGGTGTTTTACTGAACGAACTGGCGAACAGTTGACGCAAGACAGGCGTCCTGGAGATACAGGAGATAGAGCGTCTCCAGTGGAAATCGATGTACTGCCTGCGCCAGCTACAAGATGAGGCAAGAATACATCTGCGTGCAAAAGGGACGACGCGAGAATTAGCAAAGCCAATTTTGCCGTCCGGCCACTTCCACGGCTGTTCGGTTGAGTTTTGATGGACAGAGTGCATGACGTTGATTTTCTGTGAATTCGAGAACGTTGCCGACGAACTCGACACGGAAGGAGAGCAAGGCCATGCGGCACCACGATAGCCTGATGCACGAGTTGCTGAAGTTGGTGCCGTGGTCGAAGTACGAGGTAGCTGTTGAGAAGTTTGGTTCCGATCGAGGCGTGCGTAGGCTCGACAGCAAGAGCCACCTGGTGGCGTTGCTGCACGCCCAACTTTCCGGCGCTTCGAGCCTGCGCGAGATCGAGACGACGATGGCAAGTCATGCGGCGCGGCTCTATCACCTCGGCATAACGGCGCCGAAGCGTTCCACGCTTGCCGACGCCAATGCATCAAGACCCGCCGGGCTGTTTGCTGACCTGTTCAATGATCTTCTCGGACAGGCTCATCGCGGCCTGCGTAAAGCGTCCAAGGAGGCGGTCCGGCTGATCGATTCGACCAGCCTGCGCTTGAGCCCGCTAACCAGACACTGGACCGCCTATAAGGGCGACGGCTGCGGCGCCAAGCTGCACGTCATGTACGATCCGCACACCGCGATCCCGGTCTACTTTGCCGTCACTGCGGTACGGCTCAACGACATCGTTGCGGCCAGAGAGATGCCGATCACGTCTGGGGCAACGTATGTGTTCGATCTGGCCTATTACGACTGGAGCTGGTGGGCGCGGCTCGAACAGGCCGGCTGCCGTTTTGTCACGCGCCTCAAGAGCCATACCAAGACCGAAATCCTCCAAGAGCGCCCGATCCTGTCCGGCGGTGCTGTGACGGCCGACCGCACGGTTCGCCTCTCGCGATGGCTGCGCACGGTGGGCCGCAACCCGATCGACCATCCGGTGCGCGAGGTGCATGTCAGGCTCGAGACTGGCAAGACGCTGCGCATCGTCTCCAATGATCTCGAGGCCCCGGCGGAAGAGATCGCCGAGACTTACAAGACGCGCTGGTAGATCGAGCTGTTCTTCCGCTGGGTCAAGCAGACACTCAAGATCCGCAAGTTCCTCGGTACATCCGAGAATGCCATCCGCATCCAGATCGCCGTTGCCCTCATCGCCTACATGCTCCTGCGCATCGCGCACGCGACCCAGCACGCCGTCGACAGCCTGCTCACCTTCACCCGGCTTGTGCGCGCCAACCTGATGCACTTCAGGTCGATCCATGACCTCGTTCGTACACCGCATTCACCGAATACGGCGTCGAATGCCGCAGGCAAATGATCTTCGAGGAGCGCGCGCTTCTCGCATGAAAGCCCAAGGGAGACGCCTAGCGCCTGCGGCGCTCACCGGAGGAAATACACAAGAGGCCTTTGCCTGGGCCAAGACCATAGCTCGCTGCACCGAGCTCAAGGTGCGCGGACCCGCGTGCGCCACCGGTTCACCTTCGCAATGGCCGCCTACAATCTGATCCGCATGCGGAAGCTGTTGGCCCCGGCGCCGTGAGGGCCTGCTGACGGCAAGCGAACCTATCCGAGACCGCTATCATATTCAATAGGTGACTCCAGTCCTAATCCGTTCAAAATGTAGACACTGTCTTTGCGGTTTCGTTTAAGACGCGCGAGTTGTGTTCATGATCCGCAGATCCCCAAGCGTTGGGCCGGGACCACTGGGGCATCCGCGTGCACGTGGACGTAGGGCACGCATAAGACATGATTGTTCGAACACTCCGAGCCGCATTGTAAAAACCGTGGCCGTATCGAAACGGTGTTTCCGTTGCATCAATGCCGAGGTTGTGTCGAGCACCTTGTAGATGGCCAACCTCATGCGCAAATGATAGGTTATCAACGGCGCAATCGTAGTTGACCGCAGCAACCGCGCTAGTCCGGTCTGCCATTATAGCACCAGCAAGGCCGCAATAACTTGCGTTCTCCACTAACATCACTATTATATTGGCTTTATCCTTGTCGCGTATTTCGCGCAACCGCTTTGCCGCAGGGTCATTGGGACTCTTGAGGAAATCGACATCTTTATCGAATGAACCACTCTCATGGTATTCGACAGCCACTGGGCTTGAAGGGCTTAGTTCAAGATGCGCATTTACGCCTGACGCAGCGTAAGAGGTGTTGGTTATGCTAATGGCGTTGCCAGCAATGGCACCAACCTCTTGGCCTCGTTTTTCTGCAACATCTTTTGAGTAGGCGACCAAAACTAGAATCTTTGTAACGGCCGGGTCCAGCTCAGTTTTTTTTTCCAATGGAGCAGAATCTTTTAGATTGTTTTTGTCGCCCGCTTTTGGTGGTGGGTCGTCTTGCGGAAATTTCGACGTGTCAACATTAATTAAGGCATGAAGCCCACCTCCAATCGGTCGGACACGCACGATGCCTTGATTGGAGAAAACGGTGCCCGTCACATTTTGTCCTTGAACAAAAAACGTCGAAACTTGCGGCACCGCCCCCTCCGTTTGTCCCGTCCACGAATAGACGTTGGGATTTTTGACATCGAAGGCGCGTCCTGTCATTGTCACATTTAAATTTTGGCCTATATCTAACTTGATGTGCGTGTTGTCGAAAAGCAACTTCGGA
This sequence comes from uncultured Alphaproteobacteria bacterium, assembly GCA_963797005.1. GTDB lineage: Bacteria > Pseudomonadota > Alphaproteobacteria > Rhizobiales > Hyphomicrobiaceae > AWTP1-13. The sequence continues at coordinate 173,746 of CAWCOF010000018.1, forward strand.
TTAATGCGAACAACCTCAACTTTGCTCGCTGTTGGCGACTTCTGTAAGGCGGCTAGCGCTTCACTCTGCTGCGGTGTTAGGTCAGCATTTAAGACTTTTTCAAATAGCGAATTCGTTTGTGCCATCGCTGTCGTTGACATAGCCAACAGGCCACAAGCTAGCACTAGTGCTCGGCCAATCATTTGCGCAACTCCTTTAGTGAATTGGATTATAAGGCGCAAGGGTCGCAGTGGTGGACGATCTGCAATTCAACGTATCAGCCAATCTTTTAGTTGTCGAGTTGCTGCTCGCTTCGACGCGATTCGAACTCACTGACGCAGTCGCTTTTGCGGTGTGCGATAGCGATCGCAGTGAAGCCCGCGGAAGAAACACTCTCAAGAGGACCTTCTGAAAAGGATTAGCTGTGTGCCCGGCGTGCTGCGCTGCAGCATTCTCGGGTTGAAACCGGTCGCTTGGGGTCAAAACTCACCGGTACAACCAACATCTGCCCACGTCCGTTTAGGAGACCAAGACCCCATTGCTTCGGGAGCAAGGGGTCGGGAGTTCGAATCTCCCCGCTCCGACCAAATCTTTTCCGCGCAATGATCCGGACAGCAGAATCGATCGGGCCGTTCGCCTACGGCGTTTCGGTCGACAGGTGGGCTGTGTGCGGCAGCGGCGGCGGATCGGGGGCCGCGCGCGCTTCGGCGATCAACCGCGCGCTGGCGGATTCGATGCGCTTCTGGATCAGCGCGCGCGCCTCGGCCCGCGGCAGCCCCGGCGGAACAGGATCGAGCACCTCGATGACGATCGTGCCGGGATAGCGCAGGATGCTGCGTCTCGGCCAGAACAGGCCGGAGTTGAGCGCCAGCGGATAACAGGCGAGGCCCAGCCCCTCGTAGAGCGCGAGGAAGCCCGGCTTGTAGTCCGGCGGCGCTCCGGGCGGGCGACGCGTTCCCTCCGGAAAGATGACGATTTGCCTTCCATGCGAGGCCCGCTCGCGCGCATCGCGGATCAGGCCCTTGAGTGCGCTCGGCCCCCGGTCACGCCTGACAAAGATGTGCCGGAACTTGTGGCTGAACCAGCCGTAGAGCGGAATGCGGCGAAGCTCGGCCTTCATGACCATGGCGGGGTCGCGGAATACCGGGATGAGGGCGAACGTATCCCACGCCGACTGATGCTTGGCGGCGATCAGGCAGGCACCCTTCGGCAGCTTCTCGCGACCGCGGACCTCGACGCGCGTGCCGCAGATCGCCTCGAGCCACCACAAGCTGGCGAGGCCGTGGAGCCGCAAGCCTTCCATCGCCCAGCGGCGCGGCGCGAGCAGCAACCAGCTGCCGCACACCAGAAAGGCTGCCGTGTTCAAATAGAACACGGCGGTGAACACCAGCGAACGAAGCACGATCATCGTGCACCTCGACCGGGCGACGCGCGCACCTCGGTGCTGCCTGCAACGGGTCCGCCATTCCAGGAGGTCAGCCGCGTCACGGCAAGGCGCGCGGCCGAAGGGATGAACTTCACATACTCGAAGAAGATGACGCGCGCCTTCATCGGGTCCGCCCACCAGTATTTGGACCTTCGCGGCAGCACCGGATAGGGCACGATGGTGGCGTCCGGCATGGCGCGTCCGAACTCCGCCAGGCTGCGCGGCATGTGGTAGCTGGAGGTGACGATGATCAGCCGCGAAAAATGGTTGGCTGTTGCCCAGGCCCTGGTTTCAGAGGCATTGCCGCTCGTATCGTTGGCGTCGTAGCCGACGTCCACGCAGCATTTGAACAGCGCGGCGCTCAATCCCGTCTGCTTGAAAATACGGAAAAGGTCTCGCCGCGTCGCGATGGGGTTGGCGCCGGAAATGAGCAGCCGCTTGCCGCGATTGTCCGACAGCAGCGAGGCACCCACGCTCAGCCGGCGCTCGCCGCCCGTCAACACGACGATGCCGTCCGCCTGCGCACCCACCGTCGGCTTGAACCGCGCAATGGCGATGGCAAAGACCACGAACCCAGCGACGAACGCCGCAAGCACAAGCCCCGCGGCGACTGCGAGAAGCCTGCCCGCCCGTGTCACAACACCTCTCCAGACGGCTCACCCAGCATGGCGAGACCGCAATCGCGGCAGAGTAACCGATTTGGCGCCCGTTGTGACCCCGCGCGACGGCCGCCACGAACGGGAATTTCCCAGCAACCCCGGCTTAGTGCTGGCTGTTCAAGATTCGGTAAACGCCAATGCGCGAGGTCAGCATGCACAGCGCGGCGATAACGAGCACGACGATGCCCAGCAGAAAATAGCCGGGCGGGTCCAGCGCGGCGATACCGATCAGCCGTCTGATCTCTGCGATCGTCACGGCGCCGCCCCCCAACAGCTCCATCACGGTCGGCATGAGCAGGAAAACCACCATTGCCCAGATGGCGCCGACAATACCGGCCCTGACCCCCAATCTCAGGAAATGCCGCTCGAACTCGCGGGCGATGAACCGGTCGGTGGCACCGACAAAGTGCAGCACCTCGACGATATCCCGGTTGGAGGCCATCGCGCTCCGCGTCGCGGAGACGATGATGGCCGTGGTGGCGGCGCCGACCAGAACCAGTATGGCAAGGCCGCCGAGCGCAAACGAACGCGTGATGGTCCGGATCTGCTGCTGCCAGCGGCGATGGTCGTCGAGCGCGGTTCCCTTGAACTGCTCCGCGAGCGTCGTGCGCAGCGCGTCCAGATCGGGCGGCGAGGAACGGTCGAGCTCGACGGCGATCAGCCGGGGTACGGGAAGCTCGCGCAAGGCGTCCGTCTTGCCGAGCCACGGCTCGAGCAGCTTGGCCGCGTCGTCGACGCCCAACGCCCGCACCGTGGCGATGCCCGGTTGGCGCGAGAGGAAGGTCGTGACATCGACAACCGCCTTGTCGATGTCCATGCCCTCCTTGGCCTCGATCTGCACCGTGACCTCGCTGGCGATGTCGTGCAGCCAAGCGGAGGCGGACTGGTTCATCATGTAGACCGCCCCGGCCGTGAGGCACGCCAAGAAGCACATGATGGTGATGACGAGCGTCAGCGAACGCCCCGTAACCGAGCCGGCAGGAACGATCGGTGCCGCGGTGGGGACGGCGTCGGCGCGGCGACCCCGACTGCGCGGCTCGGGCTGCGCAAGGTCCTTGGGTGGCGGCGGCAGGCGCGAGCGACCTGTAGAAACCGTCGGGGGGCTCGTCGCCGGCCCGCCATAGATGTCGTGCTCCAGCCGCGGGTGGCCGGACTGCAGGGTCGGCGGCCCTGTCGGCCTGTCATACGATCCGGACATGTCCCTCGTGCAGCTCCAGGCGGGGCGCCTTGGTCTGACGCATCAGCTGATGATCGTGCGTGGCAATGACGACACTGGTGCCGAGCCGGTTGAGCTCGATGAAGAGCCGCAGCAGGCGGCGCGCCATCTGCGGGTCGACGTTGCCCGTCGGCTCGTCCGCAAGCAGCAGCTCGGGTTTGTTGATGACCGCACGGGCGATGGCGGCGCGCTGCTTCTCCCCGCCCGACAGAACGTGGGGAAAAGAGTACATGCGGTCGCCTAGTCCCACCCACTGCAACAGATCGGTCACGTCCTCCTTGTAGTCGGAAACGCGCTTGCCCGTCACGCGCAGCGGCAGGGCCACATTCTCCCAGGTCGTCAGATGATCGAGCAGGCGGAAGTCCTGGAACACGATGCCGATGCGACGGCGCAGCTGTGCGCGTTTTGACGGCGTGACACGCGTGATGTCCTGCCCGAGCACGTGCATATGCCCGCCGCTCGGCCCGATCGACATGAACAGGAGGCGCAGCAGCGACGTCTTTCCCGAACCCGAGGGCCCGGTGAGGAAGTGAAACGAGCCCGGCCGCAGATGAAAGGTCACGCCGCGCAGCACCTCGTGCCCGCCTCCGTACCTCAATGCGACGTTGTTCAATCTGATCACGCTGCCGGCCTCCTGACCGAGCAATCGGGCATCTTTATGCGCAAGCTGGGAGAAACGATCAATCGTTCAGGATTGTGGCGGCCTGATGTGCCTAATTTCATTGACGAAGATGCATCCTGGCTGTGCATGGCAGGAGCCGTTGCGAACCTTCCGGAGTGTTTGTGATAGGCTGTGGAAAGCATCTGTCGTAGGTTCTGCAAGAGCGTGCGGACGGCGGTTGGGGGTGAGAAACATAGCTTCGGTTGCGGCTCCGGGAGCAGGCTGCGGAGCGCTGAGGAGGGCAACATGGCACGCATTCTTCTTGCCGAGGACGACGCCGCGACCCGAGACCTGATCCAGCGCGCGCTGGCAATGGACGGTCACGGGGTCACCGTCACCCAAGATGGCGCCGAGGCACTGGAGAAGCTTCAGAGCACAGAGGCGGTCGATCTGTTGATAACGGACGTGCAGATGCCGGCCGTCGACGGCATCGAGCTGGTAGAGAAGGGGCTGGCCGTGCGGCCCAAGCTGCGCGTGGTCCTGATATCCGGCTTCTCCGATGAGCTTGGCAGGGCCGACCACCTCAAAGGTCGAATCGCCCAAGTCGTCTCCAAGCCGTTCACCCTGGAGCAGATCCGGGCGACGGTGAAGTCCGTGCTGGGTTAACGGGTTGGCTTGCCGCAGGATCGGCCGTCCGGCTTGCATTGGGTCCCAAGATCACCCAAATTCCAGTCCAGTTTCCGCGTCTTGATGATGCATCATGCGTGGGGCCAGAGGGTCTCGCGCGACGGGGGTGACGCGACCCATGGCGATCACGATGGATGCGCGCGGCCGGGGAGGCGGCGCAGGCGCACCCTTGCGGGGCGTCCCGGGCCTGGCTGAGCGCAACCAATCCTTTCGCCAGGCACGGCGGCACACGCTGCGGGTCAAGGTGCTGCGCATGGCCCTCCCCATTGGTGCTGCCGGCATCGCCGCCATCTATGGTCTGGTGCTCGCATCAACCTGGCAGCTCGGGCGTGGGCGGCTCAGCGTCGGCGAAGTGCAGGTGACAGCCGACGATCTGACCATGAAGAACCCGAAGTACTTCGGCGTCACCAAGGATGGTGGCCGCTACGAGGTACGCGCCAAGCAGGCAATCGTGACCTTCAACCAGCAGGCGCCTATCAAGCTGATCGGTATCGACGGCGACCTCGTCCAGCCCAACAACGTCGTCACCAAGCTCTCGGCCAGGCACGGCCTGCTCGACAACGCCAAGAGCCAGCTCGAGCTCTACGACGGCATCGAGATCGATGCCTCCAACGGCCTAAAGGCCCGCATGTCGCGCGCCACCGTCTATTCCAAGGAGCATCGCATCGTCTCCAGGCAGCCGGTCGATGTCACGATGCCGACCGGCCGGGTGCGGGGCGCCGCCATGACGCTGCGTACCGACACGCGCGAGGCGGCCTTCGTCGGCAACGTCGCAGTGCGCCTCGTGCCGTCGGGACCGGCCGGCAATACCACGGCGGCCTTGGGGCGAGACTCGCGCAAGCCGGTCGACGTCACGGCCGAGCAGCTGCACGTCAACGATGCTCTCAAGACAGCCGTCTTCGTGGGAGACGTGGTCGCCGTCCAGGACGACACCATGCTGAAGACGCCCGAGTTGCACGTCATCTACGAGGGCAAGGCGGCCTCGGAGTTGACAAGTGCCGCGCCCGGGCAAGAGGGTCAGGGCTCGCGCCTTTCGCGCCTCATCGGCAAGAACGGCGCCGTCGTCACCGCCGGAAGCGATCGGCGCGTATCATGCGACCAGGTCGAGTTCGATGCCCAGGCGAACACGGCCCTCTTCACGGGCAACGTTCTGGTCAACCAACAAAAGAACGTCCTGCAGGGGCAGCGACTGTTCGTCGACCGCAAGAAGGGCCGCAGCCGGCTGGAAGCGCCGAGAGAGCCCGGCCAGCCGCCGGGCCGTATTGCCGCGACTTTCTACCAGACCGCGCGAGCGGCCGCCGCGAGGCCGAAGGGCGGGGCCGGGGAGGCAGGCGCTCAGCAGGGCGTGTTCAGCTCGTTCAAGGTGGATCCCAATGCACCGATGGATGTGGAGGCGGAGACGCTCGACGTGATCGAGGCATCCAAGAACGCGGTGTTTCGCGGCAACGTGAAGGCGCAACAGGGTGAGTTCGTCGTCCGCACGGTCGAATTGGTTGCCCACTATTCGGGCCAGATCGGCCTGGCGGCTTCCGACGCCGCGGAAGAGACGGGCGGGACGGGTCCAGCGCAGATCACACGCGTGGAGGCGAGGCAGAAGGTCCTCATCACGTCCAGGGACGGACAGACGGCCACCGGCGATTGGGCGACCTTCGACATGAAAGCCAACTCCGTGGTGATGGGCGGGCACGTGGTGGTCTCACGCGGCAAGGACGTTGCGGAGGGACCGAGGCTGAAGATCGACCTCACCACGGGCATGTATCGGTTCGAGCTCGAGTCGGAGGCCGCACCCGCGCCTGCGATGAGCGCCTCGCCGCCGCAGACCGGCCAGGCCCCGCCGAAGGACCCAGCCAATCGCAGCTGCCCGCCCGGCAAGCAATGCCTGCTGGTCTATCCCAAACAGGTCCAGGAGCGGGCCAAGGCGGCGGTGAAGAAGCTGTTGCCGGGCACGGCGGCCAGCAAGCCCAACGAAGGCTGGCAGCCGAGCACGAGCGAAAGCCCGGTGCTGCGGAGCGACTGATCCAATGAGGTTGTTCTCCGTCCGCACAAAGCAGCAGGGGCGGTCGTCGGGCCGGCGCCGCCCGCGCGGCAACGGCTCAGCGGCGGAGACGCGGGTCAACGAGATGGCCTATGGCGGCGAGGGTTGGCTCACCGCCTACAACGTGCAGAAGAGCTATCGCAGCCGGATGGTGGTCAAGGGCGTCAGCCTGGCGACGGGCCGCGGCGAGGCGGTCGGCCTATTGGGCCCGAACGGTGCCGGCAAGACCACCGTGTTCTACATGATCACGGGCCTGGTCCCCGCGGATGCCGGCCGGATCACCCTCGATGGTCACGACGTGACGCGCCTGCCCATGTACCGCCGTGCCCGCCTCGGCATCGGCTATTTGCCGCAGGAGGCTTCGATCTTCCGCGGCCTCACGGTCGAGCAGAACATCATGGCGGTGCTGGAGCTGGTCGAGCCCAACCGCAGGCGGCGCAAGGAGCAGCTCGAGAGCCTGCTCGAGGAGTTCAAGATCACCCGCCTGAGAAAGGCACCCTCGCTGGCCCTATCCGGCGGCGAGCGCCGCCGCTGCGAGATCGCCCGCGCCCTGGCCAGCCGTCCCTCGTTCATGCTGCTCGACGAGCCATTTGCGGGCATCGACCCCCTGGCCGTCGGCGACATCCAGGAGCTTGTGCGTCAACTTACCGCCCGTGGCATCGGCGTCCTCATCACCGACCATAACGTACGGGAAACGCTGAAGCTGGTGGATCGGGCCTATATCATTCATGACGGCCAGGTGCTGACGCATGGTAACCCTCGGGAAATCATAGCTAACAAAGACGTACGCCGGGTCTACCTGGGGGACATGTTCGATTAAGGCGACGCGCTTATACCTTGACCCCGTGACACGTCCTGGCGACGATCGGGGCCACGATGGCGCTTGTGCCGAAATTGGAGTTGAGACAGGGCCAGCAGCTGGTCATGACCCCCCAGCTGCAGCAGGCTATTCGGCTGCTCCAGTTGTCCAACATGGACCTCAACTCGTTCATCGAGACGGAGCTCGAACGCAACCCCCTGCTGGAGCGGGAGGAGGTTTCGCCAGATCCTACCGAGCGTGCCGAAGGTCCACCAGGACGAAGGCGGCGATCGACAGGAAGAAGGCGACTGGGCCGCCGCGCCGGTGGACGCTCCGGTCAATGGCGCGACCTTCGATGGCGAGGAGGACCGTGCCGGTGCTGGAGCCAACGGCGCCGACCACGATCAGGGCGGCTGGGCCTCGCTCAGGTCCCGCGCGGGCGGCGCCTTCAACGGCGAAGAGAGCAACCTCGAGGACTTCGTCGCCGCGGGCCGCTCGCTGGCCGACTATCTGAGCGAGCAGCTGCACGTAGCGATCACCGATCCGGCCGAGCGCCTGATCGGGGCGCACCTCATACACATGGTTGACGAGACGGGCTACCTCAACGGCGATCTCGACGAGTTGGCCGACAGGCTCGGCGCCCCGCGTTCTCGCATCGACAAGGTGCTCGCCACGTTGCAGGGCTTCGAGCCGTCGGGAGTGTTCGCGCGCAACCTCGGCGAATGCCTGACGCTGCAGCTCAAGGAGCAGAACCGCTATGATCCGCAGATCGCCAGGCTGCTCGACAATCTGCACTTGCTCGGCAGTCACAACCTGGTCGCCCTGAAGCGCGCGGTCGGCGTGGATGCCCAGGAGCTCGCCGAGATGATCACCGAGATCAAGGGGCTCAATCCCAAGCCCGGCCTGAAGTTCGGCTCCGTGCAGATCCAGCCGGTGCTGCCCGATGTCCTGGTGCGGCCTGCGCGCGACGGCAGCTGGATCGTAGAGCTCAACAACGACACGCTGCCGCGGGTGCTGGTCAACCGCAGCTACTACGCCACCGTCTCCGGCACGGCCCGTTCCGACAAGGACAAGAGCTACTTGATCGACTGCCTGCAGACGGCGAACTGGCTGGTCAAGAGCCTCGACCAGCGCGCCCGCACCATCCTGCGCGTCGCCGAGGAAATCGTGCGCCAGCAGGACAGCTTTCTCACCTTCGGCATCGAGCACCTGAAGCCGCTCAATCTCAAGGCGGTGGCGGACGCCATCAAGATGCACGAGTCCACGGTGAGCCGCGTCACCTCCAACAAGTACATGTCCACGCCGCGTGGCGTGTTCGAGCTCAAGTACTTCTTCACCTCGGCCATCGCCTCGGCGGACGGTGAGGAGGCGCATTCCTCCGAGTCCGTGCGGCATCGCATTCGCCAGCTCATCGACGAGGAGAAGGCGCAGGCCGTGCTGTCGGACGACAAGATCGTCGAGCAGCTCAAGCGCGACGGCATCGACATCGCCCGGCGCACCGTCGCCAAGTATCGCGAGGCGCTGCGCATTCCCTCCTCCGTGCAGCGCCGGCGCGAGAAGCAGATGGCGGCGCGGCTGGGCTCCGGCGCCTGACGCCGACGGAAAGCCCAAAGATTCCATCGGGTTTCGTTTCGCCTCGGCCCCCGTTCGCAGCCCGCAGACGTGGGTTGGCGATGCCAACCAACCTCGTTTGAACTCATGGTTGCCTGTGAACTACGGTCCGGCCGCGTTGCAACGGCGCGCATTGATCGCAGGCACCCATCTCGGTTCCGTCATCTTGATGAGTGTAAATGCCGCCCCGCGCGCAGGGAGCGCGCAAGCAGGGTCCAGCGGGCATTGGCGCAGGCAAGAGGCTGACAGAGCACACGACGGGGCGTCACACACAGCTCCGCTGCAGCCAACGTCAACACACGGTACCCGCGGGGGATGCCTCGCCGAGCGACGAGATCACAGCGGTCGCACGCCGAGAGCGTGGCTATTCTTGAGTTCGACACCAAGTGTCGGCATGAGACGTGCAGGGACGGCGCAAGATTCGGCGGACAGGCTCGGAAGCGGCGAAACCGGACGCAAGAAACCAGCAATGGATCTTCGTGACTTGATAGCGCCGGAGGCGGTCATTCCTTCGCTGAAGGCCAAGACCAAGAAGCAGGTGCTGCAGGAGCTTGCCCAGAAGGCCGCCGCTCTCACCGGCATGGACGGGCGGCAGATCTTCGACACGCTGCTGCAACGCGAGCGCCTCGGCTCCACCGGCGTGGGACGGGGTATCGCCATTCCGCACGGCCGCCTCCCGGCATTGAAGAAGATTGTCAGCATCTTCGTGCGGCTGGACGAGCCGATCGACTTCGAGGCCTTGGACCGGGAGCCGGTGGACCTGATCTTCCTGTTGCTGGCGCCCGAACATGCGGGCGGGGATCATCTGAAGGCGCTGGCGCGCATCTCGCGGATCTTGCGCGAACCGGCCACCATCGAAAGGCTGCGCGCGGCAGAGACCCCGGCAGCTCTCTACTCCGTCCTGACGGAGCCCGCAGCGTCGCCCGCCGCCTGAGAAGCCCGCAGAATCAACCCAAAACTGCGAGCGCGCCGAGCCCCATTCCGCCGACCAGGATGCGCCACCACGCGAATGGCGCAAAGCCGTGCCGGGTGACGAAATCCAACAGGTAGCGCACCACCAGTACGCCCGCGACGAACGACACGACGAAACCTATCCCGATCGCCTTGACGTCCTGCGGCGCCAGAACCGAGTAGTTCTTGTAGAGATCGTACGCGAAAGCGCCGACCATGGTCGGCATGGCAAGGAAGAAGGAAAATTCCGTCGCCGAGCGCTTGTCCGCTCCGAAGAGCATGGCGCCGACGATGGTGGCGCCCGAGCGCGAGACGCCCGGGATCATCGCCAGGCATTGGCACAGCCCGATCACGAAGGCCGACGTGATCGGCAGGTCCATGGCGTCGTGGTAACGCGGCTGCAGGTGGAGCTTGTCAACGGCCAACAGCACGATGCCGCCGACGATCAGCGAGACGCAAATCAGCCAAGGTGTCTCGAAGAGCACGGATTTGATGAACTTGTGGGCACCTGCACCGACCACGAGCGCCGGCAGGAAGGCGATCAGGATCGCCAGCACGAAGCGGCGGCTGCGCGCGTCGTTGAAGAAGCCAACCAGCAGCCGCGTCAGCCGGGCCGCGTAAACAGACAGGATGGCGAGGATCGCGCCGAGCTGGATCAGCACCTCGAATGTCTTGCCCGGCGATTGGAAGTTCATGAAATGCCCGACCAGGAGCAGGTGCCCGGTCGAGGAAACGGGAATGAACTCGGTCAGGCCCTCGATCAGCCCGAGCAGGATCACTTGCCAAGTGGACATGCCGAGAGTCTCCTAAAGGGTGGGACGTTTGCACGCTGGCGGGCGTCGCTCCACTACGCGCGCCGCTTGGCCGCCTCAAGCGCAGCCCCACAGGCGGCCGTGATTCTGCCCTGGTTGTGGCGAGTGTGCATCGCTATGATTCCAACAATGGATAATAGGCAGCCGGAAGAAGGCGCCGGGCGGCAACCGGCTACTACCTGTTGTTGCCGTCTCGGGCGTCGATGACTTCTCCTCTGAAGCAACTCGTGCTGACCGAGGCACGCGCGGCGGGTTTTGACACCGCGCACGTGACGACGCCGGGCGCAATCGGCCCGACGGTGGCCGAACGCCTCAAGCGCTTCCTTGCGGAGGGCCGTCACGGCGACATGTCCTGGATGGCGGCGTCGGCGGAGCGCCGCCGCCACCCGCTCGGCCTGTGGCCGGACGCGCGCTCCATCGTCGTGGTCGGCATGAGCTATGCGCCCGCAGGCGACCCGCTGGCGGTGCTCACCGAGCGCGACCGCGGCGCCATCTCATGCTACGCGCAATGCAGAGACTACCACGACGTCGTGAAATCCGGCCTCAAGCGGGTTGCCGGGGTCCTGGCGCGGAAGAGCGGCGCTGCGGTCAAGGTATTCGTCGACACTGCGCCGCTGATGGAAAAGCCGCTGGGCGAAGCGGCAGGCATCGGCTGGCAGGGCAAGCACACCAACCTCGTCTCGCGCAAGCACGGCTCCTGGCTGTTCCTGGGCGCACTTCTCACCTCCGCGGAGCTGGAGCCGGATGCGCCCGAAGCCGATCATTGCGGCTCCTGCACCCGCTGCCTCGAGGTCTGCCCCACGGACGCGTTCCCTGCGCCCTATCAACTCGATGCGCGACGCTGCATCGCCTACCTGACCATCGAGCACAAGGGCCACATACCGGCGCAGTTCCGCAAGGCGATCGGCAACCGGGTGTTCGGCTGCGACGACTGCCTCGCCGTATGTCCGTGGAACAAGTTCGCCGCTGTCGCGCGCGAGACCAAGCTGCAGGCGCTCGCGGGCGCTGCGTCCCCGCCACTCGCCGAGCTGCTTGCCCTCGACGATGCCGCATTTCGCAAGCGGTTTGCGGGCACGCCGGTCAAGCGCACCGGTCGCGACCGCGTGGTGCGCAACGCGCTGATCGCGGCCGGCAACTCCGGTGATGCAAAGCTGGTCCCGTTGGTCGAACGGCTGCTCGATGACGCCTCCCCGCTCGTTCGGGCCATGGCCATATGGGCCCTGGGGCAACTCGCCGAGACGGCTGACTGGGCCACGCTCAAGAGAGCGCGTGTTGCCGACGAATCCGATTTGGCCGTGCGCGCCGAATGGGCCGCGGAGCTCCTCTGATGCGGCTCTTCTGCTTCGGCTTCGGCTACACGGCGGAGACCCTGGCACGGCGCCTGAGCGGGCGGACCCTGGCGCTCGCCGGCACGAGGACCAGCCTCTCCGGACCGGGCTCCGAGCAAGCCGCAGCGCCGCTGGGAGCGCGGCTTGCCGAATACAAGGGCGACGCCGTCTCCGCCGAGGTACACGATCTCATCAAGGGCGCCACCCACATACTTGTCAGCGTCCCGCCCGATCTCGAAGGCGATCCGGTGCTACGCCACTTCCGCGAGGAGATCGCCAGTCTCACGGAACTCGCCTGGATCGGCTATCTGTCGACCGTCGGCGTCTACGGCGACTGGCAGGGGCAATGGGTCGACGAGACCAGCCCACCGCACCCGATCTCCGAGCGCAGCCTCAGGCGCCTGCAGGCCGAGCAGGCCTGGGCCCAGTTCGGGCGCGACACCGGCCGCCGCGTCGAGATCTTTCGGCTGGCCGGCATTTATGGGCCCGGGCGCAGTGCCATCGACAGCCTGCGGGCGGGCACGGCGCGACGCATCGTCAAGCCCGGCCAGATCTTCAACCGCATCCACGTCGACGACATTGCCCGGGTTCTCGCGGCGGCAATCGACAAGGACACCGGGCATCGCATCTACAATGTCAGCGACGATGAGCCCGCGCCGCCGCAGGACGTGCTGGCCCATGCGGCCGAGTTGCTGATGCTTCCCCCGCCCCCCGAGGTGCCCTTCGAGAAGGCGGCGCTGACCGGCATGGCCGCGACGTTCTGGGCCGAGAACAAGCGCGTGAGCAATGCCCGCATCAAGCAGGACCTCGGCGTCGAGCTTCTCTATCCGACCTATCGTGAGGGTCTGCGCGCGCTGGTCGCGGGATAAATATTCGACCGACCGCCAGCCTAGCTCCCGCTTTCTGCCGCAAACGCCGACAAGATTGTCGCGGCAGCGGTTTTGATCAGCGAAATCGTTCTGACAATTGCAGGCCTGCGCCGCCAGCGCGGGCAAGATCACGGGTCGGGGAGTGAGTCATGTCGGAATGGGCGGTCGCACACCGCGCGGGTGCAATTCTTCTTTTTGCCATGGCGATGTGTCCGATAGCGGCACGCGCGGACGATGCCGCCAGCACGATGGCGGAGAGGTTCGCCAACGAGGGCGATCGCACCGCAGCGCACCGCCGGCAGGCGCCGACGAAGCGCACCGCTGCATCCCGGCAGCAGGCTCAGCGAGCCCCGCAGGGCGCCCGCAGGGCAACCGAGCAACAACGCGCCGACGAGGCCGACATGCTGGCACGCGCGCGCCGCGAGGCCGAGGACATGCGGGCCGCGGAGGAACGGGCGCAGCTGGTCGAGGAGGCGCGCCGTCTCATTATCGAAGCCGAGGCGGCGCGTGCCAACGCCGAGACCCTGCTCCAACGTCAACGCCAGCAGGCTGCAGCAGAGAGCGCCAGGGAAGCATCGCCGTCGAATGCCGAAGCGACCCAGCGCGCGACTGCCGATGCGGAGGCGCGGCGGGCCGCGACGGAGGCGGCCGAGCGCGAGCGCGCAGGGGCGGCGGAAGGGGCGAGGCTTGCCAAAATTCGCCGCGAAGGAGACGCGGGGCCTCATCGCGAGCTTCAATCGCGTGCGCCAGATCCGCAATGCGCGCATTGCTGCCCAGGAGCGCCGCGCCGTCGCCGAGCGGAAGATTAGAGAGGCCCAACCGCCTTCCGCGCTGGGCGCCGCGCCGACCCGCGTCCAGGGTGACGAAACCGAGCACACCGATCGCGGCGAGACGCGATCCGTGGGCAGCGCCACCACAGTGGCGGCGCCATCCCCGTTGCCGTCAGCCGAGCCGAGGATGGCGCTCGGAGGACGCAACCGGGAGGACGATCGATCCGCGGAGACCTACGCGGACGACAGACAGGCTGATCGGTACGCCATCCTGCTCGTCATGGCACCCGGCAACTACGGCATTCGCCGGCGCGGTCCGAAGGTCGCCGACCCGATCCTGTGCGCGCCGGACGGCTGCTTCGTCAGCAACGGGGCCGACAGGCCGGCCCGATTCCTGCGGGGCCGCAAGGCGCTGGGCTTCTTCAACACATTTGGCAGGCGCGCGGGCGCGTGCCGCCGGCAACTCGGTTGCGTGTTCCGCGGCGTGGAACTCGGCCGCTTCCCGGACTATTTGCAGCCCGTCGACCTGCACATCCTGAAGCACGACCGGCGCCGCCCGCATGAGATCTTGGGCCACTCCCATTGCCGCACGGACGGGGAGCACCTCGTCTGCAGCCGCGGCATCTATGCCGAGGACTATGCCATGTGGATCGTGCCCGAGCGCGTGGCCGAGGAGGCCGGCCCCGACGCCTTGGAGCGTGCGGTGGCCGGGGGGCTCAACGGCTCCCGGTCCGCGGACATCTTCTCGCTGCTAGGCCGCTGAGGCGGTCAGTCCGCCAACGATGTCGAGCAGCAGGGCGAGGTCCTCCGGCCGCGACAGCCGGTGCTCGCCGTCCGGGACGGCCGCGACCCGAACCCAGTCCCCCGAAAGATGGGCGACGAGGTCGAGGGTGTGCTCCCACGGCACGTCCGGGTCCTGCAGTCCGTGCAGGATGTGGATCGGTCGCCTCGGATCGAGCGGCCGGCTGGCGATGAGGTGCTGCCGCCCGTCCTCGATCAGCGTGCGAGTGATCGCGTAGGGGCCATCGCCGTAGTGCGACGGGCGCAAATAGACGCCGCGCTCGGTGATCTCCTTGCGTGCGCTCTCCGGCAGATTGGACCACATCAGCTCGGTCATGTCCCAAGCAGGTGCGATGAGGACGAGCGCCTTGATCCGCTCGGCAACCTCGGGCTCCTCCTCCATCAGCGCGCGCAGCACGAGGAGCGCGATATAGCCGCCCATGCTGGAGCCGACCAGGATCTGAGGGCCTTTGGTCAGCTCCGGTGAAGACCGTCCGCGCCTCCTCGAGCCAGCGGCTCACCGTGCCGTCCTCGAAACGGCCCTCGGACTGGCCGTGGCCCGAATAGTCGAAGCGCAGGCAGGCGAGCCCCTTTTGGCGGGCCCAGTCCGCAAGAGCGGTCGCTTTCAGGCTCGTCATCTCCGACTTGAGGCCGCAAAGCCAGACGAGGCCGGCGCGGGAGGCTTCGATCGCGGGCGCGTTCAGATAGGCGATGCGGCGCTTGTCGCTGCCCACAGCCAGGAATTGCGGTTGGTCGTCGGCCATCCTATGAAGCCCTCAACTAGTGTGATGATCGAGAAGTCCGCTATATCGCGTTTGGCTGGGTGGCGGAGCGGACTTCTCGATCTGAATCACACTAGAATCCATCATTTGCTAGTGTCCTTCAGATCGCGAAATTCGTTCCGAGCAAGCCGCAGATTGAGGCGAATTTCGCGATCAGGACACTAGAGCAAGATCGTTTCTGATCGAAGCACTTCGCTTCGATCATGGAACGTGAAATCTTGCTCTCAACATATTGAATAGAGCAGGATTCACGCTTCGGCCGAAACGTCGCCATCGAGGCAAGGCCGTTCCATCCGAAGCGATCCTGCTCGGCGAAAGACGTATCCGTTGCCGAAAGACCGGCCGACCATACTGCAGATCATCCCCCACCTGGATGCCGGCGGCGCCGAGCTCTCGGTGGTGGAGATCGCGGAGGCCCTTACCCTCGCCGGGGCGCGCGCGCTCGTCTTGGCCGAGCCCGGTCGTCTTAGCCCGAGGGTGTCCGCTGTCGGCGGCCAAGTCATGGCCTTTCCTGCCGGCACCAAGAACCCCATCCGAATGCTCGCCAACGCCCGCACCATCTCGCGCCTGATCGAGACGGAAGGTGTCGACCTCGTGCATGCACGCAGCCGCGCGCCCGCCTGGAGCGCCCTGATGGCGGCGAGACGCACCGAGGTGGCGTTCGTCACCACCTATCACGGCGCCTACGGCGAGACCAACGCCGCCAAGCGCCTCTACAATGGCGTCATGGCACGCGGCGATATCGTCATCGCCAACTCGCTCTACACGGCCGGCCTGATCGCCGAGCGCTACGGGACGCCGCGCGAGCGCATCGAGGTCGTTCACCGCGGTGTCGACGAGACAGGGTTCGATCCACGCCAGGTTGCGCCGGAGCGGGTCGCGGCGCTCAGGGCGCGCTGGGGTATTGCGCCGGACACGCCGGTCATCCTGCATGCCGCCCGCCTTACCAACTGGAAGGGCCAGAGCGTCGTCATCGACGCCATGGCGCGCCTGTCCGCAGACGGTCATCTCGGTCACGCGGTGGCAATCCTCGCGGGCGATGCCCAAGGCCGCGACGACTACGTGCATGCGTTGCAGAACCAAATCAGCCGGCTTGGGTTGCAGGGGGTGGTGCGTCTCGTGGGGCACATCGACGACATCGCCGCCGCCTACCTTGCCGCCCACGTCACGGTCATCGCCTCCACCGAGCCCGAAGCCTTCGGCCGTACCGTGATCGAGGCCGCGGCCATGGGCTGCCCCGTGATCGCAACCGATATCGGAGCGCCACCCGAGACCGTGCTGGCGCAGCCCGCCGTTGCGGGGGATGCCATGACGGGTTGGCTGGTACCCCCGGGCGCCGCCCAGATCCTGGCCGAGAGAATAGCCGAGGCGCTCGCGCTCCCACCGGCAAGCCGGGCCGCGCTCGGGGCGCGGGCGCGACAGCATGTGCTGGCAAACTTCACGGTACGCGGCATGCAACGCCGGACTCTGTCCGTTTACGATCGACTCTTGGGTACCGGCCTTGAACGCCGTTTTTGCGACGCAACAACGGGATACACGCCCACAGCCGGCTTGCCGGGAAAATCTTGACTTGGTGTATCATCTCTCCGATTCTCCGGGCGTCCCGCCGCACCCATGGAGGGTCGGCCAGGCGCGTTACAACAAACGAGGAGACTGCCAAATACGTCGTCCAATGAGAGCCGCGCCCGAGCGCGCGCCATCCGGCCCGCGAATGAATGAAGACATTCGCGTGCCCGAAGTTCGTCTCATCGATCAGACCGGCCAGAACGTGGGTGTCGTCGGCACAGCCGATGCCTTGCAGCGCGCCGTTGAAGCCGGGCTCGATCTCGTCGAAATTTCGCCCGATGCCAACCCGCCGGTCGCCAAGATTCTCGACTTCGGCAAGTACAAATACCAAGAGCAGAAGAAGGCCGCCGAGGCCCGCAAGCGGCAGAAGACCGTCGAGATCAAAGAGATCAAGATGCGTCCCAGCATCGATGACCACGACTACGACGTGAAGATGCGCTCCATCAGGCGCTTCTTCGGCGAAGGCGACAAGGTCAAGGTCACCTTGCGCTTCCGCGGCCGTGAGCTGTCGCACCAGGAGATCGGCTGGCAGGTTCTGCAGCGCGTGAAGGCCGACACCGAGGAGATCGCCAAGGTGGAGTCCGAGCCGCGCATGGAGGGCCGGCAGATGGTGATGGTGCTGGCGCCGCGTTAGCGCCGATCACGCCTTCCCTCCCTTCTTGCGCAACCGCTCGAGGCCCTCTGCAATCTCGGTGCGGCGCTCCCGCACGCTGGGCATCTTCCAAGGCATCTGCTTGGTCTTCGCAGAGGCCTTGGCCTCGCGCGCCGTGGTGTGGGCCTCTTTCCTAGGCTCCGCAATCCGTACCGAGTGGGCCTTCGACCCCGCAGGCTTGCGCCTGGCAATCGCCTCCTCGACCGACCGCTTGGCCTCCTGGAGCCGCGCCTCATCGACATAGAAGCGCCCGAACTCGACCCGGGCGATCGCCGCCGCAAAGTCGCCGGCCGGCCCGTTGCGCCTGCCGCGCGGGGGCCGCGAACGACCTTCAGATCGATTTTTCCTGTTGTCTTGCAAGGTGCTCTCCTTTGGTTGCACTCCACGGAATCGCGGCCGTCGGCCGTCGTCCGATCGGTTGCAACCAATTCGAGAGCTACTGACCTTGCATGGCTCACCCTTGAGCTGATGGCGCCGGCCCGGCTCGGGCGGGCACCGAATGCGCATCCTTTGGCGGACGCTCGCGGCAGAAACGTGGCGGCGCGCTTGCCTCCCCGCGCCGTTGGCCTTAGAGATGCGCCCGAGCCGCCCGGCCGGGCATGCCGTGGCGGTTCGAATGCGTTCAATAACAAGCCCGTGGCTTCGACCCGGGCGTAAACAAAGGAGAACCAAATGCCCAAGCTGAAGACCAAGAGCGGCGCCAAGAAGCGCTTCAAGATGACGGGCACCGGCAAGGTAAAAGTGGCCGCCCAGGGCAAGCGTCACGGCATGATCAAGCGGACGGCCAAGTTCGTCCGCAACGCGCGCGGCACCATGGTGCTCAGCGACAGCGACGCCAAAATCGTCAAGAAATACATGCCCTACAGCCGCTGATCCCTACGCCGCAACCAGCCTCAATTCCCGTCACGGAGTATCATCATGGCACGCGTCAAGCGCGGCGTTACCGCCCACGCCAAGCACAAGAAGGTCCTGAAGAAGGCCAAGGGCTACTACGGCCGCCGCAAGAACACCATCCGGGTCGCCAAGCAGGCCGTCGAGAAGGCCATGCAATATGGCTACCGCGATCGCAAGCGGAAGAAGCGCACGTTCCGCGCACTCTGGATCCAGCGCATCAATGCAGCGGTGCGCGAGCACGGCCTCACCTACGGTCGATTTATCAACGGCCTCGCCAAGGCGGGCATCGAGGTGGACCGCAAGGTGCTGGCCGACATCGCCGTCAAGGATACGGCTGCCTTCAAGAGCCTCGTCGATCAGGCGGCTGCCCAATTGAAGGCGGCGTGACCTGTCATCCCGGAATTTCGCGCAGGCGAAATATCCGGGACCCAGGGGCCGCGGGCTCCGACTCAATACTTGACTCTGGGTCCCGGCTCTCGGGCTTTCGCCCTCGGCCGGGATGACAACAATGACGCAAGACGCCGACATTGCCACGCTTGAAGCCGCGCTGATCGCCGAGATCGGCGCCGCGTCGGACCTCGCCGCCATCGAGCGCGTGCGCATCGCCGCGCTCGGCAAGAAGGGACGCGTCTCGGAGCTGATGGCAAGGCTGGGTTCCCTGCCCGGCGACCAGCGCAAGTCCTTCGGCCAGGCGGTCAACGGGCTCAAGCAGCGCGTCAGCGAGGCGCTGGAGGGTCGCAAAGCGGATCTCGAGCGCACCGAGCTCTCCGCCCGCCTCGCCGCCGAGAAGGCCGACGTCACGCTGCCGGTCCGCCTCGGGCCGCTGCAAGACGGGCGCATTCATCCGGTGAGCCAGGTCTTCGACGAGGTTGCAGAGATCTTCGGCGACATGGGCTTTGCCATCGCCGAGGGGCCGGACATCGAGACCGACGACCTCAACTTCACCAAGCTCAACATCCCGCCCGAGCATCCGGCCCGGCAGGAGCACGACACGTTCTACATGAAGCGCACCGGAAAAGAGGGCGACAACAGCCCCGTCAAGGTGCTGCGCACGCACACGAGCCCCGTGCAGATCCGCACCATGCTGAGCCAGAAGCCGCCGATCCGCATCATTGTGCCGGGCCGCGTCTACCGCATGGACAGCGACGCCACGCATACGCCCATGTTCCATCAGATCGAAGGGCTGGTGATCGACGAGACGACGCACCTCGGCCATCTCAAATGGTGCCTGGAGGAATTCTGCAAGGCCTTCTTCGAGGTGGACCAGGTGGGCATGCGCTTCCGCGCCTCGCATTTCCCCTTCACCGAGCCGTCGATGGAGGTGGACATCGACGCCGCGGCAATAGGCAAGCCGGGGCAGTGGCTGGAGATCCTGGGCAGCGGCATGGTGCACCCCAACGTCATCCGCAACTGCGGCCTCGATCCCGACAAGTACCAGGGCTTCGCCTTCGGCATGGGGCTCGACCGCATCGCCATGCTCAAATACGGCATCCCCGACCTGCGCGACATGTTCTCGGCCGACCTGAGGTGGCTCAAGCATTACGGCTTCCTGGCGCTCGACGTGCCGACGCTTGCCGGCGGGCTGTCTCCATAGGTCCGACGATGTGTCCGCACAGCAAACCAGAAAACGTCATCCCCGCGCAGGCGGGGATCCACGCCACTCACCTCGGTCATGCGAATGGTTGCGTGGGTGCCCGCCTGCCCGGGCATGACGCCAAAGTCGGGGGGTGTACATGAAGTTCACGCTCTCCTGGCTCAAGGACCATTTGGAGACCTCGGCACCGCTCGAAGAGCTTGCCGACAAGCTATCGTCCATGGGGCTCGAGGTCGAAAGCATCGACAATCCGGGTGCAAACCTCGAGGCCTTCACGGTCGCGCGCGTGCTCGAAGCCAAGCGCCATCCCAACGCCGACAAGCTGCAGGTCTGCAAGGTCGAGACCGGCGCCGGCGTCGTGGAAGTGGTGTGCGGCGCGCCCAACGCGAGGGCCGGCATGATCGGCGTGTTCGCCGGTGTCGGCACGCATATTCCCGGCACCAACGTCACGCTCGAGGCGCGGCCCGTCCGCGGCGTGGTCTCCAACGGTATGCTGGTGTCGGAGAAGGAGCTGCAGCTCTCGGAAGAGCATGCAGGCATCATCGAGCTGGCGCCGGAGCTGGGCGAGCACATCGGCAAGCGCTACGTGGACGTGGCGGGCCTCGCTGATCCCGTCCTCGACGTGAAACTGACCCCCAACCGGCCTGACTGCACCGGCGTGCGCGGCATCGCCCGCGACCTCGCCGCCGCCGGCGCTGGGCAAGCTCAAGCCCGAGCGCAAGGTTTCCGGCGTCGAAGGCACCTACGCCTGCCCGATCGACATCGAGCTCGAGTTTCCCCAGGACGCCCGCGACGCGTGCCCCTGTTTTGCCGGCCGCTACATCCGCGGCGTCGACAACGGCCAGGCACCGGCCTGGATGCAGCAGCGCCTGAAGGCCGTCGGCCTGCGCCCCATCAACGCCCTGGTCGACGTGACCAACTACATCAGCCTGGATCGTGGCCGGCCGCTGCACGTCTACGACGCCGACAAGCTCCACGGCGCCATTCGGGCGAGGCTCGCCCGGAACGGCGAGAAGTTCATGGGCCTCGATGGCCGCGAGCACGCCGCCGACGAGACCATGTGCGTGATCGCCGACGATCGCGCGGTGCTGGGCTTCGGCGGCATCCTGGGTGGCGAGGAGACGGGCGTCACGACCGCGACCCGGAACATCCTCATCGAGTGCGCCTATTTCGACCCGCTGCGGACGGCGGCCACCGGCCGCAAGGCCGGCATCCAGAGCGATGCGCGCTATCGCTTCGAGCGCGGCGTCGACCCCGCCTTCATCAAGCCGGGGCTCGATCTCGCCACCGCCATGATGATGGAGGTGGCCGGCGGCAAGCCTTCGAAGGCCCGGATCGCCGGCGCGCCGCCCGAGGCCAAGACCGTCATCAGCTTCGACTTCGGCCTAATCGCGAAACTTGCGGGCATCGCGCTTGCCGACAAGGAGATCCGCCGGACCCTGGAGGCGCTGGGCTTCAGCATCGAGGGCAAGGCCGCTTCGGCGAGCGTCACGGCCCCGAGCTGGCGGCCCGATATCCACGGCGCGGCCGATCTCGTGGAGGAGGTCGTGCGCATCGTCGGCCTCGACAAAGTGCCCGCCGCGCCGATGCCCAGAACGCGCGGTGTGGCGAACGCGGTGCTGACCGAAAACCAGCGCCGCGTGCGCCGGGCCCGCCGTACGCTGGCGGCGCGCGGTTTCGTCGAGGCCATCAACTGGTCGTTCATTCCGCACGCCACGGCCCGCCACTTCGGCGGCGGCCAGGATGGGCTGGAGCTTGCCAATCCCATCTCGAGCGAGATGTCCTCCATGCGGCCCAGCCTGCTACCGGGCCTGCTCGCGGCGGTTGGGCGCAACCGCAACCGCGGCTTTGCCGACTTCGGGCTGTTCGAGGTGGGCCAGGCCTATCGGGGCGACGCCCCCGAGGATCAATTCGTCGCCGTCTGCGCAGTCCGCGCCGGTGCCGACGGACTCACCGGAGCGGGCCGCCATTGGGCGGGCACGGCGAAGGATGCGGATCTCTTTGAATCCAAGGCCGATCTCGCCGCACTCCTGGCAGAGCTCGGTTTCGACGCGACGCGCGCCCAGATCACCCGCGATGCGCCGGCCTGGTTCCATCCGGGCCGGTCGGGGACGTTGCGCCTGGGCCCCAAGGTGGTGCTCGCCCATTTCGGCGAAATCCACCCGGCGACGCTCGCGCTTTTCGATGTGACGGGGCCGGTGGCGGCGCTCGAGGCATTCCTGGAAGCGCTGCCGCCCGAGCGGAAGAAGGGTGCGCGGCGCGGCGCGCTGCAGGCGGCCGACCTCCTGCCCGTGCGCCGCGACTTCGCCTTCGTGCTCGACAAGGACGTGCCCGCCGGCGACGTCGTCAAGGCGGTACGGGCCGCAGAGAAAAAGCTGATCTCAGGTGTCAACGTGTTTGATCTGTTCGAGTCGGAAAGCCTCGGACCCGCCAAGAAGTCGTTGGCACTCGAGGTCACCCTGCAGCCGACGGAGAAAACCCTCACCGACGAGGAGATCGATGCGGTCGCGGCCAAGTTGATCGAGGCGGTGGGGAAGGCGACGGGTGGCGCGATCCGCAAGTAGCCGCTCAGCGAGCCGGCGATGGGACGCGCTTGCTGGCCTGCTCGGTGAAGGACTGGATTAGCTTGGCGAGTGCCGCCTTGCGATGCGCATCCGCACCCTTCAGGGCCGGATCGTCGACGATCTCGCTCACGGCACCGAAAGGATTGGACCGCAGCCCCCGGAACAAGGCGCTCGTCTCGCGAACCGTATCCAGGGGGTCACCCGCAGCTTTCGATTTGCCCGCATGCTCATGGCGAATGGCGACGGCGGCGGAGGCAAGCTGCCAGGCAATGGAACTCAGGGGATCGCCCTCGGGCTCTGCCCCCAGATCGTGTTGATAGGCATGGGACGCCTCCCCGACTACCGGCTCGGCAAGACCGGGTGCCGCATTGTAGGGCCGGTCATGCTTCAGCTCCGCAAAGCCCAACAGCTCGTTGGGCGTCACGCGCAGCATCTCGCACATCTTGTGAATGAGCGTCAGGCTCGGCTCGACCTCGGCACGCTCGTAGCGGGTGTAGCGGTTCTCTTCGATACCGAGCGATTTGGCGAAATAGCGCGCGCGCCCGAACCCCCGCAGGGTCCGTATGCTCTTCAAGCGCTTCGCAAACTGGGAGCGGACGTTTGGTGCGAGTGACTGGGCCATGGCGCTCGCGCTTTCGCAGATCGCCAACCGCCTCGCACCTTACTTTTCGACATATTACTACTATTTGGCAAATTATCATTGCAAACTTTATAGCATATTTGATACCCATCGTAGTACAGGCGCTGGGTTGCTAATGGTAAATCTTCAGCTCACCTCACATGAACAACCGCCAGGCACAACGAACCTCCAACAATGCCCCGGAATCGCAACATGGAGTGTGCAGGATCGAGTGGGAACTACTCAGCCAAGAGTGCTGATTTGTGTATTTTTTCGGCTCACAGAATGTTTGATCAAAAATCGGCACGCGCGCTGCTCGAGACCCGTTTCAACCCTTTGCCCAGGGGTGCTAAGCAGCGGCCCATGACGGACATCAGCCTGATCCGCAACTTCTCGATCATCGCCCACATCGACCACGGCAAGTCGACGCTCTCCGACCGGCTGATCCAGCTGTGCGGCAACGTCACGATCCGGGAGATGAAGGAGCAGATCCTCGACTCGATGGAGATCGAGCGCGAGCGCGGCATCACCATCAAGGCGCAGACCGTGCGCCTCGACTACAAGGCCAAGGACGGGAAGACCTATCAGCTCAACCTGATGGACACGCCGGGCCACGTCGACTTCGCCTACGAGGTGTCCCGCTCGCTCGCCGCCTGCGAAGGCGCCGTGCTGGTGGTCGATGCCAGCCAGGGCGTCGAGGCGCAGACCTTGGCCAATGTCTACCAGGCGCTCGACAACGACCTCGAGATCCTGCCAGTCCTCAACAAGGTCGATCTGCCCTCCGCCGACGCCGATCGCGTCAAGCAGCAGATCGAGGACGTGATCGGCCTCGACGCCTCGCACGCCATCCCCATCTCGGCCAAGACCGGCCAGAACGTCGAGGCGGTGCTGGAGGCGATCGTGGAGCGCCTCCCCTCCCCGAAGGGCGATGCTAACGTGCCCCTCAAGGCGCTGCTCATCGACAGCTGGTACGACGCCTACCTGGGCGTCGTCGTGCTGGTGCGCATCATCGACGGCCGGCTGGTGAAGGGCCAGAGGATCAAGCTGATGGCCTCGGGCGGCGCCTACCAGGTGGAGCGCGTCGGCATCTTCCGACCCAAGCAGGAGATGCTGGCCGAGCTCGGGCCCGGCGAGGTCGGCTTCTTCACGGCCGCCATCAAGCAGGTGGCCGACACCCGCGTCGGCGACACGGTCACCGACGAGAGGAAGCCGACTGTCAAAGCCGCTGCCGGGCTTCAAGCCGGTGCAGCCGGTGGTGTTCTGCGGCCTCTTCCCGGTCGATGCCGCCCAGTTCGAGGACCTGCGCGAGGCGATGGGGCGGCTGCGCCTCAACGACGCCAGCTTCTCCTTCGAGGCGGAGACGTCGGCCGCGCTCGGCTTCGGCTTCCGCTGCGGCTTCCTGGGGCTATTGCACCTCGAGATCATCACCGAGCGGCTCGAGCGGGAGTTCGACCTCGACCTCATCACCACGGCGCCCAGCGTCATCTATCACGTCTACCTCTCCGACGGCTCGAAGCTCGAGATGCACAACCCCGCCGACATGCCCGACCGAGGACCGCATCGACCGCATCGAGGAGCCGTGGATCGAGGCCACCATCCTGGTGCCGGACGAGCATCTGGGCGCCGTCCTGAAGCTCTGCCAGGACCGGCGCGGGCGGCAGAAGAACCTCACCTACGTCGGCAGCAGAGCCATGCTGATCTACGAGCTGCCGCTCAACGAGGTGGTGTTCGACTTCTACGACCGCCTCAAGTCGATCAGCCGCGGCTACGCCTCGTTCGACTACCACTTGCAGGGCTACGAGCCGGGCGACCTCGTCAAGATGTCGATCCTGGTCAACAACGAGCCGGTCGACGCGCTCTCCATCATCGTCCACCGCGCGCGCGCCGAGAGCCGCGGCCGCGCCATGGTGGAGAAGCTCAAAGAGCTGATCCCGCAGCACCTCTTCCAGATCCCGATCCAGGCGGCGCTGGGGGGGCGCATCATCGCGCGCGAGAACATCCGGGCGCTGAGGAAGGACGTGATCGCCAAGTGCTACGGCGGCGACATCACGAGGAAACGCAAACTGCTCGAGAAGCAGAAGAAGGGCAAAAAGAAGATGCGCCAGTTCGGCCAGGTGGAGATCCCGCAGGAGGCCTTCATCGCCGCCCTGAAGATGGAGGAGAACTGAGCTTGCGCGACCCGATGTTTCACGTGAAACATCAACGACTTGGTTAATTTAATCAACTCATCCCTTGAAAATCAAAGACGAGGCCGCGCAAGCCCCGCGCGATCAGCAGCCGCAACCGTGCCGAGCAGAGCGCGCCCACAGCCCCGTCCACGTGCCCCCCACATCGCACCAACACGGCCCGACACGCATGCCGCCAGCGCGCCCACATCAGCCACCCTCGCGCGGACAACGCGACGACGCTCGCCAACGCCCGCCACACCTCAAGCCGCCGCGGCGCAGCCCGCGTGCGGCTTCACCACGCGCTCCGTGGACGCTGGATATTTCGCCAGCATCGCCGGCGGACGCACCGGCCGGCGCACCAGGTCGCCGCCGCAGTTGGGGCAGCGCCCGCCGGGCAGGCGGTTGGCTGCGCAGTCGGTGCAGAAGGTGCACTCGAAGCTGCAGATCAGCGCATCGGCCGCATCGGGGGCCAGATCCTTGTCGCAGCACTCGCAGTTGGGTTTGAGCTTCAACATCGTCGCTCCTCGTGGAATATTCTCGCGCCCGCGGACGTTAATGTGTCGGGTTAATCAACGCAAACGCGCGGGGCGCGCACGCGCCGGGTGACACTGCGGGAGGACGTGCATGGACTTCAACAAGCTCTTGGCGCGGTTCGCCGCCGCGGCGGCCTCGGGCAACGGCGACGCGCTGGCTGACCTCTTCACGCCCGATGGCACCTACGACGACTACTTCTTCGGCCCCAGCACCGGCCGCGAGGCGATCAAGAAGATGCTGGCGCACTTCGCCGACGGCGGCGCCAACTTCCGCTGGGAGTTCTTCGATCCCGCGCTGTCCGGCAACCTCGGCTACGCCAGCTACCGCTTCAGCTTCAACTCGCTCAGGCCCGAGGCCAAAGGCGCGCGCGTCACCTTCGACGGGATTGGCCGCTTCGACCTCGACGGCGACCGCATCAAGCGCTACTCGGAGGTGTTCGATCGCGGGATGGCGCTCGCCCAGCAGGAGTTCGCGCCCGAAGGGCTGCGCAAGATCGGCCTCAAATATGCCGCCGCCCTCAAGGCCCGCCCCGAATGGGCGGCCCACGTCAAGGCGCAGGGCCGCACCTGAGCCCGCTGTCGCGTGTCAGCGCTGCTCTGGGGATAGCGGGGACAGCCGCGGCGCGCCCGCCCTTGCGAGGGCCGAATCTCTCTAGCACTGCGCGCTCCGGGGCAGGCGCCCCGCGTCCCGTGAGGTATGTGCGCATGTGGCATTCGATTCCGTTGAGACTAGGGCTTTGCAGCCGCTGGCGCGGCATCGGCATGCTGGCCCCGGCCATCCTGCTGGCGTCGTGCGCTGAGCCGGCTGGACCACTGTCGACGCCGCTCGCCTCGCCGGAGCCCGCCGCCGTCTCGGCGCAGAGGAGCCGGTCGAACCGCGTCGATCTGGCCCCGCTTGCCGCCGTGCACAAGGCCAAGCCGGCGGACGCCGAAGCAGCCGTCGCCTATGCACACGCTCTGCGAGAGGCCGGGTCGGCTTCGAAGGCGCTCGCCGTGCTCGACAAGACCGCCGCGCTCAAGCCTGCCGATAAGCGGCTGCTGCTGGAACGCGGCCTGTTGGCGCTCGAACTCGGCGAGCCGGCGAAGGCCGAGGCGCTGCTGCGCAAGGCGCAGGACAAGACGACGCCGGACTGGCGCGTGCACTCAGGATTGGGCACGGCGCTCGCGGCCCGCGGCAAGCAGCAGGAGGCGCAGGTCGAGTTCGCCAAGGCGCTGGCGCTCGCGCCCGATCATCCAAGCATCCTCAACAATCTCGCCCTGTCCTACGCGCTCGACGGCAAGGTGGCGGAGGCCGAGCAGCTCCTGCGCAAGGCGCATCAAGCCGAGGGCCAAGCAAGGGGCACGGCCGACGCACGCAAGGTTCAGCAGAACCTCGCGCTGGTGCTGGGCTTGCGCGGCAGGTACGAGGAGGCGCGCATCGCCGCCGCCGACGCGCTCACCGCCGCCAAGGCGCAAAGGAACGTCGCCTATCTGCGCGAGCTGACCGGCGCGCGCGCCGCGACAGCAAGCGCCGAGCGCAAGACCGATCCAGGAACGGAGATTGCCGCGCGCCGGGCCAGCGCGAGCCTGCCGCAACCGATCTATGGCCTCGGCGGTCCGTCGCAATGACCCACGCCGCCGCAAAAAGCAAAAGGGCCCGGCAACCCTGAGTGCCGAGCCCCCTTGGATCACGCCGGGGAAGATAGAGTTTCAGGGTGCGTTAACCCTATTGGCCGCGCCTTGAACTCTTTCTGAATGGTGCGTTCATCGCGGGTTCATCGGCCCGGGACGCCCTGCGATGCTTGGCTTTTCTTGAGCGCCTGTGCCGAGAACGGTTGCGCGCGCCTCGACGTCCCACAACGCTCCCGCCCGCCCGCAACACGAGCCTCCAGCAACACATGCCGAGCTTCGCGCCGGAACGGCACGGCCGTTAGGGCCGGATTTACCCACGCATGATTGACTGGCGCCGTCACAGTTATTGTCGAGGGTGCTGCTCATGCGTCGGTTGCGTCATCGTATCACGCGGTCTCCGGTCGGCGCCGCGTTGTGGCGCATGGCGCCGCTTTGCCTCGCCGCCGGCCTTGCCGGCTGCACCGCCACATCTCCGATAGAGGACTTCGTCACCGCCGGCAGCGGGACGCGCACCTCGAGTGTCGCTACCGCGAGCAACCCCCTGCTGCCATTCCTGCGCAGCGTGCGCCAACAGCGGGACGCCACGGCCGACCCCTATAGTCCCCTGCACAGCTCGCGTGCGCCCTACCGCCTCGCCGCGACGCACTGGCCGTGGACCCCCGAGGAGGAGGACGCCATCATCGCGCAGGCCATCACCGCCCACGAGATGCGCCGGCCCTGACCACAGGCGCTACTATCGCCACCCGCGCTGTGGTAGGTTTGCGCCATGAACGAACGCGTCAAGAAGCTCTCGGACGCAATCCGCAAACTTCCGGCGGATGAGCAGGCAGAGCTGGTCGATGCACTGCTCGGCAGCTTGCACAATCGCGTCGATCCGAAAATTGAGAAGGCCTGGGCCGACGAAGCCAAACGCCGCTGGCAGGCCTATCTTGCGGGCGAGGCGAAGGCAACTCCGGCGGAGGAAGTCTTCGCCAAGTTGGGGCGCAAGCGCGCCAAAGCCCGTTGATTGCAGACTTTCTTCCCGAAGCGATCACCGAGCTAGAGGAAGCCTATCAGTTCTACGAAGGGCGCGTTCCTGGCCTCGGTACGGATTTCCAGTCGGAAGCGCGCCACGCTCTGGGTTTGATCTTGGAGCAACCTCGAGCGTGGACGCCCATCGGCGGCGGTCTGCGACAATGCCGGCTCAACCGCTTCCCCTATGCGCTCATTTATAGCACGCGCAAGCAACGGGTCATCATCATTGCGGTCGCCAATCTCAAGAGAAGACCTCGTTATTGGCGCAAACGGCTGAAAGGGAAATCTCACTCTCAGTAGCAGAGGACGCCATCATCGTGGGGGCGATCACTGCGCACGTAATGCGCCGCACCTGCCGCGTCGAGCAGGCGCCTTCAGTACGCGACGGCGGCGCCTGATCCGCCGTCGACGGCAATGCACTGGCCCGTGATCATCTGCGCCATCGGCGAGCAGAAGAAGAGTGCGGCTGAGGCGATGTCCTCGGGCCGGATGAGCCGCCCCAACGGGATGTCGGCCGTACGCTTGGCGATGATCCTCGCCAGGTCTTCGCCGCTCTCCTGCGCTTCGCGGCTGAATATCTGCTCCACCCGCTCGGTTGCGGTGTAGCCGGGGTGGATGCAATTGACCGTGACGCCCAAGCCAGCGGCGTAGCCGGCGAACTGCTTGGTGAAATTCGCAACGCCCGCATTCACGACGCCGTTCGTCATGCGCAACGGCGCCACGATCCGTGCCGTCATCCCGCCGATATTGACGATGCGCCCCCATTTGCCCTGCTGCATGTGCGGCAGCACCAACCGGGCGATGCGGATGTAGGCCATCAGCTTGACGTCGATGTGATAGCGAAAGAGCTCATCGGTCAGCTGATCGAAGGGCGCGCTGGTCGAGGTCACGGCATTGTTGATGAGAATATCGATGCGTCCGGCCGCGCCGGCTGCATCCCCGACGAGGCGCTCGATGTCCGCAAGACGGCTGACATCTGCCTGATGGGCCCAGCACTTGACGCCGCGCGCGGCGATCTCCGCCGCGGTCCGATCGAGAACTCTCCTTGCTGCGTCCACAGATCGCGACGTTGGCACCGTGATCGGCCAGACCCAGAGCCACGGCGCGTCCGATGCCGCGGCTCCCGCCCGTCACCAGTGCGACCTTGTCCTTGAGTTCGAAATCCATTGGCCCTTGGCTTCAGTCAGGCCCACAAAACAGCCCGTCGCCGCCATCACGCGGCCGGCCGAACGCTGGCGCGCGGCGGCGTCTCGCATTTGATCTGGGTCCGCAGCATATAGCGGCGCGCGGCGGCATCGAACGGGTCCCGCCGGTGGAGCGTCGACCGGTTGTCCCACATCAACACGTCGCCCACCCGCCATGTGTGCGCGTGGATGAAGCGCGGCTCGGTCGCGTGCGCCCAAAGCTCATCCAGCAAGCGCTCCGAGTCGGCCAAGTCGAGGCCCTCGACATAGGCATTGCGGCGACGGCCGAGGTAGAGAACATCGCGGCCCGTGTCCTCATGCCGGCACACGATCGGATGGTAGGTGCCCGGCGAAATCATGGGGTCATCGCTTGCCGCAAGGCCCTGCCGCAGCAGCCCTGCCGAGTTATACGTGCCATCGTGCTTGATGCGACGGCCCTCGATCCGGCGACGCAGGTCGGATGGCATGCCGGCAAGCGCCGCGTACATGCCGGCAAGCCAGGTATCTCCGCCTGCGGGCGGAATCTCGACCGCGTAGAGCATCGACGCTTTTGGCGGCTTTTCCAGATACGACATGTCGGTGTGCCAGGCGGCTTCCCCTGCGCCGAGGCTTCCGATCGGCTTGCCATCGCGCCCGAGGATGTTGGAGACCACATAGATCTCCCGATAACCCTCGACGGCCGTCTTGCCGCCTTCGTTCACAGGCGCCTCGTCGAGGTCGCCCAGATGCCGGCTGAAGCGCACGAGGTGCTCGGGCTCGAGCGTCTGGTCGCGGAACAGCAAAGCCGAGCGCTCGTAGAAAAGGCTCGCAATCTGTCGCGCTTGCTCGCCGTCGACCTCACGCAGATCGACGCCCGAAACTTCCATGCCCAGCGCTGAAGAGATAGGGCGCAAGCCCCATTCGCGTGCGGGCGTCTTTGAACCCATTGCTGCCGTCTCCACTGCGACACCTCATAGCTCGGATTATCGAATACCGGCGACTTGGCCCGGCTAGAAGAACGCCTGCAGCCCCGTCTGCGCGCGGCCCAGGATCAGGGCATGCACGTCGTGCGTGCCCTCATACGTGTTGACGGTCTCCAGGTTCGTCAGATGCCGCATGACGTGATACTCGATCTGGATGCCGTTGCCGCCGTGCATGTCGCGCGCGACGCGGGCGATGTCGAGCGCCTTGCCGCAGTTGTTGCGCTTGACGATGGAGATCATCTCGGGCGCCACCTTGCCCTCGTCGAACAGGCGCCCCACGCGCAGCGCCGCCTGCAGCCCGAGCGCGATCTCGGTCTGCATGTCGGCGAGCTTCTTCTGCACGAGCTGGGTGGCGGCGAGCGGCCGGCCGAACTGCTTGCGGTCGAGCGTGTACTGCCGCGCGCGATGCCAGCAATCCTCCGCCGCGCCCATCGAGCCCCAGGCGATGCCGTAGCGCGCCCGGTTGAGGCAGCCGAAGGGGCCGCCGAGGCCGGAGACGTTGGGCAGCAGGTTCTCCTCGGGCACCACCACGCCCTCCATCACGACTTCGCCCGTGATCGAGGTGCGCAGGGACAGCTTGCCGCCGATCTTCGGCGCCGAGAGCCCCTTCATGCCCTTGTCCAGAATGAACCCGCGGATCTGGTTGTCGTGCGCGGCGGACTTGGCCCAGACCACGAACACGTCGGCAATGGGCGCGTTCGAGATCCACATCTTGGTGCCGGTCAGCCGGTAGCCGTCGGAGACCTTCTCAGCGCGCGTCAGCATGCCGCCGGGGTCGGACCCGGCGTCGGGCTCGGTCAGGCCGAAGCAGCCCACCCATTCGCCGGTAGCGAGTTTCGGCAGGTAGCGCGTGCGCTGCTCCTTGGAGCCGTAGGCATAGATCGGATACATCACCAGCGAGGACTGCACGCTATTCATGGAGCGGTAGCCGGAGTCGACCCGCTCGATCTCGCGCGCCACCAGCCCGTAGCAGACATAGCTGGCACCCGCGCAGCCGTATTCCTCCGGAATGGTGATGCCCAAAAGCCCGAGCGCGCCCATCTCGTTGAAGATGGCGCGGTCGGTCTTCTCCTCGAGATAAGCCTCGATCACGCGGGGGCCGAGCTTCTCCTGAGCAAAAGCGCGCGCGGTATCGCGGATCATGCGCTCGTCGCTGGAGAGCTGGTCCTCGAGCAGGAACGGGTCGTCCCACTGGAAGGCCGCGGCCTGTTTGCCTCGGCATGTTGTCGTGCATGAGCGCACTCCTCCCGGCGATCCGTCACCCGCCCAGGATAGCAGCTGGTCCCGCGCGTTGAACCGGCGTTACGCATGCAGCCCAGCTACCCGATCGAGCGTTTGGTTTTTGCCATTGTTGCTGGCCACTTGCGCCGGCACGGACTAAGGCTGTGTGCCGGGGCTACACCAGGGTAAACGCAAGCAGGTGGAGCGTACCAATGACCAGAAAAATGATTGCGGTGGTAGTGGCGGCCATGGCGGCAATGCTGCTGGCGGGCACTTTCGATACGGCAGACGCCCGGAAGGGCGGCGGCTGGCGAGGCGGCGGACACCACAGCTTTCACCGTGGGTTCCGCGTCGGCAGGATTCACCGCTTCCGCGGCCCCAGGTTCTATAGCGGCGGGTCCTATCGCCGGCACCACCGCCGCCACTACAGGAACTTCTACGTGGGCGCGCCGTTCTTTTATGGCGCTTACGGCTACGGCTACGGCTATGGCCCCGATTGCTACTGGCTGAAGAGGAAGGCGCGCCGCACCGGCAGCCGCTACTGGTGGCGTCGCTACCACGAGTGCCGTTACGGTTACGGCGACTACTACCCCTACTGAGCGGAAGAGAATGACAGGCCGGGCGGCGCGCACTGCCCGGCCTTTCCCTTTCCCAAGAACTTTGCGCCGCTCGCTCAATCCTTCTTGCGCACCTCGATGATCGCCCGGCGATGCGTGCCCTCGCCGACCTTCTTGTCCTGGTCGTGCGCCTCGACCTTGAAGCGAAGCTTGCGCCCATCGATCTCCAGGAGCTCGGCCCTGACCGTGACCTTCTGGCCCTTGGGCGTGGCGCCGAAATGCTTGACGTTCACCTCGAAGCCGACCGTCGTATGCCCTTCGGGAAGATGCGCCTGCACGGCCTCGATGCCGGCGCGTTCCATCAGGCCGATCATCGATGGCGTCGACAGCACGCCTTCGCCGCCCATGTGCTTGACCACCAGCTTGTCGTCGACCACCGACGTGATCTCCGCCGTCAAGCCAGGGACCAACCGCTCGCTTGCCATGGTGATTGCTCCTCTCGTTCGGTGGCGTCGCCCGTCAGCAGCGTCGAAATTCCCACACTCCCGCGGCAAACTCGCAGATCAGTAGGCAGCCTTGGGATTGCGCGCAACCTCGAGCGCATACCATCTCGAGCCCAGCACGAAATCCCGCAGGCCTGCATAGTTCGCTGCCGGAGCCGCACTCGCCGACGCCGGCGGCAGCTTACTGTCTTGCCGGGACGCGTGGATACGCTTGGCCGGCAATTGGGCTGCGGCCTCGGAGACCCCTGGCGCGGGGAGGCTCTGATCGGCGCGCTCTCGGCTCGCCGGCGACAGGCGCGGTTTGCGCGCGACCGCCTGCGACATCAAGCGAGACGGGCCTCCGCGTTCCTGAGAAGTCACGGTCGCCGTCTCCAGCGCGCGCACGTGCGTCGGCGCTGTCGCTGGCATCGGAACGTGGCCCGCAGGACGGTCCACCGGCGCACTGGCGACGGCCTTTGCCGGAGCGGCTATTGACGGTGGTGACGGCTGCTCGAGGAAGACGTCCTGGATGTAACGCCCCGCCGCTTGCTGTCCATCAAGGCGGGCGTGCAACATCTGGGCGCCGAGCGCAGCCGCGACCAGCACGAGAGCCCCCGTCCTTCGCATACGCTGCTTGCGGAGGTTTACAGCCTCCGGGGCCCTGGTCCACCGGAACGGCGCGTTATCGAGATCATCGTTCGGCGTGTCGCGCACCAGCACGCCCGGCCCGCCTTGTTCTTTCCGCCATCGGTTCATCCAGTGAGATGGCGGTGCTGGCAGGGCATGCATGGACGCGAACCGTTGATCTAAGCGTAAGCTGGGCTTTACCGGAGCATACGCCTGGGTCGCGCCCGCGAGAAGACGTGCGTTGAGAATTTTGAGCGCTGCGAGAGACCCAGTCTCACCAGCGCAGCGTCGGCATCGCGCCAATCGCCGGCGGCGTGCCGGCAGGGGCGAACAGCGCCGCGAGCTTGTCTGCGTCGATCTCACCCGCGACCATGACCGCGTCGTTGTGGATGCCGGCGGTGACGAACAGGCCGTCAACCCCCAGGCCCCGGGCGGCCGCCAGATCAGTACGCACGGCGTCGCCGATGGCCAGAATGCGCTCCAGCGCCGGCTCGGTCCCGCGCAGCCCGGCCGCCACGCCGAGCGCCGTCCCGTAGGCCGACGGGTGCGGCTTGCCGGCCCAGAACACCTCGCCGCCCATGCCGCTCGTACTCGGCCGCAATCGATCCGGCACACACGAGGCGCACCGCCCCCACGTCGACCACAAGATCGGGATTGGCGCATACGAACGGAAGCTTCGCCGCCACGCCCTCCTCGATCAGGGCGCGGTAGTCCTCCACCGTCTCGTTGCGGTCGTCCTTCAAGCCCGGTGCACACAATCACCTCGGCGTCGGTGATCGGCGCCTGCGGCTCGCCCAAGCGGATATAGAGCGCATAGTCGCGCCGGCTGGGGCCCACCCAGTGCATGCGCTGGTAGCCCTTCTCGGCGATATGGCGGAGCGCGATGTCGCCCGAGGAGACGATGGCGTCCCAGGCATCGCGCCGCACGCCGGTCTTTTCCAGCACGCGCTCAACGCCGGAGGCCGGTACCGGCGCGTTGGAGACGAGGATTACCGTGCCGCCGTCGGCGCGGAAGCGCGCGAGCGCGTCTCCAGCCTCCGCGTAGGCTGTGCGCCCGTTGTGCATCACGCCCCACACGTCGCAGAAGACGGCCTCGTAGCGCGAAAGCAGCGGGCCGGCGTTGCCGATGATCGGTGGGGTCATGAATAGGGATCAGGTCTCAGGGGCCAGGTTTCAGGGGGCGCTTCTAGCATTTCTGCCCATCTCGGAGCAAAGTGCCAGCATTGCCTGCCTGAAACCTGATCCCTGAAACCTAAAACCTGACCTACCGCCGTTCCTTGTCGCGCTGCCAGTAGACGAACAGCACCGTCACGATCGCGGTCAGGAACATGGTGCCCTGGATCTCGGGCTGCTGGATGAAGGCGAGCCACCGGTTGATCCCCCGCGCGGTGCTCGTGCGTCCGAGCAACATGCCGTTGCCGAGGATGAGCAAGAGCGCCACCGCGCAGGTCAGCCCGACGGAGATGCCCACCTGGATCACGCGCTTTGCGAGCTTGGGAACCGCCAGCTTCTGCCCCGGCATCACCAGAGTCGTTTTGTCGGACATGGATATGTCACCCCCACCGTTGCCTTTTCCACAGCGTATAGCTGATTCGGGCGCGGGGATTCGCACCTGCAACCCTCGCCTGGCCGCAGGTGCGGAACCGCCGCGAGTGCCATCATCGACCACGGGTGCTTGTCGGCGCATCGCGGTGCTGGCAATCTTTGCATGGCGAGCCCTAACCGCAACGCGGCGTGCGCGTGTACTGTCGCCCCGCACAAACGGTAAAGCGCTCGGCACTGGAAAACCTCACGCGAGCCTGGATGGCAACGAATTGAAGATGCGCAGCGGAACGCAGTACCAAGCGTTGTTCCGGGCCGCCCTGCGCGCTGGACACCTCGTCAGCTGGATCACCGACTTCGCGGCCGGAACCCGCGTGTGGGGTGACGAGGCCCTCGAGCTCTTCGGTTTGTCGCTGGAGGGCAACCTCGGAAGGGTCGGCAGCGATGCGGACGAGCTACTGGCCGCGATTCACCCCGACGACCGCCCTCTGCTGTCGAAGTATCACCGGCACATACAGATGGCCGACGACCTCAAGGCGGAGTATCGCATCGTCCGCCCCAACGGCAGCATCCGATACATGTCCGGCGGCGGAACCGTCACAGAGCGGGACGCCGACGGCCGCCCCGTCATCCTCGTCAACGTGATGGCGGACGTGACCGAGCAGGTGCTGACGCGAAGGCTCGCCGAGCAGCGCCATCTCCATGCCGAGCGCGAGAAGATGCGGTTCGAAGCCCTTGTCCGCGCCTCGGCACAGGTCGTGTGGTCCACCGACCCGGCCGGGATCGTCGTCGACGACTCTCCATCGTGGCGCGCTTTCACGGGCCAGACCTTCGAGGAGTGGCTCGGACAGGGATGGCTCGACGCTGTCCATCCCGACGATCGCCCCGCCACCATCCAGGCGTGGCAGCGCGCCGTGGCCTCCTCGGAGCCCTACGAGGTCGAGTATCGGCTGCGACACGTCAGTGGCGAGTACCGATGGACACGGGCGTGCGGCGTGCCGATGAGCGACGGGGCGGGCTCCGTCATCGGCTGGGTCGGGCTGAACGAGGACATCTCCAACCGCAAGCAGCAGGAGCTCCACCTCAGGCTGACGCTGCGCGAGCTCAGCCACAGAACGAAGAACCTGCTTGCGGTCATTCAGTCGATTGCGCGGCGGACCTTCGACGGCGAGGGAGGCGATGCGGCGCACGAGTTCACCAAGCGGCTGGCCGGCCTGGCTCGCTCGCACGATCTGCTCGTTCAAGGGGATTGGAGCGGTGCATCGCTGGCCGAGCTCGTTCATGTGCATCTGAACGCCTTCGAAAGCTCGGGCGAGAGCTCGATGGAGATCGAGGGACCCGATCTTTTCATCACGCCTCAGGCCGCCCAGAGTTTCGGCCTGGCCCTGCACGAATTGGCGACCAACTCGGCCAAGTACGGGGCCATGAGCGCGTCCGGCGGGCGCATCAGTGTCCGCTGGGAGGTGACGGGAGAGCCGGGCCAGGAGAGCTTCGCCTTCCGGTGGATCGAGAAGCCGCGCGCCGCGATCGGGCAGGCAGTGAAATCCGGCTTCGGAAGCTTGCTGCTGACGCGCATCGTCGGCGAGTCCGTGCAAGGCAGATCCGAGTATGTACTCTCCCAAGACGGGATAACCTGGACGCTGGAGACCGAGCTCAGCCACCTGGCGCCCTCCACCCGCCTCTGACAGGGCAACGGCCTGGAAGGGGACGCGGCGTCGCCGCACCTGGCTGACGGGCCTCACGCGCTGCCGATCAGCACGCCGGCTGCGAACACGATGAGACCGCCCACCACCACCTCGAAGGCCGCGCGCAGGAACTTGGTGTCCATGTAGCGCGCCCTGATCCAGGCGATCACCCACAGCTCGATCAGCACCACCGCGATGGCGAGCGTCGTGGCGACATGGAAGTTGCCGATCAGATAGGGCAGCGTGTGGCCGATGCCGCCGACCGTCGTCATCAGCCCTGTGATGGCGCCACGCAGCCAGGGATGGCCGCGGCCCGTCAGGGCGCCATCGTCCGACAGCGCCTCGGCAAAGCCCATCGAGATGCCGGCGCCCACCGAGGCCGCCATGCCGACCAGGAACGTCTGCCAGGTGGCGTGGGTGGCGAACGCGGCGGCGAACAGCGGCGCCAGGGTCGACACCGACCCGTCCATCAGGCCGGCGAGCCCCGGCTGCACCACCTGCAGGATGAAGGCGCGCCGCCGCGTCTCCTCCTCGGCGGCCAGCGCGCCCGGCGTCAGGTTCTCCATGCCCAGCCGCTGCGCCAGGCTGATGTGGGAGCGCTCCGCCGCCGCCAGGTCGCCCAGCAGCTTGCGGATGCCGGCGTCCGTGGCGCGCGCCATCGCCCGCTCGTAGAAGCGCCGCGCCTCGAACTCCATGGTCTCGGCCTGCTGGCGCACCCGGTCGAGGCCGAGCGGACGCATCATCCACAACGGCTCGTGCTTGATGAACCCGCGCACGTCCTGCCGGCGGATGAGAGGGATGTG
The DNA here is from genome assembly GCA_963797005.1 of uncultured Alphaproteobacteria bacterium. Taxonomy (GTDB): domain Bacteria; phylum Pseudomonadota; class Alphaproteobacteria; order Rhizobiales; family Hyphomicrobiaceae; genus AWTP1-13. The sequence continues at coordinate 211,329 of CAWCOF010000018.1, forward strand.
CTCGCCGAACCTTGCCCGGTAGAGTTCGATCAGCCGGCGGCGGTGCTCGTCCTCCTCGTCCGCCATGCCCGAGAACACCTGGGCCGAGGCCGGGTAGTCGGCCTCGAGCCCGTCGGCGTAGTCGGCATAGATGCGCCGGTCCTCCTCCTCCGCCGAGATGGCGAGCGCCAGGATCTCCCGCTCCGTCAGCTCCGAGAATGCCCTCATGATCCCGTGTCTCCGGTTTCCGTGTTTAGAATAATTCTAATCAACGTGTGCGGCCGGGGCAATCTTCAGGGGGCAGGTTTCAGGGGGCAGGTTTCGGGGGCCGGGTTTCAGGGAACACAGACGGACCCAGCGCACGATACATACGCTCCAGGCCACGGGGATAAGCCCGATCATGCTAAATGTCCCCAGGCCCGCACCCGCCGCGGGCAGGGGAATGGGAAGGGACAGGAGCGCAATGGATTACGAGGCTGAATACAACAACCGCCGGCGCGTGCCCGAGCATGCCGAGATCAACGCGCGCTGGCAGGCGGCGTCCGACGCCTATCGCGCCGCGGCGCGGGCCGAACTCGATCAGGCCTATGGGCCGGGCGAGCGGCAGCGCTACGACCTCTACTTTGCCTCCAGCCGGCCCGCGCCGCTCGTCGCCTACATCCACGGCGGCTACTGGCAGCGCGGCGATCGCGAGGGTTACGCCTTCCTCGCCCGCGCACTCAACGACGCCGGCCTCGACGTCGCGCTGCCCTCCTACACGCTGTGCCCCGCCGCCTCCGTGATGGAGATCGTCGGCGAGCTGCGCGCCTTCCTCGCGGCGCTATGGGCCAAGACCCGGACCTACCCGCTGGTCACCGGCCACTCCGCGGGCGGGCACCTGACCTCTGCCATGGTCGCGACCGACTGGAGCAAGATCCCCGGTGCTCCCGCCGACCTCGTGCGCGCCGGCATCCCCATCAGCGGCATATTCGGGCTCGCCCCGCTCGTCGGCACCAGCATCAACGATCTCGTGAGGCTCGACGCGGCGTCGGCCCGGGCGGCAAGCCCATTGCTGTGGCCGCCGCCTCCCGAAGGGCGCACGGTGGTGGCGGCTGTCGGCGGCGACGAGAGCGCCGAGTTCCTCCGCCAGAGCCGGGAGCTGGCCGACGTGTGGGGCCGCGCGGGCCTGAAGACGGAGTGCCTCGTCGTGCCCGGCGCCAACCACTTCACCGTGGTCGACGCGCTTGCCGACCCGACCAGCGCGCTCCACGCGCGCGTCGTCGCGCTGGCACGCGAGGTGGGCCAATGCCTGCCTCGCACACCGCAACAAACTTAGGCCAGATTCGCGCGGTTGCGTCCGCATGTGGACCGCTCCGGCAATTCATCTTCCGTGTTCTCACGCGCCGACTACGATCGGCTCGCGCGTCCCCGGTATGGCGCGACGAATCCGGAGAGGATCGACAATCCGATGTGGGTTGCGGCGATCTCGGCCAACGCAACGGCCTATCAGGTCCGCAAGCAGCACGACGACACCTCTCCGGGCGAGGGGGTTGGCTCGGCGTCTTCCAACTACCGCGATCATGCCGCCGGTCCGGTGTGGACCTGGCAACGATTTGGCCGCACGTCGACGCGGCTGCCGGACGGGCGCCTGATCCACATCGGCGGCGAGCATGAGGATTGGTACGACATCGATTTCTGCATTTACAACGACGTCGTCGTCGAGCATCCCGACGGCCGGTGCGAGATCTTCGGCTACCCCAAGGACGTGTTCCCGCCGACCGATTTCCACACCGCCACCCTCGTCGATGAGACCATTTGGATCGTCGGCAATCTGGGCTATCGCGATCTTCGCAAGCCGGGCGAGACGCAGATCTTCACCCTCGATACGCGCACCCTGATCGTCGAGCGCATCTCGAGTGACGGCGATTGCCCCGGCTGGTTGCACCGGCACTGGGCCGAATTGATCGGCGGGCGTGAAATCGTCGTGGGGGGTGGCAGCCGCACCGAGCTTTCCGAAGAGGGCAAGGAGGCTCTGGCAAGCAATCGCGCCTGCTTCGCGCTGGATCTCGAACGCAGGACCTGGCGGCGCCTCGAGCAGGCGGGCACGGTTTTGCTCGGCATTTCTGCGGAGGATTATCATCGCTTCAAGTCGCCGCGGTCCGGTGCGACGAACCCCGAGCGCGTGAATAATCCCTTCTGGTCGGTGATGGTGCGCCGAGGCCTGCCGCCGCGACGCGCGCGCGACCTCTTTGCCGACCACGGCCGCGAGCCGACGGAGGAGGAGCGCAAGTCTATCAAGCCGACACCGCGGCCGATCGAGGAAGTCGTATGGACGGCGGCACGCGAGGACCAGGCCGAGATCGTCCTCGACAACGGCAGCAGGCTCTCGGTCGGCGGTGCCTTCAGAGGGTACGGCCTCGATGCCATCGACAACTGGGTCTACAGCGATGCCATTCTGGTTCGACCAGACGGCAGTATCGAATTCTTCCTCTATCCGCGCGAGGTGCTGCCAGCGCTCCACGGGCTCCACGTCACCAAGCACGGGGGCCGCGTTCTGCTGTCGGGAACACCGGACCGCACCCTCGCGGCACACTGGCCGCAATTCCGCTCGATCATGCTCGAGCTCGACCTCGAGACGTTCGCGCTCCGCCGCATCGGCGGCCCCGGCAACACGCCCGAGGATATGATCGTGGGGCCTGGCCGACCGGAGGCCGGAGCGCCGAGCCGGCTCGTCTTTCCACTCATTCGCCGGTGGAAGAGCGACCCGGTGCGCGAGGCCGTTCTCGACCTGGCGACCGAGACATGGTCGATGCGCGTCGTCAGCCCAGGGTGATCAGTCGACGGCGACGATGCGCGAGTTGATCAATCGGCGATGAAACGCGAGGATCTCCTCGCTCCTCTTGCAGTCGTAGTAGCGCCCTTCGCACAGCTGCATGAGGCGTTTGCGCTCCCGGTGGGAATCGGAGAGCGGCAGGCGGGCCAGCTCCAGCATCACCGTCCCGAGATAGGCGACATCCAGCCTCTCGAACTGCGGAGCGGGAGGCACGCGATAGTTGATGCCGCGCGCCGCGTAGTAGGTGACGAAGCCGATCGAGTCCGGCTGCAGCGCCACGTCCTCGGCCTCGGTATCGGTGCCGAAGCCCAGCAGCGTGCGCGTGGCCGTGGGATGATGGTCGCCATAGTGCACGATCAGGAACCGCTCCCGCGGGAACCGCCGCCTGAGCTCGCCGAGCAGGTAGTCGAAGTCCATCTTGGCGATCCCGACGCGGCGCAAATATTCGTGCATCTCGGGATCGGTCCCCGGCGCCCCACCGGCCACCGCCACAGCCGGCGCGAACGTGACGTTGTAGGGCCAGTGCGCGGACATGGTCTGGATGTAGGTGAAGAGCGGCTTGCGCGACGAGGCGACGTGGCGCTTCATCTCGGCCAGGGCGTTGTCGTAGTAGAAGCGATCCCGCTCCTGCGCGCTCTTGGCGCCCTGCGAGCGCGCATCGAAGACCTCCCTCAGGCCGATGGAGGTATAGAAGCGCTCGTTGGACACGAAGTTGCGCAGCATCGGGTAGAAAACGACATTGCGATAGCCGCAGCGCGCCAGCGCCTGCGGCAGGGTGTCCTTGAGCTTGTTGCTGGTGAAGGTCTGCACGAACTGGCGCATGCCGCCGAACGAGTGCGTCGAGATGCCGGCAAGCAAAGAGAACTCGGTGAGCCAGGACGCACCCCCGTAGGTCTCCACGCGCAGCTGATGCAGTCGATTGTCCTGGGAGCGGAACAGCGGGTCGACGGCATGGTCGTAGCTCAGCAGCGGAAACAAAGACGGCTGCACCACCGATTCCTGGTGGATCAGGATGATATGCGGCGGGGTGCCCTTGACCTTGCACGCGCTCGGAATGGTGAAACCGGGAGCCGCCGACGCTGCACCCGGCGCAGCCTCCAGTATCGCGCCCCGCAACAGGGCTTCGACCGTCTCGCCCCAGGATGCATAGAAGGAGGACACATAGAGGTCCCCGAAGTGGAACTGCATGTGCCGGCGCTCGCCCTTGGCGTGGGCGCCGTACCAGGCGAGCAACACGAGCATGAGGGTGGCCGCGGCCGACTGGCGACGGGGCACCCGGGTCGGATCGGCGCGATGGGCGAGCCAGGCGACCAAGGCCGTGGCAACGAGCGCGGCACCGAGGCCCAGCATGTACCCGCGGTGATCGCTCCAGAGATAGCTGAGCGTCGACCATGAGCTCAGGTAGAAATAGAGGTCGTAGGCGTGCACGACCATGTTCATGACGGCGTGCTTGACGGAAGCCGCCGCCACGAGCACGGCGACGAGCGAGGCGGTGAGCACGCAGGCAAACAGCACGCGCGCCGTCAACACGACGACGCCGGCCACGAGCGCCAGCGTGATGGCCGCCGTGAACAGAACGTTGGCGGCCGAGCCCTCATCGATCCAGAAGTAGCCTGTGAGCGCCAAGGCGATCAGCGCGGCCAGCGCCAAGGCGGTGCGCGGACGGAGCGCGATCAACTCGGGCAGCCGGCGCCCCGAGGTCGGCTCTGCCGGGGCAGCGCGAGGCGCTCCCGCCCGTAAACCGACTGCTTGGCCCGTCATAGCCGGCTATCCGCTATGTGTCACAAAACCTTCATATTCGACCATTGGGGCGATGAACTGGCAATGAGGGAGATGCGGCAAGGGAAACGCAGCTGCTCGCGCATGCCGTTCGGCGCCCTCGCAAATCAGGCTGAGAGGGCATTTTTCACGTGGAGGTTGAGCAGCATCGACCGGGGCTCGCCCAAGCAAGACAGGTCGACGGTTGGCGATGCTACGCGCGCAGGTCGCGACCGGCTGGGAGGCTGCTGCGAGCCACGGCCCGCAAAGCTCGGCGGGTCAAGCCCTGTCCGCGCCGCGCCGTCGCCGGCAATGGATCAAGACACCCGCTCCAGGATCGAGGGGTCGTCGTTGTCGGGCTTGTTCACCCGCGTCGAGATCGGCCACATCGTCAGCGGCTCGGACGCATAGGGCACGAGCAGGTCGCGCGGGTCGGGCTCCAGCGGCGACAGCCAACGGTCGAAGTTCTCTGCATCCAGGATCACCGGCATGCGGTCATGGATGCCGGCGAGCAGCTCGTTGGCGGTGGTGGTGATGACGCAGAACGAGCGCACGATGTCCTCGGTGTCGGGGTGGCGCCAGCTCTCCCAGATGCCGGCGAACGCGAACGGCTCCCCCGACTTCATGGCGATGGCGTAGGGCTGCTTGGGGCCGCCGCCCTTCACGGCCATCCACTCGAAGAAGTTGTCGACCGGCACGAGGCAGCGGCGCTTGGCGTAGGCGGCACGAAACATCGGCGCGGAGGCGACCCGCTCGGCCGTGGCGTTGATCGGCTTGATCTTCGGTGCGCGCTCCTTGGTCCAGTAGGGGATCAGGCCCCACCACAGGCGGTCGAGATGGCGCGCGCCCGTCTCGGGATGCTGGCGGATCACCCAGTGCTGCTGGCCCGGCGCGCCGTTGTAGCGCGGGCGCGCGGCGCCAGGCTCGGTCAGCGGCCCGGTCAGCGGCTCGACCAGCGTCACGATCCTCAGCCCCAGCACGTGGGGATCGCTCTTCTGCGTGATGCGCCCGCACATGGCGCCTGTCTCCGCCGTCCTACCGCCTCGCCTTGAGGAACGCGCCGGCGCCGGCACCTAGCAGCCGCGGCAGGTGGGTATAGATATAGCGGCAGCCCTTGGCCACCACGTCGCCGACGGTCTCCGCCGTCGCCGGCATGCCCGGCGTGCGTCCCGCGGCGACGATCGCCGCCAGCGCGCCGTCGATCGCCTTGGCGACGGGCGGCGCCTTGGGGTCGCCGGGATAGCCCATCGACTGCGACAGGTCCGACGGGCCGATGAAGAACACGTCGATGTCCTCGACCTTCAGGATCTCATCGATGTTGCGGATCGCTGCCTCGTGCTCGAGCTGCACGCAGACCAGCGACTGCGCATTGGCCTGGCGCGTGAAATCCGGCATGCGCGCGCCGAGCCCCCAGCTGTCGGGGCGCGTGCCGGCCGCCAGGCCGCGCCCCGCGCCGGCACCGAACTTGACCGCGGCAACGGCCTGCCGCGCATCGTCCGCGGTATTCACATGCGGCACCTGCACGCCCATGACGCCGCGGTCCATGACGCTTTGAATGTCGCTTGCCGCATTGGTCCTGGGGCGGGCAATGGGCGTGATGCCGACGGCGTCGCAGGCCATCGCCATCAACTCCACATCGCCCAGGCCGATGCTGCCGTGCTCGCAGTCGATGAGCACCCAGTCGAAGCCGGCAAAGCCCAGCATCTCCACGATCTGGGGGCTGGGAAACATCACCGAGCAGCCGAGTGCCGGCTCGCCGCGGGCGATCTTCTCCTTCATCCGGTTGGGCTTCATTCGGCAGGGCTCCTCTTGTCGGCCGCGGGCACCCGGACAGCGGCGAAGCCGGCGCGCTCGCGGTGCAGCGTATATAGACCCGCCGCGACGACCAGGCCGATGCCCAAGAAGGCCACGGTATCGGGCACATCGCCCCACCACAAATAGCCGAGCGCCAGCGACAGCGGCACCGGCGCATAGCGGAACGGCGCCACCACTGAGATCTCGCCGGTGCGCAGGCCCGTGATCATGGCGATGTTGGCCACGAACAGCGAGGCGGCCGAGACGGTGATCAGGAGCCACGCCCGCGGCGTCGGCACGGTCCAGGTGGCATCGAAGGGCATCACAAGGCCTCCGGCCAGCATCACCGCCGCCGCGCTCGCCGCAGCGACAAGAGTGGAGGGGATGTTGCGGTGCAGCCCGCGCGTCGTTACATCGCGCGTGGTGGTGAAGAGGAGCGTGGCGAGCAGAATATAGGCGGCGGCACCGTACTCGGCACCCCCCGGCTTGACGATCAGCAGGACGCCGACGAAACCCGTGAGCGCGGCGAGCCAGCGCCGCAGGCCCACCCGCTCGCGATAGATGATGGCGGCCCCGGCCGTCACGGCCAGCGGCGTCACCTGCAGCACCGTGGTGACGGTCGCCAGCGGCAGATGGCGCAGCGACAGGACGATGCAGGTCGTGGCCCCGGCGGCGCTGCCGATGCGCAGCACCATGAGCGGCGAGAAGAGGAGGCCGAGCGGGCGCATGGCACCCATGGCGACGACGCCGAGGGCGAGCATGGCCGTCGCCAGCACGCCGCGCACGACGATGAGCTCGCCCGACGGCAGCTCGGCGGAGACGAGCTTCACCACCGCATCATTGATGACGAAGGCCGTCGACGCTGTCAGCACTGCAAGGATGCCGCGCGCATTGTCGGTCATGCGCGGCCGACCCTGGCCAGATGCTGCTCGCGCAAGAAGGTGTAGAGGCCCGCGCCCGAGACGACGGCGATGCCGGCCCACGTGGCAAGGTCGGGGACCTCCCGCCACACGAGGTAGCCGGAGAGAACGGCCCACAGGATGATCGAGTAGCGGAACGGCGCCACCACCGCGATCTCGCCGGCGCGCATGGCGGCGATCAGGCAGAACTGCCCCGCCAGCAGGGCGACGGCGGCGGCCGCGAGGAAGACGGTCGTCATGGCCGCGGGCCACACCCAGGTCTCGAACGCCGTGAACCCCAGGCTCGACAGCGTGACGATGCTGGCGGACGCGCCGGCGATCACCAAGGTGGGCACGCCGCTGCGCACCCCGCGCGTGAGCAGGTCCCGGGCGACGGAGAACATGACGGAGGCGATCACCAGCAGCGCGTAGGGGGTAAAGGCGGTGCCGCCCGGCCGCACGATGATCAGGACGCCGAGGAGGCCGATGCAGGTGGCGGTCCAGCGGCGCCAGCCGACCCTGGCGCCGAGGAAGAGCGCCGCGCCAGCCGTGATGGCGAGCGGCGTGAACTGCAGGATGCCGAACACGTCGCCCATCGGCATCCTGACCAGCGCCGAGAGGAAGAACACCGTGCCGCCCACGTCGGCCAACCCGCGCAACAGCACGCGTGGCGAGAGCGCATGCGGCAGGGCCCAGGCCGCGCCGGTGGCGTAGATCAGGCTCATGCACAACGCCACGGTGAAGACGCCACGCACGAAGATCGCCTCGCCGGTCGGCAGGCTGCCGGCGGCGACCTTCACCAGCGTGTCGTTGACGACGAAGGTGGCCATCGCCACCAGCATGGCGAGGATGCCGCGGATGTTATCCGAGAGGGCGTGAACCGGGAGGGCGATGCGCATTGCGACGATCACGCCGACAACGGCGAGGGTTCTTACGATGCAGGGAAAAGCAAGTGGAATTCCCGCGCGGTTATCCGGGACGCGCAACGAAGATGCAAGGCGCAGCGCAGCATGGTCGGTGCCGCTATGGCCGACCGATCAAATTTGGCGAGTGACCGCGAGTAACCCGGCTCGCAATGGCCGCTAGGCGGCGGCCGCTCTCGTCGGGAGCTTCTTGATCTCGTTCCCGGCTCGCGCAGTGGCCATGTCGACCTCATACGCGGTTTGAAGATTGAGCCAAAACTGCGGGTCCGTGCCAAACCAGTGCGCCAGGCGAAGTGCGGTATCGCCGGTGATCGACCTTTTGCCCTTGATGATCTGGGTGATCCGGTTCGGCGGAACGGCCAGCTGGCGCGCAAGCTCGGTCGCCGAAATGCCCAGCTCGCGCAGCTCGTCGGCGAGGACCTCGCCCGGATGAACCGCAAGATGAAGCATACGACGCGCCATTCCTAGCTCTCCTCAGTGGTAGTCCACGATCTCAACATCTATGGGACCGGGCGAGCCTTTCGGCCATCTGAAGCAAATCCGCCACTGGTCATTGATACGGATGCTGAATTGCCCGGCCCGATCGCCTTTCAGAGCCTCCAGCCTATTGCTTCGCAAGGCACGAAGGACATTTATGCTGCTCGCCGCACCAAGGACGCGCAACCGCTTCCATGCCTGCTGCTCGATGCCTCGAAATGCCGGGACGCTCTCGCGATTGGCAAAAGCTGCCGTCCGCTTGTCCCGATAGCTCAGGATCATTGTTGCAATTTAATACGCAGTACGTAACGCGTCAACGGAAGTTCGCCGGTAGCCAGGGCACGATCAGCCGCCGGTCACGCTCATGTGCCGCGCCACGGCCGGCTGCCTGGTGCGCCGATCGATGACGAAGTCGTGGCCCTTGGGCTTGCGCGAGATGGCCTCGTCGATGGCGGCATGGAGCGGCGCATCGTCGGCGTCGGCGCGCAGCGGCCTGCGCAGGTCGGCGGCATCGTCCTGGCCCAGGCACATGTAGAGCGTGCCGGTGCAGGTGAGACGCACGCGGTTGCAGCTTTCGCAGAAGTTGTGGGTCATGGGCGTGATGAAGCCGAGCCGGCCGCCGGTCTCCTTCACCCGCACGTAGCGCGCCGGGCCGCCGGTGCGGAACGGGATGTCCTCGAGCGTCCAGCGGTCCATCAGGCGCGCACGCACGATCGACAGCGGCAGGTACTGATCGGTGCGGTCGCCGTCGATGTCGCCCATCGGCATGGTCTCGATCAAGGTGAGGTCGAAGCCGCGGCCGTGGGCGAAGCGGATGAGGTCGTCGATTTCGTGCTCGTTGATGCCCTTGAGCGCGACGGCATTGAGCTTAATGGCGAGGCCCGCGGCCTCGGCCGCGTCGATGCCCGCCATCACCTGGGCGAAATCGCCCCAGCGCGTGATCGCCTTGAACACGTCGGGCTTGAGGGTATCGAGCGATACGTTGATGCGGCGCACGCCAGCGTCAATGAGCGCGGGCGCGAACTTGGTGAGCTGGCTGCCGTTGGTTGTAAGCGTGAACTCGTCGAGCGTACCGCTGCGCAAGTGCCGGGAGAGCGCCTGGAAGAGCCACAGGATGTTCTTGCGCACCAGCGGCTCGCCGCCGGTGATGCGGAGCTTGCGCACGCCCTTGGCGACGAACGCCGAGCACACGCGGTCGAGCTCCTCGAGCGACAGGAGGTCCCGCTTGGGCAGGAAGGTCATGTGCTCGGACATGCAGTAGGAGCAGCGGAAGTCGCAGCGGTCGGTGACCGAGACGCGCAGGTAGGTGACGTGCCGGCCGAAGGGGTCGACCATCCCCGTGGTTGGCAGAGCTGCGCTGGTCGGCGTGGTCATCGAGCGTCCATCGAAAGGCTGGAGGCGGGCGGCGGTGCCGCCCCGCGGATCTTCGCAAGCCGGGGCTGCACCCTAGTTGGGGCCCATCATGCCACGATCAAGCGCCAAGCTCCAAGCACCGCGCCTGGCACCGCGCCTGGACATGCCCCACAGCCCGAGTTTGCAGCGCAACGTGGCCCAGCTCATGCGGCCCCACGGTATGGCGGCCCCACGGTACGAAAGCCGGCCACCAGCCGAGTTCGTGGGCGCAGCTCTGGTGTCCCGATCGCGAAATTCGTCTCCCTATGCCGCGAACTTGGTGCGAATTTCGCGATCTGAAGGACGCTAGAAAAATCATAATGCTGGGGTGATTCAGATCGAGAAGTCCGCTCTCGAACCTGGCACCACGCGATTCTCGATCATTGCAGTAGCGGCCCATGGCTCCAGCAGAACGATCGTGCGAAGCTGCGCGCAATCCGATGCTGCTGGAGGAGAACACCATGAACGATGACAAGTTCAACATGTCGCTGCGCAAATTCCTGAAGCAGGTCGGCGTCACGTCCCAGCGCGAAATCGAGCGCGTCGTGCGCGAGAAACCCCTCTCGGGCAAGCTGAAGGTGAAAATGACCCTCACCGCCCCCGGCACCAGCCTCAATCACGTGGTCGAGGAGGAGCTCGACCTGGGCTGACGGCCTGACGTCCGACATTCTTCCGGGGCGCATCAATCTGTAAAAAACAAGAAGGTCCGCGAGGGAGACCCGCGGACCGTTCCTGGCTGCGATGGGCTGGCTTAGTAGCCCGCGCGGTCCATCTGCTCGTAGAAGGTCTTGGCGTTCAGGGCGGCGCTGGCGGGAGCCGCGATGCCGGCCAGAACCGACAGGGCGATGAGGGCGGAAACGATGGTCTTCATGGCTGTTCTCCAATGGTCTGAGTGGATTGGTGTCAGGCTTCAGTAGCGGACGCTGTCCTGCTGCTCGAAGAAGGTCTTGGCGTCGAAGGCGGCGCTGGCGGGAGCCGCGATGCCGGCCAGAACCGACAGGGCGATGAGAGCGGATACGATGGTCTTCATGGCTGTTCTCCGATTGTCTGGGTGATTGGTGTCAGGGCTCAGTAGTGGTTGCGATCCTGCTGCTGCCAGAAGCTCTCCTTGTCGAGCGCGCTGGCAGGAGCCGCGATGCCGGCCAGGACCGACAGAGCGATGAGGGCGGAAACGATGGTCTTCATGGGTCTCTCTCTCTCAGTTTTTGAAGCGGGCTCCAGTTCGGCCGCCTCGGTTTCGCCGGAGCCGCTTGCGGCCCGTGGCGGTGATATGGCCCGGCCCTGCAAAGCCAAAAGAGGCGCTCTCGCACCCGTGACAAACGGTGATCGGCCGCAACGGTCGCGTGAAGTCGCGTGAGTTTGCGTCAGCTCTGAACAACCCTTTCCGCGGCTTCCGGCAACACGGATGGCAGGGCTTGCGCGGCTTGCTGCGCCCTGGTGGTGGTGGCAAGCTTGCGACTTCCCCCGTTGCTGTGCGATTTCGGGACGCCGCCTCATGAACCTGTCGCTGACACTGCAAAACGTCGCACGCCAGCTTCCCTCCCGACCCGCCGTCACGTGGCAAGGCGGCGCGCTCACCTACGCGGCGCTCGAGGACCAGGTTCAAGGCATCGCCGACGCCCTGCGCCGCCGGCACGGCTTGCAGCCGGGCATGCGGGTGGCGCTGGCGATGGAGAACTGCCCGGAATACCTGCCGGCCCTCTATGGCATCTGGCGCGCGGGCCTTGCCGCGGTGCCGATGAATGCCAAGCTGCACCCGCGCGAGATGGCCTGGATCCTCGGGGATTCCGAAACGCGGCTGTGCCTAGCCGATCGGAAGCTCGCCGACGAGCTCTCATCGCCCGGGCTGTCCGCCGATCCGCTGCCGCCGATCCTCGCCGTCGGAACGGCCGACTACGCCGCATTGCTGTCGGGCGAGCGGACGAGCGACGTACCGAGCGAGCCGCAAGACGAAGCGTGGCTGTTCTACACCAGCGGCACCACCGGGCGGCCCAAGGGCGCCGTCCTCACCCACCGCAACCTGCTCTTTGCCTGCCACTGCTACTACGCCGACATCGACTTCATCGGCCCGCAGGACTGCATCCTGCATGCGGCCCCGCTGACGCACGGATCGGGCCTCTATGGCCTGGCCCACCTGGCGCGGGGGTCCAACAACATCATCCTCGCCGGCTCCTTCGAGCCCGAGCGCGTGTTCGCGGCGCTCACCCGCCATGACAACGTGGCGATGTTCGCCGCCCCGACCATGGTCTCGCGCCTCATCAATCATCCCCGGGCCGGGGAGGCCGACACGCGCGGTCTCAAGACGATTTGCTACGGCGGCGCGCCCATGTACGTGTCCGATCTCGAGCGCGCGCTCGCCCTGTTCGGGCCCAAGCTCTATCAGCTCTACGGCCAGGGCGAGAGCCCGATGACCATCACGGGCCTCGACAAGGGCATGCACGCCGACAAGGACCACCCGCGCCACCTCGCGCGGCTTGCCAGCGCCGGCGTGGCGCGCACCGGCGTGGCGGTGAAGATCGTGGACGAGGACGGCCGCGAGCTCCCGCCCGGCGAGGTGGGCGAGATCGTCACCAGGAGCGACTGCGTGATGAAGGGCTACTGGAAGAACCCCGACGCCAACGCGCGAGCACTGCGCGACGGCTGGCTGTGGACCGGCGACCTCGGCTCCATGGACGCGGACGGATTGCTCACGCTGAAGGACCGCTCCAAGGACATGATCATCTCCGGCGGCTCCAACATCTATCCGCGCGAGATCGAGGACGTTCTGCTCGCCCATGCCGGCGTGCTGGAGGCCGCCGTCGTCAGCCGACCGCATGCGGAATGGGGCGAGGAGGTGATCGCCTTCATCGTCAGGCGCGAGGGCGCCGACGACGTGACCGGCCCCACGCTCGACCGGCTGTGCCTCGACAACATCGCCCGCTTCAAGCGCCCCAAGGACTACCGCTTCGTCGAGGCGCTGCCCAAGAACAACTACGGCAAGATCCTCAAGACCGAGCTGCGCGAGCTGTTGAAGCGCGAAACCTAGCCGCCGATGATACCCACTCCGAGACACCCACTATGGACACACTCGCCGGCCTGCTCGTCGCCCTCGTGGCACTGGAGCACTTGGGCTTCCTGGTGCTCGAGATGTTCTTGTGGACCACGCCCTACGCGCTCAAGACATTCGGCATGACCGAGGAGTTCGCCAAGGCATCGGCGAAGCTGGCGGCAAACCAGGGCCTCTACAACGGCTTCCTCGCCGCCGGGCTGGTCTGGGGTCTGATCGCGGGCGACAATGGGTTTGCCATCGAGGTGTTCTTTCTCGCCTGCGTGATCGTGGCCGGCCTGTTCGGCGCTGTCACCGCCAAGAGGTCGATCCTCTACGTCCAGGCGTTGCCCGCCGCGGTGGCGCTGCTGTTCGTCCTGCTTGCCCGCGGCACTTTCCAATAAAGGGAGCCAGCCCAATGAAACTCAAGCTGCATCACGTGAACTTCTGCACCACCAACGTGCCCGCCATGGATGCCTTCTACCGCGACGTGCTCGAGCTGGAGCCGGAGCCGTCGCTGCAGGCCTCCCGCATCACCAAGGACGGCTATGCCGGCGACGTGTCGTTCATCACCGACGGCGCCATCCAGGTGCATCTGGCGGAGAAGGATTTGGGCGTCGGCTTCCGCACGGGACAGGCCGTCAACCCGGTCGAGCGCGGCCATATCGCCTTCCGCACCGACGATATCGCCGCGGTCAAGAAGCGGCTCGAGGAGAAGGGGGTGCAGTACTCCGACTTCGGCGCCTGGGCCATGAAAGGCTGGGAGCAGATCTTCTTCTACGACCCCGACGGCAACATCATCGAGGTGCACCAGGTGCGCGCGTGATCGGTGTGGCTCAGCGCACCGGAGGCCACGTCAAATGTCTCTGGTAGCCGACATCGGTGCCGCGCTTGGGCCAACGGCAGGTCAGAGACCTGCCACCTCTGCGTAGGCGCGCATTTCACGCTCGACGTCCACTCCACTGGTTCCAAAAATGACACCCGTGGCACCGGCTTTCTCCAATGCGTCCAGACGGACGCGAAGCTCATCCCGTGTGCCCGTAAGCGTCATTTGCTTGGCGGCGCTCACGTCGACCAGCCGATCATGACCATTGGAAACGTCGATGGTGTGACCCCGGTGGACCGACAGATGGCGCAGGTGTTCGGGAAGCTTGTTGACGCTGGCCAGCCAGGCCTCGCCGTTCGGCAGCGATCTGACGCTCTCGGGATCGTGGGCGTATTTGAAGTGGTAAGCCAGCGCAATCAACGGCGCGACGGCTGCACTGGCACGAGGCGAGGTAACGTCTTCGCCGTCGTCCAAAACCGTGCCGTTGGCGGAGACCAGGCAGGTGTCGAAGCCGGTCGCCGGGGCACCAAGTGAGATCAGACCGTCTGCGACCTCATGCGCCAGCTGGCGCCCCTTCGGGCCCTGTGACGCCAGCAACAGCGGGACCTTGATCGGACGGTCGGGCAGCCATCCATCGGAGGCAGTGATCTGTGCCAGACCACCATCGATGTCGACCACTTCACCCGCGAGCAGGCCCCTCACCTGCTTAATGTAGCGCCGCATGTAGGCAAGCGTGAGGGGCGGCTTGCCCATGCCCCCCCGGCCAGTGAAGCCGGTGCCAAACCCTGCCCGCAAACGTCCCGGCGCGATGGCCTCGAGCGTGGCGATCGCGGACGCCTGCGCCATCGGGTGGCGATAACTCGGAATGAGCACTGCTGCACCAATGCCTATTCGCGATGTCCGCTCGGCGATGCGCGCCAGGGTGACCCAGATATCATGACCGAACGCCGGGATCTCGGGGCACCAGACGCTCTCATAACCAAGCTGCTCGGCCATCACAGCGTAGGTGACGGCTTTCGGACCCGGCGGAAGACGAAACGCGTATGTCAACATGTTGGTCACTCCTGACTCTAAAAACCGGTGTCGCGATGGTTGACGCTCGCAGCTTCGCGTCTGGTTGAGGCATGCTAATGTTCACAATGATGCTTTGCTGACGACGGTCGACCTTGTCGAGTTGAGTCGTCCGAAGTGAGAAAGGTCGTCGAGTGGCACGGGTCCGCGTCAGCCTCCGAGTTCCGGTCGGTCGGCCTTTGCCGGACCTGGCGGCGTTCATCGCCCGCTGTGAGGCGGCCGGCTTCGACGGCGTCGGCATCCATGACCACCCTTCAAGTGGACGGGACGCTTACCTGGCGCTGGCGTTGGCGGCTCAGGCGACGCGCAGTCTTCAACTGTTCCCGGCCACTTCAAGCCCGTCGGTTCGGCATCCCCTGCTTCTCGCTTCGCTCGCCAACAGCCTAGCGGAGATCGCACCGGGCCGCACATATCTCACCGTGGCTCCCGGTTTCATTTCGACCCGGAGTGTGGGGAAGCCGCGCGCACCGCTCGCTGTGATGCGTGAGGCGATTCTCGATCTTCGGCGGCTGCTCGCCGGGGAGGCCGTCGTGTTCGGTGCAACGTCGACCCGCCTCAGGAACCGACATGTGCCACCTACCCCGGTCTATCTGCTGGCGGCCGGGCCCCGCATGATTGAGCTTGCCGGCGAGGTGGCCGACGGCGCCTTTCTCATGGTCGGTCTGCATCCGGCAGCCGTCCGCGCAGCGCGTCGTCATCTGGAGGAGGGGGCTCGGCGCGCCGGCCGCTCCCTGGCGGACTTCCCGGTCATATTCGTGACCACGTTCGGTCTCGGTGCGGATGCCGACGTGGGAGCGCGATGGGTGCGGAGCTGGTTCGCTGAAGGCCAGCCCTTCCTCGCCTATCCGAGCGCATCGAATCTCCGGTGGCTCAAGGAGGCCGGCTTCGACCTGGAAGAGTTGCACGATCCTACCGCCATCCCGGAGCATCAAGCAGGCCAGATTGCGGATGCGTTTGGACTGTTCGGTCCGCCAGAGCGATGCGCGGAGCGACTTCTGCAGGCGCGGGACGAGGCAGGCGTCGAGCGAGTGTTCTTGTTCCCGGCTCATGACCTCGCCGGCGGCTATGAGATGCCCGAGGCCGAGGTAAAGGCCTTTGAGGGCGTGATCCGCCCGCGTCTCGAGGGATGAGCCCCGCGAGGATCCCTTTCGCATCGACGATATCGCCGCCGTCAAGAAGCGGCTGAAGGAGAGAGCGATGCAATAGGCGCCGCTAAGGACTGCCTCACCTCACTCGGGACAGCAGCTTCGCGTCCTTCACCAATGGCCTGACCCCGTGTGCGTGATCCTCCTTGTAGACGTTGTCATTCGCACACCAGTTGGCGACGCTCTTGATGTTGAGGGGGCTGCACGCCTGACTGACATTCCATGTCACCGGGAATGGCGAGCAGTCGCTGGGCTTCCCGTATTTGCTGCCGGTCGTGGACCCCAGGTACTCGACAGCCTTGCCGGCCGCGGGCAGTGCAATCCTGCCGTCCTTGTCGGCGAAGGTGGCTGCCTTTGCATCGTTGGTCAGGTAGAAGACCCTGCCCTCGACCCGCAGCTGGGCGTTGGGACAGCTGGCGCACCCGCCGAGACCCGGCCCAGGCTTGACATCGCAGCTCGTGAAGACCCAATGCACCTCGATGGTGTCGCCGACGGCGAGCGCGCTGCCGTGACCGTCCCCCTTCGGCTTGCAGGCCGTGCCATGGCTGCCGGCAACGGGCTTGGACTTGTTGCAGTAGTATCCCTTGTTGTCACCTTTGCCGGCCACGCCCGAATATCCCGTTCCCCTGTGCTCGGTGAACTGATGGAAGTGCACATTGCACAGATGCATTTTGCCGGGCGGCGGCGCCTTGGCGAAATTCACCGGATTGGTGCCGGCGACGAGCTTGGTTAGATCCCGCGGCGACGGGGGCCCAATCCCTGCCTTCGTGCACGACGCAGGATCTTGAGCCCGCGCCACCTGCAAACCTGCCAGAACGATCAACGCCAGAGCGCATGGCACGGCGTTGGCCAAAGAGATCGCGCACCGTGTAAGGATCAGCGATCCGGCATTCCGTCTTGTTGTCATTTCCCATTCCTCGGCTGCCTAAACGACACCGCGGCTGGTCTCTCTTCGGGAGCCTTGGGAAGGGAGTTCAGAGCCGCCGAGCCAGTTAGTCGACATCCTGTGCGCGCGCAAGATTAGCGTACGTCCCATCCTGGGACAGACATGCGCGTGGCGCGGCGGGGTTCAGGCGCCGCAGGCGATCGGGATCGACAGGAAGCCGCGGAAGCGGGCACGGCCGCCGCGCACGGGCTCGCCCGCTAGGGCGTAATCCGGAAAGCGCGCCAGGAAGCGCTCGATGGCGATGCGGCCTTCGAGGCGGGCGACGTTTAGGCCGATGCACACGTGCGGACCGGAGCCGAACGCCAGATGCCGGTTGGGCGCGCGGCCGACATCGAGCCGGTCGGGATCGGCGAACTCGGCCGGATCGCGGTTGGCGGCGCCGATGCCAATGGTGATGAAGGTGCCCGCCGGCATGGCCACGCCGCCGACCTCCGTGTCGCGCGTCACCATGCGATTGCCGAGCTGGTTGGAGCTCTCGAAGCGCAGCAGCTCCTCCACCGCGCTGCGGATCAATTCGGGCCTGGCGATCAGGCGCGCCTTCTCCTGCGGCCATTCGAGCAGCGCGTAGAGCCCGTTGCCGATGAGATTGGTCGTGGTCTCGTGCCCGGCATTGAGGATGAAGATGATGTTGTGCAGAAGCTCGCGCTCGCTCAAGCGCTCGCCGTTCTCTTCGCCCTGGATCAGCCGGGTCAGCACGTCGCGCTCGGGATCGCCCGGATGCGCACGCCGGTCCGCGACGAGGCGCTCGAGGTAGGCGAGGAAAGACGAAACGGCACTCTCCCCACTCGCGCGCTGCGCCCCCGACAGAACCGGCTCGAGCGCGCCCAGGATCGCCAGCGACCACGCGCGCAAGGGCCCGCGCTCCTCGCGCGGCACGGCCAACAGATTGCCGATCACCTCGACCGGCACGGCACCGGCAAGATCGGGGATGAGATCGGCCTCGCCCTTGTCGGCGATCGCGTCCATGAGGCCGTCGATGAGCCGCGTGACGGGGCCCTCCATGTCGGCAATCGACCGCGGCGTGAAGGCACCTGCGATGATGCGGCGCACCCGCGTGTGCAGCGGCGGATCGTTGAACACCAGGCTGGTGGTGTGGTGCTCGAAGAGCAGGCTGTCGCCGTACTTGGGCGCAAACTCGCGCTTCTTGTCCGAGGAGAAGGCAAGCGCGTCCTTGTAGACGGCCACGCAGTCGCCATAGCGGGAGAGGAAGTAGCTGCCGTCCGGCAGCCGGTGCACGGGGGCGTGCTCGCGCAGCGCGCCATAGTAGGGATAGGGGTTGGCGTAAAAGGCGAAAGGCAGCCGGCGAAGGTCGAAATCCGCCACCGCCGCCCTTGCCTCGTCGGGGTCCGCGAACCGGGCCGGGGCGCGGGGTGGGGCACCGCCGCGGGCCAACTGGGGGGCAGGGCCAGACTGGTTCATATTCCGATCAAACCACGCCGGAGCCGCCGCCCATCCAGAAACCGCCAAATTGCTGCAGCACAGTTCATCCTCCAGCGGCCCGAGGGCAAGCACAAGGTATCGGCGTAAGCGGCGGCCAATCAAGGCCCATGGCGGTTTTCCCGACGACCTGAGCAGTCCTCCCGTCGCGGCCTATTTGGGGAGCCGCCGGATCATGCCGGAACCGACCTTCGCGATGACCCTCGACGACGACTTGCCGCGCACGATCAAGCGCGAGCGCGACGCGCGCGAGCGAGAACGGGCGTCGCGTGAACGGGTGGAGCGCGAGAGCACGCTTGCCCTGCCCGAGCGCGAGGAGGCGGTTCAGCGCGCGCAGACGCCGGCGGCCACCGTGGTCGATTTCGATGTGCCGTTCAGCAAGCTGATGTTCTTTCTCGTCAAGGTGGTATTCGCGGCCGTGCCGGCCCTGATCGTGCTCACCGCCATGCTCTGGCTGTTCGGGCAGGGGCTGCAGGCCTTCTTTCCGCAGCTCCTCAAGCTCAAGATTTCTGATTTACGTCCCTTAGGCACACAGCCCTTGGGCATCGTCCCCTCTGAACGGCGAAAGCCCGCGAGGGTTAGCTCGCGGGCCTTGCCGTTTACGAAGCAGTGGACGTCCGCTCAGTACTTCTGGCTGTCCTGCTGCGCGAAGAACGTCTTGGCGTCGAAGGCGCTGGCCGACGCGGCAACGCCAGTGAGCACCGACAGGGCGACAAGGGTGGAAATGATCATCTTCATGGTTCGTACTCCCAAGTAGGGTTGGTCTTGCTTAAGGCGAGCCATCGCGGCCTGCATTCAGTCAGACAGTGCGCTCACTCAGTAGCGCGCGCTGTCCTGCTGCTCGTAGAAGGTCTTCGCATCGAAGGCGTTGGCCGACGCAGCGACGCCGGTGAGCACCGACAGGGCGACAAGGGTGGACATGATCATCTTCATGGTTCGTACTCCCGTGCTGGGTTTGTCTTGCTTGAAGGCGAGCCGTTGCGGCCCGTGCTCAGTCAAATAGTGCGGTGTGCGGTCGCGAGAAGCCCCGTTCGCGAGTGCGTGATAAACAGTGATCGCGCAGAGAGAATTGGTGATGCCCCAGCTTGGAAGGGCAAGCGCTGCGGCTTCACGGGACAGAGGGGAATCGGGCAGAGCGTGCGGCGAGGCGCCTCAGGTGGCGCGGCTCGATTCGGCGGGCGAGCCCTCCATCTCCTCGGCCGGCACGGTATCCCTCGTGCCTGGAGCCTGCGCCGCCTCCCCGTAGAGATCGAACATCAGGTCGAGGCCATCCAGAAACGCCGCGACGAGATCGAGCAAGGTGCCAAGACGGATGCGGCCGGCCACCAGATAGTCCTCGGTCACGGCCAGCTGGGTGAGGCCCACAAAGCCCGCAGCGTCGTGAGCGATCAGGCCCCGACTGCGCAGGAAGGCGTGCATCGTGTCGCCGGTGCGGAAATCGCGCACGGTGGTGTCGCCGAGCTCGGCCGCGGCATCGGCGAGCGGGGTCGTGCCGGCCACGAACAAGGTGATCGGGACCCTCAATCGGGTCTCGCGCCGCTTGAACTCCTCGCAGTGCCTGCGGGCCTGCATCAGCCGCGATATGAGGCTGAGCTCCAGCGTGCGCACGCTCGACAGGAAATCGGCCGCCTCGCGATCCTGCCTGACCAGCCGCGCGATGGTGAGCTTGCGCACCGGGTCGGCAAGGGCGACCTTCTCGGTCAGCAGGTCCTCGCCCATGGCCAGCGCCGCGTCGAGGTGGTCGCCTAGAAGGTAGATGCTTGGATGTCGCAATGGTGAGTCGGCGGCCATCGGTCCTCGGGCCCCCTCGGTCCCATGCATGCAGGACGCAGGACATCGCCTGCCAGTCAGGGGCCGATCAACACTGATTCGTGTGGCCGCACCTAGTCGTGCGTTCGATTTTCAACCAGCCAGTGCCAGCGAGGGTTGCGAGGCCAACTGGCCGCCGGTGAGCCGGTCGAGCGCGCGGAGCGCTTCGGCCTCGCTGGCGAACACCGCGACGATGTCGCGAAAGCCGGCGTTCTTGGCGTCCTTGCGCGTGATGACGAGCTGACCCGACGGATACCGGACAAGTTCGTAATTCGAGAGTTCCATGACCTGCTCCCTGCCAAGAGATCCGAAACCGCGAATTCGCGCGCACCAGACTATGCGCGAGGCCGGCGAGGCGGGACTCCAACTGGACTCCCCACCGGGCGCCTTCACATAGTTGTCATGAACCCCCGCGTCAATGGCCTGCCGCCGATCGTCCAGAGCCTGCCGGCAAACCTCTTGTTCCCCTGAATCGGGCCGCCGCCCGGGCCGTGCCGTCGCCGGCCGGCTGGCGACCCTTGGGGCCCGAGCGGCACTTGATCTCCATCAATGGGAGATCGGCGCAAATCCCAGACAAATCTAAGCAAACCTAAGGGAATCTTGCATGCGGCTGGCGACCTTCAATCTGGAAAGCCTCGACCTGCCACCGAAGGCGAAGGTGCCCATCGAGGTGCGCGCGGAGGTGCTGCGGCCCACGCTCGAGCGGCTGGAGGCCGACATCCTCTGCCTGCAGGAGGTCAATGCCCAGCGTGTGGCGGGCGAGGATCGGCGCAGGCTGGCGGCGCTCGACCGGCTCCTTGCCGGCACCAGGTACGCCGACTATGAGCGCGCGACCACGACCGCCGGCAAGGGCCACGGGATTGCCGACGTGCACAACCTCGTCACGCTGTCGCGCTTTCCGATCAGCGCCCACCGCGACTATCAAAACGACCTCGTCGCGCCGCCCAGATACCAGCCGGCGACGGCCGTTCCGCCCGTTGCCGATGCCCAGCCCGTCAGGTTCGACCGGCCCATCCTCCTGACCGAGGTCGAGCTGCCCGGCGGCAAGAGCCTCGCCGTAATCAATCTGCATTTGCGGGCGCCGCTGGCGACCAGCATTGCCGGCCAGAAGCTCGAGCCGTTCGTGTGGAAGTCGGTGGGCGGCTGGGCCGAGGGCTATTTCCTCTCCGCCATGCGGCGCGCGGCCCAGGCGCTCGAGGTGCGCTTGCTTGTCGAGCAGCTGTTCGAGGCCGACCCGCAGCGCCTGATCGCGCTCGGCGGCGACTTCAACGCAGAGGATCACGAGGCGGCGCTGCGCATCGTCCTGGGCGGGGAGGAAGATACAGGCAACGCCATGCTATCGGCGCGCTCGCTCGTACTGCTCGATCGCGCGCTGCCCCGGGATCGGCGATGGAGCGTCCTGCACCACGGCCGGCCGCAGATGCTGGATCACATCGTCGCAAGTCGCGCGCTCTACGGGCACTTCAAGACCGTCGACGTGCACAACGAGACCCTGGGCGATGAGCTCGTGGGCTACGCCCGGCACGTGCAGAGCTCCTCCTCCTATCACGCCCCCGTTGTCGCCGAGTTCGCGGACACGGACCTGGGCCGGGGATCGTCATGATCACGCTCGAGGACTGCATCGCCATGTGCGACCTGAGCGAGGAGGAGGTGCTGGCGATCGCCGAGCACGAGCACATCCCCGAGATCGCAGCGGCGGCGCTGGCGCACTATCTCCTCGGTCAGGACCACGGCGCGGAACGGATCCGCGACATGCTGCGCGACGACATCCGCGCGGCGCTGGCGCGACACGACCGCAGCCATGCGCGCGAGCTCTTCATGGCTCTGCGCCATTTCCTGGCGACGCACCCCGAGGTGGCCTCCCTTTCGAGGCAATGAGCCCAGAAGAAGTCAGCCTTCTGGAGGAAACTCCGTATCGTCTATCGGCACCCAGATGTCGCCGGCCTTGCGGTAGCGCTTCTTGACGGCTGCCCAGGCGACGCGATGGGCGATCTCCTCAGTGCGGGCGGAATCCCTGGCGCTGTAGGTGGCCCACGCATGATTGAAGGCACTGCGAAAGATGTCCTGGGCATGCGCCGGCAAGTGGCTTTGCACGGATCGGGGCAGATCATCATTCGCAGCGTAGGGCACCACGCTCCTCCACCCGTCGGCCTCCCTCGGGCAGGCCTTGCCTCAGATGCCCTGGCCTCAGATGCCCTGGCCTCAGATGCCCTGACCTCAGATGCCCTGGCCCTCGCCCTCGGCCAGGCTTTCGAGCGCCTCGATAGCGACCAGCTTCACGCGATTGCTCTGCGGCAGCTCGATCAGCCCGATGGATTTGAGCTTGGTGAACGTACGGCTCACAGTCTCGATGGTCAGGCCGAGGAAATCGCCGATATCGGCGCGCGTCATGGGAAGCTCGAAGAAGGCCGGGTCCTGTCCGTTGCGCGTGTTCCGGCGCGACAGCGCCAGCAGGAAACCCACCACGCGCTCCGTGGCACTGCGCTGGCCCGTGGTGAGCATGAGATCGCGCGTGGCGGCCAGCTCCCGTGCCAGGGCCTCGTAGAGCCTGAAGCCGAGCGTTGGGTCCTTGGCGGCGGACTGATGCAGGGTGGCGACGGGGAGACAGCGCACGCGCGTCGGCTTGATCGCCTGCGCGTTCATCACGTGATCGCCCTGGGCCCCCAGGCCGATCAGGTCGCCCGGGTAGGCGAAGCCGACAACCTGACGCCGCCCGTCGGCCAGCACCTTGTAAAGCGAGATCGCGCCGGTCTCGACGCGGAAGAGATGGGTGGTGGGGTCGCCCTCGGCAAACAGGAACTCCTTAGCCTCCACCCGGCGCAGGGACGCGTGCGCCAAGCTCTGCTCGAAGCCCGTCGCTGCGCGGGCACCGGTCGCGATATGGGAGGTGTGGGACTGGGTTTGCATCGGGTGGGCTCCTTGCCGAAATCGTTAAGGCCAACCCACCATCCTTCCGTCGCGCCCGTTCAACGCCTTGGAAAGAAATTGTATCAGATTGTAATAGCCCACGGCCCGCACAGGCTGCCGATCGAACCGGGACGCCTGCCCAATTGGTTCAGGTTGGTTCAGGTTGGTTAAGGGCCTTGCCCTCAGCGGCAAACCAGGACCGGCACCGTGCTGAGCGTGAGCACCTTGGTGGCCTCGCTGCCGAGGAACAGCTTGGCGAGGCCGCGACGGCCGTGCGAGGCCATCACGATGAGGTCGCAGCCATGCTCCTTGGCGGCGGCAATGATGCCTTCGGCGGGGAACTGGTCGGGAACGTGCGCCGTGTCGCAGTCGACCCCCATCTTCTTGGCTTTCTCGCCGATCGGCGCCAGGATCTTGGCGGCGCTTTCTTTCGCCGACCTGTCGTAGTCCTCGATCGGAAAGCCCAGGGCTGCCTCTCCCGAGACGACCGCGGCCCAGGACTCCGTCACCGTCACGGCCAGCACCTTGGCCTTCAGCACCTTGGCAAGCTCGAGCCCCTGATCCTCGGCCTGCTTGGCCAGGTCCGATCCATCGCTCGCAATCAGAATATGCTTGAACATCACATCACCTTAGGCCTAGGCCTGCCCTTGCAGCCCGCAGCAAACACTACGTGCTTGCCGGCGCGCCGCCTTGATCAGCATCAATCCTTCTCTGCCCTGACGAGAGGGCCCTCTCGCAGAGCCCTCTCGCAGAGCATGAACGGTTTGACCTGCATCAACGTCTCAATCGACGACGGGGACTATCAGGCACCACGTGCAGGCCCCGTGAGGTTGCAATGACCTACAAGACCGTTCTTGCCCACTTGAACGACAAGGCTCGCCTGAGCCGTGTCCTGGAGCCTGCCGCCGAGATCGCAAGCGCTTTTGAGGCGCACCTGACCGGCCTCTCGATCACGCCGCCGGCGGTCGTCGTTCCGGCCGGCATGCCGGGCGCGCCGGAGACCGTGATCGTGGACGATCATTGCGTTGCCTATCGGGCCGAGAACCCCGCGATGAAGGCGGCTTTCGAGGCCATGGGTCGAGCGCAAAACCTGCCCGCCGAATGGCGCGAGATCGAGGCCGGCACGCGCACGGTCGCCGATGTCGCGCTGGAGCACGCCCATGCGGCGGACCTCATCGTCGCCGCCCAGACCGACCCGAAGTGGCCGGGGTCAGGCCATCTCGATGTCGCGGACCGGCTGGTCATGGGAAGCGGGCGCCCGGTCCTGGTCATCCCCAACGAAGGCTCGCGCGAGGCGATGGGCCGCAAGATCCTCATCGCCTGGAACGCGCGCCGCGAGGCGGCCCGCGCCGTGTTCGACGCGCTGCCCCTGCTCCAGCGCGCGGGCGCGGTCAAATGCGTCTGGGTCAACCCGCAATCGGAGGATGCGACCGCGCAGGACCTGCCCGCCGTGGACATCTGCATCAGCCTTGCGCGCCACGGCGTGAACTGCGAGGCGGCCGAAACGGTGCGGCCCTACTCGAATGTCGGGCGCACGCTGCTCGACTGTGCGAAGGACTATGGCGCGGACCTGCTGGTGATGGGGTGCTACGGACATTCGCGGCTGCGCGAGCTTGTCATGGGCGGCGCCACCGACCATGTTCTCAAGAACATGACCATCCCCGTTCTGATGTCGCATTGACCCGCTATCCCAGTCGCCAAGCCGCGCGCGATTGGCGCCGGCGCCCCGGCGAGGACGCTGCCGGGCAAAAACATACGAGGCCACAACGATGCAAACGCCCCTCCAGATCGCCTTCGAGCACCTCGACCATTCCGATGCGCTGGAGACGGCGATCCGAACCGAGGTGCAGAGGCTCGAGCGCTTCTATAACCGCATCACGTCGGCGCGCGTCGTGATCGCGCGGCCTCAGCATCGCCACCACAAAGGCGATACCTACAGCGTCCGGGTCCATCTGGAGCTGCCGGACGGCAAGCACGTCGACGTGAGCCGCGATCCCGGCGCGACGGGCCGGCACGAGGACGCGCACGTGACGATCCGGGACGCCTTCGATGCAGCCGGCCGCCAGCTGCAGGACGAGGTGCGCAAGATGCAGGACCAAGCCTGAGGCGGCTCGCCGCTGCTCGCTACGCTCTAGGAGGAAAAGGCAATCCCATGACGATGAAGCGCATCAGGCTGGAGCTCGCCCGCGATCACGAGTTTCCGTCGGGCAGCAACGAGCGCGGCTACGAGTTCGCCGCCCCGCTCGATGAGAAGGGCAATCTCATCGCCGAGGAGTGGCGCGCCAACAAGGAGCGGTGCCGCGTCAAGAGGTTCTGGGCGGGCGAGAAGGACGAGATCGGCCACCTCGTCCACCGCCGCGGCGGCTCGTGGGCGTTCGACTACGACGCCAAGCGCACCGACGACGACGAGGCCGGCTTCAAGTTCGACCGCCACCACTTCGTCCCCGGCGAGTACGTGTCCATCACCGAGCACGACGGCGTCCTGCGCACCTTCCGCGTGCTCTGGGTGCGCGATTTGGACTAGGCCGCCGTCGACGGCGCATGAAGGGTAAGGCGAGCGCCACCGGATTCCCCTCCCCTTGACGGGGAGGGGTTAGGGGGGGGTCAAGCATCTAGCGCCGGAGGCCGGTTACCCTCTATCGAGGGCGATAGTGGCAACGATCTTGTTGTCCCGGATAAGCCAACCGCACTCAGTCAATTTCTCGAATTCTAGCCATGCCACCATGAACTTGCGCTCGCTACACAGTCGATAAAATCTCGGGTCCCTCCCATCGATGGGCTCCAATGTCTCCCAAAGAGCTCGAGCCCGTTCCTGCTTGCCGAATGCAACGTCGCGTCCCCTTTGTCGAGACAGTGATTTCAGGTGGTTGATGTGATCGCGTACGAATGGCAGTTCGGGTCGCCCCGTTCTCGCTCGACGCCACCGAGTGAAGCGTATCTCGGCCGCCTCTTTGCTCACTTGGCACTTGAGCTGCAGTTCGCCAGCTGAGCCAACCGACAGAAGGATTGTCCGAGGCATCAAGAAGGCGGCTGCCCCCACTCTGGCCTGTCGCTCTGCAAACTCTGGCGGCCTTATGCACTTAGGCGTCTTGTTCCCATCGGCTGCACGCGCTTTGGGCGCGCCGGGGTGCACAAATAGGTGCATGACTTCGTGGGCCACCGTCATAAGTTCCTCGGGGCTCATTGGCTTGGACGGCTCTGAAGGTCAACTCGCTAAAGAAGATGCGGCTCGGGTTCGAGGTGGTATACGCCTCTTTCCGGCCCATTTCTGCGTCGGAGCGCGGTACAATTTCGACGCCAAACTTATCCGTAAGACGTCCAAGAATTTCGCGCGCGGTCAGAATGTCGACGTCAGACATACCGAGCCGCTTGCGAATTGCGTCAGCAATGTCCTCCAACTCCTCGTCACTACGAGCGGCTACCGGATAATCGTCGTAGTCATCCACATCAGTATCCCAACAATGAAGGAGCCCACACAATGGTGGGGGCCCCTGATCCCCTCAGCTGCACCCGCTGGTGCCGCCGCAGGTGTCGCACTTGAGGCAGGTGCCGTTGCGCAGCAGCGTGAAGTTCCCGCACTCGCGGCAGCTCTCGCCCTCGTAGCCCTTGACACGGGCCTCGGCCACGCGATCGGCCTCAATGTTCTCCCGGGCAATGCGCGACTTGGCCCGCGCATCGAGCTGGTCGGCAAGCTGGCGCGCGATCTCAGCCACGCTAGCATCGACCTTGGGCTTGGCGAGCCCACCCCCGATCTCCTGCTGCACGCTGGTGAGCGCGGCCACGGCCGCTTCCATGCGCGCCTTGACCGGCTTGAAGGCCGTCGACACCTCCTGCTGCAGCGAGGCGACGGGGCCCATCGGGTCCGCCTCCTCGGCCACCGCCGAGATAGCCACCGCACTGGTGGTGGAACGCAGCGCCAGCACGCGGCTCTCCTGCCCGCGCAGCAGCCCGCGCGAGAGATACTTGGCAGCCGGCGGCGGCTCGCGGTCCTCCTCCAGCTCTTCCTCGGATGAGCCGAGACCGGTGTTGGCGACCTCGCTCAGATCGACGTGGGCGAGATCGTTGCGGCCGAGATAGGACACGGCGAGCTCGCGGAAGATGTAGTCGAGGATCGAGGTGGCGTTCTTGATGGTGTCGTTGCCCTGCACCAGGCCCGCCGGCTCGAAGCGCGTGAAGGTGAAGGCGTCGACATACTCCTCCAGCGGCACGCCGTACTGCAGACCCAGCGAGATGGCGATGGCGAAGTTGTTCATCAGGCTGCGGAAGGCGGCGCCCTCCTTGTGCATGTCGATGAAGATCTCGCCGAGCCGCCCGTCCTCGTACTCGCCGGTATGCAGGTAGACCTTGTGGCCGCCGACGGTCGCCTTCTGCGTGTAGCTCTTGCGCCGGTTGGGCAGCTTCTCGCGCTCGCGCTGCCGCTGCACGATCTTCTCGACGATGCGCTCGGCCGCCATGCTTGCACGGGCCGCCATCGGCTTGTCGGCCATGAGCTGCTCGGCCACCTCCTCGGCCTCGTCCGCGTCGTCGGCAAGCAGCTGCGCGTTGAGCGGCTGGGAGAGCTTGGAGCCGTCGCGGTAGAGCGCGTTGGCCTTCAGCGCCAGCCGCCAGGAGAGCATGTAGGCCTGCTTGCAGTCCTCCACGCCCGCCTCGTTGGGCATGTTGATGGTCTTGGAGATGGCGCCCGAGATGAAGGGCTGGCTCGCCGCCATCATGTGGATGTGGCTTTGCCAGGAGAGATACCGCTTGCCCTTGCGGCCGCAGGGGCTGGCGCAGTCGAACACGGCAAGATGCTCCGGCGACAGGTGCGGCGCGCCTTCCAGCGTCATCGCCCCGCATGCATGCTCGTTCGCCGCCTCGATGTTCTCCTTGGAGAAGCCGAGATGGGCGAGCAGGTCGAAACCGGGCTCCGCCAGCTTCTCCGGCGCGATCTTGAGCGTCTGGGTGAGGAACGCCTCGCCCAGGGTCCAGCGATTGAACACGAAGGAGATGTCGAAGGCGGTTTTGAGCGCGCTATCGAGCTTGCGCAGCACTTCATCGGTGAAGCCCTTGGCCTTCAAGGTCGCGTGATTGATGGCGGGCGCCTGGGCAAGCGTGCCGTGGCCGACGGCGTAGGCTTCGATCTCGGCGATCTCGGCCTCCCCGCAGCCCAGCGTGCGCAGGGCCTCGGGGACAGCCTGGTTGATGATCTTGAAGTAACCGCCGCCGGCAAGCTTCTTGAACTTGACCAGCGCGAAGTCGGGCTCGATGCCGGTCGTGTCGCAGTCCATGACGAGGCCGATGGTGCCGGTCGGCGCGATCACGGTTGCCTGGGCATTGCGGTAGCCGTGCTCCTGGCCGAGCGCGATGGCCCGGTCCCAGGCCCGCTTGGCCGCCTCGATCAGGCTGCCGTCGGGGCACGACGCGGCATCGAGCGGCACCGGGGCATTGGCGAGCTTCTCGTAGCCGTCCTTGTAGCCGTAGGCGGCGCGGCGGTGATTGCGCACGACGCGCAGCATATCCGGCGCGTTCTCCGCGTAGCCGGCGAAGGGCCCGAGCTCCTTGGCCATCTCGGCGCTGGTGGCGTAGGCGACGCCCGTCATGATGGCAGAGACCGCCCCGCAGATGGCGCGGCCCTCGGGGCTGTCATAGGGAATGCCCGACGCCATCAGCAGTCCGCCGATGTTGGCAAAGCCCAGCCCCAGCGTGCGGTAGCGATAGGAAAGCTCCGCGATGCGGCGCGAGGGGAACTGCGCCATCAGCACCGAGATCTCGAGCGCGATGGTCCACAGCCGGCAGGCATGCTCGAAGCCCTCGATGTCGAAGTCCCCTCTCTCCGCGCTTACGGGGAGAGGGCTAGGGTGAGGGGCAGAAGCTTGCGCCGACGTGTGCGGCTGCCCCTCACCCCGACCCTCTCCCCGCAGGCGGGGAGAGGGAGAAGTGCGGAACCGCATCAGGTTGAGCGAGGCGAGGTTGCACGCCGTGTCGTCGAGGAACATGTACTCCGAGCACGGGTTGGACGCGCGGATCGGGCCCGACTTGGGGCAGGTGTGCCAGTCGTTGATGGTGGTGTGGAACTGGATGCCGGGGTCGGCGCTAGCCCAGGCTGCGTGGCCCACCTTCTCCCACAGGTCGCGCGCTTTCAGCGTCTCAACCGTGCGGCCGCCGAGGCGCGCCGTCAGCGCCCAGTCACCGTCGCCCTCGACCGCCTCCAGGAACGCATCCGTCACGCGCACGGAGTTGTTGGAGTTCTGGCCCGAGACCGTCGAGGTAGGCCTCGCTGTCCCAGTCGGTGTCGTAGATGGGGAACTCGATCTCCTTGTAGCCGAGCTTGGCGAACTGGATGACGCGCCGGATGTAGTTGTCCGGCACCAGGTCGCGGCGCGCTTCCTTGACCGCCCGCTTGAGCGCCGGGTTCTTGGTCGGCTCGAAGCAGGCGTCACCCTCCGCCTCGCAGTTGACGCAGGCCTTCATAATGGCCTTGAGCCGGCGCTGGCAGATCTTGGAGCCGGTGACGAGGGCCGCGACCTTCTGCTCCTCCTTCACCTTCCAGTCGATATAGGCCTCGATGTCGGGATGGTCGATGTCGACCACCACCATCTTGGCAGCGCGCCGCGTGGTGCCGCCCGACTTGATGGCGCCGGCGGCGCGGTCGCCGATCTTGAGGAAGCTCATCAGGCCCGACGACTTGCCGCCGCCCGACAGCCGCTCGTTCTCGGCCCGCAGGTTGGAGAAGTTGGAGCCCGTGCCAGAGCCGTACTTGAACAGGCGCGCTTCCCGCACCCACAGGTCCATGATCCCGCCCTCGTTGACGAGATCGTCCTCGATCGACTGGATGAAGCAGGCGTGCGGCTGGGGATGCTCGTAGGCCGACTGCGACTGGGTGACCTCGCCGGTCACATGGTCGGCGTAGTAGTGGCCCTGGCCGGGGCCGTCGATGCCGTAGGCCCAATGCAGGCCGGTGTTGAACCACTGCGGTGAGTTCGGCGCGCCAAACTGCATGGCGAGCATGTAGCGATGCTCGTCGTAGAAGGCGCGCGCGTCCTCCTCGCCCGGCCCGAATGGGCCATAGCCGGCTTCCTGCCGAAGGCGGGCCTCCGACCCGACGCCGGCTTGTGCGCCTGCGGCGCGGGACGTGAAGTAGCCGCCCTTCCAGCCCCAGTAGGTCCAGGTGCCGGCCAGGCGGTCGAACACCTGGCGCGCGTCGTTCTCGCCAATGATGCGTTCTGCCTCGGGCCGTTCCGCGAGCGCGCGCTCATCGGCGACCGAGCGCCACAACCAGGAAGGAACCTGGGTCTCCTCCACGCGTTTCAGGCGCGCGGGAACGCCCGCCTTGCGGAAGTACTTCTGCGCCAGGATGTCGGCTGCGACCTGGCTCCAGTGCTCGGGGACCGCGAAGCTCTCTTGTCGGAAGACGACGGAGCCGTCCGGGTTCTTGATCTCGGAAGTGGCACGGCGAAACGGGATCTTCTCGTAAGGTGACTTGCCCGCTGTGGTGAACCGCCGCGCGATCTGCATCGTATGCCCCCGTTGTGCGTTCGCTGCTGGCGCCGAACGCAACACAGGCGGCGCTATCTTCAGGTCTTGATGTCTGGAAACGAACTCGACGCTTACGCCACCGCGCTTGGTCCTCGACGAAGGCTTCGCGGCTGAAACAGGACGACGCGAGACACACAGCCACCCGCGCGCTGCGGAGCTCTTCTTCTCCGCCTCGCGTGAGCGCCCGCCTTGCGCACGTAACGCGTGGCGGCGGGCGTACCTTGTACTGGAGGTTTACTGGAAGGCGCGGTGGCCGGTTGGCCGGCGCCCGTGAGTTGAAACTATGACGATTCGGAGGCGCTCGTCCACGACCGCTTGTGGGTAGTAGATGGCACGCATACTAAATGTAGTAGGTGGGAGGCTGGGGACCGGAACCTGTGGATGAGCGGCCGCACATCGCCCGCTGGCCAAGGATTTTGCGCCTGTGCGGCGTTCTCTCGGGGGCGCGCCATCCCGGAATTCTGCACCCCTCGTCCCCTGCTCGTGCACACTAAACAGATTCAAACTCGACTGTCTGTTGCACTTCTGCCGCGTGCTCCCGCCATGGACAGAGGGCTCGAGCGAGTGCCATAACGCCATGGACAAGAACAGGGCCGCGGCATGGGCGTTTTCAGCGAAATCTTCAGCTGGTGGGGCGGCAACACTTGGTCCAACCGCCTTTACACAGGCTTCAGAGGCCGCTTCCTCGGCGAGGACGCCGCCGGCAACCGCTACTACGTCCAGAAGAAGGGCGTCGGTCCGCTCGGCGTGCCGCGCCGCTGGGTGATCTACAAGAATCTGGCCGAGGCCAGCCAGGTGCCGCCGGAGTGGCACGGCTGGATGCACTATCTCGTCGATACGCCGCCGACCGCGGAGGACTACAAGCCGCGGGCCTGGGAAAAGCCGCATCGCATGAACATGACCGGCACACGTGAGGCCTATCGCCCTCCCGGCAGCATCCTGGCCTCGGGCCGGCGGCCCAAAGCCACGGGCGACTACAAGGCATGGCGGCCGCGGTAACGCCGGTCACCGTCGCGGTCACGCTTGCGCCACGTTCGCGATTCACGCAGGTGCCGGGAGTTGGCAAGGTCAGCAGGGCCTGACGTCCGCATGAGACACACGCGCGGTCAGCGCATCGTCAAGTTTGCCCGCCTTTGCCTCCTCGGCGGCATGAGCACACTCATTCTCGCCCTGGTGCCGTCCGCGCCCTCCTCTGCCCAACGCATGGAGAACGCGGTGGCGATCTTCGCCGCTCTCGACAAGGTCACGGCCAAGATCTCCAGGCTCGAGGTGCCGCTCAACGAGACGAAGAGCTTCGGCGCTCTCAAGGTGACGCCCAGGGTGTGCTACACGCGCGCGCCCACCGAGCCGCCCAAGACGACGAGCTTCGTGGAAGTGGACGAGATGCTTCTCGACGGCAAGGAGAAGCGCATCTTCACGGGCTGGATGTTTGCCGACAGCCCCGGCCTCAACGCGGTCGAGCATCCGGTGTTCGACGTGTGGCTGACGGGTTGCGCTCAGCCGCGTGGCGTCTCCTCAGGCGGTGCCGCAAGCGGGCACCGCGCCGGACACAAGACCCGCCGAACCGACCGAGCCGCCGCGGTTCGATCCGAACCTGCGCCGCCGCCGACCACCGCGCTGACCTGGTGCCGTTGCCGGCGTCGAACGCAGCCTCGCCCGATTGTCGGGCAGAGAATGTACTCTCACTGAAGGCCGAATGGTCGAAAGTCGCCTTAACAGGCGGGCGACGACGTGCCATTCTTCGATTGGATGGAACCGGAATCGGTTCCATTCGTTGGAACCAATGGAGAGCAACAAAGCATTTCGATCCGGCTGCAGCGGGGATTGCCAATGTCGGAGCCACAGAAATTCTCAAAGCGACCCCTCTACCTTCAAGTTCGCGACCTTCTGGCTCAACGCATCGCACAGGGCGAGTGGAAGCCCGGCTCGATGCTGCCGAGCGAGGACGAGCTGGCGCGGAAGCTGGGCGTCAGCATGGGCACCATGCGCAAGGCCCTCGACGGGCTGGAGGAGGAACGGCTGGTTCTGCGCCGCCAGGGCCGCGGCACCAGCGTCGTCGACCAGACCTCCGATGCGATGCTGAACCGCTTCAACGGCATCACCGACGAGAGCGGAAAGCCGATCGGGGGCACCTTCGAAGTGCTGCAGCAAACGACGCGCCACGCCGACGCGGTCGAGCAGGAGCGGTTGCAGCTGGGTTCAACCGAAATGGTCCTGCACATCACGCGGCTGCGGCGCGACCGGGGACGGCTGCTGATGTACGAGGAGGTATCTTTGGCGTTGAGCCGCTTGCCCGGCCTCGACGTTGCCGACGCCGGCGACCACCTTCTGGCCATCGCGCAGAATTGCGGGGTCCGCCTCGCCTCGGCAGAGGAAGAGATCAGGCTCGCACAGGCGCCGCCGGTCGTTGTTACCCAACTCGGCGTCGAGCCGGGCACAATCCTGCTGAAACTGGATCGTGTGATCGTCACGGACGACGATCGGCCCGTGCAATGGCGGGTAGGCTTCTGCCATCTGCCGGGAAACGCCGCCTACGCCGTCTTGATCAAATAGCCGCCCCGCGGTCCTCGAGGCTTCACCTTCCGTGATCGAAGCGAAGGGCTTCGATCAGAAACGATCTTGCTCAGGCGTGCTTCCACTCGATCAGATCGAGTACCTGCTGCGGGCTGGCATCGACGGGCAGTCGCCGGAAATCGGCCGCGTGCAACAGCGATTTCTCGAGCAGGGAATGGAACTCGGCACGCTCGATCTCCATGGTGCCGAACTGTTTCAGGTGCTCGGTGACGAACTGCGTGTCGAGCAGCGAGAAGCCGCCGTGGATCAGCCGCGCGCACAGGTAGATGAGCGCCACCTTGCTGGCGTCGCGGGCGGTCGAGAACATGCTCTCCCCGAAGAAGGCGCCGCCCAGCGAGACGCCGTAGAGCCCGCCCACCAGCTGCGTCCCGTGCCAGGTCTCGACCGTGTGGCAATAGCCGGTGTCGAACAGGTCGCGGTAGAGGTTGCGGATCTTGCGGTTGATCCAGGTCGTGCGCCGCCCGGAGCTCGGCGTGGCGCAGCCATCGATCACGGCCTCGAAGTTGGTGTCGATCCTGACCTCGTAGACGCGCTGGCGGATGGTGCGGGCAAGCCGCTTGGGCACATGCACCTGGTCGAGCAGGAGAATGCCGCGCTGCTGCGGCTCGATCCAATAGAGCGCCGCGTCCTCGGCGCTTTCGGCCATGGGGAAGATCCCGCACGAATAGGCCTTGAGGAGCACCTGCGGCGTGATGTCGATGATGATGTCGTCGCGCGACGCCATTTCAGTCAGCTCTTGGGCCCAGTCCCCCGTCGACACTTGGCGCAGTTCTCGCCGGCCGACACCCTTTCCCTCGAATTATGGTTTTTGCAGGAATTTCTCGAGCCAGTGAATATCATACAAACCATTGGCGATGTCCGGCTGACCGACCAGCTCGGTGAACAGCGGGATAGTGGTCTCGATCCCGCCGATCACGAACTCCGACAGGCAACGCTTGAGCCGCATCAGGCATTCGTTGCGGCTCTTGCCATGCACGATCAGCTTGCCGATCAGGCTGTCGTAATAAGGTGGGATGCGATAGCCCTGGTAGGCGCCGCTGTCCACCCTCACGCCCAAGCCGCCCGGCGGGTGCCAGTAGGTGATGACGCCGGGCGAGGGCATGAATGTCCTGGGGTTCTCGGCGTTGATGCGGCACTCGATGGCGTGGCCCGAGAGCACCACGTCTTTCTGCGATACCGACAGCGGACGCCCCGCCGCGATGCCGATCTGCTCGATGACGAGGTCGAGCCCGGTGATCATCTCCGTCACCGGGTGCTCCACCTGCAGGCGCGTGTTCATCTCGATGAAGAAGAACTCGCCGTCCTGATAGAGGAACTCCACGGTCCCCGCGCCCCGGTACTTGAGCTTCTGCATGGCCTTGGCGACCACGCCGCCGATGGTCTTGCGCTGCTCGTCGTTGAGGGCGGGCGAGGGCGCCTCCTCCCACACCTTCTGGTGGCGGCGCTGCAGCGAACAATCCCGCTCGCCCAGGTGCACCGCGCCGCCCTTGCCGTCGCCGAACACCTGGATCTCGATGTGGCGCGGCTTTTCCAGGTATTTCTCGAGATAGACGCTGTCGTCGCCGAAGGCCGCCTTGGCCTCGGCCCGCGCGGTCTTCAGCGCCATATCGAGTTCCTCGGGCGAACGCGCCACCTTCATGCCGCGACCGCCACCGCCGGCCGCCGCTTTGATGAGGACCGGGAAGCCCATCTGGCCGGCGATCTTGCGCGCCTGCGGCTCGTTGGCGATCGCCCCCTCGGAGCCCGGCACCACCGGGATGCCGAGCCGCGTCGCCGTGGCCTTGGCCTCGATCTTGTCACCCATGATCCGGATGTGCTCGGAGGTGGGGCCGATGAAGGTTATGCCGTGCTCCTCCAGGATCTCGGCAAAGCGCGCGTTCTCCGACAGGAAGCCGTAGCCGGGATGGATGGCATCGGCACCCGTGATCTCGCAGGCGGCCAGCAGCCGGGGGATATTGAGGTAGCTCTCCGCCGCCGGCGGCGGGCCGATGCACACGCTCTCGTCCGCGAGCCGCACGTGCATGGCATCCGCGTCCGCCGTGGAATGCACGGCAACCGTGGGGATGCCGATCTCCTTGCAGGCACGCAAGACCCTGAGGGCAATCTCGCCGCGATTGGCGATCAACACCTTCTCGAACATCGAAACGGGCCGGCTCCGTGGGTGCTATTCGATGATCGCGAGCGGCTCGCCGAATTCCACCGGCTGACCGTTCCCGACAAGTATCGCTACGATGATCCCGGCCTTCGGCGCCGGAATATGGTTCATGGTCTTCATGGCCTCGATGATCAGGAGCGTCTGACCCTGGCTCACGCGCGCGCCGACCTCGATGAAGGGCAGAGCGCTGGGCTCGGGCGACAGATAGGCGGTGCCGACCATCGGCGAAGGCACGCAACCGGGATGCTTGCTGGGGTCGGGCGCCTCTTTCGGCGACGGCTCTGCCGCCTTTGCGGGCCCTGCCGGATGCACCGCGGCGGCAGCCGCCGGCATCTGGCCGACCGCCATTGCCTCCAATGCAACGCGGCGGGCGACGCGCACGCGCACGCCGTCGCGCTCGACTTCGATCTCGCTCAGGCCCGTCTCGTCGAGAAGGCCTGCCAGCTCGCGGATGAGGTCCTGGTCCAGGCTGCTCTTGCCCTTGTTGTCCTTCGCCATCCGCTCAGCCAATCCCCTTCCTTTGCTCATGCCTTGGCCGTCTTGCCGCCTGCGGCGCCCTTGTGCAGGAGATCGGCCATGGCCTCGACCGCCAGCTCGTAGCCCATCGGTCCGAAACCACAGATGACGCCCTGCGCCGCCGGTGCCACGTAGGAATGGTGCCGGAAGCTCTCGCGCTTGAAGACGTTCGACAAGTGCAGCTCGATCACCGGCTTTTCTGCAGCGTTCAGGGCGTCGAGTATGGCCACGGACGTATGCGTATAGGCGCCGGCATTGAGAATGATGCCCAAGGCCTTCTCGCGCGCCTCTTGGATCCAGGTGACAAGCTGGCCCTCCACGTTCGACTGGCGGAAAGCGACGGTGAGGCCCAGGGCTTGCGCCCGCGCCTCCGTCCTCAGCCTTACATCGTCGAGGGTTTCCGTGCCGTAGATCGAGGGCTCGCGCATGCCCAGCAGGTTCAAGTTGGGTCCGTTGAGCACGAAGATCGGCTTGGGCATCGGCCGCCGCCTGAGGTTGTTCGGAGCCGACCGCGGTGGCAGGCCCGAGGTGCCAACTCAATCGGCCGCCACCCCGTTTATCAGCTTTCTCGCAGTCGCGAAAGGTCTGCCTGCCCAAGCATTGGGCAGGCGCCGCTCAGTTGGCGCAAACCTTGCACCCTTCCTTGCGGACGTTGCTCACGTACTTGTCGAGCTCCTCGGACAAATTCTCCGGCGCGCCGGCAATGATGTGATCGCCGACGATAAAGTGCGGCGTGCCTTGAATGCCGATCCCGCTGGCAAGCTTGCGCGTGTCATCGATCTCCTTCTTCACCTCAGGCGAGGCCATGTCGCGCTTGAGCTTGGCCATGTCGAGCCCGAGCTTCTCGGCCGTGTGCAGGGCCGTGGCCTCCGATGCCTGGCCCCGGCTCTCGAGCATGGCTTTATGGAACTCCCAGTACTTGCCCTGCATCTTGGCGGCGAGGGCGACACGCGACGCCTCCTCAGAACCCTTGGACAGGATCGGGAACTCCTTGAGGATCAGACGGATCTTCTTGTCCTTCTCCATCAGCTTGGCGAGGTCGGGGAAGGCCTTGCGACAGTAGCCGCAGTTGTAATCGAAGAACTCGACGATGGGGACGTCGCCCTGGGCATCGCCGACGATGGGTGAAGCGGCCGAGCGATAGAGCTCGCCGGCATGCTCCTTCATCGCCACGGCCATGCGCTCGGCCTGGATCTTGCCCATCCTGGCCTCGAGCACGTTCTGGGCATCAAGCAGCACCTCGGGGTTGGTGAGCAGGAACTGCTTGATGAAGGTCTCGAGCTCCTTGCGCTGCGCCGGAGAGAAGGCGCTGCCCCCCGCCGGCTTTTCCGACGCCGCTACCGGCTGTGCCGAGGTCGCCGCGCCCGAGGAGGGCTGCGACGGCTCGGAAGCCGATGTTGCGACTTGGGTTTGCGATGCGGCCGGGCTGGTGGCCTCCTGCCCGACGAACAGCGCGCCGCCAACCAGCAGGATGGCGGGTACGAGCAGGGCGGCACCCTTGGGCGAGGTTATGGCGTTCATCAGCGAACCAGACATGCAGATCTCCAGGGCAAGCGGGACGCCGGCGGACCAGCCGGGCGTGGCGCATCAGGTGGGCGACTTGTAGTTGATGATGTCCTCGGCGCGAATCCATTCCGGCGAGCCCCTCGGCAGCTTGGCGAGCGCGCGCTTGGCGAAGATCTGCGCCTGCTTGACGTTGCCTTCGGCGAAGTGGGCCTGCGCCGCGGCCAGATCCGCCTGGGGATAGAGCCCCTTCTTGTACAGGGCCTTGGCCAGCTGGTGATGGCTGGTCGAATAGCTGTCGTCAACGACGATGGCGCGGCGCAGGAGGGTGATCGCCTCGTCGAGCTTGCTTGCATCCTCGGTGGCCAGCAGCGATTGCGCGAGCTCCGACTGCATCAGCGGCTCCGCGCCGCCGGCAAGCTGCAGGGCCTTGCGCAACGGCGGGATCGACTGGGCATACTTGCCGTTCCAGTAGTGGAGATTGCCTTTCAGCTCCCAGAAATAGGGATTGTCGGGCTTCTCGCGGATCAGCGCGTCCACTTCGCCTATGGCGTTGGTGCATTTGCCCGAGCAGTTGTCGGCGATGGCGCGCGCGTACCGTGCCGGCAGGCTATTGTCGCTGCGCGGATAGGCATTGCCCACGATCTGGGGACGGTCCAGGTAGCCGGAGATCTTGGCGCGCATCAGGTCGTGCCGCAACTGCAGTTGCGGCGGGTCCTTGGCGTCGACGTAGCGGCTCTTGGCGACGTTCTCGCGCAGTCGTGCCAGTCTCTCGGCAGACAGCGGATGGCTGCGTATGAAGGGGTCTTGATAGGTGGCCGATACGTACTCTTGCTGCGCGAAATTCTCGAACGTCTGCAGCATGCCCCGGCCCGACTGGTGGGTGAGCTCGAGATAGCGCAACCCGGCCTGGTCGGCGGACGATTCCTGCGCGCGCCGCTCGCTCAGCAACGAGCGCATCAGAATGTCGTTGCCGCCCATCATTATGCCGCCGCCGGCGCCGCTGACCTCGCGCGCCGTATCGCCTCCGGCAACGGCCCCGCCGACGAGCAGACCGATGCCGAGGAGGGAGATCAGCAGGCTCTTGGTCTTGTCGCGCGCAATCCGCCCCCTGAGCGCGGCCATGTGACCGCCGGTGATGTGCCCCGTCTCGTGGGCGATGACCCCGATCACCTCGTTGGGGGTCTTGGCCTGCACCAGCGTGCCGGAATTGATGTAGACGTGACGACCGTCGACGACGAAGGCGTTGAAGCTCTCGTGCCGGACGATGCGCATGGTAATGTTCTGCGCGCCTAGCCCCGCCGCCTTGAAGATCGGCCGCGAATAGTCCTTGAGAAGGTTCTCGATCTCGGCGTCGCGGATGAAGGAGATGCCTTGCGCCGCGGCCGGCGAGACGGCGGCGAGCGAGGTCGAGGCGGCATAGACCACGGCGAGCGACGCCGCGCGCAATCTCGAGCCGCGCCGCGCGCCCGGCAGCCCGGGCTGTGGCCTGGAGGCGCGGTGGTCGTGTCCTCGATTCCCTTGCACCATGCGATCTCGCGTTTGAATGAGCTAGCGGTGCAGCTACGGCTGGCTCTCGGCGCGCCGCGCCACCCTAGGCAACGCCAGCCACCCCGACTATAAGCCCCCTGCTGCTGCAGCGCCAACCAGCCCTGCTACGACAAGGCAAATGTCTCGGTTGAAGCTGTGCACACGCGCATCGAGCGATTAGGCCCGAACCGTGGCCGTTTAAGGGCCCCACCAAGGGGAGCATCGCCCATGAACAATGCGGGGCCAAACCCCGACGCCAGCAAGGCGGCGCCGTCGTTGACGCCGGCGCATCGCAGCGCGGTCCCGGCCTTCATTGTCATGGACGTGATGGAGGCCGCCGCCGCCAGGGAAGCGCGCGGCCTCAAGGTTATCCACATGGAAGTGGGCCAGCCCGGCACACCGGCGCCTGCCGCGGCACTCGCTGCCGTCAAGCGCGCGCTCGACTCCGAAACGCTGGGCTACACCGTCGCCCTCGGCCTGCCGGCGCTCAGGGAGCGCATCTGCGCGCACTACCGCCAGCGCTACGGCGTCGCGATTACGCCGGAGCGGGTGGTGGTGACGACCGGCTCGTCGGCCGGCTTCGTGCTGGCGTTTCTTGCGCTCTTCGATGTCGGCGCCAAGGTTGCGCTGCCTTCGCCCGGCTATCCCTGCTACCGCCACACGCTCACCGCGCTTGGCCAGACGCCCGTTCTCCTGCCCACCGACGCCGGCGCGCGCTGGATGCCGACCGCGGCGCAGGTCGAGGAGGCCAAGCGGCGGAGAGAACATATCGGGCCTCGTCATCGCCAGCCCAGCCAACCCGACAGGAACCATGCTCGAGCCCGGTCGCCTGGCCGAGATCGCCCGGGCCTGCCGCGCCAACAACGTGTGGTTCGTCTCCGACGAGATCTACCACGGCCTCACCTACGGCATCGAGGAGGAGACGGCGCTCGCCCACGACGCCAATGCGGTCGTCGTCAACAGCTTCTCGAAGTACTTCTCCATGACCGGCTGGCGCGTCGGCTGGCTGGTGGTGCCCGAGGCGCTGGTGCGGCCGATCGAGCGCCTGGCGCAGAACCTTTACATTTCGCCGCCCACCGTGGCGCAGGTGGCGGCCATCGGTGCCTTCGACGGCATCGACGAGCTGGAAGCCAACCGGCGCGTCTATGCCGAGAACCGCACGCTGCTGCTCGCCGAGCTGCCCAAGGCCGGCTTCACGCAGATACTTCCCGCCGACGGCGCCTTCTATCTCTACGCGGATGTGAGCGCGTTCACGGCCGACAGCGTCGCGTTCACCAAGCAGATGCTGGAGGAGACCGGTGTCGCCGCCACGCCCGGCGTCGACTTCGATGCCGAGCGCGGGGCCCGCTATGTGCGCTTCTGCTACTCCGGCACGACCGCCGACATGGCCGACGCGGCGCGGCGCCTGCAGAGCTGGGCACGCCTGGCCCGCCGTTCCTGATCCCGAGTGCGAGTCTATGATTATGATGTAGAGCAGGATTCACGCTTCAGCCGCCATGTTGCAGCTGTGGCAAGGTGATTCAATCTGAAGCGATCCTGCTCTAAGGCGCGACCCTCAGGGACCTGATGCTGCTGTTGAGCAATTCCAGCTTCAGGCTCTGGTTCTGATCCTGCGCTCCCTTCTCGCCCTCCTTCGAGAACGAGATCGTGACCTTGTGGGTATCGGTGCGTTGCGCCGTGAAGAGCTTGCTCCCCGGGCCCTTGAAGTTATGCAGGGTCCAGGTCGGACCGCCGGGCCCTACGCCTTTGACGATCACGAATTCGATCGAGGTTCCGAACGCGCCCTCCGTCTTCGCCTTTCCGCCGCCGCGTGCCCCACGAGCGAATTTCGGCGCCGGCGCGGACATGGCGTCGCGCCCGCGTTCGCGTGGCGGAGCGAACTGCCGGGCCGACGGTTGTTGGCCCGGCGCAGGTGGCGCCGCGGAGAACGGACCCATCGCGCCTGCGTTGTTGGGGTCGACCGACAGGAACGCCATCTCGATGACCTCCTGCAGGCCGAGATTGCCCTTCAACGTGATGCCGGGCGAGAGCCCTTCGCAGGCCTTCGGGCTGAGCTTGTCGATCGCAAAGGTGACGGTCTCGTTGTAGATGCGGCTGGCCTGGGTATCGAGCTTGAGGCCCCAATCGATTTGGAGGAGGTTCCCGACAAGGCCGGTGTGACTGAAGGCCGGCGTGAGCGTCGCCTGCTCGTCGACCTGGAGCGTAAGCTCGGCCACCGCCGTCCACTGCTGCAGCAGGACCGGGTTCGGCCGGCGGGCGAGACTAGCTTTCGCCGTCGCCAGCTCGCATTGAATGACGTCGACGACGGTCTTGGGCGTAACCCCGCTCACGCGTTCGAAAGCCGGGGTTGCCACGCAACCCGCCAGAACAATCGGGGCGCCCACAAACAGACTGCGCCAACGCATACGACGAACTCCTCCACAAGCCCGGAGCGACCATTCAGAGCGCACTATATGGCACGCCATAACCACCGAACTGTATCCGACCGGCCACACAGGCGTCGCCTTCACCAGAGAAATGCCCAGAAACGAGGGATCGCCGCTACGCCGGGCGTCGGATGCGCCCGTTGCGCCACCAGCGTACTGAGCAGTGCGGCGGCGCCACGCGGGATCAGGCGGGAGATGCGGTGGGCGCGAAGATCGGGGCGGCCAGCGCGTCGTAGCCGTAGACCCAGCTCGGGTCGACGCCCTGGGTGCCCCACTTGTTCTCGCGCGAGGTAAGCTGCAGGCGGGCGGTGCGCTCCAGCCGCGCCGCCTGGAAGCGCCGAAACGCCTCGCTCGGGTCGTCGTCCGTGGCCTGGATCGAGCGCGCCAGCACCGCGGCATCCTCGAGCGCGCTGGCGGCGCCCTGGGCCATGTAGGGCGTCATCGGATGGCAGGCATCGCCCAGGAGCACGATCGGCCCGTCGCCCCAATGGGTGAGCGGATCGCGCTCGAACAGCGCCCACTTGTGCACCTGCGGGCAGGCCGCCAGCACGCGCTGCACGTCGTCGTGGAAGCCGGCGAAAGCGGCGATGACCTCACCCATGTCACCGCGCGCCGACCACGATTCGACGTTCCAGTCGGGATCCGGCACGCTGGTGACGAAGTAGGTCTCCTCGCGGCCGGCCCTTACCGGGTAGATCACGATATGCCGGTCCGGGCCCCACCACTTGGTGCAGGTGTCGAGCGAAAAGTCGCCCATCAGCGCGGATGGGAACGTGGTGCGGTGGGCGACGCGGCCGGTGAACCTGGGCTTCTCCGGTCCGAGCAGCATCTCGCGCACCGTGGAATGCACGCCATCGGCGCCGACCACTGCGTCGACCGCTGCCGTGCTGCCATCGGCAAAGCGCAGGCGTACACCCACACCGTTGCGGTCGAGGCCGACCAGCTTCTTCTCGAAGGCGATCAGCTCCGGCGGCACGGCGGAGAAGAGCGCCGCGTGCAGGTCGCCGCGATGCATCAGGAGATAGGGCGCGCCGTAGTGCGCCTCGGCGTGGGCGCCGAAGGTCAGCTCGCCCAGGTATTCGCCGGTGTCCCACACGCGGTGGGTCCAGGCCGGCGTGTAGAAGGCGGCGCGCCGCAGCTGCGGCTCGAGCCCCAGCGCGCGCAGGACGCGCATGGCGTTGGGGCTCATCTGGATGCCGGCGCCGATGCGCTGGAATTCCTTTGCCTGCTCGTAGATCGTAACCTTGACGCCCGCCCGGCTCAGGAACCCCGCCAGCGCCAGCCCGCCGATCCCTGCGCCGATGATGGCTAGGCTGGGTTTGGCAGTCATGGACGCGACCTCATGGATGGGGGAGCCTTTGGCGGATGCCAATGCCAAAGAAGAGCGGAAGAACCGGCCCGGTGGCAAGCCCGGATTTCTCGAGAGGCGAGGCGACGTCGGATCGGCGCGATCCGTAGCGCGCAATAGGCGAAGCCGTATTGCGCCGCCTCATATGTTGAGCGGTGCTATACGCTGGCGCTATTGCACCCTGGGTGTGCAGAGGTCGCTCAGTGCCTGTGGCGCGGCCGCAGGTTGGCCTCGATGATCGACCGCGGCAGCCCGCTGCGGTCGGCGGCCTCGAGTTCCTTCAGCGCCGCAGCGACGAGCTCGGCGGTCCGCTCGAACCCGGCAAGGTCAGCCAAGTCGTCGCGAATATACGCGAGCGTTTCCTTGAGCGTCCCAAGATCGACCAATGGGACGTTCCGTTTCGCGTCACTCGGGCCCTTCACCCTGTCTCCCTCGGCTCTCCCCGGCTTCCGGGCAGAGGGCTCGCAAGAAGCGTGCTGGGACGGGGTCGACATGAGCCGGGTGCAGTCCCCTCCCCCCTCGTGGGGGAGGGACAGGGAGGGGGGATCGCAGAACATCTGCCGTAGGGATTCCCCCCACCCCTAGCCCCTCCCCGCAAGCCCTCGGGCTCTCCACACGGTCGTCCTGCCCAAAGGTGGCCCGAGGGCAAGGGGGACGGGAACCGCATCCAGGTCGCCTTTGCGGGCTGTGCTCTCTTGGTCGACCAGGTTAGGCCGCGCGCACCAGCCGGCTCTGCAACTCGAGCACCGCGATCATGAAGCCGACGCGATCCTCGGCGGCCTCGGCCATGATGGAGAAGTAGTTGGGCGTCTCGGGCAGGATCTCGCCGATCACCTCGCCGTACTCGAACCTCAGGTCGGCCTCGTGCTTGCGCGCGATCGCCTGCATTTTCGAGTTCTCGGCGAGGCAGCTCATATAGAGGCGGCGGATGCCGCGATTGCGCGCCGCCCGCACGATGCGGCCCATCAGCTCGGTGCCGACGCCCTGGTCCTGGAACGCCTTCTCCACCGAGAACGCAGCTTCCGCCTCCTCGCCCCAGGCATCGCCCAGCCGCCGCAACTCGGCTGCCGCGCGCACGTGGCTGCCGACGAGATGGCCATAGACGACGCTGCCGTACTCGGCCATGCGGCTGGCATAGTCCTCGATGAAGGCATCCGCCACCGAATGGGCAAAGCGCATGCGCCGGCTGTCCTTGTCGAGCCGCAAGAGGTGGTCCTTGAACTTGCCCCGCTCCGTCGGCCACAGCTTGCGCGTCACCCCTCCGGGGGAATTGGTCTTGCTCATGATCGCCCTCTTTTCTTCTTGCCCCGCGATCGCCGCTCCTCTTGTTCGTCTCGGGAGATTCTCCGTAGATCATGGGGCTCGCACCCCATGTAGGGCACGATTTCGCATCGCACAATTCATGCTGTCGGTGACCGCACTGTGATGATAGAAAAATGTTTGTGTAACAATGAATTGATGCAAATGCTGCGATGCCACATGCGGCGCTGAGCCGCGTTGTCGAGGGATGCTGCACATGGGCGGGTCAG
This sequence comes from uncultured Alphaproteobacteria bacterium, assembly GCA_963797005.1. Lineage (GTDB taxonomy): Bacteria > Pseudomonadota > Alphaproteobacteria > Rhizobiales > Hyphomicrobiaceae > AWTP1-13. The sequence continues at coordinate 255,625 of CAWCOF010000018.1, forward strand.
CTGGCGGGTCAGCTGCTCGGGCGTTGCGCAGGTTCGACGTGGCCGCCACGCAGCGGACGACGGACTTGTCGTCTTGACCCTCACGTGCCGCCGCGCTAGCCGAAACGGCGATGCAGCTTCTCGACAAGTACCGCGCCCTCGTCGCCGAAAAGGTGATCGAAGCCGATCCGGCGCAGGCAGGGGCCGCGGCGCGGCTCGACCGGCTGGCACGAAAGCTCCACGCCTGGCGCCCGCGACGTGGCCGCCTGCGTCGCCTGATCGGCGGCAAGGAGCAAGCGCCCAAGGGGCGCTATATTTTTGGCCCCGTCGGCCGCGGCAAGACGATGCTGATGGACCTCTTCTTCGAGGCCGTCCGCTTCGAGCCGAGGCGCCGCGTCCACTTCCACGAGTTCATGGCCGAGGTGCACGAGCGCATTGCCGCCGCGCGCAAGGATGTGCCGGGCGACCCCATTCCCGAGGTGGCCCGCGCGCTGGCTGACGAGGCGCAACTGCTGTGCTTCGACGAGCTGCACGTGACCGACATCGCCGATGCCATGATCCTGGGCCGCCTGTTCCGTGCGCTGTTCGAGCGCAGAGTCGTGGTGGTGGCCACCTCCAACGTCGCCCCCGGCGAGCTCTACAAGAACGGCCTCAATCGCGCACTGTTCGTGCCCTTCATCGAGCTGATCGGCGCGCACATGGAGCTCGAGGAGCTGCTGGCGGCGAAAGACTTCCGCCTCGACAAGCTCGCCGGCAAGCCGCTCTACTTCACGCCGGCCGACGGACATGCCAGGGCCCACATGAACCGGCTCTGGGGAGAGCTTACGGGCAATCATCCCGGCGCGGCGATGGACCTCGACGTCAAGGGCCGCAAGGTGCGCGTGCCGGCCGCATCGATGGGCGTGGCGCGCTTCGGCTTTGCGGAGCTGTGCGAGAAGCCGCTGGGTGCCAACGACTACCTGCACATCGCGCACGCCTTCCACACGGTGATGATCGACGCCATCCCCGTGCTGCGGGCCGGGCAGCGCGAGGTCGCCCGCCGCTTCGTCAATCTGATCGACGCGCTCTACGACAACCGGGTGTGCCTGATCGCCTCGGCGGATGCCGAGCCGCCGGACCTCTATCCCGCCGGCGACATCCATTTCCTGTTCGAGCGTACAGCCTCGCGGCTCATCGAGATGCGCTCGGAGAGCTATCTGATGGACCGCATCGACCGCCTCAGCACCCGTGCCCTGGCCTGAGGCTGCCTGCCATCATTCCCGCAGGACGCTCAGCGTACGTGCCCCGGCCGGACGGGTGGGGCGTAGGTGGTGCCGGCGCGGCCCGTCGGGGCGTCGCCGGGGGAGGCCCAGCTCGACGGGTCGGCCGTCGATGTCGTGTCCAGGGCGGGCCGCTCGGTGGGGGGCCGCAACCTTGCGGGAAGCTTCATGCGCCGTACCGGACCGAAGCCGCGAATGAGCCGCCGCAGCAGGCGCCGGTAGTCGTAGTAGTTCACCTCCAGCCGATGCCGGTCCGAGCCGACGAAGGCGTGGGCCCGCAGGCGCGCCCCGGCCGCTGCCAGGCTCGCGCGCAGGCGCTGCGCCCGGGCGGGAGCGGCGGCCTCGGCGACGATCGTGTTGGCGATGAGCTGCCCCTGGTAGTCGGCGAGCCGCCACATGCTGCCGTTGGCCTGCACGAGGCCCGCAGCGAACAGGTTCTCATAGTCGGGATGGAAGACGTTGAGCTGGAGGCGCGGCCTGCCGTCGCCCGCAAACAGGAGATCGGGATCGATGAACGGCACGACCGGCTCGTAGCCCGTGGCGAACACGACCATGTCGATGGTCTCGCGGCTCCCGTCCTTGAAGATCACCTCGCTGCCCTCGAAACGCGCGATCTCCGGTTTGACGGCGAGGCTGCCATGGGCCACCAGCCGGGGAATCTCGTCGGTCATGGTGGGATGGGCCTGGTCGATGGAATACTGGGGAGCGGGCAGGCGATAGCGCGCCGGCGGCCCCTGCAGCACCCACAGGCCGGCCTGGAACAGCCAGCGCTTGATGATCCTGGGCACCGGCAGCAGCTCGAGGTTCTGCACGACGTCGCCGGTGGGCCAGCCCATCAGGAACTTCGGCACGAACCAGTAGCCGCGCCGCATGCTCAGGAAGACCTGCGAGCCGCCATGGACGGCATCGGAGACGATGTCGGCGGCCGAGTTGCCGCAGCCGACGACGAGGACGCGCTTGTCGCGCACCTGCTTGGGGCTCTTGTAGCGGCGCGAATGGATCGTCTCGCCGGCGAACGTGCCGGGGATGGTCGGCATGCGCGGGACGTCGTGGTGGCCGCTGGCGATGACGATGCCGCGATAGATGCGCGGGCGCTCCTCGCCGGCGATCGCCACGTCCCACAGCTTGTCCTCGCGCGGGGCGACCCGCGCCACCGTCTTCGAGAACTCGATGTGCGCACGGATGCCGAACTTCGCCGCGTAGTCGCGGAAGTAGCCGAGCACGCGCTCGTGGCTTGGATATTCGGGGTAGTCCTCGTCCAGCATCGGCAGATCCTCAAAGCCGGTCGAGCTGATCGATGAGACGAGGTGGGTGGACTCGTAGACGATGCCGCTGTCGGTCGCGATGTTCCAAAGCCCGCCGATGTCGGGGGCGCGCTCGATGCAGTCGAAGGGGATGTCGCGCTCGATGAAGGTCTTGGCAACGGCGAGGCCCGACGCGCCGGCGCCGATGATGCAGAACTTCTCGCGGGTATCGATGTGGGTCATTTGTGGCAGGCCTAGCACAGGGGGGCGGCGGCCATCGAACCCTTTTCAGCCGATATGGTTGCGATTTCCTGCGGCCGTTGGCATCAGGCGGCCCGCCAGCCGGCAATCGCGAAGGCCACGCCAGCGGCCAGCAGGCCGACGCCGATGGCCGATCGCCAGAAGCGCGGCCCGGGCAGGAGCTTTTCGGCGGTCACCACAACCGTCAGGGCCGCGACCCAGCGCAGGTCCATGACCGCCACGGCGAACAGTAAGATCATGAGTGCCGCGCAGCAGCCCATGCAAAACAAACCGTGCCGCAGCCCCATGATCGCGCCGCCGAGCATGCCGTCGCGCCATTCGGTCAGGATGAAGCTGTCCGGGGTGCGGCAATAGGCGAGGCACACTTCCTTGAGCGAGCTGAATTGGTAGAGGCCGGCGGCGAGAAACAGGGCCGCCGACCAGTAGTAGGATGTGGACTGCATCATGGTGGTGAGCAGGCCGGTGGCCTGCAGCAACCATTGCAGCGCCGTGGCGATGACCGAGAACCCGGCCCAGGCGACCAGATATCCGAAGAGGAACACGGCGGTCGGCACGTACGGCGCATGACGCTCGCGCCGGCGGCGGTTGATGGTCGCAAAGGCCGCCACCATCGGGCTTGCGCCCGGCACCATCATGGCCGCCATCATCGCCGACCACATCACGAACACGAGCAGGGTCTCGACCGGCGTCCACGAGGGCTCCATGCCGTTCATCGACATGTTCATGTCGCGCCACATGGCGGCTTCCATCTCGTCCATCACGGCGGCCTGATGCACGGTGAAGGCCCAGGCCAGGGCGGCGACGAAGACGAGCAGGGTGGCAACGACGATGCGATCGATGCGTGGCAGCGCGCCGGGCGAACGCAAACCCGGCGTCATTGGTCTTTCAGGGGCTGACGCCAGCTGAAGGTCTTCGGCCCGCGCAGGTCGAAGGCGATATGCTTGGAGGAACGCTCCGACCAGTCGAAATTGCGGCCGAAGGCGCCGGTGACGACGTTGCGCTTGGCCTGGCCGACGGTGAGGAAGCCGGGGACCACCTCGGGCCTCGGCGCATTGTAGATGCGGCAGGTATCGCCCTCGGGCACCATGTACTTGCGGAACGGCCCGCCGAGGCCATCGACCATTCCCGGCACTTCCACCCGCCAGTTCTCCGCGTCGTGCGTGACGGTCATCGGCACGAAGGCTACGCCGTCGAGACTGATGGTCAGGTCGCGCCATGCCTCGAAGGCGCCGCCGGCATAGCCCGTGAAGATCTTCTCGAGCGCGACACGCTCTTGCGGGTTGGCCCGATCGTCGATCAGAAAGCCGAACTCGCGGTTCTTCTCGAAGATGTTGCCTTCCCAGTGGATGATCAGGACGACCGCGAGGTCCTTGGCGAATTTCACCTCGCCGTAGCTGCCGTCGCGGATCAGCCAGGTCAGCACGCCCTCGCAGAAGCCGTACGTCGGATTTGAGCCGAAATTGCACGGACAGCCGATGGCGCAATTGCACAGGTCCCACCAGTCGCCGGTGATGCGCCAATCAGGGATCGTTTCGGCTGTCGTCATCGAGGGTGCGGGTGCTCCCTGGCCAGGATCGATCAACGCTACGCGCGTGCTATCTGGCTGGCAAGCGCGCAGCCTCCCGGTGTGGCTGCGCACTTTGAAGGCAGCGAGCGGCCGATTTCGATCGGCGTTTTCCTTGAACGGAACGCGGGTTCGGTGCTAACCAACCCGTCATCGGCACCTGGCAACCGGCCGCAAGGCCAATCGCACCGTCATTCATGGAGTATCGGGCATGGCGCGCACCAAGATCGCGCTGATCGGCGCTGGCATGATCGGCGGCACCCTCGCTCATCTCATCGGCTTGAAGGAACTGGGCGACGTGGTGCTGTTCGATATCGTCGACGGCGTTCCCGGCGGCAAGGCGCTGGACCTCTCGCAGTCCGGCGCCATCGAGGGCTTCGACACGGCCATCAAGCCCGCCAGCGCCTACGCCGAGATCGAAGGCGCCGACGTCATCATCATCACGGCCGGCGTGCCGCGAAAGCCCGGCATGAGCCGCGACGACCTGCTCGGCATCAACATCAAGGTGATGGACCAGGCCGGCGCCGGCATCAAGAAGTACGCGCCCAACGCCTTCGTCATCGTCGTCACCAACCCGCTCGATGCCATGGTGTGGGCGCTGCAGAAGTCGTGCGGGCTGCCCACCCAGCGGGTGGTCGGCATGGCCGGCATACTCGATACCGGCCGCTTCCGCTCGTTCCTGGCGGCCGAGCTCAAGGTCTCGGTGGAGGACGTGTCGGCGCTGGTGCTCGGCGGGCACGGCGACGACATGGTGCCGATCGCCCGCTACTCGACGGTGGCCGGCATCCCGCTGCCCGACCTCGTCAAGATGGGCTGGCTCAAGCAGGAGCGGCTCGACGCCATCATCGACCGCACGCGCAAGGGCGGCGGCGAGATCGTCAATCTCCTGAAGACGGGCTCGGCCTTCTACGCGCCGGCCTCCTCGGCGATCCAGATGGCGGAGAGCTACATCAAGGACAAGCGCCGCGTGCTGCCCTGCGCCGCCTATCTCAACGGCGAGTACGGGGTGAGGGGGCTCTATGTCGGCGTGCCGGTGATCATCGGCGCCAAGGGCGTGGAGCAGATCGTGGAGATCGACCTCAATGCGACCGAGCGGCAGATGTTCCTCAAGTCCGTGGGCTCGGTGAAGAGCCTGATCGAAGCCTGCGGCAAGATCGCCCCGCAGCTCGCCAACTGAATTGAGGCCGCCCATGCCGAAGAAAGCCATCACGACGCCGAAGGCCAAGACGATCGGCCCCTACTCGGCGGCGATCGAGGCCGGCGATTTCGTCTTCGTCTCGGGCCAGATCCCGCTCGATGCCGCCACGGGCAAGCTGGTCGAGGGCGACATCGCCGCGCAGGCGAAGCAGTCGCTGGAGAACCTGAAGACGGTGCTGGAAGCGGCGGGCCTCACCTTCGCCGACGTGGTCAAGACCACCATCTTCCTCACCAGCATGGGCGACTTCGCCGCCGTCAACGAGGTTTACAAAACCTACGTCGCCGAGCCCTACCCTGCGCGTTCCACCATCGCCGTCGCCGCCCTGCCGATGGGCGCGAAGGTGGAGATGGAGATGACCGCGCTGCGCTCACGTTAAGCCAACCCGGATCAGCCGATGAACATCCACGAGTATCAGGCCAAGCAGGTGCTGGCGGGCTACGGCGTGCCGGTCGCCAAGGGCACGCCGGCCTTCACGCCCGAGGAAGCGGCGAAGGCCGCGCAAGGCCTGCCGGGCCCGGTGTGGGTGGTCAAGGCGCAGATCCATGCGGGCGGCCGCGGCAAGGGCACCTTCAAGGGCGACAGCAGCGGCAAGGGCGGCGTGCGCATCGCCAAGTCGATCGACGAGGTCAAGGCGTTTGCCGGCCAGATGCTGGGCAAGACGCTGGTGACCGTGCAGACGGGACCGGCCGGCCGCGCCGTCAAGCGCCTCTATGTCGAGGACGGCTGCGACATCGGCCGCGAGCTCTATCTCTCCGCGCTGGTCGACCGCGCCACCTCGCGCGTGTCCTTCATCGTCTCCACCGAAGGCGGCATGGACATCGAGAAGGTCGCGCACGATACGCCCGAGCGGATCTTCACCCACGCCATCGATCCCGCGGCCGGCTGCACGCCTGCCACGGCCGCAAGATCGCCGCCGCCTTGAAGCTGGAGGGCGATCAGGTCGAGCAGTGCGTCAAGCTGATCGAGAGCCTCTACAAGGCCTTCCTCGACAAGGACATGAGCCTCTTGGAGATCAACCCGCTGGTGGTGACCAAGGCCGGCAAGCTCGTCTGCCTCGATGCCAAGATCAACTTCGACGACAACGCGCTCTTCCGCCACAAGGACATCCTGGAGCTGCGCGACATCGAGGAGGAGGACCCCGCCGAGGTCGAGGCCTCCAAGTACGACCTGAACTACGTCAAGCTCGACGGGCAGATCGGCTGCATGGTGAACGGCGCCGGGCTCGCCATGGCGACCATGGACATCATCAAGCTCTATGGGCTGGAGCCCGCGAACTTCCTCGACGTGGGCGGCGGCGCGTCGAAGGAGAAGGTGGCGGCGGCCTTCAAGATCATCCTGTCGGACCCCAACGTGAAGGGCATTCTGGTCAACATCTTCGGCGGCATCATGCGCTGCGACATCATCGCGGAGGGCGTGGTGGCGGCCGCCAAGGAGATGGCGATCAAGGTGCCGCTGGTGGTGCGCCTGGAGGGCACCAACGTCGACCTCGGCAAGCAGATCCTCGCCAAGTCGGGCCTCAAGATCGTGCCGGCCGACGACCTCGCCGACGCCGCCAAGAAGATCACCGACGAAGTGAAGAAGGCGGCTTGAATTTCGATGGGAGCGAATGCCCCGATGCCCGCCAGCCAGCGCATCGTCCAGGTCTGCCTCTTCCTGTTCGCCGCAATCGCACTAATCGGTGGGCCGCTGCAGATGTACCTGGGCCAGCCCGACGCCACGCCGCGCCTCGACAACGTGCATCGGTTCCTGGCCGGCATCTACCTCGGTTGCGGCCTGATCTGCCTGTGGGCCGCCATCACGGTCCGCCAGCAGGGCACGCTCGTCTTTCTGATTGCGCTCAGCGTTTTTGTGGCCGGCTCGGGGCGGCTGCTCTCCATGCGCGTCGTCGGCCTGCCGGACCCGCCCGCCGTTTGGCTCGGCTACCTCATTCCCGAGCTGCTCGTGCCGATCATCGCCGTCGTGGCGCATCTCGTTTCGATGCGTAGCGTCGGCGCGCCGGTGCCCATGGGCGCGGCGCAACAGTCACCAAGCCGGTAGAGACACTCATGAGCATCCTCGTCGACAAGTCCACCAAGGTCATCTGCCAGGGGATCACCGGCAGCCAGGGCACCTTCCACACCCAGCAGGCCATGGCCTACGGCACGCAGGTCGTCGGCGGCGTGACGCCGGGCAAGGGCGGCACCAAGCATCCCGACCCCAAGCTCGCCGACGTGCCGATCTTCAACACGGTGCTCGAGGCCAAGCAGCAGACCGGCGCCAACGCCACCTCCATCTACGTGCCGCCGCGCTTTGCGGGCGACGCCATCCTGGAGGCGATCGACGCCGAGATGCCGCTGATCGTGTGCATCACCGAGGGCATTCCCGTCCTCGACATGGTCAAGGTGAAGGCCAGGCTCGAGCGCTCCAAGTCGCGGCTGATCGGGCCGAACTGCCCGGGCGTGCTCACCCCCAACCAATGCAAGATCGGCATCATGCCGGGCAACATCTTCAAGGCCGGCAACGTCGGCATCGTCTCGCGCTCGGGCACGCTCACCTACGAGGCCGTCAAGCAGACGACGGATGCAGGCCTCGGCCAGTCGACGGCGGTCGGCATCGGCGGCGATCCGGTCAAGGGCCTCGACTTCATCGACGTGCTGGAGATGTTCCTGGCCGACCCGGCCACCAACTCCATCATCATGATCGGCGAGATCGGCGGCGCGGCCGAGGAGGACGCGGCCGACTTCATCAAGTCGGAGGCCAAGAAGGGGCGCAAGAAGCCGATGGCCGGCTTCATCGCCGGCCTCACCGCGCCGCCCGGCCGCCGCATGGGCCATGCCGGCGCGATCATCTCCGGCGGCAAGGGCCGGGCCGAGGACAAGGTCGAGGCCATGAGATCGGCGGGCATCGCCGTCGCCGACAGCCCCGCCTCGTTGGGCACGACCCTGGCGAGCGTGCTGGCCGGTTAAGTGCAATGCATGCCCGTTTCATGGGCAGGCGCAAGCCTCGCACGAGGCGACTCGGCCCTGGTCTAAAGCCGCGTCTGTACTAAATGCAGTGGTGTGGTAGGTAGGCGCCAAGCGTAGGCGCTCTGTCATTTCTGCGTGCGACCCTGCCCTGTCCCAACAGTCAGCGGAACCATCGATTTGCCATGACACGCCAGCCGAAGAACGAGGCCTTTGCCCGCACCTCCTTCCTGCAGGGCGCCAACGCCGCCTACATCGAGGAGATGCGGGAGCAATACGAGCGCAACCCGGGCTCCGTCGGCGACGAGTGGCGGCATTTCTTTGCCAGCCTGCACGAGGAGCAGGGAGCCTCGCCGGATGCCGGCAATGGCCACCATGGTCCATCCTGGGCCAAGCCGCTGGAACGCATCGAGCAGGAGGGCAACCGCGAGCTGATTGGGCGCGCTCACCGGCGACTATGGCCAGGCCGAGCAAAGTGTGCGCGACGCTCTGCAGGCGCGCGCCAGCCGCGCCGGCTTCGAGCTGACGCCCGGCCGCCTCGCTGCGCGCGACGCAGGACAGCATCCGCGCCCTGATGCTGATCCGCGCCTATCGCGTGATCGGCCACCTGGCCGCCGACCTCGATCCGCTGGGCCTGACGGAGCGCAAGGTGCACCGGGAGTTGCGCCCGGAGACCTACAGCTTCACCGAGGCCGACCTCGACCGGCCGATCTTCCTCGACTACGTGCTGGGATTGGAGATGGCGAGCATCCGCGAGGTGCTCAAGATCCTGCGCCGCACCTACTGCCGCCACATCGGCTACGAGTTCATGCACATCACCTCGGCCGGCGCAGAAACGCTGGATCCAGGAGCGCATCGAGGGCAAGGACAAGGACATCGCCTTCACCAAGGAAGGCAAGCGGGCGATCCTCAACAAGCTGATCGAGGCGGAGGCCTTCGAGAAGTTCGCCGACGTCAAGTACACGGGCACCAAGCGCTTCGGCCTCGACGGCGCGGAGGCGATGGTGCCGGCGCTGGAGCAGATCATCAAGCGCGGCGGCCAGCTCGGCATCAAGGAGATCATCGTCGGCATGGCCCACCGCGGCCGCCTCAACGTGCTGGCCAACGTGATGGGCAAGCCGCACCGCGCCATCTTCAACGAGTTCAAGGGCGGCTCGTTCAAGCCCGACGACGTCGAAGGCTCGGGCGACGTCAAATACCACCTGGGCGCCTCCTCGGACCGGTCTTTCGACGGCAACGACGTGCACCTGTCGCTGACCGCCAACCCCTCGCACCTCGAGATCGTCGACCCCGTGGTGCTCGGCAAGGTGCGCGCCAAGCAGGACCAGCACGGCTGCAAGCCGGGCGAGCGCACGCCGGTCCTGCCGCTGCTGATCCACGGCGACGCCGCCTTCGCCGGCCAGGGCGTGGTGGCGGAGTGCTTCGGCCTCTCGGGCCTCAAGGGCCACCGCACCGGCGGCTCGATCCACTTCATCATCAACAACCAGATCGGCTTCACCACCGCGCCGCGCAACTCGCGCTCCTCGCCCTACTGCTCGGACGTGGCCAAGATGGTGGAGGCGCCGATCTTCCACGTGAACGGCGACAACCCGGAGGCCGTGGTCCACGTCGCCAAGGTGGCCACCGAGTTCCGGCAGCGGTTCCAGAAGCCCGTCGTCATCGACATGTTCTGCTACCGCCGGCACGGCCACAACGAGTCCGACGAGCCGATGTTCACCCAGCCCATCATGTATCGGGCGATCAAGTCGCACCCGACCGCGGCCACGATCTATTCCAAGCGGCTGGTCGAGGAAGGCGTGCTGAACGAGCGCGAAGTGGAAGACATGAAGGTCTCCTTCCGCGCCCATCTCGACGCCGAGCTCGCCGCCTCCGACAGCTACAAGCCCAACCGGGCAGACTGGCTCGACGGCCGCTGGTCCGACATCGGCTTCGCCGAGGACGATGCGCGGCGCGGCGAGACGGGCGTTCCGATCGAGACGCTGAAGGAGGTGGGCCGGCGCATCACGGCCATCCCGCAGGACTTCAACGCGCACAAGACCATCCAGCGGCTGCTGCAGCGGCGGCGCGAGATGGTCGAGACCGGCTCCGGCCTCGACTGGAGCATGGCCGAGCACCTGGCCTTCGGCACGCTGCTCAACGAGGGCTTCCCCGTCCGCCTCTCCGGCCAGGACAGCGAGCGCGGCACCTTCTCGCAGCGCCACTCGGTGCTGGTCGACCAGGAGACCGAGCGCCGCTATACGCCGCTCAAGTACGTCTCGCCCGACCAGGGCCGGTTCGAGGTCATCAACTCGATGCTGTCGGAGGAGGCGGTGCTCGCCTTCGAGTACGGCTACACCCTGGCCGAGCCCAACGCGCTCGTCATGTGGGAGGCGCAGTTCGGCGACTTCGCCAACGGCGCGCAGGTGGTGTTCGACCAGTTCGTCTCATCCGGCGAGCGCAAGTGGCTGAGGATGTCGGGTCTGGTGTGCCTGCTGCCGCACGGCTACGAGGGACAGGGGCCCGAGCACTCCTCGGCGCGGCTCGAGCGCTTCCTGCAGCTGTGCGCGGAGGACAACTGGCAGGTCGCCTACTGCACGACGCCGGCCAACTACTTCCACATCCTGCGCCGCCAGCTGCACCGCAAGTTCCGCAAGCCGCTGGTGCTGATGACGCCCAAGTCCCTGCTGCGCCACAAGCGCGTCACCTCCGAGCTCAGCGATATGGGCCCCGGCGCGACCTTCCACCGCGTGCTGTGGGACGATGCGCAGTCGCGGCCGGGCGAGAAGATCACGCTCAAGCCGGACGGCGAGATCCGCCGCGTCGTGCGTGCACGGGCAAGGTCTACTACGACCTCTACGAGGCCCGCGAAGCGGCCGGCATCGACGATGTCTACCTGCTGCGCCTCGAGCAGCTCTATCCGTTCCCGGCCAGGGCGCTGGTCACCGAGCTGTCGCGGTTCCCGCGGGCGGAGGTGGTGTGGGCACAGGAAGAGCCCAAGAACATGGGAGCGTGGAGCTTCGTGGAGCCGAACCTCGAGTGGACCCTGCAGCACACGCCGATCGCCGTTCCGCGCCCGCGCTATGTCGGCCGTGCGGCGTCGGCGGCCACGGCAACGGGCCTTGCCAGCAAGCACGCCCAGGAACAGAAGACCCTGGTCGAGCAGGCGCTGTCAGCCTGACGAAGGGGGCGCATATGCACGGCGCCAGTTCATTTCGAGCGCAAGCGTTTGTCGTTCCCTCCCCCCTTGTGGGGGAGGGACAGGGAGGGGGGACACACGACCGTTCTGGATTCCCCCCACCCCTAACCCCTCCCCGCAAGGGGGAGGGGAACTCGCGCAGTCTGGGTGGAGAGGATGGCAATCGAGATCAAGGTGCCGGCGCTCGGTGAATTGGTGACCGAGGCGACCGTCGGGCAGTGGTTCAAGAAGCCCGGCGATGCGGTGGCGGCCGACGAGCCGGTGGTCGAGCTCGAGACCGACAAGGTGACGGTGGAGGTGCCGGCGCCGACGGCGGGCGTGCTCTCCGACATCATGGTGCCGCAGGGCGCGACGGTTGCGATCGGCGCCATCCTCGGCTCCATCAGCGAAGGCGCCGGCGCATCCGCTCAGGCAGCGCCCAGGCCCGCCCAGCCGGCGGGCGACGGCGCGGCCGCGGCCAGCGCCAAACCCGCCCCTCCTGCGCCGCCGCCACCATCCGCAGCCGCCCCGCAGCCGGCCCAGGCGCAGGCGCCGCGTGCGCCGGGGCTCGCGCAACTCGGACCTGGCGAGAGAAGCGAGATGCCGCCAGCACCCTCCGCGCGCAAGCTGATGGAGGAGAAGGGCCTCGAACCCGGCGACGTCGCCGGCTCCGGCCGGCGCGGCCAGGTGCTCAAGGCCGACGTCGTCAACGCACCGGCCAGAGCCGTGGCGCCGGCGGAAGCGGTGTCATTTGCCGCCATGGCCCCGGTGCCGCTGCAGCAGATGCGCGCGCCGGCGCCCGCCAACGACGCCGCGCGCGAGGAGCGCGTGCGCATGACGCGGCTGCGGCAGACGATCGCCCGCCGCCTCAAGGAGGCGCAGGACACCGCGGCCATGCTCACCACGTTCAACGACGTGGACATGAGCGGCATCATCAAGATGCGGGCCGACTTCAAGGACCTGTTCGAGAAGCGCCACGGCGTGAAGCTGGGCTTCATGGGCTTCTTCGTGAAGGCCTGCGTGCAGGCGCTGCGCGAGATCCCCGCCGTCAATGCCGAGATCGACGGCCAGGACATCGTCTACAAGAACTACTACCACATCGGCGTGGCGGTCGGCACCGACCGAGGCCTGGTGGTGCCGGTGGTGCGCGAGGCCGACCGCATGTCGCTTGCCGAGATCGAGCAGGCGATCGCCGACTTCGGCAAGCGCGCCCGCGAGAGCAAGCTCTCGATCGAGGAGATGCAGGGCGGCACCTTCACGATCACCAACGGCGGCGTCTACGGCTCACTGCTCTCCACGCCCATCCTCAACGCGCCGCAGTCGGGCATTCTCGGCATGCACCGCATCGAGGAGCGCGCCGTGGTCAAGGGCGGGCAGATCGTGGCGCGGCCGATGATGAACCTGGCGCTCAGCTACGATCACCGCATCGTCGACGGCAAGGATGCGGTCTCGTTCCTGGTGCGCGTCAAGGAGAGCCTGGAGGAGCCGCAGCGGTTCCTGCTGGAGGTCTGAGCGCCCCTGTGGATTGCGGGGGCAACTCGTTTCCCGCCATGGCCCGGGCGCATGCACCCGTGCGATCCAAGCTGACAGTTGCGGCGAGCCTGCCCTTGAGCATGGCCGACGCGGCGTGGTTGCGGCGTCAATGTGCAAGGGGGAATTGATGAAGCGCGTACCTATCCTTATCACCGTCCTGGCCCTACTCGTGCCGGTCGCACCGGCCCAGGCACAAGGGATCGATGACGCGACATGGGCAAACAAGACCATCCGCAAGCAGCACTGGCAGGAGCGACGCGAGCGCCGCAGGTACCTGGAGCGCCAGAGGCAGCAAGCGCGCGTCTACGGCTACGTCAGGCGGGAGGAAGATGATTACCGCGACCGGTGCCGCGATCGGCGCCGCGTGGTCGGAGACCAGGGCCTGAGCATCGCGCTTGCGCAAGGCCAGGCCGACAAGAGCTGGGCCGCCGATGTCCGCTTCCACCTCGGTGAGCGCTACATGGACATCGCCAACGCGGAGGACATCAAGTACGAGTGCAGCCGGTCTTCGGTCGGCGAGACGCTCGGGCAGACGTTCCACCGCTGCCAGATATCGGCAAAGCCGTGCAAGGCACCCAAGATGGAAGCCAACAAGAGGTAATTGCTGGATCAGGCGGAGCGGGGACCCGCGCGGGCGGCGGTAGAGCCTCCCCCTGTGCGGGTTCCGCCTGAAGTATCGCTGCCGCACCGCCGGCCTGATTTGAAGCGGTGCGGCGGCGCGGCCGGCGCCGGTCTCTTTTCGGCGGCCTGGGCGCCCCGAAACTTTGCAGATCTTTGTCCAGTCACCGCGCATGCCGGGTGGGCCCGCCGATTGCCGGGCCGCATCCGCCGGATCGCGCCGGCTTCGCGTTGCCGACCTGACACCTGAACCGGCCGAAGTGCATCCGCTGCCTCGACAGGCCCGGCGGGAAGGCCCTAGAAACCTTCAGGAAATCAGTCGGCCGGCGGGGTTCCCGGCGGCGGCGAGCGGCAACCTTCAAGCAGCAAGTCACAAGGCCCGCGGAAGGAGCTGAGCCATGGCGGTTGGCGGCAATTCGACGGCCACGGACGGGGCGGCAAGCAGCCGCCAGGCAGCGGACGTATCCGGCATGGACCCGCATTCGGACGAGGCCACCCAGCTTCGCCGGGAGAAGTTCCTGCCCGTCACGCGCCATGCGCTGCTCGACCGGCTGTCCGACACCAGGCTGTGGATGGGCGAGGAGGGGCGCTGGGCGCGCCGCTTCATGCGCTACCTCGACTACTGGCGCCGGCACTCCTACGCCATGAAGCTGCTCGAGCTGGAGCAGAACTACGAGCCGTTCAACCCCGACAGCGACCAGCTTCACACGCGCGCGTTCACCGCCGATGAGCGCGCCGTCATGCAGAAGCGGCTGGTGGAGCAGGTGGCCCAACTCGTCACGCAGGGCAACTTCACCAGGGTCGACCCGTCCAACATGCATTTCATCCTGACAAAGGAATCCGCGTACGGGCTCGATCTCGACGTCGACCTGGGGGCCTTCGAGGAGGTGCTCATCTACTATCGCGGTGCCACCACGCTGACCGAGCGCCACCGCGACATCAAGAAGGGCTACCTCGGCTGGAAGAACGTGAAGCGGCCGGTGTTCCAGCGGCTGTTCCTGCTGTTCAAGCTCAAGCCCTACGGCGTATTCGTCGAGGAGGTGATGCGCGAGCGCGGGCTTCCCCGCAAGGAGGCCGAGAAGATCGTCCGCCATCAGCGCGGCATGCTGCCGGAGACTGTGAGCAGCGACAACGTCTACCTGAAGCTCTTCAAGAACCTGCCGCGCAGCGACGTGGAGATGGTCTTTCCCAACACCAAGATCCGCTTCCGGCTGTTCGACAAGATCAAGTTCGGCGTGACGGCGAGCGGCGGCCTGGGCGCCGGCGCGGTCGGCACGGCCACCAAGATCGCGGTCGCCAGCAATCCCTACACGCTGCTGGCCGCCGTCGCGGGGCTGGGCGGCATCGCCATCCGCCAGGCCTCCAACTTCATCAATCAGCGCAACCGCTACATGTTCGTGCTGGCGCAGAACCTCTACTTTCACGCCATGGCCGACAACCGGGGCGTCATGACGCTGATGGCCGACCAGGCGGCCGAAGAGGACGTCAAGGAGGAGATGCTGCTCTACAGCGTGCTGGCCAAGGAGCGGGTCAAGATCGCGCGACCTGCGCCATGTCGACGAGGCCATCGAGGGCTACCTCAAGGACGCGCTCGACATCGACGTGGATTTCGACGTGGAGGATGCGCTGGGGCGCCTGTTGGCGGATGGCGTCGTCACGCAGCTGCCGGATGGGACCTTGCAGACCCTGCCGCCGCAGCAGGCCGCCCTGCAGATCGACAAGCTGTGGGACATGTCCCTCGACAACCTCCCCGACATGGTGGCCGAGGAGGGCCGGGAGATGGAGCACCCCGGCCATCCGCCGGGCAAAAGCGGAGAGGGGGCCTGAGCGGCCCCCTCCAAGGTTTTCGTCAGAGCCGGCTCTGGGGCCTGCTCAGGGCCGCTCAGGCCCAATGGAAGGGCGATGTACCGGTATAGGCGCGCACTTTGCGGATCTCGCCCGGCTCGAACCCGAGCTCCAACAGACGGTCGTCGCTCAGGTTGGCGAGATGCTGGTAGGCGAGGACGCGGGCCCTTGCCTCGCGGGCGGCGATAATCCGGCGGAACGCACGGTCGAACAGGCCGCTGCGCGGCTCCTCCGTCTCGATCGCGTCGTGCGGGCTGAGCGCCCTGGTGCTCGTTGTCATGATCATTCTCCGTTTCATCTCATGCGTTTGCCCGCATGAGCGGGGAGACACCTAATGCGCGTCGGCGATGCCCGGAAGACGCCATGTTGCAACGCAGCAATGTTAGCTTTGCATGCCATGGCTTTGCGCGCCGCCGGCCCACCTGGTGAGCATGCGCCATGGCGTTAACTTCTCGCCAACCGCGCTGATTTGCGGTCGCAGGGCCGCCAGCCTATGACAGCCGTCATGTTTCAGACCTATGACGCTCCCGCGCCCGCCGGCAATGCATCACAACGTGTTGAACGGCTGCGCGCGTTGCTGGCCAAGCGCCGCCTCGACGCGGTGCTCGTGCCGCGGGCGGACGAGCACCAGGGCGAGTACGTGGCGCCATCCGCCGAGCGCCTGCGCTGGCTCACGGGCTTCTCGGGGTCGGCGGGGCTTGCCATCGTCGCGCGCAAGGCGGCCGCGCTGTTCGTCGACGGGCGCTACACCTTGCAGGCACGCGACCAGATCGACACCCGCACCTTCAAGGTCCTCGAGATCCCCGAGGCCAAGCCGTCCGAGTGGCTGCTCGCGCAGCTCTCCCACGGTGGCGTCGTCGGCTACGACCCGTGGCTGCATACGGCCGGCATGATCGAGGAGCTGACGAAGGCGCTGGAGCCGAAGGGGATCAAGCTCAAGGCGCTCCCCACCAATCCGGTGGATCAGGTTTGGGGCAAGGAGCGGCCGGCGCCGCCCCGCGCGCCTGTCGTCCCGCATCCTTTGGAATACGCGGGCAAGACCGCGAAGCAGAAGCTCGCCGAGCTGCAGTCCGACTTGAAGAAGGGTGGCCAGGATGCCGTCATCCTCACCCTGCCCGACTCGATTGCCTGGCTCTTCAACATCCGTGGGTCGGACGTCGCCCACAATCCGGTGGCCCTGGCCTTCGCGGTCGTGCCCGTCGCCGGCCGGGCCGAGCTCTATGTCGACCCGGCCAAGGTCGGCGCCGAGGCCAAGGCGCACCTGAAGGACACGGCCAAGGTGAGCGAGCCGGCCGCGCTCGAGCGCCGGCTCAACGTGCTGAAGGGCCAGAACAAGCGCATCCGCCTCGACCCCAACACGGCGGCTGCCTGGTTCTTCCGCAAGCTCAAGGGCGGCAAGGCGAGGATCGATCGGGCCGCCGATCCCTGCCTGCTGCCCAAGGCGCGCAAGAACGCCGCCGAGATCAAGGGCACCCGTGCAGCGCACAAGCGCGACGGGGCTTGCGTGGTGCGCTTCCTTGCCTGGCTCGACCGCGAAAGCGGGGCGGGCACGCTCGACGAGATTGCCGCCGCGCGGCGCCTCGAGGCGATCCGCAGCGAGACCCAGGCGCTCAAGGAGATCAGCTTCGACACGATCTCGGGTGCGGGCGCCAACGGCGCCATCGTGCATTACCGCGTCACCACGGCGACCAACCGCAGGCTCGGGCCGGGCGAGCTCTATCTGGTCGACTCGGGCGCCCAGTACCTCGACGGCACCACCGACATCACGCGCACGGTGGCCATCGGCAAGCCGACACACGAGATGTGCGAGCGGTTCACGCTCGTGCTCGAGGGCCACATCGCCATCGCCACGGCGCACTTCCCCAAGGGCACGCGCGGCATCGATCTCGACCCCTTCGCGCGCCGGGCCCTGTGGGAGGCGGGCCTCGACTACGACCACGGCACCGGGCACGGCATCGGCAGCTACCTCTCGGTGCACGAGGGGCCGCAGAGCATCTCCCGGCGCGGCATGGTGCCGCTCGAGCCCGGCATGATCACCTCCAACGAGCCCGGCTACTACAAGGAAGGCGCCTATGGCATCCGCATCGAGAACCTGGTGCTGGTCACGGAGCCTGAGAAACCGGCCGGCGGCGATCGCGAGACCATGGCATTCGAGACGCTGACGCTGGCGCCCATGGACCGGCGGCTCGTGGTGCCCGAGCTGCTGTCGCCGGCCGAGCTCGCGTGGCTCAACGCCTATCATGCGCGCGTCAACGCGGAGATCGGCCCGGAGCTGGGGCCCGTCGACCGCGCCTGGCTCCAAGCCGCGACCGCGCCGATCGGCTAAGCGCAGGGTGGAGGCCGCGTGGTGAGCTTGTCGAACCACGAGTGCCGCGTGTTGCCGTCCTTCGACAAGCTCAGGACGGAGGGGTGCGCCTCAGGGGCGCGCCTCAGGACGGAGGGGCGCGCCTCAGGATCGAAGAGGCGAGAATGAGTGGACGGCCAGATCAATCGAGCTACCGCTGCCGCCTCGATGTTGCTAAAAGCGGTCGCATCCCTTCAGCACCATGAGGAACGGAGCCGCTCGTGAGCGCCACCATCAAGCTCCACCACCACGACCTTCCGGCAAACGTGAGCTTCAGCGGCAGCGTCGCGGTCGACACCGAAACGCTGGGCCTGAAGCCCCGCCGCGACCGGCTCTGCCTCGTGCAGCTCTCGGCCGGCGACGGCAGCGCCCATCTCGTCCAGCTCGACGGCAAGGATTGGGCAGCACCCCGGCTCAGGGCGCTGCTCGCCGACACGTCGGTGCTCAAGATCTTCCATTTCGGCCGCTTCGACATGGGCGTGCTGGCGCACCACCTGGACGTCGTGCCTGAGCCCATCTACTGCACCAAGATCGCCTCCAAGCTGGCGCGCACCTACACCGACCGCCACGGGCTCAAGGACCTGTGCAGCGAGCTGATCGGCGTCGAGCTTTCCAAGCAGCAGCAGAGCTCGGACTGGGGCGCCGACAAGCTCTCCGACCAGCAAAAGCACTACGCCGCCTCCGACGTGCTCCACCTGCACGCGCTCAAGGCCAAGCTCGACGTGATGCTCAAGCGGGAGGGGCGGATGGGCATGGCGGAAGCCTGCTTCCGCTTCCTGCCGGTGCGCGTCGGCCTCGACCTCGCCGGCTTCGAGGACCAGGATATCTTTGCGCATTAGATCGGGAGGCAAGGTGCTGGCGCGCTTCACCGGCTCGACGGGCCGCATGCCGACGGTCGTGGCCGCCCTCGCGATGGGGCTCGCTCTGCTGGGGCTCGGTCTCTGCGCAACCGGCGCGCATGCCCAGTCGCGCGACGACTTTCGCGACTTCCTCGACGCGTTGTGGCCCGATGCGGAGAAGGCCGGTGTGAGCCGTCCCACCTTCGACAAGGCGCTCACCGGCGTCGAGCCGGACCTGAGGCTGCCCGATCTCGTGCTGCCGGGCCGGACCGAGGTGAAGGGCCAGGCCGAGTTCACCAGGACGCCGGCCGAGTACCTCGACAAGCGCTTCCTCGGCAGGCTCGCCGCCCAGGGCAAGGACCTGCAGAAGCGTCACGACAAGTGGCTCGCCAAGATCGAGCGCGAGCTCGGCGTGCAGCGCCAGTTCGTGCTCGCCATCTGGGGCCGCGAGACGGCGTTCGGCGCGCACCGCTCCCGCTACTACGTGATCAAGGCACTGGCGACGCAGGCGTTCCTTGGCCGCCGCAAGGACCTGTTCCGCAAAGAGCTGATCTACGCGCTCAAGATGCTCGAGGACGGTGTGCGCACGCGCGACAACCTCACAGGCTCGTGGGCGGGCGCCATGGGCCTCACCCAGTTCATGCCGTCCGAATACTACACCGTGGGCTACGATCTCGACGGCGACGGCCGCCTCGACATCTGGAACTCGGTCGCCGACGCGCTGGGCTCCGCCGCCAAGCAGCTGCGCGCGAAGGGCTGGGTGCCGGGCCAGGGCTGGGGCTACGAGGTGCGCCTGCCCAAGGGCATGTCGTGCGCGCTGGAGGGCGAGAAGAACAAGCGGCCGCTCAAAGACTGGGTCAAGCTCGGCGTCAGGCTTGCGAGGGGCGACTTTCCCCGCGCGGCGCTCGACCAGGCGGCGTTCATCCTCATGCCGGCCGGCGCTCATGGTCCCGCGTTCCTGGCGCTCGAGAACTTCCTGGTCATCAAGCGCTACAACACCTCGGACCTCTACGCCCTGTTCGTCGGCAATCTCGGCGACCGCATCGCCGGCGGCAGCGACTTCGTCACGCGGTGGGGCGCCGTGCGGCAGCTTTCCGCCAAGGCCATCACGGCGATCCAGGAGAGCCTGCAGACGCTCGGCTACGAGGTGAGCATCGTCGACGGCAAGGCCGGCATGAACACGCGCTCGCTGATCGGGGCCTACCAGCACGACAGCAAGGCGAAGGTCGACTGCTGGCCCTCAGCGGCCGTCCTAAAGCGCCTGCGCGCCACGGTCGCGGCCAAAGACGCGCCGCGAAAGGCAAGCGGCCCGCGGACGCAATAGGCGCGGGAACGCACCCGCGCCTCACCCTCGCTGGCGGGCAACTTCGGCGATCTCCTTGATCAGCTTGGAGATCAGCGACTGGCCGAAGGCCTCGAAGCCCTTGGCCTCCACCACGAACGCGCCGGGGCCGCCGATCACGTGCTGCTCGTACCAGGCGGTGAGCCCGCCTTCGGGGTGCGTGTGCTTCGGGTTGGTAGGCAGCGGCACGTCGCTCAAAATGACGAGGCCGTTGATCGTGACGCCCTTTGCAACCGCCTCGTCGCGCGCGATCGTCACCGGCCGCCCGCTGTTGTGGGTGCCGTCACCCGACACGTCGATGACGCGGCGCGGGGCGTGGAAGGGGCTTCTCGCCAGCAGCTCCATGCCCGCATCGATGCCCGTGCTGATGGAGGTGCGGCCCATGAAGGCGCGCGGCGCCTCGCGTATGCGGTTGGCCACGCGCTCCGCCTGCTCGCGGCTGCCGACCGGCGACCACTCCACGACGACGGCCCGGTCCCCGTCGGAAGCCCACTCCATGAACGCGAGCGCGATGCGTCCGCTCGCCCCCGCCGCTATCGCCCGCAGCACGCGCGGATCGATCAGCGCCTTGGCGTAGCCCTCGCGCTGCAGCCTGAACTTGCGCTCATCGACGCTGCGGGAGACGTCGGCGGCCAGCACCAGCAGGAGGTCGGCGTCATCGCTCTCGGCGTGCGCCGTCCGCCCGAGCAGAACGACGGCCGCCAGCGCGAGCGCGGCGGCAAGAGCGGTCATCCGCTTTGGCATGCTTTTACCTGGTGGCGGACCCTGAGCGTCCAAGCAGGGAGCGTAGTACCGGGTCGCGCCCCCTACAACCGCCGCGACCTTGGGGGGCCCCGCGCACGCCCTCGAAAGTGCTCGCGGCCGGTCAGATGGTATCGTTGCAGCGGATCAGCTCGGACTTGAGATAGCCGATGTCGGTCATCACCTCGCGGTCGAGGTTGCCCTGGCTCAGGCGGCACTGCGCCTTGATGAAGCGCAAGTCGACGTCGACGCCGAGCATGCCCTTGATCTGCTGGCGGATGTTGTCGGGAAGCTCGCCGCCGATCCACGCGCTGCCCGATTCGATCAGCGAGCAGATCTGGCCGACGAGCTCCGGCCCGGTGGCGCGCAGCTTCTCCATGGCCTTGATCTGCGCCTCCACGGACTTCACGTAGGCCGGCGTACACTGCGGCATCCTGCCGTTCTGCGGCCTCTGCGGCCCGCCGAACGGCAAGGGCATTTGCGCGACGGCCGGGCCGGAAAGGCCGGCAACGACAATGAGCATCGCCATCGATGGGAGGAACTTCATCGCCATGTCTCCGCCTGCTGCAACATCTGGTCGCAGCCGACATGACAGGTGTGTCGAGATCTGGGCGGGGACCTTACCGGAACATTACCGAATTGCGGATTGTGCATGGCCGAAGCGCCGCGCGGGCAGCGTCGGTGCTTATCCCGGACATGTTCATAAGGCTGATCGATGCGAGCGCAAATCGACGCTCCACGCGAATGACGGCACGGCTGCAGGAGCCGCGGCGGGCTGACTGGCCGGACAGTTGCGGATAGCGGACCGCCAAGCGCGGCATGACGCCGATCGCGACGACCGCCGCGAGCCCACCTGCAAGGCCGGCGCTGAGCTGACCGTCAGCCATCGACGCGGATACGAGGGCGAACACGATCGCAAAGACAGAACCGTCAAGAAGCGCGAAGCGGATCGACCAGGTTCGCAGATTGGAGGGATTGAAGGAGGGGGTGCCGGCGGAGAAACGGCGTCTGCTGAAGATCAGCCAAACGACCGCGACCAGCAGGAGCATGACCGGCAACATGACGGCGAGGCGGCTCAAGAACTGAACGAGAAAGTCGAGCATGGCGAGCACCGGGCATGGAAGGTGTCAGCAATACTATTGCGCAGTTGGCGCGAAACGCCAGGCAAATGCTGATCAAGGGCGATGGGGCGACTGCAAGATGAGCCGTCTTGAGCCGTCTGAGCCGGCGTTGCTCTCGCCAGAGGCTCGCTCTCGTACTTGCAGAGGCTAGATCACGCGGCCCGTCGCGTCGTCGATCAGGTGCATGTTGCTCAGGTCGGCGGCAAGCCTGAGCGTGCCGCCGTCGCGTGCGCCCGCGTTCGGGTTGACGCGGCCGCACACCTGCGCCCCGTTGAGCGGGAAGTAGACCAGCGTCTCCATGCCCATCGGCTCGGTGACGTCGAGCCTGGCCTCGAACGGGATCATGCCGGGCTCCATGTGCGCCCGCGCCTCGGTGATGTGTTCCGGCCTCAGCCCGAGCAGCAGCTTGCCGTTCTTCGCCTGCGTCCGGTAGCGGCCGGCGCGGTCTTCCGGCACGGCAAACGACAGCCCGTCGGACAGCCGCACACTGAGCCCGCCGGAGGCATCTTCCATCTGGCAGGGGATGAAATTCATGGCCGGCGAGCCGATGAAGCCGGCGACGAAGCGCGTCTGCGGCGTGTGATAGAGCTCGTAGGGCGTGCCCACCTGCTCGATGCGCCCGCCGTTCATGACGACGACGCGGTCGGCGAGCGTCATCGCCTCGACCTGGTCGTGGGTGACGTACACCGTCGTCGTGCGCACCTGCTGGTGCACCTTCTTGATCTCGGTGCGCATCTGCACCCTGAGCTTGGCGTCGAGGTTGGACAGCGGCTCGTCGAACAGGAAGACCTTCGGGTTGCGCACGATGGCGCGGCCCATGGCCACGCGCTGGCGCTGGCCGCCCGAGAGCTGCCTGGGCTTGCGGTCGAGCAGCTCGGTGATGTCGAGGATGCGCGCGGCCTCGTCGACGCGCTTCCTGATCTCGGCCTTGGGATAGCGCTTGAGCCTGAGCCCGAACGACATGTTCTGGAACACCGTCATGTGCGGGTAGAGCGCGTAGTTCTGGAACACCATGGCGATGTCGCGGTCTTTCGGCGGCACGTCGTTGACGACGTCCCCACCGATCAGAACCTCGCCGCCGGTGATGTCCTCGAGGCCCGCGATCATCCTGAGCGTCGTCGACTTGCCGCAGCCGGAAGGGCCCACCAGCACGACGAACTCGTGATCGGCGATGTCGAGGTCGATGCTCCGCACCGCTTCCACGTCGCCGAAGCTCTTGACGATCTTGCGTAGATTGACTTCCGCCATCGCTCCGTCAGCCCTTGGTCGCGCCGGAGGTGAGCCCGGCAATGTAGTAGTCCATCAGGAAGGCGTAGATGATGAGCGGGGGCGCGGCGCCCAGCAGCGCGCCGGTCATGATCTGGCCCCAGTTGTAGACGTCGGCCTTGACCAGCGAGGTGATGATGCCGACGGGCAGGACCAGCTGGTCGACCGAGGTGGTGAAGGCGAGCGGATAGAGGAACTGCGCCCAGCTCACCGTGAAGGAGAAGATCATCGCGGCGATGATGCCGGGCAGCGCCACCGGAATGAAGATCTTGGTCAGCGTCTGCAGCCAGCTGGCGCCGTCGATCAGAGCCGCCTCGTCCAGCTCCTTGGGGATCGAGGCGAAGTAGCCGATCATGATCCACGTGCAGAACGGCACCGTCAGCGTCGGGTAGAGGATGAGCAGCACCCACCACCGATTGATGAGCTCGATGTCGGTCCACTCCTTGAAGATGGCGAACATCTTGAACAGCGGCAGGAACAGCAGCGTCTCCGGGATCAGGTAGGTGAGGAACACGCCGGTTGCCAAGGTCGCCGAGCCCCAGAAGTGCATGCGGGAGAGCGCGAATGCCGCCGGTATGCTGATCAGCATGGTGACCGTGACGACAGTAACGGAGACGAGGGCCGAGTTGCGGAAGAAGGTCTGGTACTCCGGCGAGCCCAGCAGCCCCCAGTAGTTTTCCAAAGTGGGGTGGTAGACCCACCAGGGGTTGGTGGCGGCCGAGATCTCGGTGCTCGTCTTGAGCGACGTGATCAGCATGTAGACCGGCGGCAGCAGGAAGAGGATCGCAAACAGCACCAGGAAGAAATACGACCACCTGAGCGCCCAGGTGCGGTTGCGGCTCATGCTGTTCAGCTTGGGACGGGCAGAGGCGCCTTTGGCGCCTGCGACGGTCGCGACGGCCATCACACCTCACTCCCCCGGCGCGTGATGTCGCGCAGGATGAAGGTGGCGGCGACGGCCAGGATCGGGATCATGAACAGCGACACGCAGGCCCCGAGCGGGATATCGCTGCTCAGGATGCCGAGCTGAAAGGCCCACGTGGCAAACACGTGCGTCTTGTCGATGGGGCCGCCGGCCGTGACGATCTGGACGATGTCGAAGTTGGCGAAGGTGACGATCAGCGAGAACAGCGCCGTGATGGCGATGATGTTGCGCATCATCGGCAGCGTCACGTACCACATGCGCTGCCACCAGCTGGCGCCGTCTATCGCGGCGGCCTCGTAGAGCTGCTCGGGCACCGACTTGAGCGCGGCGAGGTACATGATCAAGAAGAACGGCGCGCCGATCCAGATATTGATGAGAATGACCGAGAAGCGCGCCCAATTGGCCTCGCCCGTCCACGAGATGGGATCGATGCCGACCAGCGCCAGCAGCCAGTTGAAGGCGCTGTAGGTAGGGTCGAACAGCCACAGCCAGCAAGACAGCTCATGGCCGGCGGAATCACCCACGGCACCAGCAGCATGCCGCGCCACTTGCGCTGTCCCTTGGCCGGTATGTTGTGGACGAGGTGCGCGACGATGAAGCCGATGAGGGCTTTGAAGATCACAGCGGTGATGGCGAAGATGCAGGACTGCTTCACCACCATCCAGAAGGTTTCGCGCTTGAACAGGAAGGTGAAATTGCTCAAGCCCACGAAGTGCTGCATGGACTTGTTGAGCGTGGCGAGATGCAGCGAGTAGAGCGCGGGATAGATGACCAGCAGAGCAACCAGAAGGATCAGCGGCAGCGCCATGAAGAAGGCGATGGTCGACTTGCGCTGCATGGCCCGGCGCAGGCCCGAGCGCCTGCGCGCCGGAGCCCTGACCTCGACCCCTCGAATGACGGCGTCGACCATCGGCAACCTCGTGCTCTGTGCTCCCTCTCCCGTCCTTGCGGGGAGAGGGTCGGGGTGAGGGGCAGCAGCTTGCTCAGGCGCTCGCCGCAGCCCCTCTCATAACGACGCCTCAGGTACGCATCATGCCTTCGAGCTCGCTCTCGGCCCAGGCGATCGTCTTTTCCATCTTCTCGCCCTTGAGCATGCGCACCACCATCTTGGTGTGGATCGCCTGGGTATAGACCTGCACGGCGATCTTGGGCGGAGCCGGCTGCGCCGCCACCACCAGGGTCTGCTGGTTGTACGGATCGGGGTAGTGATAGAGCGTGCCCTTGGGCGGCCCGATCTCTGCCCAGACCTTGAAGTCGGTGAGCTTCTCGAACGCGGGCAGGTCATAGCCCTGGCTCGCGTTCACCATCTTCTCGACCGAGGCGCGCTGCGACAGGAACATCATGAGGTCCTTGGCCGCCGTCTTGTTCTTGCTGAAGTTCCACAGCCCCCAGAAGTAGGGCAGGAACGGCGCAAAGCGACCCTTCGGACCCGACGGCATGCCGTGCGTCCACAGCTGCTCGGCAACCTTGATGTTGTCGCGCTTTGCCACGGCCCACGCGCTGGGCGGGTTCATGATCATCGAGCCCTTGCCCGAGACCAGGTACTTGTTGTTGGAGGCGTTGTCCCATGCCGGAGCATCGGGCGGCAGGAACTGGGCGAGCTTCAGGTAGTACTCGAGCGCCTGGCGCACGTTGTCCGACTTGACCTGGATCGCGCCCTTGGAGTCGACCAGCTCGGCCCCGAAGGACGAGAAGATCGGGCCCGCGGTATCGACGTTGTCCTCGGTCGTGCCGAGGCCGATGCCGATTGGGTTACCGCCCTTGTGACAGGCTTCGGCCGCCTTGAGCAGGGCATCCAGGGTCCACGCGTCGGCCTTGGGCGGGCCTCCCGCGGGATACATGGCCTGCACGTCGATGCCCGCATGCTTCTTGAGGAGATCGATGCGCGAGCATGGCCCCTTGAGCTGGCTGCCGACGCAGGTGGGAATCGCGATCCACTTGCCGTTCGAGCGCGCGAGGTACTCGACGGTCGGGTTCACCTTGCCGTTCGCCTTGATCAGCTCGGCCATCACGTCGTCGACCGGCTCCAGGTGCTCGGAGCTGCCATGCGGCTGCCAGCTCGGGAAGGCCAGGATGTCGTGGCCGGACTTGGCCTGCTGCTCGGCGGCGATGGTGAGAAGGTTCTTGTGGCCCTGCGAGGTGATGTAGTCGATCTTCACCTCGACCTTGTTCTTGGCGGCCCACTCGTCACACAGAGCCTGCGACGCCTTGTTGCCGCCCGGCACCCAGTGGTCCCAGAAGCCGACTGTCAGCTTGCCCGCCGCGTGCGCGCCGCGCACGAACGGGGCGGCGATCATCGTCGCCGACGCGGCGGCCGTCGTTGCCACAAACTTGCGGCGAGACATCTTCTTCATGTGTTTCCTCCGTTGCATGTTTACTTTGGCTAAGTCTCAAACCCTGGCCCGCGTCGTCCCCGGTTCCGGACTGCCACGCGAGGCCGCCTTCTCTCCGAGGTCCTTGGCGTAGCGGCGATGCGAGCGCCGCAAATGCTCGTACATGGCCGCGCGCGCCTGCTCCGGGTCCTTGGCGGCGATCGCGTCCCTGATCGCGACGTGCTCCTTGTGGGCGGCGCGCTTGGTCGACTCGTTGACGATGTAGCGTGCGAGCCGATCGAAATAGGGATTGAAGCGCTGATCGAAGAGCCCGCCGACGGTGTGGGTCAGCACGGCGTTGTCGAGCGTGGCGACGACGGCGTTGTGAAAGCGGCGGTCGAGCGCGATCCAAACCTCGCGCGTGAACGGCTTGTCGTCCATCTCCGCCAGCACCGCGTCGATGCGGGCGATGTCGGCTTGCGTTGCCTGGCGCGCGGCCTCCTCGGCGATGGCGCTTTCGACCAAGGCGCGGGCGCGCAGCACCTCGAAGGGACCTTCGATCAGCTCGTGGCTGGGGGGTGGTGCCGGCTGCGGGGCGGTGACATAGATGCCGGAGCCGACGCGAATCCGGAGGCGGCCTTCGACCTCCAGCGCGATCAGGGCTTCACGGATCGTCGGGCGCGATACGCCCAGGATCTTGGCAAGCTCGCGCTCCGCCGGGAGCCGGGTGCCCACGACATACTCGTCGCGATGGATGAGCAGCCGCAGCTGATCGGCAACTTGCTGATAAAGACGGCGCGGCTCTGTACCTGCCAGCGGCACCTAGTCGTCCTCGAGCAAAACCTCCCCGGCGGCCGGACTCGCCTTCTTTTTCTGGGGGCGGATCGGCCAACTGGTCAGACCATTTGACAATCGCGCATGGCAGCCTGTCAAGCGGCCAGAAGTCGGCCACTGTCGGATGTGCACGCTGTACGGCGGCCGTCAGGCAGGGCGCGTGGCCATCGGACGCCTCGTGAGCTGAGCCAGGCGGCGTCGGGATGGCTCGCGCGGCGTGGTAAAGGGAGGCTCGGTGTCCTCGCCGGCGATGTCGGCCAGGTAGCGGCCGTAGTCCGAGGAACCCAGCGCACTGGCAAGACGCAGCAGTGCAAGCCGGTCGATGAACCCCATGCGGTAGGCGACCTCCTCCGGGCAGGCGATCTTCATGCCCTGCCGTTTTTCCAAGGCGCGCACGAAGTCGGTGGCCTCGGCCAGGCTGTCCGGCGTGCCGGTATCGAGCCAGGCATAGCCGCGCCCGAGCTTCTCCACGCCGAGCTCGCCCATCTCGAGGTAGACCCGGTTCAAGTCGGTGATCTCGAGCTCCCCGCGATCAGAGGGCTTGAGCGAGCGGGCGATGGCGGGCGCATGCTGGTCGTAGAAGTAGAGGCCCGTGACGGCCCAGCGCGAGCGCGGCGCCTTGGGCTTTTCCTCGATCGAGATGGCGCGGCCATTGGCGTCGAACTCGACCACGCCATAGCGCTCCGGGTCACGCACGAGATAGGCAAACACGCTGGCACCGCTCGTGCGGGCGGCGGCGCTCGACAGCACGTCGACGAAGCCGTGACCGAAGAAGATATTGTCGCCGAGGACGAGCGCGGAGGGGCCGTCGGCCACGTGCTCGGCGCCGATGATGTAGGCCTGCGCCAGGCCCTCGGGCTTGGGCTGGGGCGCATAGCTGAGCTTGAGCCCCCACTGCTCGCCGCTGCCCAGCAGCTGCCGGTACTTGTCGAGGTCCTCAGGCGTGGAGATGATCAACGTCTCGCGGATGCCGGCCAGCATCAGCGTGGTCAGCGCGTAGTAGATCATCGGCTTGTCGTAGACGGGCAAGAGCTGCTTGGAGATGACCTGGGTCATCGGGTGCAGCCTGGTGCCCCGGCCGCCCGCCAGTATGATGCCTTTCATTTCGGCCCTCTTTTGCGCCGTCCGCGCCAACGTCGTTTGCGCCTACCCGTGCAAGGGCCGCGCCGCCGACGTCACAGAACCGTGGACCGACGGCCCCGGTGAGGGTGCCGGCACCGTCTCGTTTGCGTTAAGGTAAGCGCGCCGGTGCTGTCTGCGGGGTCGGGGCGGCGCCATTGCTCCACACAAAGGAAAACAGGGCCCGCGAAACGCCACGATTTGGCCGCAGGCCTCGGCTCAGACGTTAACCATTGCAATCGATGCGGCCCCGTCGTGTCTGCAACCTTCTCTCGCGAGGCGAGCCATGTTCGGCAGGCGAAAGAAATCCGACGGCTTCGAATGGCACAGATACGTCCCGACCGTGATCAGGCACCGCCGTGAGGTGCGCCAGCAACGGGTGGTGGAAGCGCGGCAGGCGGCAGCCGAGCAGATGAGTGCCGCCGGATCGGCGCTGGCGGCGGGCTCCCTGGCGGCCGGGGCGGCGGCACGGGACGGAGCGCGCGCCGGGCTGGGCGCGGCGGGGCTCGCGGCGCAAACCCTCTGGGGCTTGTTTCTCGATTTCTGCCTGCTGCTTGCACGCCTGCTGGCAGCGGTGGCCCATCCGATCGCGCTGGCTCTGGCCCGGCCCGACATCGGCGGACCTGTTGCGCTGCTCGGTGCGGTCGCGCTGGGCGCCGGCATCGGCCGCTATCGCGGCATCGGGATCGACCGCGAGGCCGTCATCACGCTCGGCATCGGCCTCGCACTGTTGCTCGCCACGCTGCCGGCGGTGTCCGCCATCACGGGCATTCGCCTGCCTCAAGTTTCGGCACGTGCGGGCGCCGTCGGCTTGGGGGTAGCGGTCCTGGCCGGCAGCGTTGCCTGGTTCGCCAGCGCCGGCCGGATCGATCTGAGCGGCGTCACCGGTAGCATCACCAGCCAGCTCCCCTCCTTCGGGGCGAAGCCCCTGCAAGGCCGCGCCAACGTGCTGAGCGGCGAGGTCATTCGCGTTGCCGGCACTATCGTGCGGCTTGCCGGCATCGAGGCGCCGGATCGCCGGCAGACCTGCGGCTCGGGTCGCCGCCGCTTCCGCTGCGGGACGGCCGCCGAGTCCGCGCTGGAGCGCCTCGTCGACGGCCGATCCGTGAGCTGCGTGCTTTCCGGCAGCGACGACCGCGGCCGGCCGCTCGCCACCTGCGCGCGCGGCAAGACCGACATCGGCGCCGAGCTCGTCCGCCAGGGTCGCGTATTCGCCAGCAGCGGCCTGTTTGCCACCTATGCCGCGCTCGAGCAGGAAGCCCGCACCGCCAAGGTCGGCATCTGGTCGGCCGGCGAGCCCGAGCGCCCCGCCGACTTCCGCGCGCGCACCAGCAAGGGGGCAGAGCGCGAGGACGAGCGCGGCTCTTGAAGGCCGCGCCCGACGGAAACGGGCTTGCTGTTCTGCGTTGTTCTCCCCGGCTCCGCCGTTTTTCGGTGCACGAAGGTCCGGAAGCGTCGCTTGACCACCTTGAAGAGAGTGGCGGCGGGCTGATAAGGCGCCTACTCGAAGTTGGTCGGCGCACCTCCGCCCGGAGGAACCTCAACGACGACGGCTCGTTGAGCCTCGCCTGCCGCCGCACACCTGGGAGGTGGGGCAATGCCGGTCGCTGTCGCGCTGTGGGGGATCGCCGCCCTGCTCGCCACCAGCGCGCTGGCGGTGGCTCTGCAGGGAAGGCTCGTCGCGAGCCGCCTCGTCTATCTCGTCTGCCTCGTCGTCTCCGCGATCCTGCTGGGCATCGGCTGTGTCGCGCTGCTTGGCGCCGGTCCCCCGTCGACCATCGGCCTGCCGCTGGGATTGCCCTGGATCGGCGCGCACTTCCGCATCGATGCGCTGTCCGCCGTCTTCCTCGTCGTGGTCAACCTGGGTGGGGCCGGTGCCAGCCTGTTCGGCATCGGCTATGGCGAGCATCGAGTCCTCGCCGGGGCGCGTGCTGCCCTTCTATCCAGCCTTCCTCGGCGCCATGAACCTGGTCGTGCTGGCCGACGACGCCTTCACCTTCCTGGTCTCCTGGGAATCCATGTCGCTCACCTCGTGGGCGCTGGTGATGGCCCACCACCACGAGGAGGAGAACCGGCGCGCCGGCTACATCTACATCGTCATGGCGAGCTTCGGCACGCTGGCGCTGCTGCTGGCCTTCGGGCTGCTCGCGGGCGGCGGCGGAGGCTACGCCTTCGCCCAGATGCGCGAGGTGGCGCCCGCGGTTCCCGCCCTCGTGCTGATGCTCGCGCTGCTCGGCGCGGGGTCCAAGGCCGGCCTGGTGCCGCTGCATGTCTGGCTGCCGCTCGCCCATCCCGCGGCGCCCAGCCATGTCTCCGCGCTGATGAGCGGCGTGATGACCAAGGTTGCCGTGTACGGCTTCATCCGCATCGTCTTCGACCTGATGGGTGCGCCAGCGTGGTGGTGGGGCATGGTGGTACTCACGCCGGCCAGCACCACGGCGGTCCTTGGCGTACTGAGCGCGCTCATGCAGCGCGACCTGAAGCGTCTCCTGGCGTACAGCACCATCGAGAACATCGGCATCATCTTCATTGGGCTGGGGCTGGCGCTGGCTTTCAAGGCCAACGGCATGCTGGCCGCGGCGGCGCTGGCTTTCACGGCGGCGCTGCTGCACGCCTTCAATCACTCCTTGTTCAAGAGCCTGCTGTTCTTCGGCGCCGGCGCCCTGCAGACCGCGACGCACGAGCGCGACATCGAGAAACTCGGCGGCCTGATCCATGCGATGCCGCAGACAGCCTTCCTAGTGCTGGGCGGCTGCCTTGCCATCTCGGCGCTGCCGCCGCTCAACGGCTTCGTCTCGGAGTGGCTGGTCTTCCAGGCGGTGCTGATGAGCCCCGATCTGCCGCAGTGGGGATTGAAGCTGCTGGTGCCGGCGGTAGGCGCCATGCTCGCGCTCGGTGCCGCGCTGTCGGCAGCGTGCTTCGTGCGGTTCTATGGCGTCGCCTTCCTCGGACGGCCGCGATCGACGGCGGCGCGCGGCGCCACAGAGACCGACATTTTCTCGCGCGCGACGATGGCCGTGCTGCTGCTGCTGTGCCTGATCGTCGGGGTGGTCTCGGGCTTCGTCATCGACGCCGTGGCGCCGGCAACGCGCCTGCTGGTCGGGCAGACGATGCCGGGGCAGGCCGGCATCGCGTGGCTGTCGATCGTGCCGGCGGCGGGCAACAACAACATGTACAACGGCCTGCTGTTCTTCATCTTCATTGCCGCCTCGACGCTGATCACCATCGAGATCGTGCATCGCTTCGCCTCCCGCGCGCTCAGACGCGGCCCGGCCTGGGACTGCGGCTATCCAGATCCGAGCCCGGCGACGCAGTACTCCGCCGACAGCTTCGCCCAGCCGATCCGGCGCGTGTTCGGCCCGATGGTGTTTCGCGCGCGCGAGGAGGTCGTCATGCCGCCGCCGGGCGACGCCAGCCCGGCGCGCCTTACCGTCACGCTGCGCGACCTGGTGTGGGACCTGCTCTTCGCCCCGCTCGGCGGCTGGATCGAGCTTGCCGCCGAGAAGCTCAACTACCTGCAGTTCCTCACCATCCGCCAATACCTGAGCCTCGTGTTCGCCGCCCTCGTCACCCTCCTGCTGGTCTTGTCGATATGGACATGATCCGCGATCTCGCCCTGCAGGGGCTGCAGATGACGATCGTGCTGGCGCTGGCGCCGCTGCTGCTCGGGTTCACGCGCAAGGTCAAGGCGCGCATGCTGCGCCGTCGCGGGCCGCCCGTGCTGCAGCCCTATCGCGACCTGCTGCGGCTCATTCGCAAGGAGGCCGTGCTCGCGGAGAACGCATCCTGGCTGTTCCGCAGCGGCCCCTACATGATCTTCGCGGCCACCTGGGTGGCGGCCGCGCTGGTGCCGACGTTCGCCACGGGCCTGCTGTTCAGCTGGACAGCGGACCTCATCGCGATTGCCGCGCTGCTCGGCTCGGCCCGCTTCTTCCTGGCGCTGGTGGGCATGGACGTGGGCACCAGCTTCGGCGGCATCGGCTCCAGCCGCGAGATGATGTTCGCCTCGCTGGCGGAGCCAGCCATGATCATGATCGCCTTCACACTGGCGCTGCTCGCCGGCTCGACCCAGCTTTCCGTCATGGCCGAGCACTTCTCCGTGCACGCATCGCTGCGCGTCTCCCTGGGGCTGGCGCTGGTGGCGCTGATCATCGTCGCCATTGCCGAGAACGCCCGCATCCCCGTCGACAATCCGGCCACGCACCTGGAGCTCACCATGGTGCACGAGGCGATGGTGCTCGAATACTCCGGCCGGCATCTGGCCATGATCGAGCTGGCGGCGGCCGTGAAGCTGCTCCTCTACGTCTCCCTGATCGGCTGCATCTTCGTTCCGTGGGGGCTGGCGCCTGCCGGCAGCGGCGCGGCAGCGTTCGCCATCGGCTTTGCGGCGTATCTCGCCAAGCTCTTCACCGGCGGCTTTCTGCTGGTCGTGTTCGAGACGTCGATTGCCAAGATGCGCGTGTTCCGCGTTCCGGAGTTCCTCGGCATCGCCCTGATGCTCGGCCTGCTCGGCACGCTGCTGCGCTTCATGTCGCGGAGCTTCTGATGGACAGCGCGCAGCTCGACGTCGCGCACGTGCTGGCCGGTGGCCTGGTGCTGGTGAGCTTCGCCCTGCTCTATCAGGACCGCATGTTCGCGCTTCTCAACGTGTTCGCGCTGCATGCGATTGTCCTCTCGATGTCGGTGGCCTGGCAGGCCTACGTGCAGCACGCACCGCACCTGTTCTTGACCGCGCTGATCGCGCTCGTGCTCAAGGCGCTCATCATTCCGCTCGCGCTGCGGCGCATGGTGGTGAGGCTCGGCGTGCACCGCCACATCGAAGCCGTCGTCGGCGTCGGCCCGGCCATGCTCGCCGGCATGGGGCTCGTCGGCCTGTCGATGGTGGTCATGCTCAAGGCCGCGGCCAGCGCCGACCCGCTGGCGCGCGAGGACCTGGCTTTCGCCCTCTCCGTCGTGCTGCTCGGGCTGATGATGATGGTCACGCGCCGCAACGCGGTCAGCCAGATCATCGGCTTCATGTCGCTGGAGAACGGCCTGATCCTGGCGGCGGCCGGGGCCAAGGGCATGCCGCTGGTGGTCGAGATCAGCGTCGCCTTCTCGGTGCTGATCGCCTTCATCGTCATCGGCGTCTTTCTGTTCCGCATCCGCGAGCGGTTCGATTCCGTGGACGTCGCCGCCCTCGACGATTTCCGGGGAGAGCGGCGGTGAGCGGTCTGATCTTGGCGCTGCCGCTGCAACCGCTGACGGCGATCCTCGCCATTCCCGCGCTGTCGGCGGCGCTGCTCGTGCTGCTGCCCGGCTACTGGCTGAGCGCACGACTCAACGTGCTGGCGGCGTTCCTGACGTTTCTTGCGTCCCTCTTGCTGCTGGTGCAGCGGCCGACCCCCAACGGCTTCCTGTTCGTGGACGATCTCAACATCACCTTCGTGGTGCTCGGCACGTTCGTCGGCTTCACCACCAGCGCCTTCAGCGCCTCCTACATCGGCCACGAGCTGGAGACCGGCCATCTGACGCTGCGCTATCTGCGCTTCTATCACGCCATGTACCAGGTGCTGATGTTCTCCATGAACCTGGCGCTCATCGCCAACAACATCGGCTTGATGTGGGTGGCGATCGAGCTCGCCACGCTCACCACCGTGCTGATGGTCGGCATCTACCGCACGCACGAGGCGATCGAGGCGGCGTGGAAGTATTTCATCCTGGGCAGCGTCGGCATCGCGCTGGCGCTGTTCGGCACGATCCTGGTCTATATGGCGGCCAAGCCCGTGCTGGGCGAGGGGCACGACGCCATGGTGTGGACGGTGCTGATCACCAAGGCCGCCGCCTTCAGTCCCGGAGCTGCTCAACGTCGCCTTCGTGTTCCTGATGCTGGGCTACGGCACCAAGGTGGGGCTGGCGCCGCTGCACGCCTGGCTGCCGGACGCCCATGCCGAGGGCCCCACGCCCATCTCGGCGGTGCTGTCCGGGTTGCTGCTCAACGTCGCGCTCTATGCGCTGCTGCGCTTCAAGATGCTGCTGGCGGCCAACTCCGCCGCGCTGGCGCCCGGACCGCTGATGGTGGGCCTGGGCCTGCTGTCGCTGATCTTCGCGGCCTTCATGCTCTACCGGCGCCGCGACATCAAACGCATGTTCGCCTATTCCTCCATCGAGCACATGGGGATCACCGCGTTTGCCTTCGGCATGGGCGGCCCGCTCGCCAACTTCGCCGGCCTGCTGCACATGACCATGCACTCGCTCACCAAGTCGGCGATCTTCTTTGCCGTCGGCCACATCGCCCAGGTCAAGGGCACGCAGCGCATCGCCGACATCCGCGGGCTGACGCAGAGCCATCCGGTGCTCGGCTGGGGGCTCGTGCTGGGCGTGGCGGCGATTGCCGGGCTGCCGCCGCTCGGCATCTTCATGAGCGAGTTCCTGATCGTCAGCTCGACGTTCGCGCGCGCGCCGCTGCTGGCGCTGCTGGTGGTGGCGGGCCTGCTGATCGCCTTCGGCGCGCTCTTCCTGCGCATCGGCGAGATAGCGTTCGGCGAGCCCACAGGGAGCACGGCGCCGGTCAAGGCGTCCTATGTGCCGCTGTTTGCGCACCTCGCCCTGGTGGCGACGGCGGGCGTCTATCTGCCGGCGCCGCTGGTTGCGTGGTTCCAGTCTGTCGCGCGGTTGCTGGGGTGATGGATGATGGCACTCCCTCTCCCCGCGCAGCACCAACCCAGCCCCGCGCTCGACCAGCGCGGGGAGAGGGTCGGGGTGAGGGGCGGGCCCTTGCTCCGTCGGCACTCGTGGCTGCCCCTCACCCTAACCCTCTCCCCATGCCGGAAGAGGCATGGGGAGAGGGAATGCGGGAGCGTCGCGCCATGACGTTCCTCACAGCCCTCGCCGACAATGGCCGGCGCGTCGCGGGGCAGCGGCCGTGGCCGCGCGTTGTCGTCACGGAAGAGACATGGCGGCAGGCGGTGGTCGGGATCGCCGCGGGGGAAGCGACGCTCGCGAGCCTGTGGAGCGACGGCGAGGCGGTGCACCTGTGCCTCCTCGACGAGGCGGGCGGGGATGTGCTGACGATCAGCCTGCCCTGTACGAGCGGGCGGTTCCCATCCGTGGCCGAGGCGCATCCGCCGGCTCTGCGCCTGGAGCGCGCCATCCGCGATCTCTACGGGCTTGCGCCGGAGGGCGCGCCCGACGAGCGGCCCTGGCTCGACCATGGCCGCTGGGGTGTGCGCGAACCGCTGGGGCGGGCGGAGCCGGCAGCCGCGACCGGCGCGGCCTACGTCTTCCATCCCGCGGAGGGCCCGCCGCTGCACCAGATCCCGGTCGGCCCCGTGCACGCCGGCATCATCGAGCCCGGCCACTTCCGCTTCTCGTGCAACGGCGAGACGGTGGTGCGGCTGGAAGAGCGGCTGGGCTATGTGCACAAGGGGCATGGATGGCCTGATGACCGGCGCCTCGCTCGACAAGGCGGCGAAGCTGGCGGGCCGCGTCTCGGGCGACAGCACGGTGGCCTATGCGATTGCCTTCGCGCGCGCCGCGGAAGCCGCGCTCGGCACGGAGCCGCCGGAGCGCGCGGTGTGGCTGCGCGCGCTGATGGCGGAGCTGGAACGGCTCGCCAACCACTTCGGCGATATCGGCGCCATCTGCAACGACGCCTCGTTCTCGCTCATGCACGCCCATTGCGGCGTCCTGCGCGAGCATGTCTTGCGCGCGTCACAGACCTGCTTCGGTCATCGCCTGATGATGGACCGCGTGCTGCCGGGGGGCGTGGCGGGCGATCTGGCGAGCGCGGGCGTGGAGAGCCTGCGCGCGCTGATCAAGGCCGTGCGCCGCCGCTTCCCCGAGCTGGTCGAGCTCTACGACAGCACGGCCTCGCTGCAGGACCGCACCGTGTCGACCGGAATTCTGAAACCCGAGCTGGCGCGCCAGTATGGCGCCGGCGGCTTCGTCGGCCGTGCCTCTGGGCGTGCCTTCGATGCGCGCAAGCGGCCGGGGTATGCGCCCTACGCGAGCCTTGCGTTCGAGGTGCCCGTGCGCGCGGCGGGCGACGTGGACGCGCGCGTGTGGGTGCGCATCGAGGAGGTCCGCCAATCACTGGCGCTGATCGAGGCGATCCTCGCGCGATTGCCGGCCGGGGCGACGCGCGCACCGATCGACGGCGCCCTGCGAGGGAGCGGCGGACGCGAGGGACGCGAGGGACTGGCGCTGGTCGAGGGTTTCCGCGGCGACATTCTCGTCTGGCTGCGGCTGCGCGAGGATGGGGCCATCGCGCGCTGCCACCTGCGCGATCCGTCCTGGTTCCAGTGGCCGCTGCTGGAGGCGGCGATCGAGGGCAACATCGTCGCCGACTTCCCGCTTCTCAACAAGTCCTTCAACTGCTCCTACTCGGGCCACGACCTTTAGGTTTCTCATGCGCAAGCTCCTGTTCGAGAGCCTGTTCCAATCGGCGCTGACGGAGCCGCGCCCCGCGCGCGACGAGGCGGCGCTTGCCGAGCTTGCGCGGAGCCTGGATCGCGCGGCGCGGCGGCGGCTCGGCCGCTCGCTGTCGATCCGCGAGGTGGATGCGGGCTCGTGCAACGGCTGCGAGCTCGAGATCCATGCGCTCAGCAACGCCTTCTACGATCTGGAGCGCTTCGGCCTGAAGTTCGTCGCTTCGCCGCGGCACGCCGACGTGCTCATGGTGACGGGCCCCGTGACCAAGAACATGCGCGAGGCGCTGGAGCGCACCTACGCCGCCACGCCCGACCCCAAGTGGGTCGTGGCCGTGGGCGACTGCGCGCTCGACGGCGGCATCTTCGCCGGCAGCTATGCCGTCACCGGCGGCGTGTCGTCGGTGGTGCCGGTCGATCTCCACATCCGCGGCTGCCCGCCCTCGCCAACGGCGCTGCTGCAGGGCCTCCTGGCGCTCATCGAGGCGACCCGCTGACGGGCACGTGCCATGATGCGGTGGGCGCGCAAGTGGACAGGTGCCTTTCGTCGTCAGCCGCGGCCTTCGGGCGTGGAGAGCGGCAGGCCGAGGCGGGCGCGGCGCTTGAGCCAGGGGCTCGGCCGGTAGCGCGGCTCGCCGTAGAAGGCCTGCAGCCGCTCCAGGATGAAGAGCACGCGCGCGGCACCGAGGCGGTCGCCCCACTCCAGCGGCCCGAACGGATAGCCCAGCCCGAGCTTGGTGCCCTTGTCGATGTCGGCGGGCGCGGCGATGGCGCGCTGGGCCACGCCGCAGGCGATGTTGACGATCTGCGCCACCACGCGCTGCGCCACGAAGCCGGGGCTGTCGTTGATGACGACGACCGGCTGGCCGTCGGCGGCGAGGAGGGCGTGGGCGGCGTCGCGCAGGGCGGGGTCGGTCGCCGGCGTCACCATCAAGGTGCGCGGGCCCTTGATGCCGAACAGCACGTCGACGGCAACCGAACGGCGCGGATCGAGCTTCAGGTCGAGAACCGCCGTGGTGAGGTCCCAGCCGATCGGGGTGAGCACGATCAGGGCTTCCGCGCTGGGCTGGGCGGTCGTCTCGAGCGTGACGCCGGCCTGGCGGAAGAGATCGATCAGCGGCGCCTGCAGCTCGGGGTGGTGCTCGCTGGGCCTGACCCACACGGACTTGGGCCGCGCCGTGGGGACGGGCGCCAGCGGCGGCTCGATGCGCTTGCCGTCCTGGTAGGTGTACCAGCCCGCGCCCGTCTTCTGGCCGAGCAGCCCGCCGGCGACGCGCTGGGCAGCGATTGGGAAGGGGGCGAAGGCGGGCTCGTTGTAGAAGAGCGCGTAGACCAATTCCATCACGCCGTGCTGCACGTCGATGCCGACCAGGTCGCCGAGCGCGAAGGGGCCGAGCCTGAAGCCCGGCGCGCCGGTGAGGATGCGGTCGATCTCTCCCGCCGTGGCGATGTTCTCGGTGAGCAGGCGCTGCCCCTCCGGCACGAAGGCGCGGCCCACGTGGTTGACGAGGAAGGCGGGGCTGTCGGTGCAGAGCACCGGCTCGCGCGTCATGCGGCGGCCCAGCACCATCATGGCCTCGCTCACCCACGCTGCCGTCTTGAGGCCGGGGATGATCTCGACGAGCCGCATCAGCGGCACGGGGTTGAAGAAGTGCATGCCGGCGACGCGCTCGGGACGCTTGGTTGCCGAGGCGATGGCGGTGATCGGGATGGAGGAGGTGTTGGAGGCGATGATGGTGTCGGGGCCGGCGAGAGCGTCGAGCTTGGCGAACAGGGCCTGCTTGGCATCGAGCCGCTCGATGATGGCCTCCACGATCAGGCTGGCCTTGGCCACATCCTCGAGGCTGGAGGCGATCGTGATGCGGTCGAGCGCGGCTTTCGCCTCCTCCGCCGGCACGCGGCCCTTCTCGACGGCGCCGTCGAGCATGCGGCCGATGTAGGCCTTGGCCGCTTGCGCCGCGCCGGGCTTCTCGTCGTAGGCGATCACGCGCATGCCGCCCTGCGCCGAGACCTGCATGATGCCGCGGCCCATGGAGCCGGTGCCGACCACGCCGACGAGGAGATCGGGAGCATTGGGATCGAAGGGCATGGGGGCTTATCCTCGAGGTCGGCCGGGCTGCTATCGTGGCCGCGTTGTTTGACCGCCGAAAGTAGGCCGTGGCAAGGTTTCCCAGCAACACCAATCCAGCAGCTCAGGACTGTCCCTCCATGATGACCGTCGAGGAGGCCATCGCCGGCCGCCGCAGCATCCGCGCCTTCCTGCCCAAGCCGGTGCCACGCGAGCTGGTCGAGCGGATCATGGCAGATCGCCGGCCGCGCGCCGTCGGGCTCCAACGTGCAGCCCTGGCGGGTGTGGGTGCTGGAGGGCGCCGTGCGCGACGAGATCTGCCGCGACCTCGTCGCCCGCTACGACCGCGGCGAGGTGAGCGAGCGGGAGTACAACTACTATCCGGTCAAGTGGCGCGAGCCCTATCTCGCCCGCCGGCGCGCCTGCGGCTGGGGCCTCTACGGCACGCTCGGCATCGGCCGGGAGGACAAGACGCGCATGCACGAGCAGCACGCGCGCAACTACGCCTTCTTCGACGCGCCGGTGGGGCTGATCTTCTCGATCGACCGCGACCTGGAGATGGGCTCGTGGCTCGACTACGGCATTCCAGGGCGACGGCGCGAGTGTCAGCATGGTCGAGCACCGGTGGCTGGCCGACGTCCCCGGGGGCCGATGGTCGGCATCGCCGGCGCCCCGGAGACGGTCCCGCGGCCGACCGATCGGCTGGGTGGCGAATGGTCGATCTGCGTTGAGTTTCGCGTGGGTGACTCCGCATACACAACCGTCATGTTGGGTCCGATGACGGAATCTCCCAGGATGACGCGTGAGATCGCGTACATCGCCGGAGAGTCGACGGGGTCGAACGCGTAGTATGGCAGGATCGAAAATACCGCATTGAGGGTGCGCCCGCCTTAGCCGCGCTCGGGTTGACCGCGGCGACACCCGTGACCGTTCCCGACGTTGTCGTCGCGTCACTACCCGACGGACCAGCCCTCGCCGCACCGGTCATCCCCAAGCTGCCGGTGAGGTTGGGCCCCCCATAGCTGGAAGCCGCCACGTCGTGGGCACCACGGTGTTCCGCCAGGTCGCGTCCAACGGCACGCGGCAGCTGTTCGTACTGGGCCGGGACGGGCTGGAGGCGATCGGTTCGACCGACTTCGCCCTGCTGGCCGCGAGCGGCGCCACGAGGTGGTCGAACTGACCGCAGGCGAGGTTGCTTCCGCGCCGAAGTCATCGCAAACCTCGTTGCTGGACCGGCTGCCTGACCCTTGATGGGAGCACGACCGTCGATCTCTCTGTGTTCGCCGTGTGCCTGCGCCAGCTCTCCGACCGGGAATCCGTATCCAGCGCTATGGCATTGGCTCCCGGTGACCGGGTGCCGTTGAGCGCGACCGGCGCTGGATGCCACCGGGCAAAGCAATGATGGTCGTGGCCCTGCCGCTCCCCGAAATCACCCACCCGCGCCTCCTACTACCTCATTGCCGATCAGGCACGAAAGTATCCCGTGTCCGACGACGCGACGATGCAGGCACTCGGGTTGGGAGGCCTGCCGGCCGTGGGGATGCCGGTGGAGGTGCTTTCGTTGTTGTCCGATGGTCCCACGTTGAGCCGCCTGGCGGCCTTGTCGTGATGAGCCTGGCGAGGAGGAGGAGTGGCAGTCGTGCTGGCGCGCCTGAAGCGTGAACCGAGCAACATGTCCGTCGGCGACCTTTCCGGTCGCCCTCTGGGCAACGCTTTCGTGGTGCACAAACAGGCGCGGAGTGACCGACGCCGCCGAGACCTTGCGCTGAGTCTCCCCGCGGACCCGGAGCACGCGACTACCTGGTAGTGATCGACCTCCCCGCCCAGGTAGGCTCGGCCGGGGTGTGGAGCTCGGTCGCGGCCGTGTTGGCGCCGAGAGGCCAGCGGAGCGTTGTCGTTATCGTCATCGGAAGCAGGTCGCGGCGCGAGGTGGTCGCGCTGGCCGCCAATGGCTGTCCGACCGGCTTGGCACCGCGCCGGTGGTCGCTCCGGACGGAGAGTTGAGGCAGGTCTGCGCGGGTCGACTGTTCGTCCATTCGGGACGCGGCACGGGGTGGGTCGGGTCTGCGCCTCGACAACCACCGCGGTGGGAGGGTGTTTCGGTTCCCGAGGCCGCCGTGGGACGCCCCCGAGGTCAGCGACGTGTGGCCGACCAGCGCCACCGTCCGTGTGGAGCCGGTGCCGTCGGGAGTCTGGATCCGGTCCTCGGCCCCCAGCCCCCACGACGAGAGCCACCGGACGAGGCTGATCGAGCTCGTGCCGTGCCAGTCCGCTGCCCTGTCGGTGGTGGTTGGCTGCCCCGATACGCCACCGGTCTCGCTTGACGATGTGACGCGGTTCTGGTCCCAGCTGCAACCAGACGTCCAGGAGGTAGCCCGCTTCATCCACTATGGACCTATCAGCATGCCGGTCGAGACTACGCTTGGCCAAGCGCTCGCAACGCTGGTGGGCCAGCCGGTCACCTGCTACGCCGGGCTGCCCGTGGCCGAGGCGGGATCTGACGAAGCGCCAGACGTCCATACGATTCTTCCCGACGGCTCGCTGGGGTGGCGGAGCTCGGCCCGGGAGCTGGGGTGACCTGCCGGCCGACGCCGACGGCGCCATCGAGCCACCGACGATCTCCAGCTACGACCGGCCCATCGACGCGTTGCGCGAGGTGGCCCCTCGAATTGTTTGGTACGCGCCGGGTGCGGTGATCGAGGTCATTCAGGCCGGCCTATGGATGCGGTCACCGACCTGGCAAGCGGACGAGTGGCTGGTCCGTTCGCTGCGGCCCGATCCGGCCGCGCACATGTTCGTGTTCGACTCCGAGACGGCCGACATCGCCGCGCGGATGCGAGGGCTGATCGTGGACGCGGTGGCCCAGATCGATCCATCCTCGATGGTGCGCAACCACATCGTGTCGGCCGAGGCCGTCGCGCACGCCTGGCAGGCGCAGCGGGCCGGTGCGGGCGTCAACCTCGACGGCCCATACCAACGCGACGCGTATATGCCCATGGTCAACCACCTCGGCGCCCGACCGACACCGACGTCGCCAAGAACATGACGCTGCCGAAGCCATCACTCCCCGACGTGGCCGACACCCCACCCGGCCGGCTCCGGCTAGAAAGCGCCGCCGCTTTGTGCTCTGCCCGGTGGCTCTACTATGGACTACGTTGATGCGAGCGCTACGGCAACCGCGGCGACCAGGTAGATGACCGCTACGGCCACGGCTGACGCCCGCCGCCCCCGCCGAGTCCCGTACCGCCGGATCCGTTGTCGCGGGCGCGAGGGCGTGTTCCCGCAGCCGGCGCCGTCGGCCGAGGCGTCGACCAGGATATCGCTGCCCAACGGAATCGCGAAGGAACGCGCATGGCTTCGCAAGGCGCTGGGCAGCCAGTACGATTCGGCCGCGGTGTCGATCTCCCGGATCATGTCGCGGCCGCGGCCTGGCCTACGCGCCGCGGTCGATCAGTCCTCGAGTGGGATTGCCCTCATTGACCTGGTCGCCGTGCGGGTGTATCTCGCCGCGGAACACGACGCAGTCGATCAGGCGTTGCGCTCCGGCGTCGTTGGGCCGCACATCCGCTGGCTCGATGCGTGGTATCAGGGCTGCGCCGCCTACCGTCGCATCGTGGGGCGACGATGTCCACGATCACGCTGAGTCCGCGCGACTGGGAGGCTTACCGCAGGCATCCGGTGGTCACCGAGTTCGGATTCGTCATGACACTCAGCGCCCCGTGCGCCCGGCAGCAGGGCAACGTACGGCTCATGGTGTGGTCGCTGACCGGTCGCCGGACCGAGGCATCGAGGAGCCGGATGTCGACGGCGTTGCCGACCGAGTGCTTTTCGTCCCAGGCACCAGCTACAAGGTGCTTCGGCTGATGGAGCCGGCCGAACCGGAGGAGGTCGAATCGTGTTCCTTTTCGAGCTCTCGGCGGGAGAGATCAATCCCCAGGGCGAGATCGACCTGACCAACACCACAATGGACGACCTTGCGGTACGGTCCTTTCAGGACAGCATCAAACGGTGGTCGGCCGAGCCGGGGCGGGCAAGGGTTCCTGAGCGCGCCGCCTCTCGTTTCGCGAAGGCGCCGGGCCTGCTCCAGGAGATCCGGTGACGCGGCAACTGCTGGTGGTCTGTGCCGACCGGCCAGGAACGTTCCCAACGATCTCAGCGGCGCTGGGACAGGCGGCCGAAGGCGCGATGATGAGTGTGCTGCCCGGTCGCTACCGCGAGAGCCTCGTGCTCGACCAGCACGTGGTCACCATCGCGGCGGAAGATGGCGCGGGTTCGGTGACCATCGAGGCAACCGAGGGACCCCGTCGTCACCGTGGCCGCCGACGCGGCCGCGCTGCGCGACGTGACCGTGACCTGCGCGTCGCCGGACGTCGCCGCCATCGATGTACCGTTCGGCGAGATCGCGCTGGACAACTGCACCGTACTGGCGCACACCTGGGCCGCTTCTGATGGTGCGTGGTTCTGGGCGGCTGGTGCTGCGTGGCTGCGAGGTGACCAATGACGCCGGAGCCGGAATCGTGGTCGTCTCCTCCTCGGCCAACACGGTCGAGAACGCTACCCTGCGCGATCTGCAGTCGTCGGCGGTGGTGGTGACCGACCACGGCAAACTGAGCCTGCGTCGTTGTGTCATCCGTACCGTCGGCGGCAACGGAATATGCGCCAACGGCAACGGCACGGTGACCATGCAGGCCCAGTACGGAGCAGTCACCGGCGTCGGGAAGCCCGCCGTGGTAGTCGAAGAGCGAGCGGCTGCGACGATGGCGCGCGTCACGGTGCGTGAGTCCGAGAGCCTCGATCTCTACCTCGCGAGCCTCGGTGCTATTTCGCTGGAGAACTCGACCTTTGCCGGTGGTGGCATTACAGGCCGCGCACATCGCCGATCGCAGTGAGCCACAGTTGCGGCGGTGCACGTTCACTGGGGCCACGCGGAACGCGGTGGGGATGCGCGCCGGGTGGCGCATGGCCACGCTTCGTCGACTGCACGATCGCCGAATCGCCCGCGGGCATCGTCGTCGACGCCAGCAGTGCGCCACGGTTCGAGACACTAGTGATCCGGGATACGACGCATGGAGAGGTTCTCCGTAGCGGGCGGTTCGGACATCGAGCTCTGCACCCGGCTGCGGGTCAGTGCCGCGGCCGGGCCGGCGGTGGCGGTCAAGGGCCGCAGCCGGTTCACGGCATCCGATGTGGACATTGAAGTCCATGGCGCGGTCGGAATGGAGCCTGAGTGAGTCGGCGAGGCTTGCCCTCCACGACGCGAGGATCACAGCCGACATCGAGGTGGGCCTCACCCTGGCTGACGGCGCTCGGCGACGCTCACATCGGTCAAGCTTCACGGCGGCGGTGTCGTCGTTGCCGCGGACGCTCAGGCGGAGATCCGTGACAGCGAGATCGTCGAGTGCCTTCTGCCCGACGGGGTGCGGGTCGAGGCCGGGGGCGCGTTTACCCGCAGACTCGGTCCCGGGTGCGCTCGTGCGGTCGGCACGGGGTGCATGTCCAGTCAACGGGGCGGGTCGAGTTGACCGCCTGTGAGGTCGTCGGTAACGGCGCCGATGCGCTGCGGTGCGACGATGATCACGCTGCGCGGGTCACGGACTGCGTGATGAGCGAGAACGGTGGGGAGCGGACCGGGACTCGGGACGCGACGCGGGCGTCGACTCCTGCCGCGGTCGCCGCACGCCGCTATGACGAGAGACCACGCCAGCGGCCGACTATCAAGTCAATGACAACGCAGCGGCGGACTGGATCGGTGAGTCGTCTGGACCCTTGCGGGACTTGCACCAGCTCGTGGGTTTGACCGAGGTGAAGAAGGATGTCACCAGCCTCGTCAACCTGATCAAGATGGCACAACGTCGGGAGGAAATGGGCCTGCCGATGCCGCCGCTGAGCCGGCGCCTGGTGTTCGCCGGACCTCCCGGCACCGGCAAGACCACGGTGGCGCGCCTGTACGGCGCCGTGCTGGCCGAGCTTGGG
Source organism: uncultured Alphaproteobacteria bacterium (assembly GCA_963797005.1). Taxonomy (GTDB): domain Bacteria; phylum Pseudomonadota; class Alphaproteobacteria; order Rhizobiales; family Hyphomicrobiaceae; genus AWTP1-13. The sequence goes on from CAWCOF010000018.1 coordinate 300,514, forward strand.
GTGCTGGCCAAGGGACATCTGGTGGAGGTTCCTCGAGCGGACCTTGTCGCGCAGATCTGGTCGGCGCGACCGCCCTCTGGACCCACCGAGGTGTTCAAACGGGCGGTCGGTGGCGTCCTGTTCATCGACGAGGCGTACATGCTGACCAGTCAGTCTTCTGGCGGCCGCAGCGGGCCGGATTTCGGGCGCGAGGCCGTCGACACCCTGATGAAGTTGATGGAGGACCACCGCGACCAAATCGTCGTGATCGTCGCCGGCTACTCCAAACACATGGACGACTAGGTCGCTTCCAACCCCGGCATAAGGGCGCAATTAGCCGGGAAGATTGAGTTCCCGAACTACAGCGTCTCCGAGCTGGTGACCATCGCCACGAACATGTGCGCCAAGCATTACTCAGTTGACCGAGGACGCTCTCGACGCACTCACGAATACTTCGAGCGCGTGCCGAAGGACAAAACGTAGGCAACAGGCCGGGTGGCTCGGAAGATATTCGAATCCATGGTGAGTAGTCA
>CAWCOF010000019.1:0-48287 GCA_963797005.1 uncultured Alphaproteobacteria bacterium
GACAAAGGAGGGACGCGAGAAAATGGTCGTGCACAGAAGATCAATTCATGACAACACAATCGAGATCGGCTATCCAATCGCTCAAGAGGGTGATTTCTACCTGATTGAGCTACCGCGAGAGACTATGCGTGGTCTTTGGCGCGTATGGGTTGCGAGCGAATTTCTTATGGATAGAGAGCGCCCGGATTGCGTGATCCTAACTGACCGTGAGATTCAAATCGCCCTGGAGCACGGGTCGATAGCCATCGACCCGGCTCCTGATGCTCGGGCCTACAGTTCGACGAGTGTTGATCTTACCCTCGATAAATCGGTCAGCGTCTTTAAGGAAACGCCAAGTGGCGTTGAGACCGCAGTCGATCATGCCTATCCGCTTAATTCCGGCGCAATCTCGTGCGATACGAGCACCAACAAGGAGTGGTGCCATGCGACGCGAGAACCACAACGACTTGTGGCGTGACTTTCCCAAGACGGCAACGGAGTTCGAGGCGCGGTTCGCGACCGAGGACGACTGCCGCGCTTATTGGATCCAAGCGCGCTGGGGCGGCGAGCCAGCGTGCGCGCGATGCACCTCGACGCGCGTATGGACGATCCGCGAGGGTACCACGTTCGAGTGCGCGGACTGCGGGCACCAGACGAGCCTGACCTCGGGCACGGTGCTGGAAAAGACGCGCAAGCCCTTCAAGATGTGGTTCCGCGCGGTGTTCGAGATCTCGACACGCCGCACTGGCATCTCGGCCAAGGACCTGCAGCGCATCATGGGGTTCGGCTCCTACGAGACAGCATGGACGTGGCTGCACAAGCTGCGTGCCGCGATGGTCCGCTCCGACAGCGAGCCGCTCGGCCCTTTCGTGCAGGCCGACGAGGCGCTCGTCGGGGGAAAGGGCGCACCCCACAAGGAGCTGGTGCTGGTGGCGGCCGAAGCAAACGGAAGAGTGCGCCTCGCCCACGTCGAGAACAATGACAAGGACACGGTGAAGCGTTTCGCCGACGGACAGATCGCGGCCGACGCCCGCGTCGTGACGGACGGGCACGCCGGCTACGACAAGACAAGCCTTGGCGAGCGGCACCACGAGCCTGCGGTCCAGACCAAGGCCGAGCGCCGCGAGAACGACGCGGTCCAGAGCTGTCACTGGACGATCTCATTGCTGAAGCGATGGCTGCTCGGCACGCATGCGGGCGCGGTGCGTGATAAGCACCTGCAGGCCTACCTCGACGAGTTCGCGTTCCGCCACAACCGCCGCAAGACAAACGGGGTCGGCCGCATCGCCGCCCGCGTCATCGAGCAGCTTGTCATGCACGCGCCGCTGCCAAAGCGGGAAATAATCGACCAGACGAAACGGTGCCGGTGGTTCGCCTCAGCTCAAGCCATGACCACCTGAGCTAAGCGGATAGGTATGGCAGTCGATCCAGGCGCGCCAGACTTCGATCACGAGAAAGCGTTGGCGGCATTGTTGGAGCCAGCGATCACTATCTCAGCCAGGAAAGGGTTCCTGTTTGAGCCGAACCGCCTGCTCCTAGCTTGGACGCGGGAGTACGTGAAGCTTGAGCCGCATGCGCGCATTGCAGCTCGCGTTGAGGGCAAGAGTTCCTTGGCTAGACTAGGCATTGCGGTCCATATCACCGCGCCCACGATCCATGCGGGGTTTGAGGGCCAAATCCGCTTGGAGATGTACAATCATGGGAAGCTCCCCGTGCGGCTGCGCGTAGGGATGAGAATCTGCCAACTAATACTGGAGCAAACGTTGGGAGTGCCGGTGCAGGGCTACAAAGGCCGCTTTTCTGGCCAAGCATCGGCTAAGAAGAAGGGCTAGCCCTTCTTCTCAAGTTTCTTGGGCTCGCCTTTTGAGACCAGTTCCTTGTTCTGCATAAGACGTCTCTTGGCTGCGGATATGCCGTCGGCTGGCTCCATGTCTTCGGGCATCACGCCACCAATCTCCTCCATGGCTTTGCGCGTGCGCACGCCGGCCTCATGAGCAATATCGAACGCCTCCTGTGGCGTCTTCGGGTTCCGCCGCTGCATCGCGACCTTAGCTTGAGTTACGCGGAAGACGTTGGCCGCGCCTTCTGCCGCGTTCATATGGTCCAAAATCTTCTGGTTCCTTGTTAGCTTCTTCAGCTTGTGGATGCCGTCCGCGTCCAGTCCATTGTAGAGGCCCCGATAGCCAGAGTTGTGCAGCTCCGCATAGTCCCATTGGGTGCACCCAGCCTGCTTGCCCTGCGCAGCAAGCTCGCGATTGCGCGCGGTAATTTCTTCGCGATTGTGGACGCGAATTTCGTCTTCCTGAACTTGCTCTGCGATGCGGTCGAGGATGTCGTTCGCTAGGCTGATGTCATTGGCGCGGTAGCGGAGGAAAACCTCAGAAGTGGCTCCACAATTTCGGACGGTAGGGTGAGTGGATTGTCTGCCTGACAGCGGGCACGGTTGTGCCTGCAAATCAGGAGCATTCGATGAGCAGACGACCGAGGCGGAACCACTCGCCGGCCTTCAAGGCCAAGGTGGCGATAGCAGCGATCAAGGGCGAGCGGACGATCGCGCAGATCTCTGAGCAGTTCGATGTTCATCCGAAGCAGGTGACCACCTGGAAGGCGCAGCTGGAAGGCAGCGCCGCGGATGTATTCGATGGTGGCCCCGGCACTGCGCCGGCGGTGCCCGCGGTGGATGTGAAACAGCTTCACGCCAAGATCGGCGAGCTGACGCTCGAGAATGATTTTTTAGAGGGCGCGCTCACCAAGGCGGGATTGCTGAGCGCAAGGCGATGATCGACCGAGGTCATACGTTGAGCGTCACGAAGCAGGCTGAGGTGGTCGGGATCGCGCGCAGCACGGTGTATTACCTGCCGCGTCCGGTATCGGCGGCCGATCTCGATCTCATGAAGCAGATCGACAGGTTGCACATGGAGTTCCCCTTCGCAGGGGCGCGGATGTTGCGCCGTCTCTTGGCTGCCAATGGGAGCAAGATCGGCCGTCGGCATGTGAAGACGCTGATGCGGCGGATGGGGATCGAGGCGCTGTATCGCCGTCCGCGCACGACAAAGCCGGAGCCCGGCCACAAGGTCTATCCGTATCTGCTGCGAGGCGTGGAGGTCACGCGACCGAACCAGGTGTGGGCGATGGACATCACGTATATCCCGATGGCGCGCGGGTTCGTTTATCTGGCCGTCGTGCTCGACTGGTTCTCGCGCCGCGTTCTGTCGTGGCGCGTCTCGATCACGATGGAGGCGGCGTTCTGCGTTGAGGTTCTGGAAGAGGCTCTGGCGCAGCACGGTAAACCCGAGATCTTCAACACGGACCAGGGCTCGCAGTTCACGGGCGCCGCCTTCACCGGCATGCTGGCGAAGAACGAGATCGCAATCAGCATGGACGGCAAAGGCGCGTGGCGAGACAATGTGTTCGTCGAGCGGCTCTGGCGCAGCGTGAAATACGAGGAGGTCTATCTGCACGCCTACGACAGCGTCAGCGCGGCGCGCGAAGGGATCGGGAGCTATCTCGATCTCTACAATCGTCGCCGCCCCCATTCGAGCCTTGACGACCAGACACCCGATCAAGCCTACTTCGGGCACCGGAGCATGCCGCCGATCCGCTTGGCGGCCTAACCCCGGCAGACGATCCACTTATCCCAGCGGAGATTCTGTCCGAACAAGCGGGACCACCTCACTCCTTCACCTCAACGCCAAGGGCTGGATCTAAATTTTCAGCGTATTCGAGAGCAAGAACGGGATGAGCGTATGTCTTCGCCTTAACCCCGCGCCCCACCGCATAGTAGGTTGATTTCTCGACATCTTTGAGTGATCGGTGTGTGTCACACACTATTCGGTCATCTAGAGCTGCCTTGAGAGCTTTCGTCTTTTTGTGTCGGGCCCACTGGGGGGCCTGTAGGTTCTCAGGACGTCCCGCCAGCTCATAGATGTCATTCAGGCAAACGTTGCCTCGCGCATCGGATTCGACGAGTTTGCCCCGTAGGCTGATCTGACGATTTTCCCCATTGCGGACAGCCTGAGCCGTCTCATCTGGGTCAGCTTGCGCGAAACGCTCTAGCGCCTCTTCGAATGGAACATCAAGGTGAAGGGGTTTTTGGTATTTCCCGTTCGTCATGCGTCAACGCCTTGTAGGTTAGGCGGCCTTCGACCTGCGTCAGCAGATCGTTGACGCGGGCACCGTCCGCCATGTCTCGGTTGCTGTACCTATAGCACATCTCGCCGAGGTAGGCGTCCAGATGCTTGACGGATATCCAGTGGTGAATGCCGTATACTTGGCGTTTGAACAGGCTCCAGGCGCCCTCGATGGTATTGGTGTGGACGGCAAAGCGGACGTACTCGCCCTTGCTGTGGTTCACCGACAAGATCGGGTAAAGGGTAGCCAAGCCTTGGTAGGCCGGCATCTCGTCGGTCATTATGGCGGTGCCGCGCGCGCTTTTCACCCCCGCTGACCCAATTTCGCCGCAAGCGTTAAGGCCCGCGTAACCCAGATCGTTTACCAAGCTCTCCTGGGCTCGCTTCCCCTTCCCCGGAGAACCTTCATGCCGCCGCAGGCCGTGCTCGACGTCGTTGCGTGTGACCCTCCCTTCGACCGCCTGCCGCTCACCATCGACCAGACGTCCTCGCGGGCCTCCGCCCTCATCATGCTGCTGCTGCTGGTGCCGGCGCTGCTGGTGGGATTGGTGCCCACGGCACTGCTGGTGGCGTTTGCCTCCTCCTCGCTGGGCGTTGCCGCCGACCATCCCGGCGCCGCCGCGCAGGTGCTGGTCGGCATCGGCGTGTGGACGGTGATGTTCGTGCTGCCGGCCAAGCGCATCGTGCAGCGCTTCGGCGTGGCGCGCCGGATCCACATCGACACCGGCACGGTAACCGTGAGCGAGCGCGGTTTCTTCGGCTCGCGCCAATGGTCGGCGCCGCTGCCGGAGTACAAGGGTATCACGCGCCACCTCCGCTCGACGCTGTCGGGCCTGCGCCACGAGCTGATCCTCGTGCACCGCGAGCCGCGCAAATCCGTGCTGCTGCACAGCGGCGACCTCGCCTCCCCGCCGACCATCGATCAGGCCAAGCGGCTGCTTGGGCTGCCGGAGATCCAGCCGCGCGAGCTCTACAGGCGCCGGACCTTCCGCGCCCCGGCGGCCGCGCCGGGACCGGTTGTCGCGCGCGCCGCCTGACCCAGGCCGTCCCCCGGAATTGAAGTTCCCGCGCCGGCGGGCGGATGCAACAGGGCCGGGCTACCCAGGCGCTCACCGGATTTTTTTTGTTTTTGCCACACTCTGGGCGTCTCAGTGCCTTACGCGGTCAACAGAATTGTTAAGGTCTTTGACGGACCTGCCTGTTCGTGATCAAAACGTCAGGTGATGATGCGGGTGGCCCGAGGGCGCCGGGCGTGCTCGCGCGTGGGCAAACCGAGGGACACGTTAGCGCATGAGCAGAGTGGCATCCTGTGCCGGATGGGCGGCCCGCCGGGGCTTTGGCTTGCGCGTAAGCGCTCTCGCGACAGGCCTCGCGGCCTTCTGCATGTGCTTCGCCGCCGCCCTGCCGGCCAGCGCATCCGATCCGGCCGTGTCCTACATGGCCAAGGTCGGCAAGGACCTGATGGCGGCGGCACGTACCCGCTCGCCGGGCGTGATGGCCAACGTCATCAACCGGCACGCCGACGTGCGGGTGATCGGCAACTACTCGCTCGGTGCCTACCGCGGCAAGCTGTCCGCCGCGGAACGGCCGGCCTACCTTGCCGGCATGGTCCGATTCATCTCCCGGTACGCCGCCACCGAGGCACCCAAATACCCGGTCGCCCGAGTCGAGTGGTCCCGCCAGAGCGCGCGCAGCAAGGCCGGCGTGACGATCGATTCCAACGTCGTGCTGGCCGACGGCACGGCCTATGACGTGCGCTGGCTGCTCGGCAAGTACGGCAACACCTACAAGGTGCGCGACGCGATGGTGCTCGGCTTTTGGATGACGCCGTTCCTCAAGAAGCTGTTCGAGGACTACATCGCCCAGAACGGCGGCAACCCCCGCGCGCTCACCGCCGCCCTCAGTCGCTGAGCTCAGCTTCCCTTACTCGGAGAACACCCGGCGCGAGCCGCGCCGCCGGCATCAGCCTCGCGTCGAATCCTGGCACGGGGTCGATGGGGCCTATTGCAGCCCATAGGTGACGTGCACCTCGACCTCGAGCACGCGGGTCCCCGCCTCGATGGGAATGCTGGCCGCCATCGCCCGCGGCGACACCAACTCGCGCGCGCCCCCCTCGCTCACGCTCTCGGAAATGCGCAGCACGGGCCCCAGCTTCACGCCCGCGGCCGCAACGTAGAGCTCGGCGCGCCGGCGTGCGTTCGCCATCGCCTCCTTCCGCGCCTCGTCCTTGACGGTCTCGGCGTTGGCGACGTCGAAGCTAATACGGTTGATCCGGTTGGCACCGGCCTCGATCGCCTCGTCGAGCACGTCGCCCAGCTTCTTCACGTCGCGCACCGTCAGGCGCACCTCATTGGAGACGCGGTAGCCGCTGATCCTTGCCGGCCTGCCGTCCTTGGCCTGCGTGTAGCGCGGGTCGACATTGAGCGAGGTCGTCTGCAGGTCCTTGGGCGAGATGCCGGCGCTCTTCAGGGCCGCCATCACCTTCGCCATCGCGGCGCTGTTGCGCGCGATCGCATCCTTGGCCGTATCCCCCTCCGCGACCACGCCCGCGGTCACGCGGGCGATATCCGGCTCCGCCGCCACGCTGCCCGTGGCCGACACGCTCACCGTCCGTTGCGCGCCCTTCTCGCCTTCCGCTGTCGCCATGCTGGTCCTCGCGTCGAGAAACGTCGCCGCCGCGGCAACTATGGCCGCCGCCATCATCATCCGTCGGGGGGTGCTCATGCTGTCCTCGCGATCCCAGCCGCCGATCTGTTTACACCACATTGTTGCCGGAACGAGGCCGATTCCCGGCACAACGTAGGGGCGCGCCGCCGCCGTTGGTGCTATAGAAGCGCCGCCCGCGCGAGGGGCCCGTAGCTCAATGGTTAGAGCCGGCGGCTCATAACCGTCTGGTTGCAGGTTCGAGTCCTGCCGGGCCCACCACCCTTCGCCAGAATCCGCGTGCGGAGCACTGCCGTCGGCCCGCAAAATCTGGACAGGCGGTCAAGCGCCGGGTTCGAACACTGCATTGAACGCTAGCTCCTCCAGAGATTGACCACGATGGAACATTCGCTTCCACTTTCCGGTCAAGTGAGTGGCAACCAGTGCATAGCCACATGCCTTCATGAAATCGCGCTGTCTAGGCAGGTCACCCGGCTGGACCTCCACCAGTAGCGACCTCGGCTGTTGCGGACCGGACAGGAGTTTCTTCATGCCCGAGACGATCGGGACCTCGATGCCATCGGTATCTATTTTGACCAGGTTCGGGGGGCGGATCAGACCCTGCGCAATCATGGTATCCACGCGCATGCAGGATTTCAGCTCCGTTCCGACGCTCTTCGCCAGACCGGGTCCATCCGCCACCGCCAATTGGCTCCCAGACGCCCCCTGCCGCCAGCGTTTGTAGAGAAACGGAACGAAGCCGTCTTCCCCCGACGCCGCGATGGAGATCACTGATACGCGGTCCTCCAGGCCGTTGGCTGCGACGTTTCGGATCAGCTGGACGGTCGTGGGCAGATGCGGCTCGCAAGCATAAACGTGCCCTCTATCCGATACGTGCTTGCCGGCAAAGATCGTGAAGGTACCCACATTTGCGCCGATATCCAGGAACACGTCGGTCGGACGCAAGTTCTTCCGCAGCCACGCGATCGTCTCGGGTTCCTTGCTCAGGAGAGCTCGGGCCCTCTGATAGGACTCGAACGAGTTGCCCACAAACCGATAGCGCTGCCCGTCCTCGGGGTCGCGAACCACAACCCTCAGTCCCATAGCCTGGCGCAGGTCATACCAGTGGCGTATGGGCGCCCATTTGAGCTTGGCAGCTCTTTCGAAGATCTCCGATGACATTTGAATTACCCCACGCTTAGCAACCTTACGCTCACGGGTGACCTCACCATGTCCGGCATCTCATGGCCAGAACACTCTCAGCCGCGAGCTAGCAAAACACTAACCCTGCTCAATGAAGCATGTCGGAGATCTCATCGAACATCTCCGCAATACGTCCCTTAGCGTGCTCTATGTACCGCAAGCGCCTTTCCTCGTGCGTCGTTGTCCACAAAGCTCGCCTCTCGATCTCCGGGACGTCAAGCTCGTCAATGTTCAGCATCCGGTCGCCAAGTTCGGCGTCGGCCAGCATGCCTTCGATCTTTGGCGTGTTCGACGCGATCGCAAGGAACGGTACGCCAACCTTCATGCAAAAACAGACGCCATGGCCGGTCACGACTACAGTCCGGAATGGCCCCTCGTGATCAAGACCACGGATCGCTTCGTTGCCGACTTGGGGGCGCGCTTGTTCACCGTGGGCGGCGACGTCGATCCGGTCGACATCGCCAACCGCTATGCTTCCTGGTTTGCCGTCCGCCCGTGAATCACACGCCGTCGTAGGTGTGCGGCGACCCCCGCTGGAACAGCAGCATGAGGGTGTTGCGCACGCCGGTGAAGCCCGCCAGCGTCTCGCGTCCGTGCCAGCTTTGCCGGTCGGGCCCGTCCGATACGGCGAAGGCGTAGCCGCTGTTCGGCTTGAACGGAAAACGCTTCACTTCCTCGAAGGAACCGCCGATCAGCCGCTTGTGCCGGCGGAACAGCGACGTGCCGAGAGCGAGCGTGCTCTCGTCTTCGGGCAGATACAGCTGCACCGTCACGATCTTGTTGAGGCCGTCCGGATGCGGCTTGATGCGATAGTCCTCGGTATCGCGCACCAGCCGCACCTCGTACTCACATTGCATGTCAGGAACACGATCCTCGGGGATGGCGAAGCGGGCGGCCAGATCCGGGGCGAGCTTGGCAAACACCGCCCTTCTGAGCTCGGCATCCGTCATCGCACGCACAATGGGGGTCCAGAAATCGGCAAGCGTCCTCGGCAGCTTGGCCAAGCTTTCCGCGGTCAGGTGGAACTCGTCACGGGTGCTCGTGCCGTCTGCGCGGACCCACTTGCGCAGGTTGAGCGGCTCATAGAGTTCCTTGGGGGGCAGACTGCGCAGCAGCAGAGGATACATGGAGGCCGGGAAAACGCCCTCCATGTAGATGTGACAGAAGGGATCTCGATCCAGCGCTGCATCGCTGACTTTCGCCACCAGATGGTCACGCAAGAGCATGCCATTCTGCGAGTCTGCGGCGTGCGTCGCCGCGTCGGTAGCGAAGGACATCGGCTATCCTCTGATTCGAAACTCGATGCAAAAGGTTAGCACCGCCCCATCGGTATGTCACCGCGTCTTGCGCTACCGGCAGGTCACGACCGAATGTGACGCGATGGACGCCGCTGACACGCGTGCCTTTGACGGTTCAGTCGTTTGAAGTGCGCCGCCCCCATGCTAGGCTGCACGCGTATTCCGACTTCCCGAGAGCTCATCGACACCGCAGGTCCGGCGGCGTCACGCCCCGAGGGTCTCGCACACAGTGAAATCGTAGCTGCAGCGAGCCGCCCCTTGCCCTCACGATCCCTGAAAACCCTGCTCGTTAGCGACGGCAAGCCGGGCCACTACCGCCAGTCGGAGGGGATGATCGCCGCCATCGCCAGGCTCAGGCCGGTCGAGACCGTCCGCCTCGACGTACGCCGACGCTTCGCCATGCCGGCCCGGACGTTGCAGCACCTCTTGAATAGCCGCGCACCCTCCTCGCTGGTACTGCACCTTGGCTATCGACTTGACGCCGCCTCGATACCGGCGGCCGATGTCGTTATCTCGGCGGGCGGAGATACGCTGGCTGCGAATGCTGCTATAGCCAAGGCGCAAGGTATTCCCAACATCTTCTGCGGGCGGCTGCGGCGCCTGGCACCGGAGCACGTGCGGCTCGTCATCACCACACTCGAGCGTTTGGCACTCGCTCCCAACTATCTCGTGTCCCTGCCGCCGTCGCCGATCGAGCCCAGCCCGCGCGACGACCGCGGTAGCGGCGCCGCCCCGCGCCACGCCCGCGACAACCCGCCCTCCCGCGTCGGGGTGCTGATCGGGGGCAACTCGGGCTCGATGCGCTACGACGCTGATGACTGGCTGCGGCTCCTCCGCTTTCTGCGGGAGGCCCATCGGTCACATGGAGTGCGCTGGCTGGTCGCGACCTCGCGCCGCTCGGGGAGTTTCATTGCCGACGCCCTTACGACGATGGCGCAAGAACCTGAAAGCGGTGTTGAGACGTTCATCGACTATCGCGCCGCAGGGCCCGGCACGCTGCCACAGATCTTCGCGTCCGCCGACGCGATACTCTGCACCGACGATTCCACCATGATGCTCTCGGAGGCCGTTGGCGCCTGCCTGCCTGTGGTGTCGGTGGTCCCCCTCGCCGCCGACATGGAGCCGCGCGAGGCCGAGTTCCGCCAGGCGTTGGCCGCACAGGGCTGGTACAGGCGCGTGCTTCTGTCGAGCTTGACACCCGAGGCATTCCTGAGGGCGCTCGGGGAGATCGAGCCGCGCACCACCAACCAGATCGACGAGCTGGCTGCCGCAGTACGCCAGCGCCTGCCCGAGCTCTTTACTAAGAGTTGATCGCCGAAGCCTGATCCGGATGAAGCGCGCGATGGGCGCTGGCCGGCGCCCTGGTACAGGAAGATCTACAAGCACGTGCGCCCCACGCCGTGGATCGCCGAGCATTGGCGATCCGCCTGACGTGTGCAGTGTCGCGACGTGCGGAAAGGGCTAGGCCGGAGGCGGCCCGAACACGATCACGGCGTTGAGCCCGCCGAAGGCGAACGAGTTCGACATCGTATAGGTCAGCTGCTTGTCGCGCCCCACATTCGGCACGTAGTCGAGGTCGCAGTCGGGATCCGCCTCGTCGAGACCGATGGTCGGCGGCATCCAGTTGTCCTCCATCGCCTTCAGACAGGCGACCGCCTCGATGCCGCCTCCTGCACCCAGCGGATGGCCGTGCATGGACTTGGTCGAGGACACCGCGAGGTCATAGGCGTGCTTGCCGAACACCTTCTTGATGGCGTTGGTCTCGTTGCGGTCGTTGATCGTGGTCGCGGTACCGTGCGCGTTGATATAGCCGATATCGGTCGGCGCGATCCTGGCATCCTCGAGCGCCAGCCGCATGGCCTCGCTGGGTCCGTCGATGTCGGGGTTGACCATGTCCTTGCTGTCGGAAGTCATGCCATAGCCGCACAGCTCCGCCAGCACCTTGGCGCCGCGCGCCTTGGCGTGGGCCTCCGACTCGAGCACGAGCACGCCCGCCCCATCCGCGAGCACGGTGCCGTTGCGCTTCTTGGCAAACGGGAAGCAGCCCTCGGGCGAGAGCACGTGCATTGCCTGCCAGGCCTTCATGGTGCCGTAGCTGATGGCACTCTCGGACGCCCCGACGATGGCGACGTCGACCAGCCCATGGCGGATATAGTCCCGGCCGAGGCCGATGGCGTGCGCCGCCGTCGAGCAGGCGCTGCAGGTCGCAAACGTCGGCCCTTTGACCCCGTATTCGATGCCGACATGGGCGGATGCCGAGGAGCCGATGATGCGCAGCAGCGTCAGCGGATGCGTGGCGCGCTTGTTGCGGATGAAGAGATCGCGATAGGCCGCCTCCACGGTGACCAGACCGCCCGCGCCCGATCCAATTATGCAGGCCGCGCGATAGGGCTCCTTGAAGGGCACCTCGAGGCCCGATTGCCGCACGGCTTCGTCGGCCGCGGCTGCGGCAAACCACGAATAGCGGTCTGCATAAAGAATGATCTTGTCGCGCTTGAAGTTCTTGAGCTTGGCTTTGTGATCGAAATCCTTGATTTGGGCAGCGATCAGGATCTTGAGGTCTTCGAGGGGAAAGCCGCCGAGCTCGCCCACCCCGAGCTTGCCCTGCCGGCACCCGGCCCAGAAATCGGCGACCGTGGTGCCGATCGAGGTCACGACGCCCGTGCCGGTGACGACGACGCGCCGAGACATGCCCAATTCTGTCATGTCGCTCTTGTGTCCGTATGCCTCAACGTCGTCGCGACGCTGGGCGCTGTGGCCGATCCGCCGTTCAAGCCTTGGCCGGCGTCGCGCCCGATGCCTCGATCAGACTGCGCACGCGATCGACAACGGACCCAACCGTCTTGAAGTCGGCCGCTTCCTCGTTGGCGTTGTAGGGAATCTCGATGCCGAAGGTATCCTCGATATCGAAAACAATCATCGCCAGATCAAGGGACTCGATCTTGAGATCCGTCAGCGCCGTGCCGAGTGCGATATCGTCTCGGGGCTCTTTCATGTGCTTCTTCAGGATGTCGATGATCTTGGTCGCAACGTCGTCCATCTCGTTCTCTCACCGTGCCTTTGGAGGCATCTGGGGACCTTTGCAGGTCGGGGGCCGCGTATAGAGACGCTCGGCCCAAAAAGCCGCTTCGAGCCGTCACATATACGCAAATCTTCCATTAGTCTAGCCGAAGGCCCCGGCGAAAAAAACCCATCCCTAACACCCTGCCCCGGCTTGCACTTGGCTTGCACTCTGGCCCGCCGACGCCGATCTGGCCATGGTGCAAAAAAGCGTGTTCAATGGCCGCTTGCGGGCGTCAGCAACGAAAATGAGTTCCAATTGGACGCGCCGATAGCGTCCGGCCCGCCTGCGCCCCGTGGGAGGAGGACCGCATGACGTCTCCAGCACACTCAGCAGCGGCCGCCGTTGTGCCACAATCTGGCTCCTACCAGTGGCTCGATCACTACCCGCAAAAGATCGATTGGCACCAGAAGCTCGCCGCAGCGCCCCTGTTCGAGCTCCTGGACGGCGCCGCGGCCAAGTACGCGTCCCGCCCCTGCACCAACTTCCTGGGCAAGACCCTCACCTATCGTGAGATCGCCGATGCCGTCGACCACGCGGCCGCGGGCCTACAGAAGCTAGGCGTCCAGAAGGGCACCAAGGTCGGGCTGCTCATGCCCAATTGTCCGACCTTCATCATATATTACTTTGCCACGCTGAAAGCGGGCGGCACGGTCGTCAACTACAATCCGCTCTACACGCTCCAGGAGCTCAGCTTCCAGGTCAAGGACAGCGAGACCGAGCTGATGGTCACGCTCGACCTCAAGCTGCTGTTCGACAAGGTCGAGGGACTGATGAAGACCGGCGCCCTCAAGCGCGCGGTGGTCGCCTCCTTCCCGGCGCTCTTGCCGCCGCCCAAGTCGGTGCTGTTCAAGCTCTTCAAGGGCAAGGAGCTGGCGCACCCGATGAAGTCGCCCGTGGCGGCGAACATCGTGCTTGACGCCGACTTGAGGAAGAACGACGGCAAATACCAGCCGGCGAGGATCGACCCTTTCGAGGACGTGGCCGTGCTGCAGTACACCGGCGGCACGACCGGCACGCCCAAGGGTGCGATGCTCACGCACGCCAACGTCTATATCAACTCCCAGCAAGGCGCAGCCTGGGCCGCCACCATCCTCGTGCCGGGGCAGGAGCGCACGCTGGCGGCGCTGCCGTTCTTTCACGTGTTTGCCATGACGGCCGTCATGAACTTCGCGCTGGCGCAGGGCGCCGAGCTCATCATCATGCCGCGCTTCGTGCTCGACGACGCCATGGCGCTGATCACCAAGACCAAGCCGACGGTGATGCCCGGCGTGCCGACCATGTTCATGGCCATGCTGGGCCACCCCAAGCTCGCGAGCTTCGATTTGTCCTCGCTCAAGTTCTGCCTCTCGGGCGGGGCGCCCTTGCCGGTCGAGGTCAAGGAACGGTTCGAGAAGCTCACGGGGTGCAAGGTGGTCGAGGGCTACGGCCTGTCGGAGGCGAGCCCCAGCGTCACCTGCAATCCGCTGGACGGGCCTGTGAAAGAAGGCTCCATCGGCCAGCCGTTGCCCGGCACCATCGTCTCCCTGCGCGACCTCGCCGATCCCAGCCGCGAGGTGCCGCTGGGCGAGAAGGGCGAGATCTGCATCAAGGGCCCGCAGGTGATGAAGGGCTACTGGAAGCGGCCCGAGGAGACGGCCAACCAGTTCGTCGGCGAATACCTGCGGACCGGCGACGTCGGCGTGATGGACGAGGACGGGTTCATCTTCATCGTCGACCGCATCAAGGACCTGATCATCTGCTCGGGCTACAACGTCTATCCGCGCCGCATCGAGGAAGCCATCTACGAGCATCCCGCCGTCGAGGAGGTCACCGTGATCGGCGTCAAGGACGACTACCGGGGCGAGGCACCCAAGGCCTTCATCAAGCTCAAGGCCGGCGCCACGGCGACGAAAGACGACATCCTCAAGCACCTCGAGCCGAAAATCTCCAAGATCGAGATGCCGGCCGAGATCGAGTTCCGCGACGCGCTACCCAAAACCATGATCGGCAAACTCTCCAAGAAGGAGCTGAAGGCCGAGGAGGACCAGCGCCGCAAGGCCAAGAGCAAATGAGCGCACGCCAGCCCGAGGGACGCACGAAGCCAGGGGCGGCCCGGGCTGGCGGCGAGCATCCCGATCGCCTCTACACAATCGGCGAGCTCGCCCAGGAGCTCGGCGTCACGACCCGCGCCATCCGTTTCTACGAATCCAAGGGGCTGATCGCGCCGGCGCGGCGCGGCATTGCCCGCTCCTACACGCGCCGCGACCGCGCGCGGCTGCGGCTCATCCTGCGCGGCAAGAACGTCGGCTTCACGCTCGAAGTGATCGCCCAGTACCTGAAGCTCTACGACGCCGATCCCGCCCAGATCGCGCAGACCCAGATGCTGCTCGGCCGCGTCGAGCTTGCGATCGACGATCTCCAAGTCAAGCGCGCCGACCTCGACCGCACGCTCAAGGACCTCAGGGAAATCCGCGCCCAATGCGTCGAGCACCTGAAAAGTCCGCGGCGGGGCGGATTGATGCGTACGGGCCCCCAATATCTGGCCATTTTTCCTGATGGCGCGGCCGTGCTAACGTACACGCATGAACGAATTGCTTAGACCGCCGTCCTTGCCCGACACCACTCAGGCTGCCGAAGGGCTCCTCCGCCGCCGCTTCACGGTTGCGGAGCTCGAGGCGATGGTGGCGGGCGGGATCATTGCAGAGGGTGAGCGTTTCGAGCTGGTCGGCGGAGAGGTGGTGCCCATGTCGCCCAAAGGCCGCCGCCACGAGATCATCCGCACCGAGCTGGCGTTCTACATGACGAGGCAGGCACCTTCCGCCGTCAAGGTCGCGGCCGAAGCCCAATTCAACCTCACCGACGACACCTACCTGGTGCCCGACATCCTCGTCTACCCGGCGACAACAAAGGTCCCCGACGTCAGGGGGCCGTCAGCCCTTCTCGTCATCGAGGTCGCTGACACAAGCCTCGACTACGATCTCAATACGAAGGTTGGCACCTACGCCGCGCATGGCGTGCGCGAATATTGGGTGATCAACGCAAGAACGCTCGCCACGCGCGTTCATCGCCGCCCGTCGGCTTCAGGCTATGCGGATACGGCCGAGTTGCCCGGCGATGCGCGCCTGGTCCCGGAAGCGGTGCCCGAGCTTGCGGCCAGCCTGCACGACCTGGACCTCGACTGACGCGCGCCGCCTCAAGCCGCCATGCGCATGTCGGCGGCCTTGCGGCTCTCCAGGATCGCCGCCACGCCCATGCCGCCGGCCGTGCAGATCGAGATCAGGCCCCGTCCGCCGTGCTCGGCGAGCAGCTTGGCGAGGTTGCCCAGGATGCGCGCGCCGGTTGCCGCGAAGGGGTGGCCGAAGGCCAGGCTCGAGCCCTTGACGTTGAGCTTGGCGCGGTCGATCGCCCCGAGCGGCGCGTCGCGCCCCAGGCGCTTCTTGCAGTAGACCGGATCCTCGAAGGCCTTGAGCGTTGCCAGCACCTGCGCGGCGAAGGCCTCGTGGATCTCGTAGAAATCGAAGTCCTGCAGCGTGAGCTGGGCCCGCTCCAGCATGCGCGACACCGCAATCGTCGGCGCCATCAGCAGCCCCTCGCCCTCGACGAAGTTGTTGGCCGAGGTCTGCGCGTAGGTGAGATAGGCCTCCACCGGGAGCGCGCGCTTGGCGGCCCATTCCTCCGACGCCAGCAGCACCGCCGCGGCGCCGTCGGTCAGCGGCGTGGAGTTGGCGGCGGTGAGCGTGCCGCGCTCGGATTTGTCGAACGCGGTCTTGAGGGTGGCGATCTTCTCCAGCGAGATGTCCTCGCGCAGGTTGTTGTCGCGGAACACCCCGGCGAACGGCACGATGAGATCGTCCATGTAGCCCGAGCGGTAGGCCTCGGCCGCCTTCTTGTGGCTCTCGAAGGCGAGCTGGTCCTGGTCGGCGCGCGAGATCTTCCACTCCTGCGCCATCAGCTCGGCATGCTGGCCCATGGAGAGGCCCGTGCGCGGCTCGCTCACGCTGGGCGGCTGCGGCGCCAGCTCCGCGGGCGAAAAGCCTTTGAACGCACCGAGCCGCTCGCCGAACGACTTGGCGTTCTGCGCCTCGACCAGGCGGTGCGCGAATTTCTCCTTGAACACGATCGGCGCGTCCGAGGTCGTATCCGAGCCCATGGCGATGCCGCTCTCGGTCTCGCCGGTGGCGATCTTGCCGGCAATCATCGACGCCGCCTGCAGGCTGGTGCCGCAGGCCTGCTGGATCGTGATGCCGGGCGTGGTGCGGGCAAGCTTGGTGCCGAGCACCGCTTCGCGTGCCAGGTTCCAGTCCTTGGAATGGGTCACCACCGCCCCGCCGATGGCCTCGTCGATGTGCACGCCCTCCAGGTGGTAGCGCTCGACCAGCCCGTTGAGCGTGCCCGTCAGCATGGCGAGGTTGGACTGGTCGGCGTAGAGCGTGTTGGAGCGGCAGAAGGGGATGCGCACGCCGCCGATCACCGCCACGCGCCGCAGGGTCTGGGTCATGGAGAACTCCATTTCTTCATTCCGCCGCCATTCCCTCTCCCCTCCGGGGAGAGGACGTGAGGCCATGACTTACGGACGCGGGCTTCGACGCCATCGCCATGCACCAACCGGCGCGGCGCGACCGTAAGTCATTCGGCCGAACTGGTGAGGGGGAACTGTTTGCGGGCAAGGCCCCCTCATCCGGTCCTTCGGACCACCTTCTCCCCAAGGGGAGAAGGGTCTCGTAGCGCACACTTGGCATCCTTGCTGCGTCCCTGGAGTATCCGCTACGTCACTCCGCCGCGGTCCGCCGCAGCACCTCGACGTTCGACCTCTGCTCGTTGGCCTTGAAGTGCAAGGGCCCACCCCGGAAGGGGGCAAAGCCGGTGCCGAAGATCACGCCGGCATCGACGAGATCAGCGCTGTCGACGATCCTCTCGTCGCGCACCTTCTCGCACTCGCGGATCAGCGGCTCGACCAGCTCGCGGCCAAGCCGCTCCATCTCGAAGGCATCGTAGGGCGTCTCGGGCGGCACCTTCTGCGGCTTGCCGTCCTTCCATACATAGAACCCTTCGCCCGACTTCTTGCCGAGCTTGCCGGCCGCCACCATGTCGTCGAGCCGGTTGCGCGGCGCATCCGGGTCGAGGATGTGGCCGACATGGGCACAGACATCGAGGCCGACGGTATCGGCAAGCTCGATCGGCCCCATCGGCATGCCGAAGACGCGCGCCGCCTCGTCGATCTTCTCCTTGGCCTCGCCGCGCTCCACGCGCGTCATCGCCTGCATCATGTAAGGCGCGAGCACGCGGTTGACCAGGAAGCCGGGGCTGCTCTTGACGATCAGCGGGAACTTGTCGATGGCCGTGACGAAGGCACAGCCCTTGGCCACCTGCTCGTCGCGGCTCTGCTCGCCCTTCACCACCTCCACCAGCGGCAGCTGGGCGACCGGATTGAAGAAATGGATGCCGATCAGCCGGCCGGGATCGGCCAGCGGCTCGGCGATCTTCTCGATCATGATCGAGGAGGTGTTGGTCGCCAGCACCGCGCCGGGCTTGAGCCGGCTCTCGAGCGCCTTGAACACGTTCTGCTTCACTTCCAGCTTCTCGACGATCGCCTCGATGACGACGTCGGCGCGCGCCACCCCCTGCACCGGTCGGATCGGCGATCAGGCGCGCGCTGGCTGCTGCCTGCAGCGCCTTGGTCCTGAACCGGCGCCGGAAGAGCTTTTTCTGCGCGGCGATGCCCTTGGCGATCTGCTCGGCACTCACGTCCTGCAGCGTCACCTCCATGCCCGAGACCACGCACCAGCCGGCGATGTCGGCACCCATCACGCCGGCGCCGATCACGTGCACGCGCAGAGGCTTGAAGGGCAGGTCCTTGGGCGCCTGCGCCTTCATCATCTCGGAGAGCTTGAAGACGCGGCGCAGGTTGCGCGAGGTGTCGCTCACCATCAGCGGGGCGAAGGCGCGCGTCTCCGCCGCCTTCATGCCGTCGAGGTTGCCGGCGTGCGTCTCGAACAGGTCGATCAGCCGGAACGGGGCGGGATAGTGGTCCTCGCGCACCTTCTTGGCGGTCTCGCTGCGCAGCTTCCGGGCGAGCAGGCCGCGCGCGGGCCACAGCCGCAGCAGCGCGCGCCAACCGCCCATGGGCTTGGACTTGCGCTTGCGCTCGATCGCCTTGCGTGCGGCCCAGCGCAGGTTCAGGGGGCTCGGCACCAATTCGTCGACGAGGCCCATGGCGCGCGCGGCATTGGCCCGCACCATGGAACCCGTCAGCATGGTCTGCATGGCCGACAGTGCGCCCGACTGCCGGATCGAGCGGGCCGTGCCGTTGAAGCCCGGGAAGATGCCGAGCTTCACCTCGGGGAAGCCCAGGCGCGTTGCATCGTCGCGCGTGGCGATGCGCCAATGGCAGGCGAGCGCAAGCTCGAGCCCGCCGCCGAGGCAGAAGCCGTGGATGCAGCACACGACCGGAACGGGCATGCGCTCGATGCGGTCGAGCATGCGCAGGACGGGCGTGACGCCTTCCATCACCTGCGCTTCGGTCGGCAGGGCCTCGAACTCGCGCACGTCGGCGCCGACGATGAAGCCCTTCTCCTTGCCGGAGGTGATGACGAACCCGCGGATCGAGCGGTCGCGCGCGCCCTCTTCGACGCGCTCGACGATCGCCATCAGCTCCTCGAGCGGGCGCCGGCCCAGCGCGTTCTGGCTCTCGCCCTCGCGATCGAACACCGCCCAGGCGATCCCCTGCATGTCCACGGAGAAGCGCCAGTCCCGCAACGCGTTCACATCAGCCATGATCGTTGCCTCATTCTGCCGCGGCGCTCTGCACGGCCCGCGTGTTATGCCCCGCCGTCATGTAGTGCGGCCGCACCTCGGCCGGATCGAAATGGTCGACCGCGATGACGCGGGCCGTGAGCGTCTCGAGCTCGCGCAGCATCTGCGCCTCGTCGTCGCTGATCACGCCCAGCTTGGCCGCATCGCCGATCCAGTCCGTGCCGTGCACGCGGCGCACGGTGCCGGCCCGGACGGCGCGGTCGAGCTTCTTCTCCGCCGCTTCGGCTGCGACCGCCTTGGCGAAGGTGACCTCGAGCAGGCCGGTCGGGTCGTTGGGGTCCTGCGACACGAAGATGAACCGGGTCAGCCGGTCGCGTGCCTCGCCGGGCGCGAGCAGCACTTCCACCACCTTGTGCCCGAGCCAGTCGGGCGCCGGCTTGTCGTGGGCACCGAGCGGGAAACAGCAAACGCGCATCAGCCAGCGCACGGGCGTGACGGGGAAGTTGTCGATCGCGCCGCGCAGGGCTTCCTGGAAGCGGAACAGGCCGTTCTGCGCCGCCATCGCGACGAGGTGGCGGTCGCTTGCCGGCTTGCCGTCGTCCTCGAAGCGCTTGAGCGTGCAGCACAGGAGATAGAGCTCGGAGAGCGCGTCGGCGAGACGCCCGGTGAGCTTCTGCCTGGTCTTGAGCCCGCCACCCAGCACCGCCACCGTCAGGTCGGCGACCAGCGCAAAGCTGCGGGAAGCGCGCCACAGCTGCCGGTACCACTGCGCGGTGCCGTAGGCCTGCTGCGGCACGTGACCGAACGCGCCGAAGGTGACGTTGTGGAAGAAGGCGCCGAACACGTTCGACAGCGCGAACGAGACGTGGCCGCCGAAAGCCGTCTCGAAGGCCTCGAGCCCGCGCTCGTCGTCCACGTCCTGGCAGGCCTGGATCTCCTTGTAGAGATAGGGATGGGAGCGCAGCGCTCCCTGCGCAAAGGTGATCAGCGAGCGCGTGAGAATGTTGGCGCCCTCCACCGTGATGGCCACCGGCATCGCCTGATAGCCCGCCTGCAGGTAGTTCGACGGCCCGTCGCAGATGCCCCTGCCGCCGTGCAGGTCCATGGCATCGTTGATGGAGCGGCGCAGACGCTCGGTCGTCTGGTATTTCATGATTGCCGAGATCACCGAGGGCTTCTCGCCGCGGCTCACCATGGACGCCGTCACGGCGCGGGCCGCCTCGGTCACGTAGGCGTTCTCCGCCATGCGCGCCAGCGGCTCCTCGAGGCCCTCCATCTTGCCGATGGGCAGGTCGAACTGCTTGCGGATGCGCGCGTAGGCCGTGGAGTTGCGCAGCACGGATTTGGCACCCGCCGCCGACGAGGAGGGCAGCGAGATGGAACGGCCCGCCGCCAGGCACTCCATCAGCATCCGCCAGCCCTGGCCCACCATCTTCTCGCCGCCGATCACCCAGTCGATCGGGATGAACACGTCGCGGCCCCAGTTGGGCCCGTTCGGGAACGCCGCGCCCGAAGGCAGGTGCCGGCGGCCGATCTCGACGCCGGGATGATCGGCCGGCACGAGCGCCACCGTGATGCCGAGGTCCTCGCCACGACCCAGGATGTGCTCGCGATCGATCAGACGGAACGCGAGCCCGACCAGCGTCGCATTCGGCCCCAGCGTGATGTAGCGCTTCTCCCAGGACAGCCGGATGCCGACGATCTCCTTGCCCTCGTGCTGGCCGCGCACGAGGTAGCCGACATCGCGCATGGTGGCGGCATCAGAGCCGGACGTCGGGCCCGTGAGCGAGAAGCAGGGAACCTCCAGCCCCTTGGCCAGGCGCGGCAGATAGTGCTCCTTCTGCTCGGGCGTGCCGTACTTCTCGATCAGCTCGCCGGGGCCCAGCGAGTTCGGCACCATGACCAGCGTGCACACGTCGGGCGACCGCGATGAGATCTTGCCCAGCACCAGGGATTGCGCCTGCGGCGAGAAGCCAAGGCCCCCGTGCGCCTTGGAGATGAGCATACCCAGAAAGCCGTGCTTCTTGACGAAGTCCCAGATCTCTTCGGGGATCTCCTTGCGGTCGTGCCGGATCACCCAGTCGTTGGACATCCGGCACAGCTCTTCCGTCGGCCCGTCGAGGAATGCCTTCTCCTCATCGGTAAGCGTGAGCGGCGGCACCGCGCGCAGCTTCTCCCAATCCGGCTGTCCAGCGAACAGCTCCGCGTCGAACCCGATCGTGCCCGCGTTGAGCGCCTCCTGCTCGGTCGCCGATACCCGGGGCATCATGCCCTTGATGGCGCGGAACGCGGGCTCGGTCAGCACGCGCCGGCGGATCGCCGGGATGCACAGCCCGGCCAGCGCGATCACCACGGCCCACATGAGATAGCCGAGAAATCCGGGCTCGGGATCGCCGAACTCGCCGCGCGGCAGCCCCGCCTGCCAAAGGAAAGTTGCGCCGGCAAGAGCCGCGGCCCAACCCCACAGGGGTGCGCGACGCATGGCGAGCGCGAATACCCCGGCAATGCACAGGGCAAGGAAAATGAGTCCGGTCGTCATTGCCGCTTCTCCCGACGGCGCCCGCCGTCGTCTCACAACGGATTCAAGGCGTTGCCATTATCGACAGTTGACGTTTACGTCAACTTTATCGGGACCGAGGCGCTCTCGGCTAACGCGTTTCCGCCCACGAGCTAAAGCTAAGCGGCGGACCACTATTTTTTAGTATAGCGGCGTGGCAGTGGTGCGAAAGCCTCAAGTTGCCGAGACCGCCGGCAATCGCCAATCGAGCACGCCCTTGTGAACGCGATGGACCGCTCAGCGCCTCCGCTTCGTGCTGCGGACTGGCACGGCCTGGGGCCTGGCAAACATCTCCGCCGTGATGCCGTCGTACCAGGCCACGCTTTCCAGGTAGTTCTGCCGGCGCACCTCGGCCGGCTCGCCGGGTTGCGAGACGAAGCCGCCGAAGGACTGGAGCTTGCCGTCCTTGGGCTCGTAGTCGGCGCCGATCTTGACGTCGTCGTCGGGCGCCAGCAGCGACCAGCAGGTGTTGCGGTAGCGTGGCGGAAAACTCTCCTTGCCGGCAAGCTCGGCGAGAATGTCGGCGGCCACGACCTTGGCCTGGCTGTTGGCGGCGAAGGCCGACTTCGGCATCTCGGCAGCGATCGACGCATCGCCCAGCACGTACACGTCCTTCACCTTGCGCGAGGTGAAATTCTCCGGATTGATCGGACACCAGTCCCCTTCGGTGCAGCCGGCCTTGGCGGCGATCTTGCCCGCCCGCTGCTGCGGGATGATGTTGGCGACGTCGGCCTTCACCTTGTGACCGGCCTTGGTCACGATCTCCCTGGTTCGCGAATTGACGCGCACCACGGAGAAGTCATCGATCTCGTTCGTCAGGTTCAGCTCGACGATGCCCTTGTAGTGCGTCTGGAAGGCCTCGATGAACAGGGACTGCTTGGAGAAGCTCATTTTCGGATCGAAGATGATGAGCTTGGACCTCGGCTTCCTGCTCTTGAGGTAGTGCGCGATCATGCACGCGCGCTCGTAGGGTGCGGGCGGGCAGCGGTAGGGGTTGTTGGGGACTGCCATCACCACCGTGCCGCCGTCGCGCATCCTCTTGATGCGCCGTCTCAGCAGGCGCTTCTGCTGCGCGTCGGTGGTATAGGCGTGGGGCATGATGCGGGCCACACGGCGCGAATAGCCCGCGATGGAATCGTATTTGATGTCGATGCCCGGCGACAGCACCAGGCGGTCGTAGTGATAGGTTCGGCCGCCCCGCGTACGCACCGTTTTCCGGTTCGGGTTCACGTCCGTTGCCACGTCGTGAACGACCTTGACGCCGAAGCCCTCCAGCCCGCCGTAGGCGTGGTTCAGCAACTCCAGACGCCGAAGCCCGCCGATATAGAGGTTGGAGAAGAACGAGGAGCTGTAGATCGGGTTGGCCTCGATCAGCGTCACGTCGAGCTCGGGCGCCCCCCTCTTCAGGTAGTGAGCCGTCGTTGCCCCTCCCGCTCCGCCACCCACGATGACGACCCGGCCAGGGGTCCGCGCGATCGCCAGCGTTGTCCATGCGGCAGGCAAGAGCACACCGGCCCCGGCCAAGCCGGCGAGCTTGGCGAAATTGCGCCGCGTTATCTCGGACATTGGCTGCCTTCCTCGCGCATTTCCCCAACGCGATGGGCCCGCCGCGTTGTAAAATGCCCATGCGCATTCTAAATTACTGAAGTCCGTTGGCAACGATTGGGCCGCAAGCGTCGGTCTCATCGACAGCTGGAAGCAGCAATGCGGCAAATCGCGAAGATGATCAGTCGTCGCCAGTTCTCAATTGGCGCCGTGGCCGCCGTCTCGCTTCCCCCGCACGCCCTTGCACAGGCACAGTCTCAGGCCTGGGAGCAGGCGCTGAAGGCAATCCTGGGCAGCGCCAAGCCGGTGGAGGACAAGCTCAACCTCGACTTGCCCGAGACCGCCGAGAACGGCAACACGGTGCCGTTCTCCGTCGCAGCCGACAGCCCGATGACGGACAAGGACTACGTCAAGGCGATCCACGTCATCGCCACGGGCAACCCGCAACCCGGCGTGGCCACGTTCCACCTCACCCCGCAATCGGGGCGGGCGAGGGTTTCGAGCCGCATGCGCCTGGCCAGGACGCAGGACGTCATCGCCGTCGCCGAGCAAAGCGACGGCAAGTTCTTCATGACCAGGCGCACCGTCAAGGTGACGATTGGCGGTTGCGGCGGCTGAGCAGGAAGGACCCCCGAACGATGCCCACGCCGCGCGTAAAGATCCCCGCCAGCGCCAAGGTCGGCGACATCATCGAGGTCAAGACCCTCATCTCGCACGTCATGGAGACCGGCCGGCGCAAGACGCCGGATGGCAAGCCGATCCCGCGCAGGGTCATCAACACGTTCAGCGCCACCTATGCCGGCAACGAGGTGTTCAGGGCCGAGCTGCTCCCGGGCATCTCCGCCAATCCTTACCTGGCATTTTTCATGAAGGTGCCGGGCCCGGGCGAGTTCGAGTTGACGTGGGTCGAGGACGGCGGCAACAAGACCGTCGAGAAGATCAAGCTCAACGTCACCTGAAATTTGCGCAGGCCCGCAGCGGCTTGCGGGGTCTGCCAGGGAGATGGATCGATGTCGGACGAGCCGGTTTGCGCGCAGAAGAGCCCCTATCAGGTCCAGCTCGAGGCCGGCAAAGCCTATTTCTGGTGCGCCTGCGGCCGCTCCGCCAAGCAGCCGTTCTGCGACGGTTCGCACAAGGCCACGAGCATCCAGCCGGTGCGCTTCGTGGCCGACTCGTCCGGCGTTTTCAATCTCTGCGGCTGTAAGAGCACCGACGACAAGCCGTTCTGCGACGGCACCCACAACGTGCTCTAGCCTCGATTTGCCTGCCTTTGCGGCAACGGCCCACATTTTTTCCCCGCGGCAATGGGCCCTGGCTGCGCCTTGCGTTTTGGCAGGGCGAAGGTGTCTGCTAGCCTGACCGCTGCTTTGCCGGTGCGGCGCACCCCCGCGTCGCCGACGGGCGGTGGAGAAGGTCAGGCATGGAATATTTCCTCCAGCAGCTCATCAACGGCCTCACGCTCGGCTCCATCTATGGCCTGATCGCCATCGGCTACACGATGGTCTACGGCATCATCGGCATGATCAACTTCGCCCATGGCGACGTGTTCATGGTCGGATCGTTCATCGCGCTGATCGCCTTTCTCGTTCTCGTTGCGATGGGCGTCACCGCGATTCCCCTCGCCTTGCTGATCGTGCTCCTGATCGGCATGGCGCTCACCGCGCTCTATGGCTGGGCCGTGGAACGGCTTGCCTATCGGCCGCTGCGCCAATCCTTCCGCCTCGCGCCGCTGATCTCGGCCATTGGCATGTCCATCGTGCTGCAGAACTACGTGCAGATCGTGCAGGGCGCGCGCGTCAAGCCGCTGCCGCCGCTGGTGACCGGCGGCTACACGCTCGCCGAGCGCGACGGCTTCGCGGTCCAGCTCTCCAACATCCAGATCATCGTCATGGTGACGACGGTGGTGCTGATGCTGGCGTTCGCCCGGATCGTTGCGCGCACCCGGCTCGGCCGCGACATGCGCGCCTGCGAGCAGGACCTCTCGATGGCCTCGCTGCTCGGCGTCGACGTCGACAAGACCATCTCGCTCACCTTCGTCATGGGCGCGGCGCTGGCCTCCGTCGCCGGCATTATGTATCTGCTCTATTACGGCGTGATCGACTTCTACATCGGCTTCGTCGCGGGCGTGAAGGCGTTCACCGCCGCCGTGCTCGGCGGCATCGGCTCGCTGCCCGGCGCCATGCTCGGCGGCCTCCTGATCGGGCTCATCGAGACCTTGTGGTCGGCGTATTTCTCGGTCGAGTACAAGGACGTCGCCGCCTTCACCATCCTCATCCTGGTGCTCATCTTCCTGCCGTCAGGCATTCTCGGCCGGCCGGAGGTCGAGAAGGTATGAGCGACCAGGTGGCCGCCCAAGCAACCCCTGTGGTGCGCCCCGCCGTTTCCAGCGGCCTTGCCGACGCCTTCAAGAGCGCAGCGCTGTCGGCGCTCGTTGCGCTGGGCCTGTTCTCGCTGCTGATCGGCGTCCGCACCGAGCAGGGATCGACGGGTGCGCTCGAGGTAACCACGCGGCCGGCCCTGCTGGCCGTGGTCGTCGCCGCCGTTTTCGTCGGCAGCCTCATCAGGGAGATCGTGTTTCGCGGCCGTTCCCTGCAGGCCTCCAGGATCATGCCAGCGGCCCTCGCCAACCTTTCCGGGATGGTCAGCCGCGTCGCCGGCGCGGCGCTGCTTGTCTTCGCCGTGACGCTGCCGGTGCTGGTATCGGGCAGCCGCTATATCCTCGACCTCGGCATCCTCGTCCTTACCTACGTGATGCTCGGGTGGGGCCTCAATATCGTCGTCGGTCTCGCCGGCCTGCTCGATCTGGGCTATGTCGCCTTCTACGCGGTTGGCGCCTACTCATACGGCCTGCTGGGCGAGTACTTCGGCTGGTCGTTCTGGATCTGTCTGCCGCTTGCCGGCATGCTTGCGGCCTGCTGGGGCGTGCTGCTCGGCTTCCCCGTCCTGCGGCTGCGCGGCGACTACCTCGCCATCGTCACGCTCGCCTTCGGCGAGATCATCCGCCTCATCTTGATCAACTGGCAAAGCTTCACCGGCGGCCCCAACGGCATCTTCGGCATTCGCCGGCCGTCCTTCTTCGGCCTTCCCTTCACCGCGGACGAGGACGGCTTTGCGGCCTTCTTCGGGCTCGAGTTCTCGCCCACGCACCGGGTGATCTTCCTGTTCTATGTGATCCTGGCGCTGGCGCTCCTGACCAATTGGGTCACGCTGCGGCTGCGCCGGCTCCCCATCGGTCGCGCCTGGGAGGCGCTCCGCGAGGACGAGATCGCCTGCCGCTCCCTCGGCATCAACACCACCAACACCAAGCTCACCGCGTTCGCCATCGGCGCCATGTTCGGCGGCATCGCCGGCTCGTTCTTCGCCACGCGCCAGGGCTTCATCAGCCCCAAATCCTTCGTCTTCATGGAGTCGGCGCTGATCCTCGCCATCGTCGTGCTCGGCGGCATGGGCAGCCAGGTCGGCGTCGCCATCGCCGCCGTCGTCATGATCGGCGGCTTCGAGCTGTTTCGCGAGTTCGCGCAGTTCCGCATGCTGGTGTTCGGCGTGGCCATGGTGGCGATCATGGTCTGGCGCCCGCGCGGGCTGGTCTCCTCCCGCGAGCCCTCCATCTACCTCGCCGAACGCAAGGTGGTCCCGGCCGCCCAGGTGATGGGGGGGCGCAAGTGAGCAGCACGGACTACATCCTGGTCGTCGATCACCTGACCATGCGGTTTGGAGGGCTCGTCGCCATCAGCGACCTCTCCTTCACCGCGCGCCGCCGCGACATCACCGCGCTCATCGGCCCCAACGGCGCCGGCAAGACCACGGTCTTCAACTGCATCACCGGCTTCTACAAGCCCACCGAGGGCATGATGCGCCTCGTCCACGGCGACGGCCGCGAGTTCCTGCTCGAGCGGCTGCTCGACTTCCGCATCGCCAAGCACGCCCGCGTCGCGCGCACCTTCCAGAACATCCGCCTGTTCCAGGGCATGACCGCTCTGGAGAACCTGATCGTGGCGCAGCACAACCCGCTCATGCTGGCCTCGGGCATGACCCTTCTCGGCCTCTTGGGCGCATCCACCTACAGGCGGGCCGAGGCGGCGGCCATCGACAAGGCCAGGTACTGGCTCGACAAGATCGGCCTGGCCGGGCGCGCCGACGATGCCGCGGGCAGCCTCGCCTACGGCGAGCAGCGCCGGCTCGAGATCGCGCGCGCCATGTGCTCCGATCCCGTCCTTTTGTGCCTCGACGAGCCGGCCGCCGGGCTCAACGCCCGGGAAAGCGCCGAGCTGAACCAGCTGCTGCTGTCGATCCGGACCGAGCATGGCATCTCGGTCCTGCTCATCGAGCACGACATGTCGGTGGTGATGGAGATCTCCGACCACGTCGTCGTGCTCGACTACGGCGTCAAGATCTCGGACGGCAGCCCCGAGCATATCCGCAACGACCAGAAGGTGATCGCAGCCTACCTCGGCGTCGAGGACGAGGAGGTCGGTCAGGCAGAGGCGGAGGTGGGGCTATGAGCGCGGCCGTTCCCAGCTCGACGCTTGCTGCCTCCCCCGCGACCGGCCCGCTGCTCGCAGTGCGCAGGGTCGAGACGTATTACGGCAATATCATCGCGCTGCGCGGCGTCGATCTCGATGTCGGCTCCGGCGAGATCGTCGCCCTGATCGGGGCCAACGGCGCGGGCAAGTCGACCTTGATGATGACCGTGTGCGGCCATCGTCGCGCACGCGAGGGATCGATCGTCTTCGACGGCCGCGACATCACGCGCCTCGCCACCCACGATATCGCGCGGCTCAGGATTGCCCAGGCGCCCGAGGGCCGCCGCATCTTCCCCCGCATGACGGTGCTCGAGAACCTGCAGATGGGAGCGACCGTCGCCGATCCCCGTCACTTCTCCACCGATCTGGAGCGGGTGTGCACGCTTTTCCCGCGCCTGCGCGAGCGGCTCTCCCAGCGCGGCGGCACGCTGTCGGGCGGCGAGCAGCAGATGCTGGCCATCGCGCGTGCGCTGATGGGGCGTCCGCGCCTGCTTCTGCTCGACGAGCCGTCGCTCGGACTGGCGCCGCTCATCGTGCGGCAGATATTCGCAACCATCCGCGAGCTCAACGCCACGGACAAGCTGACCATCTTCCTGGTCGAGCAGAATGCCTACCACGCTCTCAAGATCGCGCATCGCGGCTATGTCATGGTCAACGGTACGATCGCCCTCCAGGGCACCGGCCAGGAACTCTTGCGTCTGCCCGAGGTACGGGCTGCCTACATGGAAGGCGGACGCCACTGAAAGAGGCGTATGAACCAGCTTTACCCAACCGAGAGCTTCCTCCAGGTCCTGTTCGTCACCGGCGTGCTCGGCGGCGGGGCAGCCTGGCTCACCGGCCGCGCCATCGCGCTCACATGGCGCCCGCTCTGGCACGCGATCGCCTATATCATGCTGCTCGGGTGCGCCGTTCGCTTCATCCATTTCGCCCTGTTCGAAGCGGACCTGCTGGTGCTGCCGTCCTATTTGGCCGACACGACTTTCCTCATCGTTGTCGGCTGCGCGAGCTGGCAATTGGCGCGGGCGACCCAGATGGTCACGCAATACAGATGGCTTTACCGGCGCACGGGTCCGTTTACCTGGCGCAAGCGGGCAGCCGACGATAAAGCCGATCGGACGGCGTAATTTTTTCCGGATGACAACAAACGAATTCCGGGGAGAATGACCCCCGGACGGCACCGCGGTCACGTGGACCCGGTCTCGGCGCCGGGGGGTAGTTTCGTGGTTTTGCAACGGGAGATTCACATGAAGAGGCTAACGCTCACCGCTTTGGCCACCGGCATTGGCTTGCTGCTCGGCGGAGCGGCGTCCGCCCAGGACATCACCATCGGCGTGGTTGGCCCGATAACCGGCCAGTACGCTTCCTTCGGCCAGCAATTGAAGAACGGCGCCGAGCTGGCGGTGGCCGACATCAATGCCGCCGGCGGCGTGCTGGGCAAGAAGCTCAAGCTCGAGGTTGGCGACGACGCCTGCGACCCCAAGCAGGCGCGCGCGGTGGCCGAGAAGCTTTCCGGCATGAAGGTGCCCTTCGTGGCCGGGCATTTCTGCTCGTCCTCGTCGATCCCCGCCTCCGACGCCTACGCTGAGAACAACGTGCTGCAGATCACGCCGGCGTCCACCAACCCGCAGTTCACCGACCGCAAGCTGTGGAACACGTTCCGCACCTGCGGGCGCGACGATCAGCAAGGCGGCGTGGCCGGCAAATACATTGCCACCCACTACAAGGGCAAGAACGTCGCCGTCCTGCACGACAAGTCGACCTACGGCAAAGGCCTGGCCGACGAGACCAAGAAGGCCCTCAACAAGGCTGGCCTGAAAGAGAAGATGTATGAGGCCTATACGCAGGGCGACAAGGACTTCACCGCTCTCGTCTCCAAGATGAAGGCTGCCAAGATCGATGTGGTCTATATCGGCGGCTACCACACGGAGGCCGGCCTGATCCTTCGCCAGATGCGCGATCAGGGCATGAAGACCCAGCTCATCTCCGGCGACGCACTCGTCACCAACGAGTTCTGGTCGATCACCGGTCCGCTCGGCGAAGGCGTGCTGATGACGTTCGGCCCCGACCCGCGCAAGAAGCCGGTGGCCGCCGCCGTGGTCAAGAAATTCAAGGACAAGGGCATCGATCCGGAAGGCTACACCCTCTACACCTATGCCGCGATCCAGGTGTGGGCGCAGGCCGTCACCAAGGCCAAGACCACCGACCCGAAGAAGGTTGCGGCCACCATCAAGGCAGGCAAGTGGAACACCGTGCTCGGCCCGCTCTCCTATGACAAGAAGGGCGACATCACCAAGATCGACTACGTGTTCTACAAGTGGAACAAGGACGGCAAGTACGAGCAGATGTGATCGGCTGCTTGCTTCGGCATCGACGCGCCCGTCCCGGCCTCCGGGGCGGGCGTTGCCTTTTATGGCGCGCGTTGACGCTGGGCCGCTCGCGCGCCAAGTTGCCCCGACGCCGCCATTTCCTGGGAGACGCCCTTGGGCGCAAGCCTCAACCTGATCACCGATCTTGCCGGCATCCGGGTCGGCAACGCGCATGACGCGCGCATCGCGACCGGCGCCACCGTCATCGTCTTCGACACGCCCAACGTGGCCTCCGGCGTCGTCCGCGGCGGCGCGCCGGGCACCCGCGACACCAGGCTGCTCGAGCCAGAGATGACGGCCACCGGCGTCGACGCGGTCGTGCTCTCGGGCGGCTCGCTGTTCGGCCTCGACGCCGCCGGCGGCGTCGTTTCCTTTCTGCGCGGCCAGGGCCGCGGCCTGGTCATCCGCGGGGTCAACATCCCGATTGCCGTTGAGGCCATCATCTTCGACCTCCTCAACGGCGGCGACAAGGATTGGGGCCGCATGCCGCCCTATTGGGAGCTGGGATGGCAGGCGGCGGAGGCTGCCGCCGCCGGGCCCTTCGAGCTCGGCACTGTGGGCGGCGGCTACGGGGCGACCACCGCCACGCTCAAAGGAGGGCTCGGATCGGCCAGCGCCACGACCGCTTCGGGCTTTGCCGTTGGCGCCGTCGTCGTGGTCAACGCCGTGGGCTCGGCAACGATCGGCGACGGTCCGCATTTCTGGGCCGCGGCTTGCGAGAGGGACGGGGAGTTCGGCGGGCTGGGACATCCCGCGCGCATTGCGCCCGAGGCCCTGGCGCTGCGCATGAAGGGCGGCGCGCCGCCGTCGACGACGGTGGCCCTCGTTGCCACCGAT
This sequence comes from uncultured Alphaproteobacteria bacterium, assembly GCA_963797005.1. Classification (GTDB taxonomy): domain Bacteria; phylum Pseudomonadota; class Alphaproteobacteria; order Rhizobiales; family Hyphomicrobiaceae; genus AWTP1-13. The sequence goes on from CAWCOF010000019.1 coordinate 30,878, forward strand.
GCGCACCTCACCAAGGGACAGGCCAAGCGTCTCGCCATCATGGCCGATGACGGCCTCGCCCGGGCCCTGCGCCCCGCACATGCCCCCATGGATGGCGATGCCGTCTTCGCCGTGGCCACGCAGACCAAGCCGATGCGCGACGACCTACGCGACCTGACCGAGATCGGCCTTGCCGCGGCCGACTGCCTCGCCCGCGCCGTCGCGCGCGGGGTCTACGAGGCGACGGCGCTGCCCTTTCCCGGCGCCCTGCCGGCATGGCGGGACCGGTTCGGATCAGCAGGCCAGCCCCGATGATGAGCCGCGCCAAGCTCATCGCCACGGTGGCGATCACAGCGCTTCTGGCGATGCTGTTCGGCTGGCAGCTCCACCGCGAGCACCTCGTCGATGCCTGTGTGGCGGACGGCGGCGCCTGGGACGGCCGTGCCTGCGGCCCAGCCTCGCTGCGGCCCATGCTCCGGCGCGCGCTGGACCGCTCCTGACGCTGAGCCGCAATCTGCGCTCGCCGTGACCTCACGCATCCGCAGCGGAATGGCTATATTGTAGTTATCATATTCGATAACCACAGCTATATTTGGAAAGATGAGAGCTCTGTGTGGTTCACCCCTTACAGCGGGGAGGGGACGGGAGCGAGGGCAGCGCACACAGAGGGTGCACCGACCTATGTGCTCTTGTAGTTATCAATTTTGATAACTAAATTACGACTTATGAAACGGCGAGACCTTAACGAGAAGCTTTCTCAGGCCGACGTTGCCGGTATCTGGGCCTTCACGCTCCCCAGCTTTTCCGCGCTGATGGGAGGAGTCGACCCGTCCTACCTCAAGCTGATGATGAAGCGGCTCTCGGACCAAGGGATCCTGATCCGCGCAGCGCGGGGCATCTATGTCAATCCTCATGCCCGATCGCGGCCAGCGGATACTCGGCGGGGTCTTGTTCGCTTCCTGCGACCGCGGGAGATCAGCTACGTCAGCTTGGAATCCAAACTTTCGGAGGCAGGGATCATCTCGCAGATTGCCACTGCGCTGACCTGCATGACAACGGGGTCGCCGGGTCGGTTCGAGACCCCTTGGGGCGCGGTAGAGTTTACCCATACGGATCGCACGATCGAGGTTGGAGCCGACGTTGTCCTTCAGGATGACGCAACGTTGGAAGCCACGATCCCTACCGCTGTTCGCGACCTGCGTCGTGTCGGCAGGAACCTCGATCTGATTGACGAGGAGATTTTGGCCGACGCCCTGTCGGAGGAAGAGGGCCTTGATGAGCAATAAAGCGACCGGGCTCAAGAGCGCAGTCGATGCCTTCATCCGGCGCCGCGGCATCGAAGCTGGCATGCATCAAAACCTGATGAAGGAAGCCATCCACCTCCATCTCTTGTCCGCCTTGTCCGAAGCCGGCATCCTCCAGCATGTCGTCTTTCAGGGTGGGACGGCTCTGCGCCTTTGCTATGGCGGCGAGCGCTACAGCGAGGACCTCGACTTCGTTTGTGGCAAGCGCAGTGCCTATCTGAAGGGCATCGAGCTCGACGCTCTCGTCGACAAGGCCCTCGAAATCACCAAGCGGACCCTGCAACGCGACTTCGATATTGACGCTACGAAGATTGCTCTGAAGCACCCAGCGAAATCCGAACTTCTCCAGGGAAGCGACATCAGCGTCGCCGCATGGCAGATCATCGTGCCGGTCAATCCGACGCCCAAGGCGCCAAAATCGCGCATCAGGATCGAATTTGCCAACGTGCCTTCCTACGACTCCAAACCGCTGGCAATCAGTGCGACCCCGGGCCTGGTCCAGATTCAGGACGTGATCCTGAATGCGGAGACTCCAAATGAGATCCTTGCCGACAAGGCGGTCGCTCTGACTGCAAGGGCGGCCATCAAATTCCGCGATGTGTGGGACGTCTGGTTTCTGCTCAACAAGCTCGGCGCGGCACCCGACCGCGAAATGGTTCTGAAGAAGCTTGCAGACTACGGCACCCTCGACGTTGCTGTGAAGGCAAATGCCCGTGTTGACGAATTGGCAAAGGACGCGACTGCGACGGCGTTCTACGCCGAGATGAGACGCTTCCTTCCGTCGGCGCGGGTCGCACAGATGTCGCAAATGAATCTCCAGCGCGCGATGCTTTCCGACAGCGCCGATCTGATCCGAAAGACTGTCGTGTGAGGGCATGCCAACGCGTTTCGCCGGCCGGGAGGCCATCCTCCACAAGCATAGTGCCGTCCGCTACCAAATCCGCAGCGCGCTCTGGATGCGCTCGAAACTGAACAGGCTCGCGCTGAAGCAGGTTCAGCCGAAGCGCTCCGGCCGGTAGGGCGCGGGATCGGTGAAGGTCTCGCCGCCGGTCATCATCTCGGCCAGCAGGCGGCCGGTGACGGGCCCCATGGTGAAGCCCAGGTGGTGGTGGCCGAAGTTGAGCCACAGCCCCTCGTGCCGCGGCGCCCGGCCGATCATGGGCAGCATGTCGGGCAGGCAGGGGCGCCGCCCGAGCCAGGCCGCGGGCTCGGCGCGCTCGGCCAGCGGAAAGATCTCCCGCGCGCGCGGCTCGACGCGGTCGAGCTGGACCGGCGTCGGCGGCGCATCGCGCTCGGCGAACTCGGCCCCCGTGGTGAGGCGTATGCCCTTCACCATCGGGGCCAGCGCGTAGCCGTTCTGCGCATCGAGGATCGGCCGGCTGAGCGTGGCGTTGCCCTTGGCCTTGAAGTGCATGTGATAGCCGCGCTTGACGCCGAGCGGCACGCGATAGCCCAGCGGCCGCAGCACGTCGGTGGACCAGGCGCCGAGCGCCACCACCACGGCGGGCGCCGATATCGGCCCCGTCCCCGTGCGCACCTGCCAGCCGCCCCTGAGCTGCTGCAGCGACCGCGCGTCCCCGCTCACGATGCGGCCACCGCGCTCCTCCAACAGCCGCGCATAGGCTATGGACACGGCGGCAGGATCGGCCACGCTCACGGGATCAGTCATGAGGATGCCGCCGGCAATGGGCCCCATCAGATGCGGCTCGAGCTCCGCCACCTGGCGGGTGTCCACCGGCTGGAAATTCACGCCATAGGCTTCCCGGTCGGCAGTCTCTTTCTTGATTGCGGCCTCGAGCGCCGCCGTCGAGCGATAGAGCCGCAGATACCCCGTCCGCCGCAGCATGGCCAAGCCACCGGCATCCGCCAGCAGCGCCTCGTGCTCCACGATGCAGCGCTCGATCAACGGCTTGGCGCCGCGCGCGGTCGCAGCCTTCCGCTCGGGCGTGGAGTTGCGCCAGTACTGGAACAGCCAGGGCGCGATCTTGGGCAGTGCGCTCCAGTGCAGATTGGCCTCGGGCAACAGGTTGAAGGCGTAGCGCGCGATCAGGCCGATATCGCGGGGAAAGGGATAGGGCACCACACCCTCGCGCTGGATGATGCCGGTGTTGCCGTAGCTCGTTTCCTCGGCCACCCCGCGCCGGTCGAGGAGGATGACCGAGCGCCCGCGCTTTTGCAGCTGCAGCGCCGTCGACACGCCAATGATGCCGGCACCCAGCACGATGACATCGGCGTTCTCAGGCGCGCTCACGTTCGCAAACTCGCTAGGATTGGAGGAAAGGCCGGCGTTTCCCCACTATATGGCGAACTTGGCGTTGAAGCGCCAGGGCGTCTCTGCTACCGCATCTAGTGTGGTGTCTCGCAAATGCCATCACCCCTCGCGGCAAGCTCATCATGGCATTTGCGAGACTGAACCACACTAGAATCAAGTCTTGCTAGTGTCCTTCAGTCTCCGAATTGCCTTTGAGAGGGTGAGGCAAAGGTGAAGGCAATTCGGAGACAGGACACTAGGCATGCAGCAAGACCTGCAGAGGCGGCCATGATCCCCCGCTATACGCGCCCCGAGATGGCGCGCATTTGGGCGCCCGAGACGCGCTTTCGCATCTGGTTCGAGATCGAGGCGCACGCCGCCTCCGCCATGGCCGAGCTGGGCCTGATCCCGAAAGAGGCGGCCAAGGTCATCTGGGACAAGGGCTCCAAGGCCAAGCTCGACGTTGCCCGCATCGAGGAGATCGAGGCCGAGGTAAAGCACGACGTCATCGCCTTCCTTACGCATCTCGCCGAGCACGTCGGCCCCGAGGCGCGCTTCGTGCACGCCGGGCTCACGTCCTCGGATATCCTCGACACATGCCTCAATGTGCAACTCGTGCGCGCCGCCGACCTGCTGCTCGCCGATATCGACCGCCTGCTCGGCGCACTGAAGAAGCGGGCGATCGAGCACAAGCGAACTCCCACCATCGGCCGCAGCCACGGCATCCACGCCGAGCCCACCACATTCGGCCTAAAGCTCGCCTATGCCTATGCCGAGTTCGCGCGCGCCAAGGCCCGCCTGGCGCAGGCACGCGCCGAGGTCGCGACCTGCGCCATCTCCGGTGCCGTCGGCACGTTCGCCAACGTCGATCCGCGCGTGGAGGCCTATGTGGCCCAGAAGCTGGGGCTCACGCCGGAGCCCGTCTCCACCCAGGTGATCCCGCGCGACCGCCACGCCATGTATTTCGCCACCCTGGCGGTCATCGCCTCCTCGCTGGAGCGGCTGGCAACCGAGATCCGGCACCTGCAGCGCACCGAGGTGCTGGAGGCCGAGGAGTTCTTCTCCGCCGGGCAGAAGGGCTCCTCCGCCATGCCGCACAAGCGCAACCCCGTGCTGTCGGAGAACATCACGGGGCTCGCGCGCATGGTGCGCGCCTACAGCCTGCCGGCGATGGAGAACGTGGCGCTCTGGCACGAGCGCGACATCTCGCATTCCTCCGTCGAGCGCATGATCGGGCCGGACGCCACCGTGACGCTCGACTTCGCGCTTCACCGCATGGCGGGCGTGATCGACAAGCTCGTCGTCTACCCCGAGAACATGCAGAAGAACCTGGACCGGCTGGGCGGCCTCGTCCATTCCCAGCGCGTCCTGATCGCGCTCACCCAAAAGGGCGTCCAGCGGGAGGACGCCTACCGCTTCGTGCAACGCAATGCCATGGTCGTGTGGGAGGGCAAGGGCGATTTCCTCACCCTGCTCAAGGCCGATCCGGACGTCATGAAGGCGCTCGGCGCGAGCGATCTCGAGGCCTTGTTCGACCTCGATTATCACCTCGCCCACGTCGATACGATCTTCGCCCGCGTGTTCGCGGCGTAGACTCCCTCTCCCCATTTTACTTCACGATGGGAAGAGGGAATGCAGCCTCACACGACGATGCGCGCCAGGATGACGACGATGATGGCGCCGATGGCGGCGATGACGATCTGCTCGACCCACTCGTTGCCGAGGTTGATCTTCCATCCCGCCGTCTGAAACACGAAGCCGCCGACGAAGGCGCCGATCAGGCCGGTGATCAGGTAGCGAACCAGGCCACCATCGCCGCCGACCACAACGCTGGCAAGCCAGCCCGCGACGATGCCGATGATCGCCCAGATGATGAGCTTTTGAGCGTCTACGTTCATGAGGTCTCTCCTGTGCTGCCAGGTGCGTGACCAGGGCAATTGATTCTCGCCGACTCGTCGGGCTTGGTCGAGGCCCTGTTGTGCGGTCGCGAAATTGCCAGCGTTTTCAGGCTGCTCCCCGCGTGGGGAGCGCGTCACGCCGGGGCCGATAGGCCAGTAGCGCCAGGAATACCGCGGACATCACGCCCAGCAGGCTCATCGCCCACGGCAACAGCGCGCCGTTGAAAAGGGGCAGCGTGAGCGCGGCAGCCGTCGAACCGGTGATCTGCGTGAAGAAGCCGTAGGCCGAGGACGCGAAGCCCGCGATCTCGCGGTGCGGGTCGATCACCAGGCTCGCGGTGTTGGCCATCACCACCAGCAGACTGGTGTTGAAGAGCAACATCAGCGCGGCAAAGAGCGTCCCCGTCAGAGCCCCCGCCAACGACAACAGCACGATGGCAGCCGCTACCGCCGCCAGTGCGCCGGCGGCAAGGCGCGTCGTCGCCAGCACGCCGAGCCGGGCGATCAGCCGGTTGTTGGCGAGCTGCCCCCCCACGATACCGAGCCCGGTGGCGGCGAACAGCAACGCGAACTCGAGGCCCTCGATGCCGAACGCCGACTTGAAGAAGCGCGGCCCGTTCGACACGAACGAGATGATGGCGAACTGCGTCGCCGTCGCGATGATCAGGAAGAACCGCGACTGCCGGTTGGCGAGAATCCGGCCGAACGACTGCAGCAGGCGATGTGGGCGCAGCGCCTGCGGGTCGGGCGCCGGGTGCGTCTCCTTGAAACGCAGCAACGCGACGAGCAACAGGCCGATCGCGAAGGTCGCCATGGCCAGGAAAATGGTCCGCCAGCCCCCGAGCGCTACCAGCCCATAGCCCAGCAGCGGCGCCGAGATCGGCCCGAGCGCGAAGATTGCCATCGCCAGCGCCATGGTCTGGGCGAGCGCCGGCCCATGCGAGACGTCGCGCAGCACCGCACGGCCGACGGCGATGCCGCAGGCGCTGCCGAAGCCTTGCGCCGCGCGGCCGATATGCACGGTGCCAATGGAGTGTGCGGCGAGGGCGACGACGGTGCCGACGAGATACAGCACGAGCCCGCCAAGGATCACGGGCCGGCGCCCCAGGCGATCGGACACCGGTCCGAAGACGATCTGTCCGGTCGCCTGGGACATCAGGAAGATCGGCACCACCGCCTGCACCCACTCGATCTCGGCGCCGAGGTCGCGCTGCATGGACCAGAAGGCGGGCAGCGTGATGTCGCACGAGAAGGCGCTGACCGTGAGCAGCAACCCGCAGAAGGCGATCAGGGCAGTGCGGCTCACGGAGCAGCCGTTATGAAAATCCCCTCTCCCCACTCTTCAGTGGGGAGAGGGTTAGGGTGAGGGGCAGACACTGGCTCCGGCGCAAGCCGCTGCCCCTCATCCCGACCCTCTCCCCGTTTGCCCTCGGCCAGTCCAGGCGCGGGACGATCATGTGGAGGGCCCGAGGGCAAGCGGGGAGAGGGAGCACGCACGCGCGGCGCCTCACACATGGATTACGCGACCGAAGGCGTCGAGGACGCTCTCGTGCATCATCTCCGACAAGGTCGGATGCGGGAACACCGTGTGCATCAGCTCTTCCTCGGTGGTCTCGAGTTGCATGGCGATGACGAAACCCTGGATCAGCTCGGTCACCTCGGCCCCGACCATGTGCGCGCCGAGCAGCTGCCCGGTCTTGGCATCGAAGATGGTCTTCACCAGCCCCTGGTCCTCCCCCAGCGCGATCGCCTTGCCGTTGCCGACGAAGGGGAAGCGGCCGACCTTGATCTCGCGCCCCTGCTGCTTGGCCGCCGCCTCGGTGAGGCCGACGCTGGCGATCTGCGGATTGCAGTAGGTGCAGCCCGGGATCTTCAGCTTGTCGAGGGGATGCGGGTCGAGCCCCTTGATCGCCTCGACGCACACCACGCCCTCGTGCTCCGCCTTGTGGGCGAGCAGCGGCGGGCCGGCGACGTCGCCGATGGCGTAGATGCCGGGCACGTTGGTGTGGCCAAAGCCATCGACGAGAATCGCGCCGCGGTCGGTTTTCACGCCGAGCTTCTCCAGGCCCAGGTTCTCGATGTTGCCGACCACGCCGACCGCGGAGATCACCCGCTCGACGGCGAGCGACTGCATGCCGCCCTTGCCGTCGTCGATCGTGGCCGTCACCCCGTCGCCCGTCTTGTCGAGCTTGGTGACCTTGGCGCCGGTCGCAATCTTGATGCCCTGGCGCTCGAACCGCTTGCGCGCGAACGCGGCGATCTCGGCGTCCTCGACGGGCAGGATCTGCGGCAGCACCTCGACCACCGTCACCTCCGCACCCAGCGTGCGGAAGAACGAGGCGAACTCGATGCCGATGGCCCCCGAGCCGACCACCAGCAGCGACTTCGGCACGCGTTCTGGCACCATCGCCTCGAAGTAGGTCCAGATCAGCTTCTTGTCGGGCTCCATCCCCGGCAGCACACGCGGCCGCGCGCCGGTGGCAATGATGATGTGCTTGGCCTGGTAGGAGCCCGCGCCCAGCGCGCCCTTGGGCGCGGGCGTCTTCGATGCCTTGACGGCGACGCGACCCGGCGCCTCCAGGGTCGCCTCGCCCCAGATCACCGCGATCTTGTTCTTCTTCATCAGGAAGGCGACGCCGTCGGCGAGCCGCTTGGCCACCTTGCGCGAGCGCTCCACGACCGCCTTGGCATCGAAGCCCACCGACCCGGCCGAGAGGCCGTAGTCGTCGGCATGCTGCAGATAGTGAAACACCTCGGCCGAGCGCAGCAGCGCCTTGGTGGGAATGCACCCCCAGTTGAGGCAGATGCCGCCGAGGTAGTCGCGCTCGACGATGGCGGTCTTGAAGCCGAGCTGAGCCGCACGGATGGCGGTGACGTAGCCGCCGGGGCCGGAGCCGATGACGATCACATCGAAGGTCTGATCAGCCATGAGCGGGGAGCTTTCGCGTTCTTGAGCAAGATCGTTTCTGATCGAAGCACTTTGCTTCGATCATGGAACGTGAATCTTGCTCTCAACATATCGAGCAGAGCAGGATTCACGCTTCGGCCGAAACGTCGCGATCGAGGCACGGCAATTCCATCCGAAGCGATCCTGCTCTCGAGGGCCAAAGATGCGCAAAGGGCCCCGCGTTCACGCCGGGCCCTGCTATTGAAACCAACTGGCTGCGCCATGCAAACGTGGACGCCGCACGCCCGTCACATGACGTGGCAGCGCGCACCCAGGTATTGATTGAGCAGATAGTAGTAGCGGTCGACATCAGCCTGGGCCGCAGCAGACAGCTTCTTGCCCTGGCTTGCCGCCTCCACCTTGGGCTTCGTGCCCTTGCTGTCGAGCCGGTCGAGCTCGGACCGGATCGAGCCGCAGGTTTGCCCCCCGGCGAGCGGCGTCGCGCCCGGATCGCCGTAGGCCTCACCGTCGGCGCACCCAGCCAGCACCGCGACGGCGGCGGCCGCAGCCAGACATTTCAACGCCGTCGACATCGTGCGGGCCACGACTACCTCCCTCATCCCGTCAGGTCGCCCTTACAATCACAATACGTTAGCGATTTCAACGCCCGCACCGGCTAGTGTGACAAGATTACAGCAAGAAAGCCCATCGAAGGCAGGCAACGCGATCACATCCAATAAGCAACGGACCCGGTCGAAGAGGTGCGACCGGGTCCGTTTGTCTGTGCAGTTCCGCTTCAGTTCGGTGATGTCGCCGCCTTGCCGGCTGCCTTCGGCGACCGCTTGGTGGCTGTCGATGCCGTTGACGCGGTCGCGACGGGCGTCGATGACACCTGCGCGGTGGAAGGTTTCGGCATGATTGTCGAGCAGCGGAGCTGGAACTCGGCGTTGGCCTTGGTGAGCTCGTCGGCCTTGTTGAGATCCTTGCGCGTCAGCCTATACTTCTTCTTGGCCGCCTTCTCGATCTTGTCGGCCACGCCTTCCTTGCGCAGCCCTTCGATGCGCGACACCAGCGTCACGCACACAGGATCGACTTTGGGCTCCGGAGCGGCTGCCGTCTGCTGGGTGCCCAGCGCACCCGTTGTGAACATGTTGTCGCTGCCGTCTCCAGCGCAACCGGCCAGCGTCACGCCGGCAAGAACAAGTGCCGCCGATGCAGCACGAATTACGGATGCCATGAGCAGTACCCCCGAAGTGTTTGCGGTCGTCGTGCGTACGCCTTGCGCTTACATCTTTTGATTCTTAGAGATTCTTAATCGCGTTTTCTTGGCCCTGCAAGCATCAGCGTGTATTCATCCTTTCGGGTCCTGCAAAATACACCCCGATTCTGTGGACGACGCCGGCCGGTGGCTCGGCCGCCACAGTGCGGCCCGGACGCCCTTCCCTGATCCCCCTCGTCTTGGGAGAAAGCCCAACAGGCTTTGCACAGGCCGTCCACAGCCCTCACACAAGCATGCGCACAGGGTCTTCGATCAGGACCTTGAAGGCGTTCATCAGCTCCGCCCCGACGGCGCCGTCGACCACCCGGTGATCGCAGGCCAGCGTGCACGACATGACGGTGGCCACCTCCACTTTGTCGCCGGCAACCACCGGGCGCCGCTCGCCGGTGCCCACGGCCAGGATGGTGGCGTGCGGCGGGTTGATCACCGCGTCGAAGCTCTTGATCCCGTACATGCCGAGGTTGGAAATCGAGGTCGTGCCGCCCTGATACTCGTGCGGCGCCAGCCGGCGCCGGCGGGCGCGGTCGGCAAGATCGCGCATCTCGTTGGCGATCTCCGACAGCGATTTCAGCTCGGCGTGGCGGATGATGGGCGTGAACAGCCCGCCCTCGATCGCCACCGCCACGCCGATGTCGGCATACCTGTGCCGCAGCGTGCCGCCTTCCGTCCAAGTCACGTTGGCGGTCGGCACCTGCATCAGCGCCAGCGCCAGCGCCTTGATGACGAAATCGTTGACCGAAAGCTTGAAGGCGCGGGGGCCGTCCTTGGGCGCAGTCGCGTTCATGCGCTCGCGCGCACGCAGCAACTCGTCGATGCGGCAGTCCACCAGCAATCGAAAGTGCGGGATCGTCTGCTTCGACATGGTGAGGCGCTGGGCGATCACCTTGCGCATGCCGTCGTGCGGGACGACCTCGTAGGAGCCCTTCTCGTAGAGCGCGAGGATCTTGTCGTCCGCCATGGCCGGCGGCATCAGCGTGCCCGCGCCCGGCGCACGCGCGGCAACCGCCGTTCCCACCTGCGGCACGTGCCCGCCCTTCAAGGCGGCATCGACGTCGCGCTTGACGATGCGCCCGTGCGGACCCGAGCCCGCGAGCGCGGCGAGATCGATGCCCGCCTCCTTGGCAAGCCGCCGCGCCAGCGGCGAGGCAAAAATCCGTCCATGTCCATTCGCCACCGGCGCGCCGGCTTGCGGGCCTCGCGCCGCGAACGCTTCCCCTCCCCCTCGTGGGGAGGGGATAGGGGTGGGGGGAGTCCCAACGGCAGATGGTCTGCGATCCCCCCCTCGCCTGCCCTCCCCCACAAGGGGGGAGGGAGATCCGGCCGCTCGGGCGGCCGGTTGCGGCGGCGGGGGCTTGCTCGCAGCGGGTGCGCGCGGCGGGCTCGGCGACTTGGCCTTGCCGCTCGCCGCCGCATCAGCGGTCTCGCCTTCGCCCAGCAGGGTCGCGATCGGCGTGTTGACCTTGACGCCTTCCGTCCCCTCCGCAACCAGCAGCGCGCCCACCTTGCCCTCGTCGGTCGCCTCCACCTCCATGGTGGCCTTGTCGGTCTCGATCTCGGCGATGACATCGCCGGCCTTAATGGTCTGGCCTTCCTTGACGAGCCACTTGGCGAGCTTGCCCTCCTCCATGGTGGGCGACAGCGCGGGCATCAGAATCTCGGTCGGCATCTACTGTTCCGTTATCGGTATTTGATTTCCGTCGGCGTCCACTTGGACTTGCGTCGGGCGATCCGCGCCTCCGGCGTCTCGCCGTCGTAGACGACCGGCTCCGCCTCGCGCCCCCGGAACTCAGGGATCGCGAGGCCGCGCACGTTGAGCACCGACCACACCCTGCCGCCGTCCTCCAGCATGACGCCGGCATACGTGCCGCAACGGTTGCAGATCAGGCTGGTACCCGTGCGCGTGCCGAACTGGTAGCGAGCCAGCGCCGCGCGCTCGATCTCGAACGTCGCCCGCCCCGCCGGATCGGACACCGTCATCGCCCCGTGCCGCGTGCAGAACGAGCACTGGCAGGCCCGCAGCTGCAGCTCCGCCGCCGGCTTCGTCGCGGCCAACGTGCCGCGGATCGCGCCGCAATGGCAGGCGCCGCCATATGTGAGACGCCCGGTCACGCCTGCGTCCCGGCGGGCGGATCGAGGGGCCACAGCAGGCCGAGGGGAAAACTCGGGTCCTCAAAGGGTTTCGCCGCCACCTCGGCATTGTCACGGAACACATCGAGAAGCAGCCACTTGCCGTCCCTCAGCTCGAACACCTCGAGCATCCTGAGTACGGGATCGACATGCCAGACGTGGCTCACCCCTGCCTCAGCGTAGATGATGCGCTTGTCGCCGCGGTCGTAGCGCTCCGTCGACGGCGACAGCACCTCGCAGACCCAATCGGGCGCAACCTCGATCCAGGCTGTCGCAGGCATGGCAGGCAGCCGCTCGCGTCGCCACGCCGCTATGTCCGGAACGACGACATGCTCACCGAGATGCAACTCCGGCTCATCCATAAAAATCCAGCCCCCCGGTCCGCCACGCCCAAGCTGAAAAGGGCCCCCGAGCACGTTGCCCAGCGCGAAGCTAGCAACGGCATGCGGCGGCGCAGGCCTGGGATGCGTCACGAGCTCGCCGAACATGATCTCGGCGACCAAGGGCTCGGGTACGGCGCGCAAATCCTCGTAGGTCGCCGCTCGTTGTGCGGTCTGCACCATTGATCGCCTCATGGCAGAACTCGGACTCTCGATCTCCCGTACATTCTATACCGCCCAGCCGCCTGCCAAAGCGATCCGCTCACGCATAGCAAACGCTCTTCACCGCCTCGATCACCTGCTCGGTGCTCGGCAGCGCCAGGCGCTCCAGGTTCGCCGCATAGGGCATCGGCACGTCGGCGCCCGCCACCTTGGCCGGAGGCGCGTCGAGATAGTCGAAGGCCTCCATCGCCACGCGCGCGCAGATCTCCGAGCCCACCGAGCACACGGGCCAGGCCTCCTCCACCGTGACAAGCCGGTTCGTCTTGCGCACCGAATCCAGCACCGTCTCCATGTCCAGCGGCCGCAGCGAGCGGAGATCGATCACCTCGGCCTCGATGCCGTCACCGCTGAGTTGCTCGGCGGCATCGAGCGCATAGACCATGCCGCGGGCGAACGAGACGATGGTGACGTGGCTCCCCGCCCGCGCAATGCGCGCCTTGCCGATCGGCACGACCCAGTCGTCCCCTTTCGGCACCGGGCCGGACGCGCCGTACAAAATCTCGTTCTCCAGCACGAGCACCGGGTTTGGATCGCGGATGGCGGCCTTGAGCAGGCCCTTGGCGTCGGCCGGGTTGGACGGCGCCACCACCTTCAGTCCCGGCACGTGCGCATACCAGGACGAGTAGCATTGGCTGTGCTGGGCAGCGACGCGGGCAGCGGCGCCATTGGGGCCGCGGAACACGATGGAGCAGCCCATCTGCCCGCCGGACATATAGAGCGTCTTGGCGGCGGAATTGACGATCTGGTCGATCGCCTGCATGGCGAAGTTCCAGGTCATGAACTCGACGATGGGTTTGAGGCCCGCCATGGCCGCGCCGACGCCGACGCCGGCAAAGCCCTGCTCGGTGATGGGCGTATCGATGACGCGCTTGTCGCCGAACTCTTCCAGAAGCCCCTGGCTGATCTTGTAGGCGCCCTGGTACTGCGCCACCTCCTCGCCCATCAGGAAAACGTCCTTGTCGCGGCGCATCTCCTCGGCCATGGCATCGCGCAACGCCTCGCGCATGGTCTGCGTCACCGTCTCCGTGCCAGCCATTCCCTCTCCCCGCACTTCCGCGGGGAGAGGGTTAGGGTGAGGGGCAGGCGCTTGCTGCGTCCGGGCTTGTGGCCGCCCCTCACCCCTACCCTCTCCCCGCGCTGCTGGCGCAGGAGGAGATGTTGGCGATGCGCGGGAAGATGGAGATGGGGTGCGGCGAGAGGCAGGCGCCGCTTCCTCTCCATCGAGCAGCGCGATCGGCGTGTTGACCTTCACGCCCTCCGTTCCCTCCGCGACCAGAAGTTGGGCGACCTTGCCCTCGTCGGTCGCCTCCACCTCCATGGTCGCCTTGTCGGTCTCGATCTCGGCGATCACGTCGCCGGCCTTAACGGTCTGGCCTTCCGCGACAAGCCATTTGGCGAGCTTGCCCTCCTCCATGGTGGGGGAGAGCGCGGGCATCAGGATCTCGGTCGGCATCGCGTTCCTTCAGCGTAGGTTGGGCCAACCCCCGCGCAGGCGGGGGGCAAACCCAACGTACCTCCATCTCCCCTGGGTTGGGTCATCGCTGACGCTCGACCCAACCTACGTTCTACACAGTCCAACGCAGAAACATCCGGTAGGCCAGGAAGATCACGAAGGCCCCCGCGATCGCCAAATCGTAATACGTCACGGCGCGCGCCAGCGGATCGCCCGCCTCGAAGCGCCGCGTGGTCTCGCGCATGACCTCTCCGAACCGCGAGAAGCCGAACTGCTTGCCCGGTGGCGGCTCGCCCGGCTTGCGCTGGGCCTTGAGCTGCCTGGTGATGGAGAAGTCGTTGTAGAGATGCAGCGCCAGCCAGGGCAGCACGATCCACACCGCCCACACCGGGAACCAACTCGGATCTTTGCTCAAGGAAGCGCATCCCTACGGCTTGCCGCTGCCCATGGAAGGCCATCTGATCTCGCAGCGGACGATCGCCACCTCATGCCTCCACGAGAACGTCCGTGTAGAGCTCGCCCTCCTCCGGCTCCGGGTCGGATTGCGCAAACTCCGCCGCGCCGTTGACGATGCCGCGGATCTCGGCGTCGATCGCCTTCATCTCGTCCTCGCTGGCGAGCTTGCCGCCCAGCACGCGCTGGCGCACCTGCTCGATCGGGTCGTGCTCCTCGCGCATCTTCTGCACTTCCTCGCGCGAGCGGTACTTGGCCGGGTCCGACATGGAGTGGCCGCGGTAGCGGTAGGTGAGCATCTCCAGAATGTAGGGGCCCTTGCCGTCGCGCACCTGCTTCACCACGCGGTCGCCGGTCGCCTTCACCGCCCGCACGTCCATGCCGTCGACCTGCTCGCCCGGGATGTCGAAGGAGCGCCCGCGATGGGAGAAGTCGGTGGTCGCCGCCGAGCGCTCGACGGAGGTGCCCATGGCATATCTGTTGTTCTCGATGATGAAGACGACGGGGAGCTTCCACAGCTTCGCCATGTTGAAGCTTTCGTAGACCTGCCCCTGGTTGGCGGCGCCGTCGCCGAAGTAGGTCAGGCACACCGCGCCGTTGCCGCGATAGTGATTGGCAAAGGCGATGCCGGTGCCCAGCGGCACGTTGGCGCCGACGATGCCGTGTCCTCCATAGAAGTTCCTCTCCTTGGAGAACATATGCATCGAGCCGCCCTTGCCCTTGGAGTAGCCGCCCTGCCGCCCCGTCAGCTCCGCCATGACGCCCTTGGGGTCCATGCCGGCGCTGAGCATGTGGCCATGGTCGCGATAGGTTGTAATGACCTGGTCGCTTTCCTTGATCGCCATCTGCATGCCCACCACCACGGCCTCCTGGCCGATGTAGAGGTGGCAGAAGCCGCCGATGAAGCCCATGCCGTAGAGCTGCGCCGCCTTCTCCTCGAAGCGGCGGATGAGCAGCATCCGGCGGTAGGCGCCGAGCTCCTGGTCGCGTGTGAAGGCGGGGATTTTCTGCTGGCCGTTGGGGCGGGACATGTGCGTCGCACACCTCGTGGAATTGGGGAGAAAAAACCTACTCGAAACCCTCACAGATGGCCAGCGGCCCGCGCGGTCAGCGGCGGGGCGCGGAATCCCCAGGCCTGGCCGGTGCTTCGCCGGTCGAGACGACGATGCGGTCGCCGGGCCGGGCGAAGCCCAAGAGTTGGATCGCCAGCTCTTCGATGATGTCGGGATCGCCGGCGTCGAGCAGCCGCACGTCCCGGTCCAGACGGACGCGCGCGGCCTCGAGACGCCTGATCTGCGGCTCCAGCACACGGGAGCGTTCGATCAGTGAAAAGCGTGCCTCGAGGCCGCGTTTACCGTTGAGGGCGTGATAGGCGAAGTAGCCAAGCGCACACAGACAGAAAAGCGACACCAGGTTCTGTCGCAGCCGGCCCTTGCGCCGATCATACATGGGCGTGACCATGGGGTGACGCGGGACATTCTCATGGGCGTCCAACCGGGACACCCATCGTTCTACAGCGCTGCCAGTTAAGTCGGCGTAAAACGCCGTGCCGTTCCCTCTCCCTGTCGCGCTTCTTCAGCGCGAACGGGGAGAGGGTCGGGGTGAGGGGCAGCCGCTTGCTCCGGCGTTTGCGTTTGCATCTGCCCCTCACCCCGACCCTCTCCCCGCAAGCCCTCGGGTTCTGTGCGGGCAGCACATCTACGCGGTTGGCCCGAGGGCAATCGGGGAGAGGGAGCGCTTCAACGCCGCGCGCCCCGCATAGCGGCCCTCGTCGCCCAGCATCTCCTCGATGCGGATCAGTTGGTTGTACTTGGCGAGCCGGTCCGAGCGCGACAGCGAGCCCGTCTTGATCTGCCCGGCGTTGGTGGCGACCGCGATATCGGCAATGGTGGCGTCCTCCGTCTCGCCCGAGCGATGCGAGATCACCGCGGTGTAGCCCGCGTTCTGCGCCATTGCCACGGTATCAAGCGTCTCGGTCAGCGTGCCGATCTGGTTGACCTTGACCAGGATCGAGTTGGCGATGCCCTCCTTCAGGCCGCGCGCCAGCCGCTCCGGGTTGGTGACGAAGAGATCATCGCCCACGAGCTGGCACTTCGCCCCGATGGCGTCCGTCAGCGCCTTCCAGCCCTGCCAGTCGTCCTCCGCCATGCCGTCCTCGATCGACACGATCGGATAGCGCTCGACGAGGCCGCGCAGATAGTCCGCCATGCCTTTGCCGTCCAGCGTCTTGCCCTCGCCGGCGAGCGCGTACTTGCCGTCCTTGAAGAACTCGGTCGCTGCGCAATCGAGCGCCAGCACCACGTCGTCGCCAATTCTGTAGCCGGCCTTCTCGATCGCCTTGGCGATGAAAGAGAGCGCTTCGTCCGCCGACTTGAGGTTGGGCGCAAAGCCACCCTCGTCGCCGACGTTGGTGGAATGCCCCGCCTCGCTGAGGCCCTTCTTCAGCGTATGGAAGATCTCCGAGCCGACGCGGATCGCGTCCCGGCAGGTCGCCGCCCCCACCGGCATGATCATGAACTCCTGGATGTCGATCGGGTTGTCGGCATGCGCCCCGCCGTTGATGATGTTCATCATCGGCACGGGCAGCACGTGGGCGTTGGCGCCGCCGATGTAGCGGTAGAGCGGCGCACCCTGCGCCTCGGCCGCCGCCTTGGCCACGGCCAGCGATACGCCCAGGATTGCGTTGGCGCCGAGACGCCCCTTGTTGGGCGTGCCGTCGAGCTTCTTCAAGACGTTGTCGATGCGCCGCTGGTCCTCGGCATCCATCCCCGAAAGCGCGTCGAAGATCTCGCCATTGACGGCCTCGACAGCCTTCAGCACGCCCTTGCCCAGGTAGCGCGTCTTGTCGCCGTCCCTGAGCTCGATCGCCTCGTGCGCCCCGGTCGAGGCGCCCGACGGCACGCCGGCGCGGCCCAGCGCGCCGTCCTCCAGCACCACGTCGACCTCAACGGTCGGGTTGCCGCGGCTGTCCAGGATCTCGCGGCCGATGATGTCGACGATGGCAGTCATTGGATGCACCTTGGCTCGCATCTCATGTCTTGGCGGCCCCTTCTAGCGCGGGCCCCACGCCGATGAAAGGGCTGCCTCGCCCGATACAATCGCCCCCGCGAAGCCGGCGCGTGCCTGCCGCTCCGCTTCCGCTTGGGTCAGAAAGCCGACAACCGGGCACCGGAGGAA
>CAWCOF010000020.1:0-177250 GCA_963797005.1 uncultured Alphaproteobacteria bacterium
ATAACCGGGCGTTCGCCTTCTTGGGCGCGGCAAGGTCGGCATCTACGACAACATGAAGACGGCCGTCGACGGCATCTTCGTGGGCAAGGAACGCGCCTACAATGGGCAATTCCTGAGGATGTGCAGCCACCATCTGGTGGAGCCGCGAGCCTGTACGCCGGCGGCCGGCTGGGAGAAGGGCCAGGTCGAGAACCAGGTCGGCATGGTGCGGCAACGCTTCTTCTCGCCGCGGCTGAAGTTCAAGAGCTACGCCGAGCTCAACGCCTTTCTGCTCGACCGCTGCGTGGCTCACGGCAAGGCGGCTGCGCATCCCGAGCAGAAGGAGAAGACGGTATTTGAGGTGTTCGAAGCCGAGCGCGCAGTGCTGATCCCATACTGCGGCCCCTTCGACAGCTTCCGGGCGACGGTGGCATCCGTCTCCAAGCTCTGCCTGGTGAGCTTCGACGGCAACAAGTACTCGGTCAATGCCAAGGCGGTGGGTCGGCCGGTCGACGTCCACGTCTATGCCGAGCGCATCGTCATTCGGCAGGACGGGGTGATCGTGGGCGAGCATGCGCGCCGGTTCGGCCAGCATCAGACGGTCTACGACCCCTGGCACTACGTGCCGGTGCTGGTCCGCAAGCCGGGGGCACTGCGCAACGGCGCCCCGTTCAAGGACTGGATGCTGCCAGCCTCGCTGGAGAAGGTGCGCCGCAAGCTGGCAGGCTCGCCGGATGGTGATCGGCAAATGGTGTCGATCCTGACCGGCGTGCTGACCGACGGCCTCGTGGCCATCGAAGCAGCCTGCCGGGAAGCGCTGGCCTCCGGCACCGCCAGCGCCGATGTGATCCTGAACATTCTGGCACGCAGCCAGGCCCCGGCGCCGTCAGGACCTGTGCAGACGCCGGAGAGCCTGCAGCTCAAGCATGCTCCGCTCGCCGACTGTGCCCGCTATGACAACTTGCGCAGCCGCGGTGTCGAGGAGCCCGCCTATGGAGCGGCATGAGCTCCTGGAGATGCTGGGTACGCTGCAGCTGTCCGGCATGCGGGCAGCCTATGATGAGATCGTCCCCAATGGCGTGAAGCGGCAGCACTCCTTCGAGCGCATCTTCAGCTCGCTCATCAAGGCCGAGATCGCCGAGAAACACGCCCGCTCGATCCGCTACCAGCTGGGCATTGCCAAACTGCCGCTGGCCAAGGAGATCAAGGAGTTCGTCTTCAAGGGTACGCCGATCAACGCCGAGCTCGTGAAGGATTTAGCCGGCGGCGGCTTCCTCGAGCATCAGCGTAACGTGGTGCTGATCGGCGGCACCGGTTCCGGCAAGAGCCATCTGGCCATCGGCATTGCGCGCAGCTGCATCCGCGGCGGCGCCAAGGCGCGCTACTTCAACGTCGTCGACCTGGTCAACAAGCTCGAGGCGGAAGCCAAGCTCGGTCGCCAGGGCCACATCGCCGACCGCCTCACCAGGGTCAATCTCCTTGTCCTTGATGAGCTTGGCTATCTGCCGTTCGCCCAGAGCGGCGGGCAGCTGCTGTTCCATCTGATAAGCCGCCTCTACGAGCGTACTTCGATCATCGTCACCACCAATCTGGCCTTCGCCGATTGGGCCACCGTGTTCAGCGACAACAAGATGACCACGGCGCTGCTGGACCGCCTCACCCACCACTGTGACATCATCGAGACCGGCAACGACAGCTGGCGCTTCAAGAACCGCAAGTAGCGGCGCCCCTGTCGATCGGCATCCAATCCGGACCCACCAAAAACATGCGCCAGCGCCAAGCCTTCCGGCGCTACGCTGCGCTGCGCGCCTCCAGGCCCGGCGCTGCAGTGTCACAACCTAGAGGGTGGTCAACTCTTCGACGCCGATCCCGGTCACGGATTCGGTGCTGATTGACAGTCTGCGAAGCGCTTGCCCAAAGACAGGTTCGCCAAGCTGTCATCGGTGTGCAGCGCTGACTTGGCGTCGGCCTGCTTCTCAATGACCTCCCAGAGCGTCTTGGCGCTGACATCCGCGACGTGGGTTGCGACGGCCTTGCCGTCACGTTCGACAAGAGCATGAACGGCGTGCTTGCGTGGGATCGGCTTGTTCTTGTGCGCCGTCTTGGCCTTGCCGCCGACGAATGTTTCGTCGCTCTCAAGCACTTTGCCTTCGCCGCCTAGCTTGCTGCCGCCCTTGGCAGGCGTCATGGACGTTCTGATCCTATGTGCCATGAACCAAGCCGCGCGGTAGCCTAGTCCGAGCGTGCGCTGGAGTTGCTTGGCGCTGACGCCCTTCTTGCTGGCGCACATCAGATGGAAGCCGAGCGCCCACTTGGTGAGCGGGATATGGCTGCTCTCCATCACGCCGCCCGTGGTAATCGTGAAGGCGCCATCGCAGGAGTTGCAGTGAAGCAAGCCAGGGCGAATGTTCTTGCCCGGCTGGATGCGATAGACCTTCTCCGTCTCGCCGCAGTGCGGGCAGAATGGGCCATCCGGCCAGCCGAGCTTTTCGAAGTGCTCGCGGGCCTTATCTTCGTCGTGGAAAATCGGGGCTGTCAGGTTGATATCGGACACAGTTTCACCTCTTGTCTGAGGTGAATATAGGCTGACAATGAACCTATGTCAAGGGCATACTTCCCGCTCTTTTCGAGAGCGCGCCCGTTATTGCTTTGGCGATGGCGTTTGTGGCAGGCGCGGTATTAATGTTCCTCGCTCACACGCTAGGTGTCAATATTGCGAGATGGGCGTCGACGTCTCCAGTAAGACGTGTAAGCACTGCTGTCATCGTTTTGGGTATCTCGGCAGCTGTTATCTATGGTCTGGGGCTGCTGCGCAACGAGTTTGCTGCCCTTGCGCAACAAAGCGGGCCAAATCTTGGCGACCTTTTACGACGAGATGCGGTCGACCTAAAGGCAATAGGCTCAATTGTTCTGTCCAAGAAACTCGGTACAGAGGCGCTGGTGTTGCTGGCCCTGAACGTTGGACTGTATGTGATGGGCACCATCGCCTCCATAAATCGCCATGATCCGGATCCGGACTACGAGACCTTGTTGAGGCGCCAAGAGCGAGCCCGCGCAGCGTTCAATGCGCGAAAAGTGGAGTACGACCGGCGTTCCCAGAAAGTTCACGACAAATTTGACCCTCAAATAGAGCAACTGGGCCGTGCCGCGGATGAGGCTCGGCAGCAATTGGCCAAAGCGACCGCTGCCCGTGATGCCTGGGCAGATCGCGCCGGGGATGATGACAAAGTCATTGCCGCAACGCACTTGCAGCGAAAATTCGCTTACATGGGTGGTTATCTCGAGGGTTGTTCAAGTTCCAACGCCAGAACTTCAATTGGGGAGATGCTGGAAACGATTAAAACGTCACCGGATGGCGGTAATATTGTAGGATTGCAGGCGCGGTTCGGCGCGGGCAGGGTGTCTCGGGACGGATGATGCGCTACAGAGTAGTTGTCTTATGCGTGTTTCTGGTCTGCGTATCCTCGCGTGTTTTCGCCTACGATTATTGTAGGGAGGGGCAGGATCGGACCGGCATCGTCATAGATCAAACTACTGTTTATGACACGACCGATCGTGATGTTATCATTGGCGGCCTTGAGCGAATTCTCCAGGACATATCAGCGGGATCATTGCTGACAATTCATACAATTGTAGATTCGGCGGCGAATTCGAAAATAGTGTTTAGCGGATGCCGCCCAGGATGCAGGTCCCAAGGGGTCGGCGGCTGGTTTACGAGCGGTTGTAGTGCCATAAGGGCAAAGAAAGAAGAGAGATTGTATCTCGCGGGCATCGTCGGCGCGCTCCGACCAATCCTGACAAGGAAGATTTCATACCCGCGCTCCGATATCGTGCGGACTATTAGGGCCGTGTCCACCAAATTTCAGGGTCGACGCCTGGCTAAGCTGATTGTTTATACAGATCTTTTGGAAAATTCTGAGCTTATACCGTTTCGTAAGACAGGGTATTTCAGTGATGCTTGGGCTGCTCGAAAGAGGATAGAAGAGCTGGGTCTCCTTGCTGATCTCTCAGGGACCGACGTAGTCGTTTTTGGATTTGGCCGAAGCCATAACAACAACGTTTTTGGCGACGTAAAGAGTGGCCGTAGTGGGATCGATGCGGCGTTGGAAAAGTCAGTGATTGAGTTTTGGAATTGGTATTTGCGAGCGAGTGGAGCAAAGTCAGTAGAAGTCAACCGCCAGTACTCCTATTGAGTGGCGATGCGCATCGCATAATCAACTCTTTGCGGCAGGGCTGAGCTGCAGCAAGCGAATGACACCCATATGCCCCAAACCTGGATCGAAGCGGCGCTGAACGGGCCGTGGAGCCGCAAGCGGCAGCCGGGCATCCCCGACACGGTGGAGGCCATTGTCGCGGACGGCATCGCCTGCGCGAAGGCCGGCGCCTGCATCATCCACGTGCATGCCTATGACGGCGGCGGCCCGCAGACCTTCGACTGGCAGGTGTATGCCCGCATCATCGAGGGCATCCGGGCGAAGGTCGATGTGCCGGTCTACCCTTCCATCCCTTCGGCCGGCATCGGCACGGGGCCGCTCCCCGATGACGCGGCAGCCCGCTTCGCCCACGTGGAGGCGCTCGCTGCCCGCGGACTTCTCGAGTTCGCGGTGATCGATCCGGGCAGCGTCAACTTCACGGGGCTCGACGCCGGGCCCGACACGCCCCCAGCCCTCACCTATCTCAACCCCGAGGCGGACGTGCGCCACGCGCTTGAGTTCGCCGTCCGCTATGGCTTCCACCCGGCCTACGCCATCTACGAGCCGGGCTTTACCCGCGCCGGGGCCGCGCTCGCCCGCGCCATGGGCACCAAGGTGCCCATCTACCGGCTGATGTTCTCGGAGACCTTCGCCTTTGGCTTCCCGCCGAAGCCCTACGCGCTCGAGGCGCACCGCACGCTGCTGGCCGAAGAGGCGCCCGGCGCGCCGTGGATGATCGCCGGTCTCGGCGTCGACATCCGCCCGCTGATCCCCGAAGCCGTGCGCCACGGCGGGCATGTGCGGGTCGGCCTGGAGGACGCACCCTTCGGCACCACCGCCACCAACGTTGCCCTGGTCGAGGAGGCGGTAAGCCTCATCCGGGCCGCCGGCGGCGAGCCCGCCACGGTCGCCCAGATGCGCGCCGCGCTGGCGGCAGCGGGCTAGGTCACAAGGTCGGCGCGATCTCGGCGACCTTGGACTTTTCCACAGCAATCCACCGAACGGTGTCGCCATCGGCTTGGCCACCGCTGCGCCGGCGGGTTTACTGCGTGGCGATCGGTGGTGAAGGGGATTATCTGCGATGCTGACGTCCGTGCTGATCGCGTGGGGCTCCCTGAGCGTCGGTTTTCTGCTCGGGGTGACTTGGTTCGGCCTGTGCGCTCATGAGGATTGAGCGGTCACGACCTTATTCCCCTCGGCCCGCAGTCGCGCCACCTCTTCGAGCGCCCAGCGATAGGTGCGCTCCATCAGCTCCGTGTGCCGGTGCCAGTCCAGCACGCCCATGTCTTGCGGGACCGGCGGCACCATGAGCAGATCCTCGGGCCTGAGCGCACGCTCGAAGTCCTGCCGGTTGGCCATCATCGCACGCATCAGCACGCTGCCGACGCCGGGCGCGGGCGGCAACGTCCGGCGCCGCAGCGGGTTGACCATGGCCTCGATGAGCTGCCGGCGGCTGGGCAGCGCCGAATAGTCCACCGCGAACCGTTCGAGCTTGGGCGCCTCGAAGCTCACCACGATGTTGGGCCCGCTCTTCAGCTCGTGCATCACGCGCACGGGCACGTTGTCGAGGATGGCGCCATCGACCAGCATCTGGCCGTCCTGCGTGTAGTAGGGCGGCAGCAGCACCGGCACCGATCCGGTGGCGCGCACCGCGGCCCACAGATCGCCCTGGCGGTGGCGGTGCAGGTCGTAGCTCGACAGGTTGGTCGAGACGGCGAAATAGGGGATCCACAGGTCCTCGATATTGACGCCGGCGTAGTAGCGCGCGAGCTGCCGATCGTAGTGGGTGTGGTCGAGGAGGCTGTAGCGCGGCCAGGTGTAGCGGCGCATGGCGCGGTTGGTGACGAAGATCTCGTGCGTGGCGCGGTCGACATCGTCGGGCGCGGTGCCCATGGCAAAGGCCGCCGTCATCGCGCCGCCGCCCGAGGTGCCGCCCATGATGTCGAAGACGAGGCCCAATTCCACCGCGGCCTTGTAGAGCCCGATGTGGGACGCGCAGTAGGCGCCGCCGCCGCAGGCAACGAGGCCCAGCGCCGTGCCGTTGATGAAGCGATAGAGCCGCGCGAAGTCGCCGGGCTCGTCCAGCGCCACGTGGTGATGCATGGCGATGCGACGGCGGGCGAGCCAGCGGGCGGTGCCCGAGATGGGCGCACGGGCAGCGTGCAGCAGCACGAGCCGCTGGGCGTCGGGCGGCAAAAGCTCCGCGGCCAGCCGCTCCAGCACATTGGGCTGTGCGCCCGCGTGCGCCAAGCCGACGGCGAGCACCAGGTCCGCCTGACGGATCGCCTTCTCCGACCATGGCGTCAGCTCGGCGTCGGCAACGAACAGCACGTAGTCGTGGCGGCTCTCCAGGGCGTTGAGCAGATGGGTCGCCTCCGCGCTGTCGAGCGCCACGCCGTTCGGCAGGACCTCGCGCGCCGTCTCCGACCGCAGGAGGCGGGTGTTGCTGCCGCGCCGGAAGACGTCCGCCAGCTGCGCCACGAACGGCTCCGGCAGCGGGCTCCCCCCTGCGCGGATGATTGCGATGGTGCGTGGGCGCGGGTCGGGCGGGTCGGGTCGGCCGACGTTGCCCTCGGCCACGCGCGATGCGAGCGCCACCGTCAGCGCACGCCAGATGCCGGGGCTTTTGGCGCAAAGCGCCTCGAAGTCGGCGCGCCCGAGCCGCAGCACCAGGCTGTCGCGCAATGCGGTAACGGTGGCGGTGCGGGCGCCGCCGGCGAGGAAGGCGATCTCGCCGATGGGCTGGCCGGGACCGATCTCCGCCACCAGCTGCCGACGGCCGTCGAGCGTTACCGCGAAGCGGCCCGTGACTACGATATAGAGGGCATCGGCGACCTCGCCCTGGCGCACCAGCACGTCGCCGCGCTTGAGCTCGAGGGTCTCGAGCTCGGCGGCAAGGCGCGCACGCTCGGCCGGCTCGAGGCTCGCGAAGATGCCGACGCCGTCGAGGCCGTGCTGAGGCGGAAGGTCTTCCATTTGTCGCTGCGCCTAGTGTCCTGTCTCCGAATTGCCTTTACCTTTGCCTCACCCTCTCGAAGGCAATTCGGAGACTGAAGGACACTAGCAAAGACTCGATTCTAGTGTGGTTCAGTCTCGCAAATGCCATGACGAGCTCGCCACGAAGGGTGATGGCATTTGCGAGACACCACACTAGGCGTTTCCTTGGGTCAACCTACTGCAGCCGCCCGGAATCGAGAACGCGCGGGCGGAAATGGCGTGAAGATGCGCCCGCAGGTATAAACTTGCGCCCATGGCCCGCTACGACTTCAACGCCCAGCGCCTGTTCGTCGCGGCAGACTTGGCCGAGGGCGGGACCGTCCCTTGCAACGCGGAGCAGGCGAACTACCTGCGCAACGTGCTGCGCCTCGGGGCGGGGGATGCCATTCTCGTTTTCAACGGCCGCGACGGGGAATGGCGCGCCGAGCTCGCCGAGGCCGGCAAGCGCGGCGCCAGCCTCACCGTACGTTGTCCCACCCGTCCCCAGGAGGACGGCCCGGACATCGACTACCTGTTCGCGCCCCTCAAGCGCGCGCGGCTCGACTACATGGTGCAGAAGGCGACCGAGATGGGCGTTGCGCGCCTCAGGCCGGTTATGACGCACCGCACAACGCCGGACCGGGTCAACATCGAGCGCATGCGCGCCAACGCCATCGAGGCGGCCGAGCAATGCGGCATCCTCCGCATCCCGGATGTATGCGCGCCCGAAAAGCTCGATCAGGTCATCGCCGGCTGGGACCCCGCCCGCACACTCGTCTTCTGCGACGAGGGCAGCGAGGAGCGCTGCGCGTTTACCGCCCTGGCCATGGTGGCGCCCGGTCCGCTCGCGGTGCTGGTGGGGCCGGAGGGCGGCTTCGACGAGGACGAGCGTGCGCTCCTCGCATGCAAGCCATTCGTGGCGCGCATCTCACTTGGACCCCGCATCCTGCGCGCCGATACGGCCGCCGTGGCCGCTCTCGCGCTTGTGAATGCCGTCCTCGGCGATTGGCGCTGACCGCGCCTGCGTCAGACGCTTGTGCAATTCGGGGCTTTTCAACTAACTAGGAATACCGCCTTCCTGCCTGGCGGCAAGGATTTGCCCGCCAACAGGGAACAACCGATGTCCACACGCCAGGACAGCGCACCTAGCCCGGCCGTCCGCTCGCGCGATGACCTCGTCGCCTGGATCGCGGCGGGCGCCAAGCCGCGTGCGGCGTGGCGCATCGGCACCGAGCACGAGAAGTTCCTGTTCCATACCGATACGCTGCGCCCGGTGCCGTACGAAGGTCCGCGCGGCGTGCGTGCCCTGATGGAAGGCCTTATCGCCCGCTTCGGCTGGCAGCCGATCATGGAAGGGTCCAACATCATCGCCCTGAAGCGACCGGACAGCGAGCAGGGCGGCACCGTGTCGCTCGAGCCCGGCGGCCAGTTCGAACTCTCCGGCGAGCCGCTCGCCACGATCCACGAGATCGGCGCGGAGACGGAGCAACACCTCACCCAGGTGCTGGCGGTTGGCGACTCGCTCAAGATCGGTTTCCTCGGCGTCGGCTTCTCGCCCAGCTGGACGCTTGCCGAGACGCCGCGCATGCCCAAGCAGCGCTACGAGGTGATGACGCGCTACATGCCCAAGGTCGGCACGCGCGGCCTCGACATGATGTACCGCACCTCCACCATCCAGGTGAACCTCGACTTTGCCGACGAGGCCGACATGGTGAGGAAGTTCCGCGTCGCGCTGGCGCTGCAGCCGGTGGTGACGGCGATCTTCGCCTGCTCGCCCTTCACCGAGGGCAAGCCCAACGGCTTTCTCTCGCTGCGCAGCGAGGTGTGGCGGCATACGGACGCTGCCCGCTCCGGCATGATCGCGTTCGTGTTCGAGCCCGGCATGGGCTTCGAGCGTTACACGGACTATGCCCTGTCGGTGCCCATGTATTTCGTCTACCGCGACGGCCGCTACATCGATGTCGCTGGCGCCTCGTTCGGCGACTTCATGGGTGGCCGGCTGGCGCAGCTGCCGGGCGAGCGACCGACCCTCGACGACTGGTCGGACCATCTCACCACGCTGTTTCCAGAGGCGCGCTTGAAGCGCTTCCTCGAGATGCGCGGCGCCGACGGCGGACGCTGGCGGCGGATCTGTGCGGTGCCGGCGGTTTGGGCCGGCCTGCTCTACGACCAGAGCGCGCTCGATGCCGCCTGGGACCTCATCAAGGACTGGAGTGCGGAAGAGCGGCAGGGGCTTCGCGACGCCGTCCCAAGGACCGCGCTCAAGACGCCGTTCCGCCGTACCAGCGTGCTCGAGTTGGCGCGGGAGGCGCTGGCAATCTCCCGTTCCGGCTTGAAGCGCCGGGGGCTCACCGATGCCGCGGGGAACGACGAGACCAAGTACCTCGCGCCGGTCGAGACGATCCTTGCCAGCGGCCGCACCCCGGCCGAGGAGATGCTCTCGCGCTACGAGGCCGAGTGGGAACGCAATATCGATCCGCTCTTTCGCCAATACGCCTTCTGACCTGCCGTCCAGCCGAGTGTGACCGGCACGCCACAAGCGACAGAAGGGGCCGGCCCATATCTGTTTGCGCCAGAGTGCGACGCGGATCATACTTGCGCACCAAGCGGACTGCCGAGGACGTCATGTGCGTGCAATCTTCACGACCGGCGTGGCCTTACCTTCTGCTTTGCGCCGTGCTGCTCTGGGCAGCCCCGCTCGCACAGCGCGTGTGGGCCGCCGACGATGTGGCGACCTACCGCGTCGTCGATGTCGATGGCGGCGACGTTCTCAACATGCGCGCAGGTCCCTCCAGCGACTATTCCGTCGTTGGGTCCATACCGCCGAGGGAAGGGGGTATCCGGCTCATCGGCGCCTGCAGTACCTGGTGCCAGGTCGAGTACAAGGGCGTCTCGGGCTGGGTGTACCACCGCTATCTCGCCGTCGAGGCGGCCGTCGCTCCCTTCACGCAGCGAACGTTGCAGACCAGCTTCTGGCGCGTTATCGGCGTGGCCTCCAACGATGTGCTGATGGTGCGCACCAGCCCTTCCCGGCAGGCGCCCGTCGCGCACGTCTATCCTCCGAGCGCCGCGTGCGTGGTCGGAATAGGGGAATGCCGCGGGCCCTGGTGCCAGGTGCGCATCCCGGGGCGCGAGGGCTACCAGGTCGGCTGGGTCGATGCGCGGCAAGTGGCCCCGTCCGACGCCACCTGCAACTGAGCTATGCTCCACCGCTTGCGACGGCATTATCCCGCCAGACATTCAGTGTCCATTCATGGTGTGCAACGTAGCTCTACCATGAGCCGCTTCGGGCCTTCCTGTCGGACAGACTGCAGAGGCCGGCACCAGCCGGCTGGAGCTTATCCCTTGACCAATCGCAGGAGCCTCACCGTAGCGTCGGGCCTGCTCATTCTGTTCCTTGTGCTCGTCGGCGGCCTTTTGGTCCCGACCTGTAGCCTGTTTGCATCCTCGTGCACGGCCGGCTGCCGGGCGGCCTACGGAAGCTGCTACAAGTCGACCCAGGACCGCGCCAGGTGCCAGGCCCTGCTGCAGCGCTGCCTCGAGGGCTGCATCCGCCGCCGGCGCTGAACCCGGTATTTCAGCCCCGCACCAGGATCACGGCGAGCCGCCTCGGCCCATGCGCGCCCATCACCAGCTGGCCGCCGATGTCGGCCGTGCGCGAAGGGCCCGATATGAAGTTGACCGTACGCGGCATGGCGCCTCGGCCGTAGCGTGACCTGATCCGCTCCCACGCGCCCTCGTAGCCGCCGACCAGGTCCTTCTCCTCGACGACGACGATGCTCGTGTCGGGCAGGAAGCCCAGCGTCACCGGATTGTCGGCCCCCGCGGCCAGCACCAGCGTCCCTGTCTCCGCCACCGCAGCGGCCGCGTGGGCCAGCCCCACCTCGTCGTCGGCCGCGGCCGGGCCCTTCCTGCGCTCGAGGGCCGGCTCCCTGCTCCAAGCCAGCGTGTCGAGATAGGCATCGTCGCCGACCCGCACCCGCAGTGGCAGATTGGCAGACCGCAGGTACTGCCCGACCGCCTTGGGAACATCGTCAGCGGTCTCGACCTCCACCACCGTCGCCGACTGGCCTTCGAGGAACGTTCGGAAGAGCTGCCGCAGGGCGTCCCGCGGGCCTTGAGCGCGCGCCGGCACAAGCGGCGCGGGAGGTGCGCCGAGGCGCTCGGCCACCGTCGACTGGCGCGCATGGGAAGCCCCTGCTCCCAGCGCTTCCCGGACCTTCGAGATGACCGCGTCGCGGCGCGCCTGGGCGTTCATCTCGGCACCCCCGCTTTGGTATCGGCCCACAGCGCCTGGAAGGTGCGCCCTTGCGGGGCGGGCAGATCGCGGTGGCGGGTCCATCCGCGCGTGAGCGGCAGCCACCGGAAGGAACCCCGGCCGTGCCCAAGCGCGCGGAGGACCGGCATCATAATGCGCGTCAGGAGGTGGTAGAGGCGCGGGCGCTTCGCCGTCGCGGCCCAGACAGCGAGGCCGAGCCGGGAGATCAGCGACGTGTCGCCGGTGCTGAACTCGGCATTGCGCCACTGCCGCATCAGGCCCGGGAGCGGGATCTTCATCGGGCACACCTCCTCGCAGCGTCCGCAGAAGGTGGAGGCGTTGGGGAGATGGTGTGCCGCGTGCACGCCGATGAGGGCCGGCGTCAGCACGGCACCGATGGGCCCCGGATACACCCACCCGTAGGCGTGGCCCCCGATCGCGACGTAGACCGGGCAGTGGTTCATGCACGCCCCGCAGCGGATGCAGCGCAGCACCTCGCGGAACTGGCTGCCGAGCAGCTCGGAGCGGCCGTTGTCGAGAATGACGACGTGACAGGCCTCGGGCCCGTCGGGGTCGCTGGCGCGGCGCGGGCCGGTCGAGAACGTGGTGTAGGTGGAGATCTCCTGCCCCGTCGCCGAACGGGCCAGCAGGCGGATCAGCGTGTTCACGTCCTCCAGCGTCGGCACCATCTTGTCGATGGAGGCCAGCACGATGTGCACCCTGGGCAGCGACTGGGTGAGGTCGCCGTTGCCCTCGTTGGTCACGATCACCGACGAGCCCGTCTCGGCGATCAGGAAGTTCGCGCCCGTGATGCCGACGTCGGCGGCGAGGAACTTCTCGCGCAGGATCTGGCGCGCCTCGGCGACGAGCTGGGTCGGCTCGACCAGCACGCGCTGCTTGGGCAGGTTGGTGTGCAGGCGGCGGAAGTCGGCCTCGACCTGGTCCTGCGTCAGGTGAATGGCGGGCGCGATGATGTGGCTCGGTGTCTCGCCGCGGATCTGGATCAGGTATTCGCCGAGGTCGGTCTCGACCGGCTCGATGCCCGCCTCCTCCAGGCAATGATTGAGGCCGATCTCCTCCGAGATCATCGATTTGCCCTTGGTGACGATGCGCGCGCCGACGCTGCGGCAGATCTCCAGGATGATCTCGCGGGCATCGGCCGCCGTCGGGGCGAAATGTACAGATGAGCCGGCGCCGGTGGCCTTCTTCTCGAACGCCTCGAGGTAGAGATCGAGGTGCGCCAAGGTGTGGTCCTTGATCTCGCGGCCCTTCTCGCGCAGCGCCTCGAACTCGGGCAGCGCGGCGCGTGCGGTGCCGCGGCGGGCGGCGAGGCCAGGCGCGACACTGGCGAGCGCGCGCTGCAGCTGCGGGTCGGCCAGCGCGGCGCGCGCATTGTCCTTGAAAGCTGGCGAGGTCGGGATCACGGCCGCTGGCCGATCGGCGGGTCGGCCGTCTCGCCGGCGAGCACCTCGGCGACATGGCGGGCGGCGATCGGGCGGCCCTGCCGGGAGAGCTTGCCCGCCATGTTCATGAGGCAGCCGAGATCGCCGGCGAGCACGACGTCGGCGTGCGTGGCGGCGATATTCTCCGTCTTGCGCTCGACGATGGCGTTGGAGATGTCGGGATACTTCACGGCAAAGGTGCCGCCGAAGCCGCAGCACACGTCGCTGTCGGCCATCTCCACCAGATCGAGGCCCTTGACGGAGGCGAGCAGCAGCCGCGGTTGTGCCCTTATGCCAAGCTCGCGCAGGCCCGAGCAGCTGTCGTGGTAGGTGGCACGGGCCTGGAACTCGGCGCTGACCGCCGTCATCCCGCGCACGTCGACGAGAAACGCGATGAGCTCGTGCACCTTGGCGCCGAAGGCCTTGGCACGCGCCGCCCAATCGCGGTCATCCGCCAGCAGAGCCGGATAGTGCGCCTTGAGCATGCCGGCGCACGACCCCGACGGCGCCACCACGTAGTCGAAGCCCTCGAAGGCCGCAATCGTCCGGCGCGCGATCTCCTGCGCGGTGGCCTTGTCGCCGGAGTTGTAGGCGGGCTGGCCGCAACAGGTCTGCGCGGTCGGCACGTCGACCTCGCAACCGGCATCGCCGAGCAGCTTGGCCGCAGCGAACCCCACCGAGGGGCGCAGCAGGTCGACGAGACAGGTGACGAAGAGACCCACGCGCACGGTGCCCCCCGCGATGGCGGGCGCGGATGTGGGAGCATCCTCTGGGGCCGCGCGCATGGCGCCGCTATTTGCTGAATGTCTTGAGGTAGGCGATCACGTCCTTGCGGTCCCGCGGGTCGCTGAGGCCGGCGAATGCCATCTTCGTGCCCTTCATGAAGACGAGTGGGTTCTCCAGATACTTGAACAGCACGTCCTCGGTCCACACCAGGCCGCCGGCGCCGGCCGCCTTGTTGGCTTCCGAGTAGGGGAAGCCCTCGACGGTGCCAGCCTTGCGGCCGACGACGCCGTTGAGGACCGGGCCGACCTTGTTCCTGGCTCCAGGCCCCACGTCATGGCAGGCGCGGCACTTCTTGAAGACCTCGGCCCCCTCCTCCGCGTTGCCTTCCTGTGCCGCCGCAGGCCCGGCCAGGGTGACCGCCACCAACAAGGCCGCTGTCATCCATCTCACGCTCGTCAGTCCAGTCATCGCTCGGTCGCTGCTCCGCTAACGCCTTGCCGCAGGCGATGTTAACAGACCCATCCGGGTCTTCGGCGCGACGCTTCGCAGCACGAAGCATGGCGGGCGCGAATCGCGGCAGGATAGCGAACGGCGGTGATGGCGGGCGAGGTCGAACCGCGATATACCATGAGCCGCGCGGATTGGCGGGCGAGAAAGCAGGCCTGCGCGGGGTCGATCAAGCGAGAGCAAGGAGCCTTAGGCATGGCATCGGCGGTGCTGCCCAAGCCCGACAGCGCGATCATTTCGCGGCGCAACACGATCATCGACGAGCTGCGCCGCCTCGTCGGCGCCGACGCGGTGATCGGCGACGAGGTCGGCCGCCGCGCCTACGAGACGGATGCGCTGACGGCCTACCGCCGGCTGCCGCTTGCGGTGGTGCTCCCCAGGTCCACGGAGGATGTCGCGCGCGTGCTGCGCTATTGTCACCAGTACGGCATCAAGGTGGTGGCACGGGGCGCGGGCACGTCGCTGTCGGGCGGCGCGCTCCCGTCGGAGGATGCGGTGGTCGTCTGCGTCTCCCGCATGAGCCGCGTCCTCGAGGTCGACTACACGAACCGCGTTGCCCGCGTCGAGGTCGGCATCACCAATCTCGGCATCAGCGAGGCCGTCAAGGCGCAGGGCTTTTTCTATGCGCCCGATCCGTCCAGCCAGCTCGCGTGCACGCTCGCCGGCAACATCGGCATGAACTCCGGCGGGGCGCATTGCCTCAAGTACGGCGTGACCACCAACAACCTGCTCGGCCTCAAGATGGTGCTTATGGATGGCGAGATCGTCGAGATCGGCGGCAGCCATCTCGATTCGCCGGGCTACGACATCCTGGGGCTGGTCGTTGGCTCGGAGGGACAGTTGGGCATCGTCACCGAGGCAACCGTGCGCATTCTGCGGTCCGCGGAGGGGGCGCGCCCGATGCTGCTCGGCTTCGACTTCGAGCGAAGCCGCCGGCAAGTGCGTCGCCGCCATCATCGGCGCCGGCATCGTGCCGGTGGCCATCGAGTTCATGGACAAGCCAGCGATCCACGTGTGCGAGGCGTTCGCCAAGGCCGGCTATCCGATGGAGGTCGAAGCCCTGCTGATCGTCGAGGTGGAGGGCTCGCAGGACGAGATGGCGGACCTGCTCGAGCGGATTACGGAGCTTGTCACGCCGTTCGGACCCAAGGAGCTGCGCATCAGCCAGAGCGCGGAACAGAGTGCGGCGATCTGGAAGGGGCGCAAGGCCGCGTTCGGCGCCATCGGCCGCATCTCCGACTATTACTGCATGGACGGGGTGATACCGCTCGGCAAGCTGGCCGAGGTGCTGGTTGCCATCTCGCGCATATGCGACGAGCACGGCCTGCGCGTTGCCAACATTTTTCACGCCGGCGACGGCAATCTGCATCCCCTGGTCCTCTACGACGCCAACGACAAGGACGAGGCCGAGCGCGCCGAGCAGGCGGGCGCGGAGATCCTCGAGCTGTGCGTGGCCTCCGGCGGCTGCCTCACCGGCGAGCACGGCGTCGGCATTGAGAAGCGCGACCTCATGCGTGTTCAGTTCACCGAGACCGATCTTTTGCAGCAGATGCGCATCAAGACGGTGTTCGATGCGAAATGGCTGCTCAATCCGGCGAAGGTCTTTCCGCTCGATGGCCGCGCCGCAGCGCTCGAAGCCGCCTGAGGAGATCGCGACGTGCTTGCGAAAATGCGCCCGGCCGACGAGCGGGAGTTCTCGCGCGTGCTCGCCGAGGCGACGGGGACCAACACGCCGGTCGAGGTGACGGGGGGCCTGTCCAAGCGCGAGGTCGGCCGCCCCGTCAACACGGCCCATAGCATTTCCACCAAGGGCCTGCGCGGCATCACCCTTTACGAGGCCAACGAGATGGTGATGTCGGCGCGCGCCGGCACGACGCTGACCGATATCGAGCAGGCGCTTGCCGCGCGCAACCAGATGCTCGCCTTCGAGCCCGTCGAGCTCGCCGCCATCACGGGTGGCGAGCCTGGCGAAGCGACCGTCGGCGGCATCTTCGCCACCAACGTCTCCGGCGCGCGGCGAATCCGGACCGGTGCCGCGCGCGACCATCTGCTGGGGCTGCGGGCCGTGAACGGGCGCGGCGAGGTCTTCAAGTCCGGCGGCCGGGTGATGAAGAACGTCACCGGCTACGACCTTTGCCGCGGCCTCGCCGGCAGCTGGGGCACGCTCGCCATCATGAGCGAGGTTACCTTCAAGGTGCAGCCCGCGCCGGAGGACACCGGCACGCTCATTCTCCTCGGTCTGCCCGACGAGATTGCCATCGAGGTGTTGTGCTCGGCCATGGCCTCGCCCTACGAGGTGTCGGGCGCCGTGCACCTGCAGCCGGCGCTCGTGGCGCGCATGTGGCACGAGGGCCTGCGCGAGCAGGGTCAGGCGATCACGGCGCTGCGGATAGAGAATTTCGCCAAGTCGGTCGCCTACCGCATGTCGCGCCTGCGCGAGGACCTCAAGGCCTACGGCGAGATCCACACCCTCGACCGCGACAACTCGCTTGCGATGTGGAGCGAGCTGCGCCAGCTCTCGGTGCTGCAGGGAAGCAGCGCGCCGCTGTGGCGGATCTCGACCTCGCCCGGCGCCGGGCCGAAGGTGGTCGCCGCCATTTCGGCCTACATGGAGTGCCGCGCCTTCTACGACTGGTCGGGTGGCCTGGTGTGGGCGGAGGTGCTGCCGACCACCGATGCCGGCGCCGCCGACATCCGCCGCGTGATCGCCACCCACGGCGGCCATGCCATGCTGATGCGGGCGGAGCCTGCCGTGCGCGCCGCCGTCGACGTGTTCCAGCCGCTGGAAACCGGCCTGGAGCGGATCTCGCGCAAGCTCAAGGGCGCCTTCGATCCGGCCGGCATTCTCAATCCGGGCCGCATGTATCCCAACTTCTGAAATAGAGCCAAGGCGCACATGCAAACGAATTTCACGGCCAAGCAGCTTCGCAATCCGCGCCTGGCGGAGGTCGACAAGATCCTGCGCCGCTGCGTCCATTGCGGCTTCTGCACTGCCACCTGCCCGACCTATGTGCTGCTCGGCGACGAGCGCGACAGCCCGCGCGGCCGCATCTACCTGATGAAGGAGATGTTCGAGCGCGGCCGTCGCGCGGGCCCCGAGGTCAGGCGCCACGTCGACCGCTGCCTGTCGTGCCTATCCTGCATGACGACGTGTCCCAGCGGGGTCGATTACATGCACCTCGTCGACTATACGCGCGTGCACATCGAGCAGACGGGCCAGCGCGGTTTTCGGGAGCGGCTGGCGCGGTCGCTGGTTGCGGCCACCGTCCCCTATCCGGACCGCTTGCGCCTGGCGCTGAGGGCGGCGCGTCTTGCCAGGCCGTTCATTCCGCTGCTGCGCCGGCTGCGGCTCGACCAGATCGTGGCCATGCTCGAGCTGGCGCCCAAGGGCTTTCTGCGCGGCGCCGCCTTCTCCGGCCCCGGCACGGCGGCCACCGAGGGGGAGCGGCGCAAGAAGGTGATCCTGCTGGCCGGCTGCGCCCAGCAGGTGCTGCGGCCCGAGATCAACGACGCCACCATCCGCCTGCTCGCGCGACGCGGCGTCGACGTGGAGGTGGCGGCGGGCGCCGGCTGCTGCGGGGCGCTCGTGCACCACATGGGCCGCGAAGCGAGCGCCATCGCCATGGCCAAGCGCAACATCGATGCCTGGATGAAGGTGATCGAGAAGCGCGGGCCCATCGATGCGGTGATCATCAACACGTCGGGCTGCGGCACCACCGTCAAGGACTACGCGCACATGCTCAAGCGCGAGCCGCACTACGCCGACAAGGCAGCCAAGATCGCCGCCATGACGCGCGACGTGACCGAGTTCCTCGGCAGCTACGAGATGGGCCCGCCCAAGCGATGGTCATCCCTGCGCGTCGCCTATCACTCGGCCTGCTCGATGCAGCACGGCCAGCGCATCGTGGAGGAGCCGCGCAAGCTCCTGAGCAATGCCGGCTTCACGGTGGTCGAGATCCCCGAGGGGCACCTGTGCTGCGGCTCTGCCGGCACCTACAACATCCTGCAGCCGGCCATTTCGGCCGACCTCAGGGACCGCAAGATCGCCAACATCAGGAGCGTGCGCCCCGACTGCGTCGCCACCGGCAACATCGGCTGCATCACCCAGCTCGCGCACGGCATGGATCTGCCCATCGCCCACACCGTGGAGCTGCTCGACTGGGCCTACGGCGGGCCCGTGCCGCGCGGCCTCGAGCGTCTCTCCCGCCACGTCCACGACGTGCCCGAGCCCAAACCGCTGTTTGCCACGACGTGATCGCGGAGGCTCGTGCAGATGATCAAACGAATACTATTGTGGTCCGGCGCGGCCTTGGCCATCCCTGCGCTGTTGTTTTGCGCCCTAATCATTTGGCCGGACCCGCTTTTTGCCTACTCGCTCGGCACTGGCAAGATCGTCGTTGCCTCTGACCGTCCCATTCCGTCCGCTGGCGGAGAACGGTTTCTGCGTGACTGCGAGAGATTGCTCGAGCGATCGCCGCTCAAGACCAAGGCGCGCCAATACCGGATCTATGTCGCCAACGAGGACTGGCGACAGCGCCTGTTCTTCCTCCCGTCCCCCAAGGCGTGGGGCCTCGCGTACGGCTACCCCCTCGGTGGCAACGCGTTCTTGAGTGGTGCCAACTTCGATGCCGGCCGGGTCGTACATTGGGGATATGTCGGCACTCCACCGCGCACGCTCGCCTGGTTATGTGCACACGAACTCACTCATATCGTGGCCGCAGAACATGTCGGTCTGGCTCGCTTTCGCGTACCGAGGTGGGTATGGGAAGGTCTCCCCGATTATGTCGGCATAGAGAACCGGCAGTCGTTCGAGGAGTTGAGGGGTGCACTTGGCGATCGACCTGTCGATATCCCGATGATGATCAGGTATGGCAGCTACCCGCGATACCGGCTGCTCGTCACGTTCTTCCTTGAGAAGAAGGGTTGGTCCGTTGACCAGCTGCTGCAATCGAGACTGTCGGAAGCTGAGGCGACCGAGATCATGCGGGCCGATGGGAGGCGATGACGTATGCGCATCGGCGTGCCGAAGGAGATCAAGGTCCACGAGTACCGGGTGGGCATGACGCCGGCCAGCGTGCGCGAGGCGGTGGCGCACGGGCACGAGGTGCTGGTCGAGCGCGATGCGGCAGCCCGCCAGGGCATCACGGATGCCGACTACAAGCGCGCCGGCGCGAAGGTGCTGCCCTCCGCCGCGGAGATCTTCGCCAAGGCCGACCTGATCGTGAAGGTGAAGGAGCCGCAGCCCAATGAATGCGCCATGCTGCGCGAGGGCCAGACCATCTTCACCTATCTGCATCTGGCGCCCGACCCCGAGCAGACCAAGGCGCTGATGGCGTCGGGCGTCACGGCAATCGCCTACGAGACGGTGACGAGCCCGCGCGGCGGCCTGCCGCTGCTGGCGCCGATGAGCGAGGTGGCGGGGCGCATGGCGATCCAGGCCGGCGCGCATTGCCTGGAGATGGAGCAGGGCGGCCGCGGCATGCTGCTCGGCGGCGTCGCCGGTGTGGCGCCCGCCAAGGTCGTCGTGCTCGGCGGCGGCGTGGCCGGCGTCAACGCGGCGCGCATGGCGATCGGGCTCGAGGCCCAGGTGACCGTGCTCGACATCAATGTCGACCGCCTCTACGCCATCGACCAGCAGTTCGGCGCCTCGGTCAACACGATATTCTCCACGCGCCAGGCGGTCGAGGACTACGTGCTGGAGGCCGACCTCGTCATCGGCGCCGTGCTCGTGCCTGGCGCCGCCGCCCCCAAGCTCCTCACCGAAGCGCTGGTCAGGCAGATGCAGCGCGGCTCCGTCATCGTCGACATCTCCATCGACCAGGGCGGCACCTCGGAAACCTCCAAGCCCACCACTCACGCCAACCCGACCTACGTGACGCACGGGGTCGTGCACTACGCCGTCACCAACATGCCGGGCGCCGTGGCGCGCACGTCCACCTTCGCCCTCAACAATGCCACCCTGCCCTTCGTGCTGGCGCTTGCCGGCAAGGGCACCGAGGCGGCGGTGAAGGCCGACCCCCACCTCCTGGCCGGCCTCAACGTCTACCGAGGCAAGATCACGCATCCGGCCGTGGCTGCCGCTCTCGGCCTCGCGTACGCGGATCCGAAGGGGCTGCTCAAGGGGTGAACCGATTGGGGTCGGCAATGATCGTCAGGCCGCGACCGCTTTTTTGGCCTGAGCAAGTGGTTTGATCCTGGCGATCTCAGGCCTACGCGCGGCATGCCATGCGTCGTGCTGGCTCTGCAGGTTGAGCCAAAAGATTGCGCTGTTGCCAAACGCCCGGCCCAATCGTGCAGCCACGTCAGCGGTGACAGCCCGATCCTCGTTCAAAATCGCGTACAAAGTCTGGCGCGAAATCCCCAAGTGCTCCGCCAATCGCGACTTTGCCATGCCCAGCGCAGGCAGAACGTCCTCGCGAAGGATTGCGCCTGGATGAGCGGGCTCAAACGCCGGGCCGCCTTCGACGAGCGTCTCAGTCGCCATGATAGTCTTCCTCGTTCACTCTTACGGCGTTGCCGTCTTCCCACTCGAATACGATGCGAAAATTGGCGCGCACCGTCACCGCATACTGACCCCTCCTGTCACCTTTCAACTCGTGGAACCTGAAGCCGGGGAGCCTCATATCCTCGGGCCTGGTGGCCGTATTGAGAGCAGACAGCACGCGCTCGATCTTCTCTTGCGATCGGGAATCGATACCCTTGGCCCGACCCCGTTCCCAAAGGGCCTTGAGAATTTTGCTCTTGAAGCTGCGCAACATATGTAAACTTTTGCGTTACATGTCAATTATAGCGTTACAGTACAATTCTCATTCACTACGCCGCGGGCCCTGCTGCCGCGCATTGCCGCCGCTCGGTGCCGCGACACTGGCCCCGGCCCCGCGCTGCATGCGCCGGAAGAGCCGGCCGCGGGCGAGGTCGATGCGGTGCCGGCATTTGCTCCGCAAGTCGTTGCGGTGGCCGCCGAAGCCGACGTGGACCACATGCTTGCCGCGCATCTCCTGCACGAACTCGACGGCCGGAACGAAGTCGCTGTCCTCAGTAACCAGGAGGGCCACGTCGTAGACGTCGAAGGTGGCGTCCCCGATGAGGTCGGTGGCGATGTGGGTATCCAGCATCTTCTCGGGCGCGATCGGGATGCCGCCGGCGGTGAAATTGGCCGAGCCGAGCTGGTCCTCGCGCGGCGTGCGGCGGAAGATCGGCACCATGATGTAGCCGACCTGGCTCTGGATCGTGCGCGTCAGCTCGATGCGATGGGCCTCGTTCTCCTCGCGCCAGCGGTCGACCGTCTCCTTGCGCAGGCGGATCGGCAGCGGGAGACGGTCGGCCGCCGTCTGCTCCAGCCGCAGCATGGTCTCGAGCAGCTTGAAGTAGTCCTCCTCGAACAGCGTGCCGTAGACGTTGGTGCCGCGATAGACGACCGGCTGGGGCACCTTGCGGTCCCGCGACAGCCATTCCGAGGTCTCCTCGATCAATACCTGCGGCAGCGCAGCCCAGTCGATGTCGTGCTCGAGGGGGCGGTCGCGGCCATGCGCATTCTGCGTCCAGGTCCTGATGAAGTTGGAGTGATCGATGTAGATCTTCACCTGCTGGAAGTGGCCGAGCCGCAGGCGCCTGACGCGCGCCTTGAGATCCTCGGCGGTGGCGGAGGCCTTGCGGGCGAAGGAATCTATCTCGCTGATCTCGCGCTCGCGGCGTGTCGCGGTGGCGGAGGCAAAGAACAGGCGTGCGACCTCGTCGCGCGCGCGGCTCCGACGGCGCAGCGCGACGAAACCGAGCGCCAGCGCAAGAAGGAGGACGCCCGCGATCGCCAGCCAGGCCAGGGGAGCTTCGGGGGAGCCGGGTGTGAGGATGCGCTCAAGGTATGCCAGCGGCGCACCAAGCCCCTCCATCACGCAGTTCCTTCCGACCCCGCCAAGGCATCATCCGGCGTCGGCCTTGCCCCAGAACCCGCGTGAGAAGCACGGCGTATCGACCGCGCCGAACCTAGCACTCTGCAGGCCTCTTTCAACAAATTCGGGTGGCCTCGAGCTGTTCGGAATGTCCACTTCGGCCCGCCTGCTGGCGCCGATCTCGTCCTCCCGATGATGTCGCGTGGCCGGCATGGCATTTCGGCAACGCCGCCGGCCGAACCGCTTGGCCAACAAGGGCTCGGCCAAACTCGCCAATCGCCTAGCCGATCGGAACCGGCTATGCATGGCGGTGGTGCGCCCGATTCTCCAATGCCTCGGCACGCATAATCATGATGGACATCATGCTCCTGCGAACGTTCGCGCTCGGGACGGTTCTGGTGCTGGCCCTATCGGCAGATTGCGCGCCGGCGCTGGCGCAGGATGCCGGCTTGCCCTACCGCACGGAGTTGCGGGTCGGTGTCCTCGCCCATGACGTGCCGGATCTGTGGAGCGGTTTTCGGCTCGAGAGCGGCGTCGACATCAATGGCGAGGTCCTGTTCGGCTCCGGCCTCGCCGTCCTGGGCGGCGTGCTGCGCCCCGCGATCGGCGGGTCGGTCAACACCAGTGGCGGCACCAGCAAGGGCTATATCGATGCCCGCTGGGAGATCGAGGGTCCGGCCGGGCTTTTCTTCGGCACCGGGCTCGGCGCCGCCGTGCACAACGGCAACCTCGGTCCAACCGATCCCGATCTAAAGGCGCTCGGCTCACGCGTGCTCTTTCATATCCCCATTGAGGTTGGTTTCCGCTTCGACCAGCGCCGCAGTATCTCCGTCTATTTCGAGCACACCTCGAACGCCGGTCTGGCGAACCACAACGAGGGTCTCGACAGCATCGGCGTGCGCTACGGCGTCCGCTTCTGATCGACGGCCTGTGGCGGTCGCGCCCCTCGCCATTGAGCGACACGAATGCCCAGCCCCCTCCTGATAGAGCTCACGCGCGGCGGCCTCGTTGAGAGCGTGCACGGGGGCGGCGTGGCGGTCGTGCGTGCGGGCGGCGGGGTCGTGGCCTCGATCGGAGACATTGCTGCTTCCGTCTTCCCGCGCTCCGCCATCAAGCCCCTGCAGGTGCTGCCGCTGCTGGAGACCGGCGCGGCAGACCGCTTCGGCTTCGGTGCGCCGGAGATCGCCATCGCCAGCGGCTCCCACTCCGGGTCCGCTGCCCATGTCGAGGTTGTCCGATCCATGCTCGCGCGTGCCGGCTTGACGGAGGCTGCGCTCGCCTGCGGTGTGCACGAGCCGATGGACGGTGCGGCCGCCCGCGATCTCGTGCGCGCCGGCCGCACCCCGTCCGCGCTCCATCACAACTGCTCGGGCAAGCACGCGGCCATGCTGGCCACCGCCGTGCATCTGGGCGAGCCAACGGAAGGCTACTGGCAACCCGATCATCCCGTACAGGAGCGCATCCGCCGTGTGCTCGAGGACCTGACCGGAGCCCGCCTCGACGCGCACGCCTGCGGTATCGATGGTTGCTGCGTTCCCAACTGGGCGATCCCGCTCGAGGGACTGGCGCGCGCCTTCGCCCGCCTCGCGACGGGCGAGGGGCTCGATCCGGATCGTACGCGCGCATGCCTGGCCGTTGCCGAGGCCTGCTGGGCGCACCCGGTGCTCGTTGCCGGCGCCGGCCGCCTCGATACGCTCGCCATGCAGCGATTGCCGCGCAAGGCGTTGATCAAGGGCGGCGCCGAAGGCGTCTGCGCCGGCGCGTTTCCCGAGCACGGTCTCGGCTTCGCGCTCAAGATCGCGGACGGCGCCAAGCGCGCAGCCGACACGGTGGCCGCCGCGATCATTGCCGGGCTCCATCCGGAAGCGGAGGGCCTTGGCCCGTCCCCCATCCTCACCAATTGGCGCGGGCTCGAGGTGGGCCGGGTCCGTCTTTCGCCGGAGCTGGATGCGATGCTGGCATCGCTGGGCACCGCATGACCGCGCGCCGCGGCGATTAGGGCTTTCCCTACGTCCAAGATTCACGTTCCATGATCGAAGTGCTTCGATCAGAAGCGATCTTGCTCTAGACGCACGCGAGGCGCGGATGGACGAGGAGCGAAGCGATCGAAATCGGGGGTAGGCAGGACGAGGGTCAGCGCTTCTTGGCCTTGCCCTCTTTCTTGCCGTCCTTCTGCCCTTCCTCGGCGGGCACCTCGGCGGCGGCAAGCTCGGCGACCAGCTGCTGGGCCTGGCTGACCCAATCGTCCTTCTCGATGCGCCCATCGAGAGCAAGCGTCTCATCGACGTTGGCGAGGTCGTCGTCGGAGAAGTTGGCGATCTGGTCGAACTTGATGACGCCGAGGCCAGTCAAGCGGCCGGCCAGCTGCGCATCGATGCCTTTGATCCGGGTCAGATCATCCGCCTCGCCCTTGGGCCGCTTGAAGCCCTTGAAGGCGGCGTTGAGGCGCTTGGCGCGCGCATCCGTGCGCTCGAAAATGCGCGCCGACTTGCCGCGGCGGCCGCGCAGGTAATAGAGCTTGGCGCGCCGCACCTTGCCGCGGCGGATCACTTCGATCTCCGCGATATAGGGCGAGTAGATGGGGAAAACGCGCTCCACTCCCTCGCCGTAGGAAATCTTGCGCACGGTGAAGTTCTCGTTGAGGCCCGCACCGGAGCGCGCGATGACGACGCCCTCGTAGGCCTGCAGGCGCGTCGAGTCGCCCTCGATGACTTTCACCATCACGCGAACGGTGTCACCGGCCGCAAACTCGGGCACCCGGCGTTGAGCCGTGATGGCATCGATCTGTCGGCGCTCGAGATCGAGAATGACGTTGGTGGATGCCATGGCGAAACCTCAGGGGAAGCGAGCGCGCCCACGGCCCGGCTCCGGGCGAGAACGCCCACGGGGACAGCCGTCGTTGGCGGAAGGCTGGGCCTTCTAACCCGAAACCGGTGGCCTTGTCGAGGCTCGCCCCAGCCAATATTTGCCGGCCGAAGGCCCGATTTCAGCTCCCGCCGCCGGTGCCGCGTGCCTGGGGCACCATGCGGCTCAAATCGAGGCCATAAAGGCTCGAGCCTTCGGGCTTGATGGCCGCGGCAAGCTCCTTCAGCTGCGTCAGGCTCTCCAGCACCGGCCCGACCTCCTCGTCGTCGCCCAGCGTGGTGGCGTCGAGCTTCCGCAGGCGGGTTTCGAGTTGCGCGGCAGCACCGCTGACAGCCGCAAAGCCCAGCGATCCGCCCGCTCCCTTTATGCGATGCACCCGCTCGAGTGCTTCCGCCAGGTTGCCGAGGATCGCCCCGGGGTCGTCGGTCGCCGGCGAGAGTGTGCGAACCAGCGCCTCGACGTCGCGGGGAAAGGCGTTGCAGTAGGAGACGATGAGAGATTGCAGCCTTTTGCTCATGCGACGCACCTCTCCGACTGGATGCCGTTCCACAGGGCCCTGATCTGATCGGCAAGAGTCAGCGGGTCGAACGGTTTGGGGATGACGCCCTTGATGCCGATCGCCTTGTAGCTTTCGACCTCGTGCGATTGCACCCTGGCGGTCATGAACACCACGGGCGCATCTGACAGGCGCGGGTCGGCCTGCAAGGCGTGAAAGGTGGCGATGCCGTCCATGACGGGCATCATCACATCGAGGAGGATCATGTCGGGGTTGAAGACCGGCGCCCGCTCGAGCGCCTCGGCCCCGGATCCGCACGTGTCGACGGTAAACCCGCCCAGTTCCGCCAGCGCGATCTGCGCCACGACGCGGATATCGGGCTCGTCCTCGACGTAGGTGATCCGTGTCAGCGGCTTCATGCTCGGGGGCCCGCTCGTGGGACGGTGACCGGTCCTCCCCCGAGTACCGATGCGTGGGTACAAGGTTATTCAATTCCACAAATTTTCTCTTAATGGTCGCCAAGGCGCTCGCGCCAGCCCCGCCGTCTCGAGCCTTGAACGCTGGGCCTTGCAGCGGATTGCGCCACCTCGAGCTTGGACCCGAATTGGCCCCGGGAGGCTCCACGATTGGAGCAAGGGCAGTACCCTTGCTTCGCCTCGTACCCGGACCATGGATCGCCTGGTCTGGCCAGGAGCGCTCCGGCCGCGAGCCATGCAAACAAAGATGGCGCAGAGGCCCCGGATCGTGCTGAAATTGGGCCGCTCAAAAAACAAGCTCAGGGACGGTGATGACCAAGGGCATTCTCGCGTTCGGCGCCTACATCCCCTGGCGCCGGCTGCCGCGCAAGGCGATTGCCGACACGCACGGCTGGTTCAACCCGGCGCTCAAGGGCCAGGCCAAGGGCGAGCGCGCCTTCTGCAACTGGGACGAGGATACCGTGACGATGGCGGTCGAGGCCGCCCGCGATGCCCTCACCGGGCGCGACCGCGCGAGTGTCGGCGCCCTGCGGCTTGCCTCGACCACCTTCCCGTTCCTCGACCGGCTGCATTCGGGCATCGTCGCCGAGGCGCTGAGCCTGGGCGAGGACGTGTCGGCGATCGATGTCGCCGCCACCCAGCGCGCGGCCACGTCGGCCCTGATCGAGGCGCTGGGGAGCGACACCGAGACGCTGGTGGTCGCCTCCGAGAAGCGCGACGCCAAGGCCGCGAGCCCGTTCGAGATGTCGAGCGGCGATGGCGCCGCCGCCGTTGTGGTGGGGGAGGGCAACCCGGTCGCCAGGCTGCTGGGCAAGGCCACGCGCACGGCCGATTTCGTCGACCACTTCCGCTCCGTCGACAACCAGTTCGACTACCAGTGGGAGGAGCGCTGGATCCGCGATGCGGGCTACATGCCGATCGTGCCGCCGGTGATCAAGCGGTGCCTGGAGGCCGCCAAGGTGTCGCCCAAGGACGTCACGCACTTCTGCATGCCGGCGACACTCGCGCGCGTGGCCACATCGGTCGCCAAGGCGGCGGGCATCGACGACAAGGCGATCTGCGATCCCCTGCACGCCAACCTCGGCGACACGGGCGCCGCGCATCCGCTGATGCTGCATGGTCTCCGCGCTGGAGAAGGCCAAGCCCGGCGACAAGATCCTGGTCGTCGGCTTCGGCCAGGGCGCCGACGCGCTCCTGTTCGAGGTGACGCCCGCCATCGCCGATCAGCCGAAGCGGCTGGGCGTGGCCGGCAACCTTGCCCGACGCAAGGAGGAGACGAGCTACGGGCGCTATCTCGCCTTCAACGACCTGATCGAGCTGGAGCGCGGCATGCGGTCCGAGATCGACAAGGGTACGCCGCTCTCCGCCATGTGGCGCAACCGGGAGACCGTGACGAGCTTCACCGGCGGCAAGTGCTCCAAGTGCGGGACGCTGCAGTTCCCCAAGACCGACATCTGCGTCAACCCCAACTGCAATGCGATTCACACGCAGGAGCCGCATGCCTTCGCCGAGCAGGGCGCGCGCATCAAGTCCTACACGGCGGATCGCCTCACCTACTCGCCCGATCCGCCGTCCTGCTACGGCATGATCGAGTTCGAGGAGGGTGGGCGCGTGATGATCGATTTCACCGACATCGACGCCGACGCCCTGAAAGTCGGCCAGCCGATGCAGATGATGTTCCGCATCAAGGACATCGACACCGCCCGCGGCTTCCGCCGCTATTTCTGGAAAGCCGCTCCGGTCGCGGCCAAGAGCTAGGAGACATCACCCA
This sequence comes from uncultured Alphaproteobacteria bacterium, assembly GCA_963797005.1. Classification (GTDB taxonomy): domain Bacteria; phylum Pseudomonadota; class Alphaproteobacteria; order Rhizobiales; family Hyphomicrobiaceae; genus AWTP1-13. Next base: position 27,579 of record CAWCOF010000020.1, read on the forward strand.
TGGCAAAGGGCATCAAGGACAAGGTCGTCATCCTCGGCATGGGCTGCTCCAAGTTCGGCGAGCGCTGGGACAAGGAGGCCGACAACCTGATGGTGGAGGCCTATACCGAGGCCATCGCCGATGCGGGCATCGACACCAAGCAGATCGACGCCGCCTGGCTCTCCACCGCCATCGAGGAGCAGCACGTCGGCAAGTCGGCGACCCCGCTCGCGGTCGCGCTCAGGCTGCCGTTCATCCCGGTGACGCGCGTCGAGAACTACTGCGCCAGCGGCACGGAAGCCTTCCGCGGCGCCGTCTATGCCGTTGCCTCCGGCGCGGCCGACATCGCGCTCGCCCTGGGCGTGGAGAAATTGAAGGACACGGGCTACGGCGGCCTGCCGCAGCGCGGCCGCGGTCCGCTTAACGACATGGTCAACCCGAATGCGTCGGCGCCGGGCAGCTTCGCCCAGCTCGCCGCCGCCTATCGCGCCAAGCACAAGGTCGAGGCCAAGGACCTCAAGCAGGCCATGGCGCACATCTCCGTCAAGAGCCACGACAACGGCGCCAAGAACCCCAAGGCGCATTTGAGGAATAAGATCAACATCGACACGGTGCTCAACGCGCCGACCGTGGCCGAGCCGCTGGGCCTCTACGATTGCTGCGGGGTGAGCGATGGCGCCGCCTGTGCCATCGTCACGACGCCGGAGATCGCCAAGGGGCTGGGCAAGAAGGACCTGGTGTCGGTGAAGGCGCTGCAGGTGGCGGTGTCGAACGGCCTCGAGGCGCAGCACAACTCCTGGGACGGCAGCTACTTCGCCACCACCCGCATCGCCTCCAAGCGTGCCTACCAGGAAGCCGGCATCGACAAGCCCCGCGATCAGCTGAGCCTGATCGAGGTGCACGACTGCTTCTCGGTGACCGAGCTCGTCACCATGGAGGACCTGCACATCTCGGCCGAGGGCGGCGCCATCAAGGACGTGCTCGACGGCTTCTACGACGCCGACGGCAAGGTGCCCTGCCAGATCGACGGCGGCCTGAAGTGCTTCGGCCACCCGATCGGCGCCTCCGGCTTGCGGATGATCTACGAGATGTACCTGCAGATGTATGGCCGCGCAGGCGAGCGCCAGAGGAAGGACGACCCGGTGTTCGGGCTGACCCACAACCTCGGCGGCTTCCCGCAGCGCAACGTCGCCGCCATCTCCATCGTCGGCAAGTACGGGGCTTGAGCGAGACGCGCCGCACCGCGATGCTGGCGCGGCCGGACTCCCCTCCCCCTTGCGGGGAGGGGCTGGGGGTGGGGGCAAGCAATCTCAAGCGCCCTTCCGATTTCACCCCACCCCTAACCCTCCCCGTCAAGGGGAGGGGGATTCGCGAGGAGTTCGAGGAGCGCGCAGTGACCAGAAAATGCGTTGAAGGCAAAGTCATCGTCGTAACCGGGGCGGGGCGCGGGATCGGCCGGGAGATCGCGCTGCTCGCGGCTGCCGAGGGCGGCAAGGTCGTGGTGAACGATCTCGGCGGCTCGGCCGAGGGCGAGGGTGCGGACACCAGCGTCGCCGATCAGGTGGTGGGCGAGATCGAGAAGGCCGGCGGCCAGGCCGTGTCCAACGGCGACAGCGTCGCCGATCCGCTGGGCGCGGAGCGCATCATCAAGACGGCGATCGACCGCTTCGGCCGCGTCGACTGCGTCATCAACAACGCGGGCATCCTGCGCGACCGCATCTTCCACCGCATGAGCGTGGTCGACTGGGACGCGGTGATCAAGGTGCACCTCTACGGCGCCTTCTACATGTCGAAGGCGGCGGCACCCTACTTCAAGGACCAGGAGTCGGGCTCGTTCGTGCACTTCACGTCGACCTCGGGCCTCATCGGCAACTTCGGCCAGGCCAACTACGCGGCGGCGAAGATGGGCATCGTGGGCCTGTCCAAGTCGATCGCGCTCGACATGGCGCGCTTCCATGTGCGCTCCAACTGCATCTCGCCGTTTGCCTGGTCGCGGCTGATCGGGACGATTCCCGTCGACACGCCGGAGCAGAAGGCGCGCGTGGAGCGCATTCAGAACACCATGACGGCCAACAAGATCGCGCCGATTTGCGTGTTCTTGGGCAGCGACCTTGCCAAGGACGTGACGGGCCAGATCTTCGCCGTGCGCAAGGACGAGATCTTCCTGATGAGCCAGCCGCGCCCGCTCCGCGTGGCGCACAAGGACGGCGGCTGGACGCCCCAGGATATCGCCGAGACCATGCTGCCGGCGTTCAAGAGCGCCTTCTACCCGCTCGACCGGTCCCAGGACGTGTTCAACTGGGACCCGCTGTAGACGCGGCATCGCGGCTATCCGCCAGCGTCATCTCATACATGGCTGCCGCCGATCCGGAGCTGAGGCAGTCGCGGCCGGGCGAAAAGGAGAAATGAGCATGCGCACCCTCACCGTCGGCGATGTCACGGTCACCAGCATCATCGAGCGCGATGGCCCGTGGCGTACGCCGGAGGTCATGTTCCCCACCTACGACCCGGCCGTCGGCAAGAAATTCATCCCCGAGCTCGAGCCCGGCATGTTCGATCATGCCTCGGGCAAGATGGTCATCACCTACCAGACCTTCGTGGTGCGGACGCCCAAGCACACGGTGCTGGTCGACACGTGCACCGGCGAGGACAAGGGCTATCCGGCGCCGATGGATTTTCCGAAGCAGCCGTGGCTCGACAACTTCAAGGCCGCCGGGTTGAGCTTCGAGGACATCGACTTCGTGTTCTGCACGCACCTGCACATCGACCACTGCGGCTGGAACACGATGCTGCGCAACGGCCGCTGGGTGCCGACCTTTCCGAAGGCGAAGTACATCTTCCACAAGGACGAATATGCCTACTGGGAGGCCGCGACCAAGCGCGGCGAGAACCCGCCCGGCAATGTGTGGACGTTCAACTGCCGGCCGATCGTGGAGGCGGGCCAGGCGCTGCTGGTCGACGACACCTATCAGCTCGACGATACGTTCTCGCTGACGCCCACGCCCGGGCATGCGCCCCATCACTGCTGCGTCGACATCCGCTCCCGCGGCCAGCATGCGGTGGTGACCGGCGACATGATGCATCATGCGCTGCAGTGCTGCGAGCCTGCCTGGTCCACCATCTTCGATGCCGATCCGAAGCAGGCGATCCAATCGCGGCGCACGTTCCTCGGCAAGGTGGCCGAGACCAGCACGCTGATCCTGCCAATCCACTTCCCCCATCCGACCGTCGGCCGCGTCGCAAGCAGGGGCGGCGGCTTCAGGTACAGCTACGTTCGCTAGCTTGCGCCTGGCCATTGAATCGCTGCCGACGAACTCTTGGCTGTCATCCCGGCGCTTGTCGCCGGGTCCAACAATCCTCAAACGCCTGAGCAAGCCGAGGGATGGATCCCGAGCACCCTCGGAACGAGTCCGAGGGCAGGCAAGGCTCGGGATGACACGGCGCGTTCGCCTCGCGGGCGCAACGAAAGGCCCGAATGGCTCAGGCCGGATCGAAGGTGGCTGCTGGCCCTACCGCGCATCCTCCAAAATCATGGCGGCGGCTTTTTCGGCGATCATCAGGGTCGGGGAGTTGGTGTTGCCCGAGGTGATGGTCGGCATGACGGAGGCGTCGGCGACGCGCAGGCCTTCCAGGCCGCGCACCTTCAACCGCGGGTCGACCACGGCGGTGTCGTCGCTGCCCATGCGGCAGGTGCCGACGGGGTGGAAGATGGTGGTGGAGATGTCGCCGGCGGCCCGGGCGAGGGCCTCGTCGCTCTCAAACTCGAGGCCGGGCCGGAATTCCTCGGGGCGGTATTTCGCCAGCGCCGGCATCGAGATGATGTGGCGCGTCACGCGGACGGACTGCGCCGCCACGTGCCGGTCCTCTTCCGTGGAGAGATAGTTCGGCCGGATCTCCGGGTGCGCGGCAGGGATCGGGCGAGGTGATGCGCACCCATCCGCGGCTCGTCGGGCGGAGGTTGGCGACGCTCGCCGTGAAGGCGGGGAACGGGTCGAGCGGATCGCCGAACTTGGGCAGGGTGAGCGGCTGGATGTGATACTGCAGGTTCGCCGTCTCGCGCATCTCGTCCGACTTGACGAAGGCGCCGAGCTGCGATGGCGCCATGGTCATCGGCCCGCTGCGGGTGAGCAGGTACTGGGCGGCGAAGCCGGCGCGCTGCACGAGGCTCTGGAAGCGCTCGTTCATGGTCCTGACGCCCTGGACCTTGTAGGCGCAGCGGATCTGCAGGTGGTCCTGCAGGTTCTCGCCGACGCTTCCAAGATCGTGCGCGACCGCGATGCCGAACTTGCGCAGGAGATCGCCGGGCCCGATGCCCGACAGCTGCATGATCTGGGGCGAGCCGATGGCGCCGGCCGACAGCACGACCTCGCGCGCGGCGTGGAGGGTGCGCCGCGTCCCGCTCTGGCGCACGACGAGACCCGTGACGCGCTTTCCCTCGAGCACCAGGCGCTCCACCGTCGCGTCGGTCTCGACGGTCAGGTTGGGCCGGTGCTGGACGGGGCGCAGGAAACCCTTGGAGGTGTTCCAGCGCACGCCGCGGCGCTGGTTGACGTGGAAGTAGCCGCAGCCCTCGTTGTCGCCGCGGTTGAAGTCGTCGACTTTGGGGATGCCGGCCTCGGCCGCGGCTTCCTGGAAGGCATCGAGGATCTCCCAGCGGATGCGGGGCTGCTCGATGCGCCATTCGCCGCCCCGGGCGTGCAGCTTCTCGAAGGCGCCGGCCTCGAAGGCCTCGGGCGCCAGCGCCCACTGGTCCTGGTGCTTCTTGAAGTAGGGCAGCACGTCGTCCCAGGCCCAGCCGGGGTTGCCCATCTGCCGCCACAGGTCGTAGTCGCGCGCCTGCCCGCGCATGTAGATCATGCCGTTGATGGAGGAGCAGCCGCCGAGCACGCGCCCGCGCGGGTAGTTGAGGCTGCGGCCGTTGAGGCCGGGCTCTTGCGCGGTCTTGAAGCCCCAGTCGGCGCGCGGATTGCCCATCAGGTAGAGGTAGCCGACGGGGATGTGGATCCAGTGGTAGTTGTCCTTGCCGCCGGCCTCCAGCAGCAGCACGCGCCGGCCGGGATCGGCGGAGAGCCGATTGGCGAGCAGGCAGCCCGCCGTGCCCGCTCCGACGATGATGGTGTCGTAGGTGTCTGCCGCCATGTTGTTGGTTCCTCCCGCGCGGACTTTAGGGTCTTGTTGCGATTTCGCAACGCCGCCGGCGTATGGCAGCTCGCCCACGGGTTCATGGTCGAACGCGGGTCGGGCACTCCTGGATCGGAATCTTGCGCGCCCTGCCGGTTTGTGCCGAGGTATGGCGCACGAGCAGGGGGACCACCGATGGCCAAAGTCGACGACCTGCAGCGCATGATCGGCGAGGCGGAAAGCATCGTCGCTTTCACGGGCGCCGGCATCTCAACCGAGTCGGGCATCCCCGACTTCCGGTCGCCCGGCGGGATCTGGACCAAGTACCGGCCGATCGAGTTCGGCGCGTTCCTCGCCTCCGCCGAGGCGCGCCGCGAGTTCCTGGCGGCGCAAGTTCGCCACGCACGAGACGCTGCAGAAGGCGACACCCAACGCCGGACACCGCGCGCTCGGCCGGCTGGTGGAGCTGGGCAAGATGCCGGCCGTCATCACCCAGAACATCGACGGGCTGCACCAGGCATCCGGCATTCCCGACGACAAGGTGATCGAGCTGCACGGCAATACCACCTACGCGGTGTGCCTGGACTGTTGGCGCCGTCACGAGCTCGAATGGGTGCGCGAGGTGTTTGCCAACGACGAGGAGCTGCCCCTGTGCGTGGGCTGCGGCGGCACGATCAAGACGGCGACCATCTCCTTCGGCCAGGCCATGCCGGAGGCCGAGATGGTGCGGGCACATGAGGCGGCGCTCGCGGCGGACCTGTTCATCGTGCTCGGCAGCTCGCTGGTGGTCTATCCGGCGGCCGGCTTCCCGATCCTGGCCAAGCGCAACGGCGCGCGGCTCGTCATCGTCAACCGGGAGCCCACCGACCAGGACGAGCTGGCTGATCTCGTCATCAACGCCGAGATCGGTGCCACCATGAGCCGCGCCGTCGGCGTGAACTGACACGGCCGTCTCGGGGCATTCACAGGCTTCGTGCCAGGAAGATGATTGGGCGGCCATTCCAGGTGGTGCGGCCCGCTTCGACAAAGCCGCAGCGCTGGTAGAAGCGCACGTTGCGCATCCCCTCGCCCGTGACGACGTGCATGCCGGGGGCACCGGTAGCCCTGGCCACGGCGGCGAAGGCCTCGATCAGCCGCGCGCCGATGCCGCGGCTGCGGAAGGCGGGCTCGAGATTGATGTGCAGGTGCGCCGGGTAGCGGCGCATGAGATGGGCGAAGTCGGCACGGAAATAGCCGATGTCGTCGAAGCGAGGCTGTGCTGCCGGGTCCTGCAGGGCGCCGACCAGATAGCCGGCGACCGTGCCGTCGGCGGCGAGCGCCAGGAACACCTCATCGCCGCCGTCGAGGTAGCGGCCGAGCCAGCGCTCGCGGAAGGCGTCGCGCTCCGGACCCGGCGCGAAGGTGCGCCCGCTCGCCCCGAAGAAGATGGCCTCGACCTGGGCCAGGATCGGCGCGGCGAGCGGGGTACCGGTTGCCCTGAGGATGGTGGTGTCGGCGTCGGCCATGGCGACGGTCTTAGCAGACCTCTTGGCAGACCTCTTTCACCGCTTGTTTGGCGACCGGGCCCAATACGGCGTCCTGTGCGGCATGCGAAAACTGCATACAAAGTATTCGAGGTCGGTATCTTGCATTGCAATATGGCATGCCATATACCATGCTGCAATGCACAGCGCGGTCGGACCAAGCCGCGCGGGAGATGATCATGAGACCTACTTCGACCTACCCCGAGGCGCTGGCTTTCGCGCCAGAAACTGCGGGGGCCGACGCGGAGCGGCGCACGCTCCTCGACCTGGCCAGGGCGGTGCTGCTTGCCATGACCGACGGCCTTTCAGCCGCCCACGACTACGAGGTGCTGACGGCGCGCGGGCTGGCGCCCGATGCCGCCGCGCGGCGCGTTTTCGCCGACCATTTCGAGACGCGCTGAGGTCGTGAAAATGAAAGAGCGCCGCCGGGGAAACCCCGGCGGCGCTCTCTCGTTTCTCGGAGGTGCGGTCCGGCAGCCGGCCCGCTCACGTGGCGGGGCCAGCGTCGAAGCCGACCTTGTCGACCAGCTCGGACGCCCTCTTGCGATACTTGGCGATGTTCTCGAGCGGCAGCGGATCGGGCTTGAGCGGCCCCCAGCTCCGCACGATCGCGGACGGCGGCACCTTGGGGTTGACCGGATACTCGTTGTTGGCCTCGGCATAGATCCGCTGCGCCTCGTCGGAGGCGAGGAACTCCATCAGCTTGACCGCATCGGCCTTGTGGGGCGCGTGCCTGGTGAGCGCCATGCCGGAGATGTTGACGTGGCTTCCCCTGTCGTTGGCATTGGGGAAGAGCGGCTTGATGGCCTTGCCCCACGCCTTCTGCTCGGGATTCCTCTCGTTCGTGGCCATCAGCGCCATGTAGTAGGTATTGCCGAGAGCGATGTCGCACTTGCCGGAGTAGATATCGCGCGCTTGCTCGCGATCGCCGCCGGCGGGCTTGTGCGCCAGGTTCGCTCTCAAGCCCTTCAGCCACGTCTCGGTGAATGCCTCGCCCTTGTGGGCGATCATGGTGGCGAACAGCGACGTGTTGTAGACGTGCTGGCCCGAGCGCACGCACAGCTTGCCCTTCCACTTCGGGTCGGCCAGCTCCTCATAGGAGATGGTATCCTGCTTCACGCGCTCCCTCGAGGCGTAGACGATGCGTGAGCGCAGTGTGAGCGCGAACCAGTGGTTGCCGGGATCGCGATACTGGGCGGGGATGGCCTGCTTCAGGGCGGCATCGTCGACGGGCTGGGTGAGGCCCGCGTCTTTGGCTTCCGACAACCGTCCTGCGTCGACGGTGAAGAGGAGGTCGGCGGGGCTGTTCGCGCCTTCGGCGGCCAGCCGCTCGTTGAGGCCTGCAGGGGCGTAGACGATATTGACCCTTATGCCTGTCTTGTCGGTGAAGGCCTTGAGCAGCGGGTCGATCAGCCCGGGCTCGCGGTAGGAGTAGATGTTGACCTCGCCCTGGGCCAGCGCAGGAACGGCCAGGCCCGCCAGCAGCGGGAGCGTGAGGGCGCCTTGCGCAAGACGGCGCCAATGCCTCCGTGGCATGAACGTCATGCTGTCCTCCCGATGATTGGGCTCGAATGCCAGCAATTCGCGCGCGCGAAACGACTGCGGCGCTTGTCACTACTTGGTAAAGTCGACCTGCCTTGTCAAGAATTGGCGGAGGGCAAAGACCCTATGCGGCCGACAAGGAGGAAATCTCAAGGCCACTTCGCGAGCGGCGGGAGGGAGGACAAGATCGCCTCGACGTTGCCGCCGGTCTTGAGGCCGAACACCGTGCCACGGTCGTAGAGCAGGTTGAACTCCGCGTAGCGGCCGCGCCGGATGAGCTGCTCATCGCGCTGGGCTTCGCTCCAGGGCTGCGCGAAATTCGCCTGCATGATTGCCGGATAGACCTCGAGGAACGCCCGGCCCACGTCCTGAGTGAAGGCGAACGCCGCCTGCCAGCCGCCGTCGCTCTCGGCGGGAGTCAGGTAGTCGTAGAAGATGCCGCCGACGCCGCGTGTCTCGGCCCGATGCGGCAGATAGAAGTACTCGTCGCACCACCGCTTGAGGCGCGCATAGTCCGCGATCGGGTGCGGATCGCATGCCGCCTGCATGGCCGTGTGGAAGGCCCGCGTGTCGGCGTCCTCCTGCGTGCGCCGCGCGGCCAGCATGGGGGTCAGGTCGCCGCCGCCGCCGAACCACCATTTCGCGGTCACCACCATGCGCGTGTTCATGTGCGCGGTCGGCGCGTTCGGATTGGCGGGGTGGGCAATCAGCGACACGCCGGAGGCCCAGAAGCGCGGGTCCTCTGCGGCACCGGGGATCTGGCTGCGGAACTCGGGCGCGAACTCGCCGAACACGGTCGACGTGTGGATGCCGGCCTTCTCGAAGACGCGGCCCTTGATCAGGCTCATGACCCCGCCGCCGCCGGGCGCACCGGTGGGGTCGGTGCGGCTCCATGGCGTCTTCACGAAGCGACCGGGCGGGCGATCGGCCAGAGGCGCACCGGCTGGCAATTGTGCCTCGACCTCCTCGAAGGCCGCGCAAAGATCGTCGCGCAAGCGTTCGAACCAGGCCTGCGCCTGCTGCTGGTGCTTGCGGATCACTGCCGAGGTTTCGCCCATTGCCGGTTGACCCCGCCGTCATGGTTTGGCCAAGGTCGGCCGTTAGCGCTGCCGCCCCTTATCGAGCATTATGCACGCGACCGCGCCGGGCCCCAACCTTGGCCTTGGCGGCCGGCGCGCTTTGTCGTCAATAGGCTTGGCCATGCTCCGCTGGTTCGAGACGTTCATCGAAGCCTTCCCGGACGACCCACCGGTTCGCCCGCCCGACAGGCTGCTCGCCTATTACGTCCACTTCATCAGGCCGGTCTGGCCGGCGTTTGCCGTGCTGTTGGTGGCGGGGCTGCTGGGCTCGCTGATCGAGGTGACGCTGTTGGCGTTCGTCGGCAGCCTCGTCGACATGATGAAGACAGCCGAGAGCCCCGCGGCGTTCATGGCCAACCACGGGACGATCCTGCTGTTCATGGCGCTGATCGCGCTGGTGGCGCGGCCTGCCGTGTCGACGGCGCACGATCTCATCAAGAACCAGATCATCGCCGGGCCGGTGACCAACCGCGTGCGCTGGCTGACGCACCGCTATGTGCTGCGCCAGAGTCTGAGCTTCTTCCAGAACGATTTTGCCGGCCGCGTCGCCAACAAGGTCATGCAGGGGGCGCCGGCGCTGCGCGACTCGGTGGTGCAGGTGATCGACGCCATCTGGTATGCCGCCGTGCAATGGCTCGGCGCCGCCGTCGTTTTCGCCGCCGCCGACCCGAGGCTGCTGGCGCCGCTGGTCGTCTGGCTCGCCGCCTACATGGGCGCGCTCTTCTATTTCGTGCCGCGCATCAAGGAACGCTCCACGGAGGCGGCCGAGGCGCGCTCGATGCTGGTTGGGCGCATGGTCGACAGCTATACCAACATCCTCACCGTCAAGCTGTTCGCGCACGCCGACCGGGAGGACGCCTATGCGCGCAGCGCGCTGGAAGAGCAGATGGCCAAGTGGCAGGCCTCGCTGCGCATCCAGACGTCGATGGAGCTCGTGCTCTACACGCTCAACGGAATCCTGATGGTGTCGGCCACCGGGCTCGCCATCTACCTCTGGAGCATAGAGAGCGTCACCATCGGCGCCATTGCCGCCGTCACGGGCCTGGTGCTGCGCATCATCGGCATGTCCGGCTGGATACTGTGGGTGGTGGCCGGCATCTTCGAGAACATCGGCGTGGTGCAGGAGGGCATGGAGACCATCAGCCGGGAAACGCAGGTGCTCGACCGGCCGGGCAGCCGGCCTTTGGCGGTGCCTGCCGGCGAGATCCGCTTCGACGACGTGAGCTTCCACTACGGGCGGGTCGCCACGCCGGCCGACGATGATGAGCGCCCCGAGGCAGGGCGGCGCGGCGGCGTGATCCACAACATCTCGCTCACGATCAAGCCGGGCGAGAAGGTGGGGCTCGTCGGCCGCTCGGGCGCGGGCAAGTCGACGCTGGTCAATATTCTGCTGCGCTTCTACGACCTGGAATCGGGGCGCATCCTGATCGACGGCCAGGACATTGCCCATGTCACGCAGGACAGCCTGAGGGCCCAGATCGGCATGGTGACGCAGGACACCTCGCTCCTGCATCGCTCGGTGCGCGACAACATTCTCTACGGGCGGCCCGACGCCAGCGATGCCGCAGCGGTCGGCGCGGCCAAGCGCGCCCAGGCCGACGACTTCATCGCCGACCTCGAGGACCTCAAGGGCCGCAAGGGCTACGCCGCCCAGGTCGGCGAGCGCGGCGTGAAGCTGTCGGGCGGCCAGCGCCAGCGCGTGGCGATCGCGCGGGTGCTCTTGAAGGATGCGCCGATCCTGATCCTCGACGAGGCGACGAGTGCGCTCGACTCCGAGGTCGAGCTGGCGATCCAGGAGCAGCTCTACAACCTGATGGCGGGCAAGACCGTGATCGCCATCGCCCACCGCCTCTCCACGATCGCCGCCATGGACCGGCTGGTGATCCTGGATCAGGGCCGCATCGCGGAGAGCGGGAGCCACGAGGAGCTCATACGCCGCGGCGGGCTCTATGCGGAGCTGTGGGCACATCAGTCGGGCGGGTTCCTCGCCAAGGAGGCGGCGGAGTAGGCTTCCAGAGGGCCCGAATCGTCGGCCCACTGTCATCAAACGATGACTGAGCGGGAGCGGTGGTTTCTTGCATGGTCACGCTGGCCCAACTGACGAGCGCCCAGCTTCGCATCCTCGATGCGGCCTACAAGAACGACGCCGCGATTTTCAACGGCAAGCAGAAGGAGCCGGTGGAGACGCTGCACGAGCTCGGCCTGATCGACCGGACGATCGAGTTCAAGGATGGGCGCCACAAGATCACGGTGCGCCTGACGCCCGCGGGCGTGAAGCTCTACTGGCAGCGCGACAGCCTGTAGCGCGCGCCTAGCCCGAGCCGCAGCACGCGGCGGAGGAAGGCGAGCTCGGCTTCGAGTACGGCGATGATCGTCTCGGCCTTGCGGAAGCCGTGCCCCTCGCCGGCGAACTCGTGATAGGCGACGTCGATGCCGCGCCGGCGCAGCTTGTCGACGATGAGGCGCGACTGCTCCGGCGGCACCACCTTGTCGTCTAGGCCCTGGAACAGGATCGCCGGCGCGGAGATGCCGTCGATCAGGTTGATGGGCGAGCGCTGGGCGAACACCTTCTTCCAGCTCTTCGGGCTCGTGCCCATCAGGCGGTGCAGATAGCCCGACTCGAACTTGTGGGTGTGCTGGAGCAGCAGGGCGAGGTCGGAGATGCCGTAGTGGCTGCTGCCGGCGGCGAAGGCGTTCGTGGTGGCAAGTGCCATCAAGGTCGTGTAGCCGCCCGCGCTGCCGCCAGAGATGGCGATCTTGCCCGCATCGGCGAGGCGGCACTTCGCCAGGTAGCGCGCCGCCGCCGCGCAGTCCTCGACGTCGGCGATGCCCCACCGTCCATCGAGACGCTCGCGGTAGGCGCGGCCGTAGCCGGTGCTGCCGGAGTAGTTGACGTCGAACACGGCAAAGCCGCGGCTCGTATAGAACTGCACGCGCATCTTCAGGCCGGCATCGGTCATGGCCGTCGGCCCGCCGTGCGCAAGGACAAGTGCCGGCGGCAAAGCCTGCTGCGGCGCTCGGAAGCGGGCGTTGCGCGGGGGGTAGTAGATGCCGTGGACCTGCTGGCCGTCTCGGCGGCGGAAGGTCTTCGTCTCGCCGCGGCTGAGATCGGCCGGCGCCACGCCCGCGAGCGGCTTCGGGCCGAAGGCCTCGAGGCGCTGGCCGACGATGCGCATCACCGCCGGCGACGACAGCGGCGCGCTGACGAGGGCGGCGAAATCGCTGTTGAAGGCAACCGGCTCATCGATGCGCGCCGTTGTCGTCTGCAGCCGGCGGTATTGTCTGACGGCGCTGGTCTTCGCGTCCTTGAGCTCGAACAGGGGCGTGCCCGCCTCGAGCGCGACCATGCCGATCCTGCCGCCGGGTGCGAGCGCATAGCTCCTCATGCCGAACACCCACTGCGGGCGGAAGAGATCGCCACCGCGGCTGCCGTGCACGCGCAGGGTCTTGCCGTTCTGCCAACGGTAGAGGCAGCCCCAGCCGGTCTTGTCGCACACGAAGTAGAGCTCGCCCGATGGGCTCCACTCGGGCTGGAAGACGGCGCCCTCCGCGCCGCCGCCACCCGCGAGCCGGCGCGGTTTGCCGAGGCGGCCGTTCTCGCTCACATGCGCGAGGTAAAGCGCGGCGCTGTCCCAGGGCATGTCGGGGAGGTCCCAGGAGAGAAAGGCGAGCAGGCGGCCATCGTGCGAAAGGCGAGGGCTGGCATAGAAGTCCCGGCCGCCGGCCAGCTCCGTGATCTCGCCGCGGGCTTCCGACAGGGAGATTGCTACCAGGGCGTTTCTGGGATTCGCATGGCCCGCGGCCTTGCCCGCCTCGTGCATCTCGGCGACGGCGATCAGGCGGCCGCGCGCGGCGTCGTGGGCGAAATCGGCAAAGCGCGTGGCGGGAGCGTTCGTGATCCGTTGCGGGGGCCGGCCGGGCTCCAGCGCGTAGACGTCCTGGTCCTTGTCGTTGACGAAATAGACGGTGGGGCCGACGACCAGGAACTCGCCGCCGCCGTACTCGTGCACGCGCGAGCGGGCAGAGAAGGGCGCCGGTAGCAAATCCTTCACCTTTCCCGCGGCATCTGCCTCGAGGAGCACCTGTCGCCCGCCTTCCTCGGGGCGGGACTCGCTCCAATAGATGGCGCCGCCGGCCGCTTGCACCATGCCGAAACGGCGGCTGGCTTTCGCGGTGTCCGCCGCGCTGATGGGCGAGGGCCAGGTTCCGTAAGGCAGGGTTTTCTTGGCTGGCATGCGGGCGAGGATACATTCCATGCCGCCCGTTGTGTGAAGGCCGAGAAGACCGACCGCTGCGCGCGCCGAGACTACTTGGAGCGACCACGTCAGAAGGTCTGACTTCGGCGCAAATCACCTTTGCAAGCGGGAATTAGGTCAGCTATGCTGTCCTTTACCTGTGGGAGGCCCCGCACAACTGCGCTGCTCGTTTGAGCGAGCGTTGAGGCTTAAGGTTGTGCAGGCCCTCGCAATTGGGGTGGTGATCGGCCGCAAGAACCGCAGCGCCCGATGTTGCAGTGCGGTATCGCCGTCCCATACGAGAGGCGGCGGCTACGGCAACAGGGTCGCTGGCCTGACGAGCGGTCGCGTTCAGCTCCGCGCATGACCAGGTTCACGGCCCCCGCTGTGGGGAAGGGGCAGGGTGCGCGCAGCGGAAACGACTTGTGGCGACGCGATATTGCCGAGAGGCGACGGGTTATGACGATCGAGACGAAGCCGACCAGGGGCGCCGCGCATGCGCCCGATCTCGTGGAGCGGCCGCGCGCCAGCGGGCTTTTCGATCCCAGTCGCGAGTATGACGCCTGCGGCGTCGGCTTCATCGCCAACCTCAAAGGGGGCAAGTCCCACCAGCTGATCAAGGATGCGCTCGCCATCCTCGAGAACCTCGAGCACCGCGGCGCGGTCGGCGCCGACCCCATCGCCGGCGACGGTGCGGGCATTCTGATCCAGATCCCGCACGAGTTCCTGAAGGAGGAGTGCGCGGGCCTCGGCATCGATCTGCCGAAGCCCGGCCACTACGCCGTCGGGCATCTGTTCCTGCCGCAGGACGAGCGGCTGAGAGCGCACTGCGAGCGCGTGTGGATGCGCGTCATCCGGGAGGAGGGCCTGGAGTTTCTCGGCTGGCGCTCGGTGCCGGTCGACAACAGCTGCCTCTCCGACATGGTGCGCGCCGTGGAGCCCGTGCACCGGCAGATCTTCGTCGGCCGGCCGAAGGCGATGAAGGACAGCCAAGACTTCGAGCGCCGGCTCTATCTGATCCGCAAGGTGGTCTCCAACGCCCTCCATTTTGCCTACAAGGGCCGCGACATCGGCCACTACACGGTGTCGCTGTCGGGCCGCACGATCGTCTACAAGGGGATGTTCCTCTCCTACCAGGTGAGGAACTACTACAAGGACGTGACCGACCCGCGGCTGGCGTCCGCGATGGCGCTCGTGCACCAGCGCTTCTCCACCAACACGTTCCCGTCGTGGAAGCTCGCGCACCCCTACCGCATGGTCGCCCACAACGGCGAGATCAACACGCTGCGCGGCAACGTCAACTGGATGGCGGCGCGGCAGGCCTCGGTGCGGACGGAGCTGTTCGGCAGCGACATCACCAAGCTGTGGCCGATCTCGTACGAGGGCCAGTCCGACACCGCCTGCTTCGACAACGCGCTCGAGTTCCTGGTGATGGGCGGCTACAGCCTGGCGCATGCCGCCATGATGCTGATCCCGGAGGCGTGGGCCGGCAATCCGCTGATGGATGCCAAGCGCCGCGCCTTCTACGAGTACCACGCCTGCCTGATGGAGCCGTGGGACGGCCCGGCGGCGATGGCCTTCACCGACGGCCGGCAAATCGGCGCCACGCTGGACCGCAACGGCTTGCGGCCGGCGCGCTATCTCGTGACCAAGGACGACCGGGTGATCATGTCGTCGGAAGCGGGCGTGCTTCCCGTCGAGGAGGCGATGATCGCCAGGAAGTGGCGGCTGCAGCCCGGCAAAATGCTGCTGATCGACCTGGAGCAGGGCAAGATCATCTCCGACGACGACCTGAAGGCGGACCTTGCCTCGCGCTACCCTTACGAGCAGTGGCTGAAGCGCACCCAGGTCAACGTGAGCGACCTGCCGCTGCCCAAGAAGATGCCGCGCAACAAGTCGAACGTGGCGCTGCATCGATCTGCAGCAGACCTTCGGCTACACGCAGGAAAGCCTGAAGTTCCTGATGGCGCCCATGGCGCACACGGGCCAGGAGGCCGTGGGCTCGATGGGCAACGACACGCCGGTGTCGGTGCTCTCCAGCAAGCCCAAGCTGCTGCACACCTACTTCAAGCAGAACTTCGCGCAGGTGACCAACCCGCCGATCGATTCGATCCGCGAGGAGCTGGTGATGAGCCTGGTGTCGTTCATCGGCCCGAGGCCGAACCTGCTCGACCTGGAAGGAACGGCGAAGATCAAGCGGCTCGAGGTCTATCAGCCGATCCTCAGCAACGAGGATCTGGAGCGCATCCGCCAGATCGGACTGGTCAAGGACAACCAGTTCTCCTCCGTCACCATCGACATCACCTACGCGGTGGAGAAGGGCGCGCGCGGCATGGCCGATGCGCTGGACGTGGTGTGCGCCGAGGCCGAGGAGGCGGTGCGCTCGCAGGAGTACAACATCGTCATCCTGTCGGACCGCGCGGCGGGCCCGGACCGCATCCCGATCCCCTCGCTGCTCGCCACCTCCGCCGTGCACCATCACCTGATCAGGCAGGGACTGCGCACTTCGGTCGGCCTGGTGGTGGAGACCGGCGAGGCGCACGAGGTGCATCAGTTCTGCGTGCTTGCGGGCTACGGGGCGGAGGCCATCAACCCCTACCTCGCCTTCGAGACGCTGGAGCAGCTGCTGCCCGAGCTCGACGAGCAGCTCACCTACAAGGAGGCGCGCAAGCGCTACATCAAGGCGGTCGACAAGGGCATCCTGAAGGTCATGTCCAAGATGGGCATATCGACCTACCAGTCCTACTGCGGCGCGCAGATCTTCGACGCCGTCGGCCTGAAGTCGAGCTTCGTGAAGAGGTACTTCACCGGCACGCACACGCAAGTCGAGGGCGTGGGATTGCGCCAGATCGCGCGGGAGACGGCCGAGCGGCATCGCCAGGCCTTCGGCGACGTGCCCGTGCTCGAGGACACGCTCGATGTCGGCGGCGAGTATGCCTATCGCATCCGCGGCGAGGCGCACATGTGGCGGCCATCGGTGGTCGCCGACCTGCAGCACGCCGTGCGCGGCAACTTGCCCGACAAGTACCGCTCATATGCGCGCCAGATCAACGACCAGTCCGAGCAGCTGATGACGCTGCGCGGCCTGTTCCGCGTGAAGAGCGCCAAGGAGATGGGACGCAAGCCGGTGCCGCTGGAGGAGGTGGAGCCCGCCGCCGACATCGTCAGGCGTTTTGCGACCGGCGCCATGAGCTTCGGCTCGATCAGCCGCGAGGCGCACACCACGCTCGCCATCGCCATGAACCGCATCGGCGGCAAGTCGAACACGGGCGAGGGCGGCGAGGAGGCGGACCGCTTCAAGCGCGCTGCCCAACGGCGACTCCATGCGCTCGGCCATCAAGCAGGTGGCGTCGGGCCGCTTCGGCGTGACGGCCGAGTATCTCGTCAACTCCAACATGATGCAGATCAAGATGGCGCAGGGCGCCAAGCCCGGCGAGGGCGGCCAGCTGCCGGGCCACAAGGTCGATGCGACAATCGCCAAGGTGCGCCACTCGACGCCGGGCGTCGGGCTGATCTCGCCGCCGCCGCACCACGACATCTATTCGATCGAGGATCTGGCGCAGCTGATCTTCGACTTGAAGAACGTGAACCCGCAAGCCGACGTGTCGGTGAAGCTGGTGTCCGAGGTGGGCGTCGGCACGGTTGCAGCAGGCGTCGCCAAGGCGCGCGCGGACCACGTGACGATCTCGGGCTTCGAGGGCGGCACCGGCGCCTCCCCGCTGACCTCCATCAAGCACGCGGGCTCACCCTGGGAGATCGGGCTTGCCGAGACGCACCAGACGCTGGTTGCCAACCGGCTGCGCGGGCCGCATCGCCGTGCAGGTCGACGGCGGCATCCGCACCGGCCGCGACGTGGTGATCGGGGCGATGCTGGGCGCCGACGAGTTCGGCTTCTCCACCGCGCCGCTGATCGCGCTCGGCTGCATCATGATGCGCAAGTGCCACCTCAACACCTGCCCGGTGGGCGTCGCGACGCAGGACCCGGTGCTGCGCGCCAAGTTCCAGGGCAAGCCCGAGCACGCCATCAACTACTTCTTCTTCGTCGCCGAGGAGGTGCGCGAGATGCATGGCCGCGCTCGGCTACCGCACCTTCAACGAGCTGATCGGCCAGTCGCAGTGTCTCGACAAGGAGCGCGCCATCGACCACTGGAAGGCGCGCGGCCTCGACTTCGAGAACCTGTTCCACAAGCCGGAGCGTGCCGGAGTAGCGTCGCCGTCTACAACTGCGAGCGCCAGGACCACGGCCTGGACAAGGTGCTCGACAACAAGCTGATCGCGCTTGGCCAAGCCCGCGCTCGACGACAAGAAGCCGGTGAAGCACGAGCTTGCCATCACCAACCGCGACCGCTCGACGGGCGCCATGCTGTCGGGCGAGATCGCCAAGCGCTACGGCCACGAGGGCCTGCCGGAGGACACCATCTGGCTGTCGTTCAAGGGCACGGCCGGCCAGAGCTTCGGCGCCTGGCTGGCGCGCGGCGTCACGCTCGACCTCGTCGGCGAGGCCAACGACTACGTCGGCAAGGGCCTGTCGGGCGGCAAGCTGATCGTGCGGCCCGATCCCAACTCGGGCATCATGCCGGAGGAGAGCATCATCGTCGGCAACACGGTGCTCTACGGCGCCATCACCGGCGAGTGCTACTTCCGCGGCATCGCCGGCGAGCGCTTCGCCGTGCGCAACTCCGGCGCCATCGCCGTCGTCGAAGGCACCGGCGACCACGGCTGCGAGTACATGACCGGCGGCGTGGTGGTGGTGATCGGGCCGACGGGGCGCAACTTCGCGGCCGGCATGTCGGGCGGCATCGCCTACGTGCTGGACGAGGACGGCACCTTCGAGCGGCGCTGCAACCTCGCCATGATCGATCTGGAGCCGGTCGAGGCCGAGGAGGAGGTGATGCGCAAGCTCGCAAACCAGGGCGGCGACCTGGAGAGCCACGGCCTCGTCGACGTCATGGGCGACATGACCAAGCAGGACGCAGCGCGTCTGCATCAGCTGATCGCGCGGCACGCCCACTACACGAACTCGGCGCAGCGCCAAGATGATCCTGGAGGACTGGGCGGCGTATCTGCCGAAGTTCAAGAAGGTCATGCCGGTCGAGTATCGCCGCGCGCTGGCCGAGATGGCCAAGCACCAGGCGGCCGATATGACCGGGCTCGAGGTGCTGGAGATCGGGATCAGGGCGAAGGCTAGGAGGCGACGTCATCCCGGGCCTTGTGCCCGGGATGTCAGTCTTCGGCAGCTGATTGCGCAATGTGGATGGGATGGATACCGGGGACAAGCCCCGGTATGACGGCGAGATGGGCAAGATCACGGGCTTCATGGAGTTCGACCGCCGCGACCGGCAGTACCGCGCCCGTGGACGAGCGCGTGAAGCACTGGCGCGAGTTCGTGGTGCCGCTGACGGAGGAGGAGACCAAGATGCAGGCCGCGCGCTGCATGGACTGCGGCATCCCCTATTGCCACACCGGCTGCCCGGTCAACAACCAGATCCCCGACTGGAACGACCTCGTCTATCGCGGCCAGTGGAAGACGGCGGCGCGCGAACCTGCATTCGACCAACAACTTCCCCGAGGTGACGGGGCGCGTGTGCCCGGCGCCGTGCGAGGCCTCCTGCACGCTCAACATCGACGACAACCCCGTCACCATCAAGACCATCGAGTGCGCCATCGCCGACCGGGCCTTCGCGGAAGGGTGGGTCGCGCCGAAGCCGCCGGAGGCCAAGACCGGCAAGACGGTTGGCGATCGTCGGCTCGGGTCCGGCAGGGCTCGCCGCCGCCCAGCAGCTGGCGCGCGCCGGCCACGAGGTGCACGTCTATGAGAGAAATGCCAAGCCCGGCGGCCTGCTGACCTACGGCATTCCCGACTTCAAGATGGAGAAGGACATCGTCGAGCGGCGCGTGAAGCAGATGGAGGCGGAGGGCGTCGTCTTCCACTGCAATACGCACGTCGGCAAGACGGTCTCGGCCAAGGAATTGGAGCGCCGAGCACGACGCGCTGCTGCTGGCGGGCGGCTCCGAGCAGCCGTTCGACTTCTTCGCCAAATCGCCGGGGCGCGATCTCGACGGCATGGACTTCGCCATGGACCTTCCTGCCGCAGCAGAACCGGCGCGTCTCGGGCGAGCCGCAGCAGCGACGAGACGCAAATCACGGCGGAGGGCAAGCACGTCATCGTCATCGGCGGCGGCGACACGGGCAGCGACTGCATCGGCACCTCGTTCCGGCAAGGCGCCAAGTCGGTGACCCAGCTCGAGATCATGCCGATGCCGCCGGAGAAGGAGAACAAGGCGCTGTCCTGGCCGCACTGGCCCTTGAAGCTGCGCGTCTCCTCGAGCCAGGCGGAGGGCGCCAACGTCGAGTACTCGATCTCGACCACGGGATTTGCGGGCAGCAACGGCAAGGTCGAGAAGCTGCTCTATACGCGCGTCGATCCGGCCTTGAAGCCGATACCCGGCTCGGAGGGCGAGCTGCCGGCGGACCTCGTGCTGTTCGCCATGGGCTTTGCGGGGCCGCTCGAAAGCGATGTCGTCAAGCAGCTGGGGCTGCAGGTGGTGCCGCGCGGGCGCTTCAAGGGCCTCGATGCGGACGAGAAGGACTACCGGGTCCGGGCACGCAAGAAGGTGTTTGCGGCCGGCGATATCCGGCGCGGGCAAAGCCTGGTCGTGTGGGCGATCCGCGAGGGCCGGCAGGCCGCGCATGCGATCGACCGCTTCCTGATGGGCCGCAGCGACCTGCCGCGATAGAGCAAGATCGTTTCTGATCGAAGCACTTGGCTTCGATCATGGAACGTGAATCTTGCTCTCATCATATTGAATAGAGCAGGATTCACGCTTCGGCCGAAACGGTACGATCTAGGCAAGGCGTTCCACCCGAAGGGATCCTGCTCTAGGCGCAAGCCGAGCGCTGCGGCATGCGAGGTTAACGCCGTTTTCCCTAAGCCTCCGGGTTGACCCTGGCCACCGCCGGCCCCACGTGCTCAGATGAGGGGACGCCTCATCGACCGGAGGGTCACGCAACATGGATACGCCGCTCGAAGTCCATTTTCACGGCATCGACAAGAGCGAGGCCGTCGAGCAGCGGGTGCGCGAGAAGGTCGCCAAGCTTGCCAAGCATTTCGACCGCATCACGCACTGCCGCGTCGTGCTCGAGGTTCCGCACCGCAGCCCGCAGAAGCCCAAGGTCTACCAGATCAAGATCGAGCTCGGCATGCCCGGCCACCAGCCGGTCGTCATCTGCCACGAGCGCGAGGGCAGCCACGCCAACGAGGAGCTGGGCCTTGCCATCCGCGATGCCTTCGAGGCGGCGCTGCGCAAGGTGGACGGCATGCGGACCAAGATCGGCCAGCGTGCCAAGCTCGAGCGGGGCCGCCGGCGTCCACCGGCGGCAAGCGCTGGGCCAGACTAGATCTGGTGTCGTTCCGGTTTCATGGAAGCATGAGCCCTCAGCCCTGAGCTTGTCGAAGGGCGAATGAGTTTGACAATGGCGTGCTTCGACAAGCTCAGCACCGGGTCGTGACCGCGGATCGCGATTCGATCCAACTCGGAACGGCGCTAGCCAGGCTAGGAAGTGGGGGGGAGAGGTGCGCCGCGCGTGGAGATCGCAGCCCGTCAGCTTCGCGGTGGCGTCTTTGCGCCTGATGAGCGGCGCGGCGCGGGCGGCTCCGGCACCAGCTGATACTCCACCCTCGGCCAGGTGAAGTCGTCGGCTCTGCCGGGCTTGGGCGGCAGAGGCTCGCCCTTGATCAGCACCTGGTAATAGGCGCTCAGGCTGGGCATCAGCCTGCGACGGGTACCCGCGGCGCCCGCGGTCGGCGTAATCGAGCTCAACACCACCACGCCGCCGCCGACCTCGTCGGCAACCACGTCGCCCATCTGCGAGGGCCGATCGCCGGACTCCTTGCGCGTTATCAGCTGCACCACGGCAGCGGGGATTGCCGGGCGCAGGATGTCGAGCGTCACCGATTCTTCCCGTCCGCTGGGACCGATGCTCTTGAGGGTGATGCGCCCGTTGTCGGCTTTCTGCTCGCCGACCCTATCGGCGTTGCTTGGCGTTTTCGCCTGGCCGGCCTGGGGATCCTGGGCGACGGTGGTCGTGACGTTCCCCCACATGCTCTCGGGGTTCGCCTGGGCACGGGGCCGCAAGGGATTGACGCGCTTCTGCTCGGCCTCGCTGCCGGCGAGCGGAATGGCGCGCTCGGCCTTCGCCTGCACCAGGTCGCGCTTGATCTCCTGCTCGACGAAGTGCGCGAGCTTGCGGTTTCCGGCGTCGGTGAAGAGCACGCCGTCGGCCTCGCGCAGCAGCCGCTGCTTGCCGGTGATGTCGGGCCCGTAGGAGGCGTAGTTGCCGGCGTCGTCGGCAAAGTGGGCCTGGATGTCGATGAACTTGACGCCGTTGAGGTAGGCCTTGTCGCGGACGATGTCGTTCATCATCTGCGCCGATTCGTTGGCCTCGGAGCGGCGCATGATCGGTTGGCCCACCCAATAGATGGCCATTCCGCGCCGCTTCAGCGCCTTGATGAAGCGATCGACCCTGCGGCCATACTCCTCGCGCCACTCGGGCGAGGCGAACACCAGGCGGCCGCGGGAGGTGCGGATATGGATGCGGTCGCCGACGCCGATCATGACCACGCCGATGTGCACGCGGTCGCGCTCGGCCTCTTCGGCCTTCATCTCGTCGTCGAAGTCGATGCGCGCGATGCCGGACAGCGCGCGATGCCGGCGCGACAGCTGCACGCGCCCGTCGCCGGCGAAGGATTCAGCAAGGCCCGCCAGCATGCCCTCGGCGAACTGATCGCCGTAGACCTGCAGAACGTAGGTGTCGCCTTCGGGGAAGGGTGTGATGTAGCTGGTGCCGGAGAGGTCCCGCTGGGCGGCAGCGGGCGTGGCCAGCGCCGCGGCCAGCGTCAGAAGGAAAACGGCAAGCGTCTTTCTGAGCGCACCCATTCCAGCGAATTGCCCTGGCCAGCGTATTTGCCCTGGTCGGCCCGGTCCGGCGTCCCGCCGCCTGGCAAGCGAGCCTGATGTCGACCTCGTATAGCGCCGCAACCCCAACTCGACAAACGCACCATGCGGGAGTTCCCCGGCAATCGCAAGGTCGTCACAGGATCATGGCAGGAGGCTGGGGCGTCTCGCATGGATCGGCTTAGGCGCAACCAGTCGCTAGGCCTCGGCCAGGAGGGCCTGGAGGTCGATGCGGTCGCGGCGCATCTTGAGGTGGCCGTCGGGCCCGATGGGCCATTCCTCGCGCGGCTTGTCGCGGTAGAGCTCGACGCCGTTGTCGTCGTGGTCGCGCAGGTAGAGCGCCTCGCTCACCCCGTGGTCGCTGGCGCCCTCGAGCTCGATGCCGGCGGCGAGCACGCGGCGCAGGGCATCGGCAAGCAGCGCCCGGGTCGGATAGAGGATCGCCAGGTGATAGAGGCCGGTGGTGCCGGGCGGCGGCGGACGGCCACCCGCGCTCTCCCAGGTGTTGAGCGCGATGTGATGGTGGTAGCCGCCGGCAGAGATGAACGCGACCTGATTGCCGCGCCGCTCCATCAGCTCGAAACCCAGCACGTCGCAATAGAAGGAGAGCGCGCGCTCAAGATCGGCGACCTTGAGGTGCACATGGCCGATGCGCACGCCGTCCGCGATCGGCCGCGCGGGCCTGTGATCGGCGAGCGGCTCGAGGCGTTCGGGCGGTGCGCTCACGCAAATTCCTCGCTCTCGTCGGACGATGAGAAGCCCGCCCGTTGCAGAAGGTCAGCCGACCGGGGACCAGGTGCCGTCGGGATTGCGGCAGGCGGTGCCGCGCATGGCCTGCGGCCGCCCGCCGATATAGACCTTGTGCACGTAGTCGCGGCAGTCCGAGTCTCCGCGCCGGTAGGGCGCCTCGGCGATCACCTCGCCGTAGCGGCCGTTGTCGGGGTTGCGCCAGCGCACCGGCCGGCCGGGCTGGCCGCGCTCCCAGGCGTCGTACTCGGCGCGCCGGGCAAGCTCGCGATCGCGCGCATCGAGCGAACGTCCGATCTCGTTGCCGATGATGCCGCCGACCATCGCGCCGGCAACCGTGGCGGCTACTTTGCCGCTGCCCCTGCCGAACTGATTGCCGATCACGCCGCCGGCGATCGCGCCGACCAGCGTACCGCCGTCCTGCTTGTTGGCATCGGGCCCGCAGGCCGCAACCGCCAGCGGCATGGCGAGCGCCACGCACAGGGCTCTACGTCGCATTGGAAATCTCCCGTTGGGCGCACGCTCACGAAGGCGCCCGTCACATGCCGAACGGCCGACCATGGCCCGCTCCGTCGGTTGCGAGACGGCAACGCAATTCGGGCGAAAGTGCGGCTTTGTGGCCACGCTTCAGCTCGACATGGTTGCATGGGGCTCAGGCAGCGCGCGGCAAGGTCAGACGGGCACTCAGGCCGCCCAGCTCCGAGCGGGCGAGCTCGAACCTGCCGCCGTAGGAATGGGCGAGGTCCGCCACGATGGAATGGCCGAGGCCCGAGCCCGGCTTGGTTTCGTCCAGGCGGCGGCCGCGAATCACGGCCTCGTGCATCTGCTCGGGGGTGAGGCCCGGGCCGTCGTCGTCGACGCGGATCTCGAGCCAGTTGCCGGCGCCGGAAGGGGGCAGCGGCATTGCCGACAGCGCCACCTGCGAGTGCGCCCACTTGGAGGCATTGTCGAGAAGGTTGCCCAGCATCTCCTCCAGGTCGTGACGCTCGCCCTGGAACCGCGCACCGGGCGCGCAATCGATCGAGAAGGAGAGGTCCCTGTCGCGATGGATGCGCTCGAGCGCGCGCACGATGGATTCGCTTACCGGCCGCACCTCGGTGATGCGGCCGATGACGCCGATGCGCGCTGCCATGCGGGCGCGGTCGAGATAGAGATTGACCTGGGAGGCCATCAGCTCGGACTGCTCGATCACTTTGCGACCGAGCGGGCTTGGATCGTCGCGAGCCTCGTTGGTGATGACGGCGAGGGGGGTTTTGAGCGCATGGGCGAGGTTGCCCACATGCGTGCGCGCGCGCTCGACGATGTCCTGGTTGGACTTGAGGAGCGCATTGAGCTCCTGCTGCAGGGGCTCGATTTCCTGCGGCAGCGCGACATCGAGCCGGACCGCTTCGCCGGAGCGGATGGCGGCGAGCCCCTTCTCCACCTGGCGCAGCGGCAGGAGGCCGAACCGGACCTGGAACAGCGTCAGGGCAACGAGCCCGACGCCGGCCAGCGCCAGGGACAGCGTCAGGCGGGTGCTGAAGGACCTCAGACTTGCCTCCACCTCACCCCATGTGCCGGCTACCGCAACGGAATAGCGCTGCGCCTGCGCGCCCTTGCCGAACACGTAGATGGTCTCGGCGACGCGCACCTTCTGCTCGAGGGGGCCGTCGAGGTTTGCCCAGCGCATCTCCCGGTCGTCGGGGTCGACATTGAACTCGCTGGGCACCGGGAAAGAGGCATCCGCCAGCGAGCGCGAGACGATCACCTTGCCGCGCTTGTCGTCGAGCGGCTTGATCTGCCAGTACCAGCCCGAATGGGTGATCTCGAACAACGGCTCGCCGACCTCCTTTGGGAGGCCCGGCTCGTCGTTCTCGCCGTGCTCGATGGCGTCGGAGAGGATGACGGTGAGGAGCGCGCGAATGCGCCGGTCGAAGCTGGTCTCGACCTCCTGCTTGTAGAGCGAGTAAATGATGGTGCCCGCGATCGGCAGCACCATCAAGGTCCAGGCGGCCGCGGTGGCGAAAAGCCGAAACGCGAGCGAGTTAGTTCTCATCGCCCTCCTGGGAGAGCCGGTAGCCGAGGCCGCGAATGGTCTTGATCATCTCGGGCGGAATTTTCTTCCGCAGCCGGCCAATGAATACCTCGATCGTGTTGGAGTCGCGGTCGAAGTTCTGCTCGTAGAGGTGCTCGACCAGCTCCGTGCGCGACACCACGCGCTCGCTGTGATGCATGAGGTAGGCGAGCAGGCGGTACTCGTGCGAGGTGAGCTTGACCGGCTGCCCGTTCAACGTGACGCGTGCCGTCTTGGTGTCGAGCCGCAGCTGGCCGCACTCGATGTCGCTCTTGGCATGGCCGGACGCGCGGCGGACCTGGGCGCGAATGCGTGCAAGCAGCTCCTCCATGTGGAAGGGCTTGGCGACGTAGTCGTCGGCACCGGCATCGATGCCGGCGACCTTGTCGCTCCAGCGGTCGCGCGCGGTGAGGATGATGACCGGCGTCTTGCGCTCGGCGCGGCGCCACTGCTCCAGCACGCTGATGCCGTCCATCTTCGGCAGGCCGGTGTCGAGGATGATGACGTCGTAGGGCTCCGTCTCGCCGAGGAAGAATCCTTCCTCGCCGTCGAAGGCGGCATCGACGGCGTAGCCGGCATCGGTCAGCGCCGAGACCAGCTGACGATTGAGATCGCGATCATCCTCGACGACGAGAACGCGCACGGCCACCTGCTTTCGCGTCCGAATTTCCCTGTCGCGGACAATATACAGGGAGGGCGCGCGGCTCGGCTAGCGGCGCCGACCCGCGTTACAGGTTCAGCGTTACCTGGCGCCGCTCCAGCGGCGTGCTGGCGCGAACGCGGCCATAGATGGCGAGCGCGGTGCCGACAAGGCCGCCGAGCGCCTGCCCGAAAACGACCACATTGTCGCCCAGCTGTTGAATGAGCTCGGAGGTGATGTTGAGGCCGAGCACCGGGCCGAGCGCGGGCAGCACGGTCGACAGCGTCGTGACGGCGACGCCCCAAATGGTCATGGACTGCCCCCACCACTTGGGGGCGGCGTCGGTGGCGGACTGTGCGGCCGGGGTTGCATCGCTGGACATGGGTTGCGTCTCCTTTGGTTGCGACGTCGAGGAAGGGCCTGTGCCGATGAGGCTGGTGGCGAGCGCCAATGTGGCGTCGACACGCCTGAGCCAGCCTTTGCCGAAGCGCCAGAAGTGGGCGAGGCTGCGATAGCGCTGACGGCGGATCTCGGCGTACGTGCCGAGCGTGTGCCGGATGGGCCTGGCGGCGACGGCAGCCAGCGTCGCGACGCCGATCTCGCCATCCACGTCGGCGCCCACGGCCTGCTGCAGCATGCGCGCGGCGCCGTCGACGCCATGGTTGACGGCGGTGTCGAAGTGGAAGACCGAGAGCGGTGCGGCAAGCTGCGGACATTGGGCCGCCAGCCAGTAGCGGCTGCGGTAGATGCGGCCCGCCGTCTCGACGGGGATCTGCTTCAGCTCAGATTTCAGAGCGCCGATGTTGTCGGCGGTGACATCGACGCCTTTGTAGCGGGCGTAGACGGCAAGCGTGATGCCGAGGTTGGTCGGGCCGCCGGGGTCGTAGGGATCATCGCCGTAGCCGCCTTCCATCTTCAGCACATGCGCGAGGGCTTGTTCGAATAGGGGATCGGCAGCGGCTGGGTCCCGGATAGCCCCGGGGCGTTGGCCCTCGGCTTCCGGGATGACAGGCGTGGGGGATGGAGCGCGGGTTGCGTGGCGGGCCAGCGCAGTCCGAGCAGGCGGGAACGCGGGAACGGTTGCACGCTCACCGCATCGCCCTGGTTGCCGCCGAGCAGGATCAGATCGTTGGGCGTCGTGCCGACGAGGAAGCCGACGTGGCCGAGGGCCGGATCGGAGCCGCGGCTGAGCACGGCGATGGCGCCGTGACGCTCCTCGCTCAGGGCCTCGCCCCAGGAGAGGTAGGAACGCGCGAGCAGCGAGCGCGTGCTGCCGATGTCGGCGCGTTCCAGGCAGGCGCCAAGAAAGGCCGCGCACCATGCGACCGCGTCGTCGGTGACGGCGGCGTGGCCGACCTCGGCGTAGTAGCGCACGACGTTGGGGTTGCTCGCGGCCCGGCGGCCTCGGCGACGCCGAGGTCGGCCCAGGCCAGCTCGAGCCAGCGGGGTTGGGACATGGGGGTGGGTGAGTGCAAGGATCGGGGCGACGGTCTCTGTCACCTCCCCCTCTGAGGGGGGAGGGCGATACGTCCGCGGCTTAGCTCGCCTACGACGAGCGCGCCCCGAGTTCGACGCGCGAGCTAAGCCGCTGGACGTATCGGGTGGGGGTGTTCTGCAGCATCCTCCAGCAGTAGGCTGAGGGATGGCCAATCAACGCGCACGCAGTTTGCGAAAGAGGATGAGCGATGGGGAACGCAAGCTTTGGCATAGGCTGCGCGCGAACCAGGTGGAGGGGTTGCGCTTCAGGCGCCAGCATCCGATCGGCAGCTACATCGTGGATTTCGTCTGCCTCGAGAAGCTTCTAATTGTCGAGGTCGACGGCGGACATCACGCAGAGCCGGAGCAGATCGAACACGACCGTCGTCGCGATCACTGGCTCAGCACCGAGGGTTATCGCGTCGTGCGAATTCCCAGCATTGACGTATTCCAGAACATCGACGGTGTCATGGACGGTATATGGG
This sequence comes from uncultured Alphaproteobacteria bacterium, assembly GCA_963797005.1. Classification (GTDB taxonomy): domain Bacteria; phylum Pseudomonadota; class Alphaproteobacteria; order Rhizobiales; family Hyphomicrobiaceae; genus AWTP1-13. Next base: position 55,414 of record CAWCOF010000020.1, read on the forward strand.
CGGAGCTCCAGGAGATGCCCTCAGCACGAGCGGAAGGACACCCCCACCAGGCGCGCCGAATGAGTTAGCTCCTTGCCTGGAGCGCGCGGACAACGTGGTGCACGTGAGCGGAGCTAACTCATGGCGCGCCGTCCTCCCCCCTCGAGGGGGAGGCGAAGTCCGGGCGCGCTGTCCCCTTACAGCGTTGCGGCGCGGGGGGTGCCGCGGCCGAGGACGGCGCTCATCTGATAGACACGCAGGGAGACGGAGGATTGCGGGGCGCCGAAGTCGGCGGTCTGGTCGGCGGCGGTGTAGATGGCGCCTGGGGTGTTGGAGGAGATCGTGCGCTTGACGTCGGCGTCGTCGAGAATATCGATCTCGTAGCGCTCGATATCCTCGTCCAGCGGGACCTCCGTCGTCTCCCAGCTGTCGCCGCCGATGCGCGTGCGCCGCACCCAGCGCGAGCGTGAGATCGCCGCCGGAGCGTAGCCCGCGCACATGCACGGGGCTGAGTGGTTTGAGGCCGCGTCCGGTGAAGGTGTGATGCGTCTCGAGGTAGGCGGGGTCGCCGAGCGGGCGGCTGGCGGGGCCGCAGGACCAGGTGTAGTCGAGGCCGACTTCGTCCTGGCCCATGTCGACGCGCGCAAGCGCCGCATCGAGAAGAACAAAGCGGGCGCCGGCTGCCAGGGGCGCGCGCATGGCGTCCTCCGTGCCGGCCTGGCCGCGCAGCAGGACGGAGAGCTCGTAGGTGGCGGGCTCGGTGAGGACGGCAAACTCGAACTGAAGCACCTCCCAGCCGCCGTCCTCGTTCTCGATCGCGGCGAGATTGGCGCCGGCGAGCAGCGCCAGCGGCGTGACGGAGGCGAGCGCCCCGCGCTCGAGCTTGACGCGGACCTTCGCGGCGCGGTCGTAGCGCGCCAGGACGCCCCAGGGGAGCGGGTCGAGCAGCGAGCCGGCCACGGCCGGTGCGTTCGCCACGGCCTTGAGGACGAAGCCCGAGCTTTCCGGCGAGCGGTAGAAGGCGACGGCGCCGGGCCAGGGCACCTGCGCGGCGGCGACGTAGCCCGCGTGCGGCGGCTCGTCGCCGCGCAAGAGCGGCAGGTCGAGGAACAGGACGAGCGGTTGGCCGAGGATGATGTCGGTGCCGGCGCCCGGCGGCGGGCGCACGGACGGCACTACGCCGCCGTAGACCTCGGGATCGATGCCGCGGGCCTCGATGTCGCGAGACCCGTGCTCGCCGATGTCGGTGATGCGCAGCAAGCGCGAGCGGCCGCCTGCCTCCAGCGATACCAGATCGCCCGGCTCGAGCGCGAGCCGGCTCGGCGGCAGGGCGAAGGCGGCGCGCTCGCGCGAGGCCCAGGCTTCGAACAGCCAGGTCTCGGCGATGCGGGCGGCCTGGTCGGTTTCCAGGACAAGCGGCAGATCGGCGACGGCGATGCGGCCGCTCTTGCCAGCGAGGCGGCGCGCTTCTTCCACGGCGGGCGCATAGTCGCCCGAGGCGGCGATGAAGGTCAGCTTGGCGGAGGCGGGAAGGTCCGTCTCCTGGGCGCGGGTGAGTGTGCTCAGCGCGTCGCCTGGCCGGCGCTCGACGAGATCGTCAGGTGTCACCTCTGCCGCCGAGGGCTGGGCGCCGCGATGGGTGAAGACGATGCGGCCGTCGCTCTCGCGCGAGTCGATGAAGAAAGCGAGCTCGAGCGGCTGCAGAGCCTCGCGCGCGGGTAGAACGCGGTCGATGACGAAGCCCGACAGCGTGCCGGCGAGCGCGCCCGTGTCGTGGTCGGCGAAGCCGTAGTCGGCAAGCAAGGTCGAGACGGTTGCGTCCAACGGCGCGCTGGAGAGGCGGCCGGTGATCCAGTGGCCGAGGCGCCAGCTGCCACCATCGCCCCAGACCTCGGTGTTGTTGGGGAAGGCGGGATAGGGCCGCGCATCCCAGGTGTAGACGTGGACGTGGGCGAGATCGAGCATGGGCGCCGCGTAGACCGCCGAGGTTGGGTTGGCGCCGGCGATGTAGTCGGGGCTGATCGAGCCTTCGGCCTGGAGGGCTGGGGGCAGGAGTTTCATGGGAACAAAACGTTGGTTGAAGCCCCTTCTCCCCTTGGGGAGAAGGGGCCCCGAAGGGGCGGATGAGGGGGCCTTGCGATCGGCAGGAAGTAGCCCCTCACCGGTTCGGCCAAATGACTTACGGCCGCATCGGATAGGGCACCCTCGTGTTCAGCTCTGGAGAAAGCGACCGTAAGCCATGGCCTCACGTCCTCTCCCCCAAGGGGAGAGGGAGCGCGCGGCGTGTGCCGTTGCCTCTAAAGGCGGATCTCGATGATGGGGATGGAGGGGATGGCGCCGTGGCGGAAGCCCTGGATGTTGATCTCGAGCTTGTCGGTGTCGAAGCGCACCCTCACCCACTCTGCGCCGGCGCGTGTCTTGCCCGAGCCGCGGCCGCCCAGCAGCAGCCAGGTGTGCCAGGGCTGGCCGTGCCCGGTGAGCTCGGGCGGAACCTGGTCGGGACGTGCGAAGTGGCGCCAGTCGAAGAAGAAGCGCTCCTTCGTTGTGTCCGTCTCGGCCGCGAAGGCCGCCTGCAGATTACTTGGATGCTGGGATAAACTTTGAAAGACGTTCCGCAAGCTCTCGGCGAAATCGGTCGGCTTCGGCGAAGAGCTCGTCGGCGCTTGCGGATCCTGGCTTCCCTCCTGAGGTACGGTCGAGGTCAGCTGCAATCTCCGTCACTTTGTCGAGGCTTCGCACCAGCGTGGCGACGGTGCGCGCATCTCGCTCGCGCTCGCCTGCCGGCACCAAGTTGGCCTTGTCCGGGTCTTCCAATTGCGTCTGCATGCGCTTCTCCATGAGCTCGAACTCCAATTCGAGGATGCGGAAGAGACGGCGGACCAGCCGGCGGCGGACGTCGATGGTCGTGTCGGCGAAGGGCTTCTTGGCAGGGGCAGTACGTGGCGGGCCGCGGCGTGGCCAGCTTTCTGCTCTCGCGCGGCGGCTGAGGTCCCAGGACGAGATGTCGTAGCGGGCAGTGATGTCCCGAACGGTCTCGTCGGTTTCGATGTAGGCGCGGCGAACCTCATCCCACTGTTGCTGAGTGAGAGCGGGCATCTCGACGCCGAATTCGTAGGATTTTGAGAGTTGCGTCCGCTTGCGATCGCCTCAATCGAGGCGCGACTGTCGAACTGTAGCTGATCTATAGCGAAGCAGCGCGACGCTGTCAACATCAATATTTGGTTCAGGAAGTTTTATTCTTTGTCAGTTTGCGCAGGCCGGTTCGAATACATATTTATACTCAAAACTCTATATCATAGCAGATCCGCAGGGCACGGGGATAAGTGGCCCCGGACGCTGCAATCACGCCCGCCGCGCCTCCTCCGTGTCGCGAGCTTGCACCGGCGCTGGCTTCGGTTCCGGCGCCCAGGTCAGGCCCTTGTAGTTGAAGCCATCCTCGAGCGTCGGCTTGATGATCCGGAAGTAGGGCGAAAGGTCGAAGTCGGCCGGCGCGTAGAGGCTGTAGTGGCGGATATGCAGGACCTCGCGGCGGCTGAGGCTGCTGATGCCGCGCTTCACCCGGGCAACGCGCTCGATGCGGGGCAGGATCGGGTAGCGCACACGCCCGAAAGCCTCCGCGATCAGCGTCGAGCAGATGGCGCGCGTCGGCTCGCCGGAGCCCAGCGCGATCATGCGCCGGCGCCAGCGGGCGGGTACCGGGGGTTGGGGCAGGAGATAGCGGGCGAGGTCGAACACGTTGCGGGTGTCGTATTGCGTGCCCAGCCGCGACACCATGAAGCCGATGATCGCCTCGCGGTCGGCGTCGGTGAGCCCGACGGGCCGGCAAATGCGGGTGTGAAAACGCTCGTACTTGGACAGCGGCGCCGAGATGCAGCCCTCGCCAAGAAGAACCTCGATGAGGGTGTGGGGCTCTCCCCCGTCGCCGGGCGGATCGAGCACGTCGCCGACATAGAGGGCGGCATGGGACCAGGTCGACTGGGTCAGGTACTTGATCGCGGTCGACAGCTTGCTGCTGCCTGTGATCAGGAGCACGTCGCCGGGGCGCAGTGTGCGGCGCAACGCATCGGGGTCGGAGGGCACCAGGTGCTCCTCGCCCGGCTCCTCCTTGCGGATATGGCGGGCGAGCCAGTGCCCGGTCCAGTCGAGGAACGAATCGAAGGCGTTCATTGTCGGCACTATCGCATGGTCCCCGCTGCCGCCCGAAGCGGGATTCGAGTTCTGCAACGGTGAAGAAGCATCGGTGCTATGATGAGCCGTGGACGCTTCGTCAGCTTGGGGCCTGTTCCGTGACAAGTGGTAGACAGCCGAGAAACGTGCGACACGCCGTGGCGATCCATCGCAGGCGTCTTTCCGCCCTGCACGCCCTGGCCGCGTTCCTCGCCGGTCTCGTTCTCGTCTGCCTCCTGGCGGCGCCGCCGGATGAGGCGTTCGCGCAGGACGCGAAGGCTGCGCCGGTCATCCTGATCGACATCAAGGGCGCGATCGGCTTCGTCGCTGCCGAGCACCTGGCCAAAGGGTTGAAACGCGCCGCCGCCGAGAAGGCGCCGGCACTGGTCGTGCGGCTCGACACGCCGGGCGGGCTCCTGTCCTCGACGCGCGAGATGATCCATGCGATCCTGGCTTCGCCGGTCCCAGTGGTGATGTACGTGGCGCCCGACGGCAGCCGGGCCGCGAGCGCGGGCACCTATCTCCTCTATGCCTCGCACGTCGCCGCCATGTCGCCCGGCACGCATCTGGGGGCGGCGACGCCGATTGCGCTGTCGGCACCGGGGCTGCCCGGCGCGCCCTCACCATCGCCATCGAAGCCGAAGTCGGATTCGGACAAGCAAGCCGATCAGGACCCGGGCTCGGTCTCCGCGCGCAAGAGCCTCAACGACGCGATTGCCTACATCCGCTCGCTGGCCGAGCTCAGGGGCCGCAACGCCGACTGGGCGGAGAAAGCCGTGCGCGATGCCGCTACGCTTACGGCGACCGCCGCGCTCAAGGAGCGCGCGATCGATCTCATCGCCAAGGACCTGCCCGACCTGATGGCTCAGGTCGACGGTCGGTCCGTCAAGACGACCGCCGGCGACGTGCGGCTGGAGACGAAGGGGCGGGCGATCATCGAGATCAAGCCGGACTGGAAGATGCAGATCATGTCGGTCATCGCCGACCCCAACGTGGCGCTGATCCTGATGATGATCGGCGTCTACGGCATCCTGTTCGAGTTCTGGAGCCCGGGCGCGGTGGCGCCGGGCGTGGTGGGCGGCATCAGCCTGATCATGGGGCTCACGGCGCTGTCCGTGCTGCCGGTCAACTTCGGCGGCGTGGCGCTCCTGCTCTTGGGGATCGGGCTGATGGTGGCCGAGTCGTTCGCCGCGGGCTTCGGCATGCTGGGCCTGGGTGGGATCGTGGCCTTCGTGACAGGCGCGCTGTTCCTGTTCGACCCCAGCGAAAGCGACATACCGCTCAGGGTCTCGTGGCAGGTGATCGCCGGCATAGCCGTGCTGAGCGCGCTCTTCTTTGCCGGCGTCCTGGGCTTTGCCGTGCGCGCGCGCCAGCGCCCCGTGCGCACGGGCGGCGCGGAGATGATCGGCGATGTCGGCGAGGTGGTGAGCTGGGCCGAGCGCGAAGGGCGCATCCACGTGCAGGGCGAGATCTGGGCGGCGCGCTCGAGCCAGAGCCTGACGACGGGCCAGAAGGTACGCGTGGTGGGGCGCACGGGGCTGACGCTGGAGGTGGAGGCGGCGGGGAAATAGCTGCCGGTCGATTACGCCCAAGATTCCGCCCGCGCGATGTCGGCAGTGCAGAGAAAGCGGTCATCCCCCCGTTCGAACAATGCCGATGCAGAACGATATCAGACAAGAGGCGTGATACCTCAGCAACCGGACACTCAGCCGCGGCCTACCTTAGGAGCCGGAGGGGGCTGGCATCACCGTCAGGACGCAGAAGCAGCATATGCGCCCACGCGCTCAAGTGGTCCCAACGACTGTCGCAAAGATCACCTCACGTTCGACGCTCGATTCGCCGCGATCGCTCGCTGGATTTCTTCTTGCGTTCGGAAGTCGGCAGGAAGCCAGCTAACCACGGGGAGCACGGGGATTTTGAGGTGTAGGGTGCTCTTGTGCTTGTATTTGTATGTGGCGAAATAAGTCACATCGAGGAGTCGCGTATCAATCGGAACATCGTCGTCGCTCAAGATGTAGCCGAAAGGCGGAAATGCAATTTCAGAAAACAGGTGTTGTCGCCGAGCGTCGAATCTCAACACACCCGTCATGCCAGACTGGCGAGACGCCGCCGACCTGGTTGGGTGGACCATGTAAAGAAGAATCCTCAATCCAGATGGCCAATGCTGCTCCTCGCGCTGCAGGACGAAGCGCTCCAGCTGTCGAAACTTTGTGCGCAAGCTCGGGCCACATGCGCTGAAGAACATGACGGCGATTTGCTTGATCACCCGTAACGGATAGATCGAATAGGGATATGCGAGCGAGATCTCACCACGTGAGGCGATCAACAGCTGCATGCCTCGTTGAGCCCATGGGACGTAAGCAGAGCCGTACCACGCACCGGTGTTGGAATTGCAGCGCTCGCAAAGAGTTTCTTTGCCGGCGCCGCGCTGGGCCCATTTGCCTTCGACGCCAGAGTTCGAACCGTCCCACCATTCCGTGCCAATGAGCTTCTTGATGTTGGCCTCAAATACACGATGGTCGTTGTAGGCGGCTCGAGGCGGGATGTGTTCGAAGGAGAGAGCGCCCCAGCATCCACAGAGATAGCAAGTTCCGACTTTGGGCACCGGTGCTCCTATAGTGATTGTCAGGGTCGGGTGGCGTTAGTAACTTGAATCCGAAGAATCGGCCAAGGGCCGCTGATTGCGAGCCCTTAGGAGCATCGGATGGCTGGCAAGTCGGGCAAGTGGAGCAAATTCACGCTGCTAACAGGGGCGGGGTGGTCGCACAATTGGGGCGGGCGGCTGGCTCCCGGCATGTGGGAGCTCATCAGTGATAACGCCGCGGTCCAGAACAACCCTCGCCTCTTTGCGCTGCTGGGCGAGGACAGTCGTTCGAAGTGGCGCTGGCGAAAACGCATGCCCCGCCGTACACCGCAGCCGATCGCGAGACGCTCGAGCAGGCGATCGTCGCGGCCTTCGTCTCGATGGATCGGGCGATCGGGCGCCTCAACAATGAGGGCGTGCATCTCAATGGGGTACAGAAGCTGCTGTTCCGGTTTTCCCGGCGCGACGAGGGCGTGGACACCGGCTTCTTGTTCACGCTCAACCAGGACCTCTTCTTCGAACGGCATCTCTACAACGCCGGGACCGCGCCGTCGCCGGCGCTGCCGGGCGTTCGGCCCACAGGACGGCAGGAGTTTTTTACATCGCTGACCAAGGCCTATTCGGCCGACTATGTGATGCATCCCGTAGAGGGCACGCTGGATCAGGAGCGGCTTGCAGGGCGGACGAACGTCATCAAGCTGCATGGCTCGTTCAATTGGCGCACGGCCGATGGCGCCAATGTCATGGTGGTTGGCACCGACAAGACAAAACAGATCGCCGATTTTCCGCTCCTGACCTGGTACCGGGCGCTCTTTAAGCGAGTGCTGGACGCGGGCGGCATGCGCTTGATGATCGTCGGCTACGGGTTCGGCGATGAGCATATCAATGAGGTGATCGCCAACGCTGTTACGAACCACGGGCTGCGAGTCTTTATCTGGGACGCAGGGCCCGATCTCAAGGGCCGCCTATTGCGTGCGCCGCATGGTCACGTGTTATGGGGCGGTCGCCTCAGCGTCGCATCGCTGCCAATGATTCAGGTGTTCCCAAGCGATCAGTCCGATACCGAGGAAGTTCAGCGGCTCTATCGGGAGTTCTTCGGCGACCGGAGATGGGTTGGGGGAGTCCTGACGTAGCGGGGCAGCCGCCGATTTGTGGCTCAGGCCGAGACTGGTTGCCCAAGAATATTACGTTAGATCGGCATGGCCTGTGGACGGCACTCCGCCCTGCCGGACCACAAGTGTGCCGGAGCATGGCGGAAATTCACCCGATTCCGGACAAAGCAGTGGCCGCGCCGACTAATTCAGACTAACGCGAGTAGATGTCCGCAAATGTATAGATGGGGCGGCCCGGCGCCGGGATGACGGTCACGGGTCGGTTTCTGGACGGAGAATCCGTGACCCCAAGGCACGGACCTTCGACAGGGCGGGCGAGTGGGCGCATTATGGCGGCAGAGCCATAAGTACACGGGCCAGGGCCCGGGGAGGAAGCATGCCGGACTTCGTGGGCCTGTTCTCGGGCGCGCTGCCGCTGATCATCATCGTGGCGATCGTGGGCTATGCGGTACGCATCCTGCGCGAATACGAGCGCGGCGTGGTGTTCCTGCTCGGCCGGTTCTGGAAGGTGAAGGGGCCGGGCCTCGTGCTCGTGATCCCGTTCATCCAGCAGATGGTGCGCATGGACCTGCGCACGCGTGTGCTCGACGTGCCGCCGCAGGACGTCATCTCCAAGGACAACGTCTCGGTCAAGGTCAATGCGGTGGTCTATTTCCGGGTGCTCGATCCGGAGAAGGCGGTCATCCAGGTCGAGCAATTCGAGACGGCGACCAGCCAGTTCGCGCAGACCACGCTGCGCTCGGTTTTGGGCCAGCACGACCTCGACCAGATGCTGGCCGAGCGCGAGAAGCTCAACGGCGACGTGCAGCGCATCCTGGACGAGCGCACCGACGCGTGGGGGATCAAGGTGTCCAACGTCGAGCTCAAGCACATCGACCTCAACGAGAACATGATCCGCGCGATCGCCAAGCAGGCGGAGGCCGAGCGCCTGCGCCGGGCCAAGATCATCGACGCGGAGGGCGAGCTGCAGGCAGCCGAGCGGCTGGCGCAAGCGGGCGAGATCCTGTCCAAGTCGCCGGAGGCAATGCAGCTGCGCTATCTGGGCACGCTGCTCAACATCGCCGGAGAGAAGAGCTCCACCATCGTCTTCCCGCTGCCGATGGACCTCGCGAGCTCGCTGGGGATCGGCAAGCGCAAGGACGGGGCGTGACGGCGGCGGGATAGCTCAGCCGGCATCGAGCTGGGCGAGGGGAAGGCTGGCCTACCCGCACAGGCGCCGGCGCACGGCGTCGAGGGGGTGGGCGTGCACGTCTTGGACGATCTGCGCCAGCTGCTCCTTGTCGGCGGGGCCTTTCACTGCGATCGAGAACTCGCAGTTGGTGACGACGTCGCCGAAGCGCTGCAGCAGCCTGGCGGCGATCTCCTGGTGCGTTCCGGTCACGGCGAATAGGTCGAGGATCTCGTCGGTGATGAAGCCCGGCATCTTCTCCCACTCCTGCGACCGTGCCAGCAGGCTCAGCTCGCGCGCCAGGTCGCCGAGGCCGTGGTAGGCGACGGCGGGACGATAGGAGGGCGTGGAGATGTAGAAAGCGAGCCGCGCGCGCACGTCGCGAATGCGCGTGGCGAGCTCGGCGCGCGTCGCCGCCGTGGCAACGAGCGGCTTGTGGCAGATCCTGAAATGCTCCAGAGAGCGGCCCGCGCTCGCGGCGCCCTTGCGCACCTCGGGGATCATGACGTTGGCGATGTACTGGGCCGAGCAGATCGGGTGCGGGCGTACGCCATCGGCGACCTCGCCGGCCACCTCGCACATATGCGTGTTGACGGCGGCGAAGTGTATGGGGATGTCGGGGTGCTCGATCGGGCCGGGATCGAACAGCGGCGGCATCAGGTTGATGGTGTAGTGCGGGCTCTTGAAATCGAGCGGGACGTTGTTCTGCCAGCGGTTCCACACCGCGCGCACGGCCCCCACGTACTCGCGCATCCAGGGGCCCGGCGCCGACCAGGCCATGCCATAGCGCCGCTCGATATGCGCGCGCACCTGCGGGCCGAGGCCCAGGGTGAAGCGGCCGCGCGAGAGCTTCTGCAGGGTCCAGGCGCTGAGCGCGGTGATGGTGGGGCTGCGCGGGAAGGCCATGGCGATCGCGGTCCCGACCTCGAGGCGTGTCGTGGCCTGTGCCGCCAGCGCCATGACGATGTAGGGGTCCTGCTTGGTCTCCTCGATCACGACCCCGTCGTAGCCGAGTTCCTCCAGGAGGGCTGCGTCGGCTGCCACGGCGCCGAGGTCGAGGCCGATCTCAGGGGCGCGCAGGCCGGGGTCCACCTTTCCCAAAGGCAGCAGGGTTTCCAGCCTCATCGGTCATCCTCCCAGGCAGCGACTGTTTTGCGGCAGTGTGCGGGCGGCCCGGCATTTGTGCAACGGCCTGGCCGGATCAAGTGCCGCTGCGTAGCGCGGACGCGACGCTTTGCCGGTAGGCGCTCCAGGCCGGCAGTGCCGCCAGGACTCCACCGACGGCGATCACGGCGGCGACGAGCCACAGCTCCGGCGCGGTGACGGCGACGGGAAGCTGGAGGCCCGTGCGCCGCCACAGGGCATACGACAACGCCAATGCGCCGAGCGCACCAAGCCCCAGGCCCAGCAGTGCGCCACTGACGATCATGATGATCACCTGGACCCAAACAGTCGCAAACACAAAGGCGCGTGAGGCGCCGAGCGCGCGCAGCACGGCAAGCTTGCGCCGCCGCTGATCGAGGGAGGCGAACACGGCAAGCAGGACGGCGCCGATCACCAGCGCCTGGGTGCCGATGGAGATCAGGGCGAGGGCGTCGCGCGCGTCGCCGAGACGTGCGTAGAGCTCGGTCAGGACCTCGGCCGGGAACACCGCCATCGTTTCCCCGCGTCCGTAGCGGCCGCGCAGCCGATAGGCGTCGGCCACGCTTCTGGGCTTGACGACGATGGCAGGGACGCCGGGCAGCTCTCGTTGCGGCCAAGGCGGGCCCAGGCTTCCCACCTCGTGCGCCCCGCTCTGCTCGGCTTCGTTGTGCGCATGCGGCGCCTCGTGCCACAGCCCGTGCACGGCCCAGGTCGAACTCGATCGGCGAGACGATAGCGCGATCCCATGGCGAGCCCTGCCGTGCCATGCGGCCGACGACCTTGAGCTTGGTGTGCTCGTGGACGAAGGGATGAGGGCGGATCGCGTCGGGCTTGCCGTGCGCCGGCGCGATCTGGGCACCCAGCGCCAGTGGCACGTCTGCACCCACCACCACCTCATCGAGGCTGGCGAAGATCCGGCCCTCGGCCGGCGCGGCCCGTCCGCCGTTGGTGACCAAGTCGGCTGGAGCTGCCGACGATCGGGTACGACCGGTAGTAGTCGCCGAAAGCGACGGGGGCTGCGAACGCCACGCCGGGATCGGCCGAGATCTCCGCCAGGAGGCGGCCTGGAACGAGGTTGAGCGCGGCTGGCTCGAGATAGACGGTCGTCAGCACGAGCTGGGTCTTGCTGCCGTTTGCACCGACGATGAGATCGAAGCGGTCGGCGGCCCGCGCCGATCCCAGGCGCAGCGCCCGCTCCTGGGCGCTGACGGCAACGCCGAGCGCGACCGCGAGCCCGATCAGCACGATCACCGCGACGAAGCCGGCGCGCGTTCGGCGGATGTCGGCAAGCACGATGGGCAGCGGGTTCAAGGGCGCGCCCCGGCGGCATCGGCCGGCGACAGCCGACCGTTCTCGAGCCTGTACACGTCGTCGAGGGAGCCAAGCAGCGCCTCGTCGTGGCTCACGACGATGATGGTGGACCTCAGATCGCGGCTGAGGTCGAGCAGCAGCTCGGCCACCTCGCGGCCACTCGTCTTGTCGAGGCTGGCCGTCGGCTCGTCGGCGAGAACAATGCCGGGCGAGAACAGCAGCGCGCGGGCCACGGCGACGCGCTGGCGCTCACCCCGCGACAGCCGCTCGACCTTGCGGTGCGGATGGCCGATCCCGACCCGGGTGAGGAGCTCTCCTGCGCACTGCCTGTAGGCCGCCGCCGAGTCCGCTGCATGTCCGCCGAAGCCGAGCGCCACCAGCACGTTCTGCAACGCCGACATGCCCTCGAACAGATGGAAATCCTGAAACACGAAGCCGACGGCACCGCGCCGCCACCGGTCGCGCGCGGCCGGCTGCATCGCCGAGACAACGGTGTCGCCCCAGGCCACGCGTCCGCGGCTCGGTTGCTCGATGCCGCTGGCGACGTAGAGGAAGCTGGTCTTGCCCGAGCCCGACGGGCCCGTGATGCCGACGGCCGTGCCGGGAGACACGACGAAGCGGTCCATGTCGAGCACGACCTGCTCGGCTCCCGCCGCGTCCCGGTAGCTGAGGAACACGCCCTCGACGCTGAGGGCGCCGATCCTCGGCGTGGCGGCTGGGGCCGGCGCGATGGCCGCTTCAGAGGGCGACATAGCTGGCATTGGTGATGCGCAACAGGCTGACGAAGCCGGTCACGGGATCGATCTTCGACCCGACCTCGAGCCGCCCGGTGACCTCGATCGGGTGCCCCTGCTGCACGAAGGTCGACGCGCGCGACAGGTAGACGACGACGATGTCGTCGGGCCAGTCCGCATCGCTCGAGCAGAACGGGCAGATCGACACCGGATCGCGCGTCAGAACGAAGAAATCGGCCTCGGCCTTCAGGGGCGGCGCCATGTAGCCGCGCATGGCAACCGGCTTGTTCGCGAGCGCCAGCACCTTGTTGGAGAGCTTGTAGCCGAGGACGCTGCGCTCCGCGTAAAGGTCATCGAAGGTGATCATCGACTCGTTATTGGCCAGCGCCCGCCCAACGCGATGCGCAGCCGCGGACATGAGCAGCCAGGCCGCACCTGCGCAGATCCGACGGCGGGTGAGCATCGGCGGACTCGGATCTCGGTCGCGCGCATGCGCGATGAATGGCAGGCGGCCGGAGCCGGTCCCTTAAGGATCGGTTCCGGCTACCGCGCCTCGATCACTTGGCGTTAGCCTGCAGCTTGGCGCCGCTCACGCCGAGCGTCTCCACCATTACGCGGAAAATCTCGGTGTTGTCGAGCAGGCCGCGGATGCGCTCCGCGCCCGGCCCCATGGCGGTGACGACCAGGTCGTCGGCCGTGTGCACGTCCGTATCGGCGGAGTGCGGCAGGTTGCCGATCCGGAGCGTGGCGCCCGGCAGGTCCTTGTACTTGGGGTTCGCGATCGCGTTGCGCTTCTCGTCGCGAATTGTCGGGGCGAACACGCCGTCCATCTTGGGCCGCCAGGTTTCGTAGTAGTCGGGGAAGTCGGCGAAGAAGAAGGCGAGGCGTTTCGAGACGTCGGGGGTGTCGGGATAGCCGTCACCGTCCGTGTCGGCGTAGTTCGGATAGCCGGCCTTGGCGTAGACGCCCACCTTGTCCCGCATCTCCTCGCCCTTGGCGTTGTCGTCGATGGTGCCGACGATCGAGACGCCGTGGGTGTGGTCGCCGGTGACGATGACCAGCGTGTCCTTGTGCTCTTCGGCGTATCGCTTGGCGATGGCCACTGCCTTATCGAACATGATGGTGTCGTAGACGGCCCGCTCCCAGTCCAGCGGGTGCGAGTACTTGTCGACCAGCGCGGCCTCCACCATCAGGAAGAAGCCGTTGGGATTGCGCGACAGCACCTTGATGGCGGCGTCCGTCATCTCGGTGAGGTCGGGCTGGCTCGGGAACTTCGCGACGTACTTCGGCTTCAGGAAGCGCCGGTCGAGGACACCGTTCATGTTGCCGGTGTGGAACAGGCCGAGCAGGCGCGTGGTGTCGCTCTTGGCGGCGGTCGCGTTCATGTCAGCCGCCGTGGTCACCAGCTGATAGCCGCTCTGCTTGAAGCGCGCGATATAGTCCTGGTCGTCCTTGCGCTTCGAGCCCGGCGTGCCCTTGGGCAGGAAGTAGGCCGAGCCGCCGCCCAGCATCACCTGCGGCTGCACGTCGTGGAACATGCCCACGATCTCGGCCTTGTCGGCGCGGCGACGCGTGTGCGCCACGACCGCGGCCGGGGTCGCATCCTCCAGCTCGGCGTCCGACACGACGCCGATGGCCATGCTCATGCGCCGCTTCAGCAGCTCGGCGAGGGTCTCCTGCTTGGGATCGTCGAGGGTGTCCTTGGTGCGGTCGGCGTAGACGCCGAGCGCGTTGACGCTCGACTTGTGGCCGGTGTTGTAAGCGCTTGCCGAGTTGGCCGAGTCGGTAATGATCGAGTCGACGCCCGAGGTGGTGATCAGCGCCATGTGCGGCATGTCGTCCATCTCGAGGGGGCCCTTGTACTTACCCTCCACGATGCCCTTCGACAGGATGCGTGCCGCCGTGCGATGGGCGATGGACAGGCCGTCGCCGATGAACAAGATGACGTTCTTGGCCTTGCGCTCGGTCGCCGTCTTGTAGACGTTCCAGGTCACGGCCTTCGTGTTGCTGCCGTCGCTGGCCTCCACCTTGTAGGCGCCGGGGCTGTCGATGACGACGTCCCGCACGATGAGGGCCGAGGCGTTCACCCCCTCTTCCTTGTCGATCAGCTTGCCGGCGCCGATCACGCTGGCGTAGTCCTGGCCGTTGATCGTCACCTTGACCTTGGCCGGATCGGCGACACCGTCGAACTCCACCTTGAAGTCGAATTTGGCGCCCGCCAGGATGTCCGCCCGATCGATCGGGTAGACCGTCGTCGCATGCGCCGGCATCGCCGCTGCCGTCGCCACAAACGCCGCAAAGATTGCCGTCCGCATCACATCCTCCAGTCAATACACGCAGGAAGCGCGCATCTCTTGTTCCTCTATTGCGTAGGCTTGATGACAGGTTGGCGCCGCGCCGCCGGATTTGACCGAGGCCGCGATCGGCGATTGGCGCGCATGCGTGCAGGGTTCGAGATGGAATGACCGGCATCGACGCTGTCGCCTGCTTGCCACCTATGGCAGCAGGCGTGCTTCGCGATAGCGCGTGAGGTGATCGATCACCATCTGCTCTGTGTCGTAGATCTCGTGGAAGCCGGCCTGGCGCAGCTTGGTCGTGCGCGAGACCACGTCGTAGTCCTGCGCGAAGACGAAGTCGGCGAACGCCCAGTGCGCGAGTTCATCGAGGCGGCGGCGCTCGAGCCCGTGCCGGGCGACCACGCGCTCCCACACGGCCTCCTTGTCGCGCATCCATGAGCCGAGCTGCAGCGTGCGGACGGCGCCGACCTTCAGTCCGTAGAAATCGGCCACGCGCTGCCAAAGGCGCGACCAGCGGACGATGTCGCCGTTGGTGATGTTGAAGGCCTGATTGCGGCAGGCCTCACTGGTGGCCATGTGCGCGAGGCCGCGGGCGAGCAGGGTCGCATCCGTGAGCTCGGTCAGGGCGGCATAAGTGCCGGGCTTGCCGGGGAAGTCCAGCGGCATGCCGAGCTCGGCAACGATGGCCGCGTAGGCGCCGAGCGTGGAGCTGAGGTTGCGGGCCCGCTCCGGGGCGAAGTCGCAGATGACGTTGGGGCGCGATGCCGACCACGTCCATGGCCGTCCGCGCTGGCGCTCGCGCAGCAGGTCCTCCTGGTCGTAGTAGAAGTTGGGCGGCATGTGCCGCGGGTCGTCCTCCTGGGCGGGCGTGGGGTAGGGGCCGAGGTGCACGCCGTACCACTTGAGGCCCTCGACGAGATGCACGTGCTGGAGGCCGGGCGCCGCCGCCTCGACCGCGTCGAGCACGTTGCGCAGCATGGCGACGTTCTCCTCCACGCTCTCGGTGCCGCCCTCGCCATGCTTGGCCCGCGCGCAGTAGAAAAGGTGGGTCGCAGCGTTCAGCGGCTCGAGACGCCGCCGGCAGTCGGCCGGGTCGGAGAGATCGACGGCAACGTGGCGCATCGGGGCGGAGGCGGCGGGCGCGCTGCGGCTGAGCCCGATCACGCTCCAACTTGGGGTCGGCCCCCAGCACCTCGATCAGCCGCTTGGAGACCGCGCCGGTGGCGCCGGCGACGACGGCGGTGAGCTGCGAAGGATGCGGTTGGGTGGAAGATGACACGGGAGGCGGCTGTTCTTCGACGTGTGAGAGACGCTATGACTGATCCCCTGGCAGGAGCGAGCACCAACCCGCAAGGTAGGAGCCAATGACCGTCAGCCCCAAGGACGCGGGCAAGTTTGCCATCAATTCCTACTCCTACACAATCGACCTCGACGCCCGGCAGTTCCTCGACCGGTTCGCCGATCGCGGCTATCGCGCCTTCGAGCTGATGATCTACCCCGGCCATCTCTGGCCGAAGGACATGAGCGGCGCGGGACCGGGCGAGCCTGCGCCGGCATATCGAGGCCCGCGGGCTCGAGGTCGCCACGCTCAACATGCCCAACATCGACGTGAACATCGCGGCGGCGTCGGAGGAGATGCGTGGCCATAGCCTCGATCTGCTGGAGCGCACCGTCGTGCTCGCGGGTGACCTGGGCGTGCCGGGCGTGATCATAGGTCCCGGCAAGGCGAACCCGCTCTTTGCCATGCCGCGCGAGCAGCTGATGGGGCACTTCTTCCGGGCGCTCGACCGTCTCGTGCCCATCGCGCAGCGGGCGGGGACGAGCCTCTATGTCGAGAACATGTCGTTTGCCTTCCTGCCCGCGATCGACGAATTGCTGGCGGCGCTCGACACCTACGGCAACGATGATCTCGGCATCGTCTACGATGTCGCCAACGCCTGGTTCATCCGCGAGGACATCGCCGAGGGCTTGCGCAAGTGTGCGCGGCGCCTGCGGCTGGTGCACTATTCCGACACCGGGCAGAGCATCTACCGCCACGATGCCGTCGGGCTCGGCACGGTGCCGTTCGCGGTGGTGCCGCCGGTGCTCGCCGAGATCGGCCATCGCGGCCGGCCGATGCTCGAGATCATCGCGCCCGAGCCCGACCGGGCGATCGAGGAAAGCATCGCGCAGCTGCTTGCGCTCGGATACGGCCGGTCGGGTCCATCCTGACGCGCCAGGCGCGTGGCGAGCGAGTATCTCGGCCGCGTGTTGCAGGGTATTCTGTGACGAGGCCGCAACGCTCGCCAGACACAGCATGAGCGGGCTTCCGGCAGGACAACGCGAGAGGGAGGAGCCGCGCCGATGAAGCTGCCAGCGCACGACCGCTACGACTGGTCGCCGATCACCAAGCGGCAGACCTATGCCTGGCCGGGCGACAAGCGGCTCGCGGTCTACTTCTGCAACAACATCGAGTATTTCGCCTTCGGCGCCGGGCTCGGCTCCGACAGCGCGACGGGAACTGCGCCGCAGTCGCAGCGCAACTACGCCTGGCGCGACTACGGCAACCGGGTCGGCATCTGGCGGCTGTTCGATCTCTTCGACGAGCTCGCCTGTCCGCTCGCCCACAACATCAACGCCGTGGTGCTCGACCGCCACCCCGAGATCGGCGAGCGCATGCTTGCCCGCGGGGACGAGTTCGTGGCCCACGGCCGCAGCAACGCGGAGCGCCAGGGCGACCTGTGGGAGGAGGCCGAGGCCGCGCTCATCCGCGAGACGACCGAGGCCATCGCCAGTTTCACCGGCAGGAGGCCGATCGGCTGGATGAGCCCGTGGCTGTCGCAGTCGCGCGTGACATTGGACCTGCTGCAGGAGGCCGGCTACCTCTACCAGTGCGACTGGCCGCTCGACGACCAGCCCGTCTGGATGCGCACGCGCCGGGGCCGCATCCTGAACATGCCCTATCCGATCGAGACCAACGACTCGCCGATGCTGGTGTTTCGCCAGCACACCGCCGAGGAACTCGCCCGCGTCTGGATCGACCAGTTCGACGAGATGCTGGGGCAGGCGCGGAAGGGCCAGCCGCTGGTGTGTCCGTTCGTGCTGCACACCTTCATCCTCGGCCAGCCGTTCCGCCTGCGGCAGTTGCGGCGGGCCATGCAGCACATCCTGGCGCACAGCGACGAGATCTGGCTGACGCAGCCGGGCCGCATTGCCGAGCACGTTGCGGCCCTGCCCGCCGGCACGGTGCCCGGTAGCTGAGCCGATCCGCGGCTGTCGACCGACGATGCAGAGGAGGAGTTGTGTTAGGCTGCGCCGTACTTCGCCGCGGTGGCGGCGCACCGGCTGGCGCAGAGGCAGGGAGGAAAGGGATGAGCGGGCTTCTCGAGGGACGCATTGCGGCAATCACGGGCGCCGGTTCGGGCATCGGCCAGGCGATCGCGCTCGGCTACGCCCGCGAAGGCGCAAACGTGGTCGTGCTCGACATCGATGCGGACTCGGCGGCCGCGACCTGCAAGTCGATCCTCGATGCCGGCGGCAAGGCAACGAGCCTCAAGCTCGACGTGACCGACCGGCAGGCGTGCCAGCGGGTCGCCGCTGAGATCGGCGACAAGATCGGCAAGGTCTCGGTGCTCGTGAACAATGCCGGCATCAATCGCCGCAACGCCTTCACGTCGGACCCTGAAGCAGTCCTGAAGGACTGGCAGGACATCATGGCCATCAATCTCAACGGCGTGTTCAATGTCACGCACGCCTTTCTCGGCCAGCTGCGCGCGACCAAGGGCCGGATCGTCAACATCGCTTCGATCCAGTCGTTCGTGCACGTCAGGACGCCGAACTCGCCGGCCTACACCACCTCCAAGCACGCCGTGCTCGGCTTCACGCGCGCGCTGGCGGCCGAGCTCGGCAAGGACGGGGTGCGCGTCAACGCCATCGGCCCTGGCCTGATCGAGACGCCGCTCAACGCGCAGGTGCGCGCCAATAACCCCGAGCTGGTGAAGGTCTTCCTGGATCACACCCCGCTCGGCCGCGCCGGCAAGCCCGAGGATATCGTCGGCCCGGCGGTCTTCCTCGCTTCCGACCTGTCGGCCTACGTCACCGGCGGAATCGTCATGGCGGACGGCGGCTACCGGACGATCTAGCTAGCTTCGCAGGGCCATGGCGATGAGCTCGGAGGCGGCGAGCTGGATGGCGTAGAGCTCGAGGGTGTGGCGGCCGATGAAGCGCAGCGGGGCGGCCAGCGCTGGCGGCGGCTGGATGCGGCTGGGCCCGCGCTGGAAGAAACACAGGATGAGAGACAGGACGCCCACGCCGAGGACGAAGACGGCGAGGTGGGGCTGGGGAAATGCGTATTCCGTCTGCTCCTGCCAGACATAGACGACGGCAGCGACGAAGCACGCCGCGAGGCGCATGAGGCCCTCGTTCGTCATTGCCGCATATGCGGGACGTGCCGAGCCTGGGACCGCGCCGTCTGCGCCGGTCGAGCGAGCATCGGCATATCTGCGCTGGCAGAGGCCGAGAAGGGCCCACAGCCAACCTTCCGCGCCGTAATCGACAAGCTGCTTTGCCATCGGCAGCATCGCCAGCAGCGCGAGAACGATGATGGCCAGGGCCGCCCCGTTGTAGCGCTTCAGAACGGCCTCGACGTGCGGCCGCGCGAGGCGGATCAGTGCGAAGCTCAAGAGAATGTTGGGCGCCACCCAGGCCCATTGTGCATTCCAGCTGTCGAGCACAGTGAGGATGATGCCGAGCCCGATCCAGCGCAGCGGGACGGTGCGGGTCTGCGCATAGCCCATGAGGAAGAAGAACGGCGGCGCCGCCAAGCGCCCGAAAGCGCTCCACCAGAGGTTATTCTCGACGAAGAAATAGCCGTAGTGGTCGACCGAGACCAGAACGATGGCCGCGGCTTTCAGCCAATCGGTGTTGTCGACGGCGCATGGCGCGCCTGTCGGGCGCACGGTGTCGTGCATATCTGTGTCAAGAGCTTTGCTGCTACGTCAGGCGTCGCTGCGGACGACCAGGGCAGCGCAATCCTCTCTCCCCCCGATCACGTGGGCATGAAATCGCTCCGGCCCACCGTGCTCGGGGGGCGCATGAACGACGCGCACATCTGTTGCCAGCTCGAACGCGAACGCATCGAGGCCGACGGGCAAGCCCTGTCCGATCGATTTCAGCGCCGCCTCCTTGAGGCTCCACAGCCTGAGAAATGCACGCTGCCGCGCTGGGCCCTCCAGCGCCTCGAGGGCCTCGGCTTCGGCCTTCGCGAAGTATCGACGGGCAAGTGCCAGCGCGTCCAGCTTCCGCGTCTGGTCTTCGAGGTCGACGCCGATGGCGTGCGTCGCCGACCACGCCCCGAGGAATCCGAACCGGCAGGAGGAGAAGCTGAACCAGAGGCTGGGGGAATCGGGAAGATAGGGGCGCCCTTGCTCCGTCTCCGCGAACACGATCTCGGGCAGGTCCCTCCGCGATCCGAGCGCGCTCGCGCCGCAGTAGCGGCGAAATGCCCGCCGCTGCTCGAAATGGGCCTTGCCCTGTTCTGTGACGAAGCGGCCGGCCCTCTCCCGCTCGCTATCCGACAGCACCGACGCGCAGCGCCTCGCTACCTCCGCATCGTGCGCAACGGGCGCAAACAGCACGTGCGCTGCATGCCGTGCCCCGGCCGGGGTCCAATCGCGTACGCCGGCGGCGAACAGGTCGCAGGTCCAGCCGCTGTCGACGACCGTCATCCGAAGGCATGCGCCTCCTCGGGCGCCTCTTGCATGATCGCAGGCTGCGTGCCGCCTCGTCGCGGCAGGGCGACGGGATAGAGCAAGGTCGAGCCGGCCACAGGCTCCGCGGGGCTCCCCTCGTAGGTGGCGGTGAGCATGTTCATCTCCTTGAGCACCATGGACAGCGGCATGAGCGTTGTGTCCCGCTCGATGACGGCGCCGCCCATCACGGTGGCGCCGAAGGCGACGGCGCAGCCATCCTGGATCTGGGTCTGCTTCACCTTCAGCGTCATGTTCTCGAAGCTGTGGAACTGCAGGAAGCCGTCGACGACGCAATCCCGGCCGAAGCACACCGCGTTCCAGTCGAAGCACTGCATCGGCCTCGTCACGATGGTCCCAGCGCCGATCCGGCAACCCATCCAGCGCAGGATGATGTTGGAGAGCACGGTGCCGGCGGAAAGCGCCATGACGCCTTTGCACCAGACGAAGAAGCAGTCCTGGGCAAAGAAGTAGGCGAAGTGGCGCCAGGACCAGAAGGGCGTCGAGTGGTCTGCCCCCCATTCGCTGCCGACCAGTAGCTTCTTGGTGCCGACGGTGAGCGCGATCAGGCTCATCTCGGTGAGGATCAACGCGATGATCGCGTTGACGACCGGCTGCTCGCCCCACCGCAACAGGCAGATGTAGAGGACCGTGAAAATGAGCGCCTCGGCAATACGCAGCATGCCGACACTGAAGAAGTCGTTCAGCAGGATCCGCGTGAGAAAGAGGGGAAAGCCCGGCAGTGCGTGGGCCTTGTTCTCGGCCTCGAACGACGCGCTGGCAAACTTCACGGGCGGGGTTCCTGCCACCGTGATCGACTCGCCAGGTCGCGAGCGCATCTGTCGCCGGAACTGTATGTCGCTGGCCGGCGTCGACACGCCCAAAAGGAAGTTGGAGGGGAACTGGCCGTGCTCCGCCACGCAGTTGTTGCCGCTGAAGAAATTCCGCGGCATGTCGAGCTCGCGCAGCTTGATGTGCTCGGCGCCGTAGTCGAGCATGTTCGTGTAGCAGCCGTTGGACCAGAACACCTGGGAGTCCGCGCTGGCAAGCTCCGGCACGAGGTTGAACATGAGGTCGCATTCCGAGGCGCCCACCCGCGGGAAGCGCATGCCGGCCAGCGCGCGCAGATACTGGCCCGTGATGGTCCAGGTCCACGCCCCCTGGATGCCGTTCATCTTGCCCATGCGATACATGAGGAGAGACGCTTTGAGCCCGCGCGAGGGGTAGAGCCCCGGCGCGGCGGCCGTGCAGCGGATAAAGAGACAGGTCAACAGCGAGGTGACGACGACGGAGGCCCAGGCGGTGATGAAGGCATAAAGGGTCAGATGCCCGACGACCTCGTAGAGGGGCGTCGCCAAGAAGTAGTTGGCCGGAAGCTCGTTGCTTCCACCCGCGGGCACGTAGGCGGTGAAAGCCGCGCCCGAAAGCTCTGCCTCTCCCGCAGGTATCAAGCCGCGCGCAACCCACAAGATCACGGCGGTGGGGAGCACGCTGAGGAAGAAGAAGAGCACCACCTGCATCGAGATGTTGGCTGTCTCCAGCAGCCACCCCGGCTGCGCGTAGCGGCAGGCGTCTGCCGTGCGCTTCAGCTCGGTGCAGCGGCCGCTCGAGCGGGCCGGGGCCCCCTCCCACATCTGCCGCGGGCCCACATCGGCGAGGACGGGCGTGAACGGCGTGATCCAGCTGCCCGCGCCCACCGTCACATTCTCGGCAACGCCGGCCCGCATCCCGATCTTGCAGCCGCTCTCGAGGTGGATCGGCCCGACGTGCAGGTTCTGTCCCGACCACCTGGTCGTATGGATGTAGGCGCCGGTCTGGACGGCGACGTCGTCGTCGATGGTGAGCAGGCTCAGCGGCCCCGAAAAATCGGCGTCCTTGGCGCACTGGAGGTTGTTGCCCACCTTGGCGCCGAGCTGCCGCAGGACGAAGGCCATGAGCGGCGCGCTGCGGTACATCGCGCCCACGGAGAGGAGTACCAGGCTCTGCATCCGCCCGATGCACCACACCCTGAGGTGCATTCTGCTCCATTTCGGGTACACGCCCGGGGTCACGTCGTCATTGTAAAGATCGCCCCCCATGAGGCGCTTCACCACCATCATCCAGAGCAGGCTGGCAAAGGGCGTAACAAGGCTCAGCGCATAGACTACGGCGCCGACGATGATGAAGGCCGAGAGGTCGGCGGTCGCAAAGAAGGTGCCGAACTCGACGAAACCAAAGAGGACGAGGAAGGCCACGAGCGCGGGGGAATAGAGGACGAAGGCGAAGAGCAGCTGCAGGGTCGTGAAGTATCCAACCGACAGCACCTCTGCCGCGGCTTCGTCGCGCTCACCCCTGATCTCCTCGGAATGCGCACGCCCAAAGAGGGGCTCGGTGACCTGCTGCAGCACCCGCGGACGGCTCGCCACTTTTCGCGCCGTGTTGCAGTCGCTGAGCAGCGCGCGGACGGAAACGATCCATCCCGCGGCCTGCAGCTGCTGGGCCAGGCGCGCGATGAGGATGGAGTGCCCGCCGGCCTCGGCGAAGCCGTCGTCCGGCCCCAGCGGCGTCTCGAACAGGCTGCTGCAAATGGCCAGCACCTCTTCACAGTCGGGGTCCAAGGCGTGATGACCGTTGAGCGGCTCGGCGTGCCCGTTTCCGTTGCGCGTTGCGCTGACGGGCAGGTCGCCCGCGGCGTCCTCCACGTCCGCGGCGCCGTTCCTCAGAAGATGTGACAAGTCCGGCAGGCGCTTGCGGTCGATCTTGCCGGAGACCGATTTCATCGTGAACTTCTCGACGAGGAAGATCTTCGATGGAACCGAGGGCTCGGGAAGCTGCCTGGCGAGCGTTGCCGTCACCCGGGCGGCCCAGTCTGCCGGTGCCTGGGCGACGACCGAGATATGGCCGTTGGAGACCGACGGCGCGGCGACGAAGGCGACGAGCGCCTCGTTTTGATAGTCGAGAACCGCGGCCTCGATCTCGCTGAACTGCGTGTGCAGGATGTCCTCGACGGCCTGCGCCTCGACGCGGTGCCCGCGCACCTTGAGCTGCGCGTCGATGCGGCCGAAGAAGTGCACGCGCTGCGTCTCGATGTCGATTCTGCACTTGTCCCCGGTGCGGTAGAGGCGGCCGAACTCAGGGTGCGTGATGAACTTGGCCGCGGTCTGCTCCGGCAGGTTGCGATAGCCGCGCGCGACGTGCACCCCACCGATGCAGAGCTCTCCAACCTCCCCGTGGGGCAGCGGACGGAGCTGGCCTTCCTCGAGGATGACGTAGGTGACGTTGGCGAACGGCGAGCCGATGGTGATGGGCTCTCCCGGCCGCAGGGTCTGGCGGCTGGTGTCGGTGCTCGCCTCCGTGGGGCCATAGGTGTTGATGATCTGCCGCCTGCCCCGGGTCCAGGGCTCCACGAGCGCGCTGGGGAAAGCTTCACCCGCCGGCACGATGTAGCGGCACAGGGGATAGGGGAGGTCGACTTCGGGGGTCGGCGTGAGGGTGGTGAGCAGCACCGGCGGGCAGAAGAGCACCGTGACTTCGGCCTCGCGCAGGATCGGCACGAGATCGGGCCCCGACCGGATCTGCTCCTTGGTCAGCATCACCACGGCGCAGCCGGACACCCAGGCGCTGTACATCTCGGAGACGGAGCCGTCGTAGCCCAGCGACGAGGTGAGCGAGGTGGCGTCCATGCCCGGGATGAGATCGAAGTAGTCGGCATAGCTGAGCGCCAGATTGACGTAGCCGGCGTGCGGGCACTCAACGCCCTTGGGCTTTCCCGTGGTGCCGCTGGTGTAGAAGATGGTCGCAAGCCGCTGCGTGGGGTCGTCGAGCCAGGTCGGTGGCTCCGCTCGGGGCCTGCCGGCCGGCAACGTCAGCACGTCGAGCGTCGGCAGGTCGCGGAACTCGGCCTGCCCCCGCGTGAGAATGACCACCGGCTGCGCGTCGTTGAGCATGTGGGTGATCAGGGCCTCGGGCAGGGTGGTGTCGAGGAACATCACCGTGCCGCCAGCCTTCAGGATCCCGAGATGCGAGGCCACGATCTGCCAGTTGTCCTGCGACATGGCCACGGCCACGACCTGGTCCGGGCCCGTCAGGAAGGGCGCAAGGGCGGAGGCCACGTCGTGCGCCCGCGCGTCCAGCTCGGCGAAGGTCAGGGACTCTCCGGTGTGGGGAATCTGCAGCGCCGTGAGGTCGGGGAACCTCTTCGCGGAGCGGGCGAAGACCTCGTCGAGCCAGCGGATGCCCTTCTGATGCGGAACCTTGGCGAGGTGGCCGTCGCCGAACACGTCCGTCAGGCTATAGGGGCAGGTGTCCTTGCGCCCGTGCGGCTGCGCAGCCCAGAGGTATCGCCTCCAGGCCGCGAACGTCAGCACAAAGAGAGCCGCCAAGGTCGTTGCTGCTAAAACTGCTGCCAATGCGCGTTCCTCTTCCTCGCCTGCTCGCCCGGTCCAGATCGCTCGATGTCAAGTTCGCTCAACGGAGAGCATGACCGCAATCCGTTCAATCGAAGTATCTTTGCATCGTTCCGGCGCGCCGGGTGTCCAAGGTCACGCAATGGAAACCGCCACCCAGCATTTTTGAGTGCCGCAGTTTCAACGCGATGACATCGAGGCCCTCTTTTTCCAGAAGTTTTATGAGGGCCGTCTGATCTTTGTCGACGACAACCAGATTCGGCTTGACGCTGAATGCATTCATGTCGATCCAGTCGCTGCCGATGCATTTGTTGAGATAGTCGGGCTCATATCTGCCGGTATTTTCCATCGGCGGGCTGTAAATAACCTTCCACTGCCTGAAGATGTTCGGCAGGGTATCGCTATTGACGCGCTCTGGATTACAAAGGATCAGGCCGGGGCGCAGCGCCACGAAAGTCGAATCAATATGGCTGCCATAATAAACATCCTTGAAGAGGTGGACCCGGAATTTGTCGCCCAAAATCGATTGCAGCCAATAGCCGCCCAACTCGTTGCCCGTTGCGCTGACCAGATAGACCAGATCCCGACCGAACCGCAGGACGTTGGCCGCATCGAATGCCGGCTCGTCGTTGCGCGGGCTGGGCTTGTCCGGATCGAAGCCCTCAAAAAGCGAATCCAGCAGCATCGGCTTGGGCGCGCTGTACCACTTGGCGCCCGCCTTCATATACTCCATCAGCAGCTTGCGGTAGCTGAACGTCTCCTGGGCACGGCTGCGGATGACGTTGGGCGTTTCGATGATCTGGTCGCCGACGACGAGCAAAACATCCCGAGGGCAGTAGTTGTAGTACCCCTGCGATTCCCAGTCGATCGTCGAGAATTTGGCTTCGTGCGGCCATGTCTCGGGGCGTTTGACTGCGATATTCAGATCCTCGAGGATTTTAATGAACGCAGACAAATCCTCTTCGGTCTCTTCAATAATCTGCTGCGGAAAGGGCCCGCGCGGAATTTCCGTTAGCGGGCGGTCCGGGAATTCTGCAACCTGGGTGCTGAGGTCGGGCGTGGGAAATCGCGCTCGCAGCGGATTACCGACGATAACCTCCTCCAGTTGATCCCACTCATTGCAGCTCCAAACCTTCGACATATAGTCCGTGCCTCCTTGGTCTGACGGCGGACGATTTGTCTCGCTCCCCCGTTTCTTTTTTGCTTCGAACGACGATGTTGGTATTATGAACGAATGTTCATTTCCACATTCGTCGTTTGAGTATCGAAGATGGGCAAGCAAAAGGGTTTCTGCAACCAATTTTTTCTGTTCGCATGAAATTCGCCGCGCGACGATGTCGGCAAAGCAGCACGGTGCGGTGCGCTGCGGGGCCCTTTCGTTGTGTTGTTGGTGGCTATCGATCGGGCACTGCCCGATGCGTGTGCGAGGTCGGGCCCCGCCGACGAGCCGTCTGCTCTTGTTTGCGTTGCAGCAATTTGCCAGCCCGTCCGAGGGCGCCAAGCAGCGGTCCCGCGATCCTCGAGGGTACCGGCCTGGGCGTCGGCCTGGGCGGGCATCGGGCCGGGCATCGGGCAGGACCATAACCTTGCGCCAGCTTGCCACCGGTATTGCGCTACGATAGAAGGCCCAGGCTTTTAACGGCTTGTACCTTCAACCTCGACGCTCAGGAGATCCGAATGCGTGTCCCAGTTGCTTTTGTTGCAGCGTTCTGGCTCGCATGCTCGCCGGCCTTGGCCGCGAGTCCAAAGATTGACGCCGCCATCAAGGTGATCAGTGCCGTGGGGGCCGATCCCGCCAAGCTCAAAATCTTCTGCGAGATGAGCAAAGTCTCGGAAGCAGCCGGCGACAAGGAGGACCCGAAGGTCGACGCGCAGGTCGACGGGTATCTCGACCAGCTCGGTGACGACTTCGCCGAGGCGTGGGAGGCTGGCGAAGGCCTCGACGAGAATTCGCCCGACGGCCAGGCCTTCGGTGACGCGGTCGAGGACCTCGAAGGGAAGTGCAAATAAGCGCGCCCGCATCCTGGCGTGGGTTGGGCCACGCCTGACGTCCTTGCTTGCCCGATGCCTTGGGGCTCGTTGCCGAGCCCAAGGCGCGGGCGAGTGCCAAGAGCCGGCGGAGGCGCGAATAGCCTCGTGAAGACCATCGCTGCGTCAGCAAGAGCGGCGATGGCGCTTCAGTCGGCTTCGATCGGCAGCGACGGGTCCTTCGCCCATTCGCTCATCGAGGCGTCGTAGACGGCAAGATCGGTGTAGCCGAGCTGGTGCAGCAGGAAAGCGTCGAGCGTGGCTGCGATGCCGCCGCCGCAGTAGATCAGGACGCGCTTGGACTTGTCTGCGCCGACCTTTTCGAAGATCGGCGCGACCTGCTCCGGCGGCAGCAGCGCCAGCGTCGTCTTGTCCTGCAGGTCCGCGGCAGGCACGTTGACGCTGCCGGGAATGCGCCCGGGTCGGCCGTAGCGGCCGTTGGCGCCGCTGTGGAGGTCGGGTGCCAGCGCGTTGATGGAGCAAACCGTCGGCGCGCCGATGGCGGATTTCATGTCCTCCTTGCCGACGAACAACTCGGGCCGCGGCCGGGCCGCGAATGCCGCCGGGTCATAGGTGCGCGGCGTCTTCGAGAGGGCGCGCCCCTCGGCCGACCACTTGTCGAAGCCGCCGTCGAGGATCGCCGCGTTGTCGAAGCCGACGGAGCGCAGCATCCACCAGATGCGCGTCGCCCACTGTGTCGCCTTGCGCGCATAGAGAACGACGCGCGTGCCTTCGCCGATCCCCATCCGGCCGAAACGGCGGGCAAGCTCCTCGAACGGGAGCATCATGAAGTTCGTCTTCGCGTCGGGGTCCGACAGATCGGCCTGGAGGTCGAGAAAGCCGGAGCCTGGGATGTGCCCGGCGTCGTAGTCGGCACGCCCGCTCTCGACGCGGTAAGGGCGCCCCGTGCCGCTCTCATAGATGAGATAGGTCGTGCAATCGAAGATGCGCAGGGAGGGATCATCCAGATTTGCCGCGAGCCAATCGGTGGAGACGAGCTGCTCGGGATGGAGGTAGCGGGGGGTGGGGTCGGGCATGGCGTTCCACGATAGAAGAACTCAATAGATGGATCTGGCGGAGAGGGAGGGATTCGAACCCCCGATACCCTTGCGAGTATGCCGCATTTCGAGTGCGGTGCATTAAACCAGGCTCTGCCACCTCTCCGATGGGAAGAAGTCCGGTGCTGCTTTCGCGAAGCGCCGGCGACCGCGCCGCCGTCATAAGCGATGGCCAACGCAAGGGCAAGCAAGCGCGCCCGGGATTGCGGCGTGCGCCGGAAAGGGCGGGAAAAGCCAGGAAAGCGGCGGCCAATTCCGGCGAGGTGCGGCGATGGCTCTGGCGGCTCACGGACGACTACGCTCCTCCAATGGGACAAAGGAGGATGGTCATGAGGATTGTCGCCGGTGCGCTGGTGCTCGGCCTTGCCGTGATCGGCATTCCCATCGCCTTGGTGACGGTGCCCGCAGCGGCCGTGCGCGATATGGAGACGACCAAGCCTGCCGTCGATCCCGACCCGGCCCGGGCTCATTGCGGCGTTCGCATGGAATGCCTGCAGTAGCGGCGCGTAGCGGCCCCGCCGTTGTGCATACCGGGCATAAGCCCGACCGCCGAATTGCCATCCCTGGCCCAGCGGTGTGAATGCAACCGGGCTCGTGTCGCGTCTCGGGGCCGGACTTCTCTCTCCAGACTTCTCTCAAAGGAGATCTCGGGATGGCAAGAATGCATTCCAACGAGACGAACGCGGCGACCGAGACCAAGCGCAGCTGGCCGGCGGTGGCCTTGCTGGGCATCCTGTGCCTGCTGGCGCCCGCCGGCCTGGCGGCACCCGCGCTGTTCGTGTTCGTGCTGCTGGCGCTGGTGGTGATGGGCGCCCCGGGCTGAGCCGGGCCGGCGCCGGCAAGCCCAGCATCGGGAGGCCAACGGCCCGCATCCTGCGTTGACTTTGGCCGGGGCCTCGATGATAGTGCGCCCGACCAAGGGCTTGGCCCCGCGTTTTCGCGCGGACGGCACCGGCCCTCTCCATCAGAGTCCCGGAAAGTCGAAGGATGTCAGGGATGTACGCTGTCATCAAAACGGGCGGCAAGCAGTACCGCGTGGCGGCCGACGACGTGGTGACCGTCGAGAAGGTGGCGGGCGACGCCGGTGCGACGGTGGAGTTCACCGAGGTGCTGATGCTGGCCGGGTCGGGCGAGCCCAAGTTCGGCAAGCCCAGCGTCGCGGGCGCGAAAGTCATGGCGGAGGTCGTGGAGCAGGGCCGGGCCGGCAAGGTGATCGCGTTCAAGAAGCGCCGGCGCAAGAACTCGCGGCGCATGCGCGGTCATCGCCAGGAGCAGACGACGGTGCGCATCAAGGAAATCATCGGCGGCTGAGGTCGCTGCCGGGCCGAGTTGAGGAATTGCAGGCATGGCACACAAGAAGGCGGGCGGCTCATCGCGCAACGGCCGCGACACGGCGGGCCGGCGGCTCGGCATCAAGCGCTATGGCGGCGAGCACGTGCTCGCCGGCAATATCCTGGCGCGCCAGCGCGGCACCAAGTGGCATCCCGGCTCCAACGTGGGCATGGGCACCGACCATACGCTGTTCGCGCTGACCGAAGGCAGCGTGGAGTTCGCCACCAAGCGCAACGGCCGCGTCTATGTTTCCGTGAAGCCGGCGGCGGCGAAGCCCGCCGAATAGCACCCCGCTAGCGCCAGACGAGACGACGGACCGCCCGGTACGGGCCGGGGATTGACGCGCCGGCTCGCGCGCGTCAACGCTGAAGCCCATGGCGAAGCTCGAAACCGAACGGCTTACTTTGCGGCCCTTTCGCCGGTCGGATGCGGCTGCCTTTGCCTACCTTGCCGGCGATTGGGCCGTGGCGTCGATGACGAGCGACATCCGCTATCCGCTCTCGGAAGTGCAGGCCCTGGCCTGGCTCAAGCCGGCCCGCGGCGAGGTGCGCTTTGCCATCGAGCGGGAGGGGCGGCTGATCGGCGGGGTGGGGTTCTACCGGCGGCCCTCCGGTGCGGCCGAGCTGGGCTTCTGGCTCGGGCGGCCATGGTGGGGGCACGGCTATGCCACCGAGGCCTCGCGCGCGGTCATCGCGCTCGGCTTCAGGACGCGCCGGCTGCCGGGCTTTTCCTCGGCGCACTTCGCCGACAACAGGGCCTCCGCGCGCGTGCTGGCCAAGCTCGGCTTCGAGCCGGTGGGCCGGGGCACGATCATCTGCGTGGCGCGCGGCCATGACGTGGAGGCCGTCACCTACTGGCTCGACCGCGAGCGTGCCTCCGTCTCGATCCCGCAGCTGAGGGACGAGCCGCAATCGGCGCCGC
The DNA here is from genome assembly GCA_963797005.1 of uncultured Alphaproteobacteria bacterium. GTDB lineage: Bacteria > Pseudomonadota > Alphaproteobacteria > Rhizobiales > Hyphomicrobiaceae > AWTP1-13. Next base: position 85,359 of record CAWCOF010000020.1, read on the forward strand.
GCTGGCGCACCTGGTTTGGACGGCGGCGGTCGGCGCGGGGCGGCGCCACCCAATGAAGTTCCTCGACCAGGCCAAGATCTACATCCGTCGGGTGACGGCGGTGCGGGTTGCGTCTCGTTCCGGCGCGAGAAGTTCATCGAGTTCGGCGGCCCCGACGGCGGCGACGGCGGCAAGGGCGGCGACGTGTGGGTCGAATGCGTCGCCAACCTCAACACGCTGATCGACTACCGCTACCAGCAGCACTTCAAGGCCAAGAGCGGCCGCGGCGGCATGGGCAAGAACCGCAGCGGTGCCTCGGGCGAGGACGTGGTGATCAAGGTGCCGCCGGGCACGCAGGTCTACGCCGAGGACAAGGAGACCCTGCTGGCCGAGCTCATCAAGCCCGGCGAGCGCGCGCGGCTGGCCAGAGGGCGGCAACGGCGGCTTCGGCAACGCGCACTTCAAGTCGGCGACCAACCAGGCGCCGCGCCGCGCCAACCCGGGCCAGCCCGGCGAGGAGCTGACCATGTGGCTGCGCCTCAAGCTGATCGCGGAGGCCGGCCTCATCGGGCTGCCCAACGCCGGCAAGTCGACCTTCCTGGCGACGGTGAGCGCCGCCAAGCCGAAGATCGCCGACTATCCCTTCACGACGCTGCACCCCAACCTCGGCGTGGTGCGACGCCGGGCCTCGACTTCGTGCTGGCCGACATCCCCGGCCTGATCGAGGGGGCGAGCGAGGGCGCGGGGCTCGGCACGCGCTTCCTCGGCCACGTCGAGCGCTGCCGAGTGCTGCTGCACCTCGTCGACGCGACGGAGGAGGACGTGGCCGGCGCCTACCGCACCGTGCGCCCGAGCTCAAGGCCTACGGCGGGGGGCTCGAGAAGAAGAAGGAGATCGTCGCGCTGTCGAAGTGCGACGCGCTCGATGCCGAGACGCTCGCGGAGAGGGCGGCCGCGCTCAAGGCCGCCGCGCGCAAGAAGCCGCTGCTGGTCTCGGCCGTGTCGGGCCGGGGCGTGCCGGAGGCGCTGGCCGCGCTGGCCAAGGAGATCGGCAAGGCGCAGGGCAAGGAGCGGGAGGTTGCGCTTGCCGGCGAGGCGCCGCCGCGCTGGCAGCCTTAGCGGACGGCTGTTGCGGGGCGCGGAAGGGACATGTTTTGTTCAGCCAGAGGCTTACCGGTTTTGACCAAGGCGGCGGGGCTCCCTCTCCCCGCGCATCGCCGACATCTCCTTACGCGCTGCCAGCGCGGGGAGAGGGGTTGGGGTGAGGGGCAGCCACGAACTCACCCATGCCTCTACGTTTCGCTCTCGATGAAGTCGAGCAGCGCGTCCAGCAGACGCTCCATGTTTTCGTACACGTCGATATTGTGTGCGCGGAAGACGCGATAGCCCAGCCGGTCAAGTTCAGCGGCCCGTGCATCGTCGCGGGCAAGCTCCGTCTCCGTGCCATGCGTGCCGCCGTCGACTTCGACGACGACCTTGCGCTCGCGGCAGAGGAAGTCGGCAAAGTAGGGCCCTATCGGTGCCTGCCGCACGAACTTGTGGCCGCCCAACCGGCGATTGCGCAGCTTGGCCCACAGCTTCGCCTCGGCCGAGATCGGCTGTGATCTCAGTGCGCGCGCCTGGTTGGTGCGCCAGGGCTGCTCACCGCGCATGGGAAGGGCTCCCGGGGCTGGCCTTGCGTATGTGGCTGCCCCTCACCCTAACCCTCTCCCCGTTCGCGCTGAAGAAGCGCGACGGGGAGAGGGGATTTCGTCGGCATCTGGCCTGCATTTGCCGTGGAGAAGGGGTCGGCGAATGGTGCGGTATCGGGCGCGGATTAACCTGGCGTCGGTGGCCGCGGGTAGCGCTCGCTTCTGAGGACACGCCGTAGCGAGCCCCGCGCCAACTTGGGGTTGCGGCGTGCTATATATCGGCGGTCGAACAGAGATTCGTCCCCCATGTCGCCTGCGCAAGCATCCGAGGCTGCCTTCGGCCCGCGTCCCCAGTGGACCGGCGCGCGGCGCATCGTGGTCAAGATCGGGTCGAGCCTGCTGGTCGACCGGGAGAGCGGGAAGCTGAAATCCTCCTGGCTCGGCTCGCTTGCGGACGACGTGGGCTCGCTCGTCAAGGCCGGCAAGGACGTGATCATCGTCTCCTCGGGCGCGATCGCGCTCGGCCGGCACATGCTGTCGCTGCCCAAGGGCACGCTGGCGCTGGAGCAGTCGCAGGCGGCGGCCGCCGTCGGTCAGATCTCGCTTGCCAGCGCCTACCAGTCCGTGTTCGGGGCGCGGGGGCTGACGGCCGCGCAGATCCTGCTCACGCTGGGCGACACGGAGGAGCGGCGGCGCTACCTCAACGCGCGCCAGACCATGGAGACCTTGCTCGCCCAGCGTGCCGTGCCGGTCGTCAACGAGAACGACACGGTGGCGACGAGCGAGATCCGCTACGGCGACAACGACCGCCTCTCCGCCCGCGTCGCCAGCATGATGAGCGCGGACTGCCTGGTGCTGCTCTCCGACGTCGATGGGCTCTTCACGGCGCCGCCCGGCACCAGTGCCGACGCCGAGCTGGTGCTGGAGGTGTTCCACATCACCCAGGACCTGGAGGCGATGGCCGGCAGCGCGGGCACCGAGCTGTCGCGCGGCGGCATGGTGACCAAGCTCGAGGCCGGCAAGATCGCGCTCGCCTCCGGCACCAACATGGTGATCGCCTCGGGCAAGGTGGAGCACCCCTTGCGGCGCTTGAGCGAGAATGCGCCCTGCACCTGGTTCGTGGCGCGATCCGATCCGGTGACGGCGCGCAAGCGCTGGATCGCGGGCCAGCTCGAGCCCAAGGGCAGCCTGCACGTCGACGCCGGTGCGGAGAAGGCGCTGTTCTCGGGCAAGAGTTTGCTGCCGGCCGGCGTCAGGAAGGTCGACGGCACCTTCGAGCGGGGCGATGCGGTGGTCATCCGCGGCCCCGACGGGCGCGAGATCGGGCGCGGGCTCGTCGCCTACGCACGGGACGATGCGGCGCGCATCATCGGCAAGAAATCGGGCGAGATCGCCGCCATTCTGGGCTATGAAGGCCGCGCCGCCCTCGTCCACCGCGACGACATGGTGCTAAAGAAAGCCTGACCGCCAGGCCGGCGGCAGGATGCTGATCCGATGAAGGTTGCAACGCGCAGGAAGCCCGAGACGCTGGACGGCGTCGCCGAGGTCATGGCCGCCATGGGGCGGCAGGCGCGGGAGGCCGCGCGGGCGCTGGCACTCGCCCCGACGAAGGCCAAGAATGCCGCGCTCACGGCGGCCGCGCGCGAGATCAGGGCGCAGACCGCCGCCATCATGGCAGCCAACGCGCGCGACCTCGCCGAAGCGACCCGCAGCCGGCATACGGCGGCGTTCCTCGACCGCCTGGCGCTCGACCCCAAGCGGATCGATGCCATGGCCAAGGGCCTCAAGGAGATCGCGGCGCTGCCCGATCCGGTCGGCACGGTGCTGGCCAAGTGGACACGGCCGAACGGCTTGCGGATCGAGCGCGTGCGCGTGCCGCTGGGCGTCATCGGCATCATCTACGAGAGCCGCCCCAACGTGACGGCGGACGCCGGCGCGCTGTGCCTCAAGGCCGGCAACGCGGCGATCCTGCGCGGCGGCTCCGACAGCCACCACTCGAGCCGGGCGATCCAGGTCTGCCTCGCACGCGGCTTGCGCGCCGCGGGCCTGCCCGAGGCCGCCATCCAGCTCGTGCCGACGACGGACCGCGAGGCCGTGGGCCTGATGCTCAAGGGCTTGAGCGGGGCCATCGACGTGATCGTGCCGCGCGGGCGGCAAGAGCCTGGTCGCGCGCGTGCAGGAGGAGGCGCGCGTGCCGGTGTTCGCGCACCTGGAAGGCATCTGCCACACCTACGTCGACCGCAGCGCCGATCTCGAGATGGCCAAGCGGATCGTCGTCAACGGCAAGATGCGGCGCACCGGTGTGTGCGGCGCCACCGAGACGCTGCTGGTCGACCGCAAGGCGCCGGTCGGCACGCTCAAGGCGCTTGTTCTAGCGCTGCTGGAGGCCGGCTGCGAGGTGCGCGGCGACGGGCCGGCGCAGAAGTGCGACGCGCGCGTCAAGCCTGCCACCGAAGCGGACTGGGGAACCGAGTATCTCGACGCCATCATCGCCGTGAAGACCGTCGCCGGCGTCGACGAGGCGATCGCCCATATCGAGCGCTACGGCTCGCAGCACACCGACTGCATCGTGGCCGAGGACCAGGACACGGCCGAGCGGTTCCTGTCCAGGCCTCGACAGCGCGATCGTGCTGCACAACGCCTCGACGCAGTTCGCCGACGGCGGCGAGTTCGGCATGGGCGCCGAGATCGGCATCGCTACGGGCGACTGCACGCGCGCGGCCCCGTCGGCGTCGAGCAGCTCACCACCTACAAGTACGTGGTGCGCGGCACCGGCCAGGTGCGGCCGGGCTGAGCGGAACAGGCCGCGTGTCAAAAGCCGATGCGGGCTGGACCGGCGCGCGCGTCTGTCTCCGGGGGTGCAACGGACATGCCGCGCTCGATTGGAGTCCGGTCGGATTTGACCCGCTTCGGACATCTGCCGCTTGCGTCAAAACACGAGACCACGTGTCCGCTTCCGTTCGATACAGACATCTTGCAGCTAGGTAGGATCTGCGACAAGCGAAGTCATAGAGCCTTCATCACTTGGGTGGCCTAGGGTCTGTACCCAATAGGGATTCTCTTCGAGGGCAAATCATGATTTAAGCTTCCAAACGGAGGGGGCTTGGATGGCGGAGCTTTTCTGGCTGAGTGAGGCTCAGTGGCATCGGATTGAGCCTCTGCTGCCTCGCGGTCGCAAAGGTGCGCATCGGGTCGACGATCGCCGCGTGCTCAGCGGCATCGTTCACATGCTGCAGTCGGGCGCGCGCTGGCGCGATTGCCCTGCGGCCTACGGGCCGTACACGACGATCTACAATCGCTTCAACCGCTGGAGCAAACAGGGGCTCTGGTTGGAGGTCTTTCGCACCTTGACCGGAAGCTCCGGCGTCATCGGCACGGCCTCCATCGACAGCACGCACGTCAAGGCGCACCGCTCGGCCGGCGGCGGAAAAGGGGGGCCTACGCGCAAGCGATCGGGCGCTCCCGAGGCGGTCGGACGTCGAAGCTCCACGCGCTGACGGACACGAAGGGACGCCCGCGCGTGCTGCTGCTCACGCCGGGCAACATCAATGACATCGCGATGGCGCCGGCTCTCCTCTCCGAGGCCGGAAGACCGATCCGGCGCGTGCTTGGTGACAAGGGCTACGACGCCAACAGTCTGCGCGACCTGCTCGCGGCACAGCGAACCATCGCCGTCATCCCGTCGACGGCAAGCCGAAAAGTACCGATCCCTCATGACGCGCGGGCCTACCGGCAGCGCAATCTCGTCGAGCGCATGTTCTGCCGCTTGAAGGACTACCGACGCGTCGCGACACGCTATGACAAGCTTGCCCGCAACTTCCTCGCCGGCACCCTCATCGCAGCCGCCCTGACCTGGTGGCTCAATTGAGTCCGGACCCTAGGGGTGCCGCAGCAGAGCCGGCGTCCGAAGGCCGTCACAGAAGTTGACCTGGCCACCTCGTCGCCGGTAGGCTGCAGATTATCAGTGCCTTGGGTAGGTTTGATGAATGTTGGAGAGACCACGAGGAAGCCAACGCCAGTGTAGGCTTCGAACATCAGGTGGTCGGTTCAGTTTATCGGAGCATGGCGATGTGGCGATTTTTGCCCGGAGCTACGGACTCCAGTCGGGAAGGTATTAAAAAATGGCTTTTCATGCGACCAAGCAAAGGGTTCTTAATAGAGGTGTCCCGCCCGACAGTTTCCTCGTCGAATTAATCGCGTGGGGCAGAACAGCACCCGACGAAATCTTCGCGCCCAACCAAAATCAAGACGTCTATTCGAACGTCGTCGGAAAGCTCGGCCCTTGGCGCGACCTTCCGCATCGTCGCGCGGCGATGTTGGAAGTGATGCGGGTCCTTGCAGGGTTTGAATCTTCTTGGGACTGGAACGAAGGCGTCGACACAAACAATCCGACTTCAACTACACCGGACACGATCGAAACGGGCGCTTGGCAGGTCAGCGCAAACTCTATGTCATTTGGGCCGGAGCTCAAGGCCCTTGTTCTCAACAAGGTCGGCTCGCTGGATGGGAACGAGTTCCAAAGAGCTATGAAGCGCGACCATCCACTCGCGATGGAATACGTTGCCCGCCTCCTGCGCCGCACAGTCAACCATCATGGTCCGGTCAAGCGGCACGAAATTGATGAGTGGCTACGCAGAGACGCCGTTGAGGAGTTTCAAGCGCTATTGGGGGCGCTTGCAGTGTCTGGCGAGTTGAGGTTTGAGCGCATGACGTCCAGTATCCCGCGGATGATCGCGGAACCGGCGGTAGCTGGCGTTCATGGATTCGACGCGAACTCGAAGCTGACCGCGGCGACGGCCAAGGCTTTGAGGGAAGCAGGATTTAGGTTTGCGGTTCGCTACCTTTCGCGCAAAGCGAAGCCATCTTCGAAAGATTTGACCGCGGACGAGCTCAATATCATCCTGGATGCAGGGCTCGCTGTCATGGCGGTTCAGCATGTTGCTCCCGCTGGCTGGACGCCGTCCGACACGCTCGGGGTCGAGTACGGCGGCCATGCCGCTGCGCATGCCGGGACCGTTGGGTTGGTGGAGAAGTCGAGCGTCTGGCTAGACCTAGAGGGAGTCGCAGCAGGTACTGGGGCAGACGCCGTCATCGCGTACTGCAATGCTTGGTTCAGAGAGGTCGAGAGCGCGGGCTACACGACCGGTGTCTACGTAGGCGCGAACAGTATTCTGACTGGCGACGAGCTCTACCTGAGGCTCAAGACCAAGCACTATTGGAAGTCGGGCAGCAACGTGCCTGATATTCCGCACCGCGGCTACTGCATGGTGCAGCACATCACCCCGAACGACAAGGTCGGCGGGGTTGAGATAGATCGCAACGTGACGTTCGTCGACGCATTCGGCAGCGCCCCGATGCTCGTCACCCGGGACCTCGCCATAGACATGGCGGCTCTTGCGAGCCCCATTCTGGCGGAGCCAGTTGCACCTAGCGCCCCCGCTGTCGTCGCGCGCAACAATGATGAGGCGATTTTGCGCGAGCTCGCAGCGAGCTATGAGCTTTCCGCGCCGATGGAAGCCTTGATCAACTTCAGAAACGACTGCGGCGCTCCAATGTCGGCTCGGTACTGGGCGATTGCTGATTTCAACCTGAGATCGAGCGAGCCTAGGCTCTTCTTATTCGACGTCCAGGACAACCGCGTCCAGTCCTACCTCTGCGCTCACGGCAAAGGGTCCGAAGGCCCGACGGACGATGGTTACGCGAGCGTCTTCTCCAATGAAAGCGGGTCGAACTGCGCATCGCTCGGTGTTTACCGTTGCGCCGAGACCTATAATGGAAAGCATGGCTTTTCGATGCGCCTTGATGGCCTTGAGGCGACCAACTCCCACGCCCGAGCGCGCGCGATTGTCGTGCACGGCGCCGATTATGTCTCCCCAGACATGATCAGGCGTACAGGCCGCATAGGGCGGAGCGACGGGTGTCTCGCTGTCGAGAACCGTTTTGTTACCGAGGTCGTCAGCGAACTGACAGGGGGCTCTCTCCTGGTTGCCTGGTCCTCGAACGGCTCACGGCCTGCTATCGCACGCTTCGTCGCGGACGACATTGAGGCGGACGAGGTTTGGAGCGAGCTTGAGCCACCAGCCGCCTTTGTCGCGACGGACACTAGCGAGACTGCGGTCTCGCTCGCCAAGCGCATCCAACAATCGCCGAAAATCGTGCTTGCCCGCGCGCACGCTTCGGGCGTCCAGGACAATGCCACTGCCTTCGAAAACATCAAGGATACGGCTGATGGGGGGGCGGCACACCGCAGCTCCTACGGGAACGCGCCCGGCGGTGTTGTCAATCTCGATCGCAGAATGCTTAAGGGTATGCTCGCACTGACGGAAGTGTTCAGCTTCTCGGTATCGGAGTTGTGTGGCGGCAGCCACAATCCGAACTCGCGGCATTACGCAGGGTGTACCGCCGACATTAATACGATCAACGGCCAGCATGTCGCGATCAGCAACCCTTTCGTGGCTGCTTTCCAGCAACGCTGCCGCGAACTCGGCGCGACGGAAGTGCTCGGGCCCGGCGATAAGGGGCATTCGACCCATATACACGCGGGCTGGCCGCGACAGTGATGAGGACTTGCAGGCAGTGCATTGCCGCGTGATCCCAGCCAAGCACCTCGACGAGGATCCTATCGAGCCGACAAAGTCCGGTCCCCGAGTGAGGTTGAACGCGACGATCAGGCCACAAATCCTGCGCGGGGGCGGTGGTCACCGCCTCAATTCAGTTCGTATGCGGCGACCATCGCTCCCGCACCCCTCGACTTGTAAATCCTCGCGCGGAAGGGCCGCGGCGAGGCCGGCACCCGCATGCCCATGAGGACAGGAGCGACATGACCGACAAGTCCGACGATAGCGAGGTCTTTGCGCGCCACTTGCTTGCCGCCCGCAAGCGCGCCCTGCGTTATCTGATGCGCGCCCTGGAGCGGCAGGCGCTGCAACTCGCCATCCAGGCGCGGCGCGGCGTCGGAAAAGCGCGCAGCCGCAAGCGGCCCAAGCCGTTCAATGCCGTGACGCAGCTCAGACGCGAGGTCATGCCGCTCGTTGCGCAGCTGGCGGAACTCGCGGCCGGCGGCACGCCGATGCCGCAACAGCCGCCGCCGAGCAAGAATGGAGCGGCGGCCCGCAGTCGGCGCCGCTCCGCGCGCGAAGGATCAGGACCGGCTATCTGACCACCAGCCGCACCACCAGCAGCACGACCACGGCGCCGATCACCGCATTGATGATCTGGCCGATGAAGCCGCCGCCGATGTAGATGCCGATGCGTGGCAGCAGCCAGCCGCCGACGACGGCGCCGATGATGCCGATGACGATGTCGCCGACGAGGCCGAAGCCCCCGCCCGCCACGATCTGCCCCGCGAGCCAGCCCGCAATCGCGCCGATCACCAGCCAGATGATGATGAATTGGATTTCCGGCATTGCGTTTCCTCCCCACTGGCCGCCGTTTCGCTTTTGATCGAAGCCCTTGCGCGCAGGCGGCTCACGGGCGGCTCGGGCGGTCTTGCAACCGTGTTCACGGTAGCGTGTTTTGCCGGCATCGACCACACCATCTCTGCGATGACCAGAGGACGCTGACGGATAATTCGAGACCGGTTGCGCCACTTTTCGCGCTGCATCATGGTCGCGGTGCGTGCTAGGCTTACGCGAGAAGCGTCAGTTGTCTCAGCCCCTTGCGCTGCAAACGGAGTTGCCATGGCCGGCGTGCTGGATGGAATTCGGGTGCTCGACTTCGGCCGCTACATCGCCGGCCCCTACTGTGCCGCGCTGCTCGCCGAGCAGGGCGCCGAGGTGATCCGCATCGAGAAGCGGGAGGGCAGCGAGGACCGCTTCCAGGCGCCCGTGGCCGAGACGGGCGAGGGCGCGCTGTTCCTGCAGATGAACCGCAACAAGCTGGGGCTGACGCTCGATCCCATGAAGCCCGAGGGCCAGGAGATCGTGAGGAAGCTGGTGGCCACGGCCGACGTGGTGATCGCCAACCTGCCGCCGCAGACGCTTCTCGCCATGAAGCTCGACTACGACAGCCTCAAGGCGGTGAAGCCCGATATCATCCTGACGACCGTCTCGGCCTACGGCCGCGGCGGGCCTTACAGCGAGCGCGTCGGCTTCGACGGCATCGGCCAGGCCATGTCGGGCTCCGTCTACATGACGGGCGAGCCGGACCAGCCCTATCGCGCGCAGGTGGCGTGGGTGGACTTCGGCACCGCGCTGCACTGCGCCTTCGGCACCATGGCGGCGCTGATGGAGAAGAGGGCGACCGGCAAGGGCCAGTGGGTGGAAGGCGCGCTGCTGGCGACGGCGGTGACGTTCGGCAACTCGCTGCTGATCGAGCAGGGCATGATCGATGCCAACCGCGTGCCGACCGGCAACCGCGGCCAGACCTCGGGCCCGGTCGACCTCTATCGCACGAAGGACGGCTGGATCCTGTGCCAGGTGGTGGGCAATCCGCTGTTCAAGCGCTGGGCCAACCTGATGGGCGAGGCGCACTGGCTGACCGATCCGCGCTTCAAGGACGACATCGACCGCGGCAACAACGGCGCCGGCTATCAGCGAGCGCATGAGCCGCTGGTGCGCGGAACGGACCAGCGCCGAGGTGCTCGAGACGCTGGCCAAGGCCAAGATCCCGTCGGGGCCGGTCTTGAAGCCGCAGCAGACACTGGACGACCCCCACATCAAGGCGATGGGCTTCTTCCAGCCGGTCGAGTATCCGGGCGCACGCCGGCCGGCGCCGGTTGCCAAGGCGCCGATCTGGATGGGCGGCAAGCAGAACGACATCCGCCGCCGCGCGCCGACATTGGGCGAGCACACCGACAAGATCCTGGGCGAGCTGGGCTACAGCAAGCAGGCGATTGCGGCCCTGCGCGAGAAGGGCGTGGTTTGACGCTGGTCGCTACTGAACGTCGACTCGCACGCGGCCCGTGCTTGGTCCCCTCCCCCTTGCGGGGAGGGGGCGGGGTGGGGGTAAAGAACTTGCGACGTTCTCGCGTTTTCACCCCACCCCTAGCCCCTCCCCGTCAAGGGGAGGGGAACCCGGTTGCGCTCGCTTCACTGTTCACGCTTCATCAATTCCGGAATCTATCGGCAGCGAATGCGCGCATAGAGCCACTTGCGGTAGCGCTGGCTGAGCGTCGGCAGGAGCAGCCGCGTCATGGCGCAGATGGCGCGCTCGCCAAGGATCGGGAACATGCGGTGCAGCTCCTCGTGGAAGAGCGTGTCGATGAGCAGCTCGCCTTCGCGCCTGTGCATGGCGCGGTTGATGCGGATGACGCGGCGCGTGTAGTCGATCTCGCCGTAGTCGCGCATCCGGTCGTCGACCATCCAGCGCCAGCCGTCCGCCACGCCGTTCGCCCATGGGTAGCCGACCGCAGCCGATGCCTTGCTGCGGGATTTGGCGCGTACGGATTTCTTTCTGGTCTTTTTCATGATCGCTGACTCCCACCAAGGCTGAAGGCGCCCCTAGAGTGCCGCGATCGGTTGGACATCCGTGAGACATTTGTGCCCTGTACAACAAGGCGAATTCGCGAGTTTTGGCGGTCGCACCTGTTCGCCAGACGCAAATCTGCCAATCGAAATCGTCTATGGACTTGGCAAAGCCCGGATTGGGCGCCGTACCGGGATTTGCGGGCCTCTGCAACCTGGGCTGCGGCCACGGAGGAAGGGGCGGCCCCGCGGAGCCTGGGGTCGGGGCGGTTGTGACCCTCCGTCAGCTGACCTTCTGCAGTTTCTGCAGGGAGCGGAGCGGGCGCGGCATGGGCTGGTCTGGGAAGCTCGTCTTCCAGTTGGTGTAGGAGACCTCGCCGACATAGATGTCGCCCGCCGAGTCCAGCGCCAGTCCGTGCGGGGCAAGGAATTTGCCGACCTCCAGCCCGGCGCCGTCCTTGCCGCCGAGGCGCGAGATCAGCTTGCCCTTGGCATCGACGATGGAGAGGCGCGGCCCGAGGTTGGGCGCCTTGAGATTGACGGGCATGCCGGGTCCCAGCTCGCCGATGACGAACGTCGGCGACTTGCCGCGGCAGCAGTAGAGCCCGCACGGCCGATGCAGGTTGTTCCACTGCGTCTCGTACCGGCCGTTGCCGTCGAATACCTGGACGCGGTGGTTCTCGCGATCGGCCACGTAGACCCAGCCGTCCTCGTCCGGCGGCGATATTGTGGGCGATGTTGAACTGGCCGGGGTCGGAGCCGGATGAGCCCCAGGAGAGGAGCAGCTTGCCGGCCGGCGAGAACTTGTGCACGCGCGCATTGCCGTAGCCGTCCGAGACATAGATCTCGCCCTTGGGCGACAGGGCGGTGTGGGTGCAGCGGTGGAACGGCTCGCCGCTCATGAAGGGCGCCGGCTTGCCGGGAATGCCGATGGTGAGCTCGACCTTGCCCAGCGCCGTGCACCGGCGGACGGTGTGGTCGCCGTCGTCGGTGCAGTAGAGGTTGTCATGGCTGTCGATATGCAGCCCGTGCGCGCGCTTAAACACGCCTTCGCCCCACGAGCGCAGGAAGTTGCCGTCGCGATCGAACACGATCATGGGGTGCGCGCCGCGATTGAAGACGTAGACCTGGTCCTTGCTGTCGACGGCGACGGCTGCGACGTCCATCAGCTCCCACGTGTCGGGCAGCTTCGCCCAATTCTCCACCACGCGATAGCGATGCTCGCCGCTGCCCAACACCACCGACATGGCTCTCTCCCTGGCGCCAATTTTGTTGCCGCCATCCTTTCAGGAAAGGGGCGCCCTGGCGAGGGATCGCTAGCCGCTGTCATGGTCAGGCTTGTCCCGACTATCCAGCCATCAGCTTGCTGCGGAGCATGCGGGAAGCTGGATCCTCGGGACAAGCCCGAGGATGACGGTTCGGCGCCGAATTCAGGTCCGAGCAGAACGGAAGAACCTGGGCTAAAGACCGAAGCGGGACCAGAGCGCGCGGGTCTCGACGGCGGAGACGAGGTCCTCGGCCCACGACGGTGCCAGGCTCAGTCCGTCGCCATGGCCCGCGCCGAAGCCGAAGCCCGGCAGCCGGCGGAAGCGGGACAGCAAGCCGGTGGGGCCGAGCGGCACGGCACGCAGGCGCACCTTGCGGCCGTGCAGCTCCTGCATCTTGCTGCGCAGGTCTCCAATGCCGTCGATCAGGCCGTAGTCCAGCGCCTTCGCCGCCGACCAGTAGGAGCCCGAGAACATCTCCTCTTCGGGGCCAACGAGCTTGCCCGCCCGGCGCGCCTTGACGATGCCGATGAACACGTCGTGCACGTGCCGCTGCAGGTCCTTGAGGCGCGCGACGTCGTCCGGCCGCTCGGCCTGGAAGGGATCGAGCGCGCCCTTGTCCCTGCCGGCGGTGTGCACGCGCCGCTCGATGCCGAAGCGATCGATGAATTTGTCGAGGCCGAAGCTCGCCGAGATGACGCCGATGGAGCCCACGATCGAGGACGGGTCGGCGTAGATCTCGTCGCCCGCGAGCGCCAGGAAATAGCCGCCCGAGGCCGCCACGTCCTCGCAGAAGACGTAGACCCTTTTGCCCTTCTCGTCGGCGAGCTGGCGGATGCGGGAAAAGATCAGGTGCGATTGCACCGGCGAGCCGCCGGGCGAGTTCACTGCCACGGCGACGCTCGGCAGCCGCGACAAGCTGAAGGCCCGCTCGAGGGCGGCGGCAACCGTGGCCAGCGCCAGGCCGGGCCTGAGCGGCGTCGCCATGCCGATCGGGCCGGAAAAGCGCAGGACTGGAACGACGGGGCCGCGATTGAATAGCTGCATGGGCTCCTCTGGGCGGGCGTGCTGCCCGTCAATATGGGCAGCCCGGCACGATAGGGCTACCCCTTTTGCCGAACGCGGGGCGGGGTATCGATGGAGGGCGGAGCATGAGGCCAACGCAACCGTGTCCCCCTGCCCTCGACGGGGAGGGGTTAGGGGTAGGATGAAGCCACGAGCGCAACTCAAATTACCCCCACCCCCGACCCCTCCCCGCAAGCCCTCGGGCTCTCCACACGCTCGTCCTGCCCAAAGATGGCCCGAGGGCAAGGGGGAGGGGAGAACCTCCAGCCGAGTTAGAGGCGATCTTCAGCGAGAGCGGACGCTAGGTGGCTGTACCCTTGCCCAGCGGCAGCGCTGCGCCATGGCGCAGGATCGCCTCGACCTCGGGTCGGAAACCCTCGGTCGCGTTGTGGAGGACGAGCCCGGGCAGCAGACGCAACGGCGCGCGGCTGCCTTTGATGCCTTGGACCAGGACCCGGCTCGCCGGCTCGCCCTCGCGAGGGTGCAGGGGCAGTACGAGGGTGCCGCCGAAGCGGCCCGTCAATGCCGCAAGGACGTGCCCGAGCGCCTCGGCACGGTGGATCAGCGTGGCGGTGCCGCCGGGCCTGGCCATGGCCGCCATCGTGCGCACCCAGCGGTCGAGACCGCCATCGGGCATGGCATGGCTCGCAGCCTTCAGCGCATCGCCGGCCGCCGTGCCGCGGCCTTCCGTGTGGAACGGCGGGTTGGCGAGGACGTGGTCGAAGCTCTCGGCAAGGGAGGCGAGCGCTTCGTTATCGCGCAAGGGGCCGGCGACGTCGGCTTCGACGACGCGGACGTGTTCGGTGAGCGCGTTGCGGGCGATATTGGCGTGCGCCAGGGCGGCAAGCTCGGGGTCGCGCTCCACCAGCGTGATAGCCGCATCCGCCACACGCCGCGCCACGGCGAGGCCCACCACGCCGACGCCGGCGCCGACGTCCAGCACATGCTGGCCGCGCCCTTCCTGCACCGGCGCCGCCGCCGCCAGCAGCACCGCATCGAGCCCGGCGCGGTAGCCGTCCTGCGGCTGCAGGATGCGCAGCGCCCCGCCGAGGAAGGCGTCGTCGCTCGTGCGCATCTTGACGGTTGCGGTATCGCTCAAGCCGGAGCGTCTCCCTCCCGGATCAGCCAGGCGTCGAGACCCGCCTCCTCGAGGGCCCGGCAAGCGGCATGCCAGTCATCGCTGCCGACAAGGAGCCGGCGCGGGAAGGCGCCGATGGAGCCCTCGATCACGCTGATGTGCTGGTCGGCGAGCATGGAGGCGATGCCGGCCTCGCGCAGCACGGTCTCGGCAAAGCTGAGGACAACGGCATCGTTGGTGCGCATCAGCTCTCGCATAGGTCACCAGAAAAATCGGCATGCCACGGGTGTCCCGGCGCGGAAACCCATTCTGTCGCGCCCGCCGGGCTTGAGGCCCCTCGTTCACACCGGCTATACGGGAGCGAACGGAACTTGGTCGGGAGATAGCATATCTTGGGCGTCGTCGTCCCATTCGAAGAGGCCCGCGATCCAGCGAGCGGCTTGCAGCCGCTTCTGGACATCGTTGCCGAGGACATGAAGGCGGTAAACCGCATCATCCTCGACAAGGCGGTCTCCGACGTCGAGCTGATCCCCAAGCTCGCGCATCACCTGATCGAACTCAGGGGGAAAGCGGCTGCGGCCCATGCTTACCATCGCCGCCGCCAAGTTGTGCGGCTATCAGGGCGAGGGCCACGTGCGGCTCGCGGCCTCGGTGGAGTTCATGCACACCGCCACGCTGCTGCACGACGACGTGGTCGACGAGAGCGACTACCGCCGCGGCAAGGAAGCGGCGCGGCGCGTGTGGGGCAATCAGGCGAGCGTGCTGGTCGGCGACTTCCTGCTCGGCCAGGCGTTCCGCATGATGGTGGAGGTCGGATCGCTGGGGGCGCTCAAGATCCTGTCGGGTGCCGCCGCCATCATTGCCGAGGGCGAGGTGATGCAGCTGGCGGCGGCCAAGAACACCGCCACCACCGAGGACGAATACCTCGCCATCATCAACGCCAAGACGGCGGCGCTGTTCTCGGCCGCTGCGGAAGTGGGCGCGGCCATCACCAACCGCCCGGCGGAGGAGCAGGCGGCGCTCAAGTCCTACGGCCGCAACCTCGGCATCGCCTTCCAGCTCGTCGACGACGCGCTCGACTATTCCGGTGACAGCGCCCGTCTCGGGAAGGCGATCGGCGACGATTTCCGGGAGGGGAAGATCACGCTACCCGTGATCTTGTGCTTCCGCCGCGGCGGCGACGGCGAGCGCGCCTTCTGGCGGCGCACGCTGGGTCAGGGCGAGGTCGAGGACGGCGACCTCGAGCAGGCCATCAAGCTGATGAAGAAGCACTCGGCCATCGACGCGACGCTCGAGCGCGCCCGGCACTATGGCGCAATCGCCCGTGACGCGCTCGCCATCTTCAGGCCCGACACGCACACGCACGCGCTGGCCGACGTGATCGGCTTCTGCATCAGCCGGGCACATTGAGCGTCCGCCCCCTGTTGAGGCGGGTCGGCCTGATCCAGTAATCCGGATGCGCCGCAGACAGCGCGGCTGCCGCACCGGCGGCGTCGGCATCGGAGGCGAAGATGCCGAAGCAGGTGGGGCCGCTACCCGAGAGGGCGGCCCAGAGGCAGCCTGGCAGGGCGGCAAGCGCAGCCTTCAGGTCGGCGATGAGCGGCAGCAGGGATGTCGCGGGGCGTTCCAGGTCGTTGCCCCGCGCGCTCATGTAGTCGATCAGACTGTCGAGGTCGGCGAACGGCCCTGGAGGCGCGGCCGACGGCCGATGCGACGGGGCGGGCCGTGCCCCGAGGGCCTGGTAGACGGCGGCTGTCGTCAGCGGCTGGGCGGGGTTGGCAAGGATGCCCGCCATCGGCGGCAGGCCGTGCGCCAGAGGCTCGACCTGCTCGCCGACACCGGAAATCAGGGCGGGTTTGCCGGCAAGGCAGACGGTGACGTCGGCGCCGAGTTGCGCGGCCACGGTCTCCCACGGCACGCGGGCCGAGAAATCGGGATTGGCCCGCCGCACGGCGCGCAGGAGTGCCGCGGCATCGGCCGAGCCGCCGCCTAGTCCGGCGGCGACGGGCAGGTTTTTCTCGAGCGAGACAGCGCCGAGGCGCAGGCCCGGCTCAGCCTGGCGCAGAAGGGCCAGTGCCTTTTCCAGCAGGTTTGGACCGTCGATGGCGGCAGCGAACGGTCCGCTTGCCGTGACCTGGGTGGCCGAGCCCGGTTGCAGCGATACGACGTCGCCAAGCTCGGCGAAGGTCACCAGGCTTTCGATCTCGTGATAGCCGTCGGGCCGCCCGCCGAGGACGGAGAGCGTCAGGTTTATTTTCGCGCGGGCGATCTCGCGGATGGCCGTCATGACGGGAAGGCCGCTGGTTTGGCCGCGGCTATTGGAAAGCGAGGCCTCAGCTCACTGGAAGAAGAAAGGGTTCGCTGGCGGGTTGACGGACGTGCGCTTCTTGCCCTGCCTCGAACTCTGCGCCTTTCTGGTGCGCTTCACCTGGCGGGCGAGGACCGGGGTCGGTAGCCCGTGCTGGAGCTTGTCCTTGATCTTGACGGCATCATCCGGCTCGGGCTTCAGCGTCAAGGCCTGGCTCCACTGGAAGCGGGCCTCGCGCTCGCGGCCGACGCGCCAATAGGCGTCGCCCAGGTGATCGTTGAGCACCGGGTCCTCCGGCCGCAGCTCGACAGCGCGTTCCAGATGCTTGGCCGCCTCCTTGTAGTTGCTGAGGCGGAAGTAGGCCCAACCAAGGCTGTCGACAATGTAGCCGTCGTCGGGTTTCTGGCGCACGGCCTTCTTGATGAGGGAAAGACCCCGCCGCAAGTGGCGCTTCTGATCGATCCACGAGTAGCCGAGATAGTTCAGCGCCAGGGGCTGATTGGGGCTGAGCTTCAGTGCCAGGTTCAGATCGGCCTCCGCCAGCGGCCATTTCTTCAGGCGCTCGTAGCAGGTGCCGCGCGAATAGAAATACGTCCAGTCCTTCGCCTCGGGCTTGCCGATGAGCGCGATGGCGCGCGTGTAGTACTCGGCGGCTTCGCCGAAGCGCTTGTGGCTGCGCATGATGTTGCCGAGCGCATCCAGCGGGCGGATGTCCTGGGGATTGTTCCGGGCCACGTCATCGAGCAGCTTCTGGGCCTCGTCGACGCGCTCCAGCTGATTGAGGTTGAGGGCCTTGCGAATGTCGATGCTCAACTGCAGCGGTGTGCCTTTGGGAATGCGGTCGTAGACGGCGAGCGCCAACTCGTAGCGCTTGGTCGTCTCGTAAGCATTGGCCAGCGACGCCAGCGCGAACGGGAACCGCGGCGTGAGATAGAGGGCAAACTGCAGATAGAGGGCACCGACGCTGACGCCGCCCTCGCCAGCCAGCGCCTCGCCCAGGCCGTAGAAGGCCTCGGCCATGCCTTCCACGGGCGTCGTGACGAGAAGCTCCGGGTGCTTGCCGGCCTGAATCTCCTCCCGCAGGGCCACGGCGGTCGGGTGTCCCTCCCCCTTGGCCCTGTCGAAGTGCCCCTGCAGGATGCTGAGCGCCAGCTGGGCATCACCGCTGTTGGCAGCATGGCGCGCATAAGCGAGCGTGATGCGCAGCGTCTTTTGATCGTTCTTCGGGATGCGCTCGTAGGCGGCTCGCGCCTCGGCGTGCCGCCCGACCACGTCGGCAAGCAGCGCGAGGTGGAAGCGCAGGTAGTATTGGGCCCACTGCGGCTGTGCCGGTGCATCGAGCAGGGCCAATGCCTCGTCCGCCCTACCCTGCGCTGCATAGAGCCACGCCCGCGCCAGCGTGCTGGTCAGCTCGCCGATGGGGCTGCCGCTGGCCGCCTGGAAATGCTCGTCAGCGGCCGCGTACTGCTTGGCTCGGAACTCGACGAGGCCCATGAAGGACCGCACGACGCGATTGGTCGGCTCCGACAGCGCCAGCTCGCGTGCCAGCTTCTCGGCACGCGGCCAGTTGCCCTCGGTGAGTTCCATCAGGAACGATTGCTCCGCGAGCACCTCGTTGTCGGGATCGCGCGCCAGGGCCTGCCGATAATAGAGGGCCGCGCCGGCGGTGTCGCTCTGGCTGCGGGCTACGCGGCCGGCAAGGTAGCTGCCGAGTACCGAGTGCTCGTCCCCATGCTTGTCGCCCGGCCCGCCGAGGGCCCATGCCGTCGACTGCACCCCAGGCAAGATGCAAAGCACGGCGGCTGCAATCAGTCCGGCGAGCGCCAGAAGACGAGTGCGCATCTCACCTCGTTCCGGGGTTGAGCCCATCTGATGATTCCTAGATTTCCACGCTTAGCAGGAAAGCCCCTTGCGTGCAACTCAAACAACCGCCGTGTCCCGGCTTTGGTTTACGACTGTGGCGGTGCAGGCAGGCAGCAACACGGCTCAATTGCGGCAGAGAAGGTACGCCATGGACGTCAATCGGCTGTCACCGCCTTCGATTGCGGCATTGTGCTCATGCTGACTGCGGCGGCCAAGCAACGGGCCGACGAAACAGTGGAAAAACCGGGGCGGCAGGCTTATCGGGCTTTGAACGACTGGCGCAGGAAAGCCGCGGCCCGCCCGATGGCGCGATCCGCGTCGGCCACCAGCCGTCCCATCGTGACGAAGCCGTGGATCTGGCCTTTGAACCGCTCGTGCTCGGCTTGGACGCCGGCCCGTTGCAGGGCCGCAGCGTAGGCTTCGCCCTCATCGCACAAAGGATCGAGGCCGGCGGTCATCACCAATGCCGGCGGCAGGCGCTGCAGGTCAGCCGCGCGCAATGGGGAGGCGCGCCAGTCGTCCTTGTCGCCGGGGCCGCGCAGGTAATGCTCGATGAACCACAAAAGTGCCGCGCGGGTGAGGGGTAGCTGCGCGGCGTGGGCCTGGTGCGAGGGATGGCCGAAGTGCATGTCGGTCACGGGGTAGATGAGCACCTGGCCAACGATGGGCGGGCCGCCGTGATCGCGTGCGTCGAGGCAGACGGCAGCGGCAAGATTGCCGCCGGCGCTGTCACCGGCGACGGCAATCCGGGCCGGGTCGATGCCGAGGCGCGCGGCGTGCTGGCTCACCCACCGGGTCGCGGCGATGGCATCGTCCACGGCCGCCGGAAACTTGTGCTCGGGCGCCAGCCGGTAGTCGACGGCGACGACGATCCCGGGGACGGCATTGGCGAGCGCGCGGCAGGGCTGGTCGTGGCTCTCCAGATCGCCGATCACCCAGCCGCCGCCATGAAAGAAGACGACGGCAGGCTGCGGCCGGCTCTTCTCTGCGCCGTTGCCGCGATAGAGCCGAAGCGGGATCGGACCGGCGGGGCCGTCGGCCGTCAGCTCCAGCACCTCGGCCACCGGCGGCGGATCGGGCTGCAGCACCAGGCGGGAGTTGAGGTAGACCTCGCGCGCCTGGGCGGGGGTCAAGGTCTCGAACGGCGGCCGGCCGGAGGCAACGATCAGGTCGACCACCGTCTGGGCGTCGGGATGAAGTCTCGTCTCGGTCATTTGCGTCTCCATTCCCGCTGCCCGGTCGACAATCACATGCCGGAATAGTTGGGTCCGCCGCCGCCCTCGGGGACGACCCAGGTGATGTTCTGATTGGGGTCTTTGATATCGCAGGTTTTGCAGTGCACGCAGTTCTGCGCGTTGATCACGAAGCGCGGCTGCCCGCCTTCCTCAACCCACTCGTAGACGCCGGCGGGACAGTAGCGGTTGGAGGGGCCGGCGAAGACATCGTGCTCGGAGCGCCGCTGCAGCTCCATATCCTTCACCTTGAGATGAACGGGCTGGTCCTCCTCGTGGTTGGTGGCGGAGAAGGACACGTCGGTGAGCCGGTCGAAGGTGAGCGTGCCGTCGGCCCTGGGGTAGTCGATGGGCCGGGCGTCGCGGGAGGGCCTGAGCGCGAGGTGGTCGGGCTTGCCGTGCTTCAAGGTGTAGCCGAGCCCGACGCCCGGCAGCACGGTGTTGAGCCACATGTCGATGCCGGAGAAAACGGTGCCGAGGAATGTGCCGAACTTCGCCAGCATCGGCTTGGCATTGCGCACGCGGCGCAGGTCGTGGGCGATGGGACCGGACCTGACCGCGTCCTCGTAGTCGTCGAGCTTGTCGCCCGCGCGTCCCTGCGCCACGGCTGCAAACACCGCATCGGCCGCAGCGATGCCCGACAGCATGGCGTTGTGCGAGCCCTTGATGCGCGGCACGTTCATGAAGCCCGCCGCGCAGCCGACCAGCACACCGCCAGGAAAGGCCAGCTCAGGGATCGACTGCCAACCGCCCTCGGTGAGCGCGCGCGCGCCGTAGGCGATGCGTCGGCCGCCCTGGAAGGTGCCGCGGATGGCGGGATGGGTCTTGAAGCGCTGGAATTCGCCGTAGGGTGACAAATAGGGGTTGGCGTAGTTCAGGTGCACCACGAAGCCGACAGCGACCAGGTTGCTGCCGTAGTGGTAGAGGAATGATCCCCCACCCGTATCGCCGGGCAACGGCCAGCCGAGCGTGTGCTGCACGAGGCCAGGCTTGTGGTTCTCGGGGAGGACCTCCCACAGCTCCTTGAGGCCGATCCCGTATTTCTGCGGCTGGCGCCCGTCGTCGAGCCGGAACTTGGCGATCAG
Source organism: uncultured Alphaproteobacteria bacterium (assembly GCA_963797005.1). GTDB lineage: Bacteria > Pseudomonadota > Alphaproteobacteria > Rhizobiales > Hyphomicrobiaceae > AWTP1-13. The sequence continues at coordinate 106,268 of CAWCOF010000020.1, forward strand.
CCCCTTGGCGAGGGAACCGCGCGCGCCTTCGGCGATGATGGTGTACTTGCCCTTGAGCTCCATGCCACGCTGGAAGCGGTCGGTCGGCTTGCCGTCCTTGCCGACACCCATGTCACCCGTGGCGACGCCGGCGACCGCGCCCTTCTCGTCGTAAAGCACCTCGGCCACGGCAAATCCCGGGAAGACCTCGACGCCGAGCTCGCCCGCCTGCTCGCCCAGCCAGCGGCAGAGGTTGCCGAGGCTCACGATATAGTTGCCGTGATTGCTCATCAGCGGCGGCATGACGAGGTTGGGGATGCGCAGCGCGCCGGCGGGGCCCAGGTAGTAGAAGCGGTCCTCCGTCACGGCCGTCTCGACCGGCGCGCCTTTCTCCTTCCAGTCCGGGATCAGGCTGTTGAGGCCGACCGGATCGATCACGGCGCCCGACAGGATGTGAGCACCGACTTCGGAGCCCTTCTCCAGGACGACGACGGAGAGTTCCGTGCCAGCCTCGGCGGCGCGCTGCTTCAGGCGAATGGCCGTGGCCAGTCCCGCCGGGCCGGCGCCGACCACGACCACGTCGAATTCCATCGCCTCTCTCGGCGGGAGGTCGGCTTCTGACATCTGGGTTCCCGAATGGCCTCGTTCCCTCACGTTCGATAGGTCGGGGCTGTTGTCCAGGTCAAGCGCCCTATGGCGGCGAGGGGGGCAGCACCGATCCCGCTCGCCTCGCCTTGGCCGTCGAACGCATCTATGGTCGGCGGCATGCGGGATGCAGAAAGCGAAGGCGTGCTGACGGCGCTGCTCGGCTGGTACCGCGCTGTCGGCGTCGACGAGGCGGTGGGCGAGGCGGCCGTCGACTGGCGGCAGCGGGGCGACACTGCGCCCGGAAGCGGCTTCAGGCTGGCTCGCTCTGCTCAACCTGCGCCGCCAACGCCTGCCGCGCCCCCTCGCGAGGCGCGCGCCTCGCCGGTGGGGCAAGGCGCCGCCGAGCCCGGGCGAGCCGCGCCGGCCTCTGTGCGTCCCGCGCCGCAGCTGCATACGCCGCGCCCATCTCCTGCAACGGCACCCGATACTGCGGTCATGGCGGCGCGCACGGCAGCCCGGGAGGCAGCGACGCTCGATCAACTGGGCGCCACGCTTGCCGCTTTCGATGGGTGCGGGCTCAAAGCGACGGCCAAGAACCTGTGCTTCTATCGCGGCGCGCCGACCGCGCGCTTGATGCTGATCGGCGAGGCGCCGGGCCGGGACGAGGACCTCGAGGGCAAGCCGTTCGTCGGCCGCGCCGGCCAGCTGCTCGACAAGATGCTCGCCGCCATCGCGATGACCCAAGCCGACGTGCACATCACCAACATCGTCTACTGGCGCCCGCCGGGAAACCGCACGCCCACGCCGCAGGAGGCGCAAGTGTGCCGGCCGTTCCTCGAACGGCAGGTCGAGCTGGTGTCGCCCGAGCTTATCGTGCTGCTGGGCGGGGCGGCAGCCAAGCACGTCCTCGACGTGGCCGAGGGCATCATGCGTACCCGCGGGAAGCTGCGCGAGGTGCAGATCGGCAGCCACAAGGTGCGCGCGATGGCCACGCTGCATCCCGCCTACCTGTTGCGCACGCCCGCGGCCAAGCGCCTGGCTTGGCGCGATCTGCTCGCCGTCAAGGCCGCGCTCGAGGGCTGAATTTTGCGCACAATTTGCGGTTCCGCCTTAAGCTTCCGTCAACAAGTGTTGACTACGTTGCCCCTACCAGGGAAGCCGCGAGCCGCGGCGGAGCCTTTGGGGGTAAGTGTGCGCGTAAGCTATCGCTACATCCGCCCAGCAACCGTGCTCTTTGCACGCAGCATGGGCCCGTACCAGGTCTCCTCGCGGGAGGCCTGGCGTGTGCTGGGCACATGGCTGGAGCAGCAAGACTTGCGGCATGTGCCCAAGCTTGCGTACGGCTACTTCCGCGACAATCCGCTCACGACCCCGCCGGATCTCCTCCGCTACGACGCCTGTATCCCTATCATCCCGGGGGTCGATGAGGACCCGAGCGCGGGCATCGGCCGCCAGACGCTTCCCGGCGGCGCATTCGCCGTGCACACGCACGTCGGCTCCTACGGCGATACGGGCGAAATCATCTCGCGCCTGCACCGCGAAGTCGTGCCGAAGCGCGGGCTTTCCGTCGACTACGACCGGCCGTTCGTGGCGATCTACCTCAACGACCCGGCTCTCACGCGCGAGATGCATCGCCGCACCGAGCTTTGCATCCCGGTGATCCCCGTGCGCATGCCGCTCTCCAGCAACGACGACGAGGATGCCGTCGTCGCGAGCGTTCGCCAGGTCGGCTGAGCCCGCGAGAGCGGGATCGCTTCAGATTGCAAGATTCACGTTCCATGATCGAAGCGAAGCGCTTCGATCAGAAACGATCTTGTTCCAAGGCCACGTGACGGCCGCCCCACATCCTGAAAGAATGACGCGGGCTCCAGGAGACGACCGCGCATGCCGAAAATCGACGAAGCAAGACCGTTCATCGCCGTGCGCATTGCCGTGCTGGCGGTATCCGATACGCGCAAGCTCGAAGAGGACCGCTCGGGCGCCGTGCTTGCCGAGATGATCCGCGATGCCGGCCACGAGCTGGCCGACCGGGCGATCGTCAAGGACGAGGTGCCGGAGATCCGGGCCAAGGTTCAGGCTTGGATCTCAGACCCGCGCATCGATGCCGTCATCACCACCGGCGGCACGGGCTTCACGGGACGCGATGTGACCCCCGAGGCGGTCAAGCCGCTCTTCGAAAAGGAGATCGACGGCTTCTCGACCGTGTTCCACATGATCTCGTTCGAGAAGGTCGGCACCTCGACCATCCAGTCGCGCGCTTGCGGCGGCGTAGCCCAGGGCACCTACATCTTCTGCCTGCCGGGCTCGCCGGGCGCCTGCCGGGATGCGTGGAACGGCATCCTCAAGTGGCAGCTCGACAACCGCCACCGCCCCTGCAATTTCGTCGAGATCATGCCGCGGCTGGAAGAGCACCGTCGCAAGGCATGAGAGGGATGCGTCAGTAGGACCCCGCGCCAAATCGCGCCCGCTGCTGCATGGCCAGCATCTCTTGCTGGGTATTGGCCGTGTCGAACGACGCCCGCGCGGCGACCGCCAGGACGACGGTCAGCAGACCAACAAACAGGACTCCGGCCGCGCCGAGCACGTCGGGCGATGCCCATCGCAGCGACACGTCCGACTGGAGAAGGGTCATCACCAGGGCGGTGAGCCCCGCCGCTGCAATCGCCCATCCCGTGAACGCGAACAGTGCCGCGATGAACCGGCTGATGCGGTAGCGCTTCTTGACGATGGCCTGCTTGGGCCGCCGCGCATTGCGGGGCCGAGCGCGCCTCGGCTCCAACCGGAGAAGGGGCAAAACGTCCTGCTCGTGCAAGACCTGCTCGTGCAAGACATGACGACTATTGGCGTGATGGGCCGGCCGGATGCTGTCGAGCGGAAAGACATTGCTTCCGGTCGGCCGATAGGCGACGGGTGTCGCCAGCTGGCGGGAAGGCGTGTCCGGCAGCGGCGGGGGAGCCTCAGGCTCCGGGGCGTGCAGGTGATCGTAAAACTCGGTGGAGTGGTCGACTTGGGTCTCGATCTCCACAGGACATGCGGTGTCCGGCAACGGTGGCGGTGTCGCCGACTGCGGCTGAGCTTGAGACATGGCCCTCTACCCCCAAACAATGGCCTCGAGTGAACTTACTGTTAGGCGGCCCCACTGTTCCATACCCATGGGTGATGCCTGTTGATGGTTGCAGTGCATGCAGTAGCGAGTGCATGCGAGGCGGCGGGCCTGGGCAGCACGAAAATGCTGTCTGGGTTGGAAGAAATCGCCCTTCGCTATCATTTGAAGGACTTCGCGCGCGATCCGCTTCTGGGAAGGCAATCAGATGACGGATCGTATCCGATCGACGGGGCCGTCGCCGGCTGGGCGGGCCTGCTGGGCGGGGATGACGGCTTCGAATCCGAGACTACTGCACACCCCACCAGCCGAGGATTGCGCCCTGGATCGACAGCACGCCCAGCCAGTGGGCGCCGTCGAGCACGGTGAGCAGGCGCCGGGCGCCCTGGAAGGAATAGTTGACCGTCATGGTGGTGATGACGAAGCCGAACCAGAGGAAAGCGGCGGAGATCACGCCGGTGCGCAGCGTCGTCGGCAGGCCGCCACCCGCCAGGTGCAGCAGCACGCCGGCGAGCATCCAGGCCATGATGAGCTGCGCCACGAAGGCCTGCACGTAGAGGCCGATGGCGCCGCGATCCCTCGGCATCGTGTCGGGTGATCGCCCGAGCGCGTCCATCCACTGCTTGGAGAAGACGTTGTACCAGACGCCGCCGAAGATGAAGCTGGCGATGGCCGCCACGATCACGGCCGTATAGTTGAGACCCCCGAGGCTCATCGTTGCTTCCCTCTATGATTGCCGCGCGCCTGACAGGTTTCGGGTCGCCAGCGGGCACCGGCGCGCGTTACGCCTCGGGCAGGATCAGATCGTGTCGCAAAGGAGCGCCCATGTCGATCAGGTTTGTTGCCCTGGAGACTGACGTCGTCCACGCCCTGCAGGCGGGCGGCCCCGATGCCAACGGGCAGACACCAGAACGTGAAATCTCGCCCGGCAAGGGGATTCCCTGCCGGCATTGCCTGGAACCGGTGACGGAGGGCAAACCGTTCCTCATCCTCGCGCATCGGCCGTTCCCGGCGCCGCAGCCTTACGCCGAGCAGGGGCCCATCTTCCTGCATGCCGATGCGTGTGCGCGGCACCAGGGAGGAAGCAAGGTGCCCCAGATGCTGGCAAGCCCGCGCTACATCGTGCGCGGCTACGACAGGAACGACCGCATCGTTTACGGCTCCGGCCAGATCGCCGAGACGAGCGAGATCCCGTCAGCGGCGGCGAAGATGTTTCAGGACGGGCGCATCGCCTACATCCATGTGCGCTCGGCCAGCAACAACTGCTACCAGTGCCGTATCGACCGGACGTGAGGTACCCTCGTTCGCGCTGCGCTCGAGTTTGTGGCTGCCCCTCACCCCGACCCTCTCCCCGCAAGCCCTCGGGCTCGCTGTGGGCAGGACGCCTTCGTGGATGGCCCGAGGGCAAGCGGGGAGAGGGAGAAAAGGCGGGCGATCACGCCAGCTCCCAGACGGCGGTCTTCTTGATCTCCGCGTCCTCCAGCTCGCGCGTGACCGGCACGGCGTAGGCGGCGACCTCACGAAAGCGCTCCTTGGGGAAGTAGCTGCGGCCGGGATCGCCGACCAGCACGCGCACGCCGTCGTTGCCGGCGTCTTCCAGCAATCTCAGCACGCGCTCGGCGAGCTGCCGCTCGTAGAACATGTCGCCGACAAGGACCGCATCGAAGCCTGAAGGCGGTGCAGCGAGTGGATCGTTCTTGGAGACCTCGACGGTGACGCCGTTGGCGGCGGCGTTGAGGCCAATGGCCGCCAGCGCGAAGGCGTCGATGTCGGCGGCGAGCACGCGGGTGGCACCGGCCTTCTTGGCCGCAATCGCGGTCAGGCCGCTGCCGGCGCCCACGTCAAGGACGCGGCGGCCGGCGACCGTGGCAGGATTGTCGAGAAGGTAGCGCGCAAGCGCCTGCCCGCCCGCCCAGGCGAACGCCCAGTAGGGTGGCGGCACGTTCATCTCTCCTAGCTCCTCCTCCGTCTTCTGCCAGATCGGCAGCGACTCCTCGGCAATGTGCAGGCGGATCTCCGGCACCAGCGGCACCGGCAGCAGGCGGGTGTTGGCACGGATGAATTCAGCGATGGTGGTGGCCACTACCGCGGACTATCCAATGGTGACGCCGCCGTCGGCGACGATGACGGAGCCCGTCATGAAGGAGGCCGAGCGCGACGCCAGGAAGGCAACGATGCCGCCGATCTCGTCCGGCTCGCCAATGCGCCGCAAGGGCGTCGTCGCCAGACGGGGCTTGAGGTTCTTCTCGTCCTCCCACAGCGCGCGGGCGAAGTCGGTCTTGACGAGGCCCGGCGCGATGCAATTGACGCGGATGTTCTTCGGCCCCCACTCCACCGCCAGGCTGCGCGCGAGCTGGAAGTCGGCGGCCTTGGAGATGCCGTAGGCGCCCAGCACGGCGTTGCCCTTCAGCCCGCCGATCGATGAAACAATAACGACGCTGCCGCCGCCCTTCTCGGCCATGACGGGAATGGCCAGATTGCAGAGCCACAGGTTGCTCTTGATGTTGGAGCTCATGATCTTGTCGAACGCTTCGTCGGGGATCTTGGCGAGCGGCCCGTAGTAGGGATTGACCGCGGCGTTGCACACCAGCGTGTCGATCCGGCCCCATCGCTCGAGCGTGCCACTGACGAGGGCCTCGATCTCCTCCTTGCGCGAGATGTTGCAGGGGATGACGATCGCTTCGCCCCCGTCCTTCTTGATGCCCGCGGCGACCGCCTCGCAGGCGTCCGCCTTGCGGCTCGAGATCACGACCTTGGCGCCGAGCGAGGCCATGGTCTCGGCGGCGGAGCGGCCGATGCCGCGGCTGGAGCCGGTGACGACGGCAACCTGGCCGGTGAGATCGAACGGGTTCTTCATGGGCGCTTTCGGTCCCTCCCTGCCCTATACGACAACTTGTTGCCAAGGCCGCGGTCCGCGCCTAGGTTCGAAACATCATAGTGCCTGATCGCGGGCATCAATAACAAGGCTGGACGCGAATGGGAGAGCGGCGCCCTTGGGAGAAGAGCTATCCGGCCGGCGTGCGGTGGGATGCTCCGATCGAGACGGCGACGCTGCCGGCCCTGTTCGATGCCTTCACCGAGAAGTGGGCGGCCAAGCCGGCGCTCGAATATCGCGACCGGCAGACGACTCTATGCCGAGCTGCGCGCGACGGTCGATGCGGTTGCGTCGGGCCTGATGGAGCTGGGCGTGAAGCCCGGCACGACCGTCGGCCTCTACCTGCCGAACACGCCCTACCACCCGATCCTATTCTTTGCCGTGCTCAAGTGCGGCGGGCGCGTCGTGCACCTCTCCCCGCTCGACGCGGAGCGCGAGCTCGCCTTCAAGCTCAAGGACTCGGGCGCGCGCGTCCTGGTCACGACCAACATCGGCTCCATGGCCGCGCTGGCGCGAAAGCTCAAAGCCGACGGCCTCGTCGATCAACTGATCGTCGGAGATGACCGCGCCTTTGGGCCGTCGGCCATTCCGACGACCGACATTCCGGACGATCCCGCGGTTGTGCGCTTCGACAAGCTCAGCGCCGAGGGAGCGGCGAAGCTGCCGCGGCAGTGGCCCGCGGTGGCGGTCGATGACATCGCCCTCCTGCAGTACACCGGCGGCACAACCGGCAAGCCCAAGGGCGCCATGCTGACCCACGGCAACCTCTCCGCCGCCTGCGCCATCTACAAGCTCTGGGGCGACCCGCAGCGGCTCTCCTTGCCGGGCGAGGACAAGGTCATCTGCGTGCTGCCGCTGTTTCATATCTATGCGCTGACTGCGGTCATGCTGCGCGCCCTTGTCGACGGCAACGAGCTGCTGCTGCGCGTGCGTTTCGACGTGGAGACGACGCTCAACGACATCGAGGTGAAGAAGGCGACCGTGTTCCCCGGCGTGCCGACCATGTGGATCGCGCTTGCCAACACGCCTGGCATCGAGAGCCGCGATCTGACCTCGCTGCGCTATGCCGCCTCGGGCGGCGCTGCGCTGCCGGTGGAGGTGGCGGAGCGGTTCCAGAAGCTGACCGGGCAGCGCATCGGCGGCGGCTGGGGCATGACGGAAACCTCGCCTGCCGGCACGTCGATGCCGCGCCAGTGGACCGGCAAGGCGGGCTCGGTGGGGCTGCCGCTGCCGGGCATCGACATGCAGATCGTTGCCCTCGACGACCCGCACCGCGTGCTCGGGCCCGGCGAGAAGGGCGAGATCCGCATCAAGGGGCCCAACGTCACCAAGGGCTACTGGAACGCGCCCGCCGAGACGGCGGCCGCGTTCGTCGACGGCTACCTTCTGACCGGCGACATCGGCACCATGGACGAGGACGGCTACTTCTATCTCGTCGACCGCAAGAAGGACATGATCATCTCCGGCGGCTTCAACGTCTACCCGCGCACGATCGAGGAGGCGATCTACGAGCATCCCGCCGTTGCCGAGGTGATCGTGATCGGCGTGGCCGACGCCTATCGCGGCGAGGCCGCCAAGGCCTTCATCCAGCTCAAGGCGGGCACGAAGCCCTTCACGCTCGATGAGTTGCGCGCCTTTCTCGCCGACAAGATCGGCCGCCACGAGATGCCGGCGCACTTGGAATTCCGCGACGCGCTGCCGAAGACCGCCGTCGGCAAGCTGTCGAAGAAGGAGCTGATCGAAGAGGAGCGCCAGAAGCTGCGCGCCGCCGCCGAGTGAACCTGTCATCCCGGCCTCGGGCATCAGCCCGAGAGCCGGGACCCAGGGGCCACGGGCTCAGTTCTTGGCCCTGGGTCCCGGATATTTCGCTGACGCGAAATTCCGGGATGACAACGCAACGCAAGTCTTGAAGGACACCACAGAAGGAAGAAACCCATGGTCGAAGCCGTCATCGTCTCAACCGCCCGCACCCCGATCGGCAAGGCCGTGCGCGGCGCCTTCAACCTCACGCATGGCGCCGACATGGGCGGCCACGTGATCGCCCAGGCCGTCAAGCGCGCCGGCATCGATCCCGGCGACGTCGAGGACGTGACCATGGGCTGCGCCAACCCGGAGGGCGCGACCGGCGGCAATATCGCCCGGCAATGCGCCATCCGCGCCGGCCTCCCCGTCACCGCGGCGGCGCAGACCGTGAACCGCTTCTGCTCCTCGGGCCTGCAGGCGATCGCGCTCGCGGCCTACTCCATCAAGGAGCAGGGCGTGCCGGTGGCGGTGGCGGGCGGGCTCGAGTCCATCAGTCTCGTGCAGATGAACATGAACACCAAGTTCTACCGCAACGAGTGGATCGTCGAGCACAAGGGCGCGATCTACATGCCGATGATCGAGACGGCCGACATCGTCGCCAAGCGCTACGGCGTCAGCCGCGAGAAGCAGGACGAATATTCCCTGATGAGCCAGCAGCGCACGGCCGCGGGCCAGAAGGCGGGCCGCTTCGATGCCGAGATCGTGCCGATGACGACGATCATGGCTGTCGAGAACAAGGAGACCAAGGAGATCTCCAAGCGCACGATCACGCTCGAGCGCGACGAGGGCAACCGGCCCGACACCAACATGGAAGGCCTGGCCAAGCTGAAACCCGTGCGTGGCGACGACCAGTTCATCACCGCCGGCAACGCCAGCCAGCTCTCCGACGGCGCTTCGTGCCTGCGTGCTGATGTCCGACAAGGAGGCGGCCAGGCGGAAGATCAAGCCGCTCGGCATTTTCCGGGGCTTCCAGGTGGCGGGCTGCGAGCCCGACGAGATGGGCATCGGCCCTGTGTTCGCCGTGCCGCGGCTGCTGCAGCGCACGGGGCTCGAAGATGGAGGACATCGGCCTGTGGGAGCTGAACGAGGCCTTCGCCGTGCAGGTGATCTACTGCCGCGACAAGCTCGGCATCCCGCAGGACAAGCTCAACGTTGACGGCGGCGCCGTTTCTATCGGTCATCCCTACGGCATGTCGGGCGCGCGCATGACGGGTCATGCCCTGATCGAGGGCAAGCGGCGCGGAGTGAAGTACGCCGTCGTCACCATGTGCATCGGCGGCGGCCAGGGTGCGGCCGGCCTGTTCGAGATCGTGTGAGGGAGATTGCCCATGGACCTCAGGTTCAGCGCCGAGGAGAACGCTTTCCGCCAGGAGCTGCGCTCCTTCTTCCGTAGCAGCGTGCCGGCCTCGATCCGCGAGAAGGTGATGGAGAACCGTCACCTGACCAAGGACGAGCTGGTCAGCTCGCACAAGATCCTGCATGCCAAGGGCCTCACCGTGCCGCATTGGCCCAAGGAGTGGGGCGGCGCCGACTGGAGCCCCGTGCAGCACTACATCTACACCGAGGAGCTGCAGTTCAACGGCGTGCCGCAGCCGCTGCCCTTCAACGTGTCGATGTGCGGGCCGGTGGTCATCGCCTTCGGCACCGAGGCGCAGAAGAAGCGGTTCCTGCCGCGCATGGCCGCGCTCGACGACTGGTGGTGCCAGGGCTTCTCCGAGCCCGGCGCGGGCTCCGATCTGGCGGGCCTGAAGACCTCCGCCGTCAGGCAGGGCGATCACTACGTCGTCAACGGGCAGAAGACCTGGACCACCCTGGCGCAGTATGCCGACTGGATCTTCTGTCTGTGCCGCACCGACCCGACCGCCAAGAAGCAGCTCGGCATCTCGTTCATCCTGATCGACATGAAGTCGCCGGGTATCACGGTGCGTCCCATCCAGACCATGGACGGCGGCCACGAGGTCAACGAGGTGTTCTTCGACGACGTCAAGGTGCCGGCCGAGAACCTGGTCGGCCAGGAGAACCGCGGCTGGGACTGCGCCAAGTTCCTGCTCGGCAACGAGCGCACGGGGATTGCCCGCGTCGGCTATTCCAAGCAGCGCGTGCAGCGCATCAAGGAGCTGGCCTCCCGCGTCATGGCCGGCGACCGGCCGCTGATCGAGGACGACCGCTTCCGCGAGAAGGTGGCAGCCGTCGAGGTGGAGCTCAAAGCCTTGGAGATGACGCAGATGCGCATCCTCTCGGAGGATCGCCATCGCACGGATCGCGCGCCCAATCCCAAGTCGTCGATCCTCAAGATCAAGGGCAGCGAGATCCAGCAGGCGACGACGGCGCTGCTGCTCGAGGTGGCGGGGCCGCTGGCGCTTCCCTATCAGCCTGAAGAAGACGATGCCGCGTTCGGCTCCAACGAGCCGCCCGAGGACCTCGACTGGGCGACACCGGCCGCGCCCGCCTACTTCAACTACCGCAAGACCACGATCTACGGCGGCTCCAACGAGATCCAGCGCAACATCATCGCCAAGGCGGTGCTGGGGTTTTGATGGCGGGCGCGCGTGGTATCCCCTCTCCCCGCTTGCGGGGAGAGGGTTAGGGTGAGGGGCAGCCTCACACGCCGCCGGGAGTATGCATCTGCCCCTCACCCCATCCCTCTCCCCGCTGTCGCGTTCGTGGAGAGGTCGCGATGGCGGGGAGAGGGAGGAGAGCTCATGGACTTCGATCTCAATGACGAGCAGCGCCAGCTCAAGGAGAGCCTCGAGCGGTTGCTGGCCGATGCGTACGGCGACCTCGCCCAGCGCCAGGGCTACATGAAAGAGCCCAAGGGCTACAGCGCGGACCTGTGGCGGCAGTATGCGGAGCTCGGGCTGCTCGCCGTGCCGTTTGCCGAGGAGCACGGCGGCCTGGATCAGGGACTTACCGAGACCATGATCATCGCCGAGGCGTTCGGGCGGGCGCTGGCGATCGAGCCCTATCTGGCGACGGTCGATCATGAGCGGCGGCGCGCTCCGCCACGCCGGCAACGCCGCCCTGCTGAAGGAGCTCGTGCCGGCGATCGCCGAGGGAAAGATCACGCTGGCGCTCGCCTACCAGGAACGACAGGCGCGCTACGATGTCGCCGATGTGGCGACGACGGCGCGCGCCGACGGCAAGGGCGGCTACACGCTCGAAGGCGAGAAGGCCGTGGTGCTTGCCGGGGACAGTGCCGACAAGCTGATCGTCACGGCGCGTGCCTCCGGCGGGCGCACGGAGCGGGGCGGGATCGGCCTGTTCCTCGTCGATGCCAAGGCCGACGGCGTGACGCGCCGCGGCTATGCCACGCAGGACGGCATGCGCGCGGCCGACGTGACGCTATCTGCCGTGCGCGTGGGCCCCGAGGGCGTCGTCGCCGGGCCGGAGAAGGGGCTGGAGGTGCTGGAGCGCGTGGTCGACGAGACGATCGCTGCGCTGTCGGCCGAGGCGGTGGGTGCCATGGCCGCCCTGCACGAGCTGACCGTCGAGTACCTCAAGACGCGCAAGCAGTTCGGCGTGCCGATCGGCTCCTTCCAGGTGCTGCAGCACAAGGCCGTCGACATGTTCACGGCACTGGAGCAGGCCAAGAGCATGGTCTACTACGCCACCATGATGGCGGCCGAGAGCGACGCCAAGGAAAGGCGCAAGGCGATCGCGGCGGCCAAGGTGCAGATCGGCCGCTGCGGCACGCTTGGTCGGGGAGACGGGGATCCAGCTGCACGGCGGCATCGGCATGACCATGGAGTACAAGGCCGGCCACTACTTCAAGCGGCTGACCATGATCGACATGGCCTTCGGCGACGCCGACCACCACCTGCGCGAGCTGGCGAAGGCGGGCGGCCTGTCGTGAGCTCCTGAGACCTGCGGCGCCGCCCCTGCCGGGCTCAGGACACGACTTGTCAGGGTGGGAAGCCGCCCGTCTGGCGCAAGGCCTCGCCGAGAGCCATGGCGGCCGCCACGGCGATATTGAGCGAGCGCAGGCCGGGACGCATGGGGATGCGCAGCCGGGCGTCTGCTGCCGCGTGCACCGAGGGCGGCACGCCGGCGCTCTCGCGACCCAGCAGCACGACGTCGGTCGGCGCGAAGGCGAAACCGGCGTGAGAGGTCTCGCCGCGGGTGGTCATGAGGACGAGGCGCGCGCCGGCGGATCGCCGGCCCTCGTCGAAGGCCGCGAAGGTCTCGTGGCGCGCCAGCTCAACGTGCTGCAGGTAGTCGAGCCCCGCGCGCCTGAGCGCCCGGTCGGTCAAGTCAAAGCCCGCCGGGCCGATCACGTCCACCGGCACGCCGAGACAGGCGGCCAGCCGCAGGATCGTGCCGGTGTTCTGCGGGATATCAGGCTCGTAGAGCGCGAGACGCATCGCCCATGCTAAGCCCCGCGTGCAAGGTTTCGGCAAGCGCCCGAGGCATGCGCCAAATTGCCCTCGCACGGCTCCGCCAACAGCCTTGTGCACGCGGGGGAAGAATGCAAAAAGGGCGCGCGTCAATACGTCAACTTGGTCGCACTGGGGCGGTCACCGAACATTTGCTGCCGAGCTCGGCCGCGAGGCCGGCAGAAGACAGGCGGCCGCAGTTCTTCCGGAAGCGACTGTGTTCCGTGTGCGTGTCCTGCCGAGGGACTGGGAAATGCAAAGGGAGGCTGCCTTGGCTCACACCGCGGACCATCCCAGCCGGCGTGACTTTATCGTCATAGCCGCGCAGGCGTTCGCAGGGGTCGGCGCTGCCGCGGCGCTGTGGCCCTTCATCCACCAGATGAACCCCGACGCCTCGACCCAGGCGCTGGCCTCCATCGAGATCGACCTCAGCCCCGTCAAGGAAGGCCAGGCCATCACCGTTTCCTGGCGCGGCAAGCCCGTGTTCATCCGCAACCGGACGGCCAAGGAGGTCGCGGAGGCGAAGGAGGTCACGGTTGCCGATCTGCCCGACCCGCTGGCCCGCAATGACGACCTGCCCGACAAGACGCCGGCCACCGACTTCAATCGGACCAAGAAGGGCAAAGAGAACTGGATGATCGTCGTCGGCATCTGTACGCACCTGGGGTGCATCCCCAAGGGACAGGCACTGAACGACGACAAGGGCGAATACGGCGGCTGGTTCTGCCCCTGCCACGGCTCGCAATACGACACGGCGGGGCGCATCCGCAAAGGTCCGGCACCGCGCAACCTGGAGGTGCCGCCCTACGAGTTCATGTCCGACACCAGGATCAAGATCGGCTGAGGACGGCAAGATGGCCAGCCACGAATCGACCTATCGGGCCACGACCAGGTTCGGCAAATGGATGGACGCGCGCCTGCCCATGGCGCGCATGATGCACGGCCAGTTCGTCGACTTCCCGACGCCGCGGAACATCAACTACCTCTGGACCACGGGCGGGATCCTCACCTTCTTCCTGGTGCTCCAGATCGTCACCGGCGTCGTGCTCGCCATGCACTACATGCCGAGCGCGGCCGATGCCTTCGACAGCGTCGAGCACATTCGCCGCGACGTGAACTACGGCTGGCTCTTGCGCAACATGCATGCCGTCGGCGCCTCCATGTTCTTCCTTGCGGTCTATATCCACATCGCCCGCGGCCTCTACTACGGCTCCTACAAGGCGCCGCGCGAGGTGTTGTGGATCCTTGGCGTCGTCCTCCTGCTCCTGATGATGGCCACCGCCTTCATGGGCTACTCGCTCCCCTGGGGGCAGATGAGCTTCTGGGCCGTGACCGTCATCACCAACCTGTTCTCCTCGCTCGATTCCGTCATTCCCGGTCTCGGCACCCACATCGTGCAGTGGCTGTGGGGCGGCTACGCGGTCTCGGGCACCACGCTGACGCGTTTCTACGCCCTGCACTATCTGCTGCCCTTCGTGATCGTGGGCGTGGTCGGCCTGCACATCTGGGCGCTGCACGTGGTGGGCCAGAACAACCCGACCGGCCTCGACATCAAGACGGCATCCGACTCGGTGCCGATGTCGCCGCATGCCGTCATGAAGGACGCCTTCGCGCTGTCCGTGTTCGTGATCCTGTTCGCCTGGTTCGTGTTCTACGTGCCGGACTATCTGGGTCACCCGGACAACTACATCGAGGCCAACCCGCTCTCAACGCCGCCCCACATCGTGCCCGAGTGGTACTTCCTGCCCTACTACGCGATCCTGCGCGCCATCCCCAACAAGCTGCTCGGCGTGATCGCGATGTTCTCCTCCATCGTCATCTTGATGTTCGCCCCCTGGCTCGACACCGCGCGCGTGCGCTCGGCCAAGTACCGCCCGATCTACAAGTGGTTCCTGTTCCTGTTCATCATCACGGTGATCGCGCTCGGCTACCTCGGCTCCAAGCCGCCGGAGGGCTCCTACGTGTACTGGGCACGCATCTTCACCGCCTACTACTTCATCTTTTTCCTGGTGATCATGCCGATCGTGGGCGTGATCGAGACGCCGTCCAGGCTGCCGCGATCGATCACCGACTCGGTGCTGGGTAAGGGCGGCGGGCCGGTGAAGGTCGGGGCGTCAGCCGCGCCCGAAACGCGCTAGTCCGGGGGAGACCATGAAGAAGGCATTCGGCGCGGGAGCGGGGCTTGTCGTCCTCCTGTTGGCGGCTGGCGGAAGCTTGGCGTGGGCGGCGGGCGAGCACGAGGCGGTGCGCATCGCGCCGCAGCACTGGACCTTCGGCGGCCTCTTCGGCCACTTCGAGGACGCGCAGCTGCAGCGCGGCTTCAAGGTCTACACGGAAGTGTGCTCGCGCTGCCATGGCATCCGGCGGATCCACTTCCGCAACCTTGCCCAGCCCGGCGGGCCGGACTTCCCGGAGGCTGCGATCAAGTCGCTGGCGGCGACCTACCAGGTCGACGACGCGCCCAACGAAGAGGGCAAGATCAAGAAGCGCCCGGCGATCCCGTCCGATGCCATCCCGCCGCCCTACAACAACGAGCAGGAGGCGAGGTTCGCGCAAAACGGCGCGCTGCCGCCCGACCTGTCCCTCATCATCAGGGCGCGCGGCTATGAGGCCGACACGCCGTTCTATCGCGTGCCCGACACCATGGTCCGGGACATTGTCCGGGGCTACCAGGAAGCCGGCGCCGACTACGTCTACAACTACCTCAAGGGCTTCGCGGATCCCCCGGCCGGCATGAAGATGGGGGACTTCATGAACTACAACCACTTCTTCCCCGGCCATCAGACGGCGATGCCCAACCCGTTCGTCGCCGGCGACGGGCTCGTCAAGTACGACGACGGCACGCCGACCACGGTCGACAACTACGCGCGCGACGTGGTGTCGTTCCTCGCCTGGGCGGCCGATCCCACGCTCGAGGAGCGAAAGCGCCTCGGCCTCCTGGTGCTCGGCTACATCATCTTCACGGCCGTGCTGCTGGGATTTGCCAAGCGCCGCATCTGGCGCGACGTCCACTGAGACCGCACGGCTGCTCGCCTCGTCATACGCGTCTGGCGCCCATGCGCGGCCGTTGAGATGCAGGACGCGCCGTGGCTTGTGCTATTGCCGCTCCAGCAGGGCCGTCGCCTTGCCCTTCGGGCCTCGATAGCTCGCCGACAGTTGCCCGGATGCCAATGGTTTTATCCGAACCGAGTAGTCACCATTCCCGAAGGCGATCTCGCCATTGCTCGAGGTGGTTTCTCCAATCGGGATGACTCTGCCGCGAAAGCGGTATTCGACGACACGCTCGCGGGCGATCTTGAGAAGGACCGAGCCGCCGCGCGGGCCGGCCCAGCGACCGACCCAGGAGCCGTCGAACGCGCCGGCCTGCCGCGCCTTCTCCTTCGGCTTTGAGCTATCGGCCGGGGTCAATTCGGTCGTAGCTACGCCTCTGGCGCCTTTGTAGCGAGCCGACAGCCGATCGGGCGACACCTGCTTGAGGACGATGGAGTAGACGCTGGTGCCGAAGCGAATGCCGTCGTCTGCGTCCTCCGAGTTGCCCACAGGAACCGGTTTGCCTCGATACTTGTACTCGACCACGCGGTTTCCAACGATCGTCACTGATATCGCGCCCTCTCCGCCCCAGCGGCCGACCCACGTACCGCTCATGACGCCGGCCGCCGCTCCTTGCCGGTTGGGTTGACTGTCCTGCAGCGCACCGGGCCCCTGAGAGGCCAGGACTTCGCTCGACTTCCTCGGATTGAAAAAGAAGCGGGAGGTCAGTGAGGAATGCTCCCATGGGACTTGGCTGCCCTTGGTGCTCTTGATCACATCGTTACGCACCGCGATGAGGGTGGCGCTGAGATCTTCGGAGGAGCCCGGCAGGTGCTTCCTCAAAGCGGCTGCAAACGGCGAGTTGCGTCCACTTCCGTCGAGCGCCACGTTGCCGGGCTGCGTGGAGAAGCTGATCAGCGTTCCAACCCCCGATTGGACGGGAGCCAGACCGCGGCCGA
The DNA here is from genome assembly GCA_963797005.1 of uncultured Alphaproteobacteria bacterium. Taxonomy (GTDB): domain Bacteria; phylum Pseudomonadota; class Alphaproteobacteria; order Rhizobiales; family Hyphomicrobiaceae; genus AWTP1-13. Next base: position 122,978 of record CAWCOF010000020.1, read on the forward strand.
TGCTCGCGGACCGTGTTCCCATAGCGCGCGCGAGATTCCGGGCGAGGGGGTTGTTGCGGCACGCATCGAGGAAAATGATGTTCGTTTTCGCCGCACGCTCCATCGTCCGCTGGACGAGCGTAAGTGGAACCACTTCAAAATCGAGCGCGGATATCGTCTCCAGTTTCGCGTCGACGGGCACCAGGTAATTGCGGCCGCCGACTTGCAGCCCATGCCCGGCATAGAAAAAGATGCCGACGTCTGCGCCTTCCAAGGAACGAGCAAACTGCTGCACCACGTGTTCGAATCCGGCCCTGTCCAGGTTCTGGCCGTCAACGACATCGAACTTCAGCTTTTTGAAGATTGCGCTCACGTCTCTGGCGTCGTTGCCCGGGTTCGCCAATGTCGGAGCGTGCCGATAGGATGAATTTCCGATGATCAAGGCGACGCGCTTTTCGGCCCACGCGCCGCAAGGCGCCGACAGCAGGAGAAGAAGCGCCAGGAGGAGCCGCATCGGATGAAGGCGCCAAGAAGCTTGCCCATCGTTTCGCGAGCCCTTCGTCATTCGCTCCGACCTCTCCGATCCAGTGCCGCACATCAGATTTGCCCACAATTTAGGGGCGTGCGCGAAATCCGGCAACGAGAGTTCGGCCCAGGAGCCGATCTCCCCGATCGGCAAGGTGGAGGGGCTTCACGGCTGCGCCCGCAGCCAGCGCTCCAGCACGGCGACGACGTAGGCGCGCTCTGCCTCGTCCAGGAGGCGCCCGCGCGCGATGCCATGCCACTTGGCCAGACATGAGCGGCAGCAGGTGGCGGTTGCGTGTTGCGCGATGAACACGGGGTGGCCGCGGAACGGCGTCTGCCGGCCGTCGTTGCCCGGGTCGGCCGGTGCCAGGCGCTTGCCGACGAAATCGCGGCCATGCTCCAGGATAGCGGCAAGGCCCTTGGGCCCTTGTCGGCGAGGTAGGCGCGTTCGCGGGGCCCAAGGCGAAACCTGCGCCGGAACGGCGATGTCGCAAGCCTGGCAAAGACTTGGTCGATATCTCGTGCGGCCAGGGATCAGGCGACAGTCGGCGGGATTGGCTATAGTGCCGGAGTGCTGGCCGGCCCGATTGCGAAGTTGAGGACGCACACATGGATGCCAACGAGCTCAAGTCCCTGCAGGCGCCGCTGAAGGATAAGTATCGCGAGGTGCCGCAGGCGGCGGTCGTCACGCTGAAAGCCGAGGGGCGCCTCGGCGAGGGTGTGACGTGCCGGGTCGATACCGGCAAGGCGCTGGTGGAAGCAGGGCTGCACCCGGCAACCGGAGGCTCGGGCGTGAGCGCCTGCTCCGGCGACATGCTGCTGGAAGCCTTGGTGGCGTGCGCCGGCGTGACGCTCAACGCGGTGGCGACCGCCCTTGGTCTTGCCGTGCGCGATGCCCGCATCAGGGCCGAGGGCGATCTCGACTTTCGCGGCACCCTCGGTGTGGCCAAGGACGCCCCGGTCGGCTTTCGCGACATCCGCCTGAGCTTCGACATCGACGGCGACCTTTCGGAGGAGCAGCGCGCCACCCTCATGAAGCTCACCGAGCGCTATTGCGTGGTCTATCAGACGCTGGTGAACGCTCCGCCGATCGCCGTGACGAGCCGAGTGGCTTGACGACCGCGCCAACGAGCCTGGAGAGCAAACCCATGTACGGTCGCACCGCTGTCGTCCTCGCCGTCGCGACGCTGCTCTGGGGCGCGGCGGCCCGCGCGCAGGAGCCCACGGCCTTCTCCTGCACCTTCGGCAGCGGCACGTCGTTCTTGTACGAGAAAGGGCGGTTCGTGGCGCAGCCGGCATCGCCCCTTTCGTTCGGCATCGCCGCCATAGATCTCCCCGCCCAGACCGCCGAGCTCAAGACGGAGCGCGGCACGGGGCAGCTGCGCGTGGCCCAGGCGGTGAGCGCGACCCACTTTCTCGAGGTGGTGACGGAGGGCTATCTCAACGTCACCACCATCTACGATAAGGACGAGGCGAAGGGGGTCTACCCGGCCGTCCATTCCAGGCATTTCGGCGTGCTGGGCCAGCCGCTGGTGGCAAGCTACCAGGGGTATTGCGAGGCGAAGTGAGCCGCAAGGCGCGCGGCTTCGAAAGTCACCCGACGATGTCGGACTTCTTTTGCAGATATTCCTCGCGGTTGATCTCGCCGCGCGCGTAGCGCTCTTCGAGCACCTCCAGACCACGCGGCCGCCCCACGCTGTGGGGCAGATGCGTGGTGGCGTGTGTGCTGGTGGAGCGCACGAACCACACGACCGCGGCAACGGCCAACGCCAGGATGATGAGCCAGATGATCAGCATCATGAACGGTCCGATCCATCCACCACCCCAGCCACCCATCATGCCCCAGTCGGGACCATATCCCCACCTCATGGCTCAGCTCGCGCTCGGTCGGTAGAAACCGGTATGGCGATCCACGACGAACCGCTGCACCAGGGCGTTGCCTTCCTTGGTGACGATATCGGCTTCGATGGTGTTGGCGTCCTTCTCCTTCACGTCGCCGACCTTGAGGCGCGGATTTGAGATCCAGCTCTCGAGGTAGGCTTTGACGTCGCCAGCGGAGAGATTGAGATTGGCCTGCTGGCCCTGCCAGCGGGGACCCATGCCTGGCCCGTAGCCATACATCATGCCGGGGCCGTAGCCCGGGCCCATGCCCTGGCCGTAGCCGGGGCCCATCATGCCGGGACCGTAGCCGGGGCCCATCATGCCGGGGCCGTAGCCGGGGCCCATCATGCCGGGGCCGTAGCCGGGGCCCATCATGCCCGGACCATAGCCTTGGCCATATCCGTGCATTCCGGGGCCCATCATTCCCCAGCCATAGCCTCGTCCGGCTCCGGGACCTTGCGCGATGGCTGAAGACCAGCTCGCTGCGGCCAAACCTGCCGCAAGTATCGCGCCGAAGAGGGATACTCTGCGCATGGGAGTCCTCCGATACCATCAGAATGCCTGCACGATAGCGCTGGCACCCGTGGTCGGCTTTGATCCCTGTCAATGGTGTGCGGCTTTGGTTTTTGGCGTCCTGGCGGAATACGCCGAACGCTTTCTGCGGAGTGCCTATTCGTCCCGTGGCGCGGCCATGATGCCGACGCCGCCGTTGGACTTTTGGATCAGCAGGAGGTCGTCGCGGACCTCGACCATCTGCTGGACCATGCTGGCGTAGTCCTCGCAGCCGAGGAAGCGCCCGGCGCTCTGGCACTCGGGCATGTGCGCGGCAAGGTAGTTGAGGACCGTGCGGCGGCCGACCTCGGACTTCGGCGTCTTGCGCGCGAGCGCGGAGAGATGCTCCGCGCCGACCTTGATTGCCTGGCTCTTGCCGACCCGCCGCCGCATCCGGCGCGCGGCGTGGCGCAGCTTGGCCCCGCGCGCCTTGAGCCGGGCAAGCGCGCCCTTGGCCCGTGTCAACAGCGTCGGCGGGCGCTTGTAGGTGAAGGCCGCCCTCAGGTCTCGCAGAGGAATGACGATATCGGCCCGGTCGGGGAAGTTGGTCGCCGAGGGCGTGCCTTCCTGGATGGTGATGACGCGGTCCTTCTGGCGGTCGCCGAGCTTCTCCAGCAGGGGGGCGAAATCCTGGTCGACGGTGAGGACGATGTATTCCTTGATGCGCTTGTTGAGATACGTCGTCTCCAGCGCATCGAGCGCAATCGACAGATCGGCCGCCGTGGGAATGGAGACGAAGTCGTATCGGGCAAACGTCGCGGCGTGCTTCTTGTGGTTGGGTGCGTCGCAATAGATGCGCCTCTCGACCAGGCGGCGTCCCTTGCCGCCGGGGTCGAAGGCGCCGTCCTCGAGCCAGGCCAGCCACGCGGACATGGACTGGGCGAACTCCGCCCCGAGCTGGCCCGCGATGTTCTGGAAGTCGATGAAGAGTGCACTCCTTATCTTGCGGCGGAACATCTCTCCTAAAGTCCCCCGAGATGGCAGCGGCGATGCCAAGCCCGAACGCCCCGCCCATGATCAGGCCGGGCGCCCCGGTCATCGGTCATCGCGCGCGCTGCCGGTCTGCACGGCCCCCCGTGAAGAAAGGCGCTTATCCCACGTCGCCAAGGTCTCGAGGTCGGCACCGCTCGCCCGCGGCGTTCCTCGCCGTCCCTTAGCTGCTGGGCGCGTTGAGCTTGCGGGTCAGGTTCTCGAACTCGCGCCGCAGCTCCTCGTTCTTGAAGATCTGGTCGAAGGTCGGCGCCTCGAGCCGCTGGAACGCCTCGAAGGAGGCCGCCGAATCCCGCATCAGGTTCCTGAGCTGGAAGCTCGCCTCGACCGTCTCGTAGGTGTTGTCGGCGATGCGCAGGTCGTGCGTGGAGCGCCGGCGCGCCTTCGCCACCTGCTCGCGCTGCTGCAGCAGATAGCGCCGATAGCCCTTGGCCGCCTCCTCCGCCAGCCGCTGGCTCTCCCGGTTGGCCTCGAGCGCCCGCTTCTGGTCCTCGCGGTTCTCAGCCCTCATCAGCTCCGCCGTCCTGATGCGGGCGGCGCGGATGTCGGCCTCGATGGCGGAGAGCTTGGGCAGGTATTGCTGGTCGATCTTGCCGATCAGCTGGTCCTGTGCGTGCAGCAGCATGGCGAACAGCGCCGCGTGCATGGCGAAGTATTTGCGCGCCGCGCCGATGTTCTCGCCGGAGGCATTCATCAGCTTGCCGAGCTGGCCGTCGATCAGCTTGGCCGAGTTGAACACGGCGACCAGGCGGACAAGGTCGCCCGACAGCACGCTCTCGAGCAGGAGGTCGACCTGCTCGGGTGCGAGATTGATGCCCGCCTTGACCAGGGCCTCCTGGATGTCGCGCTTGGCCTTGGCGATCTCGTCCCGGTTGAGCTCGATCCGCTTCTTGGTGTCGTCGATGTCCTTGGCCAGGCTGTCGACCGTGTCGGTAATCAGGCCCGGCAGCATGCCGTCCTTGGGCGCCATCACCTGCTTCTCGCGCAGCTTGACGATGCGGTCGTCGAGCTCGCGGATGTTGTTGCGCAGGCCTTCGATCCGCTTCTGCACCTCGACGACGGGAACGTCGGTGACGATGCCGAGCGCGGAATCGAGCAGGTCGCGGATCTTCTTCTCGCGGTCTTCCCTCGTTTCGGTCCACAGGGGCTTCATGAGGAAATCGCGCGCGGAGGGGAGCTTGCGCGCCTCGCCGCGTTGCCGGGCCGTATCCTGCAGGACCGAGTCGATCGCCTTCATCAGGCGCTGGGCCTGCTCGTAGGTCGGATCGCCCTCGCGCGGGTCCTTCGCCGCTTCGGCCGCAGCTGCGGGTGGCTGGGCCGGCGCCTGCACGGCGGGCTTGGATTGTGCGCCGCGGTCTTTCTGGGTGGACTTTTCTGGGTGGACTGGGCCTCGGCACCTGCAGCCAGCAGCACGGTGGCGGCGAGCGTGAGCGCGAAGAGTGGAATTTTGGTTGGCTTGGGCATCCCCGCACCTCCTTGGGTGTCGACTGAAAGATGGGGGCGGAATTCAGGCTTTTCAGTGGTGCACGCGGTGTTTCATGCGTTGACCCGGGCGTTCGCCGTGGCGAGCAATGCCATGAGATCGGCGTTCACCTGACGCGCGTCCGTCAGCACCGCCATGTGCGTGATGCCGCGGCCGGGCCCTTTCAGCTTGGACCGTTGCAGCTGCGCATCGAACGGGCGCTCGCCGAGATCGAGACCGAGGCGCACTTCGGTCGCGTGCAGGGTGACGGCGGCAAACTCGCGCGGAGCGCCGATCGAGATGTAGCCGGCCTTGGGCGCGATGGTCACACCGGGCAGGGCACGGCGAACCTCGGCTTCGAGCAGATGGTAGAGCGGACGGTATCCCTTTGCCGCGGCGACCAGGGTTTCCAGCGCCGCCGTCTCCTTCGGCGATAGCTCCCGTGCCTTGGGGCGCTCCGGCTGTGGCCGCGGCGTGCTGGCGGGCGGCGTTGGCGTCTCGTCCGAATAGATCGGCTTGCCGCCATTGGTGTGGATGCGCTCGAGCCATGAGGCGCGGGCGAAGGGGAAGCCCTGCGCGCGCAGCCAGTCGATGGTGTCGTTCTTGTCGGCGAAGCCTTGCGCGGTGATGGCGGCCATCCAGTCGGCAAGATCGTGCCCCGAGCGGGCCTTCAGCTCGCCCAGGAACCGCTGCTTCCTCCTCGCGTTCGTCTGCGCTCATCGGCTTCGTTCAGAACCAGCGCCGCGTGCGGCTCTTGTAGGCGAGATATGTTTCACCAAAGCGCGCCTCGAGGTGGCGCTCCTCGGGCAGGATGGCGAGTTTGAATATCGCAAGCGCGAACACCGGCGCCAGAATCGCGAACCAGATATTGTAGGTGACCTGCGCCAGTCCGAGCAGGATCAGCACCTCGCCCATGTAGATGGGATTGCGCCAGATGCGGAACGGGCCGGCGGTGACGAGCAGATCGGCTTGGCGGTGCGGCCACACGTTGGTGCGGGAAAGCACAAGGGTGGCGAGCCCCCATGCCATCAGCACGAGCCCCAGGATTCCCAGCCCATAGCCGATCACGCGGGCGGGCGCGTCATCGAGTCCGGGCCAGCCGAGCCGATAGAGCCGGCGCAGCACCACGGCGGCAGCAATCGCCGCCAGCCACAGTACCGGCGGCCAGGGAATGAGGGGGGGGCGCGAGCCTGCTGGTGTTTCCATGTCTCTTCGAGCCTCGCTAGTGTGATGATCGAGAAGTCCGCAACATCGCGTTCGGCTGGGTGGCGGGGCGGACTTCTCGATCTGAATCACACTAGAATCATTGACTTGGCTAGTGTCCTTCAGATCGCGAAATTCGTTCCGAGCAAGCCGCAAATTGAGACGCATTTCGCGATCAGGACACGCGCGAATACTATGCGTGGCGTGGCGCGGCGGCGTAAAGGTGTCCACCGCGGCCAATCCACCGAAACGTCCTTGCCGCGGCGCGACACAGGCAGTAGCCAGAACGGCAAACGTCACGGGAGAGCCCCATGATCCCCAACGATTTGCCGTCGCTCAATTTCGACCTCGGCGAGACGGCGGAGCAGCTGCGCGACACGGTACGCGCGTTCACCTCCGACGAGATCGCCCCGATCGCCGCCGAGATCGACAAGTCGAACGAGTTTCCACGCGACCTGTGGCCAAAGCTCGGCGCGCTCGGCCTGCACGGCATCACCGTGGAGGAGGCGTTCGGCGGCTCGGGGCTCGGCTACCTCGAGCACGTGGTCGCCATGGAGGAGGTAAGCCGGGGCTCGGCCGCGATCGGGCTTTCCTATGGGGCGCATTCCAACCTGTGCGTCAACCAGATCCGTCGCAACGGCACCGCCGAGCAAAAGCACCGCTACCTGCCGAAGCTGATCTCGGGCGAGCATGTCGGTGCGCTCGCCATGTCGGAGACGGGCGCCGGGTCCGACGTCGTGTCGATGAAGCTCAAGGCCGAGAAGAAGGGCGACCGCTACGTCCTCAACGGCACCAAGTTCTGGATCACCAACGGGCCCTGCGCCGACGTGATGGTGATCTACGCCAAGACCGACCCGGCCGCCGGCCCGCGCGGGATCACCGCCTTCCTGGTCGAGAAGGGCTTCAAGGGCTTCTCCACCGCGCAGAAGCTCGACAAGCTCGGCATGCGCGGCTCCGACACGGGCGAGCTGATCTTCCAGGACTGCGAGGTGCCGGCCGAGAACGTGCTGGGCGAGGTCGGCCGGGGCGTCAACGTGCTCATGAGCGGGCTCGACTACGAGCGCGCGGTGCTGGCGGCGGGCCCGCTCGGCATCATGCAGGCGGCCATGGACGTGGTGGTGCCCTACGTGCACACGAGGAAGCAGTTCGGCCAGGCGATCGGGGAGTTCCAGCTGGTGCAGGGCAAGCTCGCCGACATGTACACCACCATGAACGCCTGCAAGGCCTACGTGTACGCGGTGGCCAAGGCGTGCGACCGGGGCGAGACGACGCGCAAAGATGCCGCCGGCGCGATCCTCTATGCGTCCGAGAAGGCGACGCAGCTCACCCTCGACGCGGTGCAGCTGCTGGGCGGCAACGGCTACATCAACGACTACCCGACCGGGCGGCTGTTGCGCGACGCCAAGCTCTACGAGATCGGCGCCGGCACGAGCGAGATCCGCCGCTGGCTGATCGGCCGCGAGCTGTTCGAGGAGACTGCTTGAGGAGGGAGCCGCCCCCTCGGCCGTCATGGCCGGGCTTTAGTCCCGGCCATCCAATTCACTGTCCGCTTGTGCGTCGTATCGAGGTGATTGGATGGCCGCAACAGGTGCGGCCATGACGATAGTTGGGTGGCACGCTCCGCGTCACCCGGGCACGTGGGCGATGGCCTCGACCTCGAGCATGAACTCGGGCTTCACCAGCCGGTCGATGACGAGCAGCGTGTTGGGCGGGTATTTGCCGCCGGGGAACAGCTTCGGAAACAGCGCGGAGCGGGCCGACATGAAGGCCGGGAGGGTGTCGGCCTTGGTGAGGAAGGTCGTGAACTGCACGACCGCCTCGAAATCGGCGCCGAGGTCGCCCAGGATCTTGCCCAGGTTCTCGAACACCTGAGCCGTCTGGGCGGCCACGTCGCCCACCCCCACCGGATTGCCCTTGGCGTCGATCGCCACCTGGCCGGCGATGAAGGCGAGGTTGCCCGCCCGCGCCACGTGGGAATACATGCCCTGCACCGGCGGGGCGCTCGGCGGATTGACGTAGGTGACGCCTGACTTGGTTGCCATGGTGAACTCCGCGCGATGGGTGTGCCGTAGGGCGCAATAAGGCGTCAGCCGCATTGCGCCGATGCTTGGGGAATAGGTTGGAAGCGCCGGCGGCGCAATACGCTTCTCTATTGCGCCCTACGCAGCGCTGGTCAACGAATGTCCGATGTTGACCGGCCCAGGTCCCGGGAGCAGAATTCCGGACAAACAAAGCTTCTGGAGGACGCCGTGGGATCCTATCGCCGCATCGAAGTGAAGCCGGTTGCGGGCGCGCTCGGCGCCGAGATCGCCCGCGTCAACCTCGGCCGGCTCGACGACGAGACGTTCGAGGAGATCAGACGAGCCTGGCTCGAGAACCTGGTCATCTTCTTCCGCGACCAGAACATCACGCCCGAGCAGCAGATCGCCTTCGCCAGGCGGTTCGGCGAGTTCCACCATCACCCGTTCATGAAAGGCATGGACGCGTATCCCGACATCCTCGAGATCATCAAGGAGGAGGGCGACACCAAGGCCTTCGGCGAGGTCTGGCACACGGACCAGATGTTCAACCCCAAGCCCGCGAAGGCGACCATCCTCTATGCCAAGGAGACGCCGGATGCGGGCGGCGACACGATGTTCACCAACCTGTACATGGCCTACGACACGCTTTCCGAGCCGATGAAGGCCCTGCTCGCCAGCGTGAAGACCTGGAACGTGGGCGACCGCAAGCGGCTGATGGACGGCGAGAAGGCCGGCATCACGCGCGACGGCCGCTACGCCGGCAACGAGAAGATGTCGGCGAAATTGCGCAATCCCGGTGACGTGGTGACGGAGGCCGCCCACCCGCTCGTGCGCACGCATCCCGAGACCGGCCGCAAGGCGCTCTACATCTCCAATCACACGCAGACGCTCGAGGGTTTCAAGAATTCGGAGGCACGCCCGATCATCGACTATCTGCGCACGCATGCCGTGGAGCCGGAGTTCACGTGCCGGTTCCGCTGGCAGGTCGGCTCCATGGCGATCTGGGACAACCGCTGCACGCAGCACCGCGCGCTCAACGACTACCCCGGCAAGCGCCGCCGCATGCACCGCATCACCATCGCGGGCGATACGCCGTATTGAGGAGCGTAGGGCGCAATAGGCGACAGCCGTATTGCGCCGCCTGCGTGCCGTACGCTTTGCTCGTTGAGGGCAGCCTCAGCCCTTGCGCGTCTGGTACTTGTCGATTGCGGCCTGCACGGCGGCGCGCGATTGGGCGCCGGCCGTGCCGAACTTGGCCTTGGCGTCGTCGTAGCTCCACTGGCGGAGCTCGTTGGCGTTGCGCTGGACGTGGGGATGGACGTAGCGCGCCATCAGCTCGTAGCTCTTCTTCGTCGCCGGCCAGTCGGCCCAGTTGTGCGCCAGCAGCAGCACGCCGCCGAAGCCGCCGTTGGAGCCCGTCCACAGCCGCTCGAAATGGCGGATGCAGTCGTCGGGCGTGCCGATGCAGGCGAGGCCCGACGAGATCAGGTAGTCCGCCGGGTCGCCAGTCACGTCGGGCGGGATGATCGGGAAGGTCGCCACTTCCGTGAAATAGCGCCGGAAGTCCTCCAGGCCGAACTTGACGTCGGCGCGCGCCTGCTCGCGCGTTTCCGCCACGTGGGCGAAGGTGACGATGCGCCACTTGCGCCGGTCCGGCGTCTTGCCGGCCGCCCGTGCGGCCTCCTCGTAGACGCCCCAGTTGCTGGCGTGTGCCTTCAGCGCGTCGTCCGACGTGCCGCCGATCGAGAGCATGCCGATGCCGTGCTTGCCGGCCGACAAGGCGCCGGTGGGCGAGCGGGAGGAGGCGACCGCCATCTCCATCATCGGCTGCGAGTAGCTCTTGAGCTGCAGGCGGGCCTCCTGCAAGTCGAACCAGTCGGTCTTCTTGGTCACCATGCGGCCGGCCATCAGCTCCACGATGACGTCGAGCGATTCATCGAGCTTGCGCCGCTGGTCCTCGGCCTTGAGCCCCATCTTGGTGGCGTCGTAGACCAGCGAGCCGGGACCCACGCCGAACATGGCCCGCCCGCGCGTCATGTAGTCGAGCTGCATGAGGCGCCCGGCGACCGTGAAGGGGTTGTGGTAGGGCAGCGAGACCACGCCCGTGCCCAGACGTATGTGGCGCGTGCGCTCGGCGGCGGCGGCGATGAACATCTCCGGGCAGGCGATGATCTCGAAGCCGGCCGAGTGATGCTCGCCGATCCAGGCCTCGTGGTAGTTCAGCCGGTCGAGGTGGACCACAAGCTCCATGTCCCGCTCGATGGCGAGCAGCGGGTTCTCGTGCAGCGGATGGAAGGGCGCGAGGAAGATGCCCGTCTTGAGGAATCTGTCGTTCATCACGCCGCCTCGAGCCACACGTGGTTGTCGTGGAAAGACGGCGCCGCCGTAGGGGGCGGGCTGGAAGGCGCTGGTCAGCGTGTTGATGCCCTCCCCGCCCTCGAACTGGTCGTTGGGGGCGATGCACTCGACGATCACGACGCCGCGCCGGACGCCGTCGAAGGCTTCCGCGGCGAGCGTGATCTCGCCGCGCTCGTTGCCCATGCGCACGCGATCCCCGTCTGCGATGCCCAGCGCCGTCAGGTCGTCGGGGTGCACCTTGACGCGCGGGGCCCCATGCTTGGCGCGGCTGGTCGGCATCTCGTTGAAGGACGAGTTCAGGTACTCGCGCGAGGGGCTGGTGGCGAGGCGGAAGGGATGGCGCTCGTCGGCCTTCTCGATCACGTCCCAGTGGTCGGGCAGGCTCGGCATGCCGCGGTCGAACCGGAAGGCGTTGACGCGCGGCGCCGGCACGTTCTGCCAGTCCGGCTTGAAGCGGAACTTGCCGTCGGGGTAGCGGAAGCCGCTGGTGTAGTGCGCCTTGTCGAACTCGGGCTGGCAGTCGATCCACTTCTTCTCCTCGAGCTCGGCGAGCGTGCCCCAGCCCGACTTCTGCAGGGTCCAGTCGATGAGCTGGCGCGACGTCATGTCGAAGCCGCGGTGCTTGGCGCCGACGCGGCGCGCCAGCTCGGCGACCACCTCGTGGTTGGAGCGGCACTCGCCCGGCGGCTCGACCAGCTTCGGCCCCAGGAGAATGTTCTGGTGACCGCCGCCCTGGTAGATGTCGTCGTGCTCCAGGAACATGGTGGCCGGGATCACCACGTCGGCCATTTGCGCCGTCGCCGTCATGAATTGCTCGTGCACGCACACGAACAGGTCGTCGCGGGCGAAGCCGGCCTTCACCTTCCTCTGCTCCGGCGCGACCTGCACCGGGTTGGTGTTCTGGATGAAGAGCGCCGTCACCGGCGGGCCGTCCTTGATGTCGTAGGGATCGCCCGTGAGCACGGCGCCGATGCGCGACTGGTCGAGCACGCGCACGCTCGGGTCGACCACGTCGAGGCCCTCGATCAGCGACTTGTCCCAGTGATAGATGGCGCCGTTGTTGTGGAAGCCGCCGCCGCCCTCGTTGAGCCAGGCGCCCGTGACGGAGGGAATGCAGAGCGCGGCGTGCATGTTGTGGGCGCCGTTGCGCGAGCGGGCGAAGCCGTAGCCGAGCCGGAAGTAGGCCCGCGGCGTGGTGCCCACCATCTTGGCGAAGGTTTCGATCTCGGCGACGCTCAAGCCGGTGATGGCGCTCGCCCACTCCGGCGTGCGCGATGCCAAGTGCGCCTCGAGCTCGCGCGGGCAGTCGGTGTACTTCTCCAGATACGGCCAGTTGGCGTAGCCATCGCGGAACAGCACGTGCATGACGGCGCAGGCGAGCGCGCCGTCGGTGCCGGGCTTGAGGCACAGCGCCAGGTCGGCCTGGGCCATGGTGCCGTTGTGGTAGATGTCGACGGCGACGATCTTGGCGCCGCGCTCCTTGCGCGCGCGGATCGCGTGCGTCATGACGTTGACCTGGGTGTTGACCGGGTTGGTGCCCCAGATCACGACGAGATCGGATTTGGCCATCTCGCGCGGGTCGGGGCCCGCCAGGCGGCCGGTGCCGGCGATGTAGCCGGTCCAGGCGAGCGTGGTGCAGATGGTGGCGTACATGCCCGAGTAGCGCTTGGCATGGCGCAGCCGGTTCAGCCCATCGCGCATGACGAGGCCCATGGTGCCCGCGTAGTAGTAGGGCCACACCGCCTCGGGGCCATGGCGCCGCTCCGCCGTCAGCAAGGCCTCCGCGGTGATATCGAGGGCATCGTTCCAGGAGATGCGCTCGAACTGGCCGGAGCCCTTCGGGCCCTTGCGGCGCAGGGGATGCGTCAGCCGGTCGGGATGATGGATGCGCTCGGCGTAGCGCGCGACCTTGGCGCAGACGACGCCGGCCGTGTAGCTGTTGTCCTCCGCGCCGTGCACGCGGCCGATCCTGCCGTCGGGGAGCAGCTCCACGTCGAGCGCGCACGTCGAGGGGCAGTCGTGCGGGCAGACGGAATGGCCGATCGAGATCTTCGCATGCACATTCATAGGAGCCATCCCGGCTAACGGTGACGCGCCCACGCTAGCCGAGGACCTTGATCGTGTCATCCCGGCCAAGCGCCCGGCTCGGAGGCCGGGGCAAGCTGCGCGCGAGCCAGGACCCAGGGGTCACGCACTTGAGCGGATTTTCGGGCCCTGGGTCCCGGATATTTCACTCACCCTCGGGACAAGCCCGAGGGCAGGCGCGAAATTCCGGAATGACATCATTTCTGGAACGGCAGGTCGGTGGCGTCCGGCTTCGTCGCCGCACTGGGTCAGCATGCAGTGCACCTGGCCGCGGTGGTGGGTCTGGTGGTTGAACAGGTGGACGATGAGGAGGCCCTTGGGCTTGGTCAGCTCGCGACCGGCGGCACCGGAGAACCAGGCGAGGTCGCCCTCGAGTGCCGCCGCATCGAGGCGGCTTGCCCAGTCGATGATCGTGTCGTCGAAGGCCGCGCGCGCCGCTTTGAGCTCGGTCCAGCTCTCGTATTGGGCAACCGAATCCTTGATGCTCTTGGCCCTCGGCGTCGGCGTGCCGGCCAGGCGGCTCATCCAGATCTGGTCGGCCCACAGCACGTGGTTGAGCGTGCCGTGGATCGAGCCGAAGAAGGCGCCGCGCGGCTCCTTGCGCGCTTCCTCGCTCAAGGTCTCGGCGGCGCCGTAGAGGCTCTGGTTCTGCCAGCGGTTGTAGGCCGCCATGGTTCGCGCGTAGGCGGGCGTGATCATGTGGCTCCCCCGTGCGGGCGGACCGGAAAGCCGCCCGCCGTCCTCAGCCCACGATTTCCTCGGGCTTGAAGTTCAGCGCGATCTCGGCTCGCGCGTTCTCGGCGCTGTCCGAGCCGTGCACGGAGTTGCGCTCGATGCTTTCGGCGAACGCCGCGCGGATGGTGCCGTTCTCCGCCTTGGCGGGGTCCGTGGCGCCCATCACGTCACGGTATCTCTTCACCGCGTTCTCGCCCTCTAGCACCTGCAACACGATGGGACCCGAGGTCATGAAGGCGACGAGATCGGCAAAGAAGGGGCGGGCCTTGTGCACCTCGTAGAACGCCTCGGCCTGGGCCTTGGTCCACCGCACGCGCTTCTGGGCGATGATTTTGAGGCCCGATTTCTCGACGATGGCGTTGATGGCACCGGTCAGATTGCGGGCCGTGGCGTCGGGTTTGAGGATAGATAGCGTGCGCTCGATGGCCATCCGCTGCTCCGTGGTGTACGCTTTTTGCTTGAGTGGCGCGGGGTTATAGCGCGGGGGCGGGGCCGGCTTCAAGCCGGCCGGTCCCCATTAAGCTTCCGCGACGGAAGCTGGCCTTCGCCACCAAGCTGCCGCTAAGTCATTGTCTTCATGGACGATTGACGAAGGGCCCAGAATGACCCGATTGTTGGGGCAGAACGGTCGGACGAAAGACGCGGTGCGTCTTGGCACCCGGCTCAACCACGGCATCGATCCGCCGGATTGAATGGTATGTCACCGCCGCCTGCACAGACGCAGTGGTACCTCGCCCGAGACGGCCACCAGTACGGGCCGCTGAGCGAGATGGAGCTTGCCAAGTTCGTCGAGCTCGGCCACCTGCAGCCGACCGACCTGCTCTGGCGCGAGGGGTTTCCGGACTGGCGGCCGGCCATGGTCGTGTTCCCCCAGCGCAAGCCTGCTGCTGCACCGCGTCCCGCCGTGCGCAACCCGGCCGTAGCGCCTGCCCAAGCGGCGGACACCTGGCGTGGCCGTGAGGCGCCGGGCCCACGATTTGCCGCGCGATCTCAACCCGTTCCTACGGCTGCCGGGCTGGAGGAGGATGACGACTACGACGAGCCGCAGCGCGGCGGCGGCGTAAAGAGGTTCCTCTTCACCCTGGTAGTCCTTGCCCTCATCGGGGGTACGGGCTGGTTCGTCTATCAGAACCGGGCCATGCTCATGAAGCTTGCTGCCGCGCTGCCGACGCCTGGGGTCGGCAAGCCGGCCGCGCCCGATCCCAAGAGCCTCGAGGCGCCTCCGTTCAAAGGCTTTGCCGGAACCACCGACGCTATCGATGCGACGTTGCAGGCAACGGCGCTGTGGCGCGTGGTCAAGCGGGAATTTCCCGATTGGTACAGCGAGCGCCTCACGGAAGCGGCAGGGCTCGCCGCCAAGAATACGGACGATGCGGCCATCGGCCGGCAGATGGCGCACCAGCTCGTGTTGTTGCGCCGGCAGCAGGTCTCCAACGCGCTCTCGGCCAGCATCCCCAAGCTGAAGGCGCTGGCCACCGCCTTCTTCGAGAACCTGACGGCGCTGAGAAAGCACAGCGATCAGGCCTGCTACGAGTTCATCGCCCAGGGCGAGCAGGGCCCCACCATCTACGGCTTCCTGCAGCAGTCCTCGCCCTATACCGCGCCGCTGCAGACCCAGATGACGGCCGTGTTCGATGCCATCGGCGACGGCCGCAAGTCGCCACGCGTCTATCCGGGGCCGCGCAAGTCCGACTATGACACGCTGGCCGGCGAGCTGAGCAAGCTCGGATGGGCGCAGAGCGACATGGCGCTGTTCTCGGACGAAAAGGCACTCGCACACGCAAGTCCGCAGAAGGTCTGCCAGCTGGTGCACGACTGGTTCGCGGCCCAGCTCGGTCTCAAGGATGCGGACATGCAGCTCAGATTGCTGGTCGATTCCTTGAAGCCGGTGGTTGCCGGCTAACACCGCGTTCGATCGCCGGCCAACACCGTGTTCGGTTGCGAGCGGTATTTGCGTTCGTGAATGCGTCTCAGCGGACACGCCGCGACGCTAAAGTTCGTTCATCGTTGTGCGTGCCCGAAAGCTGCCCGCTTCGCACGGCCTCTCATTCGCGCCGAGATGCCGAAGCGGGGAGTAGGCCACCGTGTCAGTCGGATCAATCGGCACTGGTGTGATGATCGAGAAGTCCGCTACATCGCGTTCGGCTGGATTGACGCGGCGGACTTCTCGATCTGTTTCCGAGCCCGCGGCTCAGAGGTTTTCTGTCGCGCGCAAGCGAGACGGCCGCGTCATCCCCGCCTTGCACACGATTTCCCCAGCCTGACCGGTCGAACACAATGAGTGCGAGCGTTGCACCTCGCGCGGCGCTAGGTTGCGCCAGGGAGCCGGCTCGCCGTGGTTCAGCGGGGGAGCCGATCCGCCGATCGAGGGCTATAGATCGCGGATGCGCGGGGCGGCTCCCGGTTCCTCCCCATTCAGTGCAACCCACCGACAGTGCAACCGACCGAGCCAAGCTTTTTGGTTGCTCATTGCCGCCGCCGTCGGCACGATTGCGCACCTTCCTGGTGAAAGGGCTGCCCGCCATGATGAAGCTGCTGTCTAATCCTCTGTCTCCCTATGGCCGCAAGGTCAAGATCGCCGCGGCGATGAAGGGGCTCGAAGACAAAATCGAGATGGTGGCCATCGACACCAACCCCGCCGAGAACCCGCAGATCAGCAAGGCCAACCCGCTGGCGAAGATCCCAGCGCTGATCGCCGAGGACGGCACCACCCTGTTCGACAGCCACGTCATCTGCGAGTATTTCGACAGCCTGGCGCCGTCGCCGGTGCTGTTTCCCAAGAGCGGTCCGGAGCGCTGGCGCGCGCTGGTGCTCGGCTCGCTGGCGGACGGCATCCTCGATGCGGCGCTGCTGCTCGTCTACGAGAAGCGGTTCCGTCCCGAGGCGATCTGGCACGCGCCCTGGCAGCAGCGCCAGCAAGGCAAGATCGACCGCGCACTCGACCATCTCGAGGCCGATCCGCCGGCCTGGGGCGCCAGCCCCGACTATGGCCACATGACGCTCGCCTGTGCGCTGGGCTATCTCGATTTCCGCCACGAAGGCAAATGGCGCGCCGGCCACCCCAAGCTCGTCGCCTGGCTGGACAAGTTCGCCAAGGCCGTGCCGGCGTTCGAGGCGACGCGCCCGAAGGCCTGAAGAGCGCGGCCGGGGCGCTCAATAGGACCGCGGCAGCCCCAGGATGTGCTGGGCGATGAAGGCCAGGATCATGTTGGTGGAGATGGGCGCCGTCTGGTAGAGGCGCGTCTCGCGCCACTTGCGCTCTATGCCGTACTCGCGCGCGTAGCCGAAGCCGCCGAAGGTCTGCAGGCACGTGTCGGCCGCCTTCCAGGCCGCGTCGGCGGCGAGCATCTTGCCCATGTTCGCCTCCGCGCCGCAGTCGCGCTGGGCCTCGAACAGCGCGGTGGCCTTGCGCACGACCAGCTCGGCCGCCACCGTATCTGCATGCGCGCGGGCAATGGGGAAGGCGACGCCCTGGTTCTGGCCGATGGGGCGGCCGAACACCACGCGCTCCTTGGCGTAGTCGGCGGCGCGGCGGATGAAGAACTTGGCATCGCCCAGGCTCTCCGAGGCGATCAGAATCCGTTCCGCGTTCATGCTGTCGACGATGTAGCGGAAGCCCTGGCCCTCCATGCCGATCAGGTTCTCGGCCGGCACCTCGAGGTTGTCGATGAATACCTCGCAGGTGTTGTGGTTGATCATGGCGTCTATTCTGCGGATCTCGACGCCCCGGCCCACGGCCTCGCGCAGATCGACCAGGAACACCGACAGGCCGTCGGAGCGCTTCCTCACCTTGTCGGGCGGCGTGGTGCGGGCGAGCAGCAGCATCAGGTCGGACTGCAGCACGCGTGACGTCCACACCTTCTGGCCGTTGACGACGTAGCGGTCGTTGCCCTTCTTCTCCGCGCGCGTCTTGAGCTGGGTGGTGTCGGAGCCGGTGGTGGGCTCGGTGACGCCGAAGGCCTGCAGGCGCAGGGCGCCCGAGGCGATGCCCGGCAGGTACTTCTCTTTCTGGGCGGCGCTGCCGTGCCGCAGCACCGTGCCCATGGTGTACATCTGCGCGTGGCAGGCGGCGGCGTTGCACCCCGTTTCGTGGATGGTCTCGAGGATGGCGCAGGCGGCCGACAGCGGCAGGCCGGCGCCGCCGTATTCCTCCGGGACGAGGGCGCCGAGGTAGCCGGCTTCCGTCAGCGCCGCGACGAACGCGCTCGGGTATTCGCTCGCGTGGTCGAGCTTCACCCAATACTCGTTGGGAAACCGCTCGCAGATGCGTTTCACGCCGTCGCGGATCTCGGCCCAGCCGGGATCGAGGGGGATGGAGACGGCGTCGCCGGTGTCGGTCATGGGCAGGGTCCCAAAGGTGATCGCCCAAAGCGATCTTGAAGCGATAGCGGACCGCCGCCGGCTTGGCCAGATGCCTCCGTCCGCTCGCCGCACGTGCCGGCTTGTTTCGCCGGGAACAGCGCGATTGCGCCCCTTCCCTCAGACTTCTCCCAAGGTGTGCGAGATCGGCTTTGCCGCAAGCGCTCGGGAGGCAGCATGGAGAGTGACATGTACGGCGAGATCACAAAATTCCGCGACGACATCGGCGTCGGCGTCATCGAGAGCGAGGATGGCGGCCGGTATCGCTTCGCAAAGGCGGAGGTGATCAACGCCGCTCACCGGCTCATCGGCCAGGGCGTGGATTTCCTCCTCGATGCCCGCCGGCCGCGCCAGATCATCATGATGGCGGGCTCGCCGTGGACGGCGTTCGGCGACCTTGCCGACCGCGCCGCCAACGACCGGGAGTAGGATCCCATGCCGGCCATGATCGACTTGAGCGATGTGCCCTACGTCGCGCCCGAGGCGCTGTCGCTGCCGATGCGCCATCTCGTCGACAGCGGCCGCGGGCTGGCCTTGCTCAAGGGGCTCTCACAGAAGGAGTTGCGCGAGGTGGATGCAGCCGTGTGGGAGGATCTCGCGCCCGACCAGCGCGTGGCGGTCCTGCTGCGCCTGCGCTGTCTGATCCGCGTGTTCGAGGCCCGGCGGCTTGCAAAGCTGTTCCTGGGGCAGGGGCACAGCCTCATTGCGTCTGCCGTGTACGTGGCGGCAAGAATGCGGCTCAACACCGCGCGGGGCTTCAGCCCATTGAAGTTCGAGCGCGCGTTGAAGGGGTTGCTGGCGCAGATGGGCGAGCGCCCGGCCGAGATGCCGCTGGCGCGTTCGGCCTGAAACCCGTTGCGCGATCACACCGCGGCGCGCTTGCCGGCGATGATCTCCCACGCGGCGTTGATCTGCTTCATGCGCAGCTCGCGCATCTGGCGGTCCGATCCGCCCGAGGCGTGATCGGGATGCCAGCTCGCGCGCAGGCCGTCGACGATCTTCTTGATCGCGCGAGGTTGGCGTCGGGCGTCACGCCCATCCCCAACACCTGCAGTGCTTCGTCGCGCGTACGCGGGATCTGGTCGCCCCAGCTCGACGGCGTGGCCGGCTTCCCGGAGGGCGCCGGCTGGTCTTGCGTCCAAAGCCGCGGTTCGCTCTTGACCGGAGCGCCCGGAAGCGAGGTGCCGCCGCCAAGGGAAACCGTTGCAATATCGCGCTTGGGTCTTGCGGCCAGCTGGGTCCGCTCGCGACGGCGCGTCAGGGCGAAGGCTGCGAGCAGCAGCACGGCGAGCGTGCTGATCGCGACCGCGGCGCCTGTTGCCGGGCTGCGCACCACGCTCATCAGCGTCAGGGGCGCATCTTCGTGCCGCTTGGCCACCGCCTTCTCGACCGGGCTTTCTTGGGCGAGCGCCTCCTTCGGCGGTACGGGCGGGGCGAACGCGAGTTTCGTGTCCTCCTGCGGCGACGCTGCGTCCGGCTTTGCGTCCGGCCGATTGATGATCCTGGGGATCACCGGGCCGCCGGGATTTGCCGCCGGTGCAGGCGACGGCGGCGGCGCGGCGGGCTTCGCCTCCGTGTGCTTGCTCTTCGCCTCTTTGGGTGTTGCCGCAGGTGCCGTCGGTGCCGTCGGTGCCGTCGGTGCATGGGCACGGGCCGCCGCCTCCGGGCGGCCCACGTTCTTGGTGGGCTGATGGGCTGCTGGCGGAAGACTTGCGATCCGCGCACCCTTCGCGGCCAGCTCCGGCAGTATGGATGACGCCGGCTTCTCCGACCATGCGCTCTTCTCATCGGGCGGAGGTGCAGGCGGACCAGGCGGCCTGGCGCGGATGCCTCCCGCAGCAGGCGCAGCCGCCTCGATGTGTGCGCCTTTCACAGCCGGCTCCGGTGGCAGAGGTCGCTCGACCTCCACGCCATTGGAGGAAGGTCCGTTCATGGTGTGTGGCGCGCCTGGCCGCGGAACGGCGGTCACGCCCGGTGCACCGCCGTCAACGAAGATCGCGTCGATGCCGAGCATCGGGGCAAAGCCGGGCGGCATGTCGACGGTGGACGGGCCGCTGATCTCCCGGCGTTCGTCGCAGAAGCGCTGGAACCGCCGGGCACGCCAGGGCCTGTCCGGAGCCGGCATGCGCGCGCAGGGATCGTCGCGCGACAGGCTCCAGCGCGGGCCCATGTCGAGGCGCAGCCGCCCGTCCTCGAGCCAGACGCCGTCGTACTTGGCGGCCTCCGCGACCACGGCGACCCACGGCACGCGCGCGCCTTCGCAATCGATGTCGAAGCGGTAGGCTGTCCAGCGCCGGCACATATCGGGATCGGCAGGGGAGCAGGCCGTAATCGTGCGCTGCTCGCGCCGGCCGAGGATCCGATGGCCCTCGTCTTCGTTCGTGCGCCTGAGGATCGGCTGCCCGTTCCTGACCGAGCACGCGTAGGGCATCACCAGCAGATCGTCCGCCCATGCCGCCTGGCCGGCGAGCAGCGGCAGCATGCGGCAAGGGCAACGAGAGCGTTGTTTCGCAGCGAAACCCACATGCGTCGGCCTCGGTCAGTCTGGATGTTTGGCGGGATCGATGGGCTGGAATCGGCCGCCCCAAAAAACACAACTCTGCCGGGACCTTGGCAGCTTTGAGGCAGGCGCGCGCGCAGCCGGGATGCCTGATTTGCGCCAGGGACGGCCCGGCAGGCTCACGATGAGGCGAGCGGACGCAGCCTCACGATGACAATCGGGGGGCGCCTGACGCCCGCCCGGTCCGGTCCTGCGGATGCCTGGTCGTTGCTATTGCTTCTTTGGGTGGCAAACCACCTCGCCGGTCGGCGGCGTCGGCTGGCAATCCCATAGCTGTTGCCCGCCTTTTTGCTCTTGCGGCTGGTGCGCCGCCGGGGCCTTGGCCGGCTCGGCGGCCGTCACCTTGCGCTTGGGCGCGGGCGGTGGCTTCTTCGCTTCCGCCGGCGCTGCTGCCGGTTTCTTGGCGGCAGGGTTGCAAACGACCTGCCCTGTCGCGGTGTTCGGCTGGCAATCCCAGAATTCGGAATCGGCCTTCTGGTCGTGCGATGGGCTCGTGGGTGCCTTGGCCGGTGGTGTAAGGGCACTCAGCCGCGCGCGTTCCCCTTGCTCCTTCGCGGCCTTTTCGGCCCGTTCGCGCGTGAACTGTTCCTGAAGCTGTGCCGCGGCCTCCCTTGCCGCCCGTTCACGGGCCTGTTTTCGCCGCTGCTCGCCGGCTTGCTGCTCACGCGCCAGCTGCTCACGCGCCACCTGCAGCTCGCGCGGATCCGGCACCGTTCTGGCTGCCTGCTTCCGCGGCGGCTCTCCCGCATCCGACTCGGCGCTGGCTTCGCGCAACTGCCTGAAGGCCTTGCCTGCATTGCGCTGTGCGGCGCGGAGCTTTTGCAGCGCCTGCTCCGCCTTGCGCTCGGCCTCCGCCTTGGCGTCATCATCGCCCTCGCCGGCCGGCTCCGTCCCGATTGCCGAGAACGCCGGGCTGTTGACGTGGGACGGGCGCGGCGCCCTGGTCGGCTGCTCGACCTGGCGGACCGCGCGCTCGAAACTATCGTTGGCCTGCTGGGGCGCGACGGGCCTCACCGAGAGCGTGTTGACCGGACTTGGGGCCGGCGCCGGCTGCGCGGCGACCGCCTCCGTGCGCTGCGGCGCCGCCGGCGACTTGAAGGTCAGCCTCTTGACCACGCCGGACTGCGGGAGGGCCACCATCAGCCAACCGACCGTGGCCGCCGCGATGATGGAGGCGACAACCGCGGCGACGACAACCGGCGGCGTGATCTTGTCGCCGAGGCTCCTGAAGCTCGTCACCGCCCGCAAGCGAAGGTCGCCGGCAACGGTCGCCCAATAGGAGGGCTGCCTCGTCGCGTGCTCGATGACGGCTGGCAACTGCCCCTGCCGGGGATCATAGGTGCCGAAGGTCCAAAGGTGGCCCTCCGGATCACGGCAGGAATAACCGCGCCCGCCGTAGTCGTACTCGGTGATATCCAGGATCTCGGCGCCGGCGGCCTTGGCGTGGTGATAGTGCGAGTCGGCATCGTCCACGACGAAGTAGCAGCTCTGCATCTCGCCGCCGGCTGCGTCCAGGGCCCTGGCCAGACCATCGGGACTGCGCACCGGCAACAGCAGGATCATGTCGCTGCCGAACATCAGGCGCGCATGCAGGATGGTGCCGTCGACCGCGGTGACGATGTCGTGGCGCTCGAACCCGAAGGCGCCGCACAGCCAGTCAACCGCCGCCGCGACGTTGTGGTAGCGCAGCGCAGGTACGAGCCTCGATCCGATCGGATTGGCGATGGCACGCATACGACTTCCCCACACTTTTCCGATCACCCGTAGTCGACGTCCGGCCTTGCTGCAGTGCGCGATGGGCAATAGTGAGGCGCGCACGAGCGGTCGGGCCGCGCTCAAGGTACGGAGCGATCAGTCAATTTCCACCAGAGGTTAGCCAGCGCGGTGAGCGGCGTACAGCGCGGCAGGGGGCCGATGGGTCGGCATGCCTGATGCTGTTGCGTTCAGGTAACACTCTGGCGCCCGATGCCAGCCCCGCGTCGGCTTCGACTTGACGCGAATCGTGATGGTTACCGCGGCGTCCGCCCCTCGCCGATGTCCCAATAGAGGCCGGCCATCAGCGCGCCGGCCGAGCGCGTCACCGAGAGCAGGACATGCTCATCGGGCGCGTGTTGCGAGCACGAGGCGTAGGAGTGCGGGATCCAGATGGTCGGCATCTTCAAGATGTCGGTGAAGACGTCGTTGCAGATCGAGCCCCCCGACTGCGGGATGATGGCGGGCTTGGCGTTTCCCGACCGCTGCAGGGAGGCGGCGACGAATTGCGCCCAGGGGTGATCGGGCTCGGTGCGGGTCGCGGCAAAGCCGCCGTCGTTGCCACCGGGCGGCGGTAGCACCTTCACGCTATCAAAGCCCTTGGCCTCGAGATGGCGCTGCACAGCCGGGACGATGTCGGCGATGCGAGTGCCGGCAACGAAGCGGAGCTGGCAGTTGGCGACGGCCTTGGGCGGAATGGCATTCACCGGCCGCCCCGGCGTGCCGGTGGTGAAGGCCAGGATATTGAACACGTTGGAGGCGTAGACCCGCTCGGCGGGCGTGAGGCCGGGGTCGCCCCACGATTCATCCACCTCGGGCCCCGCTTCGCCGCCGTCGATCTCGACATCGGCGAGCAACTCCTTGACGGCCCGGCTCATGGGTGGGGCCTTGAGCGCTGGCACCAGCAACTCGCCCGTGGGCCCCACGATCGAGGCCAGCGCATGCGCAAGGATCACGCCCGGGTTGGCGATCAGCCCGCCCCAGTTGCCCGAATGATGGCCGCCCTCGCGCAGGTCGCAGACGAGGTCGAAGTTGAGGGCGCCGCGGCAGCCGAGCGTCATGGTCGGCCGTTCCGGCGTCACGCGCGGGCCGTCGGAGGCGATCAGCACGTCGGCGGCGAAGTCACCTCTATGGGCGGCCGCCAGCTCGGCCAGGCCCTTGGAGCCCGCCTCCTCGCCCGTCTCGATGATGAACTTGACGTTGAAGCCGAGCCGGCCGCCCCGCTCGGTGCGGACTGCATCGAGGGCCGCCATGTTCAGCGTGTGCTGGCCCTTGTTGTCGGCGGTGCCGCGGCCGTAGAGGCGGTCGCCGTCGCGGGCGACGATCCACGGGCCCTTGCCCTTGGTCCACTGGTCCTCGAGGCCGCGCACCACATCGCCGTGGCCGTAGCCCAGCACCGTCGGCAGGCCCTTGTCCTCGATGTAGGTGGCGAGCAGCACGGGCCCTTGTCCCGGCAGCGGGTTGTCGTAGATGCGCGTCGCAAAGCCGAGACGCTCGAAGGCCGGCGCCATCTCTTCCGCCAGGTAGCGCCGCAATTCCGGCAGGCTGTCGGGCAGCTTCTGGCTTTCGGTGCGATAGCTGACGCGGCGCGCAAGCTCGGCCTCGAAGGTGCCGCCGTCGACATAGGTCCGCATGCGGGCGACGGCGCCGGAGCGGGTCCCTTGCGTTTTGGTGTCGGTCATGCGCTTGCCCAGTACCTCCCGAACGCGCCAAGCTGATGCATATAGCTTGATACAGCATCGGCCGGCAAAGCCAGCACCGAATGGAGATGCCTCCCATGACCGCAGCCGACGCCCCGCCCGAGGGCCGCATCACCACCGAGCGCCTCGGCCATGTCTTCGCCATCGGCATCGACCGGGAAAAGAAGCTCAACGGCTTCTCGCCGAAGATGCTGACCGAGATGGCCGAAGCCTTCACCGCGTTCGAACGCGACGAGGCGGCGTGGGTCGGCCTGCTCTATGCACATGGTGCCAACTTCACCGCCGGGCTGGAGCTCGACAAAGTGGCGCCCATCATGCGCGAGCGCGGCTCCGTCTACCCGGTGGGGACCATCGATCCGCTGTCGCTGCGGCCGCCGATCCGGTCGAAGCCGCTGGTTGTCGCCGTGCAGGGCATCTGCTTCACCCTGGGCATCGAGCTGATGCTGGCGGCCGACATCGTCGTGGCGGCCGACGACTGCCGCTTCGCCCAGATCGAGGTGAAGCGCGGCATCATGCCGGCGGGCGGCGCCACGGTGCGCATGGTGGAGCGCGCCGGCTGGGGCAACGCGCAGCGCTATCTTCTCACCGGCGACGAGTTCGACGCGGCCGAGGCGCTGCGGCTCGGCTTCGTGCAGGAGGTGGTGCCGGCGGGCCGGCAGAAGGAACGCGCGCTCGAGATCGCGCGCGCAATAGCCGAGCAGGCGCCGCTCGCCGTGCGCGCCTCGCTTGCCTCCTCGCGCCTCTCCGTGGACCATGGCCCCAACGCCGCCATCCGCGAGTTCAATGCCCAGCAGTCGCGCCTGATGGCGACCGAGGATGCGGCCGAAGGCGTGCGCTCCTTCGTGGAGCGGCGCAAGGGCGCGTTCAAGGGACGCTAGTTGGCGCTGTCGGGCGCGCCTCCTCGATGCCCGAGCTGCGGCACAGGCTCGAGCGGGGATTGGTTCATGGCGGTGTTGCCGGGCCGTAACAGGAGGCTCGTCGCCGGCTGCGCTTTCGGCAGTCCGCCTTGACGAACCGTGTCTCGCGCATCTCCGGCGTGCTACAGGCGTTGGGCGTTTGCAGGCGGCGGCCGCGGAGCCGCGACCGACAAGTCATTCCGGCACGGCGGGTGCTCCACCGGAGATCTGGCAGGGGTGAGACAATGCGTGCGCTGATCGACCGCCTGCTGCCCCGCCACCCGTTGGCCTTCTGCCTGC
Source organism: uncultured Alphaproteobacteria bacterium (assembly GCA_963797005.1). Classification (GTDB taxonomy): domain Bacteria; phylum Pseudomonadota; class Alphaproteobacteria; order Rhizobiales; family Hyphomicrobiaceae; genus AWTP1-13. The sequence goes on from CAWCOF010000020.1 coordinate 148,336, forward strand.
TCGTTCTCATCGTCTCGGCCGGCTGCTGGGGTGTGGGCTTTGCCATCACGCCCAATGTGCCGCGCTTCCTGCAGTCGAAGGAGTGGCACATTCAGCCCTTCTATCTGGCGGCGCACCTCATCGCGCTCCGGCTGTTCGTGCGGTTGTTCGTGGAGAAGTACGCGGCGGGTGCCGCCCACCTCGACATGCCCGCAGAAGCGGTCGCGCTCGGTATTCGCCGCGTGCTCGGTGTGCCGGGGGTACTTCTGGCAGCGGCCATCGCCCTGCCGTTCTGCGTGCTCGACTATCGCTATCTGGTGAGCGCCGACTACGAGAAACTGGGTGGCGACCAGGCGCTGCACCCCATCGACTACGTGATGTGGGGCATCTGGTGCGCGGAGTGGCTGCTGAACGCGTTCATCTGGGTGGCGCTCACAGGCTTCCTGGCGCTGAGCTATCGGGCGCTGCGCGCCTATCCGTTCCGCGCGCCCATCGACACCGTGGTGCAGCAGAAGCTCTATCGCCCGTTCCTGCAGATGAGCTCGCAAGGCGCCACCATCGTGCTGGGCTTTGCCTGCGTGACGGCGTTCTACATCTGGTATGCGGGCGGGGAAGCGTCGGACTATCTCGGCCTCGGCGTCACCGGCGTGCTGCTGGTCGTCGGGTTCATACCGTCATGGGTGCTGCTCAACGCCAAGGTCAAGCGCACGGTCCGGGAAGAGATCGAGGCCCTGCGGCGCAATCTGCCGGTGGCCATGACCGGCGAGAAAGTGCCGGGCGCCGGCGCCGACCCAGCGCGGGCGCGCACGGTGGACGAGCGGCTCGACGAGATCGTGGCGATGATGCGCGCCTGGCACCTGGAGCGCCTGCAGACCGATCTCGGGCGCACCGAGGCGCAAGCCATGATGGTGCGGCTCGCCGCGCCCGCGGCCACCGCGGGCTGGCAGCTCTACAGCAACCTGCACGGCATCCTGGGCAAGGTCGGGGCGATCCTCCTCTCGATCCTGAAGCCGTTCATGTGAAGGTCTAGTCGCGCGCGTGCCGCGCCGGCTCCCTTCCCCGCAAGGGGAAGGGGGTGCGGGTAGAAAACTTCGGTCGCGCCTGCATTTTCACCCCACCCCTTTATCTTCACCCCACCCCTAACCCCTCCCCGTCAAGGGGAGGGGATTCGGCCGTGTTTGCCTCACCGGTCACACTCTACTGCTCGCCGAGCCGGACCGTTGGCGTGCCCGCTCATTGGCGTTGCGGCGGCGTCTAGCGCACCTTGTAGAGTGCGTGGCGGCGGTTCGTGGTGTGGGGGCGCACCTCGCCGGGCCAGCGGCCGGCCTCGACCGCCTTCGCCCACTCCGGGCTCGTGAGAACGGCGGGGCTGTCGATCTCGTAGAGCGCGGTGTAGCGCGGGCCCTCGTGCGCGACCTTCTTTGCCTCGCCGCCGATCGCCACGGCGAAAGGCTCGCCGGCTGCGCGCGTGACGGCACCGACGCCCGGCACCTTCATCAGGTTGGGGATGTGCTCGGTGTCGTAGACCTCGTTGAAGAGGGCCTCCTTGGCGGGGTCCACATCCATGCTGACGACGAACAGATACTTCGACTTGATGGGCATCCCACTCTCCATCGTTGTGGCCCTGCGCAGCCGCGGATGCTCGCAGCGCCGCGCCATCATGGCAACCGCCGCTCTCCTGCCCAAAATTTGGGCCCGTCCAATACTTGAGCACCGGCGTCCGTCGCGGTTGCATGCAGTTCGCTGTATGTTATGGGAACGATCTCAGGGCGCGAGCGGGAAAAAGAAGGCCACGCGGCTGTCATGAGCCGACGCAGCACCAAGCTATTGAAAAGCCTGCTGTCGGGCCTGCACTATTGCGGCGCCGACAGCGTGATTGCGCCCTTCACGCGCGGGATGGGCGCCATACTGCTGCTGCACCACGTGAGCCCGGAAGATCCCGGCACTTTCGCGCCGCAACGCATCCAGAAGGTGTCGCCGGAGTTTTTGGAGCTGGTGATCGACCAGGTGCGCGGGCTGGGGTTCGACATCGTCTCCCTCGACGAGGCCCACTTCCGGCTGATCGAGGGCGACCGCAACCCCTTCGTCTGCTTCACCTTCGATGACGGGTATCGGGACAACCTCGAATACGCCTACCCCGTGTTCAAGACGCACGAGCTCCCCTTCACCATCTATGTACCGACCGACTATCCCGATGGCCACGGCGAGCTGTGGTGGCTGGCGCTGGCGCAGGTCGTCGTCCAGCTCGACGCGCTCGACGTGAAGATCGACGGCACCATTCGGCGGCTGCGCGCCAGCACCCCGCATGAGAAGGACGCGGCCTTCAATACCATCTACTGGTGGCTGAGGAGCATCGACGAGACCGATGCGCGCATCTTCGTGCGTGATCTTTGTCACGCGATCGACTTCGATCCGGGCAGCCTCTGCCATGAGCTGATGATGACGTGGGAGGAGATCGGGCAGCTCGCCGCCGATCCGCTGGTCACCATCGGCGCGCACACGCGCAGCCACTTCGCGCTGGCCAAGCTGACGCTCGCCAAGGCGCAGGCCGAGATTGCCGAGAGCGTGCGGCGCATCGAGCGCGAGACGGGGAGGCCATGCCAGCATTTCAGCTACCCCTATGGCGATGAGGCGAGCGCGGGGACGCGCGAGTTCCAGCTCGTCAGGGAGATGGGCCTCAAGACCGGCGTGACCACCCGCAAGGGCCTCATTCACCGCAAGCATGCAGGCGAGCTCACCGCCCTGCCGCGCGTGCCGCTCGACGGCGACTACCAGAAATCGCGCTACGTGAAGGTGCTGCTGAGCGGCGCGCCGTTCGCGCTCTTCAACGTCGTGGAGGCCTCAAGCCGGGCTTCGCCGGTGACGTGAATGGCCCCCGGGCAGCAGATGGGCAGCAGCCGGGCGGATTGGGCGCGAGGCGCCGATCAGTCGAAGAGAGAGGAGATCGAGAAGGAGGAAGCCTTGATGAGCGGGGGCGCCTCGGCAAGCTGCGGGTAGGGCTCGTCGATGTAGACGTCGACGCCCAGGGCGCGCCCTTCCTGGATCAGCGAAGAGACATAGTTCCATCCCTTCGGCTCCAAGCCCAGGCACGCTTCCGACATCTCTCCCTTCAAGCGCATGTGGACGGCGATGTTTCCGCGGGCCAGGATGGCGCGGGTCTGTGCGCGCGTGAAGCGGTCTCTGTTCCAGAGCTTCCTCAGGTAGATGCCGGCCACCATGCGCTTGGTTTTCGGTCCCCAGGTGACCCTCTTGCCCGATCCGAACGAGTATCGCCCCGGAGGCAGGGGGCCGACGGCTCTTGTCGCCAGGCAATCCGGGTCGGGATTGTTTCTGCACACCTCCCTGCCGGAGATGGCCCAGGCGATCGTCTTGCCGCTCGCTTGCGGGTCGCTGGCAATGACGAACAGGCGGCCGGTCCTGATCGTGTAGCCGAGACGGAAGCGCTTCAGCGAAGCCGGCACGGCGTGAACGACGTCGTCGTAGGGGCTGCAGATCTCGCCGCCCGACAACTTCCTGTCGTATCCGCGGTGCTGGATGGTGACGTAATCGACGCCCTGCGCGCAATCCCATTGCGGCAGCATGGATTTGCCCGCGAGCGAAATGGGCGGCGACGGTGGCTTGGGCGCCGCCCTGGGCAGCACCGCAACCTTCCAGTCCTTGGTCACAGCGGAAGGCACGGCGGCCGGTGCGGGAGCCCTGGCCGCACTCTTGATCGCCTTGCATTCATCGGAGACCTCTGGGGGCTTGATCTGCTTGGCAGCCAGCTGTCTCGCGGCGGCGCCGCTGGCCCCCTGCTTGATGTAGGCTTCGATCAGCGCCTGCTGGACCTCGATCTGCTCCTGCGACAGGTCGAAGATGCAATGCTCGTAGACCTGGTCGCCGATCTGCTGGAAGAAATCGGCAATTTTGCCCGCCGCTGCCGAGGGGCGCGCGTTTTGCCGCTGCTCCGAGAGGGCCTCGCCGGCGGGCAGCAACATGAGCATGGCCAGCGGCGCGAAAAGTGACTTTCCAAGCCAGCCGTTGCTCAGTCTTCTCGAAGCACCCAGCATCCAGGCCACTGCTTCAGCGCCTCATTTCGCGAGCCCGCCGCGCGGAGGGGCCGGCCCCCTCCACCCCGCGACCTCTCGCGTGTGAACACCCCCGTGCCGGGGACAAGGCAGCGTCGCCAATCCGTGTCCCCAGCATATGCACAATCGGGACATTCAGCGAATCGCCGCAAGTGTACAGGCTTCCTGATGAATCGCGGCTTGGTCAAGGCGCAGGTCACTGGGCGGAGCAAGCATTCACCCGTTGTGGCGTCAAATCCCGGCCCCCTCCCCCAACTTCGAGGGCATCGGACGCCGAGCCTTTGGACGCTGCGTGGCACAACTTGGAGTAGTTAACCCTTTGATGGGGACCAGGGCGGCGCCTGCCGGCGGTCGCGCGGCGATCCACTCCGTTCGGCGCTTCCGGGTCGGCCGGTCGACGAAGGGCCGCATGCCAAAGCCGAGCCGGCGACGCTATGAGGTGCCGCAATGGCTCAGCTTGAGATCATCGGGGCGGCGGAGCGCGCCGATGCCCGCCGGTTGGCGGGCATGCGGCTTTGGCTGTTCACCGTGGCGGCGCTCGTGTTCCTGCTGGTGAGCGTCGGCGGTGCCACGCGCCTGACCGGCTCGGGGCTATCGATCACCGAATGGCAGCCGATCGTCGGCGCCGTGCCGCCCCTGTCGCACGACGACTGGCAGGAGGCCTTCGCCAAATACCGGCAGACGCCCCAGTACGACCGCGTCAACCGCGGCATGAGCCTCGACGCCTTCAAGTTCATCTTCTGGTGGGAGTGGGCACACCGCTTCCTCGGCCGGCTCGTGGGTGTCGTCTTCCTGCTGCCCTTTGTCTACTTCCTCGCGGCGGGTCGAATCTCGCGCGGCTTGCTCGCGCGGCTCGGCGGGATATTCGCGCTGGGCGGCCTGCAGGGCGCCGTCGGCTGGTACATGGTGCGCTCGGGCCTCGCGGACCGCGTCGATGTCAGCCAATACCGGCTGGCCCTTCACCTGGGGCTCGCCATCCTGATCTTCGGCACTCTCGTCTGGACCGCGCTGTCGCTGGGGAACCGGGCGACGGGCAAGGCGCGGGCCCCCGGCGGCGGGGCGGTGGTGGCGTCTTTGATCGCCGTCCTCGTGTTCGCGCAGATCGTTCTCGGCGCGCTGGTGGCGGGCCTAAAGGCGGGCCTTGCCTACAACACCTGGCCGTTGATGGACGGCCGCCTGATCCCCAGCGGCCTGGGCGTGATGCAGCCCTGGTATCTCAACGTCTTCGAGAACGCCTTGACGGTGCAGTTCAATCACCGGCTGGTGGCCTATTTGCTTCTCGCCGTGGTGGTCGGACATGCCGTGGCGCTGCTGCGCGGCGGCTCTCTGCGTGAGCGGCGTACGGCGCTGGTGCTGGCGGCGGCCGTTCTTGTCCAGGCGGCGCTCGGCATCTGGACATTGCTTGCGCACGTGCCCCTTGCCTTGGGCCTGGCGCACCAGGCTGGCGCCGCCGCCGTGTTCGGCCTCGCCGTGTGGCACCTGCACGCCTCGCGCCGTGCTCGAGCCGATCGCGCACGGTGACGTCATCTCCGCGCCGGCGGAGATCCACGCAAGGTGCTTCTTGGCACCGTCGCGAACCACGACCGCCTGGCGCGGATGCCCGCCGGCGCGGGCATGACGGTCTTGGCGTCGTTTGGCAGACTGCCGCTGGCGCGATAGCTTGAGCGCTGCTGCCCCCCTCGAGCAAGGCCATGACCGCCAAGCCCTCGCCCTCCGGCGCACCAGCCGCCGCCACCGTACCCGACGCTTTACCCGGCAACTGGGTCGATCGCCTGGCGCCGGCGACTTGGCTGCCGTATCTGCGGCTTGCGCGCTTCGATCGCCCCATCGGCGCTTGGCTGCTCCTGTTTCCGTGCTGGTGGGGACAGTCGCTAGCGGAGCTTTCCGTCGGCCGGCCCTATCCCAATCTTTGGTATGTCGCGCTGTTCTTCATCGGTGCTTTCGTCATGCGCGGGGCGGGGTGCACCTATAACGACATCGTCGACAGGCACTACGACGCGAGCGTCGCGCGCACGGCGGCGCGGCCCATCCCCTCCGGCCAGGTGAGCGTCGCCGAAGCCTGGATGTTTTTCGCCATCCTCTGCCTCGTCGGCCTGCTGGTCCTCATCCGGTTCAATCGTTTCACGATCGTGCTGGGCATCGCCTCGCTTGCGCTGGTGGCGATCTATCCCTTCATGAAGCGCTTCACCTACTGGCCGCAGCTGGTGCTGGGGCTGACGTTCAAGTGGGGAGCGCTGGTGGGGTGGGCCGCGGTCACCGGCTCGCTGTCGCTCGCTGCCATCGCGCTCTACGCGGGCTCAGTGCTGTGGACGATCGGCTACGACACCATCTACGCCCACCAGGACAAGGACGACGATCTCGCGATCGGCTTGAAATCGACCGCGCTCAAGTTCGGCGCGGCAACGCCGCGCTGGCTGACAGTCTTCTATGCGGGTGCGATCGTGCTGTGGGCGGTGGCAGCGGCGATGGCCGGCGGGCGGCTGGTCTATTTCCTCGCGCTCGCCTTCTCGGCCGTCCAGCTCACCTGGCAGGTGGCGACCCTCGACACCGCCGACCCGGCAAACTGCCTGGCCCGATTCCGGTCCAATCAGCTCGTCGGCTGGGCCTTGTTCCTGGGTGCGGTCATCGACATGGGCCTCGTCGCCCTGTTCGATGCGGCCTGAAGTTCGAAGCGCCACCGGCCGAAGCCGGTGGCGTCACGTCCTGCTAACTCTTGAGCGGCCGTCTGTGCAGCCTTCGATTGCCAAGGTGCCACAAATGGCTTCCGATCCGCTTAAGCGAAAGCCTAAATTAGTGGTTAGCGCATGCCCCATCGAGGCGGTGCACGCCCGTGAATGCCGCCTCTGCCCAGCGCATGGGGCCCAGCGCATGGGGCCCAGCGCATGGGGCCCAGCGCATCGGGATGAGTTTGGAACCCGCCGGCCAGGAGCCATCGATCGTGACGAGCGCCAATGTTCCCTCCGTGCCTCCCAAACAGCTCCTCCATCTCGTGTTCGGCGGAGAACTGAAGTCGCTCGAGGACGTCGAGTTCGCCAACCTCGACGAGCTGCAAATGGTCGGCATGTATCCCAACTACGCGGAAGCCTACAAAGCCTGGAGAGCCGCGGCGCAGCGCACGGTGGACAACGCGCAGGTGCGCTACTTTATCGTGCATATCCATCGCCTGCTCGATCCCGAGCTCGACCCGCCGTCGCGCTCGTGACGCTTTGGCGCGCTTTTCGCCCACAATTTCCGTGCTGGATCAGTGGTCTGGGCGCACTCGAGCTGATAGGTAGACAACGAAGGCTGTCATCGGGGAACTCTTGGGCGATCACGCAAAATCCAGCCGCAAGCTAGCCCTCGACGAGCGCGCGCGGGGGACCCTGCACCGCTTCGTGCGCGATTGGGTCGCGCCCCGCTGGCGCCAGATCCTGATCGCGCTCCTCTTCACGTCGGGACTGGCCGCAACCACCGGCGGCTATCCGCTCATCATCAAGTACTCGTTCGACTCGCTGATGCGGGCCGACAGCAGCACCCTGCCGTGGGTGCTGGCGGCGATCGTCGTTGTGACCAGCGCGCGCAGCCTGTTCCTCTACCAGCACCAGGTGCTGGGGTCGCGCATCGTCATCCGCATGGTGACCGACATCCAGAAGGCGGCGTTTGCCCATCTCATCAACGCCGACTTTGCGCGCCTGACCCGCGAGACGACGGGGCACCTGGTCTCCCGGCTGACCAACGACCTCACCTTCATTCAGCAGGCGGTGCAGGCGTCGATGATCGCCTTCGTCAAGGACGGCCTTTCGATCATCGCCTGCATCGGCGCCATGTTCTACATCGACTGGGTGCTGACGCTGATCGTGCTGTCCGTGTTTCCCCTGGCCGTCCTACCTCTCGGCAGCATCGGCCGGCGCCTGCGCTCGGTCGCAAAGCGCACGCAGAGCGAGCTCGGCGACATGACCTCGCGGTTGACCGAGAACCTGTCCGGCACGCGGCTGATCAAGGCGTTTCGGCTCGAGAACTACGCCATCGAGCGCCTCAACCACAATTTCGAGCAGGTGTACGAGCTCAGGCTGAAGTCCGTGCGCACGCGCGGGCGCATGGCGCCGGCGCTGGAGGCCCTGGCCGGCGTGGCCATCGCCGGCGTCGTCGCCTTCGCCTATTGGCGCATCGTCAGCGGCATCAGCACGGTCGGCGACTTCATGGGGTTCGTCACCGCCCTGATGCTGGCGGCGCAACCGATCAGGTCGTTCGGCACGATCGCGAGCACGACGATCGAGGGCCTCGCCGCAGCCGACCGCATCTATGAGCTGATCGACGAAAAGCCCAGTATCGTCGACCGGCCCGGCGCGCGGCCGCTGGAGGTCAAGTCCGGTACGCTCGCCTTCGACCGCGTCAGCTTCAGCTACGCCACGGCGACGGGCCGGTTGGCGGTGAAGGACTTCTCGCTCACCATTCCCGGCGGCAAGACGGCGGCGCTCGTCGGTGCCTCCGGGGCCGGCAAATCGACCATCATCAACCTCGTGCCGCGGCTGTTCGACATCGACGCGGGCCGAATTCTGATCGACGGCCAGGATGTGCGTGACGTGACGCTGGCGAGCCTGCGCGATGCGGTTGCCATCGTCAGCCAGGAAATCACCCTGTTCGACGATACGATTCGCGCCAACATCGCGCTCGGGCGGCTCGGCGCCGGCGAGGAGGAGATCGTGGCCGTCGCCAAGGCCGCGGCGGCGCACGGCTTCATCATGGAGCAGCCGGACAAGTACGATACGATGATCGGGGATGCCGGCTTGAGGCTCTCCGGTGGCCAGCGTCAGCGGCTTGCCCTGGCGCGCGCCATTCTCAAGGACGCGCCCATCCTGCTGCTGGACGAGGCCACCAGCGCGCTCGATGCCGAGTCGGAGCGCCTGGTTCAGGAGGCGTTGGCGCGCTTTACCCGCAATCGCACGACGCTGGTCGTCGCTCACCGCCTCTCGACGGTGCAGCGGGCCGACGTGATCTGCGTGATGGATGACGGTGGAGTGGTCGAGGTCGGCACGCACGCGGAACTGATCGCCGGCGACGGTATCTACGCCCAGCTGTGCCGTTCGCAGGCCCTGTCGGATCTGGACGGCATCGCCACGCGGCCCGCGGTAGTGGAGGAGCCGACCGAGGCCCTCTGACGGCGCTCGCGTCCGAGGGCCGCCAGGCGGTGGAGCCGGGCGAATCGAAGCTTCCGCAGCAGGCTTTCGATCGGCTATAGAGAAGCCCGATTCCCACCTGCGGCGTCGTGCAGGTCCCAGGATAGCGCCCAGGATGGCGGAGACTCAGAGAAAACCGAGACGCATCGAAGCGCTGGCCGGTGCCGCGCTCGCGCGCTACATCCGCTTCGTGGAGCGTACCTCCTGGCAGACGCCGGAGATGACCGAGCGCTTCGAGGAGCACTATCACAATCACCCCTGCATCATCGGCATGTGGCACGGCCAGTTCATGCTCCTGCCGCTGCTCAAGGTGCCCTACATCCCCGTCGACGTGATGGTGGCGAGACACCGCGATGCGGCGCTGCTGGGCGAGGCCTTGAAGCACTTCGACATGCAGTTGATCCAAGGTGCGGGCGCGGGGGGACGGCGCAAGGACCGCGGCGGGACGCATGCGTTCATGGCCGCCGTGCAGGCGTTGCGCGACGGGCGCACCGTTGCCATGACGGCCGACGTGCCCGGCGGGATCGCGCGCAAGGCCGGCCTCGGCATCGTCATGGTGGCGCGCCGTTCGGGCCGTCCGATCATGCCGGTTGCCATCGCCACCTCGCGTTATGTTTCGTTCAACACCTGGAGCCGGTTGACGATCAACCTGCCCTATTCCGGCATGGGTTTCGCGGTGGGTGAGCTCGTCAACGTGCCGCGTGACGCGACCGACGAGCAGCTCGAAGGCTACCGGCAGGCGGTGGAAGCCTCGCTCAACACCGCCACCGAGAAGGCCTACGCGCGCGCCGGCGCCGACCCCGCGCGTGCCACGCCCGGCCTGCACGACGTCAGAGGCGCCAAGCTCGGCTTCCGGCTCAGGGCCTATCGCTCGCTGACCAGCCTGGCGCGGCCCGTGGCGCCCTTGCTGCTGAGCCTGCGCGAACGGTACGGAAAAGAGGAGCCGGCGCGGCGCGGCGAGCGGCTCGGTGTCGCCAGCGCGGAACGGCCGGCGGGCCACCTCGCCTGGTTCCATGCCGCCAGCGTGGGCGAGACCAATGCCGTACTCCCGCTGATCTCGGCGCTGGCCGAGAAGCGGCCATTGCTGTCGTTCCTCATCACCACGGGCACCGTGACGTCGGCCAAGCTTGCCGCGCAGCGGATCGGGCCGCGCACCATTCATCAGTACGTGCCGCTCGATGCGCCGGAGTATGTCGCGCGCTTCCTGGATCACTGGAAGCCGGACCTCGGCGTCTTCGCCGAATCCGAGATCTGGCCCAACCTGATCCTGGAGAGCTCGGCGCGCGGCATTCCGCTGGCGCTCATCAACGCACGCATGACCAAGCGCTCGTTCAAGCGCTGGCGCCGCAACCTCGGCCTTGCGCGCCCCATCTTCGGCCGTTTCGAGCTCGTGCTGGCGCAGAACGAGGCGCTGGCACGCCGCTTCACGGCTCTGGGCGCGCGCAACGCGCTCTACGCCGGCAATCTGAAAGTCGACGCGCCGCCCCCGCCGGTCGACCTCGCCGAGCTCGAGCGCCTGCGGCCCATGCTCGACGGCCGTTCGCTGCTGATCGCGGCCAGCACGCACGACGGCGAGGACCAGATCATCGCCGATGCCCACCGCGAGCTGCGCCGTACGCTGCCGAGCCTGTGCACCATCATTGCCCCCGCCATCCCGAGCGCGGCGGCGCGATCGCGGCGATGCTGAAGGAGCGGGGCTTGAGCGTGGCGCGCCGCTCGCTCGGGGACCTGCCCGATCGCACCAGCGATGCCTACGTCGCCGACACGATCGGCGAGCTCGGCATGCTCTACAAGCTGGGGCCGGTGGCGTTCATCGGCGGTTCCCTCGTCGATCGCGGCGGCCAGAACCCGATCGAGGCCGTGCGGCAGGGGGCCGTGGTGCTGGTCGGGCCGCATTGGCAGAACTTCACCGATGCCTATCGCGCGCTGATCTCCAACCGGGGTGCCGTCGAGGTGCACTCGGCGGAAGAGATCGCCCGCGTCGTGCGCCAGCTCCTGTCCGACGAGACCGAGCTCGGCAGCATGCGCAGCCGCGCCAGCGCCGCGCTCGCCACCATCTCGGGCGCCCTGCCGCGGACGCTCGAAGCCTTGTTGCGCTTCCTCCCGAGTGAAGGCCTGGTGCGTGCCTCTTGAGGAGCCTGCCTGGTGGTATCGCCAGGGACCCAGTCTCGCAGCCGCCGCACTGGGACCGGTGGCGGCGCTCTACGGCTGGGCCGCCAGGCAGCGCTTCGTGCGCGCGGAGCCCTATCGGTCGCAACTGCCGGTAATCTGCGTCGGCAATTTCACCGCCGGCGGAACCGGCAAGACGCCGCTTGTCCTGCATCTGAGCCGGCATCTCGAGGCCGTGGGCCACCAGCCGGTGCTCCTCACGCGTGGCTACGGTGGACGCCTGTCGGGGCCCTATTGGGTCAATGCGCGAAGCGATACCAGCCGCGACGTCGGCGACGAGGCGCTGCTGCTCGCCAATGCGGCGCCGACGCTGGTGGCGCGGGACCGCCGGGCGGGCGCGCACGCGATCGAGACGGGGCCGCACCCCGCCACCGTGATCGTCATGGACGACGGCCTGCAGAACCCGGCGCTCGCGAAGGATCTGACCATCGCCGTGGTCGACGGCGGCCGCGGGCTCGGCAACGGCCGCGTCATGCCGGCCGGGCCGCTCAGGGCGCCGCTCGCGTTCCAGCTCGAGCTGACGGATGCGATTGTCGTCAACGAGCGCGCACTCGGCGCGGAAAGCCCGACGACGGCCTGGTTGCGCCACCGCTTCCCGGGGCCCGTGCTGCAGGCCGCGACGATCCCAGCGCAGGACGCGGGCTGGCTGAGGGGCCTCGATGTCGTCGCCTGGGCCGGCATCGGCGCGCCGGAGCGGTTCTTCGCCCTGTTGGAGGCGCTGGGCGCGGTGGTGGCGGAGAGGGTGGCCTTCCGCGACCATCAGCGGCTCGGCGAGGATGAGGCCCGCCAACTCATGGAACGCGCGGCGCGGCACGGGGCGACGCTCGTGACCACGGAAAAGGACATGGCCCGGCTCTCTGGTGGCGCCGGCGCGCTGGCGGAGTTGGCGGCCCGGTCCCGGGTGCTTGCCGTGAAACTCGTGATTGCGGAGGCCGACGCGGAGCGGCTCTCCACCCTGATCGATGCGGCATTGATGTCGCGGCAGGGGTAGAACGGCGGGGAGGCGGCTACCGCTGGCGCCGGGCCTTGACGGTGCGGAAGCGCTCGAAGGCGATCTCCGCGCTGGTGTAGGCCTCCTGCAGCTCGACGCTCCAGTAGCGCAGGTCGGGCAGCATGATCGTCTCGCCGGTGACGGCGCAGCGCACGAAGTCGCCCGGGCTCAGCACCTGGAACTCGCCATCGAGGTAGCGCAGCTTCGCCTCACCTTTGAGGCCAAGCAGTTTTTCGAACCGGTTCATCCGATGGAACCTATATCCCTCCGGGCAACTGCGGCGCGGGAGCATACAGTTGCCGCGCAAACCGTGCCAGGGGTTGGGCGCGCTGGCAACGGCAGTTTCGGGCCCAAGCGTCGCATGGGAGCGTTGCGAACAGGAGAGTGGACGCGGCGGGCCATCCTTCATGGACGCAGCGCGCACCCGAGGCTAAGCAGGATCGGCAACCGGTTCTGATTCCAACCACTTCAGGAGATGAACGAGCCGCCTCGACATCCGCTCGTCGGCCTGCCCGCGCAGGAGTGGGACCTGCATGCCACGCCGGCCTTCGAGGTCGATGCGGCGGCGGGCGTGATCCTTGGCGCCAACGAGGCGGGCTGGCGGGCGTGGGGGCTTGATCCCTCGGCTGTGGGGCTTCCGCTTCCCGTCGATCGGGCCATGCCGGCATTTGCGCGGCTCGGTGCCCTCGCAGCCGGCGGCGAGGAACAGCGCCAGGACGAGACCCTGACATTCTGGACGGCGCGCGGGCTGCTGCAGATGGTCTGCCGGGTGGAGGTCCTCGGGGCGGACACGCATTTCGTCGTGCGAAGCGTGCGCCCCGAGGCGCCGCGCGACATGGCCTCGTCGGGGCCTGAGACGGAGTGCGAGGGCCGGGTCGGGGACGTCGCGCTGACGGCGCGGCTGGCGCACGAGCTCAGAACCCCTTTGAGCGCCGTCATCGCCTATGCCGAGGTCCTCAAGGACGAGCACTTCGGCCCGCTCGCCAACGCGCGCTACCTGAGCTATGCGCGCGATATCTACCAGAGTGCGCGCCACGTGCTGGGCGTGGTCGACGCCATGCTCGGCGGCGATGCGCGACAGGCGGGAGAGCGCGAGCTCACCTTCACCGACCTCGAGCCGGCCGTGGTCACCGAGGGCTGCGTGGCCCTTGCCCGGCCGCTGGCGGAGGGCGCCGGCCTCGAGCTGGAGGCCAACTACGCGAGCGGGCTGCCGCGCGTCATTGCCGACGAGGTGAGTCTGAGGCAGATGCTGCTCAACCTGCTGACCAACGCCGTCAAGTTCGCGCGGCCCGGGGACCGGGTGGCGGTGGCCGTCGCCTGCCAGGAGGGCGGTCCGCTCCACATCACGGTTGCCGACACGGGACCAGGCATGGTGCCGGAGGCGAGCCGCGAGGCGTGCGGTGCGGAACCTGTCGTTCGCGGCAAGGGGTTGGGGTTGGCCTTCCGCTCACGCGCGCCCTCGCCGCTGCCAACGGCGCGACGCTGCTGATCGACAGCGCGCCCGGCAAGGGCACCCGCGCGACGATCTCCTTCGGCAAGGATCGCCTCTTGCCCGTGTGAGCGCCGGTGTCATCCCGGCCGGAGCGCGCAAGCGCGCAGAGCCGGGACCCAGGGGCCAAGATCTGAGCGCGTGACCCTGGGTCCCGGATATTTCGCTGACGCGAAATTCCGGGATGACAGCGATGCGCTGACGATCGCAATTCGACATTGATCGGACTGCGACTAGGGTGTTGACCGACCCTATTCCACGCGACACGGAAGGTGTGCCATGAAGCTCAGGGACAAGGTCGCCATCGTCACCGGCGGGGCTTCGGGCTTCGGCCGCGCCATCTGCGAGACCTACGCCAGGGAAGGCGCCAGCGTCCTCGTTGCCGACATCAACGGCCAGGGCGCGCGCGAGGTGGCGGAGGCGATCGGCGGCAAGGCCGCGCACATCGCCGTCGACGTGTCGAAGAAGAACGAGGTCGATGGCATGGTGGCCGCGGCGGTCAAGGCCTTCGGCGGCCTCGACATCATGGTCAACAACGCCGGCTATGCGCACAAGCGGCAGTCGCTGATCGACGTGCCCGAGGAGGAGTTCGACCGCGTCTTCGCCGTCAACGTGAAGTCGCTTTATCTGGCCGCGGTTGCGTGCGTGCCGCAGATGGAGAAGCGCGGCGGCGGCGTCATCATCAACACGGCTTCCACCGCCGGCCTGCGCCCGCGCCCCGGCCTCACCTGGTACAACGGCTCCAAGGGTGCGGTGATCACGCTGACGAAATCGATGGCTGCCGAGCTGGGCCCCAAGAACATCCGCGTGTGTGCGATCTGCCCGACGATCGGCGAGACCGGCATGCTGGAGCGCTTCATGGGGCTGAAGGACACGCCCGAGAACCGCGCCAGGTTTCTGGCCACCATCCCGCTGGGGCGCTTCTCCACGCCGGCAGACGTCGCCAACGCTGCGCTGTTCCTGGCCTCGCCCGAGAGCAGCATGATCACGGGCGTGGCGCTGGAGGTCGACGGCGGGCGGTGCGTGTAAGCATTCCCTCTCCCCATGCTTCTTCAGCATGGGGAGAGGGTTAGGGTGAGGGGCAGCCACACACACCACGCTGGAGCAAGCTTCTGCCCCTCACCCCGACCCTCTCCCCGCGCTGACGTGTACGCGGTGCGGTTGGCGGAGCGCGGGGAGAGGGAGATCGCAATTGTGCCTTGCCGCCGCCACGCGGGCGGGCGCATGCTGGGTCCAAAGAGATTCTCCTCCAGCGACCGGAGAACGCCATGCAAGAGGACCACCCCACCAGACCGATGACCGTGTCGGAGCGCGCCGACGAGCTCGAGGAAGACATGATGCACGAGCTCGAGCGCATCGTGACGAAGTCGACGCTGTTCCATCTGGCCGACGGCGAGCTCAAGTCGGACAGCTCGACCGAGCTGATGGCCAAGAACCCCGGCAAGTATTTTCTGATGGGGGAGGATCCGCGCCTGCCCAAGATGCCGGAGAAGCCCACGCTGGTCGACTACTTCCGCTGCCGCTTCGCCACCACTTCGCACCTGCTGCAGAGCGCCACGCACGCGCTCAAGGCCGGCCACAGCGAGAAGGTGATCCTCGCCTGCCTGCTGCACGATATCGGCGTGGTCAGCTTCATCCGCGCCGACCACGGCTACTGGGGCGCGCAGATGATCGAGCCCTATGTGGACGAGGAGGTGAGCTGGGCGGTGAGGACGCACCAGGCGCTGCGCTTCTTCCCCGACGAGTCGGTGGGCTATGCGTACCCGGAGATGTACCTGAAGCTGTTCGGCGACGACTACAGGCCCGAGCCCTATATCGTCGCCGAGCACGAGCGCGCGAAAAACCACAAGTGGTACATGACCTCGCGCCTGATCTGCGTCAACGACATCTACTCGTTCGACCCCAACGCGAAGGTGAACCTCGACGACTTCGTCGACATCATCGGCCGCAACTTCAAGCAGCCAAAGGAAGGGCTGGGCTGGGACTTCAGCCCCTCCGCGCACATGTGGCGCACGCTCATGTGGCCGACGCGGTTTTTGTGAGGCCCGTCATCCCCGCGCAGGCGGGGATCCACGCAAGCTTCGGAAGGTCCTGCCGCCCGGTGTCGTGGATGCCCGCCTGCGCGGGCATGACGACAGCGCCGAAGGAAGGGCTGGGCTGGGACGCGAGCCCCTCGGCGCGCATGCGGCGCATCCTGATGTGGCCGACGCGGTTTCTGTGAGGCACGTCATCCCCGCGCAGGCGGGGATCCACGCAAGCTTCGGAAGTTCCTGCCGCCCGGTGTCTTGGATGCCCGCCTGCGCGGGCATGACGACAGCGCCGAAGGAAGGGCTGGGCTGGGACTTCGAGCCCCTCCGCACACATGTGGCGCACGCTGATGTGGCCGACGCGGTTTTCGTCAGGCACGCCATCGGGCAGGGAATGCCTTTACCATGGCACATAAGCACCACCTCGCCCCCCGGTTTCGCGCTACTCTGGGCACGCCTCGAACGACCTCAGCCAACAACCATGCCCTAGGGAGGCTCGAATGCGTGTTTCAGTTGCCGGTGTCGCAGCATTGCTGCTCGTATGTTCATCGGCATTGGCAGCCAGTCCGAAGATCGAGGAGGCCATCAAGCTCTTCAACGCGGTGGCCGCCGATCCCGCCAGGCTCAAGATCTACTGCGACATGGACGAGATCCTGGCAGCGGTGGGCGACAAGGACGACCCTGAGATCGACGCTAAGATCGACGCCTACATCGACCGGCTCGGCGACTTCGCGACGGCGTGGGAGGCAGGCGAGGACCTGGACGAGAACTCCCCTGACGGCAAAGCCTTCAACGCCGCACTCGATGCCCTCACGGCTAAGTGCACGTGAGCGCCGCGGCGCGTCGCCGGGCGGCCTTCAGAATGAGGGTGGTGCACCAAAGCGGACCAAGTTCTAGGTTATGAGCTTGGCATGTAGAGGGAAACTGAACGCGCGTCAATTATGACGCCAACGGATCAATGGTCGCCGAGTTCGAAGCAATCTCCTCCTGCGGAACCTGATGGGGCCAAGCGTCAGCTATGCCCACTTCTGGTAGCAGGCTCGCCGAATTGCGACAAAGAAGTGTCGCGATACTTGCTTTCGCGACAAGATTCAGACTAAAATGTCGCGAAAAATGGTAGCAAAGCAGGAAATTGACGCGCAGCTTGAGGCGCTTGAGCGGGTGATCGCTGCCTCCGACGGGCTTCTGGCCGAAGAAATCGAGGCCCGTTCCAAGTTCGGCCTGAACCGGCGCACGTTACAACGACGGTTGGATACGCTTATCGAGCAGGGCCGGATAACCAGGGTGGACCGCGGGCGAGCAACCCGTTATCGCGCCGCTGCCACAGCGCCAGCTCAGCCCGACCAGCCCTCGGCGCAGGCGGATATGTTCGTGCCGCTTTCGCGGGCGAGCAGTGAAATCCTGCGCCTAGTCAGCGCGCCGCTCGCCTCTCGCACGCCCGTGGCCTACAACCGGGCATTCCTCGACGGCTACCGTCCGAACCGTACAAACTATCTCAGCGCCTCGGAGAAAGCGCGCCTTCATGACCAGGGTCGCACCGCGGCAACGCAGGACGCCGCCGGTACCTACGCGCTGCAGATCCTGAACAGGCTGCTGATCGACCTGTCGTGGAATTCCAGCAGGCTGGAAGGCAATACCTACTCGCTGCTCGATACGCAGCGCCTGATTGAGCTGGGGCAGGCGGCCGAAGAGAAAGCGCCGCGCGATGCGCAGATGATCCTCAACCACAAGGCGGCGATCGAGTTCCTGGTCCAGTCAGCGGGCGAGATCGGATTCAACCGCCATACCATTCTCAATCTCCACGCGCTGCTCGCCGACAACCTGCTTGAGGACCCGAGCGCAGCGGGCCGTCTGCGCCACGAAGCTGTCGCCATCGGCGGCTCGGTCTATATGCCGCCCGAGATCCCGCAGGTGATCGATGAATGCTTCAACCAGATGCTCGCAACAGCCTCGGTCATCGACGATCCGTTTGAAGCGGCGTTCTTTGTGATGATCCAGCTGCCCTACCTGCAGCCCTTCATCGACGTCAACAAGCGAGTCTCGCGCCTTGCCCTGAACATTCCGCTGATCCGGCGCAACCTCGCGCCGCTCTCCTTCATCGCCGTGCCCGACCAGACCTATACACGTGGCCTGCTCGGCGTGTACGAGTTGAACAGGATCGAGCTGATCAAGGACGTGTTTCTCTGGGCCTATGAGAAATCTTCTTCCCGATACGTGGCCGTCCGCCAGACTCTCGGCGAGCCCGATCCCTTCCGCCTGCGCTACCGCAACGCGCTGCGCGATGTCGTTGCCGAAGTGATCCGAGGGCCCATGAATCAGAAAGACGCTGCAGCTCATATTGCCACCTGCGCGCAAACCCAAGTACCGGAAGCAGACCGGCAACGCTTCATTGAAGCCGCCGAGACGGAACTGCTTAGTCTGCACGAAGGCAATTTCGCCCGCTACGGCGTACGCCCCAACGAATTCAACGGATGGCGTGAAGTGTGGGAACGTCGCGCCTAAACTCGCAAATTTTGCTGGCAAAAAGGACTCGAACCAAAATACAATTTTAAATTCAACTACTTATGGTCAAAACAGATTTCCATCCATTGGCAAGCCTACCAGCCGGCGAGAGAACTCCCAGCGAATTCAATGATTTACATATCATCAAATATTGGTGCCCAGGAGAGGGCTAGCCCTGACGCACAATAAATGCCCTAAATTCAGGGGTTTCTGCCGCTCAGCTCACTCTGTTGTGTACCACCAATGTGTACCCGATGAAGCCCATCGGGAGGCGATTGGATAGTAGCATCGAGCGCTACTCTGGAGCCACGGAAAACGCTTCGCTTTGGCGAGTCGCGGCACCCAACAATTCACAGAGAACGGATCATGTGATACGATTTGTTCTGAGTTTCGAGTTGTAATGCGTTGGCTTTCATAAGAAAGCGGGCTCGGAAGGTGTTGGAAGCACCCGCCAAGCCCTAGGTCCACCTCCAAGATCACTGGAGCCGAACCATGACAATTCCTACCACAGGTGGGAGCCTTTTGCCTGCCCGCCTTGCTTACACCGCCGCCCTCCTCTTCACCCTCGCCAGCGGCGGAACGAACCTCATCTACGGCTGGAATAAGGGCGGTGGCGATCTCGCGCCATCTCTCATCTGGGCTGCCCTTAGCGTGGCCGTGTCAGCCGTCTTTGCTTTGTCGTGGCCGGCACTCTTGCGGAGTATCGATCACCGTCGCTGGTCGCAGGCTGGAATGGTCCTTGCGGCCTTCATCCTCACAGGGGCTTACAGCGTATCCGCCGCCCTTGGCTCAGCGATGGGCGTCCGGGAGAATGCGTCCACTGAGCAGCAGAGCAGCCTGGACGCCCGCAAGCGCCACCAGGACGCTTACAACAAGGCTCAGCAAGAGTTGGCGGCCGTCAAGCCTTCCCGTCCACTGAGCGAAATGGAAGCCCTGGTAGATGCCGCGCGGTGTAGGCGTCGGGTCATCGTCACTTCGGCCGGCCGCGAAACCATCTGCCAGAAGCCAGCGAAGTTGGTTGGCGAGCTTGGGAGGGCAAGGGCGCGGGCCGAGTGGGAGGCCAAGGCAGCAAAGGCGAGCGAGGAGTTGAGCCGGATGCAGGCACCCAAGTTGGCCAATAGTGATGCCGTGGCGCTTGCAACCTTCCTACAGGCCGTGGGCATGGACGTGAGCACCGAGCGCTTGAACCGTCTCCTTGTCCTGTTAGCTGTCTTGGTCATCGAGTGCGGCGGCGGCCTGTCCTTGTCAGTCGGCATGAGCTTGTCCAGTTCGCAGGACACGAGGACGAGCGCTCGCCGGACACGTCAGGTGGACACCCCCGGTGCCGTCACCGTCCTGCCTAGCGTTTCGCGTCCGGTGATCCCGAGCGCGTCCATGAGCAACCCGTCCAGTGCCAAGCTGCTCAGTATCCTGCGGGAGAGCGGCGGGATGATTGCTACCGGACAACGTGACTTAGCAAGGACGTTGGGGTGTAGCCGGTCTTGGGCCAACGTCGTGCTGCATGAACTCGCTCGAAGTGGACTGGTACGCTTATCCACAGGGAAGCAGGGGACGGTTGTAAGATTGGCGGCGTAGTTGCAGCGTACACATCCCCCTGAAGGCCCTTGCCGCCCGTCCCCGTCGGCAGGGGTCTTTTCCTTTTAGACGTTCCAGTCTAGGCAGCCGCTCACCTTCTGCGACGGCATCAACACAGGAGGGGAGTGATGGCCATCGGCCAAGTTTGGATCTCGGATAAGGTCGCCCCGCTATTCCTGAGGCTGAGGGCGAGGCTCCATGGATTCACACCAATCATAAATGTGTTCACTGACGAGCCGCATCGCAGTTCTGCCGCGCTGCACCAACCCACCCTCTACCCGGAGCTCAATGTTCCTGCTGCCAGAAACGGTGACTGGGGGGAGGTTGCGAGAGGCGTCGCTCACCTCTTGTCTGCCCTCGATGGGGTCCCTGAACTTCGCGTACATGGAACCGCCGACGACAAGTCCATTGCGGTGGAGGTCAATAGCGAACTGCAGACCCTTGCTGCGGTGAAGGAAGCAATACAACCCAAGCCTGAATGGGTATCGGGAATAGCAGACAAGCTGCTCGCGATGATCCTGAATCCGCCTCCCGGCACACTAGGTGCAGAAGTGGCTCCACAATTTCGGACGGTAGGGTGAGTGGATTGTCTGCCTGACAGCGGGCACGGTTGTGCCTGCGAATCAGGAGCATTCGATGAGCAGACGACCGAGGCGGAACCACTCGCCGGCCTTCAAGGCCAAGGTGGCGATAGCAGCGATCAAGGGCGAGCGGACGATCGCGCAGATCTCTGAGCAGTTCGATGTTCATCCGAACCAGGTGACCACCTGGAAGGCGCAGCTGGAAGGCAGCGCCGCGGATGTATTCGATGGTGGCCCCGGCACTGCGCCGGCGGTGCCCGCGGTGGATGTGAAACAGCTTCACGCCAAGATCGGCGAGCTGACGCTCGAGAATGATTTTTTAGAGGGCGCGCTCACCAAGGCGGGATTGCTGAGCGCAAGGCGATGATCGACCGAGGTCATACGTTGAGCGTCACGAAGCAGGCTGAGGTGGTCGGGATCGCGCGCAGCACGGTGTATTACCTGCCGCGTCCGGTATCGGCGGCCGATCTCGATCTCATGAAGCAGATCGACAGGTTGCACATGGAGTTCCCCTTCGCAGGGGCGCGGATGTTGCGCCGTCTCTTGGCTGCCAATGGGAGCAAGATCGGCCGTCGGCATGTGAAGACGCTGATGCGGCGGATGGGGATCGAGGCGCTGTATCGCCGTCCGCGCACGACAAAGCCGG
Source organism: uncultured Alphaproteobacteria bacterium (assembly GCA_963797005.1). Taxonomy (GTDB): domain Bacteria; phylum Pseudomonadota; class Alphaproteobacteria; order Rhizobiales; family Hyphomicrobiaceae; genus AWTP1-13. Next base: position 169,518 of record CAWCOF010000020.1, read on the forward strand.
AGCCCGGCCACAAGGTCTATCCGTATCTGCTGCGAGGCGTGGAGGTCACGCGACCGAACCAGGTGTGGGCGATGGACATCACGTATATCCCGATGGCGCGCGGGTTCGTTTATCTGGCCGTCGTGCTCGACTGGTTCTCGCGCCGCGTTCTGTCGTGGCGCGTCTCGATCACGATGGAGGCGGCGTTCTGCGTTGAGGTTCTGGAAGAGGCTTTGGCGCAGCACGGTAAACCCGAGATCTTCAACACGGACCAGGGCTCGCAGTTCACGGGCGCCGCCTTCACCGGCATGCTGGCGAAGAACGAGATCGCAATCAGCATGGACGGCAAAGGCGCGTGGCGAGACAATGTGTTCGTCGAGCGGCTCTGGCGCAGCGTGAAATACGAGGAGGTCTATCTGCACGCCTACGACAGCGTCAGCGCGGCGCGCGAAGGGATCGGGAGCTATCTCGATCTCTACAATCGTCGCCGCCCCCATTCGAGCCTTGACGACCAGACACCCGATCAAGCCTACTTCGGGCACCGGAGCATGCCGCCGATCCGCTTGGCGGCCTAACCCCGGCAGACGATCCACTTATCCCAGCGGAGATTCTGTCCGAACAAGCGGGACCACCTCAGTGCCGCGAAGCATTTCCGCCTCGTTCAGCTTCATCGCCTAGTTCTAGACGGACACCCGGAGGCACAAGCTGCGCTAGATGTAGCGAGCGAAAAGCTCCCTGATGAAACACGCCACGCAAAGGAAACGCTTGATGTGATCCTCATCGAAGACCTTCGCACACCTTCAGGCAAGGCGGCTGCAGCCACAAAACTTCTCAATGCGCTCGGCTTCGACATCAACCGCTTTTATTTCCAGGGGAGCCAGTACGTGCCCGGCGTCCACGACGACCGGAGCCTAGGCTACTACCCAGCAATAAATGCTCTTCGCACAGAGTTCGAGTCCCTGCGCACATCTCCAAGCACTTGGCTGAAGTTCCAGCTGCCGTTCGCCCTACCCGTTTTGGAAGGTACCTACCGAAGCGAGGGCGTGATCGCTTTCGTGCAACATGTCCGCGTGGTCAGCCCGCGTGCACGCTGGCGCCCCGGCCAAGGGATGCGGATTGACAGCTTGATGAACCCATCGGGGCTTTATGCACAGAGCATTGTAGAACTCTTGCTGCCCGGGGAACTCTCAATGAAGCCCGGTTCGCCTCCCGGCGACGTGCAGTTCAAGAATATAGAACGCTATCCGGAGGCGTTGCGCACGGCGACCCTCAGGCTCAACCAACTCATAGCGGGAATACGGGCGGTGACCGGCCGTAGCGACGTTCCTGAAGTTCTTCCCAGTGACCTAAACAGTCTCGACTACCAGACGATTGGCTCCGACGGTCGGGTTGTTTGGCATGGTGCGGCGAGTTTTGAGGCTGTGCGGATGAGCAGCGGCGCTCCCACACTCAAGGAAGAGGTTCATCTCGAACTTCACGACATCCAGCCGGTCGGCTTCGGGCGCGAACTCTTGGAGAGCGCCAAATTTTACGTTTCTGCCTACAACGCTCGCCGCGCGGTGTTAGATTTGGTGGGTGCCTTCGAAGCGTTTGTCGCTGAAGCAGTCACGCCGCGCGTTGGCTACATGACATTGAACACCCGGGACCAATTCTTGAGGCAATACGGCGCAAAGCTGTCTGCTAACGCCCGCGCGGAGATCAAGGAGATCGCGCTAGGACCAAACCAGGATACACCCCGGATGCCATCCATCCAGCAACAGCTAAAGGAGTACAAGCGGAAGCGCTTGCGCCCGGCACTAGATCAACGGTACCTTTCAAAGGTACTGAAGATCATCGGGATTCGCAATGACGCGGCGCATGGTCGCCCTGTTCCACCCGACGTACTGAACGACCTCATCGTTGCCATCGAAGCAATGGAAAGCCTGATAAGCAGTCAAGCGGCCGCCGAACAAGAGTTTGTCTAGCACTCCTGCTAGCCACGGCCACTCTCGGCGCTCCAGGAAACGATCGGACACCCAACCAGACCCTGTTGCGGCAGGCGTAGTTTGGAAATATTGTCCTGACCGCTTTAGACAGAGTGCGTAAAACATTGGGGCAGGGGGTGATCAAAAAAGTTTCATGGCTGCTCAGGGTGCTGCTGCTGGTGTGCCTCGGCACGTTCGCAAGCTGCAGCACAGATGGCACGCTCAATTCCGGTAAGATACAGGAAGATAAAAAACAGGAAGAGAAGAGTGCAGGCCGGGAGACTGGAGCAGTCTCCGCGCCGGCCACCGCGGCCAAGGAGAAGGGTGAAAGCCAGAAACCTGTGCCGATCGTTAGGCCAGCCATTGCTGCCAAGGAAGAGAACGGTGAAAGCCAGAAGACTGCGGCGGTTCGCGCGCCGGTCACTGCTTCCATCCAAAGGGACACAGAATACGAAGCAGTTACGCTGTTCTGGGGAACGAACAGGGCGGCAAGCGGATCATTGGCGTCAAAAGGACAGCAGACCGGAACACAGGTGGCGTCGCGCCCTTATTACGGGACTGCAAGAGCTAAGAAGCTACGCTTGGGAGTGGCTGAGGTGACCGTCCCCAAAATCGCGAGGCCCGTAGGTCAAGTCACGAGGCCGCGAACGGTAACCTTCTTGAACGTCGCACTTTATAGCGAAAAGGAAGACCCACGTAGGCACTTCACCATTCGCGAGCTGCACGCTGTTCCGCGGGATACGTTCCTAAATCTCGCACGAGAGAAAACTAAGGATGCGGCCGACTTTGAGGGCCAAGCCCTGATCTTCGTGCATGGGTTTCATACAAGCTTCGATGATGCCCTGTATCGGGCAGCGCAGATCACCTACGACATCGGATTCGATGGCGCCTCTTACGTGTTTTCTTGGCCATCTATGGGCACTCCGGCCGGCTATCTCTACGATAGGGACAGTGTTGATTATAGCATCAAGCACTTCACAGAATTCCTTCGAATGGTCGCTCGGAGAACCGGGGCCAAGAAGGTGAATGTCCTTGCCCATAGCACAGGAGCCAGAGTTGTCATCGAGGCGCTGATGCCAGCGCAAGAGAGAGCTGCACCACTTGGAATCGCTAACTTGAAGCAGGTCATCCTAGTGGCAGCGGATGCCGACAGGCCCGTGTTTGAACGGCGCGCACAGCAATACCATAGTATGGCAGAGAGGCTAACGCTCTACGCGAATGATAGTGATGCAGCGTTAGAGGTCTCGAAGAAGCTATCTGGCGGCGTACCGCGCGTCGGGGGCGTCAATCAAGGTATTCCCACGATCGTCGAAGGCTCGGATACAATCGATGTGTCAGGGGCAACCAACTGGGTCTTTCTGAGTTGGCATCACAATACTTATGCAGAAGCCAGACATGTCCTTCGCGACATTGCTTTGTTGATGCGGGAGGGAACCCGCCCGCCTGACAAGCGTTCACCCATCACATACAGAGTGGTAGCTACGGACCGAGGCCGGTTTTGGAAGTACGTAACCAATTGAGCGCTTTAACCAATCAGAAGTGATGGTCGTTTAGGGTGAGGTATCCTCGACAGCTCTGTTGGATGGCAACGTGTCCACTGTTAGTAAGCCTGCAGCATGTTCGTGGCGATCACCAGAAATCCTTCTGTGTTGTATCGCCGGGGCCGCGTTTATGCTTAGGACTTGGTTGTACGGCTGGGGCATGTCGAGTTCGCTTGCTGCACTCTTTTGGCTTGAGGGATCCGATCCTATCGGTCCCGTGGGCCCTCATCGTATAGAGCTGCTCGATATCGCATTGCTGGTGGTTTTTGTGGGTTCAGCGGGCCTGTTAGTCAGCCGCGCAATTCCGGTCTTGCGGCAGGTCTGGGCGTCCAAGAAGCCTTCCGAGAAAATGCCGGCCGGAACATAGGCGACCATGGAGCCCTGTTCCGCGATCTGGAGCCTGTAAGGCACCTTCAGCCGATCCATCGCCCCCTCATGCGCGCCCTGCCATGGGCCAGACCTCTGCGAACCGGCTGGCGATCGGCATGCTCATCCATTGAGACAGGCGCGGAGAGCGATTTGCCAGCCAAGGCACGACGCCAATGGCGACAATCGCTGCAAGTCCACCGGCGACCCCTGCGCCGAACTGACTGTCGGCCATCAACGCGGATACGATGGCAAAGACGATGGCAAAGACACATCCGTCAAGAACAGCGAAGCGGAGCGGCCATGTCGGCAGGTCGGACGAGCTAAAGGACGCGGCAGCGGCGGCGAAATGGCGCCTGTTGAAGATCAGCCAGAGAACCGCGGCCAGCAAAGCGATGGTCGGCAACATGACGGCAAGGCGGCTAACGAACTGCACAAGAAGGTCGGTCATGGCGATCACCAAGCACGGAACGTGGCAGCGATGCTATTCCGCAATCGGTGTGGAGCGCCAGCTTCATCTGTCAGCGCCCGTTACATGTGGGGTAAGAATGGGCGAAGAGCACGACTCAAAAAATCTGGCAGAAAACTCCGTGAGCAAGGCTCGAATGGCGATGAACGCGCATCCCCCCGTGGCCCTCAACTCGCATGGAATTGATCCGGCTTAGTGCGAACTCGAGTAAGGACCTGCGATAAAGATCAAAGCGGATATCCGAACGTCCTGATGGTGAAATAGGGTATGCATGGTTGACAGCATGGCGGGGTTTACGCTCACGTCCTGAGAATACGCGCTTTGTGCCACACCAAATATCACTCTTCCGAAACACCTAAGACGTAGATTGACACCGAGTCCGCAAATCACCTACCGGGATTCGATGTGGACACAGAAGGAAGATGACGATGATCTTTGGATACGCGCGGGTCAGCACGCTTGATCAAGATTACAGCTCTCAAGTGGAGAAGCTCAAAGCCAATGGCGCGGAGCGCATCTTCTCGGAGAAGAAGACTGGCACCAGGCTCGAAGGCCGCGACGAGCTGGCGAAGATGCTAGACATGCTGCGATCCGGCGATGTCGTGATCCTAGTGAAGCTGGATCGGCTGGGACGCGACCTACTGGATATCCTGAAGACGATGGACCTGATCCATGCCAAGGGCTGCAGCGTTCGCATCCTAGATCAGGGTATAGATACGGCCACGACCTGGGGAAAGCACGGCGCAAAACTGTTGGGTTGGGTAGCCGAAGTCGAAATGACTTTGCGGAAGGAACGTCAAGCGGCCGGCGTCCAACGGGCAAAGGCCGAAGGCAAGTACAAGGGCCGTAAGCGCAAGGCCGTGCCCGAGAGGATCGCGGCACTGAAGAGCCAAGGGTTGCCCATAGCTGCCATCGCGCGTGAACTCGGCGTGTCCAGACAAGCCATCTACAAGGCGATGGACTGACGCCATTGTGGCTACTGTGCCGCGTGGCAGCGATTGCCGAGTCCTCAAGCGTAACGCGACCGAGCTATGGGCGGTGAGCCGCCGCAAAGTATTTATTGACAGTTGGCAACATATCTTGACTGTATTGGCTTTGAGAGTTGCCAACAACACCCTAGTGTAAATTCATATTTTTGGGGGCAAAGATGTTAATAGTCATGCTGTCCTGGGGCAACAGCTTTATTTTCGACTGAAGTTCTTCCCCGCGTGAGCCTTATGAGCTATCTCAGCCGCCCTGTTTACACGTCTGTATCTCTGGGTACGGCTGCAAAATCTGAGCCTATGACCAACTGTTCAGTAGCCGGGTGTCAAACGGCTCCGAACTGTTGACCAGGATCGGCGTCGAAGAGTTGACCACCCTGTAGGTTGTGGGAACGCAGCGCCAAGACTGGAGGCGCGCAGCGCCGGAAGGCTTGGCGCTGTTACGCGCCGATGTGGGTCTGGATTGAACGCCGATCGACATCAAACCTGCGTCATGTCTGCGGCAGGGGCCATGAGTGTACGTTTACGCAATCAAACGGCGCAAGCATCACCGCAGAACTGCATTGTTGCGGTGCGACCGTGCGTCGTCTGAACTGACCGTGTTCACGGGTCACGACCTAGCTTAGTCAAAGCAGCCCATTCTGCCCGATCAACTCCCGATGACTCTGATCCTTTCGATCCAAGAAGGACCGGGCGCGTCCCCGTTTTGGTCACCGAAGGCTTGATCAGGTGTGGCAACGGGAGCTTGCGGATTGCACCGGCAGCCGTGCGCAACCAGGTCTCACCGTAACCCTGCCCTACACTGGCAGGCGCGTGACCCGTGATGGTCTGAGAGATGCTATCGGGAATGCCGGCGTCGCGGGCGGCCGACTTGAAGAAATGGCGCCATGCGTGGTTGGGGTCTTTGCGGACTTTGCGCCCCACCTTGATGCCAAGCGAGTGAACCCACCGAGCCACGTCTTTGGCGACGATCTTGGGCTGCGGCTTCTTCGCTCCCGGCCTGCGCCTCTTGGGATCATAGAAGAGAGGACCACTGCCCTTGCACTTGACGAACTCCAAGAAGCCAGCCTCAAGGCCGTGCGGATGCAAGGGCACTATCCGTTCCGAGTTGGCATTTTTGAGTGAGCCTGCGTCGGCGCGGAAGGCCATGCACCAGATGCCCTCCTCGCACACGATGTCTTCGGCGCGGAGCTGGCAAATTTCCCCCACCCGAGCGCCCGCTTGGGCACATAAGAGTGGCACCCAGCGAAAAACAGGATTTGTTTCTTTGGCTGCGGCCATGAGAATGATGGCGGCTTCCTCCCGGCTGAAGCCCAGCATCTTTTCGCCAGCTTTGCGCTCACGCCGGATTGAGACATTGGCGGCCGGGTTAGATGGCAAGAGTTCGTTGTCAACCGCCCACCTGAAGATCGCCTTCAGCGCCGCCAGCTTGCTGTCATTGATCGTCTTCGGGCTGTTGCCCAGATCGAGAAGGTGTTGTTTCCACTTGATCAAATCCGAGCGCGTGAAGGTGCGCGCATCGTCATGCCCAACGTGGCGCGTGAAGTTCTCCGTGTAAGAGCGCCATAGGTCCAATGTCGCTTGCTTGGGCTTGGCCTCCTTCGCCCAGCCTTCAAAGAGCTGGCTCAGGCTTAGAACACCAGCCGCACTCTGAGGCCGAGCCCTCTCGTTCTTCCAGGCCGGGAAGCGGGAGGCGAACTGATCCGCACCGTAGTCGCCATCTGCCCGCTTAATGAGCGTTCGCGCGCCAAGCATCAGTGCAAGGCCGATTTGCTCGATCAGCTTGGTTCGTGTCGCCTCATCCACCTGAAGGCCGCGAGCGGCAAGGAAGTCATCGATGTGGATGTGCTTCGAAAGCAAGCGCACGCCCGTCTCAGGATCATACGGCTCACGCTCAATCCCATCGCTCTCGGGATCGAAGTGGGCGAGCGCGTCCTGCAGGTGCTCCTGATAGACGTGCCACCCTTCCGCATCGCCGGGGTCGTCCTGATTCATTTCCACCAGATCGCGATACCAAATCCCCGCGAGCGCCATGATCTCACGATTGGTGAGCACCTCAGCTCCGGCGCGCATCGCCATCCAACGCTGCTCGAATTGTGCCTGCACCGAGGAATGACGCTGGCGGGCTTCGCTGTCCGCCTTGGTGCGCAACGATACCTTTACGATTTCGGTGAGCCGGATCGTGCTCTCCACACCGGCAATGTTGATGCGCACGGTTCGGCCGTCAGCGCGATCTTTGAGATCGGCAGGGAGACGGCTGCGGAAGTACCACACCCCTGATTTGGGGTGCCGCCAAGGGCGCGCCATTTGGATGATCACGGATTGTGTACCTCTCCCGTGTACCTGTGGGAGAGGCAGAAACCCAAGCTGGCCGCTAGCTATTTGATTCGGCTGCTTTTTTCAAGGGTCTGGTGCCCAGGAGAGGACTCGA
>CAWCOF010000021.1:0-28395 GCA_963797005.1 uncultured Alphaproteobacteria bacterium
CACCACTTAATTCAGCCGCCAGCCTGTCAGTGCGCTCAGAACTCGAGCTTGTCCTGCACGGCGGCGAGGCCGGCCTTGGCGCACGCCTCGTCCTTGTCACCGCCGGGCGCGCCCGCGACGCCGACGCCGCCCAGCAGGGCGCCGCCGGCCTGGATCACCAGGCCGCCGACCAGCGGCGTGACCTTCGGCAGTCCCGCCAGGCCGGGGCCGATTGTGCCGTCCTTGATGGCCTTGACGAACTCGGCCGTGTCGCGCGTGAACGTCACGGCCGTCCAGGCCTTGCCCGATGCAATGTCGATCGCGCCGACCGGCGTATAGCGGTCGCGCAAGCTCACGAGCGGCGCGCCGAAGCGGTCGAGCACCACCACGGCGACCTGGTAGCCGTCCTTGCGGCACCGGTCGAGCGCCGCACGCGCCAGATCGAAGGCGGTATCGGGCGCGAGCGACTTGTAGGTGACGATGCCGTCCGCCGCGTGCGCGGGCAGCGCGAGCAACGCCGCCGCGACGGCGGCCAGAGCGATCCGTTTCATCGCAGCCTCCTTTGGCCTTACGGCCGGATATAGGCCCAGCCCTGTTCCTGCAATTCGGTCAGGCGCACGACGCCGGCCGGAACGACGGTCGCTTCCGGCACGATCGCAATGGCATGGCCTTCCTTCTTCTCCATGCCCTTCATCGTGTTGTGGCAGGCGGAATATTGCACCTTGGAGGGGAAGCTCGCGGCCTTGATGCGCGTGAGGCGGTCCTTCACCGGCGACTTGTCGGCGCGCAGCATGTTGAGCCCCGGACCGTAGGCGACGACCTCGACCTGCGCCTGTTCGCCCTTGCCGTGATAATATTCGAGGATGTTGGAGACGTTGTTGAGCGTAAGGTTCATCAAGGCCGGATCGTTTTGATCGACGTGAAAGACGATGCGGTGCGTCTTTTCGGCGGCCTGGCCAGGCATAGCAGTCAGGATGCCGGCCGCGAGTGCGGCGACAACGGCAAGGGCGCGTGCGAGGTGTCTCATGGCATTTCCTCCGGGCTTCAGGGACGGACCAGCGTGTAGCCCTTCTTGGCCAAAGCCAGGATGCGGGCGACGCCGACTTGGACTTTCACGGCTTTGGGGTTGATGTTCACGTGCCTGCCTTCACGCTCGAGCGTATCGACCGTGTTCATGCAGATGTCGAACTGGACGCCCTGCGCCACGAGACTGTCGACGCGCGCGCGGTTGGGGCTCTCCGTGCGCAACAGATCGATGCCCGGCCCGAAAGCCACGACTTCGATGGCGATCATGTCGGGTCCATAGGCCTTCAACAGGTTGTTGGCGACGCTGATCACCAGCGCGTGCTTGGCCGGCTCGCGGTCGGACAACTGCAGCACGAGACGCTGCTCGGCGAAGGGCAGGTCCCTGATCGGGGGCTCCTTCACCTGCGCGACGACGGGGCCTGAACAAATCAGCGCGGCCGCCAGGACGAGAGCGGGAAGCCGCGCCAATCGGGCAAGAGCAATGGACATGGATCCGTCTACCCTGCAACTCCTGGATTGTTCGACACGCCCTTGAGCGCGACCCGATTGGGCTTTTTCGGTTTCGCGGTCTTTTCACGGCGCAGATAGCTCGCGACCACGTCCCAAACCGGCTTGCCGCCTTGCGGGTTGACCGAGGCCCAACCGGCAAGCTTGTAGGTCTTGCCCGCCTCAATCGCTTTGCCGCTGTCGAGCGTCATGTCGGAAATGCGCTTGCCGACTTTCTCGCCCGGGGTGCAGGCGTAGTCCATGCCGCCGACGCGCACCATGTCGCCGCCCTGCTGGTAGTAGGGGTCGGGATTGAACAGGTTGTCGCAGACGTCTTCCAGCACAGCCTTGATCTGCTCGCCGGTCATCTCCGTCACATAGACTTGCGGATAGGTGATCGCCGTCTCGGTGAGCAGGTCGTCCATCGTGATCGTCTGGCCCGGCAGCACGGTGTTGCCCCATCGGAAGCCCGGCGAAAATACGAGCTCGGCGTCGAGCTCCGCACGCAGCGCGTCGCAGATCACCTGATCCATCGTGCCGTCGAAATTGCCGCGGCGGTACAGGAGGTCGCCGGCCACCGCGAGCTTTTCGTCGAGCGCTGCGGCGTGCGGCTTGCGCAAGCGCTCGATCAGCGCCTGCATGGCCGGATCCGGCTTCAACAGGCCCGAAAAGACCGGCAGATAGTGATAGCGCAGATCCTTGACCGCGCCCTTGGCGAGTTCGAGATCGAGCACGGCGAGGAATTTGCCGGCCGATCCGCCGTTGCCGACCCACGTCTTGCCGCCGGCATTCTTCACCGCCACCGGTTGCGGTATGGCGTCATGGGTGTGTCCGCCGAGGATGAAATCTATTCCCGTGACGCGGCCGGCGAGCTTGAGATCGGCGTCCGTGCCGTTGTGCGAGAGCAGGATGACGGCATCGACCCTGTCCTTGCCGCGCAACGCATCGACCACCTTCTGCATCTCGTCTTCGCGGATGCCGAAGGTCCAGTCGGGCGTGAAGCGCTTGGGATGTGCGATCGGCACGTAGGGAAACGCCTGGCCGATCACGCCGACGCGGAAGCCGCCCACTTGCCTGACCGCGGCCGGCTTGAACACGCGGCCCGAGGCGGGATCGAATGCCGGCTTGTCGGCGAAGGCGGCTTCCTCGGTGAGGAACACGTTCTGCGCCAGGAACTCGCCCTTGAAGCGGGCGAGGTTGGCGCGCAGGCGCGCTTCGCCATAGGTGAACTCCCAGTGCCCGGTCATGAGGTCGGTGCCGAGCAGATTGGTGGCTTCCACCATGTCCTCGCCGTGCATCGCGTTGGCGAGGCCGCTGCCCTGCCATGCGTCGCCGCCATCGAGCAGCAGCGAATTGCCCGTGCCGGCGTGGGCGCGCAGGCGGTCGATGAGGGTCTTCAGGTGAGCAAAGCCGCCAAGGCGGCCGTAGCGGTGGGCGGCCTCGGCGAAATCGAGATGCGTGAAAGCGTAGGCGCGCCGGCTGTTCGGCGCGACGCCGAAGTGCTTCAGAAGCGCCTCGCCCACCAGGTGCGGCGGATGGCCGGTCATTCTGGCAACGCCGAGATTGACGCTCGGCTCGCGGAAATAGGCCGGCAAGAGCTGCGCATGCGTATCGGTCGTGTGCAGCAGGCGCACATTGCCGAACTTGCCGATGTCGTACAGCTCTTCGCTCTCGGCGGCTTCGCCGATGCGGGGAACCAGGCCTGACATCGCCGCAGCCGTGAGCGCCTTCAAGACGTCGCGGCGACGCATTGCCTTGGTCTCCTGACTATTTCCTCGGCGGCCCGGATCAGTGCCGGATCAGTGCCGGATCAGTGGATGACCGCGTCCTTCCAGAGCTTTGCCTGCTCCTTGGACTGGGCGATGGACGCGTTGGCCAAGGACTCGGCCTGCTTGGCGTGCTTGACGGCGTCGTCGAACTTGCCGGCATCGGCCGCCTTCTTGGCGGCCTTCAGCTCGTTGGTGGTGGTCAGCCACCCGGCCTTCATGCCGAGCGCCTGCTTGCTTACGGCTTCCGCCGTGGCATAGGCCGCCTTGAAGTCGTCGGCCGACGCCGCCAGCGCGGCTGACGCAAAGCCGCCAACGACGACAACGACGGCCAATTGGATCAATCCACGAGTGCGCATGTAAGTTCCTCCAGATCGGTCCGTTAGGGGCGCGCGCCCGGCCCCGAGATCGGCAGGCCGTTCGCCATGTAGGACAGGTAGTATTCGACGGCGCGATAGAGCTCGTCGTTCGGCTTGAGCGGAACCGCCCGCACCTGGCTGTTGCAGGATGTAATGCGGCGGCTGGTGGTGCCCATGCCGGCCCAGGCCGAGCGGTAGATCGGCAAGGCGTTCATGATGCCGAGCGCCGGCGCCAGCACCTCGGTGCGGATATGCATGCCCGGGCTCTGCACATGGCAGCTCGCGCAGGAGAAATTGAGCTGGCCGCGCCGCGTGTAGAAATATTCCTTGCCCTTCTCATAGGCGGCCAGCGCACGCGGGTCATCCGGCACCTTGATGGACATGGGCTTGCCGCGCGAGGTGTAGGCCATGTAGGCGGTGATCGACGCCATGTCGCCCTTCTTGGCATCGAAGGGCTTTTCGCCGTTGGCCTCGCGGCAGTCGTTGACCGCCACTTCCAGCGTGATCACCTGGCCACTCTTGGCATCGAACATCGGATAGTCTTGGCGTATGCCGATGCCCTTGTTGGGAAAGCAGTCGCCGTAGGTCTTGCCGTTCTTGAAGGGGGCGTTGAACATCTGCTTGCCCTTCTCGACGGCGAACTCATAGGGCGCGAACTCTTCCTTCGCCTCCCACTGCTTGCGCAGGCCCGCGTCCATCGAATAGGGGCCGTTCACGAAATCCTTCAGCGGCACCTTTGGGAAGCGGCTCGTGAAATAGTCCACGAACGCCTTCCGGTCCGCCTCAGGGCTCGGGTCACCAGCCAGCAGAGGCTGCGCCGTGCCGACGACAATCGCGAGCGCGACCAAAGATTTGCGCAGCATTCACCAATCCTCCCTGTCGCCCGTATCCGGCCGGGCCTTATTGAATCTTGGCCACCAGTGAATCCGATGTGCCCTTGTTGTCGACCCAGCTGACCTTGAGGTCGTCGCCTTTCTTGGCGCCCTTGAAGCTGAACTTCACGTACGGGTCCTTGGAAACGGCCGGCCCCCAAAGCGCGGTGAACACCGTCTTGCCGCCATGCTCGAACTGCAGCACCTGGATGTGGTGCGCGGGAATGAGCTGACCGCTCCTGTCCTTGACGAAGCCCGAGTCCATCGGATGCCGGATCAGCGATTGGACCGTGGTGGTGTCGCCGCTGGCGACAGCCTTCACGCGAATTGTCGATGCCATTTGCTTTCGCCTCTTTGTTCAATGACGCCGATCAGCCGCCGCAGCCGCCGACGGTGACTTTGACCTCTTTGGTCGCGCTGTAGAGCTTGCCGTTCGATTCGACGACGGCGACCACCTTGCTGGTCTTGGCCATTTTCAATCGGGTCGATACCGCCGCGCCGGAGCCGTCGGGAACCTTGTAGGCGGCGGCCAGCACGTTCGGGTTGTTCAGCACCAGGATCGCGATGCCGGTGACCTTGGGCAGCGTGCTCGACACCGCGATCGGCACGACCGCGCCGTTTTCCGCAATCTCGGGCGCGTCGAGGTCGATCTTGTCCGATGTCTCGGCTGCCTTGCCATAGAGCGTCTTGAGTGCGTCGGCCTCGGTCTTCTGCTTGAAGGCCTCGGCCGGCCACTGCTTGGCGTCGGCATCGGCAAAGGCCGGGAACGGAAAGCTGCCGAGCCCGAGACCGAGCCCAAGACCGGCGGCCAGGCCGCCGGCCGCGGCGCCTTTCAGGATCGTGCGTCGCGCGGTATCGGGCGCGTCCGGAAAACTGGTCATTGCTCTTGCTCCTTGTTGGGCCACACGCGCGGTCAGCGGGTGTAGAGGAAATCGACGATAGCCGCGATCTCCTCCTCGTTCAGAATGAGGTTCCGCTTGAAGGGCGGCATCACCGTGAGCGGGTTGCGCTTTGTCTCATCGGAGACGATCGCGATCAGCTCCTTGCGGTCCGGAAAGCGCTTCTTCATGTCGGTAAGCGCGGGCCCGAGGTTGCCGGGTGCGTCGCCGCCCTTGATCTCATGGCAGGTCAGGCAATTGCCCTTGCTGCGCTCGAAGGTCAGCTTCTGGCCGTCCAAAGGCGCTGCGGATGCGGGCGCAATACCCAGCACGACCGCGCCGAGGATTGCACCGGCGGTCGCCGCCAGCACGCAATGCGACTGTCTCGAGTTCATCTGCCTTCCTCCACACGTGGGCCGTTATGACCGGCCCTATTTCAGTTCTGTTTGTCCCGCCGACGGGTGGTCCGCGCCGCCTGCCGAGCTTCTGCCGCGCGCGAACTCCGCGCGGATGGCGCCGCTGAGCGACCCCTCCTCCAAATACCGGATGCCGAGATAGCCGCCGCCCAGGATCGACAGCCACGCGATCAGACTGCCGAGCGAGAGCGTGGACATGCCGGTAATCCCCTGCCCGATCGTGCAGCCCAAGGCTATGACGCCGCCGGCGCCCATCAGCATAGCGCCGGCAAGATGGCGCAGCATATCGCTGCGATCGGCGAAACTTTCGACTCTGAACGTGCCGGTCGTCATCGCCGTCAGGAAGCTGCCGGCAATGACGCCGCCGATGACGGCGATGCCGAAGTTGATGGTGGAGCCGGTGAAGGTCATCAGATATTGCAGGCTGTCGCCGGCCGGCGCCACGAAGGTGATCGAGGCGAGTTGCACCGGATTGAATTCGTCGGCCGCCAACACGCCGGTGACGAGCCAGCCCGCCACCGTGCACAGGCCGATCACGACCCCGGCGACAATATTGCGGGGGCTGTGGCGGAAAGCGGCGTCCTTGAAGCAGATTGCCAGCAACAGCACCGCCGCGGCGACGGCAACGACCGCGCGCGCGGGAGCGGCGGCCAGCCCGATCGCCGCGCCGGCCATCTCGGCGAAGCTCTGGTTGTGAAGCCCGCGCGCGGCGAGGTCCACATTTGTGGTCTCGATCTGCAGCCGTGGCAGCGCCAACAAGCCGCGCAGCGTCATATAGGCGAAGATGCCAAGCACCATCATGACGATCAGCGATTTCAGATTGCCGCCGCCCAGGCGCACCAGCGTCTTGCTGGCGCAGCCTCCTGCCTGTGTCATGCCGAAGCCGAACATCAAGCCACCGATGATGGCGCCAAGCCAGCCGAGGTTGGGCGACAAGTAGATCGACTTGTCGATGTCGATGAGACCGGCGAAGCAAAGCATCTGGGTGCCAATGATCGCAACCGCGATCGCCAGCAGCCAGGCCCGGAAGCGGCGGCCGTCCCCGATCAGGACCAGATCGGATATGCTGCCCATCGTGCAGAAATTGGTGCGCTGCACGACGGCGCCGAACACGATGCCGATGATGAAGCCGCCGACGCCGACGATCGTGGTTGTGCCAAGTTCACTCATCGCAAGGTGCCGCTGCCCACCATCCTTTCACACCCGCGCAATGGCAAGATGTGTCGCTGGCGGCCCTCCCCTCCCGTTCGTTTTTTCAAGCATTCGTATGTTTAAGTTTGTGAATATCATCGCGGCCGTGTCGGGTCAACGATTTGCGCATCCCTTCCTGGCGTGCGCTGATCAATCCGTGTTGGGGATGCCGGCTGCCTGGCGCTCTCGAACCTGACGCGCGTGATAGCGCGGAAAGTCTTCCTCCGTTTCGTAGCGCTTCTCCCTCACCCAATGGAACATGTCGAGGAAGGTGCCCTTGCGGAACGCGCCCGGCATCGCGGCCACCGCCGCTTGTCTGGCGTCCTTCCCGGCCATAGGCTTTTCCGGCATGAACAGGATGGTCGGGGTGAACACGACGCCCCACTTCCGGGCGGCGGATTTTTCCGTGAGTTTCGCGCCGTCTAGGTCGGTGACCTCCTCGGAACCGTAGATGTTGTACTGAATCACCTCGAAATTGGCCTTGAGGTAGTCGCGCACTTGCGGATCGGTCAGCACTTCCTCGTGGATCATCTTGCAATAGATACAGCCGCGCTGCTCGAAGATGAGGGCAAGTCGCTTGCCGTTGGCTGCGGCGCCAGCGATATCCTCGCCGACGTCGCGGAAGGTGACGGAGAACCAATCCTCCTTGTGAAGACCGTCTTCGCCGACTTGCGCGGCCCAGCTCGTCGAGGCGAATGCCGTCAGGGTCAACACGAGCATCAGTCGCTTCAGCATGGTTCCTCCTTCAGCCAACTCTTGCAGACACCGGGAACGTCTCCAACAACCAGATCGTCGGCATCCGGCCAGTCATCAGCATGACACCGGCGAACGCCGGTGACGATACCCCATCGTCGTTTCCACCCATGCATTTGCGTTCTGACGAGGGGTGGCCGAGCCGGCGAGGACCGCGTGTTCAGTTGGCCGCTGGACCCATGGGCCGGACATTCTGTTGCGCTGCAGCGAACCTGCGACGGCCTCGGCGGACCTGGGCAAGTCTACGCTCGTTCTCGATATCCTTGCCCAGTACATTGCGCGTGGCAAATGGACTGCCCATGCATGATCCGCATCGTGTGATGACCAGCCTTCCGCGTCTCGACGTGGCCTTGATCTGCATCAACACTTGCGCGTCGGCCAGGACTTAGCCTTATAAGCACGCGCACCCAAATCTTTTGGGCCGGTCGATCGGTTTCGGGTTCTCGCACCGGGCTCGATGAGACGGTAACGTGCCTCATCGGGTGGTGTCGCACGGCAGTTCTGCTTGGAAGTCGTTCGGTTCGGAAGTGCGGCTTAGCGAGGTTGGCCATGAGCGAGCGGCTCAGTATCATCGTGACATCGGGCACCCGCGAGAAGCTGCAAATGGCGGCGATGGTTGCCTCCGTGGCGGCAGTGAGCGGCACCGCAGTGACGGTCTTTCTCTCCATGAACGCGCTGGCGTATTTCAAGAAGGGGGCCAGCCGCGCCGCGCCCAGCGAAGGCGAGTTCGGCAGGTTGCTCGAGGCCAAGAAGGCGCCCGAGTTCATGATGCTGTTCGAGAGCGCGGTGGAGCTCGGTGAAGCCAAGGTCCACCCATGCTCGATGGCCGTCGACGTTCTGGGTCTTGCCGAGGGCGATCTCGAAGGCTTCCTCGGTGAGCCGTTGGGACTGACCAAGTTCCTCGAGGATGCCCAAGGCGGCCAGATTCTCGCATTTTGAAAGGCAGGAGAGATGGCGAACCGGAAGATCGTGGATGCGCGCGGCAGCTATTGTCCGGGTCCGCTTATGGAGCTGATCGCCAACATGAAGATGGCGGCGGTTGGCGATGAGCTCGAGGTGCTCTCGACCGACAAGGGCTCGGCGAACGACATCCCCGAGTGGATCCGCAAAGTCAAGCATGAGCACCTCGGCACGACCGAAGTGGATGGCGTCTGGCACGTGGTTGTGCGCAAGCTGAAATAGTCGGCGCCTCCGTCAACGCGGAGCGGCGAATCAGGGAGGAAACGATGAAGGTTCTTATCGTAGGCGGCGGCATGGGTGGCACCATCCTGGCCAACAATCTGGCGCGCCGGCTGGCACCGGAGCTGCGCTCGGGCAAGGCACAGGTGACGATGCTGTCCGCCTCCGACCGGCATATGTATCAGCCGGGCCTGCTCTACCTCGCCGTCGGCCGCATGATGCCGGACGAGCTCTACCGCGACCAGCGCAGCCTGCTCGAGCCCTCGATCGATTTCAAAGTCGATCCCGTCGAGCAGTTCATGCTCGACCAGAAGCAGGTCAAGACCAAGAGCGGCAAGACGATCGGCTACGACATCGTGGTGATCGCGACGGGCTCGCGCGCGTGCGCGGAGGATACGCCGGGCCTCGCCGAAAACGCCCTGCAGTTTTACACCGAGGCCGACGCGCTGAAGATGTTCAAGGCGCTGCAGGAGTTCAAGGGCGGCCGGGTCGTGATTGCGGTCGGGGTGCCGCACAAGTGCCCGATGGCGCCGCTCGAGATCACCTTCATGCTGCATGACTACTTCAAGGAGCGCGGCCTCTCCGACAAGGTCCAGCTGCACTACACCTACCCCATCGGCCGCGTCCACTCGCTCGAGAACGTGGCGAAGTGGGCGGCTCCCGAGATGGAGCGCCTCGGCATCACCTACGAGACGCTCTTCAACATGAAGGAGGTCGACGGGGCCAAGCGCATCGTGCATTCGGAGGAGGGCACGGAGGCACAATACGACCTGCTGATCACGATCCCCGCCCATCGCGGCATGGAGGTGATCGAGAAGAACGGGCTCGGCCAGCGCGGTTTCATCCCGACCCATCGCCACCGCCTGAACATGGAAGGGCGGGACAACGTGTTCGTGCTGGGCGACACGACCAACCTGCCGATCTCCAAGGCGGGCTCCACCGCCCACTTCGAGGCCGAGGCGCTGGGCGAGAACATCGCCGCGATGATCAAGATCGGTACCCCCGTGCGCGACTACGACGGCAAGGTGTTCTGCTTCATCGAGGCGGGCAAGGACCGCGCCACCTACGCCATGTTCGACTACAACAACCCGCCCGATCCCAAGCCGCCCACCAAGGCCGTGCACTGGTTCAAGATGGCCTACAACAAGCTCTATTGGACCTCCGCGCGCGGGCTGCTGTGAGAAGGATGTGGCGATGACGACCAACGGCAACGGCTCGAGCGATCTCGAGCACCTCATCCGCGCCGCCAACGACGCCCTCACCGACGACATGGTGACGCGCATCGCGCAGACTGCCGCGGACGGGATGGACCTCGTCGATCAGGTCAACCGCTCCGGCCTGCAACGCGCCCTTCCGGCGATCGCCTCGCTCGTGGAGAACGGCGACCTCGACCGGCTCGTGCGGCTGGCCCGCCTCTACGGCTCGGCAGAGGACGCGCTGACCGACGACATGATCAGCCGGGTTGCGGAAACTGTGGCCGATGGCCTGACCACGCTCGATCGCTTCAATCGTGGTGGCGCCGGCAAGCTCGTCGGCATCCTGGAGCGCATGAATGCCTCCGGCACCCTCGATCGGCTCGCCGAGACGCTGCCGCGGCTCGTCGACCGGATGGAGCAGGTCGACAAGCTGTTGGCCGCGCTTGAAAGTGCCGATGCCTCGTTCGCGCAGAAGGACCGCTCGCGAGGCGGCATAGGCGGGCTGTTCAAGATCCTGTCGGATCGGGAAAACCAGGATGCGCTGCACTATCTGATCGGCCTGGGCAAGGCACTGCGCAACTCTTCGCGCCCAATTCGCTGAAGCGCTGCGTCCGCCGTTGGGTCCGCCTCCCGATCCACGGTCGGCGATCGCCGTATCGCCGCGTTTCCCTGGGGCGCATTGTCCGACTTGCGGCGAAGACTGGCCGCCTGGGAGAATAGCCGAGCATACGCAACCTGCTAAGGATCGCAGCCATGGTGCAACGCCTCAAGTTCTACATCGACGGAGCATGGCAGGAGCCGGTCTCCAAGAAGACGCATGCCGTCGTCAACCCGGCAAACGAGGAGCCTCTCTACGATATCGCACTCGGCTCCAAGGCAGACGTGGACAAGGCGGTTGCGGCAGCGCGGCGGGCCTTCGAAACCTTCTCTTTGACGACGCGAGAAGAACGCGCGGATCTGCTCGCCAAGATCATCGATGTCTACAAGAAGCGCATGAAGGAAGTCGGAGGCGCGATCTCCGACGAGATGGGCGCGCCGCTCGGCTTCGCCGAGCGCTTTCAGGCCGGTGCCGGCCTCGGCCACCTCATGACCACCCTCGAGGTCCTCAAGAGCTACGCGTTCGAGGAGCGGCTCGGTACCGCCATGCTCGTGCGCGAGCCCGTTGGCGTCGTCGGCATGATCACGCCGTGGAATTGGCCGCTCAACCAGATCGCGTGCAAGGTGGCGCCCGCATTGGCGGCCGGCTGCACCATGATCCTGAAGCCGTCGGAGTACACGCCTTCCTCGGCGCTGATCTTCGCCGAGATCCTGCATGAGGCCGGCGTGCCCAAGGGCGTGTTCAACCTCATCAACGGGCTCGGGCCCGAGGTCGGCGCGGCCATGAGCGAGCACCCCGACATCGACATGATGTCGTTCACCGGTTCGACCAGGGCGGGCATCGACGTGGTGAAGCGCGCCGCCGCGACGGTCAAGCGCGTCACCCAGGAGCTGGGCGGCAAGTCGCCCAACATCATCCTCGAGGACGCCGATCTCGCCAAGGCCGTCGCCGGCGGCACCACCCACTGCTTCAACAACTCGGGGCAGTCCTGCAACGCGCCGACCCGCATGCTGGTGCCCATGGCGCGGATGGCCGAAGCCGCAGCGATTGCCAAGGGAGTGGCCGACAAGGCCAAGGTGGGAGATCCGAGGAGCGCCGAGACCAACCTCGGCCCCGTGGTCAACCGCGTGCAGTGGGACAAGATCCAGGGACTGATCAAGAAGGGCATCGACGAAGGCGCCAAGCTGACCGTCGGCGGCCTTGGTCTGCCCGACGGCCTCAACAAGGGCTACTACGTGCGCCCGACGGTGTTCTCGGACGTATCGAACGACATGACGATCGCGCGCGAGGAGATCTTCGGTCCGGTCCTGTCGATCATCGGCTACAAGGACGAGGACGATGCCGTGCGCATGGCCAACGACACGCCCTATGGACTGGCCGGCTACGTGTCATCGGGCGACGTGGAGCGCGCGCGGCGCGTCGCACGCCGCCTTCGCGCCGGCAACGTCAATCTCAACGGTGCGCCCAATGAGCGTGGGGCGCCCTTCGGCGGCTACAAGCAGTCGGGCAATGGGCGCGAATGGGGCCGCTTCGGGTTGGAGGAATACCTGGAGGTCAAGGCCGTGGCGGGTTGGGGTGCGTAAGCCATCCCAACCGGCAGAGGGTGCCGTCATGCCAATCCGCGGGGGACCCGATCGCAGGCGCCCGCCCTCCGGTTTGCCGTCGGTTGCCGGATTGGTCGTACGCAGTTGGGGTGTGGGCGCAGCACTCGGCGCGATGGTGGCGATCGCGCTGATGCTCACGAACGCTGGGGGGCTTCGCGACCTCATCGTGCAATCGACCGACGCTGTGACCCCTATCGCACTCTTTATTTTTGGTTTTGCGACGCTGATCGCGGGTCTCTACAGCGGAGCCGCGGTCATGCTCATCTCGTCCAAGGATGAGTGAGCCGAGATGAACCTGCTGCAGCGGCTCGAACGTGCGCTCGGCGTGGAGGAAAGCTACTTCCGCGCACAGCTGCTGCGAGAGGACGTGGCGCGGCTAGAGAGGTTGCGCGAGCTTGCCG
Source organism: uncultured Alphaproteobacteria bacterium (assembly GCA_963797005.1). Taxonomy (GTDB): domain Bacteria; phylum Pseudomonadota; class Alphaproteobacteria; order Rhizobiales; family Hyphomicrobiaceae; genus AWTP1-13. The sequence continues at coordinate 12,705 of CAWCOF010000021.1, forward strand.
GCAAGGCCGCCACCGAGGAGATGTTTCTGCGCGACGGGCTTCTCATGGATTGGACCCCGGCGGGCCTGCGCAATGGAGAATTGAAGGCCACTCTCGAGCCGGTCCTCAGGGCATTCTTTGCCGCGGAAAACGGGGCCCCGGGAGCGGAAGCCGATGCCGACCTTCTTCAGGCCTGGCACGCGTTCGATGCACAGCGCATGGACCTGCTGGTGGGCTGCCTCGCGCGCGTCCCGCGCCCCGATCTCGATTGAGGTCGGCCGTGCGCGCAGCGAGGAAGGCTCGTCCGGCGCTGTTCGTCACGCATCCCGTCTTTCGCCGGCCGGCGTTCGGCAGCAGCCATCCCTTGTCCATCCTGCGCCACGGCGCCGTCCTGGATCTATGCGATGCGATGGGATGGCTCGATCCGGATCTTGTGCGGCAAGCGCCACTGCCTGAGCGAAGCACGCTGGAGCGCTTTCACGCAGCCGAATATCTCGACGTCCTGGAAAGCAGCGCCCGCACAATGATGGCCACGCCCGAGGTTCGCGCCCGCTGGAACATCGGCACGATGGAATGCCCCCTCTTCGAAGGTCTGTGGGATCGGGCGCGCGCGAGCGTCGGCGGATCGATCCTTGCCGCCGAGCTGGCGCTGCAGGGCCATCTGGCGTTCCACCCGGGTGGCGGCACGCATCACGGCCGCCCGGATCGGGCCTCGGGCTTTTGCTATTTCAACGACCCGGTGTTCGCGATCCTGACGCTTCTCGATGCCGGCCTTCAGCGCGTCCTCTATGTGGACCTGGACGCGCACCATGGTGACGGCGTGGAGGCCGCATTCGCGATGGATGAGCGGGTCTGGCTGGTCTCGATCCATGAGGAGGGCCGGTGGCCCGGCACCGGAGCGATCACGAAGCAGGGCGATGGGCGGGTGGCGAACCTGCCGGTTCCGCGGCACATCAATGACGAGGAGTACCTGCTCCTCATTCGCGAGCTGCACCGGTGCAGGCTGGAGCCCCTACGGCCCGAAGCCATCGTTGTCACGTGCGGCGCGGATGCGCTGAAGGGCGATCCTTTGTCTTCGATGGATGTTTCCAACAGCGCCCTGTGGGCCGCAGTCGAAACCATCGTCTCGCTGTCCGAGCGCGCCGTGGTGCTGGGCGGCGGCGGCTACAATCCCTGGACCACGGCGCGCCTGTGGGCGGGCCTGTGGGCGCGCATGTGCGGTCGAGAGATTCCGGCGCAGTTGCCAATCTCCGCGCAGCGCGTGCTGGCTCATCTCAGCTGCGATCTCGTCGATGACGACGATCGCGATCCTGCCTGGCTCACCAGCATCGCGGATCAGGCCAATCCAGGGGCCATCCGGCCTCAGATCCACCAGCTCGTCGATGCGGTGCTGTATTCCCGCTAAGCACCTTGTAAGGTTCGTCGGCAATTCCAGGCGGGACGAAGGAAGAGGCCGTGAGCGATACGCTTGCCTTCGATGCGGCACCCATAGTTCTGGACCACGTCACGGTCGGGTCCGAGTGGCTCAACGCCTCCGGCCACATGCGGGCATCGCACTACGTCGTGCTCTTCGATGAGGCGATCCAGCCGTTCCTTGCGCGCATCGGATTGTCGAACGCGCAAGCGGGGGGAGCCGCGCCATTCCTCTTGGAGATGCATACTTGCTATCAGCGGGAGCTGCGCCTGGGCGATGAGGTGCACATCTCGGTGCAGGCGCTCGGCATGGGGGAAAAGAGCGTGCACCTGATCATGTTCATGCGGGACAGCCGCGATGACGTGGTGGCGACCACGGAGCTCGCCATCGTCAACGTTGCCCTGGACAGCCGACGGGCTCAGTCATGGACGCGGCAGCAGCACGATGCGCTGGGTGCATTGACGAGCGCGCACAGGGACCTCCCGGTGCCACCGCAGGCCGGCCGGGCGATCGCCTTCGCCAAGCGCTGACGGATGTCCGCCGCGCCGCTGCTCGCAGTGCAGGCCGGAGATCAATTCTTCCCGACGCCTGGCGCGTCCGGGCAGAAATGCTTGTGTAGAATGGCAACGATCTCCTTCGCCGGCGTAGCGGTCAGCGAATAGTGCACGAAGTGACCTTGGCGATCGGCATGTACGAGGCCGTCCAGCCGCAACCTGGTCAGGTGCTGCGAGACCAGGCTCTGGCGCGCGCCGATGGCCTGGCACAGCTGCGTCACGGTCTTGGCGCCGTCGGTCAGAAGACAAAGAATCATCAAACGGTGCGAGCTGCCAATCGAGCGCAGGAACTCTGCAGCCTGCTGCACCGATTGGCGCATGTCCGACAGGACGACCATGCCGGAACTCTTGAAGTTGCCCGGGCGGACAACTCGCGCCTTGGGCATCGTGTTCATTCGGCGCGCGGCCATGCCTTGCTCGCTATGTGGAAGATTGGGATCAGGATATAGGCCTGTTTCGCGCGTTCAGGCGGCCCGCTTGATGAGGAAGCGATACACGCCTCCCGTCTCGCTATGCTCCATCAGCACGTTGCCCGTCTGGCGACAAAACGCCTCGAAGTCGGGTACGGAGCCCGGGTCGGTCGCGAGAACTTCGAGGGTGCCTCCGACCGGTACCTCGGCGATGGCCTTCTTGGCCTTGAGTATGGGTATCGGGCAGTTGGCCCCTTTTGCATCGACCGTCTTGTCTGCCATGTTTCTCCCCAACTCTCGTCTGGCTGCGGGCTTTCCGGTGCTGGCGTCGGCGCAGTGTTAGTCGATGCGCGTATTCCACAGCAAGATGCAAAAAATATTCTAACATTCATTATTGCGAATTCAAGATGCCGATTGCAGCAACGTGACGACTTCTCCCAATGGAAAAAGGCGCTGCATCCTTGCGCGTCTTCGCCTGATTCGGGTGCCGGGCGCTCCGCCGATCCGCAGTGCCTGGCGCGGGCGGCTGGAGCACAAGGCCGGCTGACGGTTGCATGATATTCGGAACTTTGAATACAATGCCGCATGGGGTGGATGGCGCGACTGCAGGAGATCGAGGCCCTCGAGGACACGGATCTGAATTCCGGCCTCGTGAGCGAGATGGAATCCGCAGCTCGCAAGCGGGGCGGCGCGACACCGATTCGGTTCTCGACCCCGACATTCAAGGAATATTCTTCCTCCGAGATCAGCGGCTGTAGCAAGAACGCGTTTCCGGCGTTCTCCGTGACCGCAGGCGCATGCGCGCTCGACTGCGATCACTGCCAGGCCAAGATCCTCGAGCCGATGATTCCGGCCACGACCCCTGAGATGCTCGACCGGAAAGTGCGCGATCTGGTGCTGCTGCAGGGGCTGCAGGGCTTCCTCCTCTCCGGCGGCTCCAATCGGCGCAACGAGATCCGCTACGAGCGGTTCTACCCTGTCGTCGAGCGCCTCAAGCGGGATTTTCCCCATCTTCGGATCGCCATCCACACCGCGCTGCTCGACGAGCGGCGCGCGCGGCTGATGGAAAGCGCCGGCGTCGACACGGCCATGATGGACGTGATCGGCGCACCCGAGACGATCCGTCAAGTCTACCACCTGGAACGGGCGGTGGAGGATTTCGAGGCCACACTGGCAGCCCTTTGTGCGACGACCATGCAGGTCGTGCCGCACATTGTCATAGGCCTGCACTACGGGCGCATTCTCGGCGAGGCGGCAGCGCTGGACATCTGCTCGCGTCACGCAATCCATGCGCTGGTGCTCGTGGTCGTCATGCCGTTCTATGCGCGGGCTGGCACCTTCGTGACACCGAGCACCCGTGATGTGGGGCGGGTCCTTCTCGATGCCCGTCAGCGGCTGCCGGAAAAGCAGGTCCTGCTCGGCTGCGCGCGCCCGCCCGGCCTGCACAAGCGCGCCACCGATGCCTACGCCGTGATGGCCGGCCTCGACGGCATTGCCTTCCCGGCAGAAGGCGCCGTGGCCGTGACGCGGGCGATCGGGCGACCCTACGAGCAGCAGCATGCGTGCTGCTCGATCCGCCTCGGCGGCCATGCGGCGCCGCGCATGAAGCCGGCGTGTGCGCCATGACCACAGCGGCGCTCGATATCGACGTCTTGGTGGTGGGGCTGGGCCCGGCAGGCGCCATGGCCGCGGCCGCGGCCGAGCAAGGCGGCGCGCGTGTGCTGGCCATAGATCGCAAGCGCGAGCCCGGCAGGCCCGTGCAGTGCGCGGAATTCGTTCCGGCCATGGTGGGCTCGGTGCTCGATGCGACCCGCACGGCCGCCATCGGCTCGAGCTGGTGCCAGCATATCCAGTCGATGACGACGTTCGTTGCCGGCGACGAGCCCCACGTCAAAGAGCATTTCCCCGGCCACATGATCGATCGGGCAGCATTCGATGCCTCTCTGGTCGACGCGGCGGCGGCGGGCGGAGCGGAATGCCGCTTCGATACCGGCCTTGCATCGCTCGACTCGGATGGGGTGGCGCGGCTTGCCGATGGCGGCATGTTCAAGGCGCGGGTTGTCATCGGCGCGGATGGGCCGCGCTCGCAGGTCGGCCGGGCGATCGGTCGCGTCAACCGCGCCCTCGCCGAGACGCGGCAGATCACGGTGCCGCTGCGCAAGCCCTGCGCGGCCACCGACATCTTCCTCTCGCCGTCGCTGCCGGGCGGCTATGCCTGGTTGTTCCCGAAGGCGGATCAGGCCAATCTGGGGCTCGGCGTCGCCCCGCCCTGGCGGCGCCACCTCAAGCCGCAACTCGAAGAGCTGCACCGCATGCTCGTGAGAGAAGGCCGGGTCGGCGCCGAGATCTCCAGGCACACCGGCGGCGCAATCCCCGTCGGCGGCATGCTCGACCCGCAGGGCCGGCTGGGCCCGGCGCTGGTGCTGCTCGCCGGCGATGCCGCCGGTCTGGCCAACCCGATCACGGGAGCCGGCATAAATGCGGCCGTCGTTTCCGGTCAGCTCGCGGGCGAGGCCGCTGTGGCGGCCCTGCGAGGCAAAGCCGACGCCGGCCTCAACTACGCGGACGAGCTTGGCGATCTCTACAAGGCTTCCCTCGACCGGGCGCTCGCGCGGCGCGAAGAGCTTCTCAGCGTCTACGCGGCGGGCGGCCGGCCATCGGTCGCGGAACTGCAACGAAGCTGGATCTCGTTTCCGCAATATTGGGACGCGGAGCCAACGCTGGAGATGGCAACGCCATGACCTGTCTGAAGCGAGAGGTTGCATTGCCGGGGCGCATCGGCGCCGGCGGGCTGGATCACAACGCCCCGGATGCGATGCGGCCTCGCCTGCCGAATGCCACGCCGCGGGAGGCCAAGAACGGCGCGCGCGTCAAGGCGGCGAATGTTCCCCCGGAAGGCATCTACCTTCCCAACAACAACCGGCTCGTGCCGCACATGCGCTCGCCCGACTACGTGCAGATGTCGACGGCGGCCGCAATCACACTCGGCGTGATGCCGGGCCGGATGCACCGCTGCGGCTGCACGCGCTGCTTGAACCTGTTGCTGACCTATCCGGAGGGGTGCCGGGCCAACTGCGCCTATTGCGGGCTCGCGCGTCATCGCGAGGCCGACCGCGACTATGCCGACCGCAACTTCATCCGCGTCGACTGGCCGGCGGTGCCGCTGCAGCAAATCATCGACAAGGTCGGCGGGGACGGGCCGGCCACGCCGTTCCACCGCATGTGCATCTCGATGATCACGCATCCGCGCTCCGATGCGGATACGGTGACGGTCCTCAAGGCGTGGACCGACCGCATCGATCCCGCGACGGTGCCGGTCTCGATACTGTCCAACCCGACCACCATGACACCAGGCGACGTGCGCCGGCTCAAGGACCTCGGCGCCGACATCTTCACCGTCGCTCTCGATGCGGCGACGCCCGAGATCTTCGACCGCACCCGCGGCAAAGGCGTATCGTCGCCCCACAGCTGGGCCAAGTACTGGGAAATCCTCGGCGCCGCCCGCGACATCTTCGGGCCGCAGAAATTCGGCGCGCACATCATCGTCGGCATGGGCGAGACCGAGCATGACGTGCTCGGCCTCGTGCAGCAGCTCGTCGATATGGGCGGCCACAGCCACATGTTCTGCTTCTTTCCCGAGAAGGGGTCGCTGATGGACCATCTTCCGGCAACGCCGCGCGATCAGTGGCGGCGCGTGCAGCTTGCGCGCTACCTGATCGACTACGCAGGCGTGCGCGTGGAGCAGATGCGCTTCGATGCGGCCGGCCGGGTCGTGCACTTCGGCCTGTCGGGCGGTGAGCTCGATGCCGTCATCGACAAGGGCATCGCCTTCCGCACCAGCGGGTGCCCGGGCAAGATCCAGGACGACATCTCGGCCTGCGACCGCCCCTACGGCGATAGCCCGCCCTCCAATATCGCGAGCTACCCGTTCCAGCCGGCCGCAGGCGACTTGCGCAGAATCCGCCATCAACTGAAACGCGAGAAGCCCGGCGAGTCCTATCGGGATGGGGAAGAGCTGGAAATCGAGGAGCACGGTTGAGCCATGGCCGCGCCCTTCCGTGTCATCGACACCGGCGTGCGTGACGGCAGGCTGCAGATCGCGTTCGACCAGGCCATGATCGAGCTGCACCGCGACGGAGCCGTGCCGGACACGATCCGCTTCCTCCGCTTCGAGCCGAGTGCCCTGGTTGGCCGGCATCAAGCGTTGCGGCAGGAGCTGAAGATCGACTATTGCCGGGCCAACGGCATCGGCCTGGTGCGGCGCATCACGGGCGGGGGGGCGATCTATCTCGACCCCGGCCAACTTGGATGGGAGCTGGTGCTGTCGCGCACGCGGGTCCCCATGCCCACGCTTGCCGACTACACCAGGGCCATCTGCGAGGCCGTTGCGCATGGCCTCTCTCGAGCCTTTGCAATCGACGCGCGTTTCCGCCCGCGCAACGACATCGAGGTGGGCGGCCAGAAGCTGTGCGGTACCGGCGGGTTCTTCGACGGAGACACGCTGTTCTACCAGGGCACCGTGCTCATCGATGCCGACCCCGCACGCATCATGGCCTGTCTCAACGTGCCCGAGGCGAAGCTCAAGAAGCGGGGCCTCGACAAGGCGGAACAGCGCGTGACGACGCTGCGGGCGCTGCTCGGCGGCAAGGCCCCCGATGTCGGCGCAGTGTGCGAGGCGGTGCTGCAGGGGGTCACGGAGCGGCTCGGCATTTCGGTCGAGAGGGGTGTCCCGAGTGCGCAGGAGGAGGCGCTGGCGGCAAAGTTGAGCGCCGAGGAGATCGGCACCGACGAATTCGTCTTCTCGATCGATGATCCGCGCGGCGCCGGCGTGCACGAGGCGTCGCATACCGGGCCTGGCGGCACGGTCACCGCCTATCTTCGCCTAGAGGGTGCCGCGGGCGTGCGCCGCATCCGCGAGGCGCTGCTGACGGGAGACTTCTTCGTCACGCCGCCCCGCCTGATCTACGATCTGGAGGCTTCGTTGCGCGGCGTCATGACGGGCGAGGCCGGCGCGGCCGTGGAGCGCTTCTTTGCCACCACCAAGCCAGACCTGCTGACCATCGCTCCGGGCGACTTTCGCGCCGTGATCGAAGCCGCCGTGAACGCCGATCCGTCATGAAGTACCTGTCGGTCATCCAGCACACCCAGTCCGAATGGCTCGGGCATATGGAGGACCACCTGGAGGGCCGCGGCATTCGCTTCGGCTACGCGCGGCCCTTCACGGCCGGGGGCCAGCTGCCGGATCGGAACGTCCTCGGCGACGGCCTCATCATGTTGGGGGGCGGACCATGGGGCACGGCGACGGAGGGGCGCAAGCTGCCCACGCTCGAGGACGAGATTCGCCTCGCTCGCACCTGCCTGATGCTGGAAAAGCCCGTTGTCGGCATCGGCGTCGGCGCTCAGATCCTGGCCCTTGCAGGGGATGGCCGGTCGGAAGGTGCGCCTTTGAGCTTCAGCGTCGGTGTAGCACGGCGCGTGCGGGAGGGCGCCCTCAACGGCTTTCTGCCGGAGCGGTTCCCAAGTGTCGTCTACATGCGTGACCGCCCCGTGCCGCCTGCCTACGCGGACGTGCTTGCCGTCGACGAGGACGGATATCCGGCGCTATATCAGCTCGGCCGCAATGCCTTCGGATTTGCCGGCCATCCCGGCGTGCGGCGCGCCATGATCGAGGATCTGCTCATGGAGTCGGACGATATTCCGGCCGACCCGGCGCCAGGGCTCGAAAAGCTCCTGGGACTAGGTCCCGCTGTCGAGGATGCACTGGTGGCCATCATGGCGGGCCTCGTCCAAATCGCAGGCTGGATGGACAGGGCCTAGGGAAAGAGGGCTCGCGGCAGCGGCCGACACATTCAACAATGCGAATGTTTGATGCGAGGCGCTTTTAAGGCTATCATGGCCGGCAGATCGCCCGGGGAGGAGAAAACATGGCCAAGAAACTGCTAATCATCATGGCGAACACCGACCCGCGCAACGGGGAGGAGTTGGGAGCGCCTTTCTTCCAGGCTTCCGTAGCGGCTGCGATGGACTACGAGGTGGAAGTCGTCTGCACGGCGACCGCGGGACGCCTTTTGAAGAAGGGCGTCGCAGAAAGCCTGGTCGTGAAGGCCGGCAGCCCCAAGACGGTCTATGATTTCATCAAGGACGCGCATGCGGCAGGCGTGAAGTTCTACTGCTGCTCGCCCAACCTCGATCTGTTCGATATGAAGAAGGAGGACATGATTCCAGAGTGCGCGGGGATCGTGGGCGGAGCGCACCTGATCGAGGAGGTCATGGAGACCGATTGCAAGGTCCTCACCTACTGACGCTCGGCATCCAGGCCGAGGCTGGTCCCTGACAGAGCACCCGACAAACATGGCCCATACCGCCGCCACCCGCGTACAGGACTTCATCGGCGATCCGGTCTCCGAGACGCCCCCGGTGACGCGCGCCAAGCTCGAAGAGATATTCAAGGACATCCAGGACGACCTTCGCTTCGACCACGAGCTCAACGGGTGCCTCAACTGCGGCATCTGCACGGCCACCTGCCCCGCGGCCCACTACTACGACTTCTCACCGCGCGAGATCGTGCAACTGCTGTGGACCGAGAACCTCGAGGGCATCTACGACGCCATGCAGGAGAAGATCTGGTCCTGCGCGCAGTGCTACACCTGCGCCGCGCGGTGCCCGTTCAAGAACTCTCCGGGCGGGCTCGTCATGCTGATGCGCGAGGTCGCCATCAAGCACCAGATGCAATCGGCCAAGGACGTGCTGCGCCCCTTCAGCCGCGTAATGCTCAAGCTGATCTCCACCGGCAACCAGCTTGCCCCGGACATGATCACGCCCGATCACTTCGTCGACTGGGGCCCCAACATCTCCAAGGTGGATGCGCCGCTCAAGCTGCTGCGCAAGGCGATCCCCATGGCGACGCTCAACACCACGGCGACGGCCTGGGAGGTCAACCTAAAGACCTCGGTCGAACTCTACACGATCTGGGAAATGACGGGTGTTCTCGATCAGCTCGAGGGCATCGATGAGAACCTGTTCGATGTCATCACGGACATCATGGATGAAAAGCGGGAAGACTGGAAAGACTTCCTCGAGGAGCAGGACGACGACAACGGTTGAGCCTCGAGCGGCCCGAGAGCGCGCGGCCGAAACGCATGGAGACTGTCATGGCAACGAAAAATGATGGTGGCGGATCGGTGCAGACGGGCGACCGCTTCACCGGGCACGGACCCGAATGGAAGGACGCCAACCTTTCCCCGCGCGAGGCGTCGATTGCCACCGCCTGGGTGGAGCAGAGAATCGACAAGCGCTCGATGCTGACCAACAAGGACCGCGTCGAGGACGTGCGCGACGCCATGTGGCAGCTCGAAAAAGATGGCGAGATCGCCGTCCACCGCGTTGGCGACGTGCACAAGCCGGTCGAGGTGAAGACCCTCTACGGCTGGACCAAGCGCATTCCGACGACCCAGCTGTGGCACCACAAGAGCTGCGGCCAGTGCGGCAACATCCCCGGATATCCCGTCTCGCTGCTTTGGCTCATGAACAAGATGGGGATCTCCTATCTGGATGAGACGGACCAGACGAGCTGCACGGCGTGGAACTATCACGGCTCGGGGATCGGCAACCTCGAGAGCCTTGCCGCCGTCTTCCTGCGCAACTTCCATCAAGCCTACGTCTCGGCCAAGGCGCAGGGTTTGCCCGCCGGGCATTTCTACCCGCTCGTGCATTGCGGGACCTCGTTCGGCAACTACAAGGAGGTGCGCAGCTACCTGATCCACTCCGCAAAGCTGCGCGAGAGCGTCAAGAAGATCCTGGGCAAGCTCGGCCGGCTCGTCGACGGCAAGCTGCTGATCCCGGAGGAGGTCGTGCACTACTCCGAGTGGGTGCACGTGATGCGCGGCCAGATCAAGAACCACCAGGAAATCGACGTCGCAAACGTTCGCGCCACCATCCATCCGGCCTGCCACGTCTACAAGATGGTGCCGGAGGACGCGATCTACGATGACGACATCCTGGAGGGCAACCGCGTGGCGGTGTCGACCGGGATCGTCCAGGCGCTGGGAGCGCAGGTGATCGACTACAAGACCTGGTACGACTGCTGCGGCTTCGGCTTCCGCCACATCATCTCCGAGCGGGAGTTCACGCGCTCGTTCGCGATCGACCGCAAGATCAAGGTGGCGGTCGAGGAGGCCAATTCCGACGTCATGATCGGCCACGACACCGGCTGCATCACGACGCTCGACAAGAACCAATGGATCAGCAAGGCATCGGGCAAGGGCTACGAGCTGCCCGTGATGGCCGATTGCCAGTTCGCCGCGCTCGTGTGCGGCGCACATCCCTACAAGATCGTGCAGACGCATTGGCATGCAAGCCCGATCGAGACCCTGATGGAGAAGATGGGGATCGACTGGCGGGCGAAGAAGGCCGAGTTCGAGGCCTATCTCAAGGACGTCGAAGCCGGCAAGCAAGACCAGCTCTACGATCCGCGGCTGCGCATAACCTCCGGCCCGGGCTTCAAGCCGATCAGGCGCGAGGTCATCCCGCCGCCGCCCGCCGAATAGAACAGTTGCAAGGCCGATGATGGCTGGCCGCCGTCGTCGGAATCGAGCGGGCGCGCTCGGACCCTGGAAGGACGCGTTTCGATGTCAAAGCCTATCCTGATCGTTGGCGGCGGACCGGCAGGCCTGTCGGCCGCGCACGCTCTTGCCAGCGTCGGGCAGACAACGGTGCTGGTCGAGAAGGCGGACCGGCTCGGCGGGGCGCCGATCCTGTCCGGCTATGCCAAGCTCGTTCCCTCGGGCTTGTGGGCGAGGGACGCGATCGGCGGCATGGTTGCGCGCGTCGAAGCCAATCCCGTCATCACGGTCAAGAGGTCGGCCACGGTCAAAGCCTTCTCGGGCCAGCCTGGCGGCTTCGCTGCCACCCTTTCGGACGGCTCCACCGTCGAAGCCGGCGCCGCGATCCTGACGACCGGGTTCACCCACTTCGACTCGGTCAACAAGCCCGAGTGGGGCTTCGGCACGTTCCCCGACGTCGTGACGACGACCCAGGTCGAGCAGATGATCTCCAGCGGCAAGGGCGTGCGCTGTCCCTCGGACGGGCGCAAGCCCAAGCGCGTCGCCATTCTGCTGTGCGTTGGCTCCCGCGACCGCCAGATCGGGCGCGAGTGGTGCTCCAAGATCTGCTGCACGGTCTCCGCAAACATCGCCATGGAGATCCGCGAGGAGCTTTCGGACTGCCATGTCTATATCTACTACATGGATATCCGCACATACGGGCATTACGAGAGCGATTACTATTGGAGGAGCCAGGAGGAGTTCAAGGTCAAGTATATCAAGTCGCGCATCGCCGAGGTGACCAGCGACGGCAAGCAGCTGATCGTCAAGGGCGAGGATACGCTGGTCAAGCGGCCGATCACCATTCCCTTCGACATGGTGGTGCATGCCATCGGCATGGACCCGAACGTCGACAACATGACGATCTCGGCCGTGTTCGGCGTCGATCTGCATCGGCACGGCTACATTGCCCGCATGGACACCTACGGTGTCATGGGCGCCACCTCGCGAGCCGGCGTATTCGTTGCCGGGGCGGCGATCGGACCCGAGGCCATCGACGATTCCATCGCGCAAGCGAACGGTGCGGCGATGTCGGCCCTGGCGGCGGCTCGCGGCCCGGCTGGCCTGCAGGCGGCAGAGTGATCAGCAGGCGGTCATGGCAAGCATAGTTCCGATCAAGAATGCCGGGTCCACGCCGGATCGCCCGGTTCTCGAGCTTTCCGGGCCCAAGCTGAGGTCCGCGCTGGAGGCACTGATCAAGGCCGCCGAGACCATCGGCGGCATCGAAACGTTCGCCGACGCGGCCAGGGTCAAGTCGCGCGTCTTCCAGGAGGCGCTGTCGAATGGGCGTGCCGGCAGCGTGGCGCTGTCCGATTTCGAGCAGTTGACCGCGGCAATGGCAACGGTGCGGCGGCGCATTGCCAAGCCGATCGACGCGATCGGCTGGACGAAGGTGCGCGCGGCGGTTGCCGCACTGCTCGATCAGGCCCAGGACACGGCCAACGCCGATGTTGCAACGAAGGCATTCTACGCCGCCTTTCCAACCGGCAAGGAATACCGCTTCATTCGCGACCTGGCGGCGGAGGTTCTTCACAACGTCTACCCCGAGCAGTATCCGCTGATGCAGCGCTGGGTGTGGGACCAGAAGGCCAACACCGGCGTGATCCGCGAGATCTGGCACGGCGAGGACGTCGACCGGCTCGTGATCGACATCCCCGATCGCTACGAGACATTCCTGGTGCTTCGCGAAGAGCTTTCCCAGTTTCTCGCCGACAACGGCGTCTTCCGCGACATGCTCTGGTACGTCGATCTGCTGCAGGCGCAGATCTATGGCGACTACATCAACGCGCAGGGCGGCGCGTATCTGAAGACCGACTTTGCTTCCGAGGTCGACCCGCTGGAGCATTCGCGTCGGATCCTGGGCCTCGATCCGGTATCGGGCAGAACCGGCCGCTCGCGGTTCAAGACCATCGACGGGACATCGCGCGTCGTTGACCGCGCCAAGCTTTTGAATTGAAGGACGGCGAAATGCCCATTCACGAGAAATCGCTGATCCGGCCGGAAGACCTGACGACGCACGAGAAGCTCACCATCGATGGCGTCGACGTGTCCGGCCATTGGTCGACCTTCATCGAGCCGCGCGTCGTCACCGACTACAACGAGGCCCTCGAGGAGGAGATCTCCGCGCTGCCGGGCGGCGAGAACATCCATCGTTGCTGGCAATGCGGCTCGTGCACGAACTCCTGCACCGTCAACGCCATCGAGCCGCGCTTCAACCCGCGCTACTGGATCTACCTGATCCGGATGGGCATGGAGAGCGAGTTGCTGCGGGACAAGGACATCATCTGGCAGTGCGTGTCGTGCCACAAGTGCACCTATGCCTGCCCGCGCGACGTGGTGCCGGAAGGCGTGATGAAAGCCACGTCCCACTGGCTGGAGCTGAAGGGCCACACGGCAAAGTCGCCGTCGATGCACTTCGACGAGGAGTTCACCGAGCAGATCGTCGCGCGCGGCCGCATCGAGGACACCGAGGTGCTGCGCGGCTTCCTCAAGCGCACCAACCAGCCGCTCATGCAGGACTGGCTGGTGGCGATCGGGTGGGGGATCGCCAAGCGCCTGCCGGTGGTGTGGGGGATCAAGATGATGCTGGCGCAGGTCTTCAAGCCGAGGACCAAAGGCTGGCGCAAGGCGCGCGCCGCCATCACGGACTACATCCACGAGCAGGAAGCCCATCACAGGCAGGCTCTGGGTGGTGATCCGGGCCCATCTGCAAGAGGGGCGAGGCACACGCATCAGGCAGGCCAGGCAAGCAAACTCGAGGCTGCGGAATAAGGCAAGGGACGATGGCTGATACGACCACCAAGAAGGACAAGTACCGCTCCGTCGCCTACTACCCCGGCTGCGCGCTGGAGGGCACGGGCAACGGCTACGACGTTTCCACACGGGCGGTCGCACGGGAGCTTGGGCTCGCCCTGAAGGACGTGAAGAACTGGAACTGCTGTGGCGCGATGGAGGTGAAGAACATCGACCCCGCCGTCCAGACGTACCTTTCCTCTCGCGTGCTCTCCAACGCAGTCAACCTCAATCGCCAGGACGTGGTGATGGCACCCTGCAACGGCTGCTATCACAACCTGAAGAAGGCGGAATACGACCTTGCGCACGATGCAAAGTCGAAGGAGGTGGTCGGCGAGCTGTCGCAAAAGGCCGGGCACAAGACCTACGAGGCGGGGCAGGCAGAGACCATCCACGCGCTCGACTGGATCAAGGAGACGATCGGCGAGGAGGGGTTGAGGCAGCGTACGAAGGGCAAGCTCGCCGGGCTGAAGGTCGCGAACTACTATGGCTGCATGTATGTGCGTCCGCGCCACATCTTCCCGGAGAAGGACCAAGGTCCCGGGTCGGAATCGACCAGCAAGCCGCACTTTATGGACGATCTTCTCGCCGCGGCGGGGGCGGAGAACGTCGAGTTCCCGCTCAAGACCGCCTGTTGCGGCGGCGCGCATACGCTGTCGGATTCGGACATGTCGACGAAGCTGGTCCTGAATATCCTGCAGGCAGCCGAGGCTTCCGGTGCCGACGTGATCGCGACCGAGTGCCCCACGTGTCACACCGGCCTCGAGATGCACCAGGTGCGCGCCGAGAAGCGGTTCGGAAAGAAGACCAAGGTCGGCATCATGTACTTCACGCAGCTGCTGGGCCTCGCCCTGGGCGTGGGCCCGCGCAAGCTCGGCATTCACACCAACATCTCGGATGCGAGAGATCTCATCATCGACAAGCGGTTGTCGTGATGGCCAGGATCGTGATCCACGAGCCGCTTGCGGCGCAGGCTCGAGCGAAGCTGTCCGCCAGGCAGCCGACGCACGCGCCCGCTGAGCCGCCGTATGCGGGGCCGTTTCCGTCGCTGGCCGAGATCGAGGCGAGGATCGATGAGCTCGCTGAATTGAGCAGCGATCCTGAAGCAAATGTGCGTGAGCTTTTGCGCCTTGGCGAAACCGTTCTCGAGCATTGGCTGCAGGCGCGTGGCGAGACGCCGAGCCTGGAGACGAAAGAAGGCTTCCGGCTGCTCGCCTTGCACCGGCAGGGAGCCAAGGGCGATCCCTCCTTCAATGCATGCCGCGAGACCTGCCGCGAGCTCGCCTATCACTACAATCTGGCCCTGCTCGAGCCGGAGCACCCGGACCGCATGAAGCGCGCCAAGCTCGCCGCCATGATCGCGCGGCATCTGTGCCTGTTCGTCGCCGGCAAGATGGAGGTCGCCGGCTTGGGCGAGTTCTGCTGCGCGTCGAAGCCCTTGCGCGCCGGTGGCGAATAGCGGTTGGATGGAGACTGCAGCGCGAATTCGGAGGCCGACATGCCCGTCGTCAAAGGATGCAATCTGCCGGACCATCTCCTCTACGACGTCGACAATCATATCTGGTTCCAGGAGCAGGACGACGGCAACGTCAAGCTCGGCATGACGACCGTTGCGACGGCCATGGCAGGTCAGCTCGTCGCCTTCACGCCGAAGAAGGCCGGGCGCTCGGTCGACGCCGGCAAGAGTTGCGCCACCGTGGAGAGCGGCAAGTGGGTGGGGCCTGCAAAGTCGGCGGCGGCGGGCGAGGTCGTGAAGGTGAACGACGATCTCGTGGCCGATCCGAAGATTGCCAATACCGACCCTTACGACAAGGGCTGGTTCATCATCCTCAAGCCGGCGGATTGGGCGGCCGTCAAGCCGACCCTGACACCCGGCGATCAGGTGACGGCGAAGTACGAGGCGAAAATGCAAGCCGATGGCTTCGCCGGCTGCGCGTGAGC
>CAWCOF010000022.1:0-150355 GCA_963797005.1 uncultured Alphaproteobacteria bacterium
TGCAACGTGCCGCCCATGAGCTTGTGCGCTCGCTGTCGGTGAGGCGGTCGGTTAGGCGGAAGGCGTCGACGCCCTGCTTGAAGGTCAGCAGCGCGACGGCCCGCGTCCAGTCCGTGCCCCACATGCAGCGGTCGAGGCCGTAGGCGTCGAGGATGCGGCGCAGCGGGTCCCAGATGTCGTTGTAGGGGAAGGGCTGGTGCGACAGCGTGCAGGCGCCGCTGATCTTGATGGCGACGTTGGGGTAGGCGGCGAGCTTGAGCACCTTGGGCAGCTCGGCGAAGGGCTCCTTGGGCGCGGGCGGCGCGAACGGCTGCTGCAGCCCCAGATGATCGATGATGATCTGCGTGTCGGGGTTCTTCGCCGCGAGCTGGTCGACCTGATCGAGGCGACCCCAGCACAGCAGGTTGAGGGGAAGCGAATTCCTGGCGGCGGCGGCCATGACCCTGGCGATGCCGGGGTCGTTGGCATCGGGCGAGGCGCCGTAGGTCAGCATGATGCGCACCGCGACTGCGCCCTGCTGCTTGGCCCACGCCGCGATGGTGTCCGCCACCGCCGGGTCGGCCGGGTCGACCGGCTTGATCAGCGCGAAGCGGCCGGGATGGGCGGCGCGGACCTGGACCGCGTAGCTCGCGTCATAGCGATACATCGTATAGGGCGAGATCAGGATCGCAGCGTCGACGCCGGCGTCGTCCATGGCCGCCACCATCTGGTCGCCCGTCACCTCCGGCGGGCCGGCGAGCACCGCGGTCCACGGCCGGCCCGGGTGGTCCCGCTCATAGGTGTGTACCTGGGAATCTGATGATGAGCATGGGTTGCGGCCTTTCAACGATGGATGCTGCGTCGTGCCAGGGGTCAGACCCGCAGGGTCAGACCCCTCCCCGCCTCAGATGCTCAGGTCGAGGAGGTTGTAGTCCTTGATGCTCACCTTGGTCGTCTCGTCCCAGGCGTAGCTGAGCCCGGCGTCGGCGTGCGGCTTATAGGTGAACGGCCGCTCGTCGGGGAACCTCTGCCGTCGCGCATCGATGCCGTAGCCGATCATCTTCGCGCGCTCGGCGATGCGCGCCTCGTCATAGATGCTCCGGGCGTTGTGGACGCCGCCGCCCTCGACGCCGAGCACCGACCGGCGGCGGTGGAAGCCCATGTTCAACGTCACCCGC
Organism: uncultured Alphaproteobacteria bacterium; assembly: GCA_963797005.1. Lineage (GTDB taxonomy): Bacteria > Pseudomonadota > Alphaproteobacteria > Rhizobiales > Hyphomicrobiaceae > AWTP1-13. The sequence goes on from CAWCOF010000022.1 coordinate 1,158, forward strand.
CAGTCCTTGCTGGTGTTGGCGAACGAGCCGTGCAGCGACTGGCGGTTGGTGATGGCCACGTCGCCCGGCTGGCAGATGATCGGCACGGCCTCGGGCAGCCGCTCGGTGCCGGCCTCCGCCACCCATGTCTTGATGTCGACCTTGCCGAGCTTGTGCGAGCCGGGCACGACCCAGACGCCGTTGGCGGCCGTGCAGCCGTAGAGCTGGCCCATGAAGTTGAAGCCGTGCGTGCCCTCGTCCCAGTCCGGCGCACCCCAGTGCGTGGTGCCGTCCTGGTGCCAGGCGACCGATGCGCCGAGGCCCGGCTCCTTGATGAACAGCGCCTCGTTGAACGGCACGAAGTCGTCGCCGTTGATGGCGGCGGCGACGGCGAGCAGGCCGGGATGGCCGTAGACTCGGAGGCACGCGTGCGAGAACTGGAGGGAGCCCAGGATCAGATAGACGATCTCCCTGGGCGCATCGGCGGCGGCCGACGGCTCGAACATTTTCACGGGATGGCGGCCGTTCGCCAGCGCTGTCCCGCCGAAGGGATCACCCAGCGGCTTCGACCAGAACAGGGCCGGTGCCTTGCAGTCAGCGGCGAGCGCGGGGCGGCCGTGCTTGTCCAGGGCTGAGCCCTTCTCGCGCGGGAGGCGCTCGATGATATCTTTGACGTCGGCCTCGATGTCGGCGAGCTCGTCGGGCTTCAGCACGCCCTCGAACACGTAGAAGCCGCAGCGCCAATAGGCATCGAGGATGTCGCTCGGCGAGCTTGCCGCTTCGCATCAAAGCGGATCGGCCCGCGGTTGCCGAGCGCGAAGGCCTTGCGCTCGCCCTCGCTGAGATAGGCCTGCATGGCGGACTCTTGCGAGCCGTAGTCGGTCGCTTGCTCCCATCGGCTCCTCCCGTGCCGTCGTCGTCGGGGCGTCGTGCCAGGGTCAGACCCGCAGGGTCTGACCCCCTCTCAGATCACCTCGTCGGTCTTGTCGTCGGTCTCGCCGTAGCGGCGCATGGTGGCGGGCCTGGTGCCCTCGTAGAGCTTGGCGATGCCCGGCGCGATCTTGGCGTTCTCGCGCTCGAACAGCGAGTTGCCGGCGAGATCGCTGTCGACCAGGAAGGGCCCGAAGTTTGCGACCTCCAGCACCCAGATGGCCTGGGCAAGACCCAGCTCCTCCACCCAGTAGGTGGCGACGACGCGCTTAATCCCGCGCCCGAGCAGCGCGCCCGTGCCGTAGCCGACGGTGGTGAGATAGACCGCGTTGTTGGGCACGAACGAGCGCTTGTAGATCTCGCTCGTCATGCCGCCCTTGCCGAGGATCAGGTTGCAGCGGGAGAGCGCGAACCAGCCGTCGAGCCACTTGGCGAAGCGGAACGAAGCGGTGGCGGTGACGGCACCGACGTTTGCCGTGCCGTCGGGCTCGATGCTGGCGGCGGGTGAGCAGTGGAAGTTGGCAGACCCCAGTTCCTCCGGCGGCGCGGGCAGGCCGGCACCGTCCTCGACCGCCTTCTTGTAGACGCCCTCGCGCGCCGTGAAGAGGCGGCCGGTGAGGTAGACGACGGTGCCGATCTCCAGCTTGGCGAGGTCGCTCGTCTTCGCCGGCAGTTGCAGGTGGACAGTCTTCAGTTCCGCCATAGCAGGCTCTCGTTCAGAACGTGATGACGCCGCGCGCCACCGAACCCGACATCAGGAGCTGGAAGCCCTCGTTGATCTCGTCGAACTTGTAGGTACGGCTGATCAGGCTGTCGAGGTCGATGCGCTTGGCCATGTCCAGGTCCGCCAGCACGGCGAAGTCGATCGCCGGCCGGATGGAGCCGTAATAGGTGCCGGTGAGCTTCTTCTCGCCGTAGACCATGGCCGACGGCGATACCGCCGCGCGGGCGGAGAAGGCCGGGATGCCGACGAGCACGGCATGCCCGCCAGCCGCGATGGCCTCGACCACGAGCGCGGCCGTCTTCTCGCCGCCGATGGCGTCGAAGGCGTAGTCGGCGCCGAAGCCGTCGGTCAGCTCCTGCACCCGCTTCACCACATCCTCGGTCTTGGCATTGATGGTGTGGGTGGCGCCGAACTCGCGCGCATAGCCGAGCTTGTTGTCGAGCAGGTCGCAGGCGATGATGGTCTTGGCGCCGGCGAGCTTGGCGCCCTGCACGACGTTGAGACCCACGCCGCCGCATCCCACCACCAGCACGGAGGAGCCCGCTTCGACGTTGGCGTGGCGCACCACCGCGCCGACGCCCGTCGCCACGCTGCAGCCGATGATGGCGGCGTGCGTCCAGGGCAGATCCTTGCGCACGGCGACGACCTGCTCGGCGGGGCAGACCACGTATTCGGAGAACGTGCCGATACGCGCCATCTGGTTGACCGGCTCGCCGTTGAGCTTCACGCGCGCGGTGCCGTCGTGCATGCGCCAGCGCGGCGTGTCGTTGTGGCCCGAGCACAGCACGGTGCGGCCCGTCGAGCAGTAGCGGCAGTGGCCGCAATGCGGGCGGAACGAGAAGATGACGTGATCGTCCTTCTTGACGTTCCTGACGCCCGGTCCCAGCTCGACGACGACGCCCGCCGCCTCGTGGCCCAGCACCATCGGCAGCGGCAGCGGCCAGTCGCCGTTCATGATGTGGTAGTCGCTCATGCACACGCCGGCGGCCTTCACCTCGACGCGCACCTCGCCCTCCTTGGGGCCCTCCTGCTCGAGGTCGAGGAGCTGGAGCGGCTTGTTGACTTCGGTCAGGACGGCGGCGCGCATGGGCGTTGTCTCCTCAGGCTTGTTCGTTGGGAAACTCGAGGAATTCGGGCGGCACGGCGTGCGTGAGCCACACGCCGTTGGCAGAGCGGAAGAACTCGGCTCCGTCCCTCCACATTCGCCCAGAGTGCACCCGCAGCACAACAGGTTTGCCATGGCGACGGCCGACCTTGGTCGCGGTGGCCTCGTCCATCGACAGGTGCACGTGCTGGCGCTCGCCCGGCTTCAGCCCCTCGGCCCGGATCGCCCCTGACGATGCCGCCGCCGTGCCATGGAACAGCAGGGGCGGCGGCTCGACGGGCTCCAGGTCCAGGTCAACATCGATCGAGTGACCCTGGTTGGCCCGGATGCGTGCCCCCATCGGATCGAGGGCGAACCGCTGCTTGTCGCTGGTCGCCACCACGCGCAACAGCAGGTCGCGGTCCAGCGCCACCCCATGAGCGGACGCGCGCTCTATCAGACTGTCGATCTCCGCCCAACCTTGCGGATCGAGCGTGAGGCCGATCCGGCCTGGATCGTGCCGCAGGACGAGGCTCAGGAACTTGCTCACCCCTATGGTGTCCAGAGCCATCGCCTATTCAGCCGCCGCGACGCGCGCCGGCGCCTCCCACTCCACCGTGGCGCGGCGCATGTAGTCGGTGAACCACTGCGGGTCGGTGCGGAACTCGGCCCGGCCGTCGGGGAACACGCGTGCGGTCGAGCGGCGCGAGGACAGGCAGAACATGTGCACGCTCATGGGCAGGCCGCCGGTGTGGCAGTAGCCAACCTCGATGTGGCAGTCGACCACCATGGACGAGCCCATGAAGCCCATGGCACCCATGCCGATGTTGTTGCCGATGTCCTTGAGCTCGGCTTCGAGCTTGGCGATCTTGGGATCGGGATTGCGCGAGCCGACGGTGCGCAGGCACGCCGCCTGCTTGCCCAGGATCATGGAGATGTCCTTGGAGCCGCCGAGCCCGACGCCGACGATGGCCGGCTGGCAGGCGAGCCCGCGCCGGCCGAAAGCGATCAGCGTGTCGAGATAGAAGCGCTTGATGCCCGCAATGCCGTCGGCGGGGAACAGCATGCGGTAGTCGGAGCCGAACAGGCCGCCCTTGTGCACGGTGGTGAGGTCGATCCAGTCGCCGTCGGGGTGGAAGGAGTACTCGATCTCCGGCGCGCCGATGCCGCAGTTGTTGTTGTGGTCCGTGCGCCAGAGCGGGTGCACGCGGTTGGGGCGGAGCGGCACGTCGTGCGTTGCATTCGCCGTGGCGCGGCGCAGCGCCGCCTCGAGCGCAACGGGTCCGCCTTCGATCCGCGCCTCGTTGCCGATCTTGACGTACCAGCGCGGCACGCCGGTGTCGCCGCACATGGCGCGCCGGTCTTCCTTGGCGGCCTCGTAGTTCTCCAGCATGGCCTGGATGACGAAGGCGGAGAGGTCGCCCTTCTCCGTGTCGGCGCAGCGCCTGAGGCCGCGAGGTAGTCGTCCGGGATCTCGATGGCCGCCTTGGCCATCAGCTCTTCGGCTGTCTTCTGCAGCGAAGCGATGGGGATCATGGCACTTGCTCCGCGTTGTCATCCCGGCCGGAGCGCGCATGCGCGGAGAGCCGGGACCCAGGACCGCATCCGACGCTTCTGGGTCCCGGATATTTCGCTTCGCGAAATTCCGGGATGACAGTTCTCACTCCGCGGCCTCCTTGAGCAGGCTCTGCCCCGGCTTGACGATGGTGAAGGCCACCGGCTCGTCGGCGATGGCGAGGCGGCCGCCCTGCTGGCGCGCCACGGTGAAGGTCGAGGTGGCAAGGTCGCCCTCGCCGGGAAAATCCTCGCGATAGTGCGCGCCACGTGAATTCTCGCGCTTGATGGCCGCAACCGCAATCACCTTCGAGATTTCGACCAGCGAGCGCAGGTTGAGCCAGTCGTGCCAGGTAAGGTTGAAGGCACGATCGCCATCCGACACACCCGTTGCCAGCAGCTCGCTCTCGATCCCATCGAGCTTGTCGAGCCCGCGCCGCAAACCGGCCGCATCGCGGATCACGCCCACGTCGTCCCACATGACGTCGAGCAGCGTCTCCCGCAAACCATTGAGGTCGCCGCCTTTGTGCGCGAAGGGGTGCTGCGCCCGTGCCATTTCGGCTTCCAGAAGGGCCTCGTCGGGCACTGAGCGGCCGGCGTTCTTTGCAACCCATGCCGCCATGGTCTCGCCGGCGATGCCGCCGAACACGGTGGAGTTCGCCACCCCGTTGCCGCCGAGCCGGTTGGCGCCATGGGCCCCGCCCGCATCCTCGCCGGCAACGAACAGGCCCGGCAGCTCGGTCGCGGTGTCGACCCGGCACACCACCCCGCCCATGAAGTAGTGCGCGGTCGGCACCACCTCGACGAGGCCGCCGGCCAGATCGAAGCCGCAGTCGGCACAGCGCTCAACCATGCCCTTGAACTGCTTTCGCACATTCTCGGGCCCCAGGTGCCCCATCTTGATGTAGACGCCGCCATTCGGCGTCGTGCGCCCGGCACGCATCTCTGCATAGATGGCGCGCGAAACCACGTCGCGGGTCGCACGCTCGAGCTTGGGGTCGTAATCCGCCATGAAGCGGCGCTGAGCGCCGTCGAGCAAATGCCCGCCTGAGCCGCGCAGGCCCTCCTCAAGCACCGTGCCGGTCATGCGCGTGTCGAGGCCGGCGAGCAGCCCCGTGGGGTGGAACTGCACCATCTCCATGTCGCGCAGCGGCAGCCCCAATCTCAGCGCCATGGCGAGCCCGTCCATGCTCTTGTCGCCGGACGGCGTGTGGTAGCGGTACATGGTGGGCCCGCCGCCGGTCGCCAGCAGCACGGCCTTGGCGGAGACGAACCGAAACAGGCCCGTGCGGATGTCGATCAGCAGCACGCCGGCGAGCGAGCCGCCGTCCTTGGCCGGGATGAGTGCGACGGCGCGGTGCTCCTCCAGCCGCCGGATCGGCCGCGCCCGCACCTGCTCCATCAGCCGGTTGATGATCTCGATGCCGGTGAGATCGCCCTTGTGCACGGTGCGGTCGAAGGTCTGGCCGGCGAACGCCTTGCCGTGCAGCGTCCCGTCCGCGTTGCGGTCGAAGAAGCAGCCGACCTCGTTTTCGAGCTCGTGCACGCGCTCGATGGCCTTGGTCACCAAGGTCCAGGCCATCTCCTGGTTGGGCAGCCACTTGCCGCCCTCGATGGTGTCCATGAAATGGCGCTCGACCGAGTCGCCCGGATTGAGCGCCACGTTGTAGCCGCCCTGCACCATGCGCGTGCAGCCGCATTTTCCCAAGAGCCCCTTGGTGGCGACCGTGATGTCGAGCGCCGGATTGGCCTGCTGCGCGTGCAGCGCGGCGAACAGCCCGGCGCCACCGGAGCCCAGGATCAGAATGTCGGTCTCTACGCGCTCCAGCATGCGGCCCACTCACGCGGCTCGAAGGAAGAAGACGACGGCCGCCACGCCCGCTGCCAGCAGCGCCGCGCCGGCGATACGTTTCTGGCCGTCGCGCCAGGGCAGGTTCTCGATCACGAGAACACGAATGCCGCCCAGCATATGCACCGCCAGCAGAAACACCAGGCCGGTCTCCGCGGCTTTGACCAGCGGGTTGGCCGTCCACTTCAAAAAACCGTCGAGCGTGGCCTCGCCTTCGATCGCCAGGCCGAGCGCCAGGAAGTGGAGCGGCAGGAAGCAGGCGAGCGCCAGGCCCGAGATACGGTGCACCATGGCCGCGAGCCACAAGGCATCGCGGCGGTGGCCCGCGTTGTGGCGATGCGCGGTGGGGCTCATGCCAGCACCACGGCGGCAACCGCCCTGAGCCCGAGGACGGCCAGGAGACCAGCGAACCCCAAACCGAGCACGTCGAGCGAGCGGCCGCGCAGGCCGGTCCACTCGGACGCGATGGCGCGCACGCCGATCGCCCCGTGCACGGACGCCGCCAATACGAAGAGCGTGTAGAATGCGGCCCAACCGAAGCTGCCGCGCGTCCGCCCGAGGATTTCAACAGCACTCAGTCCGCGGCTCGTCGCATAGTAGATGAGCGCGAGGTGCGCCAGCACGAGCGGCAGCATGATCGCCGCGGTGGCGCGCTGCAGAATGTAGAGCCGCACATTCATGCGTCACAGCTCGCCACGGATGTAGGCCTGCATCGTGCGCCGCTTGAGGCCGGCGATGGCGGCGGTCGGGTTCAGCGCCTTCGGGCAATGCTGCTGGCAGCTCTGATGCGAGTGGCACGCGTGACAGCCGCCGTCCGCCGCCACCGCCTTCAAGCGTGCCGCGTTGCCGGCATCGCGCACGTCGTTGACGAGGGTCCACGCCCGGTTGAGCGCCGCCGGCCCCAGATAGTCCCCGTTCCAGCGCACCGTGTCGCAGGCGGCATGGCAGACGCCGCAATTGATGCACTCGATGGCCTCGTCGACGGCAAGGCGCTGTGCGGTGCCGGGCGAAATTCTCTCGATCGGATCGCCCCTGGTCTTGGTCGGCGCGAATGACCCCTTGGCCTTCTCCCACTTGTCGAAGAAGGCACCCATGTCGCTGGCCAGGTCCTTGACGACGGCCATGTTGGCGAGCGGCCCGATCTCGATGCGGCCGTTCTCGATCACGCGCGAGGCATGCGTGCGGCAGGTCCAGCGCGGCCGGCCGTTGACCGTCATGGCGCAGCTGCCGCACATGCCGACACGGCAGGCGAAGCGGTAGGAGAGCGTGGGATCGGCATGGCGCTGCACCCACGTCACGACATCGAGCACCGTCTGGTTCTCGCGCCGGGGCACCCGATAGGTCTCGTAGCGACCCTCCGCCCGGCCCCGCCAGAGAGAAACCTCGATCATCTCCTGCATGGCCTACCTTACCGTCACCGGCACCCGGTGCACGAGATTGTTGCCGAAGCCGCTCGAATCCCAGCGCGCTTGGAGTGGCTGCGTGTCGCCATTGGCGTCCGTCGCCCGGCAGGCGACCTCGTACTCGCCGGGCGTCGCGTCCCACGTCAGGCGCCAGCCGGTCCAGGCGAACCGGTCGTTGTTCGGCTCGAGCTTGGCCTCGCGCCAGGCGCCATTGATGCCGACCTCGACCTTGGCGATCGGGATGCCGCCGCCGGACCAGGCCCGCCCGAACAGCGGCACCGGCCCGGCGTCGACCATCCGCGCGCGGGTATAGAAATCAGGGATGCCGGGCGGCACCAGCAGCGACTTCACGCGCATCGACGTCACGGGCGTCGCCGGCCCGCCGGGTACGGATCGGTACTGGTAGCCCGAGACCTGCTGGTAACCGTCGTACGGCCTCTCGAGCACCTCGATGCGCTCGAGCCACTTGACGCTGGCCATGCCATACCAGCCGGGCACGATCATGCGCAGGGGCGCCCCATGCTGCGGCAAGAGCGGGGTCCCGTTCATGGCCCACACCACGAGCACGTCCTCGTCCAGCGCCATCTCGCGCGTGAGGCTGCGGCCGTAGTTGTGCTCGTGGCCGCGGTCGAAGCCGCGGTCGGCACCGATGAAGGCGATCTCCACCACGTCATCGAGGAGGCCCGCGCGATCCAGAAGATGGCGCAGCGGCGTGCCGGTCCACTCGGCGGTGCCGACGGCCTCGTAGGCCCAGGGCTGGCTCAGATAGCGCGGGGTCAGGGTCGCGCGCCCGTTGCCGGCGCATTCCAGCGTCACTCGCATGGTACGAGAGGGCAGCCGCTTGATCTCCTCGAGCGAGATGGCCCCGGCATTGCGCACGCGCCCGCCGATTTCGACCCGCCAGCCGGCATCGGCCGGGACGTAGGGGACGTCGAAGTGGTTGAGCAGGTAGTGCAAGCCGACCGGCGTCACGTCGTGGCGCAAGGCTTCGAGCAGAATGCCGGAGTTGCGGTTCGCCAGCCCTACCTCGTGCGCATGGTAGGGGCCGTCCGCGTTAGGGCGCCGCTTGGTGGGGAGGAAGGGGCTGTCTTGGATCATGGAGCCTTTCTCGATGCATGAGCCTAGCAGGCGCAGAACGTCAGAAGAAACGAATATATATCATTCTATCTTCAGTTTTTTTGAAGATGCGGGTGACTGCCGCGCCGTCTTCCGCGCGCCGGAGCCGAGCGCTGTCAGCTCGGCCAGCAACGCGTCGGCCAACACGCCCTTGGGATGAGCCTCCGCGCGCAGCAGCCCGAGCTGGCGATACACGATGGGCTTCGGCAGCGCCACGGCCCGCACCGGGAAGGGAAACGGCGTCCCCTGTCCGCGCTGGGGCACGATCGATACGCCCAGTCCGTTCGAGACCATCGCCGTCACCGCCTCCAGCGTATCGAGCGTCATCGCCTCGCTGACCTTGATGCGCCGCCGCTTCAGCGTCGCATCGATCAATCGCCCCACCCACGCCTGCCGGGTGTAGCGGATGAACGGATAGGCCGCCAGCAGCTCGCCGGCCGACTGCCGCGGCGCATCGGGCGGCGCGATCAACACCAGCGGCTCCCGCGCGAACGGCAGCCACAGAAAGCCCTGCCGGGCCTTGCCGAGCTCGCTGACGATTGCCGCGTCGAGCCGGCCGTGCTCCAGCCGGTCGACCAGCTCCGCCGACAGCGCCATGGCGATCTCCACGTGCATCGCCGGATGCCGGCGCCGCAGCGCAACGATCGCCGCCGGCAGGATGCCCGTGATCACGCTCGGCACGGCGCCGAGCCGCAGATGCCCTTCCACCGATCCTTGGGCTCGCTGCTCGTGCACCAGCTGATCATAGCCGCGCACCAATGCCTCGGCATCGGCAAGCAGCATGCGCGCCGCTTCGGTCAGCACCGGCGGGCGCGTCGTGCGGTCGAAGAGAACGGTCGCCATCTCCGCCTCCAACGCCCGCATCTGCATGGAGACGGCAGACTGCGTCAGCCGTACCTTGCGCGCCGCCGCCGCGAACGAGCCGTGCTCGGCGATGGCCAACAGCGTGCGCAAGTGCCGGATGGACATGGTGCGCCTACGGGGCGTCCGAGACAGCCAATGCCGATGCGGGCAGCGCCGACGCGGGCAGCGCAAACACCTCGCCCTCGCTCTCGGCCGTGTCGAGCCACAGGAACGGCAGGCGGGGATATTCTGCCTCCAGGATGTCCCGGCCCGTGCCCACCTCGACCACCAGCGTGCCGTTTGCGGCCAGGTGATCGGCCGCCTCGGCGAGGATGCGGCGCACGAGATCGAGCCCGTCGACGCCCCCCGCATGCGCCAGCTTCGGCTCGGCGGCATACTCGGGCGGGAAGGCCGCCAACGCGGCGGCGCTCACGTAGGGCGGATTGGCCAGGATCAGGTCGTAGCTCTCGGACCCAAGCGCGCCGAACAGATCGGATTGCATGAGCGTGATCCGTTCCCCGAGGCCATAATCGGCGACGTTGCGTTCGGCGACCGCCAGCGCATCCGTCGATATGTCGCTGGCGTCAATCTTTGCGTTCGGAAATGCAAGCGCCGCCAGAACGGCAAGGCAGCCGCTGCCGGTACCGAGATCGAGGATACGCCCTATGGCGTCGGGGTCATCCACGACGCTGGCGAGGCCAATTCCCAGCAACTCGCCGATATAGGAGCGAGGCACGATCACCCGCTCGTCGACGTAGAAGGCATGCCCCTGCACATAGGCCTCCTTGGTGAGATAAGGGGCCGGTTTGCGCGTGGCGATGCGCCGATCGATGATGCCGCGCAGGGCCCGCCTCTCGGCCATCGGCAGGCGCGCGTCGAGCCAGGGCTCGAGCTGGTCGATTGGCAGATGCAAGGTATGCAGGATGAGGTAGGCCGCCTCGTCGAGCGCCGTTGCGGTGCCGTGACCATAGGCCAGTCCGGCCTCGTTGAACCGGCTGAGCGCAAAACGCAGCCAGTCCCGCACAGTGATGAGGTCTCGCTCCAGGTCTTCGGCTATCGGCATGCCACCATGCATGCCAAGCCCGACCGGAATCTTCAAGAAAGTTTGTGTGAATTGGCAGTCACGCCCTCCGGCGCCCTATAGGTCCGATAGAGAAGCGGCTGACTGGCAGGCGCAGGCTGATACCAGTCTCGTTTCTCAAAGACCTTGCCGGGTTCCGCAATCTCTGCCTGCCAGAAACCTTGGTATGACAGGAGAAATTCGCTCCTTTCCTCGTTCAAGGCACGGCAAACCCCGTTGGCAGAAGAATAAAACAAAAGCGGAACGATCAGTGGGCGCCTTATACCCGCCGCCGAAGTGATTTCCCCCCCAATAATCATCGCGGCCGTCTTATTCACCCTCTCCGCGAGAGACCGCGCTGTCACACTCCGAATGTGGCGTCGCCCGCACATGCCTTCGGGAGTCGAGTCGACTATGCCAGTCGCAAGGAGCGCAAACTGATGATTATATCGCCTCGCGATAAAATCCCTGCAGGCAATACTTTCGATACTTGCTATTGGCGATATCTTAAGGCATTTACTCCATTTGTCACATATCGACAATTCAGCGCACCAAGGAAAGTGAGATGGCGAAAGACATCGACCGCATGAGCTTCAAGGAGCTCCAGGATCTCGAGCTCAAGATCAAGAGGGCGAAATCCACGGCGCAGGAAAAGACGCGCACGGATCTCAAAGACAAAGTGGAAGCAATGGTCGCCGCGGCCGGATTCAAAATGTCCGACCTTTTCGGCGGCCGTGGTGGCAAGGGCCGCAAGGTTGCCGCCAAGTACGTCAACCCCGACGATGCGTCCGAAACCTGGACGGGTCGCGGGCGCAAGCCGCGCTGGCTCGCTGCGAAGCTGAAGAGTGGCGACCGCATCGAGAAATTCCTGATCAAGTAGGCTTTCGATTATCGGAGCGGCCGCCACTCGAGGCCGCTCCGATATTCTACCTTTGGCCTGGCCCGCCATCCTTCGGCCGCCGACGGTTCTGGCGCATTGGACCTGTCGCAACGGGCTCGATACGCCGACGCTGCGACGACCACACACCTCACGAAATTGACATCCTGCGCCTGATTGCCGAAGCGGCCTGGCTGCATCGCGTTGCCGGCTCAATGGCCGCTAATGCGCAGCTTCCCAATTGTCCGCCGCCTTTGCATCGACGTGGATCGGCACCTTGAATTGAATGGCCGGCTCGGCTGCCTTCTCCATCACACGCGCAATGGCTTTCTTCGCCTTTTCCACGTCGGCGTCCTTTGCCTCGAACACCAGCTCGTCGTGCACCTGCAGCAGCATGCGAACCGAACCCAGGCGCGCGTCCTGCAGCGCACACGGCATACGGATCATAGCCCGTCGGATAATATCGGCGGCCGAGCCTTGGATGGGCGCATTGATGGCCGCCCGCTCGAGGAAGCCGCGCATCGACGGGTTCTTGGTATTGATCTCTGGGTAATGCACGCGCCGGCCGAATATGGTCTCCACGTAGCCGTTCTCGTGCGCGGTCTTTTTCGTCGCCTCCATGTAGTCGCGTATGCCCGGAAACCGCTTGAAATAGGTGGCGATATAGTCCCCCGCCTCCTGCTTGGAGATGCCGAGCTGGGCCGATAGGCCAAAGGCCGAAATGCCGTAGATGATGCCGAAATTGATGGCCTTGGCGCGCCTGCGCACCTCGGGCGGCATGCCCTCGACCTTGACCCCGAACATTTCCGAGGCGGTCATGGCGTGGATGTCGAGACCCTCGGAGAACGCTTTCCTGAGTTGCGGGATGTCGGCCACGTGCGCAAGCACGCGCAACTCGATCTGGCTGTAATCGGCGGAAATGAGCTTGTGGCCGCGCTCGGCGATGAAGGCCGTGCGGATTTCGCGGCCTTCCTTGGTGCGGATCGGAATGTTCTGCAAGTTGGGGTCGGTGGAGGCGAGCCGGCCCGTGGTGGTGGAGGCCAGCGCATAGCTCGTGTGGATGCGCCCCGTCTCGGCATTGATGTGCTGCGGCAAAGAGTCGGTATAGGTCGACATCAGCTTCGTCAGCTGCCGCCATTCCAGCATGACGTTGATCAGCTTGCGATGCGCCTCGGGCAGGTCCTCGCTGGTCGCGAGATCATCGAGCAGGTTGGCGCGCGTCTCCCATTGCCCGGTCTTGGTCTTGCGTCCGCCGGGCAGCTTCAGATTGTCGAACAGGAACTCGCCGAGCTGCTTGGGTGAGCCGAGATTGAACTTGTGGCCCGCCAGCTCGTAGATCTCCTCCTCCAGCCGCGCGACCCGCTGGGCGAAGGCCGAGGACAGGCGCGACAGGATGGACTTGTCGACTTTGATGCCGGCGCGCTCCATGTCGGCCAGGACGTGCACCAGCGGCCGCTCGAGCGTCTCGTAGACGGTCGCCATGCGCTCCGACACGAGGCGGGGCTTCAGCGCCATCCACAGCCGCAGCGTCACGTCGGCGTCCTCGCCGGAATACTCCGTCGCCTTGTCGAGCGGCACCTGGGCAAACGTCTTGTCGGATTTCTTGGCGCCCGGCGCGTGCTCCAGCACATGCGCGAACGGCATGCAGGTGTGCTTGAGGTGGCGCTCGGCGAGCGCATCCATGCCGTGCGCGCCGCGGCCGGCATCGAGCGCGTAGGACATGAGCATGGTGTCGTCGAGCGGCGCCAGATCGATGCCGTGCCGGGCAAGCACCAGGCAGTCGTACTTGAGGTTCTGCCCGATCTTCAGGATCGAGCGGTCCTCCAGCAGGGGTTTCAGGACCGCCAGCGCCTCGGCGATCGGCACCTGGGTGATGTCGCCCTCGCCGAAGTCGAAGCTGCCGGCGCCGACGCGGTGCCCGATCGGCACGTAGCAGGCCCGGTTGGGCGCCACCGCCAGCGAGAAGCCGACGAAATCCGCCTGCATCGGGTCGAGGCTGGTCGTCTCGGTGTCGAAGGCACAATGCCCGGCCGCGCGCACTTGCGCGATCCAGCGCTCGAGGCCGGGCAGGTCCGTCACCGTCTCGTATTTGCTGCGATCGACCGGCTGCGCCCTCACGGCATGGCTGACGATCGCAACCGCTGCCGCGGGCGTTGCCTCCGACGGCACCGGTGCGCGCCCGCCGAGCTTCGGCGGAGCCGCCGCAGCCGTCTTGGCGGCGGCTGGAGCAATCGGGCCGGCGGGCCGCTCCACCGGCGGCGGCGCCTCCACCTTCATGCCCTCGGCAATGCGCTTGGTGAGCGTGGAGAACTCCATCTCGCGCAGGAAGCCGAGCAGCGGGTCGGGGTTGGGATCGCGCACGCCCAGCTGCTCGACCGGCACCTGGAGCGGCACGTCGTCCTTGAGCAGCACGAGCTCGCGAGACATGCGCGCCTGGTGCGCGAACTCGGTCAGCCGCTCGCGGCGCTTGGGCTGCTTGATCTCGCCAGCGCGCGCCAGCAGCGTCTCCAGATCGCCGTACTCGTTGATCAGCTCGGCCGCGGTCTTGACGCCGATGCCCGGCACGCCCGGCACGTTGTCGGTGGAGTCGCCGGCCAGCGCCTGCACGTCGACCACCTTGTCGGGCGGCACGCCGAATTTCTCGCGCACCTCGTCCGGCCCAATTGAGCGGTTCTTCATGGTGTCGAGCATCGAAATGCCGGGCTGCACGAGCTGCATCAGGTCCTTGTCGGATGAGACGACGGTCACGTCGCCACCGGCGGCCAACGCCTGTTTCGCATAGGTGGCGATCAGGTCGTCGGCCTCGTAGCCGTTCTGCTCGATGCAGGGGATGGAGAACGCCTTCACCGCCTCCCGGATCAGCGGGAATTGCGGAACCAGCTCCTCCGGCGCCGGCGGCCGGTGGGCCTTGTAGTCCTTGTAGATCTCGTTGCGGAACGTCTTCTCGCTGGCATCGAAGATCACGGCGAGGTGCGTCGGCCCGCTCGATCTGTTTGCGTCCTGCAGCAGCTTCCACAGCATGGCGCAGAAGCCGTGCACGGCCCCGACGGGCAGCCCGTCCGAGGGACGCGTGAGCGGCGGCAGCGCATGAAACGCCCGGAAGATGTAGCCCGAGCCATCGATCAGATAGACGTGGCTGCCCTTGACGATCGGCACCGGCTCGCCGGGCGGAACGGAGCAGGTGGTGGCAGGCTTCGGAGCTTTCTTGGACTTCGCAGCGGGGGTGGCCATGGGCGCGCACTATAGGCTTGCGGCGTGGATTGTCAGCCGGATTTGCCGAGGTTCCAGCACCACGTGTGGAGGGTCGTTCTTGTCAGGAGTACGGCGGCAAATGGCTGGCCGGCGGCATCAAAACAGGCTGCCCTGACCGCCGCCGCGTGGCTTTTCGCGTGCGCCCGGTTTGACCGGTGTTCGGGGAGCAGCCGCGGCCTGGGGCTGGGTCGGGGTCTGGCGCGAGGGCTTGCCGTCCATCGCCTGCGCGCCGATGCGCCCGTCGCCGAGCTCGATGTCGAGCAACTGACCGGCGGTCACCTGACCAACCGAGCGGATGGCGCCCCCATCTGCATCGCGCACAAGCGCAAAGCCGCGCTGCAGGACGGCCTGGTAGCCGAGTGAGAACAGCAGCTTGGAGCTGGCCTCCAGATGCCGGCGGTGCGCAACCAAGCGGTTGGCGATGGCGCGACGCCCGCGGGCTTCCAGCGCGCCGAGGCGTTCGGTGCCTCGTGACACACGCTCCGACAGTGCCTGCGGCCCAAGCCGGCCGGCAACGCGCTCGAGCCTGGCACGGCGCGGCCCGGCGATGCGCGCCAGCGACGCATTCGCCCGCCGGCCCAACGCCTCCACCCTGTCGTGCATGCGGACGAGCCGCGCCTCCAGCAGCCGCGGCTGCAGTTTCGGCGCCCAGCGCGCCAGACTGATGGCGTGGGCGCGCGTGTTGGCGAGCAGCGCCCGGCCCAGGTGCCGATCGACCGCATCGAACCGCTGGCGCGGCAGGGCGAGCAGGTCGCTCAGGCGCGGCAGTCCGCGTGCGGCGGCCCGCAGGTGCGCGCGCAAGCCGTCGAGCAGCCGGTGCGCGGCGATGGACAGGCGCAAGCCGAGCTTGCCCGACTGCTCGATCAGCTCGGAGAACTTCGGCACCGCCCATTCGGCGGCCTTCGTCGGCGTCGGCGCGCGAGCATCGGCAGCGAGATCCAGCAAGGTCCAGTCCGTCTCGTGACCGACGGCGGAGATGAGCGGAATGCGGCTTGCCGCAGCCGCGCGCACCACGATCTCGTCGTTGAACCCCCATAAGTCCTCGAGGCTGCCGCCGCCGCGCGCCACGATCAGGACATCGGGCCGCGGCACCGGGCCGCCCGCCGGAATGGCGTTGAAGCCGTTGATGGCGGCCGCAACCTCGGCCGCACTGGTCTCGCCCTGCACGCGCACCGGCCACACGATGACATGGGCGGGAAAGCGCTCCGTGAAACCCGCCAGCATGTCGCGGATCACCGCTCCCGTCGGCGACGTGACGAGGCCGATCACGCGCGGCAGGAAGGGCAGCTTCCGCTTGCGCCCCTCGTCGAACAGCCCCTCGGCCCCGAGCTTCTTCTTGCGCTCTTCCAGCAGCGCCATCAGCGCGCCGACGCCCGCCGGCTCCAGGGCATCGATGACGATCTGATAGGTGGATTTTCCGGGGTATGACGTGATGCGCCCGGTGGCGATCACCTCGAGCCCCTCCTCCGGCTTGAACTTGAGGCCGAGCACCGTCGTGCGCCAGATCACAGCCTCGATCCGGGCCTTGTCGTCCTTGAGCGAGAAGTAGCAATGGCCCGAGGAATGAGGGCCGCGAAAGCCCGAGATCTCGCCGCGCAGGCGCACGTAGCCGTAGGTGCCCTCGAGCGTCCGCTTGATGGCGGCGGAGAGCTCCGACACGGAGAACTCGGGCGTGTTGGTGCCCTGTTTGGT
The DNA here is from genome assembly GCA_963797005.1 of uncultured Alphaproteobacteria bacterium. Lineage (GTDB taxonomy): Bacteria > Pseudomonadota > Alphaproteobacteria > Rhizobiales > Hyphomicrobiaceae > AWTP1-13. The sequence continues at coordinate 17,521 of CAWCOF010000022.1, forward strand.
GGTGCGGACGGCCTCGGCCAAGAATGGTCCCTGTGTCTTTGTTCGGCGGCGCTTCAATGATACATGAGAACCGGCCTCCGGGACCAATCGAGGCCCATGTTTCCAGAGCTTTTGCGGGGCTTTAGTCGATGAACGTGCTTCTGATCGGGTCCGGCGGCCGCGAGCACGCGCTGGCCTGGGCGATATCGGCGAGCCCGGTGTTGGCCAAGCTCTATTGCGCGCCCGGCAACGCCGGCATCGCCGAGGTCGCCCAATGCGTGGACCTCGATATTGGCGACCACGCGGCGATCATCCGGTTTTGCGTTGATCAAAGGATCGATCTTGTCGTGGTCGGCCCGGAGGCGCCGCTCGTTGGCGGCCTCGCGGACGACCTCACCGCGGCAAACATCAAGGTCTTTGGCCCCTCCAAGGCTGCCGCCCAGCTCGAAGGCTCCAAGGGCTTCACCAAGGACCTTTGCCGCGAGTTCTCCATCCCGACCGGCGCCTATGGCAGGTTCGGCAATGCGCGCGACGCCAAGGCCTACCTCGCGACCCAGCCGGTGCCCATCGTGGTCAAGGCCGACGGGCTGGCCGCCGGCAAGGGCGTCGTCGTCGCCGAGACGAAAGCCGCCGCGGAGGCGGCGATCGATGCGTGCTTTGCCGGCGCGTTCGGCGCTGCGGGCAGCGAGGTCGTCATCGAGGAGTTCCTGGTCGGCGAGGAGGCGAGCTTCTTTGCCCTGGTGGACGGGGTGCATGCGCTGCCGCTTGCCACCGTGCAGGACCACAAGCGCGTCGGCGACGGCGACACCGGCCCCAACACCGGCGGCATGGGCGCCTACTCGCCGGCACCAGTGATGACGCCGGAGATGATCCGCCGCACCATGGACGAGATCATCCGCCCCACCGTTGCCGGCATGGCCCAGCGCGGCACGCCCTTCAAGGGCGTCCTTTTTCTCGGCGTGATGGTGACCGAGAGTGGGCCCAGGCTCTACGAATACAACGTGCGCTTCGGCGACCCCGAGTGCCAGGTGCTGATGATGCGCCTCAAGTCCGACCTGTTGACCGCGCTCATCGCCACCGCGGACGGGGCGCTCAGGAATTTCGACCTGCGCTGGCACGACGATGCAGCGCTCACCGTCGTCATGGCCGCCAAGGGCTATCCCGGCGCTTACGAGCAGAACACGCCGATCGCCGGCCTCGACCGAGCGCGGGCCGTGGAAGGCGTGGAGGTCTTTCATGCCGGAACGCGGCGCGATGGTGACCGGCTGCTCGCCGCAGGCGGGCGGGTGCTCAGCGTCACGGCGCGCGGCAAGACCGTGAGCGAGGCGCAGCAGCGGGCCTACGAGGCCGTGCGCCGCATCGACTGGCCCGGCGGTTTCTACCGCACCGACATCGGCTGGCGCGCGATCGCCCGGGAGAAGAGCTAGCGCGATGAGTGCGCTGCCAGACCTCTATCCCGGCTTCGCTGAGCGGCGCATCAAGACGGAGGGTGCGGAGATCTTCCTGCGCACGGGCGGCGCCGGTCCGCCGCTCCTGCTGCTGCACGGCTACCCGCAGACGCACGTGTGCTGGCACAAGGTCGCGCCCGACCTGGCCCGGCATTGCACGTTGGTGATCGCCGACCTGCGCGGCTACGGCGCAAGCTCCGCCCCGCCCGGCGACGCCGAGCACACAACCTACTCCAAGCGCGCCATGGCCGAGGACTGCCTGGCCGTGATGCGCGGCCTCGGCCACCAGCGCTTCATCGCCGCCGGGCACGACCGCGGCGCGCGCGTGGCCTATCGCCTCGCGCTCGACCACCCCGATGCGGTGACTGCCCTCGTTCCCATCGACATCCTGCCGACGGCGGAGGTGTGGCGGCGCGTGACGGCCGAATCCACCATCGGCTCCTATCACTGGTCGTTCCTGGCGCAGCCCAAGCCGCTTCCCGAGACACTGATCGCCGCCGATCCCGTCTACTACGCCGAGCACACGCTCAAGAGCTGGACCAAGCCGAGGGATCTGTCGCCCTTCTCGGCGGAGGCGCTGGCCCACTACCGGGCGCTGCTCGAGGACCCCGCCCGCATTCACGCCGTCTGCGAGGACTATCGCGCCGGGGCGACCATCGACCGGCGTCTCGACGAGGCTGACCTTGCCGCAGGGCGCAAGATCGTTTGCCCGACGTTCTTGATCTGGGCTTCAGACTACATCGGCAAGCGCAACCCGGACCCGCTCGCGATCTGGAGGGCCTGGTGCGGCGATATCGACGGTGCCGAGGTCGCCTCCGGTCACTTCATCGCCGAGGAGAACCCCAAGGACATGCTCGCGGCGCTCCTTCCGTTTCTGGCGCGCATGAGGAACAAGGCGTAAGGGAGCGCTGCCATGACACGGCCCGGCAAAGCCCTGCAGCCTAGAAAGACCAGGCTTCCGGTCGCCAGGCCGAGCATTGCCCTGGCGCTCGGCGGCGGCGGCGCTCGCGGGCTTGCCCACATTCTGATGCTGGAAGTTTTCGACGAGCTCGGCCTGCGGCCAAAGATCATCGCCGGCACGTCGATGGGCGCCATCTTCGGTGCAGCCTACGCGTCGGGGCTGTCCGCCGCGATGATCCGCGCCCACACCGAGGAAGCGCTGGGCCAGCGCTTCGACATCCTCCGCCAGCTGTTCTCGGCACGATCGGAGCCGATCCTCAAGTTCCTCAATTTCATTCCGATCCGCTCCGCGCTCCTGAAACCGCAGTCGGTGCTGGAGCTTCTGCTGCCCTCCAAGGTCGCGCAAACTTTCGCCGACCTGAAAATACCCCTGAGGATCGTCGCCACCGATTTCTACGCCCAGGACCCGGTGGTCCTGAGCCACGGCTCGCTCCGCAGCGCGGTCGCCGCCAGCATGGCGCTTCCGGCGCTGTTCTCCCCGGTAACCCTCGATGGCCACATTCTCATGGACGGGGGCCTCGTCAATCCGCTGCCCTTCGACGTCTTGATGGGGGAGGCCGACATCGTCGTTGCCATCGACGTCAGCGGCGCGCCCAAGCCCCCGGGCAAGCACCCGCACCCTTCAGCCTTCGGCGCGCTCATGTCGTCCTCGCAAATCATGCAGCGGGCCATCGTGCGCGAGAAGCTGAAGACTCAGCAGCCCGACATCTACATCGACGTGGACGTCGACGATTTCTATGTGCTCGATTTCCATCGCCTGAAGCAGATCCTGGCGTCCTCCGCGCCCGCCAAGGAGCACCTGCGACGGCAGCTCAAGCGCATCCTGTCGAGCCATACGCTCGAAACCCAGCCGGCCATCGCAGCGCCAGAGACGACACCGCCACCGCGGGGCCGCAAGCGCCTGACGAGGCTGAAAGGGCTGTCGCGGAGGGGCGAGGCATGAGCAGAGCCGGCTCGCGGCACGCCGGCGCATCGGGGCCACGCGTCGCCCTGGCGCTCGGCGGCGGCTCCGCGCGCGGGCTCGCCCACATCCCGATGCTCGAGGCCTTCGACGAGGTCGGCATCAAGCCCGTGGTGATCGCGGGAACCTCGATGGGTGCGATTTGCGGCGCGGCCTACGCGGCAGGGCTTTCGGGCGCGGACATCCGGGCCGCGTTCCAGGACCTGCTCGGCAACCGGGCGCGCTTCTTCAAGCAGTTCGCGGGCAAGCTCGGCGGCAGCTTCTCGGCACTTTGGAGCGCGCGGGCGCCGAGCGTCGTCGACAATGTCACGCTGTTCGAGATGCTGCTGCCCGAGGTCATGCGCTGCAACTTCGAGGCACTCGAGATCCCCTTCCTGGCGATTGCCACCGACTTCTACGCCATGCAGCAGGTGGTCCTCGATCGCGGGCCGCTCATTCCGGCGCTGGCCGCCAGCTCCGCCCTGCCGAGCCTCGCCCGCCCCGTCGTCCTCGATGGGCGCGTGCTGATCGACGGCGGCTTCGTCAATCCGGTGCCCTTTGACGCCGTTACGGGGCGCGGCCACATCACGGTCGCCGTCGATGTGACGGGAGAAACGAGACGACGGTCGCATACCAAGGCGCCGAGCACACTCGACGCCATGACCGGCTCGACCCAGATCCTGTTTCACTCCATCACGCGCGAGAAGCTCAAATCGGCCGCGCCCGACATCCTCATCCGCCCAAAGGTCGGCGCCTTCGCCTCCTTCGACTACTTCAAGATCGACGCCATCCTGGAAGCTGCCGCTCCGGCCAAGCAGGACCTGAAGGACAGGCTTTCCCGGCTCTCAACATCTTGAATAGAGCAGGATTCACGCTTCGGCCGAAACGTTGCGGTCGAGGCAAGGCGATTGCATCCGAAGCGATCCTGCTCTTGCCGCGGCACATTGATTTTTCCACAGCGCCTTGGCGCAAGCCTGCGATTCGCGCTCATTGCCGCCGCGACGCGGTGCTAGAGGAGACCGCTACCAGCCCAATTCGAAGGAGACTGGCGTGCCGCGCGGCAAGAGCGAGGGCTTCCGCATCGATGTCGACATCGATCACGCCCGCCGCGAAGGCGAGCGCGTGCACGCCCTGCTGATGGCGCTGCGGCGGCGCCACGACCTCGCCCGCTTCGAGTACACGCGCATCGTGCGCATCGTCCCGGGCGGCGACACCTTCGCCCATCCCATCCTCACGCTCGGCAACCGCTTCGCCGGCGATGAGGACCTGCTGCTCTCCACCTACCTGCACGAGCAGATGCATTGGTACCTGTGGCACCTCGGCACGCCCGAGCACGATCCCGTGGCGCCGTTCTTCGATGAGCTGGTGCGGCGCTACCCGCAAGCGCCCACGACACTCCCCGATGGGGCGCGCAACTACGAGTCGACCTACATGCACCTGGTCGTCAATTGGCTCGAGGTGGCGGCCACCTCGGAGCTGATCGGCCGCCGACGCGCGCGCGCCGTTGCCGACCAGAGCCACACCTATCGCTGGATCTACCGCACCGTGCTCGAGGACTGGGACATGCTGGGCGAGCTTTACGAGCGGCACGGCCTGGTGCCTATCCGCAGCGCCCAGGACCTGACCAAGGACAATGCCAGGCCCGCGCGGCGGTCGCTCAACGGCGGGTCTCGAAAAACGCCTGCAGCAGCGCCGCGGCCCGGCTCTCCTCGATCCCCCCATAAACTTCAGGCGCGTGGTGGCAGGTCGGCTGGCTGAAGACGCGGGCGCCATGCTCCACGCCGCCACCCTTGGGATCGGCGGCGGCGAAATAGAGCCGGCGGATGCGCGCGAACGAGGCCGCCGCCGCGCACATGGCGCACGGCTCGAGCGTGACGTAGAGGTCGGCATCGTCGAGCCGCTCGGAGCCTGTCGCCGCGCAAGCCTGGCGGATCGCCAGCATCTCGGCATGCGCGGTGGGATCGGCCAGCTCGCGCGTGCGATTGCCGGCGCGGCCGAGCACCCGGCCATCGCCGCTCGCAATCACCGCGCCGACCGGCACCTCGCCGCGCGCGCCTGCTGCCTCCGCCTCGGCGAGCGCGGTGAGCATATGGCTGTGAGATGCCCGCGGCGTCATGCAGGTGCGAGTTCCTCTGAGGAAAACCAGAGCTCGGGATAGACGGCTGTGGCTGTCTCATCCGGCGGGCGCTGCCCGGTCAAATGCAGCGAGCGTGACCGCCACGCTGCATTGGCGTTGACGGGGGTGGCGTTGCGCTCAACCTCGAGTGCGCCGACGCAGGGTATGAACCATGCCGGCATCAGCGGCTTCAGCTCGAAGCCCGACGCCTTCGCGGTCACGAGAACGGCGATCCCGACTACCGTCGACGGGCGCCAGGGAAAGATCATTCGCCCCCCTGGCCGCAGCGCACGCAGCCAGCCGACCGGCGGCGCGGCGACACCTGCATTCACGTAAATCAGATCCGAAGGGGGCACGGGAAGGGAGACCGCATCGCCGGTCGTGACGGAAACATTCTCGAAGGGGAGAAGGTTTTCCCGGGCTGCAGCGGCAAGCGTCTGCTCGATCTCGAAGGCATGCACCCGCCCACCCGGCAACACCAGTATCGACAGGATCGCCGAGTAGTACCCGTTGCCGGCACCGATATGCGTGACGATCTCGCCGGGCTGGGGGGCGACGGCGCCGATCCAGGCGGCGTGGAGAAAGGGCTCGCCATTGTTGATGCCCTTCTCCGCATCGAGCGCAACCAGCGCGTTCTGGTAGAGATAGACCGGATCGGCACTTGGCGTGTCGACGTAGCTGTCGCCGACCTTGATCTTCCATGGACCCGGCGGCAGAAATGCCTCGCGCGGCACGAGCTCGAAGATCCGCTCCAGCCTCGGGTCGCGCGAGCGGCTGGCGGCCACCATCAGCTTGGCGTAGAACCCGCGAACCTCGTCGAGGCTGGCGCGCTGCCCACCCATGGGTTTCTCCTTGTAGCGAACGCGGCGCCGCAGGCTCCGCCAGCCTCGGGGATGCGGTTGGCAGTCTGCCGCAAAGCGCTTAGACATGCATCCCATGCAGAAAACCCGGTCAGGTCAACGGCGGCGCGCCGCATCGGCGGCTCAGCCCGCCGGCCCCATGCGCATCGCCAAGGCCCTGGCGCGGGCGGGTCTGTGCTCGCGGCGCGAGGCCGAGCGGTGGATCGAGCAAGGCCGCGTGAATGTCAACGGTAAGGTTTTGAACAGCCCCGCCCGCGACGTCAGCGGCAGCGACCGCATCCTGGTCGATGGCAAGCCCCTCCCCACCGTGGAGCCGCCGCGGCTGTGGCGCTACCACAAGCCCAAGGGGAAGGTGACCACCCATCATGACCCGCAGGGGCGGCAGACCGTCTTCGACGCACTCCCCGGGCACCTGCCCCGCGTGATCTCGGTCGGCCGGCTCGACTTCAATACGGAAGGCCTGCTGCTTCTCACCAACGACGGCGATCTCGCCCGCCACCTGGAGCTGCCGGCGACGGGTTGGCTCAGGCGCTACCGCGTGCGCGCCCATGGCGCCGTGACGCAAGAGGCGCTCGACAAGCTCAAAGAGGGCATCGAGATCGCCGGCGTCCGCTACGGGCCGATCGAGGCCACGCTCGACACGACACAGGGCGCCAATGTCTGGCTCACCATGGGCCTGCGCGAGGGCAAGAACCGCGAGGTGCGCACGGTCCTCGAACACCTCGGGCTCGGCGTGAACCGGCTGATCCGCATCTCGTTTGGCCCATTCCAGCTTCTGGAGCTGGAAGCCGGCGCCGTGGAGACGGTCAAGCGGCGGGTGCTGATCGAGCAGCTCGGGCCCCGCGTCTCCCGCGCGCTGCGACTGACCGACGACGAGCACAACGAGCCGGAGCGACCGGAGCGCCGGGACAAGCCGCGTCGCGCAAAGCACAAGGGGACCGCGTGAGGATCGTCGGCGGGCGCTTCCGTGGCCGGCCGCTGGCGACCCCGAGCGACGAGGCCACGCGCCCAACCTCCGACCGGGTGCGCGAGGCGATCTTCAATATTCTCGCCCACGGCATCCGCGATTTCGATCTCGAGGGTGCCAAGGTGCTCGACCTGTTCGCCGGCACCGGCGCGCTCGGCCTCGAGGCGCTCTCGCGCGGGGCCAGCTTCTGCCTGTTGGTGGAGGAGAGTGCCGAGGCGCGCGCGCTGATCCGCCGCAATGTGGAGGCGCTGGGGCTCACCGGCGTCACCAAGATCTTCCGTCGCGACGCGACCGATCTTGGCGCCGCGGGCAGCCGCGGCGGCCACGGCCTCGTGTTCCTCGATCCGCCCTACGGCCGCGATCTGGCGGAACCGGCGCTAACAAGTGCCGCGGCGGGAGGTTGGCTGGCGCCGGGCGCGATTGCCGTCATCGAGGAGCGCATGGGCGCGGCCGTTACGCTGCCTGCCGGCTTCGAGCTCCTCGATCGCCGCACCTGGGGCGACACCGAAGCCACCTTTGCGCGTGCGTTGTAGTTGGCCACCCGCTCAGCAAACCACGACCGCAAAAGAGCACGCCGACTGGTCCCCCTCCCCTTGACGGGGAGGGGTTAGGGGTGGGGTGAAAGGCAGCGATGCCGATCCTTGTTACCCCCACCCCCGCCCCCTCCCCGCATGCCCTCGGGCTTCCCACACAGTCGTCCTGCCCAAAGATGGCCCGAGGGCAAGGGGGAGGGGAGCCCATGCGGCTCGCGCGTGAAACTATCTGCAACGAAGGCGCAACGATGCCTCAAGTTCCATGACTCTTACCCCTCAGCCCGCTGCGGCCGCGAGAGCAGCGTGTCGATGGCGGCGTCTATGCTGAGCTGCCCTTCGACGATGGCGTGCACCGCCCGGCAGATCGGCATGTCGATGCCCTTCTCCGCGGCCACACGCACGACGGCCGCGGCCGTGTAGACGCCTTCCGCCACCGAGCGCCGGTTGCCGAGCACCTCGTGCAGCGTCTGGCCCTGACCCAGCGCGCGGCCCAGGCTCATGTTGCGCGACTGCGGGCTGCCACAGGTGAGCAGGAGGTCGCCGAGCCCCGACAGCCCCATCAGCGTGTCGGCTTTCGCACCGAGCGCATCGCCGAAGCGGCGCAGCTCGGCAAACCCACGCGTGACCAGCGCCGCATGCGCACTGGCGCCGAGCCCCCGCCCCTCGACGATGCCGGCGGCAATCGCCAGCACGTTCTTCACCGCGCCGCCGAGCTGCACGCCGATGAGGTCCGCCGACCAGTAGATGCGCAAGCGCCGGCCGCCGAGCGCGGTCGCCAGAGCCTGCCCCAGCGTCTCGTCCTGCGCGGCGAGTGTCAGGGCGGCGGGCAGGCCGCGCGCAACCTCGGCGGCAAAGCTCGGGCCCGAGAGCACGGCGAGCCTCGCGCGCGGCAGCGTCTCGGCCAGCACCTCACCCAGGAGCTTTCCCGTCGCCTGCTCAAGCCCCTTGGCGCAGATGACGACCGGCTTGCCGGGCGGCAGGTGTGCGGCGAGCGACGTGGCAACGCTACGCACGTGCTGCGCCGGCGGCACCATCAACACGATGTCTTGCGCGGCGATGTCGGCGAGATCGGAGGTTGCCGCCAGCCCCGGAGTCGAGCGGCACGCCGGGCAGGAACAGCGAATTGGCGTGCCGGCCGTTGATGTCGGCCACGACCTCGGCCTCGCGCGCCCACAACCGCGTTGGCCGGCCAGCGAGGCACAGCGCATGCGCCAGCGCCGTGCCCCACGCGCCTCCGCCGATGATGCCGACGCTGTTCAAGGTCACGCCTGCTCCTCCCTCTCCCCGCGCTTCGCCGAGGGTTCAGCATACGCGACCCGCGGGGAGAGGGTCGGGGTGAGGGGCAGCCGCACACGCTGGAGCAAGGTCCTGCCCCTCACCCTAACCCTCTCCCCATGCTGAAAAGCATGGGGAGAGGGAACCACCGCCACTACGACGTCTTCATGATGAAGGGGTTGCCGCCGCCGGGGCCGTTGTTGATCCATACGCTCTTGGACTGCAGGTAGCCGTCGATCGCCTCGATGCCGTTCTCGCGCCCGAGGCCGGAGGCCTTGTAGCCGCCGAACGGCATCAGGAAGCTCACCGCGCGGTAGGTGTTGACCCACACCGTGCCGGCGCGGATGCGCTTCGACACGGACGTCGCCCGCCTGACCGACTGGGTCCAGATGCCGGCGCCGAGCCCGTAGGCGATGTCGTTGGCGATCGCCACCGCCTCCTCCTCGTCCTTGAACTTGATGACGGATAGCACGGGGCCGAACACCTCCTCCTGGGCGATGCGCATCTTGTTGTTGACGCCGGTGAAGATGGTCGGCTTGACGAAATACTTGCCGCCGCCCTCCGCCGCCGTCGCCGGACCGCCGCCCAGCACGCAGTTGGCGCCTTCGCCCTTGGCGATGTCGATGTAGGAGAGGACCTTCTGGTACTGGGGCGGCGTCGTCACCGGCCCGACCTGCGTCTCGAACTTGCCCGGGTCGCCGAGCCTGGCCGTCTTGGCCATGGCAATGAGCTTCTCGACGAACTGGTCGTGGATCGACTCCTGCAGCAGCAGGCGCGAGCCGGCGATGCAGGTCTGCCCCGTGGCGGCGAAGATGCCCGAGATGGCACCGCTCACCGCATCATCGAGAATGCAATCGTCGAAGACGATGTTGGGCGACTTGCCGCCCAGCTCCAGCGAGACCTTCTTGAAGGTCTTGGCGGCAAGCTCGTTGACGCGCGCACCCGTGACCGAGCCGCCCGTGAACGCCACCTTGGCAACCTTGGGATGCGTGACCAGCGGCTCGCCGACGACGGCGCCGTAGCCCGTCACCACGTTCACCACGCCCGGCGGCAGCTCCGCGGGCTCGATCACGAGCTTCATGAACTCCAGCAGCGAGGCAGTGGTGAACTCGGAGGGCTTGAGCACGGCGGTGCAGCCCGCGGCCAGCGCCGGGGCGAGCTTCCAGCCGACCAGCATGAGGGGCGAGTTCCACGGCGTGATGAAGGCGCACACGCCGACGGGCTCCTTCAGGATATAGGTGAAGTGATCGGGCCGGTCGGCCGGCACCACCGCGCCCTGAATCTTATCCGCCAGCCCGCCGTAGTAGTAGAACCACTCGGGCAGGTACTTGAGCTGCGCGGCCATCTCCGAGATGAGCTTGCCGTTGTCGCGCACCTCGATTTCGGCCAGGTGCTCGGCGTGCTTCTCGATCAGGCCGGCGATGCGGCGCAACACCTTTCCGCGCGCGGTCTGGGTCATGGCGGCCCATGGTCCCTGGTCGAAGGCGCGCCAGGCCGCCTCGCACGCCTTGTCCACGTCCTTGGCGTCGCATTCCGGGATCACCGCCCAGGGCTCGCCGGTGTAGGGATCGAAGGTCTGGAAGGTCTTGCCCGAAGCGGCGTCGCACCACTTGCCGTCGATGTAGGTCTGGTACGCCTTGAGCTTGGTCGGCCGGTCCAGCATGGGGGTTCTCCGCAACGGGGTGAGCTTGAGGGAATTCCCGCCAAGGCTAGTGCGCCCGGCCCGCGCGTTCAACTGCTGCGCGACACGGCGCATATCTTGGCACTGAGGGCCACGCATCCTAGAGTTGCCGTCAATAACAATTCGGGGAAACGCGGAAAAGATGGGCGGAGAGGTCTTCGACTACGTGATCGTCGGCGCGGGCTCGGCGGGGTGCGCGGTGGCGCACCGCCTGAGCGAGGACCCGAACGTGAAAGTCGCGCTGATCGAGGCGGGCGGCCGCGACCGCAACCCCTGGATTCACGTTCCCGCCGGCTACTATCGCAACTTCTCCAACCCCGCGGTCACCTGGCAGTTCGGCTCCGGCCCCGAGCCGCACCTCGAGGGGCGCACCATCACCTGGCCGCGCGGGCGCGTGCTGGGCGGCTCGAGCTCCATCAACGGCCTGCTCTACCTGCGCGGACAATCGCAGGACTACGACGTGTGGCGCCAGCTCGGCAACGTGGGCTGGTCCTTTGCCGACGTGCTGCCCTACTTCAAGCGGGCCGAGGACCAGGAGCGGGGCGCGAGCGAGCTGCACGGCGTCGGCGGCCCGCTTGCCGTCTCCGACGTGCGGTTCGCACAGAATGCGCTGTGCGAGGCCTTCATCGCCGCCTGCGAGGCCGCCGGCATCCCGCGCACCGACGACTTCAATGGTCCCCAGCAGGAGGGGGCCGGATATTTCCAGCTCACCAACCGCAACGGCCGGCGGTGCTCGTCGGCCGTCGCCTACCTGCGGCCGATCCGCAACCGGCCCAACCTGGAGATCGTCACCGACGCCCTCGTCCACGGCGTGATGCTGGACGGCCCCCGCGCGACCGGCGTTGCTCTTGCGCGCCATGGCCGCGTCGAGAGCATCAAGGCCAGCCGCGAGGTGGTGCTTGCCGCCGGCGCCATCGGCTCGCCGCACATCCTCCAGCTTTCCGGCATCGGCCCGGCGGATGTGCTGAAGGCGGCGGGCATCCCGGTCCGGCATGCTCTCGAGGGCGTGGGTGAGAACCTGCAGGACCATCTGCAGGTGCGCTTCGTCTTCGAGTGCAAGGGCGAGGGCAGCCTCAACGACGTGTGGCACAGCCGCTGGCAGCAGGTCCGCACGGGGCTCGAGTATGCGCTGCGCCGCACCGGCATCCTGACGATCGGGGCAGGGGCTGCCGGCGCCTTCGCCCGCTCGCGCCCCGATCTCGACCTGCCCGACGTGCAGTTCCACTTCCTGCCGCTCAGCGCCGACCGGCCGGGCCAGGGCCTGCACAAGTTCTCCGGCGTCACGGCCTCCGTGTGCCAGCTGCGCCCCGAGAGCCGCGGCACCATCGCCGTCGCCTCGGCTGATCCGGCCGCGCATCCGAGGATTGTTTCCAACTACCTCGCAGCCGAAGCCGACCGGCGCGTGCTGCTCGACGGCATCAAGCTGCTGCGCCGGGTCTCGCGCCAGCCGGCCTTCGCGCAGTGTGTCGTCGCGGAGCATCTGCCGGGGCCGAAGGTCGAGGGCGACGACGACCTCATGGGCTATGCCCGGCAGTATGCCACGACCGTGTTCCACCCCGTCGGCACCTGCAAGATGGGCAGCGACCCCAGGGCCGTGGTCGATGCGCGCTTGAGGGTGCACGGGCTCACGGGACTGCGCGTTGCGGATGCCTCGATCATGCCGACGCTGGTCTCCGGCAACACCAACGCGCCCGCCATCATGATCGGCGAGAAGGCCTCCGACCTGATCCGCGAGGACGCCCGCGCCGCTGCGTAGCGTGAATTGCTCAGTTGGTGGACTGAAGCGACCGCCGCGCGCGACTCCCCTCCCCCTTGCCCTCGGGCCATCTTTGGGCAGGACGACCGTGTGGAGAGCCCGAGGACATGCGGGGAGCAGATGGGGGCGGGGGTGACGATGCTTGGGCGCTCTTGCGGCCTCACCCCACCCCTAACCCCTCCCCGTCAAGGGGAGGGGAACTTCGTCGAGTCCGCCTGACGGTTTGAAGCACGCCGCCTTATCAATACCCCTCCCTCAAGAGCGGGAAGGCGCTGTCGAGATAGGTGCGGGGGAGCGGCGCAACGGGCGCCACATAGCTCGCATTGAGCTCCTTGAAGGAGGTGACGCCGAGCAGGCCCAGGCAGCGGGTCACCTCGTCGGCCAGGAGCTCCAGCGCCCGCACCAGCGCATCCTCGCCGCCGGCGGCCAGCGCCAGCCCCTGCAGTCTGCCCATGCCCACCGCGTTCGCGCCGAGCGCCATCGCCTTGACGATGTCGGTGCCGCGCATGAAGCCGCCGTCGACGATGATCTCCGCGCGGCCTGCCACCGTCTCGACGATCTCGGGCAGAACGGCGAGGCTGCCCTTGCCGTGGTCGAGCTGACGGCCGCCGTGGTTGGAAACGTAGATGGCGGCGACGCCGCGCTCGACGGCCATCATCGCATCCTCGGCCGTGGCGATGCCCTTCAGGATGATGGGGATGTCGTATTTGCGCATGACACGGTCGAGGCCGTCCCAGGTGAAGCGCGCCTGGAAGAAATCGGGCGGTTGCGTCTTGCGCGAGGTGGTCTTGTGGCGCTTGGAGATGTCGCGCTCGCGCCGCCCGTAATGGTCGAGGTCCACGGTGAAGCAGAACGCGACATAGCGGTTGGCGATCGCCCGCTCGACGTGGGAATCGATCCACGCCTCATCGCCGCGCACGTAGAGCTGGAACAGCTTGGGGTGGTCGTTGCAGGCGGCGACCGCCTCGAGGCCCGGCGCGGTGACCGTGCTCAGCATATGCATGACGCCGGCGCGCGCCGCCGCCCGCGTGGATGCGGCCCCGCCCTCGGGGCTGAGATCCTGCAGCGAGCCGATGGGGGCCAGCACCACCGGCAGGCGCAGGGACTGCCCAAGGAGCCTGGCGCCCGTATCCACCTTCTCGACGTTGCGCAGCACGCGGGGGCGGAAGGCGATGGAGTCGATGGCGACGCGGTTGCGCTCGAAGGTGGTCTCCGTCTCCGCGCCGCCCATCAGGTAGTCCCAGTGGCCCTTGGAGAGATTGCGCTTGGCGGGCGCCACCAGTTCGTGCAGCACCTCGATCGTCGTCGGCTCTTGCATCCTTGCGCTCTCCATGGTCTCCATTTGCAACGTCAACATAGCCGACGCGCTCGGCGCAAGAGAAGTACGGGGAGGATCCATGCCGTCGCGGTGGCAGGCGCGTCGCCAGAAGTTTCGCCGCATCCTGGCGGGCACCGAGTGTGTGCATCCGGCCTCCGTCCACGACCCCATCTCGGCGCGGATCGCCCACGACCTCGGCTTCGAGATGGGCATGTTTGCGGGCTCCACCGCCTCGATGGCGGTGCTGGGGGCGCCCGATCTCATCGTGCTGACCCTGACCGAGTTCGCCGACCAGGCCTACCGCATCGGCCGCGCCGCCGAGCTGCCGCTGCTGGTCGATGCCGACCACGGCTACGGCAACGCGCTCAATGTCATGCGCACGGTGGAGGAGCTGGAGAACGCCGGCGTGGCAGGACTTTCGATCGAGGACACGCTGCTGCCCCGCGCCTACGGGCCTTCCGGCAAGCCGCAGCTGCTTTCCATTGCGGAGGGGGTCGGCAAGATGCGGGCGGCGCTGGAGGCGCGCTGCGACCCCGACCTCGTCATCGCCGGGCGGACCAGCGCCATCGCCATCAGCGGCCTGGAGGATACCATCGCCCGCGCGAAGGCCTACGAGGCGGCCGGGGTCGATGTCATGTTCCTGGTCGGGGTCAAGACGCGCGAGGAGCTCGATGCGGTCTCGGCCGCCATCAAGATCCCGATCGTCCTGGGCGGCACCGGCGGCGATCTCTCGGATCGCGCCTATCTCGCCGCCAGGCGCGTGCGCGTCGCGCTGCAGGGCCACCAGCCGTTCCAGGCGTCGGTGCGCGCGATCCACGACACGCTGAAGGCGCTGCGCGAGGGGACGGCCCCGGGACAGCTCACCGGTCTCGCCCCCAAGGAGATGATGGAGACGGTCACGCGCTCGGAAGCCTATGAGCGGTGGACGCGCGCCTTCCTGCAACCGAAGGAGTAGCCCCATGGATTTCGGCGTGGCGACGGCGACGCGCGGCGTACTGGAAACACGCGAGGGCTACATGGCCGTCGCGAGCCAAGCGGAGAAGCTCGGCTTCGGCTTCATCAGCGTCAACGACCACGTCGTCGTGCCGCGCGACATTGCCTCGCGCTATCCCTACAGCGATGACGGGATGTGGGCCGGGCGCACGGCCGGCGCCTGCCTCGACCAGCTGGCGACCCTCGCCTTTCTGGCCGCCCGCACGGAGCGGCTGCAGCTCCTCACCTCCGTCATGGTGGTGCCCCAGCGCCAGCCGGTGCTGACCGCCAAGATGCTAAGCACCATCGACATCCTCTCGGGCGGGCGCCTGATCGTCGGCTGCGGCGTCGGCTGGCTGAAGGAGGAATTCGAGGCGCTGGGTGCGCCGCCCTACGCCGAGCGCGGCCGCGCCACCGACGAGTATATCGACGCCTTCAAGGCGCTGTGGACGCAGGAAGCGCCCGCCTATCACGGCGCGCACGTGAATTTCGACAACGTCATGTTCGCGCCCAAGCCCGTGCGCAAACCGCATCCGCCGATCTGGATCGGTGGCGAGAGCGCCGTGGCCATCAAGCGGGCGGTGCGCGCCGGCCAGGGCTGGTATCCCGCCTCCAACAACCCGCAGCACCGGCTCGATACGCCGGACCGGCTGCACGCCGGCATCGGGGAGCTCCATCGCGCGGCCGAAGCGGCCAAGCGCGATCCCAACAGCATCGACGTCGGCTATCTCGTGCTGTGGCCGGCGGACTGGTCGGCGCAGAAGCGGGAGGATGGGGGCCGCAAGCTCTTCACGGGCTCATCCGCCGACATGGCCGCTGACGCGGCGGCTCTTGCGCAGGCGGGCGTGCGCCACATCTGCCTCACCTTCCAGACCGCGTCGCTGCCGGAGACGCTGGAGCGGATGCAGCGCTTTGCCAAGGAAGTCATGCCGCTCGTCAAGTGACCGGCACGAGCGGCAGCACAAGGACGGGGATCATTGCATGGCAAAGCTGAAGCCCGAGACGCGCGACAAGCTCAAGACGGTGAGCACGGCGACGCTGTGCACGGCGCTTTACAAGAAGGGCCTGCGCAGCCAGTTCATCCAGGACGTGCATCCCCTCAACCCGGGCGCCGGGACGATGGTGGGCGAGGCCTTCACGCTGCGCTACATCCCCGCGCGCGAGGACCTGAACCCGATCACCGTGTTCCAGGATCGCAACCATCCCCAGCGCAAGGCGATCGACGCGGAGTGCCCGCCCGGCGCCGTGTTCGTGATCGACAGCCGCAAGGATGCGCGCGCGGCTTCCGCCGGGGCGATCCTGGTCACGCGCCTGATGAAGCGGGGCGTCGCCGGCATCGTCACCGACGGCGGCTTCCGCGACGCGCCGGAGATCGCGCAGCTCGCGATCCCCGCCTATCACAAGCGCCCGTCCGCCCCGACCAACATCACGCTGCACCACGCGATCGACACCAACGTGCCGATAGGCTGCGGCGATGCGCCCGTGTTCCCAGGCGACGTGATCGTGGGCGACGGCGAGGGCGTGGTGGTGATCCCGGCGCACCTGGCCGACGAGATCGCGGCGGAAGCCTTCGAGATGACCGCGTTCGAGGACTTCGTCACCGAGGAGGTGAACAAGGGCCGCTCGATCCTGGGCCTTTATCCGCCCACCGATCCGCAGACCAACGTCGACTTCGCCGCCTGGCGCAAGAAGAACAGCCGCTGACGTCATCCCGGCGCTTGCGTGCACCTGGCTGGGTGCCATGTTGCCCGGATTCGGCGATCTTGGAACGCCCGAGCTGCACGGGCTAAAGCCCGACGTTCATCGCTGCCCGTGGCTACGCCAAGAGTACTGCGAGGACTGCTGAAAGCGGCACCTCGTTGCCGTGGAAGGCTTGGATTACGGCAGCCAGCATCGCGGCCGGATCGAGCCGGTCGAGGTCGAGCGGATGGCCGGCCCGCTCGGCGAGGAACGCAAGGAAGGTAAGCTGCGTGCGGCCGTTGCCTTCACGGAATGGATGTATCGCGTTGAGTTCCGAGAGAAAGTGGGCCGCTTCGCGAGAAAACTCAGCAGCTGTGCGGTGGCGGAGGTACCGGCGGTCGCGAAGCCAGGCAAATAGTCGCCGCATCTCCCGCGCGATGTGCTCCGGGTAGCAGAACGTGCTGACGCCTTTGGCGAGCCGCACGGTCCGGAATTTGCCGGCCCAATCGTAGACATCCTGGAACAGGTGATGGTGGATCGCGCGGTAGTGCGTGACCGTGAGGCGTCCTCCCGGCAGCGGCTCCTCCGAGCGCGCGAACGTCATCGCCGTCTCGAACTCCTCGAGCGTGCCGGCGCTTCTGAGGTTGGCCTTGTTGCGGAGGACGTTGGTGCCAGGATAGCAGTACGGATCGGGCTCGGCCTGGTACATAGGCCGGCATCACTTCTTCCCGTACTTTTCCGAGAGTATTGAGCGTCGCTTCTCTGGTGAGGCGCTTTCCAACCGACGCAGGTCGGCCTTGAGGCGACGCGAGGCAACGATGCCCTCTACCTCCGACACTTTGCCAAAGGCGTCACGGCCGATCACAAATTTGCCAGCCTCCGAGTTGCGCGCGACGACCCTTTTCCCCGACGCGGCACGCCTGACGGAACCCGCTGGCTGCTTGTCGTGGGAGATCTTGTTCCTGGCCATGAGTGGTAGCCTAACACAGTCGCGGTCGTCGCGCATGCGCTGGAGCGATCCACGCTGGAGAAACCCACGATCATGTCTCAGCGCGGGGCCAATCTGTAGATCAAACGAGCGGCGCTCGGGCCGCGTTACGGCGAGGGTCGCGCTGGCCTCGGCCGGCCCTACTGGTAGTTCAGCCGCAGCCCGGGCCGCTCCCACTCGAAGGCGACGAGCCGCCCCGATCCCGAGAGCGTGACGTAGGCCGTGCGGAGATCCGGCCCGCCGAAGCAGATGTTGGTCGCATAGATGTCCGGCATCGGGATGTGCTTTACGCTTTTGCCGTCCGGGCTGAACACGGTGATGCCGCCGTTGATCAAGCGTCGCCACGCAGATGTTGCCGGCGCCGTCGACCGCCATGCTGTCGAAGCGCTGATAGCCGCCGGGACAGCCCACCAGCCGGCCGCCGTTGACGGAGGGAAACGGCTCGCGCCTCACCTCGCCGGGTCCCAGAATGTCCATGGCCCACAGGCGCGCCGATTCCGTCTCGGCAAAGTAGAGCGTGCGGCCGTCGGGCGACAGCGCGCAGCCGTTGGGCGTGATCGTGGGATAGGCCACGGCCTTGATGAAGCTGCCGTCGGCCTTGGCGTAGTAGACGGCGCCGCGGTCCATCTCGCGCGGCCGCGTCTTGCCCAAATCGGTGAAGTAGAAGCCACCGTGCGCGTCGAAGACGATGTCGTTGGGGCCTTTCAGCGGGAAGCCGTCGCATTCCGTGTAGACCGTCTCGATTGCCCCCGTGGCGAGGTCGACGCGCTCGATGCGCCCGCCGGAATAGTCGTCTGCCTGCGCCGTCGGCCGCAGCCCGAACTTCGGGTCCTCGTGCCAGTTGAAGCCGCCGTTGTTGCAGATGTAGACCTTGCCGTCGGGCCCGACCGCGGCGCCGTTGGGCCCGCCCGTGTGCTGAGAGACGGTCGTCTTGCGCCCGTCGGGGGCCACGCGCGTGAGCCGCGCCGCCTCGATCTCGACCACCAGCACGGAGCCGTCGGGCATCGCCACGGGCCCTTCGGGGAACCGAAGGCCGGTTGTGACTTCTTTGAGATCTGGGCCGGGCATGTCCATTTCCCCCTTACTTATCAATGCGTCGGGCATATCGGATTTTGCACGTCCGGTCGCGGAACGCCAGCCTCGAGCCTGCTCGCGCAAGCTGCAGGTCGACATCGGGCAGCCGGCAACACTAATGTAGGCTTTCGCGATCGGGTGTTTGCCAGGCCCATCAACGTCCAGGAGTTCAGCGTGTACGGCACCCGCTTCTTCCTATCCCTCGGCAACGTCTTCTTCTCGCTGATCCTCGGCGCCGTCGCACTTGGGTTCTTCTGGTTCTATTTCCCGGACTGGACGTTGCAGCTCTTCAGGTGGGCGGGCTCGATCCGCGAAAGCGTCATCTCCGGCACCTGGCCCGCGCGCTATGAGGTGGTTCTGCGTGCGCTCGTCGACGAGCGGCAGATCGTCTACATGGGCTTCGTGCTGGTGACGCGGATTGTGGTCGGCGTCATCATCGCCTTCGGCTACAAGCTGTTTGGCGGCAAGGCCAGCGAGGGATTTCAGATCTAGAGCAGGATTCACGCTTCGGCCGAAACGTCGCGATCGAGGCAAGGCGATTCCATCCGAAGCGACCCTGCTCTAGCCGGCTCCGCTCTCGCGCATAGTTAACCTGATCTTAACGCCCCCATCCCTAGCCTCTTGCTGAGGCGCCGGCGCTGCCGTCCGTGCGCGTGATGCGTTGGGGGCACGGCGTCGGACGATGGGCCTTTTCCATCCGCCCAGGACCAGCAGGGAGGCGCACGAGCCGCCGCCGAGGCGCAGCCTGGTCAAACGCCTGCCATGGGAGCTTCGGCTCCTCGTCATCGCGACCCTGTACCTCGGCCTGCCGGCGATGGCGGGGTTGGCCGGCCTGCTGGTCTACTACTCGGCGGTCCTGCCGGACCCCTTGGCGATGCGCCACGAGCCGCAGGGCCCCATCGTCAGCGTCCTCGCGCGGGACGGATCGCCCCTGAACGAGCGCGGCGCATCCAACGCCTACATTCCGGTCGACCTGCTGCCGCGCCATCTCGTCGACGCGGTCCTCGCCGCCGAGGACCGTCGCTTCTTCCAGCATTGGGGGTTCGACCCCGCCGGGCTCGCACGCGCGGCGCTTGCCAACCTGCGCGCCGGCCACTTCTCGCAGGGCGGCTCGACCCTGACCCAGCAGCTTGCCAAGAACCTGTTCCTCTCTCCGGAGCGCACGATCGCCCGCAAGGTCGAGGAGCTGACACTCGCGTTGTGGCTCGAGCTGCGGCTCTCCAAGCGCGACATCCTCGAGGCCTATCTCAATCGCGTCTACTTCGGCGGCGGCGCCTATGGCGTGGAAGCGGCCGCGCAGCGCTTCTTCGGCAAGTCGGCGCGCAACGTCAACGTCGCGGAGGCCGCCATGCTGGCCGGGCTCCTGAAGGCGCCATCGCGATACTCGCCGGCCTGGAACCCCGCAATCGCCAAGGCGCGGTCGCGGAATGTGCTGGGCATGATGGTTGAGGCGGGTTTCCTGACGCCGAAAGAGGCCGAGGAGGCTGCAAGCACCGCTATCGGCCTCGTCGATCAGGCCCCGCGTCGCGACTCGTCGGGCGCCGACTATGTCGTGGACGCCGTGATCGAGCAGCTGCCGACCCTGGTTGGCCCGACCACCGGCAAATTGATCGTCGAGACCACCATCGACGGCAGCCTTCAGCGCCGCACGCAGGCGCTGGTCACCGGAGTCATGGAGAACGAGGGCCAGAAGCTCGGCGCGGGCCAGGCCGGCCTCATCCTGCTCGACATGGAGGGCGGCATCCGTGCCATGGTCGGCGGGCGATCCTACGCGGAAAGCCAGTTCAATCGCGCCCTCAAGGCCAGGCGCCAGCCGGGCTCCGCCTTCAAGACCTTCGTCTACCTCGCCGCGCTCGAGGCCGGCCTGACTCCCGACAGCAAGGTGCTCGACCTGCCGATCCTCGGCTCGGGGTGGAGCCCGCGCAACGAGGGCGAAGGCTACCGGGGCGAGGTGACGCTGCGCGACGCGTTGAGCCAGTCGATGAATGCGGCCGCCGCGCGCCTCAACATGAGCGTCGGGCCGCGCAAGACGGTGGCCGTCGCACGCCGCCTCGGCATCGGCTCCCCGCTGCGCGCTCAAGCCTCGCTCGCGCTTGGCACCTCGGAGGTGACGCTGCTCGAGCTGACCGGCGCCTACGGCGTGCTCGCCAACGCGGGCCGCACGCTGGAGCCGCACCTGATCAGCCAAGTGCGCACGCCTTCCGGCCGGCTGCTCTACCAGCGGCCGAAAGCCCGCGCCGAGGTCCTGGTGGCACGGCAGCACGTCAACGCGCTCAACGACATGCTGGGCGCGGTGCTCACCTCGGGCACCGGCCGCCGCGCCACACTTGCCGATCGTCCCGCGGCCGGTAAGACCGGCACCTCGCAAGGGTTCCGGGATGCCTGGTTCGTCGGCTACACGGCCCACTTCACGGCGGGCGTGTGGGTCGGCAATGACAACCAGCGCGCCATGCACAAGGTCACGGGCGGAAGCCTGCCCGCCAAGATCTGGCACGAGGTCATGGTGATGGCGCACGAGCGCTACGCGCCCGCCCCGCTCTCGAGCCGGCCATTCGCGCCCGTCGCTGCGCCCACCGCGCGCGGCGAGCCGCCGCTCATGCCGAGTGAGCGGATCGGTCTCAATTTCGTGGAACGCGCCATCGGTGCGGACAACGGCACCGACCGCGAACCGCCGACAGGCGCCAACCCGCAGCTGGCCAAGGTGCGCGCCTGGATCGGCTCGGCGGTCGATCGGCTCCGCGACGTGCGGCCCCCAACGGTGCGCCGCGACTAAACCGCGCTGCGGACCGGGACGTGGTCGACGCCATAGCGGTGGAGCTCGCTGCCCTCGTTGCGCAGCCACTCCTTGGCCTCCTCGAGCCGCGGCACCGCCTTTGCGACCAGCTTCCAGAAGCGGGGCCCGTGGTTCATCTCGAGAAGGTGCGCCACCTCGTGCCCGGCAACGTAGTCGAGCACGAACGGCGGGGCGAGGATCAGCCGCCAGGAGAACGACAGCAGGCCGCTCGCGGAGCACGAGCCCCAGCGCGTCGTCTGATCGCGCAAGCCGATGCGCCGCACGCGCACGCCCAGACGCCGGGCGTGCCAGGCAACCCGCGCATCGAGATCGGAGCGGGCCTCGTCGGCGAGCCAGTCCTTCAGCCGTCGCGCCGCGTGCTCGACCGCGCCGGCAATCGTGAGGCGCGGCATACCGGTGGCGGACTCGTCGGCGCTCACGACCCCCACGCCGCGCACCGCGCCCGCGAAGCGGATGCGGTGCGTCCGGCCGCGCACCGGGATCCTGGCGCCGTCGACGAATGGCACAGGTTCGGGCACGCGGCCCAGCCGGTCCCGCACCCAGTCGATGTGGCTCCGCAAGAACCTGCCCGCCTCGTCCACGCGGCATTCGGCGGGAACCGTCACCACCACTGCGCGGCGCGTCTTGCTCACGCGCAGCGTCAGCCGCCGCGCACCCGCGTGGCGCCGCAGCTCGACCGGCACGCCGATGCCCTGCACCTGCAGTGCGACCGTTCTCGACTTCTTGGTTCGTCTCGATGACAACGTCTTGGCCCCCTCACTCACGACCCGCACACTTATCTGCGCATCAACAGCCGGCACATTGCAATATTGGCTGCACTGCCGGCCCGCTGGCCTAGCAAATAATTGTGGTTGGTAAAGCATCCATCGGATGGCGCATTGCGCCGCATGGAGTACTGTGGCGCTCCCGTGACAGATGTTTTGCTAGGCGGATCGACAGGTGACTCGCTGCGTGAGGTCATCGCGCGGAGAAGCTGAAGGCAAGCGCTTCGGAGTCCGCCGCCTGCGGCGCGCCTTTGCGGCGCGGCATGGTGGCCATGTGCTCGAGCTCGGCGATGCTGAGGGGCAGCGCCGCGCACGGGTCGTGTGCCCGCATGAATTTGGTGATGCGCGGGGCAATCTCCGAACGGAAGCGCGAGCCGTTGAACAGACCGTAGTGGCCGACTCTGGGGCATTCGAAGTGCTGCTTGCTCGCTGAGGGGATGCTCGCGCACAGATCGAGCGCCGCACGGCATTGGCCCGTGCCGGTGATGTCGTCCTTCTCGCCCTCCACCGTCATCAGTGCCGGCCGGCGGATGGCGCCGAGGTCGATCGAGCGGCCGCGGTGCGTCATCAGCCCGCGCGGCATCAGGTGCTGGACGAAGACGGTATCGACGGTCTGCAAATAGAACTCGGCCGTCAGGTCCATGACGGCGAGATACTCGTCATAGAACTCGCGATGCTTGTCGGCCGAGTCGCCGTCGCCGTGCACCAGGTGGAGGAACATCTCCTTGTGCGCCTGCACGTGCCGGTCGAGGTTCATGGTCATGAAGCCCGACAGCTGGAGAAAGCCCGGATAGACGAGCCGCCCGCGGCCCTTGCTCGGCCACGGCACGTTGGTGATGACGTTGCGGTGGAACCAGTCCGTGCCGCGCTTTTCCGCCAGCGTGTTGACCACGGTCTGGTTGACGCGCGTATCGATCGGGCCGCCGGCGAGGATGAGCGAGAGCGGCACCTCCGGATCGCCGTCGGCCTCCATGACAGCCGCCGCCGCCAGCACGGGCACCGACGGCTGGCACACCGCAAACACATGCACGTCCCCGCCGAAGAAGCGGAACATCGCGCACATGGTGTCGATATAGTCGTCCAGGTCGAACGAGCCGGCGGACACCGGCACGTCGCGCGCATCCTGCCAGTCGGTGACGTAGACCTCATGCTGGGGCAGGAACGTCTCGACCGTCCCGCGCAGCAGGGTCGCGAAGTGCCCCGACATGGGCGCCACCAGCAACACGCGCGGGTCCTGCGCGGCACGGCGCGGATCCATGTCGCGCTTGAAGTGCACCAGCCGGCAGAACGGCGTCTGCCAGACGACCTCCTCGCTTACCGCCACGGTGGTGGCGCCGACCTTCGTGCGGGTGATGCCGAAGTCGGGCTTGGGATAGCGCCGGGTCGCGCGCTCGAACACCTCGCACGCTGCGACCGCGCTGCGACCGATCGGGGTGTGCGTCAGAGGGTTGAGAGGATTGAAGAACAGGCGGCAGGAATCGGCTGCCATTCTCGCTGGCCTGAAGGCAGCGCGACCGAACTCATACCAGTGGTAGAGCACGGAATCGTCCCCCGGTTCTCGTCCCCGATTCGCCGACACGGGCCGGAGCACGACTTGCTCAAGTGCCTTCTCGAAGCCCGCGAGGCGTATCAAATTCTAAAGGTTTGTGAGAGGGAGACTGCACTGATTCGGCACTTGGCTAAAGGTTGTGATTGGCTTGCAACAGCTTGCCGAGCCGCCCGGCGAGCGTTTCGACGCTCACGCCCGGCGTGAAGTGCGTCTGGTAGGAGCCGTCCGGTCCCATCACGTAGATCAAGGCGGAGTGGTCCATCGTATAGCCGGCAGTGGACTTGGGATCGGGGACTTTCTTGTAGTAGACGCGGTATTCCTTGGCGACGGCGGCGATCTCCTGCGGCGTTCCGCTCAGGCCGACGAGCCGCGGATGGAAGCTCTTCACGTACATGGCGAGCTGGGCCGGCGTATCGCGCTCAGGGTCGACCGTGATGAACAGCGGCACGACATCGTTGGCCTTCGGGCCCAGCTTGTCGAGCGCGGCGGAGACGAGCTGCAGCTCCGTGGGACACACGTCGGGGCAGAACGTGAACCCGAACATCACGAGCAGCGTGTGTCCGCGGAAGTCCTTGTCGGTGACGCGCTTGCCGGTGTGATCGGTGAGGCTGAAGGGACCTCCGACCAGGGCGCGCCCCATCGACTGCATCCTTGGCGGCAGCAGCCGCTCGCGTACGCCCGGGAATACTCCGATCGCCAGTGCACCGCCCAGCGCGAGGCCGGTGATGATGAAAAGCGCGATCCTGAGCTTGGGCAACGACACCGACCTGCTTCCTCACTCGCCCATCTGCACGAGCGTACCGTGGACGCGCGCGCTCTGCAGGAAATAAGTGAACACCGCGTATCCAAGAATGAAATAGAGCGCGTTGAGCGCGACCGCCTTGAGCATCAAGTCGCCGACGAAGGCGCCTCGCAAGACGATGGCCCGCAGCCCCTCGAACACATAGGTCGGCGGAAGCGCCAGCGCAACCGGCTGCAGCCAGCCGGGCAGCGTCGCCACCGGATAGTAGACGCAGCAGATCGGCAGGAACACGAAGACGATGAGCCAGGCGAAGCTCTCTGCCCCGAGCCCCCAGCGCAGCACCACGCCCGTGGAGACGAGACCGAGCGACCAGCTCATGAACACGAGGTTGGCAAAGAAGGCCGCGAAGGCGAACCCCAGGCTCAGCACGTTGAAGCCGAAGAACAGGTAGGCCAGCGTGGCGACGGGCACCATCGCCACCATCAGCTTGATGAGGCTCACGGCCATGAGCGCGGCCACCAGCTCATACGGCCTGAGCGGGCTCATCATCAGGTGGCCGAGGTTGCGCGACCAGACCTCCTCGAGAAAGGCCACGGCGAAGCCGAGCTGGCTGCGCACCAGGACGTCCCACAGCAGCACCGCGCCGATGAAGAGGCCGGCGGCCTTGGCAGCGAAGCTCGTGGTTTGCGCAAGGTAGGACTGCAGGAAGCCCCACATCAGCATCTGCACCAGCGGCCAGTAGACGAGCTCCGCGGTGCGCGGCCAGGAGGATCGGATCACGTACCAGTAGCGCAGCACCATGCCCCACACGCGCCTCGCGGATGCTGCGAGGCCCGCCTGCTCGCCGAGCGGCGAGGGATGAAGCCGCTGGGGCGTGCTCTTGCTCACGGGGCCGTCTCGCTGTCGTCGGCGCCGCGGCGGGCGATGGCCAGAAAGACTTCCTCGAGGTTGGTGCGGCCGAAGCGCTTGATGAGCTCGGCCGGCGTCTCGTCGGCGATGATGCGGCCCTTCTCCAGCATGATGACGCGATCGGCCAGGCGCTCGACCTCGGCCATGTTGTGGGAGGCGAGCACGATGGTTGCCGCGCGCCCGCGACGATAGAGCTCGAGCTTGGAGCGGGCCCAGTCGGCCGTATCGGGATCGAGCGATGCCGTGGGCTCGTCGAGCATCAGCAGCTCCGGCTCGTTGAGCAGCGCCTTGGCGAGGCTGACGCGCGTCTTCTGCCCGGCCGACAGCTTGCCATAGAGCCGATCCAGCAATTCGGCCAGCCTGAACGCCTCGGCGATCTCGGCGATGCGCCCCTTGATGTCGCGCACCCCGTAGAGTCGCGCGAACACCTCCAGGTTCTGCCGCACGGTGAGGCGCATCGGTACGTCGACATAGGGGCTCTCGAAGTTGATGCGATGCAGCACCTGGTGGCGATGGCGGGTCATGTCCGCACCGAGCACGCGGGCCTCGCCGGAGGTCGGCACGACGAGCCCCATCAGCATGGCAATGGTGGTGGTCTTGCCGGCACCGTTGCCGCCGAGCAGCGCGGTGATCGAGCCGGGCTCGAGCGCAAAGGAAATGCCATCGACCGCGGTGACGTCCCCGTAGACCTTGCGCAGCTCGCGCACCTCGACGGGAGGCGGTCGGCCATCGGACTGTGAAACTGGCCTCTGCATGCCTCTCGTCGCTATGGAAAACCGAAGAGTGGTGAACCAGGGAAGGGGATAGCGTGGACGGCTGGCCACAATCTTCTATCTGGAGTAGCAGAATGATGAAGGCAAGCGTCAGGGATGCCGCGGCGCGTCCTCGGCGCTTTGCCGCATGAGCGAATGCTACCCATGGTTTATCACGAACGGCAGAAGGCGGAGCCTGGCGAGAGCCGATTGCGGCTGCAGACGGCCGTGCGCCTGCGCTGGTTCGGGGTCGTCGGCCAGCTGCTGACGGTGTGCTTCGTCTATCTGGGGCTCGACTTCCCGCTGCCGTTCGGCATCTGCGTCGGTTTCATCGCGCTGTCCGCCTGGCTCAACGTGTTCCTGCGCATCCGCTACCCGGCGCGCACGCGTCTCAACTCGACGCTCGCCACCTGCCTGCTGGCCTACGACATCCTGCAGCTCTCCGCCCTGCTCTACCTGACCGGCGGCATCGAGAATCCGTTCACCTTCCTGCTGGTCGCGCCGGTGACCGTGTCGGCGGCAACGCTGCCCCCGCGCAACACCATCGCGCTCGGCCTGCTCGGTGCCGGCGCCACCGTGTTTCTCGTCTTCTATCACCTGCCCCTGCCCTGGGCCGCCGGGGGCAGGCCGGAGCTGCTGCCGCTCTACAAGGTGGGCCTATTGGCTTCCGTGCTCTCGGGCATGATCTTTCTTGCGCTCTATGCCTGGCGTCTCGCCAAGGAAGCAAGGCAGATGGCGGAGGCGTTGACGGCCACCGAGCAGGTGCTGGCAAGAGAGCAGCAGCTGCACGCGCTCGACGGTCTCGCGGCCGCCGCCGCGCACGAGCTCGGCAGCCCGCTCTCCACCATCACCGTCGTGGCCAAGGAGCTTGCACGCGAGGCGCCGCAGGGGGCGCACTTCGCCGACGACCTTGCCTTGCTGCAGTCGCAGGCCCTTCGCTGCAAGGAGATCCTGAAGAAGCTGACCGGGGGCCCGACGGAGCCGGACCCGTTGCATGCGCGCATGAGCGTCACGCAACTGATCGAGGAGTCGGCCGAGCCATACCGCGGGTTCAGCATCGATCTGGTGGTGACCGCATCGCCGGAGGAAGGCAGCGACGCGAAAGCCACGCGCGAACCGGTCGGCGAGCGCAAGCCCGGCGTCATGTACGGGCTGGGCAATCTCGTCGAGAACGCGGTCGACTTCGCACGCAAGCGCGTGGAGATCACCGCGCGGTGGTCGGCGCGCGACATCACGATAACCATCGCCGACGACGGCCCGGGCGTTCCCCCCGACATCATGGATGCACTCGGCGATCCTTACATCACGACGCGTCCCTCGAGCCGTCCGGGCATCGCCAAGGACGGCGCGCCCTCGGGCCTGGGGCTCGGCTTCTTCATCGCCAAGACGCTGCTCGAACGGTCCGGTGCCACGGTCGGCCTCGAGAACCGCGAATGGCCCGATCACGGCGCGGTGGCCACGGTCAGCTGGCCACGGAGCAGCTTCGAGGCAGGGGGAGAGCTCGTGCAGGCCACGCTCGGGCGTGCGCCAACCCATTAGAAGACCAAGGAAAAGGAGGACTTGGTTAAAGGATTGGGCCCATCCGAGCTTGGCGTGGGGCCATATGCCGCTATATATCACGGGTACCTGGAGACACAGCCCGTGGCCGACGACACCGACCTTGCTTTCAAGCCGGATGAGCTTCCGGCCGACCGCTCCCTCATCCTCGTCGACGACGACCGCGCGTTCATCCTGCGGCTGGCGCGCGCCATGGAGGGCCGCGGCTTCGAGGTGCGTACGGCGCACTCCGTCGCCGAGGGGCTCGATCTGATCCGGCAGAAGGCGCCGGCTTTCGCCGTGGTGGACATGCGGCTCGAGGACGGCGGCAACGGCCTCGACGTCATCGCCGAGCTTTCCAAGGTGCATCCGCAAGCACGCGCGGTGGTCCTTACCGGCTACGGCAATATCGCCACCGCGGTGTCGGCCGTGAAGCTGGGCGCAGTCGACTACCTGGCCAAGCCCGCCGACGCCGACGACGTCACCGATGCTCTGCTCGCCGCGCACGACCAGAAGGCGCCGCCGCCCGAGAACCCCATGTCGGCGGACCGCGTGCGCTGGGAGCACATCCAGCGCGTGTACGAGCTGTGCAACCGCAACGTGTCGGAGACGGCGCGGCGCCTCAACATGCACCGCCGCACCTTGCAGCGGATTCTCGCCAAGCGTGCACCGAAGTAGCGCCGCTTGTCATCCCGGAATTTGCGCCAGCAAATATCCGGGACCCAGGACCAAATGGTGCGCGGAGTTCGTGGCCCTGGGTCCCGGACATTTCGCTTCGCGAAATTCCGGGATGACAGGTGCAGCTATTGGCCCGCCGGGCGGGCGTGCGTGCGTACCACCTCCAGGACGGCAGACCCATAGCGTTCGAGCTTCTTCTGCCCGACGCCGCTGATCTTACCCAGGGTCTCCCGGCTGGCAGGCCGCTCCCGCGCGATGGCCGAGAGCGTGATGTCGTGGAAGATCACATAGGGCGGCACGTGCTGCTCGGCGGCGCGTTCACGGCGCCACGCGCGCAGCGCCTCGAACAGCGGCGCGTCCGCCGCTTCCACGCCGAGACGCTCACCGCTGTGCCGCTTCCTGGACCGCGCACTCCCGGCACCCTCCTTGGCGCGGGCGAGATGGCGCATCGCCACCCGCCGCTCACCGCGATAGATCGCCCTGACCTCGTCGCCCCCGCCCAGCCCGATCAGGGGGCGCCCGTCGTTGGGGTCCTCGCGCAGCAGGCCTTCAAACAGCAGCTGGTCGAGCAGATCGCGCCAGCCGGATGCGTCGAGCTCTTTGCCGATGCCGAAGGTCGACAGCTCCATCTCGGATGCGAAGGCGCCCTTCGTCTTGCCGAGCAGGTGGTCGACGATGCGCCCGCGGCCGCAGCGCCCGCCGAGGCGGTGCACGGCGGAGAGCGCCTTCTGCGCGGCTTGCGTGGCATCAGCGGCCTCGGGCGGATTGAGGCACAGATCGCACTGCCCGCACGCCTCGACGGCATGCTCGCCGAAGTAGCGGCGCACGGCGGCGGCGAGGCAGCCGGTACCGTCGAGCATGTTGTAGAGCTGGCGCACCTTGCGCGCCTGCACTGCCTTGACCGCGCCGTCGACGTCGCGGCTGTCGATGCGGCGCAGCGCCCAGGCGAGGTCGGCCGACGAGTAGAGGGTGATGCCCTCCGCCGGTGCGCCGTCGCGGCCCGCCCGGCCGATCTCCTGCCAGTAGGCCTCGATGGAGGCCGGCGGGTCGGCGTGGATGACGAAGCGGACATCGGGCTTGTCGACGCCCATGCCGAACGCAATGGTCGCCACCATCACCGCGGCCTCGGCCTCGAGGAATTGCTCGAGGCGCATCGAGCGCAGGTCCTTGTCGAGCCCGGCGTGGTAGGCCAGCGCGTTTACGCCCTTGGCCGCCAGCTTGTCCGCCAGCCGGTCGACACCGTCGCGCGAGCCCGCGTAGACGACGCCGGAGCGCCGGGGCCGCTCGGCCACCAGCTCGAGCACGCGATCGTGGCCCTTGCCGCGCTTGCGCTCGGCCGTCAATGCCAGCTCGGGCCGCGCGAAGGTGTCGACGAACTCGGCCGCACCCTCGAGGCGCAGCTCGGTGCGGATGTCCTCGCGCGTGCGGGCATCGGCGGTGGCGGTGACGGCGAGCCGCGGCACGCGGGGAAACAGCTCAGCGAGCCGGCCGAGCATGCGGTACTCGGGCCGGAAGTCGTGGCCCCACTGGCTGACGCAGTGGGCCTCGTCGATGGCCACGAGCGCGAGCGGCAGACGCGACAGGCGCTCCAGCATCGCGGGCTGCATCAGGCCTTCGGGCGACAGGTAGAGCAGGTCCAGGGTGCCTGCGTCGATCCGGCGCCACACGTCGCCGCGCGCGTCGAGGCTCGTATTGGAGTCGAGCTTCTCGGCCGCCACGCCCGACTGCTGCAGGGCTGCGACCTGGTCGGCCATCAGGGCAATGAGGGGCGATATGACGAGGCCCAGACCGGGGCGAACAAGGGCCGGAATCTGGTAGCACAGGCTCTTGCCGCCGCCGGTCGGCAGCACCGCCAGCGCGCTGCGCCCGGCGAGGATCTCGGCGAGTACCCCGGCCTGGAGGCCGCGGAAGTCGGCATGGCCGAAGATGGTGCGCAGGATCGCGCGCGCAGGACCGAGCGCGTCTGCGGATACGGCGCGTGCGAGTTGAGAATCGGCGGCCACGCGGATTTATGGAACGAGGCAGTGGAGGCCGCAAGCCGGTGCACCGGGATCTCCCTCTCCCCGCGCTACGCCGGCGTGCGCCTCGCCTTGCCAGCGCGGGGAGAGGGTCGGGGTGAGGGGCAGAAGCTGGCTGCGGCGCATGTTGCTGCCCCTCACCCTAACCCTCTCCCCATGCTGAAGAGGCATGGGGAGAGGGAATCAACCCTGTCCGCGCTTGTCGACGACGCGGCGGGCCTTGCCCTGGCTGCGCTCGACGCCGCCGGGGTCGGTGACGGTGATCCTGGCCGTCACGCCGACCAGGCCCTTGATGTGGTGGCCGAGTTCGGCCGCCGACGCGTTGCGAGCGCTCCCCTCCGCCGCAGCCGGCGCCGCCTCCACCAGGATCTCCATCTCGTCGAGGCGCCCCTCCCGCGTCAGCACGATCTGGTAGTGGGCGCTGAGGCCCTTCACCTTCAAGATCAGCTCCTCGATCTGGGTCGGGAACACGTTGACGCCGCGCACGATCATCATGTCGTCGGTGCGGCCGGTGATCTTCTCCATGCGCCGCAGGCTGCGCGCCGTGCCGGGGAGCAGGCGCGTGAGGTCCCGCGTGCGGTAGCGGATCACGGGCATGCCCTCCTTGGTGAGGGAGGTGAACACCAACTCGCCCTGCTCGCCGTCGGGCAGCGGCTTGCCCGACATCGGATCGATGATCTCGGGATAGAAGTGGTCCTCCCAGATGTGCAGGCCGTCCTTGGTCTCGACGCACTCGTTGGCCACCCCGGGCCCGATCACCTCGGACAGGCCGTAGATGTCGACGGCGTGCATGTCGAAGGCCTCCTCGATCTCGCCGCGCATGGCGTTGGTCCACGGCTCGGCGCCGAAGATGCCGACCTTGAGCGAGGTGGCGCGCGGGTCGCGGCCCTGGCGGCGGAACTCGTCGAGGATCGCCAGCATGTAGGAGGGCGTCACCGTGA
This sequence comes from uncultured Alphaproteobacteria bacterium, assembly GCA_963797005.1. Taxonomy (GTDB): domain Bacteria; phylum Pseudomonadota; class Alphaproteobacteria; order Rhizobiales; family Hyphomicrobiaceae; genus AWTP1-13. The sequence goes on from CAWCOF010000022.1 coordinate 48,751, forward strand.
TGATGTCGGGCTCGAAGTCGGCGATCAGCTGCACCTGCCGCTCGGTCATGCCGCCGGAGACGGGGATGGTGGTGAGCCCCAAGTGCTCCGCGCCGTAGTGCAGGCCGAGGCCGCCGGTGAAGAGGCCGTAGCCGTAGGCGTTGTGCAGCTTCATGCCCGGCCGGCCGCCGGCGGCGCGGATCGAGCGGGCGACCACCTCCGACCACACACCGATGTCGCCCTTGGTGTAGCCGACGACGGTGGGCTTGCCGGTGGTGCCGGAGGAGGCATGCACGCGCACGATCTGGTCGCGCGGCACGGCGAACAGCCCGAAGGGATAGTTGGCGCGCAGGTCCTGCTTGCTGGTGAACGGGAACCTGGCGAGATCGGCCAGCGAGTTGAGATCGTCGGGATGCACGCCGGCCGCGTCGAACGCCTTCCAGTAGTGAGGCACGTTGTCGTAGACGTGCCGCAGCGTGCGCTTGAGCCGGGCGAGCTGCAGCGCGGCGATCTCGTCGCGCGAGGCGATCTCGATCGGATCGAGGTCCTCCCGGCGTGGGGTCAGGTCGAGCACGGCATCCTCCCTGCCTTCGGCGCGGCGCGCGTCTCTCGCGCTGCCCTACACCCTCTCGAGCGACTGGGCGTAAATGGCCTCGACATGAACGTCGGCACAGTCGAGGACGGGAAAGCCGCAATCCATGCCCTGGAAGGCCAGGAACAGGTCCGTGCCGCCGAGCAGGACGATCTCGGCGCCCTGATCCTGGCACAGGCGCCGCCCCGCCGTGAAGAACGCTTGCCGCTGTGCGTCCGTCACCCGGCCCACGGTGGCCATGTCGGCGTAGTTGCGGTTTACCTCGTCGAGCTCGTCGCCGCGCGGCACGACGACCTCGGCCGTTGAGATGACGCCGTAGAGCCGCGTCTCCATCACCATGCGCGTGCCGATGATGCCGACCGTCTCGAAGCCCTTGCGTGTGATCGCGGCGTCGACCTCCGGCAGCGCGTTGATGAGCGGCAGCGGCGACATCGCCGCGAGCTCGCGGATGCAGAAGTGGCCGCCCATCGAGGTGACGGCGGCCGCGTGCGCCCCCGCTGCCGCCAGGCGCCGAAGCAACGGCGCAAAGGCCTCGGCCTGGGCCTGAGCATCGCGGCTCGTCAGGTTGCGGGACATCTCATGCACGTCGGCATGGGCGATGGTGAGATCCAGGCGCGTGCCGGAGCGCTCGTGCCGGTCGATCAGACCGCGGTAGTAGAATTCCGTCGCGGCCGGCCCGATGCCGCCGATCAATCCAATGTGCACGATAGCCTCCATGAGCCGCGAAGCGCGAAGCTCGCGCACGCCTCAATCGTCGCGCCGGTAGCGCGCCGCGGCATAGTTGATGATCGGCCGGGTCAGGCCCTCGGGCAAGAGCTTCAGCGCGACTCGGCGCACCTTGCTGCGCAGGCCGGTCAGCACGACGACCTGGCCCGCCGCATTGGCGGCAAGCGCCGCGGCCACGATCTCGGGCGGCTCGGCACCGAAACGTCGCGGCGCCTTGGCGATCAGGTCCGCCATGCCGCTGGCGATGTGGAACTCGGTACGGGTAAGGCCCGGACAGAATGCCGTCACATGAACGCCGCGCCCGCGCACCTCGCAATCGAGCGACTGCGAGAACTTGACGACGAAGCTCTTGGACGCGGGATAGAGCGTGTGGCCGGCGATGCCGGGGGCGAAGGCCGCAACCGAGGAGACATTGATAATGCGGCCCCAACCCTGCGCCAGCATGTGCGGCAGCGCCGCGTGCGTGAAGCTGCACACCGCGTAGACGAGCGTCATGATCATGTCGCTCTCACGCTGCCAGTCCGCCTTGGCGAAAACCTCCGGGATGGTGAAGCCGGCATTGTTGACGAGGATGTCGACGGATCGCCCGCGCGAGGTGACCGCGTCCATGACGAGCCGGTGCGCGTCGGCCTGCCCGAGGTCGGCCTTGATGGGGTACGCCTCGATGCCGTGCGCCGCGGTCAGCTCACCCGCGAGCGCCTCGAGCCGGTCGAGCCGCCGGGCGACGAGGGCGACATCGTTGCCGGCGGCGGCGAGCTGCCGGGCAAACTCGGCGCCCAGCCCTGCCGAGGCGCCCGTTATCAGCGCCAGCCTGCGTCGGGTGCCGGTCATGACCTGCGCGCTTCGTCTCTATCGAGCAGACTGCCGGGCAGCGTGCGCGTTTGGCCCCTGAATTCGGCGATCGTGGTGCCGTTTTCGTCGCGAACCGTCACATCGTAGATGCCGCTGCGCTCGGTGCGATGGCGCTCGCGCCCTTCCGCCGTCAGGCGCATGCCGAGCCGGCCCGGCGACACGTAGGTCACGCTGCAATGCTGCGCCAGCGTACGTTGACCGTGCGAGCTGCTGGCAAACGCCAAGGTCGAATCAGCCAGCGTGAAGATGAACCCGCCGTGGCATAGTCCGTGGCCGTTGACCATGTGCTCGGTCACGGTCATGGCCAGCCGCGCCATGCCCGGGGCCACGTCGAGGATCTGCATGCCGAGAGCCTGGCTCGCCTTATCGTCGGCCCACATGGCCTCGGCGCTCAGCCTGGCGACCTCGGCGGCATCGCGCGTCATGATTTTCTTCCCGTGAAGCGCGCGGGCCGCTTCTGGAGGAACGCGCCGATGCCCTCGCGCGCATCGGGAGAGGCTGCGGCGAGCCGCTGCAGGTCGCGCTCCAGGTCGAGCTGCCCGGCAAGGGTGTTGGTGGAAGACGCCGCGATCGCCTGCTTGGTCAACGCCAGACCATAGGTCGCAGCGACGGCGAGCTTGCCGGCCACCACCGCCACCTCGGCCTCGAGCTTGTCGTCGTCGACCGCTTTCCAGATCAGGCCCCAGGCTTCCGCCTTCTCGGCCGAGAGCGGCTCGGCCAGCATGGCAAGCCCCCGTGCGCGCGCCGGTCCCACGAGACGCGGCAAGGTCCACGTGCCGCCGGAGTCGGGCACAAGGCCGATCCTGGCAAAGGCCTGCAGGAAGCTCGCCGAGCGCGCGGCAAAGACGAGATCGCAGGCAAGCGCGACGTTGGCACCGGCCCCGGCGGCGATGCCGTTGACGGCGCAGATGACCGGCTTCTCCAGCGAGGCAATGAGCTTGATGAGCGGATTGTAGGCTTGCTCGAGCCTGCCGCCGGCGTCGGAGTTGGCGGGGTCGGTGGGGCCGCCAACCTCGGCGAGATCCTGCCCGGCCGAGAAGGCGCGGCCGGCGCCCGTCAGCACGACGACGCGGCAATCGGGATTGGCGTTGGCGGCCTCCAGGCCGGCGCGCAGCTCGGCGTGCATCTCCAACGTGAAGGCGTTCAGCTTGTCGGGCCGATTGAGTGTCAGCCGCGTGACGCCTCCGCTCTCCGCGATCAGGACTGTCTTGCCGCTCACTGCCGTTCCTCCCTGGATCCTCGGCCGCGCCGTCGCTTTTCTAGCCCGACGAGGCGGCGGCACAAAATGATCGCCCGTTCATGCCGGGCGTTAGCGCAGTTCAGCCGGCCGGCTTGGAATGCCGAAACCGGTTGTTTATAGTGCCGCCGCACGAGAGCCCAGGGCAATCCTCGACGACGATCACACGCGTCCAGCCGTCGTCCGTCGACCCGGCGCGCGCCCTCTCAGCGTCGTGGCAGCTGCCGCGAGCGTGGGCAATAAAGACGCCGCTATTGGGGGAGATTGAGCAGAATGCGATGCAATTGGCGGCGCTGGCTCTGGGGCCTCATCCCGATCCTGCTGCTGGGCGGAGCCGCGGCATGGGCCGAGCGCAACCGGGTCGAGGCGGATCTGGGCGAGCGCGCCAAGCTCGCCCTGCGCCAGGCCGGCATGGAGTGGGCGGTCGCGCGGTTCGAGGGCCGCGACGCCACCCTGAGCGGCACCGCCGTCGACGACGATGATCGGCGAAAGGCAGCCGACGAGCTGCGCGACGTCTGGGGCGTTCGCGTCGTCGACAACAATGCCGCGCTGGTGCCGATGGCGGAGAAGTTCGTGTGGCGGGCCTCGCGGCGGGGCCAGCGCATCAAGCTCGCCGGCCATGTTCCGAGCAAGGCGGTGCGCAAGTCCATCGTCGGCGTGACCAAGGCGAACTTCCCGGGCTTCGAGGTGGTCGACCGCATGCATACGGCGCGCGGCACGCCCACGACGGACACCTGGCTGGCCGGCGTCAGCTTCGCCTTGAAGCAGCTTGCCTCGCTCAAGCGCGGCGATGTCGTGCTCGAGACGCTCGACCTCTCCGTCACGGGCGAAGCGGAGGATGTCGCGGCCTATCGGGCCGTGCGTTCGGCCATGAAGAGCCCACCCAAAGGCATCAAGCTCGCCAGCAACGCCGTCAAGGCGCCGGCCGTCAGCCCCTACACCTGGGTTGCCAAGCGCGATGCGCGCCAGCTCGTCTTGACGGGCCACTATCCCGACGACGGCGCCAAGCAGCAGGTGTTGGACGCAGCACGCGCAAGCCTGGGCGGCGTCATTGTCCAAGACACCCTGCTGCCCGCCGAAGGCGCGCCGCAGGATTGGGCGCGCGCCGCCGTGGCGAGCGTAGAGGCGCTGGGCCGGTTGGAAAGCGGCGCCGCCGATATGGAGGATGCGGCGCTGACCGTTTCCGGCATTGCCGGCGACGCTTCCACGGCTGAGGCCGTTCGCGTGGCGTTGCGCGCCGCCATGCCGCCGTCGATCAAGCTTACCGAACGTATCCACGCCAAGGAACCACCGCCTCCGCCCCCGCCGGCCAAGCGGGAGCCCGAGCCGCCGCCTCCGCCAGCGCCGCCCCCGCCGCAGGCGAAAGCCCCCGGAGCAGGCAGCCCGCGTCGAAACACCACCCGCACCACCTCCGGCACCTGCGAAGGCGCCTGAGCCTCCTCGTGTCGAGACGCCGCCCAGCCCCGCCTCCCGCCCCGGCGAAGGAGCCCGAGCCGCCACAGGCGGCCCGCATCGAGACGCCGCCCGCCCCGCCGCCCGCCCCGGCGAAGGAGCCCGAGCCGCCACAGGCGGCCCGCGTCGAGACACCGCCGGCCCCGCCTCCCGCCCCGGCGAAGGCGCCCGAGCCACCAAAGGCCGCCCGCGTCGAGACACCGCCGGCGCCACCTCCACCACCGGCGAAAGCCCCCGAGCCACAGCGAGCGGCCCGCGTTGAGGCGCCACCGGCACCGCCTCCACCAACGCCGGCTCAATTGCAGGCGAAGGCCTGCCAGGAGAGCATGGCGAGCATCTCCCAGGCCGAGCCAATTCTGTTCGGGTTCGACAGTGCCCGGCTCGACTCTGCCAGCAGGCCGACGCTCGACAAGCTCGCCACCGCCGCGAAAGCCTGTCCGGACATGCGGATCGAGGTTGCGGGCCACGCCAGCGCCGAAGGCACGCCAACCGCCAACCACCGGCTCTCGCTGCGGCGCGCCCGGTCGGTGGCTGCATACCTCAGGCGGGCCGGCGTGAGGGCGGGCCACCTGGAGGCCGTGGGCTACGGCGCCTCGCAGCCCAAGGCGCCCAACGACACCGAGGAAAACAAGGCCAAGAACCGCCGCATCGAATTCATCGTCCATCCAAACTGACGTGGCGCGGAACACCGGTTTCAGGGACAAAGGCACATGGAGTATCTCGTCTACAAGCTCGCCTGGTGGCTGGTGGCGGCTTTCGCCATCGGCCTTGTGACCGGCTGGATCTCGTGCAGCCGATCGAGGGACGAGCGGCTCTAGAGCAAGATCGTGCTGCGTGGCTAGAGGTTGAGTGATGGTTGCGTTCTACGTTGAGACGGTCTTGATGCTGGCAGCGGCCTACTTTGCCGGCGCCGCGCTCGCCTGCCTCATCCGCCGCGCCCTCTCGGTAGAGCGACGCCAGGCAATACCAGCCGAACGCCGCGTTGATCCGCTGCCGGAGGCCGCCCAGCGCGCCACTGGTCCCAATCGTTTCGGCCGTCCGTCCCATGTCGAGGCCGCTCCGGTGCCGCCGCCTGTCGCGGCCCCACCCGCTGCCGCTCAGCCCGCAGCGGCGCCCGCCAAGCCCGTCGTGGCCGCCCAGACCGTTGCCGCGGTGGAGACGCCGCAAGACCTGAAGCGCATCGCCTACATCGACGAGAGCCTGGAGGCCGGGCTCCACAAGGGGGGTGTCACCCGCTACGACCAGATCGCGGCGTGGCTGAAGCCGGACGTCCGGCGCGTCAGCGAGGCGCTCGGGCTGGAGGACCGCGTCAACCGCGAGAACTGGATCGAGCAGGCCCAGGTGCTGGCCAAGGGCGGCGAGACCCACTACGCCAGGCGGCGTGCGCGGGGCGAGGCTGCCGTCGCCGTACCCACGCCGGACGAAGGGGAGCCGCGCGTCGTCGGTCCTGCCGTCGAGATCGCTGCCGCGCCGATCGCTGCAGCACCCCCGCAAGCCGCACCGTCGCCGGCGTCTCCTCAGCTTCCGCCCGTCGCCACCACGCCGGCAAATGTCGCCGAGCGCGCTGCCTTTGCCAGGGAGCGTCGTCTGGAGCCGCCGACACAAGTCGCGGGCGTAAGCGGCGAGCCGGCGGCCGGCGCCATGCCCGAGCCTGCCGTTCCCATTCGCCCCGTGGCCGCGCCGACGCACGACAACCTGCGCCGCATCGGCAATATCGACGCGGAGGTCGAGGCGCAGCTCGGCGCACAGGGCGTCACGCGCTACAGCGATATTGCCCAGTGGTCGCCCGGCGAGGTGGCGCGCTTCGACCGCCTCGTCAGCGGCGCCGGTCGCATCCAGCGGGAGAACTGGGTGGAGCAGGCGCAAATCCTGAGCCGGGGCGGCGATACGGCCTTCTCCCGGGACTATGACCGGCAGCCGCAAGCAAATGGCTCGGAGGCTCCGCGGCCCGCCGATGCCTATTGTTGCCGCAGGTCCGCCGCCGAAGCCGGACCTCGGCTCGCTGCGGTCGCTGCGCGGACAGGACAGGGCCGAGGAGCCGGGACCGGAGGCGGCACTTGCCGCCGCCACCCAGAACAAGATCGTGCGCCTGCCGACCGGCAGCGACCTCAAACGCATCCGCGGCATCGGCGTGCTGATCGAGAAGAAGCTCAACGCCATGGGCATTACCTCCTACGACCAGATTGCCAACTGGACGGCGCAGGACATCGACCGCGTCAGCCAGCAGCTCGACTTCAAAGGCCGCATCGAGCGGGAGAACTGGGTGGAGCAGGCGCGCATTCTGGCCTCGGGCGGCGCCACCGAGTTCTCGCGCCGGTTCGACACGGGCGAGCTCGAGACCAGCCGCTACAAGACCTGAACCGAAGCCTCGGCCAAGACTTTCGGGATCGCGGAGCCCGCCGCTTCGTGGGAGGGTTTGGCGCGGACATCGCCCGGAGGAGAAGCGCATGACAGCACCTGCCGTCACCCGCGCAGAGATCGAGCGCACCTATGCCCGCATCGCCGAGTACGTGCGCCGCACGCCCATGCTCGAGGTACGGCCGCGGAGGACTTCGGCCTCGCAGGCTTCACGGCCGTCCTCAAGCTCGAGCATGACGCAGCACGCGGGCTCGTTCAAGGCGCGCGGCGCTTTCGCCAACCTCATCCTGCGCGAGGTGCCGCAGGCCGGCGTGGCGGCGGCCTCCGGCGGCAATCATGGCGCAGCGGTGGCCTACGCGGCCAAGCGGCTCGGCCACAAGGCGCGCATCTTCGTCCCTGAGATCTCATCGCCCGCGAAGATCGCGCGCATCCGCGGCTACGGCGCCGACCTCGTCGTCGGCGGCAAGCTCTACGCCGAGGCGCTCGCGGCTTGCGAGGCCCATGTCGCCGCCACCGGCGCGCTCTCCGTCCATGCCTTCGACCAGGCCGAAACCATGCTGGGCGCGGGCAGCGTCGGCCTCGAGCTCGAAGCGCAGGCACCCGATCTCGACTCGTTGCTGGTGGCGGTCGGCGGCGGCGGCCTGATCGGCGGCATTGCCGCCTGGTACGAGGGCCGCGTGAAGGTCATCGCGGTGGAGCCGCGGCTCGCGCCCACGCTCAACATGGCGCTGGCCGCCGGCCGCCCGGTCGACGCACCGGCCGGCGGGATTGCCGCCAACTCGCTGGCGCCCAAGCGCATCGGCGAGCTGATGTTCCCCATCGCCCAGAAGCACGTCGCTCAATCAGTGCTGGTCGAGGACGAGGCCATTGCGAATGCGCAGAAGGCGCTGTGGGAGACGGTGCGCATCGTCGCCGAGCCGGGTGCCGCCGCGCCGCTGGCCGCCCTGCTGAGCGGGGCCTACGTGCCGGCGCAAGGCGAGCGCGTGGGTGTTCTCGTCTCCGGCGCCAACACGACCGCTGTTGCTTTTGCCCCCTCTCCCCGCGCTTCGCCGGCGTAGCCTCGCACTCCATCAGCGCGGGGAGAGGGTCGGGGTGAGGGGCCGCCACACACGTCGGAGCAAGGTTCTGCCCCTCACCCTAACCCTCTCCCCATGCTTGGTGGTGCATGGGGAAATGTGCAGATGCATGGGGAGAGGGAATTCAAGCCGCCTTGGCGCTGCGTGCGGCCTCGAACCAGCCCTTGATCTTCTCGATGTCGGGCGGGTCGCCGTTGCGCAGCACGCGCTGGCCCGACGCCGAGGTGGCGAAAGAGAGCACGTCGGCACACAGCTTGTCGGGCTCGGCCTCGGCAATGGCATCGGCGCTGCGATAGCCGGCGCCGACCAGCAGCTGCGCATGCGTGCCCCGCAAGCCCGGCACGGTGCACACGAGCTGCGCCTGGTCCTGCCAGTCGGCCAGCGTCTCCGCCGTGATGCCGCGCACGTCGGCCAGCACCGAGAGCGCGGCCGGGTCTGCCTTGAGGAGATCGCGCACCGTCTTGATCCCATGCGGGTAGAGCTTCTCGGCGGTCTTCGGCCCGATCGAGGGGCCGTCCACCACGTCATGGTCGAGGCTCAGGTGGAAGCGTGGTGCTCCACGCGGCGGCGGCGCCGTGACGCGCTCCAGCCGCTCGGAAAGCCCGGTCGTGGCGCGCACGCGGCTTGCCTCTTCTTCGGTCGGCTGCTCCGGCCCGGCCGCCGCCGGAGCCGTCACCACGCGCTTTGCCGGCTGTGGGGCTGCGCGCAGGCTCACGACATTGCTTTCTTCGCCGGCAGTCGTGCCGGCGGCGCCCCTCTGGTTCTCGATGCGGGTGACGACGCGCTCGCGCGGCTTGAAAGGAAACACACTCGACACCTGTGGCGGCGCCGGGCGCTGGGCCAACACCTCCTGCCGATGGAGGTCGCGCACCATGCGGTCGTCCTCGGGCAGGCTCTGCTCGACCCTGCCGGTGGACGCGAGCTCATCGTAGATGCGCTCGACCAGCCTGCGCTCCACGGCATCGGCGATCCGCCGCGCGATCAGCTTGATGGGCACCTGCGCGGTCGCCAGCAGCGTCGCCGGGGTGAGCGCGACGTCGGGTGCATGGGCGTTGGATTCCTCGATGGCGCGGTCGAGCACGGCGCCATAGCTGACCGCGGCATAGCGGAGGAGCTCGGCGATCAGCCGCCGGGCCACAGGGTCGAGCCCGGACGGCGGGTCGACCACGCCGCGCTGGATGTCGTAGTGCGCGATCAGCTTCTCGTAGGACGCGTTGGCCTTCTCCGCGCCACGGCAAACCAGCGTCACCAGCCAATTGGGCCCCGACGGCAGGCTCGCATCGATGCGCGGGAACTCGCGCTCGCCCAGCTTCGCCAGCACGTCGTAGCTCTTGGAGATGCTCCACTCGGCCGCGCGATGGATGTTGTTCTCGGCCTCCGACTGGGCCGTGTGGAAGGGCATCAGCGGGTCGGTGTAGTAGTGACTGAGCACGCCCGCGCAGTAGACCGCCGTGTGCCAGTCCTGCTGGGCGAGGGCCTCCACGAGGTGGTGATACCAGCTGCGTGCCTTCTCCGGCGCGCCGCCCCAGTAGCCGTCGCGCGTGTGCAGCACGTGGTTCTTGAAGTCCTTGAACTCCTTGTCCGGCGCCTTGGAGCCTTCGAGGTAGAGCCTGGCGTTGGCCAGGAACAGGTTGCGCCACAGGTCCGCGTCCATCACCTGGAGATGCCGCAGCGCATCCAGCGCGAGCTTGTGGTGCGTGCCGGAGGCATGAGCCGCATAGACGATGCGGAAGAGCAGGTTCATGGGGCGCGCTCCATGGGGCTGGGCTGGCAGTCCGCAGGCGGGCGACCATAGGCCGAGTCGCCCTGCGACGGACGCCGATATCCCCAGGCTTGTGCCCTGGCGCTGTAGTCACCCCGGCCGTCAGCGTCAGCATCAGTCGGAAACGCGGGGGCCAAAACTCGGCGCCGCCCTGAGCTTGTCGAAGGGCGTTGATTGGCAACGTCGGGGCCTCATGGTTCGACAAGCTCACCACGAGGGTCTTGGCGCTGGGTCGCGGATATTCGCGGACGCGAATTCCGGGATGACAGGCGCGCTATTTCATCGTGGGGATGACGAACTCGGCGCCTTCCTTGACGCCCGAAGGCCAGCGCGAGGTGACGGTCTTGGTCTTGGTGTAGAAGCGCACCGAATCCGGCCCGTGCTGGTTGAGGTCGCCGAAGGCCGAGCGCTTCCAGCCGCCGAAGGTGTGGTAGGCGAGCGGCACCGGGATCGGCACGTTCACCCCCACCATGCCAACGTTGACCTTGGCCGTGAAGTCGCGCGCGGCATCGCCGTCGCGGGTGAAGATGGCGACACCGTTGCCGTACTCGTGGTCGCTGGCGAGCTTGAGGCCCTCCTCGTAGGTCTTCGCCCGCACCACGGAGAGCACCGGGCCGAAGATCTCCTCCTTGTAGATGCGCATGTCGGCCTTCACATCGTCGAACAGGCAGCCGCCCATGTAGAAGCCCTTCTCGTAGCCCTGCATCTTGAAGTCGCGGCCGTCCACCCGCAGCTTGGCGCCCTCCTTGATGCCGATCTCGACGTAGTCCTTGACCTTCTTCAGGTGTGCCGCCGTCACCAGCGGACCGAAGTCGGCATCGCCGGAGGTCGAGGGTCCGATCTTGAGGCTCTCCACGCGCGGGATCAGCTTCTCGATCAACGTGTCGGCCGCCTTCTGGCCGATCGGCACCGCTACCGATACGGCCATGCAGCGCTCACCCGCCGAGCCGTAGCCGGCACCCACCAGCGCATCGACGGCCTGGTCCATGTCCGCGTCGGGCATGATGATCATGTGGTTCTTGGCGCCGCCGAAGCACTGCACGCGCTTACCCGTCGCGCAGCCGCGCGTGTAGATGTACTCCGCGATCGGGGTGGAGCCGACGAAGCCGATCGCGGCGATGTCGGGGTGATCGAGGATGGCGTCGACCGCTTCCTTGTCGCCGTTGACCACGTTGAGGATGCCGGGCGGCAGGCCCGCCTCTGTGAACAGCTCGGCCAGCAGCATCGGCACGCCGGGGTCGCGCTCCGACGGCTTGAGGATGAAAGCGTTGCCGCAGGCAATCGCGGGGCCGAACTTCCACATCGGGATCATCGCCGGGAAGTTGAAGGGCGTGATCCCGGCCACCACACCGAGCGGCTGGCGCATGGAGTAGAGATCGATGCCGGGCCCAGCCCCTTCCGTGTACTCGCCCTTGAGCAGATGCGGGATGCCGCAGGCGAACTCGATCACCTCCACGCCGCGCTGGACGTCCCCCTTGGCGTCGGCAATCGTCTTGCCATGCTCGCGCGCCAGGCACTCGGCGAGCTTCTCGTTGTCGCGCGCGACGAGCTCGACGAACCTGGCGAGCACCCGGGCGCGGCGCTGCGGGTTGGTGGCGGCCCACGCGGGCTGTGCGGCCTTGGCGTTCTCGACCGCCGCGGCGACCTCCGCCTTGGAGGCGAGCGCAACCTTCGCGCGTACCTCGCCCGTCATGGGCTGAAAGACATCGCCGGACCGCCCGCTCTTGCCTTTGACCCCTTTGCCGCCAATGAAATGGCCGTAGTCGAGCATGGCGTGTCTCCCGGAACGCGGTTGGCTTTGTTGCATGCGCTAGCATGCGAGCAGCGGGGGCGGCAAGCCGCGGGGCCCGGTCGCCTGGGGCAGATGCCGCGCGTGCGCGACATCTGTTCGCCCAAGGTCAGGCTGGCCGTCCTGGGAAAGCCCGATTAATAATGTTGGCCGAGTTCCAGCTTGCCGCAGACCCAAATGGGAGGTCCTGTTTGCGCAAGCCGTGTCACAGCGATAAAAGACGACAAACAAAAACGCTAGGTCCGTCACGCCCGATCAGGGCGGCTGGGAGGAATTGATTGATGAATGACAAGGCCGCCGCGCTTGCGGAGCCGGCAGGCAACACCGCGTCGAGCGATCTCGATACGGCGCCCAAGCTCCTGCTGCGCAACGTGCGGGACTACGCCGACCGGCCGGCGATCCGGCACAAAGACTACGGCATCTGGCAGACCTGGACCTGGGCGCAGCTGGCCGAGGAGGTGCGCGCATTCGCCATCGGCCTGCGCAAGGTCGGTGTCGAGCGCGGCGACACCGTCGCCATCATCGGCGACAACCGCCCGCGCCTCTACGCAACCTTTGCCGCCGTGCAGAGCATCGGCGGCGTCCCCGTCCCCGTCTACCAGGACGCGGTGGCCGACGAGATGGCCTACGTGCTCGAGCACGCGGAGGTCGAGTTCGCCGTCGTCGAGGACCAGGAGCAGGTCGACAAGATCATCTCCACCGTCGAGCGTCTGCCCAAGCTCAGAAAGATCATCTACGACGACCCGAGCGGCCTCAAGGACTACGACCACGCCAACCTGTACGCGTTCGAGGACATCCAGAAGCTGGGCCGGGAGGAGATGCGCACCAATGCGGGCGCACGCGGCTGGTGGCTGGACGAGATCGCCAAGGGCAAAGGCTCCGACGTCAGCGTCATGCTCTATACCTCCGGTACCACCGGCCGGCCCAAGGGCGTCATGCTCACGCATCGCAACATTGTCGTCTCCGCCCAGAACGGCAACCTGTTCGACGGCTTCGGGCCCGACGACATATTGCTTGCCTATCTGCCGATGGCCTGGGTCGGCGACCACATCTTCTCCTACGGCCAGGCCTATGCGGCGGCCATGTGCGTGTGCTGCCCCGAGAGCCCGGAGACCGTCGTCGAGGACCGCCGCGAGATCGGCCCGACCTATTTCTTCGCGCCGCCGCGGGTGTTCGAGAACCTGCTCACCCAGATCATGGTGCGCATGGAGGATGCGGGCTGGCTCAAGACGCGCATGTTCCACTATTTCCTGGGCGTGGCACGGCGATGCGGCGAGGACATCCTGAACGGCAAGCCGGTCGGCACGTGGGACCGCCTGCTCTATCGGCTGGGCGACCTGTTGGTCTATGCCCCGCTCAGGAACCGCATGGGCTTGTCCAGGACGCGGGTTGCCTACACCGCGGGCGAGGCGATCGGCCCCGAGCTCTTCCGCTTCTACCGCTCGCTGGGCATCAACCTGAAGCAGCTTTACGGGCAGACCGAGGCGAGCGTCTACATCACGCTGCAGCCCGATGGCGAGGTCTATCCCGATACCGTGGGCAAGCCCGGTCCCGACGTCGACATCAAGATCACCGACAACGGCGAGGTGCTGTTCAAGAGCCCGGGCGTGTTCCTCAAGTATTACAAGAACGATGAGGCCACCAAAGAGACCAAGACGCCCGACGGCTGGGTGCATACCGGCGATGCCGGCTTCTTCGACCAGCACGGGCACCTGAAGATCATCGACCGCGCCAAGGACGTCGGCCGGCTCACCAACGGGGCGATGTTCGCGCCGAAGTACCTCGAGAACCGCATCAAGTTCTACCCCGAGATCCGGGAAGCGGTGGCGTTCGGCCAGGGGCACGACCACGTCACCATGATGCTCAACATCGATCCGATCTCGGTCGGCAACTGGGCGGAGCGCAACAACGTCTCCTACGCCAGCTACCAGGAGCTGGCCGCCAACCCGCAGGTCTACGACATCGTCGCCAAGCGGGTGGACGAGCTCAACAAGGCGCTCTCCGAGGAGCCGCAGATGGCGGCGTCCCAGATCCAGCGGTTCCTGATCCTGCACAAGGAGCTCGATGCCGACGACGGCGAGCTTACCCGCACGCAAAAGGTGCGCCGCTCGTTCATCGCGGACCGCTACGCGCCGCTCATCAAGGCGCTCTACGACGGCTCGACGCAGTGCCACGTCGCCATCGAGATGACCTTCGAGGACGGCCGCAAGGGCGTTGCCGAAGGCGACATCAAGATCGTCGACATGAAGACCTATCCTTCGCGCGCCACCGAGCCGCTGCGGGAGGCGGCAGAATGAAGGCCGACGTCGAACCAAGGCCGACGGTCGCAGGCCACGGCGGCATCGCCACCGGCGATGTCCTGCTCTCGCTCGAGCACGTGTCTTTGTCGTTCGGCGGCGTCAAGGCGCTGCGCGACGTGTCCTTCGACATCCGCAAGGGCGAGATCCGCGCCATCATCGGCCCCAACGGCGCCGGCAAGACGTCGATGCTCAACGTCATCAACGGCTTCTATCACCCGCAAGAGGGCGTGATCACCTTCAAGGGCCAGCGCCGGCACGACATGCGGCCCTATATCGCCGCCAGCCAGGGCATCGCCCGCACCTTCCAGAACGTGGCGCTGTTCAGGGGCATGTCCACGCTCGACAACATCATGACCGGCCGCACCCTCAAGATGCGGCGCGGCGTGCTTGCTCACATGCTGCATTGGGGGCCCGCCCAGCACGAGGAGATCCGCCACCGCGAGGTCGTCGAGCGCATCATCGATTTTCTCGAGATCCCGCACATCCGCAGGGTTCCCGTCGGCCGGCTGCCATATGGCCTGCAGAAGCGCGTCGAGCTCGGCCGCGCGCTCGCCATGGAGCCCGAGCTCTTGCTGCTCGACGAGCCGATGGCCGGCATGAACCTGGAGGAGAAGCAGGACATGAGCCGCTTCATCCTCACCGTCAACGACACCTTCAACACCACGATCGCCCTCATCGAGCACGACATGAGCGTGGTGATGGATTTGTCGGATCGTGTCGTGGTCCTCAACTACGGCGCCAAGATCGCCGACGGGACGCCGGCTCAAGTGCAGAACAATGAGGCCGTCATCGAGGCCTATCTCGGTGTGAGCCATTGACGTTTCGTGGCGTGCGACAGGGAAGCTAGATGGATTTCCTCTTCAGTGTCCTGATCGAGCCCTGGATCACGATCCTGACGGCGCCGCTGTTTTTCGGCGAGGTCGTCATCGGCGGCATCCTGTCGGGGGTCATGTACTCGCTGGTCGCGCTCGGCTTCGTGCTGATCTACAAGGCGTCCGGCGTCTTCAATTTCGCGCAAGGCGTGATGGTGCTGTTCGCAGCGCTCTCGCTCGTCGGCCTGATGGAGCGTGGTGTTCCGCTCTTCCTCGCCATTCTGCTCACCGCCGTGATCATGCTCATACTCGCGCTCGCCATCGAGCGCATCATCCTGCGGCACATGGTCAATCAGGAGCAGATCATCCTGTTCATGGCCACCATCGGCCTCACCTACTTTCTGGAAGGCTTCGGCGAGACGCTGTGGGGCTCCAACGTCAAGAAGCTCGACATCGGCATCCCGGACCTGCCGATCAACGTCAAGGGAATAGCCGTCTCGACGCCGCTCCTGGCGTTCGCCTTCGCTCTGGCGATCGCCGGCAGCGTGGCGATCCTGCTGCTGTGGCGCGCGCGCACCGTGCGCCGCAGCATGGATGAGGGCGACGCCGCGGTCGTGATCGGCCCGGCCGGCATCGTCATCGCGTTGCTGGGCGTTGCTTTCTTCCTCGCGCGCTTCTTCTTCGGGCCGGAAGCCGCGTTCATCTCGGGCAAGGCGTCCGCCACGGCCATGTTCCTGTCGAGCCTGTCGTGGACGGGGCTCGCCATGGTGCTGGGTGCCTCGCTGTTCGGCCTCGCCACGTGGTACGGCCAGCGCCTGGCCGAACGCGACCACGGCAAGCTGGCGCCTCAGCTCCACTACGGCTGGTTCATCGGCCTGGGCCTCGCGGCAACCGGGGCTGCCGCCTCCGGCGTCGTGTGGGCGGCCAGGAGCGGCATCCTGATCAATGCCTTCGAGCTCTTCGCTGCGGCCATGGCCGCCGTCCTCGTCATCGTCCTGGCGCTCTTTTTCCAGCGCACCCGCGTCGGCCGGGCGCTCAGGGCCGTGGCCGACGACCACGCCGCCGCGCTGTCGGTCGGCATCTCGCTCCGCGGCATCTGGGTCATCGTCTGGGCTGTCGCCGGCATCGTGGCGCTGGCCGCCGGCATCATCTGGGGCGGCAAGAGCGGCGTGCAGTTCTCGCTCTCCCTCATCGCCCTCAAGGCGCTGCCGGTCTTGATCCTCGGCGGCTTCACCTCGGTGCCCGGCGCCATCGTCGGCGGCCTCATCATCGGCGTCGGCGAGAAGGTGGCCGAGGTCTACTGGGGCCCGGCGCTCGGGGGGGCCATCGAGAACTGGTTCGCCTACATGCTGGCCCTGCTGTTCCTGCTGGTGCGGCCGCAGGGCCTGTTCGGCGAGAAGATCATCGAGCGCGTCTGAGGACGCTGGGGAACGCAGGCAAATGTTCTATCGCGAAGCCGGCCAGTTCAAGAGCAGCTATGCCGCAGACCAGGCGATCTTCCCGCTGGTGCAGGATCGCTGGTTCGTCGCCCTCCTGCTGCTTGCCGCCTACGTCCTGCCGCCGGCCTTCCTGGGCCAATACTGGTTCGATGCCATCCTGATCCCGTTCCTGATCTTCTCGATGGCGGCTCTGGGCCTCAACATCCTGGTCGGCTACTGCGGCCAGATCTCGCTCGGCACCGGCGCCTTCATGGCGGTCGGTGCCTACGCCAGCTACAAGTTCACCACCGTCTTCTTCCCCGATCTCGGCATGATCTTCATCTTCCTGCTGTCGGGCCTCACGGCGGCGGGCGTGGGCGTGCTGTTCGGCCTGCCGAGCCTGCGCATCAAGGGGTTCTACCTGGCCGTCGCGACGCTTGCCGCGCAGTTCTTTCTCACCTGGCTCTTCAACAAAGTGCCGTGGTTCTACAATTACAACTCGAACGGAACCATCGAGACGCCGCCGCGCACCCTGTTCGGCACCTTCATGGAGCCGGGCGGCGCCCTCGAGCGCTTGAGCTTCCTCAATCCCTTGGTGACGAGCCCGCGGGCAGACCCGGCGACGAAGTACCTCTTTGCATTGAGCTTCGTCATCGTCTTCGCGCTGATCGCCAAGAACCTCGTGCGCGGCCGCATCGGCCGTTCCTGGATGGCCATCCGCGACATGGATATCGCCGCCGAGCTGATCGGCATTCGCCCGATGCAGACCAAGCTGTTGGCGTTTGCCATCAGCTCGTTCTACTGCGGCATCGCCGGCGCCATGCTGCTCAACCTCTATCTCAACAGCGCGGAGACCCAGGCGTTCGACATCACCGTCTCGTTCGACGTCTTGTTCATGGTCATCATCGGGGGGCTTGCCAGCATCATGGGCTCGTTCCTCGGCGCGGGCTTCATCATCTTGATGCCCATCTTCCTCACCAACTTCCTCCCTTCCATCGGTCTGCCGCTCGATACCGCAGCGCAGAAGCACATCGAGGTGATGCTATTCGGGGGATTGATGATCTTCTTCCTGATCGTGGAGCCGCACGGCTTCGCCCGGCTCTGGCAGATCGCCAAGGAGAAGCTGCGCTTGTGGCCATATCCGCACTGAGGAGGCCGTCGCTGTCGTGACTTTACGTAGTGTCCGCCGGTTTACGTTGGTCGGGGTGCGATGCTACGCTTCGGGCAGCGGCCGTGGTCCGCACGGCCGGCCCCTGCGGCCAACTGAACAACCAACCAGCTAGGGAGGTGTTATGACCTTGCGTTATCTCCAGATCGGCGCTCTGGCGGCAGCGACGTTCGCTGCTCCATGTGCCGTCACCAGTGCCGGAGCCGAGGAGCTCTTCATTCCGACCTTCGTCTACCGTACCGGTGCCTACGCGCCCAACGGCATCCCCATCGCCAACGGGTTCAAGGACTATTTCACCCTGCTCAACGAGCGCGATGGCGGCATCGGGGGCGTCAAGATCGTCCACGAGGAATGCGAGACGAACTACAACACCAAGACCGGTGTCGAGTGCTACGAGCGGCTGAAGAGCAAGAACCCGCTCATGATCAACCCGTTCTCGACCGGCATCACCTATGCTCTCATTCCCAAGGCGTCGGTCGACAAGATCCCGATCCTGTCCATGGGCTATGGGCGCACCGACGTCGCCGTCGGGTCGATCTTTCCCTGGGTGTTCAATGCTCCGACGAGCTACTGGAGCCAGGCCTCCACCTTCATCAAGTTCGTGGGCGGCAAGGAAGGCGGGCTCGACAAGCTGAAGGGCAAGAAGATCGCCCTCGTCTACCACAACAGCCCCTACGGCAAGGAGCCGATCCCGACGCTCGAGGCGCTGGCCAAGAAATACGGCTACGAGCTCGAGCTGCTGCCGGTCGACCATCCCGGCCAGGAGCAGAAGGCGACATGGCTCAAGGTGCGCCAATCCAAGCCCGACTGGATCTTCCTGTGGGGCTGGGGCGTCATGAACCAGGTGGCGGTCAAAGAGGCAGCCGCCAACGGTTTCCAGATGGACCACATGATCGGTGTGTGGTGGTCAGGCTCCGAGGCCGACGTGTTGCCCGCGGGCGATGCGGCGAAGGGGTATCTCGCCGGCACCTTCCATGCCCCCGGCAAGAACTTCAAGATCCACGAGGATCTCAAGAAGTACGTCTATGACAAGGGCTTGGGCGCGACGAAGTGGGAGGAAGTGGGAACGGTTCTCTACAACCGCGCACTCGTCAACGCCATGATGACGACCGAAGCGATCCGGGACGCCGTCAAGAAGCACGGCAAGAAGATCACGGGCGAGGACTCCCGCGAAGGCATGGAGAACCTCGACCTCACCGAGGATCGGCTCGCCAAGCTCGGCTTCGGCCACATGATGAAGCCCATCAAGATCAGCTGCAACGATCATGAGGGCAACGGCCCCGTCCTGATCCAGCAGTGGGACGGCAAGGAGTGGAAGCTCGTGTCCGACTGGATCGCGCCCATGCGCGATGTGGTTCGGCCCATGATGGAAGCTTCGGCCAAGAAGTTTGCCGACGAGAACAAGATCACGCCGCGGCAGTGCCCGTCATCGTGATCGCCTGAGTGAAATCGGAGGTGGCGGCCAACTGGCCGCCACCTTCTCGTTCGAGGCTCGACGAATATGGCGCAGGACACCATCGCAGCCGACGCCGCCGCGCGTGATGCGTCCGCTGCGGCCCCGCCGATGCTCTCCCTCAACAACGTCGAGGTGATCTACGATCACGTCATCCTCGTGCTGAAGGGCGTGTCGCTCAGCGTTCCCAAGGGTGCCATCGTGGCCCTGCTCGGTGCCAACGGCGCTGGCAAGTCGACCACGCTCAAAGCGATTTCCAATCTGCTGCTGGCCGAGCGCGGCAAGGTGACCAAGGGTGCCGTCGAGTTCATGGGCCAGAAGGTCGACGGGCTTTCGCCCAGCGAGCTCGTCCGCCGCGGCTGCATCCAGGTCATGGAGGGCCGCCACTGCTTCGGCCACCTGACCGTAGAGGAAAACCTGCTGACCGGGGCCTACACGCGCTCAGGGGGCGGCGGCGCGGTCAGGCGCGACCTCGACATGGTCTATTCCTACTTCCCCCGCATCCGGGAGCGGCGCGGATCGCTCGCGGGCTATATCTCGGGTGGCGAGCAGCAGATGGTGGCCATCGGTCGCGCGCTCATGTCCAAGCCCCAGATGGTTCTGCTGGATGAGCCCTCGATGGGCCTTGCCCCGCAGCTGGTCGAGGAGATCTTCGAGATCGTCAAGCGGCTCAATGCGGAGCAGGGCGTGTCCGTGCTGCTTGCCGAGCAGAACACCAACATGGCGCTCAAGTATGCCACCTACGGCTACATCCTGGAGAGCGGCCGCGTGGTGATGGACGGCGATTCCAAGTCGCTGCGCGAGAACGAGGACGTGAAGGAATTCTATCTCGGCGTTGGCGGCGGCGACCGCAAGAGCTTCCGCGACGTCAAATCCTACAAGCGACGCAAGCGCTGGATCGCGTGACGGCCGCGAGGGCCTCCGGCAACGCTTGCCCAACCTGAGCCTCGGGGGAGGCATGGCAGACCACTACGACCAGCTCGAGACGCGCGACCCCGAGCAGCGGGAGTTGGCGCAATTCAACCTGCTGCCCGATCTGCTGCGCAGGGCCATGGAGGCCGCCGGGTGGGCCGAGCACCTGAAGGGCGTCGACCCCGCCGCGATCATCTCGCGCAAGGCCCTGGCCCAGCTGCCCGTGCTCAAGAAGTCGGCGCTGAAGGAGCTGCAGGCCAGGCGCCCGCCCTTTGCCGGCCTTGCCACTGCCGCCCCCGGCGCGCTCGCGCGCATCTTCATGTCGCCGGGGCCCATCTTCGAGCCCGAGGGCTATGGCGAGGACTGGTGGCGCTCGGCCCGCTCGCTCTACGCCGCCGGCATCCGCAAGGGCGACATCGTCCATAACACGTTCGCCTACCACCTCACCCCAGGCGGCTGGATCCTCGACGCCGGCGCGCGGGCGCTGGGCTGCGCCGTGATCGCCGCCGGACCCGGCAACACCGAGCAGCAGCTGGAGGTGATCGAGCGCCTCAGGCCCACCGCCTACATCGGCGTGCCCGACTACCTCAAGATCCTGCTCGACAAGGCTCGGGAGATGAATAGGGACGCCTCGTCCTTCAAGAAGGCGCTGGTCGGCGGCGGCGCGCTCTTCCCCTCGCTC
The DNA here is from genome assembly GCA_963797005.1 of uncultured Alphaproteobacteria bacterium. GTDB lineage: Bacteria > Pseudomonadota > Alphaproteobacteria > Rhizobiales > Hyphomicrobiaceae > AWTP1-13. The sequence continues at coordinate 69,319 of CAWCOF010000022.1, forward strand.
AGGGCCGAGTACAAGGAGCGCGGCATCGAGACCTTCCAGAACTACGGCACGGCGGACCTCGGGATCATCGCCTACGAGACCCCGGCACTCGAGGGCATGGTGGTCGACGAAGGCGTCATCATCGAGATCGTACGCCCCGGCACCGGCGATCCACTCCCACCGGGCGAAGTGGGCGAGGTGGTCGTCACCACCTTCAACCGTGACTACCCCATGATCCGCTTCGCCACCGGCGACCTCTCCGCCGTGCTGCCCGGGATGAGCCCGTGCGGGCGCACCAACATGCGCATCAAGGGCTGGCTGGGCCGTGCCGACCAGACGGCCAAGGTCAAGGGCATGTTCGTGCACCCCGAGCAGATCGCCGAGCTCGGCAAGCGCCACGGCGAGCTCGGCCGCCTGCGCCTCGTCGTTGCCCGCAAGGACGAGCAGGACACCATGACGCTCAGGGCGGAGGCGGCGACCCAGGACGCGGGGTTGCAGGCAAAGATTGCCGAGACCCTGCAGGCCCTCACCAAGCTCAAGGGCGAGGTGGAGCTGGTGGCGCCGGGCACGCTCCCCAACGACGGTAAGGTCATCGCCGACGAGCGCACCTATACGTGAGCGGCGCCTGCGGCGGGCACATACCGGGCCTCGGATGTCGGGTCGCGAGCTCCGGTGGCGCTATCGTGTCATCGCAGCGCATACCCGGCGACACGCCTCACACCTTTGATGGTCGGCGATGCCGCGCTGGTGGCGCGAGGCACCTTCAAACGACCTTGTCGCGAGCAAGCTCCTCGACATCACGCGCAGAAAGGTTGAGCAAGCCTGTCAGAATCTCGCGCGTATGCTCACCGAGCATTGGAGGGCTCGCATAGCCAAGCAGAGGTGTCTCGCTCAGGTGCATCGCGCTCTTGATGCCCTTCACCACGCCGGCGCTCGGATGTTGCATTTCGGCGATCATGTCGCGGGCCTTGAGCAGCTCACTGTCGCAGACCTCGCCGACCGTGCGGATGGCGCCGCTCGGCACTCCGGCCTTGTCCAGGCGCTTCAGCCATTCTTCGCGCGAGCGCTCCTTGACGATGGCCTTCACGATTGGCACGAGCACCTCGCGGTTGCGTACGCGGTCGGATGCCTTGGCGAAGCGAGAGTCGGTTTTCAGCTCAGGCCGGTCTGCAGCCGTGCAGAAGCGCTGCCAGAGTTCGTCGTTGGCGACGCCGAGATTGATCCAGCCGTCGGCCGCCTCGAAGGTCTCGTAGGGCACGATCGTGGGGTGCTCGTTGCCGCGTCGGCGCGGGGAATTGCCGGTCGCGTAAAAGATGCTGGCGTTGAAGGTCAGGAGTGCTGCGACGGCCTCGTACATGGAGATCCGAACATGCTGACCGCGTCCGGTAGACTTGCGGGTCAACAGCGCGGCCAAGATACCCTGCGCTGCCGTCAGCCCCGACACGAGGTCGCCGATTGCCACCCCGACCTTGTGCGGGGCGCCGTCACGCGGGCCGGTCACGTCCATGATACCGGCTTCGCCCTGCACGATGACGTCGTAGCCGGGGCGGTCCTTCTGGGGACCGGTGTCGCCGAAACCGGAGATCGAGCAATAGACCATCGAGGGTCGGCGCGCCTTTACGGCCTCGTATCCCAGACCAAGGCGATCCATTGCACCGGGGCGAAAATTTTCCACCAGCACGTCGGAGATGTCGATAAGGCGCCAGAGGATCTCCTTTCCCTGTTCCTTCTTCAGGTCGAGCGTAAGGCTCCTCTTGTTGCGGTTGACGGAGAGGAAATAGGCTGCCTGGTCACCTTGGAATGGTGGCGCAAACGCCCGGGTGTCGTCGCCTTCGCCCGGTCGTTCCACCTTTATGACCTCCGCGCCGAGATCGCCGAGCTGCATGGTGCAGTAGGGACCGGAAAGAACTCGCGTGAGATCCACGACCCGGATACCGTCTAGCGGACGCATTGCTTACCTCCCTTGCACGCCGCGCGCGCCACCGCCTCGAGCGCGAGGCATTCGACACACCGCTCCTTGTGGCGCGATTTAGACGGGCGGCGGGAAAGGCGGCAAGTGCGCATTTCCGCCTGCTTGAACAGGCATGGCACCTCCAATAGGGTCGGTGGCCTTGGGCCAGAGGCAGTGGCACGACATGGTTGCGGATCCGCGCATCACCGGCGAGCGCAAGGGCGCGCTGTTTGCGCGACCCATGCTTCTGGCAATCATCTTCGCCGTCGTCGTCAGCTTCCTGCTCGTCGACCTCATGCCGAAGTATGCCCCCGGGCTGCTGCGGTTCGAGTACGCCTTGGGAGACGTCCGCACGTCCCTGCTCTCCGATCAGGGGCCCAGCCAGTATCCGCACGTGGCCATCGTCGGCATCACCGACCAGTCGCTGAGCAAGTACAAGACGCGGCTGCCCATCGACCGGGCCCTGCTGACGCGGGTCGTGGAGGCCGTCGATGCGGCGGGTGCCAAGGTCATCGGCATAGACATCCTCTTTGCTCGAATCGTGCCGCCGGACAACGAGGAGATGCTGATCTCGGCCTTGAAGAACGCCAGGGCCAAGGTGGTTATCGCGGCTGCCGACAAGCGGGTCGGCCTCAGTCAGGCGGAGTTCGACAAGCAGCTCGAGTTCCTGGCCAAGGTCGGCAGGTCGGCCGGCTATGCCAACCTGGCCACCGAGCGCGATTGGGTCGTGCGGTTCAAGGCGCAACCGGCGCCGGAAACGCGCTTCCCCAAGAGCTTCGCCCGTCAGCTCGTCGAGACGGCCGGATATGCTCCTTCTGGTGATAGCCGGCGGATTGCCTGGTTGCGCGAGCCGCTGGACGGCTCCGATACCTTCCTCACCATCCCGGCGGATCTGCTGCTCGGCCCCGCCGGGGACCCGGAGGTCAAAGCGGCGCGCGCCCAGCTCAAGGACAAGATCGTGATCATTGGCGGCCTGCTGCCCGATCTCGACCAGCACCTCACGCCGCTCAGCTCACAAACGCACCAGAAAATGGCCGGTGCCGTCATCCACGCCCAAATTGCGGCGGAGCTGATCGACGGCCGCAACATCTACCAGCTCGAGGTCAATTCGGTGCAGCTGCGCCTGGTGCTGGCCGCTCTTGCCGCCATCGGCTTCCTCGTAGGCTGGCGCTATCGCCTGAAACGGCACGGCATCTTGCTCAGCAGTCTTGCAACCGTGGTGATTGTCGCCGTCGACACGGCTATCTTCTGGCAATCTCGTACAATTCTGCCTATCGTAATCGCCCTGTTGGCGTGGTTTATGGGCGAGTTCGCCGGGCTTTGGATGGGAAGATGGCTCGGCCATCGCCCCGATCGGACGAGGTGGTTCGTCAAATGAAGACCAGAATTCTCCCTTCTTGGCGCGCTTGGGCTCGTGGCGGCTGTCGCCGTCCTGCTGCCTGGTGTGCCGGCAGCACATGCCGACCTCTATGTGATCGAGTCGACCGTGCCCAGCATCAAGCCGCGTACCCGGCTGCTGGGTGACGACAAGCTCACCATCCCCGCCGGCGGATCGGTCCGCGCCGTGCTTCCGGACGGCAGAACGCAGACCATCAAGGGACCCTATGATGGTCCGGTCAGCGACCTCGACAAGGGGGCGCCGCGCAACGAGGGCGTGCTCGGCTGGCTGCGCACGATCCTGCAGACGGGCGGCGCCACCGAGACGACGCCCGGCGCCACGCGCAGCATCACCCGCCCCGCCGCCGCGCCGCGCACCGGCTTCTCCTGGACCGTCGTGCCGGTGACGCTGGACGGCGTCAACAACATCTGCGTGCCGAAGGGCGCCAGGCTCACGCTGGCGCGTCCGCACTCGGTGCGCGCCGACCACGTCACCGTCGTGGAGGCCGCAAGCTCGGAGCGCGGCGAGGCGCAATGGGCGTCCGGCAGCGACACGACGGCCTGGCCGCGCGGCCTGGCGATGCGGCCGGACGCAACCTACTACTTCCTGATGCCGGACAAGCCGCGGCGGCAGGTCACGCTGCGCCTGCTCGAGAAATTGCCGGCCGATTCCGATGTCCTGACCGAGCTCTACAAGCTCGGCTGCAAGTATCAGTTCGAGGCGTGGGTGCGCGCCACGCTCGCGGCCAAATAGCGACCGCGCGGCGCGCTATTTCGACGAGGTGGAGATCTCCGGCTCGACCATCCGCTGGGCGTCGAGCAGGCCCGGACCACAGGGCTTGACGCAGGCCCCGGTCGGCAGCTTGGCGACGGAGCGCGTCAGCAGCGCCGCGATCTCGTCGGGCTTGCCCCGCAACTCCGGCTTTGCCGCCAGCGCCAGCGCGATGGCGGCTGCGACGTGCGGCGCGGCCATCGAGGTGCCTTCGTAGGCGGCGACGCCGGCGGGGTGCTCCTTGCTCGGCGCGACCAGGCTCCAGATGCCGTCGGGCCTGTTGTCCTTGTCGTCGTCGCGCTTCAGGTCGCCGCCCGGCGCCATGATCGTGACATCGCCGAAGTTGGAGTAGGGCGTCAGGTATCCGCGCTCGTCCGCGGCGGCGACGGAGATCACGCCGCCGCATCCGGCAGGCGTCACCCCCTTTATGTCGACAGCCTCGTTGCCGGCGGCTGCCACCACCGTCGTTCCGGCCTTCCGCGCCGCAACGATGGCGTCGAGAAGGACGCCCACCAGTCGCGGCTCGCACGCAAGCCTGATCGCGAGGCTGAGATTGATGATGTCCGCCTTGTGCTCGTTGTGGGGCACGCCGGGCACTTCGAGACCCGCCGTCCAGCGGACCGCTGCGGCCAGATCCTCGATGGTCCCTCCGCAGTGCCCGATCGCCCGCACGGGCAGCACCGACACCTTCCAGTTCACGCCGGCGATGCCGACCCCGTTGTTGGTGCCTGCGACACCGATGGTGCCCGATACGTGCGAGCCATGCCACGTGGCGCTCGGCAGCCGAGGCGGACACGCATCGCCCAGGTCCGTCGGATTGGCATCCCGCCCTGTGGAGTTGGCATCTCCCTTCCGGGTCGGATCGCTGATGAAATCATACCCCTTGAGCACGTTGCCCGAGCCCTTGATGTCGGGGTGGTCGGGCAGCAGGCCGGTATCGATCACCGCCACCACGATGGCCCGGTCGCCCTTGGCGTTGACCTTGGACCAGGCGCCCATGGCGTTCATGCCGTGGGGCGGCGCGAGGTAATGCCACAGCAGGCCGCTCTGGAACGCGGGGTCGTTGGGCTCGCTCGGTGTGTTGCTGCTGATCTGCACGCGCGTATCGGGCGGCAGGTCTTCCAGGTAGACGGGGCCCCTGACCAGCCCGCGCCGCAGCTGAAGAACCCAGTTCGGGTGCGCGTACTCGATATTCGGGTCCTTGGCCATCTGCTTTGCATATTCCTCGAGCGCTTCCAGCTCCGCGCCCTTGGCAAGCCTTCTGCCCGAGCGCGAGCGGAAGTCGAAGCTGACCTTGGCCGATCTGTCGCTGAGGCGTTCGATCCCGACCGAGGAGGACCGCGCCCCGCGAGCGGCAAGCCCACCGGACTTTTCGGTCTCCTTGAGGTCGTCGACGGCCTTGTCGAGGGCATTGGACGACTTGAAGCCCACGATCAGCTGGCCGGGCACGAACTCGGGCTTCGGCGCCTGCTGCGCCGCAAGCGGCAGAACGAGTAGGCCAAGGAAAGCTGCAGCCAGGCCGCAAAGTCTCAGCTTGCCAAGCATGGTATCGCTCCCAGATCTGCTCGAGGTCTTGGTCGGGGACTTGTCGGCTCGACCCCGGTCGGAGGCGAAGCATAGTCGAGCCATTGGCGATCTTCCACCGCGACGGCCTTCCCAATTTTGACATCGAGTTTTCGCAGCTTCCGCATCGCTCCCATCGCAAGCAAGGGCGCCCGACATGGCTGAAAAAACCGTCCTGGCTCTTCCCGCCGGCAAGAAGACCTCGATCCCGCGCCCCCTCAAGAGGCTCGTCCAGATCGCGCTTGGCGTCGCCCTCTCGAGCACGGTGTTCCTGGCCATGATTGTCGGCAACGGCATGCTGGTGGGGCGCGGCTCTTCTTTCAGGGCGGGCTGGAACGCCTGGCTCGCCTTCATCAAGCGACCCGACATCCTGGGCACGATGCTGATCACCTCGATCGTCACGGTGCTCGTGATCTACTGGATGCGCGACCGCGAGAGGAGGTAGTTGTCCGCGCTGATTCCGCGAGCAGCAGCCAAGACGGAGCTCAGCCGCCCGGTGTGCCGGCTTCCTTCGACAGCCTTCTCGACGAGCGGTCCGGATTGGGAGCCAGAGCGCCACGTTTCTCCGCGCCCTGGGCCCGCTTGAGCTTCGCCAGGGCTTCCTTCGCGGCGCGCTCTGCGGCTTCCCTGGCGGCCCGCTCCCGGGCCAATTCCTCGGCTGCCTCCTTGGCGGACTGCTCGGCGAGCCGCTTGGCCGCGCGCGCGAGGGCCAACTGCTTCTGCACGACCAAGGTTGCCCTCTGCGCCGTCCGCTTGGCAGATCGCTCCTTCGCAATCCGATCGGCCGAGGCCTTGACCGCCCGCTCCGCGGTCTCCTTGGCGCGGCGCTCCTCGAGCAGCTGCGCCTCCCATTTGTGGGTCGCGCCATCGGCAGCGTCCGTGGCGCCCTGTCGGTGTTGGACCGCTTCGCGCGCCGCTTGTGCCGCATGCTCCGCCGACTGCCGTGCACTGCGTTCCTGCGCCAGCTCCGCCGTGATGCGCGCGACACGGTCGAGCGCCTCCTGGGTGCGCTTCTGCGCGGCGGCGATCTCGGCCTTGAGCCGCGTGTCATCCGCTGAGAACCGCATCTCCTTGGCGGTTGGTGCCGCTTGCTGCAGGGTCGCAAGTGTCCAGCCGCCCATCCCGACGACGACGGTGACGACCGCCATCGCCACCATCAGCCCGGCGGCGTGGCGCTTGCCGCGCGGCGCCGCTGGCTTGTCCGCCGGCAGCGGGGGCGCGAACAGGCTCTTCCCCTCCCAGGGATCGTATGTGCCGAAGTTCCAGATATGACCTTCGGGGTCGCGGCAGGAGAAGCCGCGACCGCCGTTGTCGTAGGCTTTGAGGTCGAGAACGAACTCCGCGCCGGCGGCCTTGGCGATGGCGTAGTGCGCATCGATGTCATCGACGGCCAGGTAGCAGCTTTGCGTCTCGGCGCCGCCGATCTCGTCGGGCTGTCGCATCAGCCGGTCGAGCTCGGACCCGCCGACCGGCAGCAGCATGATCATGTTGCCGCCGACCAACAGCTGCGCGACCGCAACGGCGCCGTCCTCGCCGGAAATGACCCGATGCTTCTCGAATCCGAACGCGATGCATAGCCACTCGATCGCCGCCGCCAGATCACGATAGCGCAGCGCGGTTACGAGCCTCGCCGCGCTAGGGGTGATGGTCCTGGTCACTGACTTTCCCAGACATGCTCGTGACTTAGCGGCCTCAACTCAATGGCCGTCGAGCGCCCCATTGTCCCACCAAATGTGGATTTTGAGCGGCGAGCCGCCGGGCATGATCCCCGGCTTGGTTTACGGCCGACTTGGCGTCCGTAGCAACCGAGCCTGCATCGACGGCTGTGGCCCAAAATCCCGACCATGCCCACCTGGTCGATGGTTGTACTCTATCAGCATACAGCTGGATGGCGCCAGCCCGGTTCCGGGATTGCGGGGATAGTGCGGGGATAACCGCAGGCCGGATTTGGCGCCGCCCGCGGCCTCGCGATAACAACAGACCCTTCTCGTAAATGGTGCGCGTTGGAAGCAACGAGGGCCACCGGGCCCCGCAGGCGGCTCGTCCGCCACGGCAGGGACCGGCATTGGCTCCTCGGCCACCCCGATCGGAGTTGGACCTTGAGGATCTCAGTGCCCCAGAACGCGCAGACGGGCGGACCCAGGCTGATGCCCTCCTTGCGCTATCGCGACGTCGAGGCGGCGATCGAGTGGTTGGCCGATGCCTTCGGCTTCGAGGAACACGACGTTGCCACCGAGGCCGACGGCACGATTCGCCATGTTCAGCTGACGCTCGGCAGCGACATGATCATGCTGTTGCCGGATGCATCTGCGGCGACCGACGGTTGCGGGCAGCAGCGCGCCGAAATCGGCGACGCCGACGCGCACAGCCTCTACTTCGTCGTCGACGATGTCGAGGAACACTATCGCCGGGCGATGGCCGCGGGGGCCGACATCCTGGAGAACGGGGAGTTCGCGTTCGGCGGACACGGCTATTCGTGCCGCGATCCCGAGGGGCACATCTGGCACTTCGGCACCTTCAACCCGCACCGCCAGGCGACAGGTGATGGCGCTTGGATCGGGGAGTTCCTGCACGGGGGACGCGCCCGGAGCCTTGCCATACGCCTGCACGATCGGCTCAACCCTGCCGTCCTGGTTGCCACCGGAGCCGCCGTTGTCGCCGCCGCGACCATGGGCTTGCTGTTTCTTGCGCTGCCTCACACGAGTGCAAGCCCGAGGGAGAGAGGGCTGGCATTCAGGGCGCTGATCGCGTCGCAGACCGAGCAGGCCGGCGTGGACACCCCGGCTCGGGCCAATCGATCGCTGCAGATCACCGCTCCCCGGATCGAGCCGGCGTGGCCGGCCCTTCGTGCCGAGAGGGCGTCCTCCGATGCTTCCCGTCCACCGGCTGACGACATGGCCCGCGAGGAGAGCTCGGCGCCTGCCCCGGCCGAAGCGCCACAACGCAACGACCAAGCAAGCAATGAAGACGCCGACCGGAGCGCCAGGCAGACGGTCGAACAGGTGCTCGACAAGGTTCGCACCGCCCGACAGGCCGCCGACGAAGCCGGTGAGGAGACGCTCGGCCGCCTGCATACCGCGCAGCAAGTCACGTCATCTCCCCCGGAGGCGCCCGACCAGGCGACAATCCCCACGCCGGACGTGCGCGAGCAGCAGATTGCACGCGAGCTGATCCGACAAGAGCTCGCCAGGAAACCGGGGACTGCGCAGAAGGCGGCCGAGCCCACCGGCAAAGAGGCGCCAAACTGGCAGGTTGAGACAAAGCGTACGAAGCCGGCCCCGGCCCAGGCCGCAAACGCCCCCGCTCAACGGTCCCAAGTCACGAATACGGGCACGCAAGGGCCCCGGGATTGCGCGCCGAGCCAGCCCACGGGACAGATCGTGTGCCGTCCGCCTGGGAAAAAGGGCAGCCCGGCCAAGGCGTCCGCATCCGCGCAAGCCAAGCAGCAGCGCGTTGCGGCCGAGGCCGCGGCCGAACGCTCACCGAAGCAGCAGCAGATCGACTTGCAGCAACAGTCCGACCGAATCGTCGCCGGACAGCTATGGGACTGTCAGCCGAGCCCGCCCAAAGGGGATGTGGTCTGCCACCCGATCAATGGGGGCGGCCGCACGACCCGGTGAGGACCATCCTGACGCGTTCCGGCTCGTGAAGCGGTGGGCAATCTCGAGCTGAAACGCGCTGGCCGGAACGCGCTGGATGGGAGCAATGCAGCGCCGGGCCTGTTGCTATCGCGCCGGCCGTGTGCCCAAGGCGTGGGCGCGGCGACCCAGGCATGCGGCGAGGATCTCCAGGCCGCCATCCACCGCCTGAGGCCACGTCAGCGCGCAGGCTCCGCTGCGGCCGCGGTTCTCTCCACCCGGCCGCGCCAGCGTCGCCGGCACGTGGACGAAGCCGACGCGCCGGCCCGGCACCTCCTTCGCCCGCACGAGCGCATGATAGAGCGTGGCGTTGCACAGGTACCCGCCGGCATCGCGCGACACGAAAGCGGGAATGCCGCGCCGACGCAGCCGCGTCACCAGATATCGCACCGGCAGGCCCGCACCCAGATGCGGCGGACCATCCCCGCGCACGGCACGGCCGGAGGGCAAGGCGCCGGCGGCATCGGGCGAAGCCAGGCATTGGTTGGAGGCCCGCGTCTCGATCTCGAATCCGCGCGCGCGGCTCGAGACGCCGAAGTGTATCGCCAGATCGGGCTCCACTTCGCCCAGCAGGTGGTCGAGGTGGCGCGGTGCCGCCGCCCATTCGGTGGCGAGGATCGCCGTGGCGATGCGCACGCCGGCAAACATCCGCGCCGCCCGCTCCGCAAGCTCGGGGACAAGCCGCATGGTGGCGTTGACCGGCACGCCCGGGAAACGGCCCGAAGCCGGTGATCAGCACCGTTGTGCGCGCGTGCGCCTCGCGCCCGTCCATGCTGCTCAGCGCCCTCCTCATCCTTGGCCTGTCGCGTGCTTGCGCGGCCCGAGCCCGATCATCGCCATCAGCTCCGCCACCGCAAGGGCCGGCGTGACCCTTTCGGCGCGCACGTCGCCCTCCAGCTCAGCCAGGCGCCTTGCCACGGGCTCGCTGGCGCGCATCGCCGCCAGCATACGGTCCTGCAGGAGATCGCGCAGCCAGGCGACCGCCTGCTCGCCGCGCCGTGCCTGAAACGCACCACTCGCCGTCATCTTCTCCTTGTGCTCGACGACCTTGGCCCACAACGCCTCGAGCCCGCGGTTGTCCTTGGCGGAGACCGTGAGCACCGGCGGCATCCAGGCGGCCGAGGCCGGCGTCAGGATCGACAGCGCGCCCTGATACACCGCTGCCGCCTTGAGCGCCCGCTCCCGGTTGTCGCCGTCGGCCTTGGTGATGGCGAGCATGTCGGCCATCTCGATGATGCCGCGCTTGATGCCCTGCAGGTCGTCGCCGCCGCCGGCGAGCAGGAGCACGAGGAAGAAATCCACCATGCCGGCCACCGCCAGCTCCGACTGGCCCACGCCGACCGTCTCCACGACGACCACGTCGAAGCCGGCCGCTTCGAGCAGCAGCATGGTCTCGCGCGTCTTGCGCGCCACGCCGCCCAAGGTCCCCGAGGTCGGGGACGGACGGATGAACGCCGAGCGGCTCTGCGCCAGCCGCGTCATGCGCGTCTTGTCGCCGAGGATGGAGCCGCCCGAGCGCGTGGAGGTCGGGTCGATCGCAAGCACGGCGACCCTGTGTCCCTCGTCCACCAGGTTCATGCCGAGCTGGTCGATTGCGGTCGACTTGCCGACGCCCGGCGTTCCAGTGATGCCGATGCGATGCGCGCGCCCGGCATGGGGCAGCAGGCGCTGCAGCAGGTTCTGGGCGAGGTCTTGATGCTCGTCCTTGCTGCTCTCGATCAGGGTGATGGCGCGCGCCAGGGTAGCCCGATCGCCGGCGACGATGCCGTCGGCATAGGCGTCGAGCGTCGTGCCACGTCGGCGCGCCTGGGCCTTGGGTGCTGCCTTAGCCATGCCGCCCCAACATGCGGAAAATCGCTGGGCACAACAAGCGCCCCTCCTCCCGCGGCAGGAGCACGATCGCCACTACAGCTGAAACTCCTCGATCTGGGCGAAGGCCGAGCGCAGCGCCTCCGACCAGGCGGTGGAGAGGTTGCGGAAATATTCGTCGTCCGCCTCGATGCGCTTCTCGCGCCGCACGTCGAGGCTGTCGCGCTCGTAGAGCAGGACGTCGATCGGCAGGCCGACGGAAAGATTGGAACGCAGCGTGGAGTCGAATGACAGCAGCGCCAGCTTGGCCCCTTGGCCGAGCCGCATTTCGGGCCGAGCCACGCGGTCGAAGATGGGCTTGCCGTACTTGTGCTCGCCGATCTGCAGGTACGGCGTGTCGTCCGTGGCCTCGATGAAATTTCCCTCCGGATATATGTGAAACAGGCTCGGCGGCTCGGAGCCCACCTGGCCGCCCAGGATGAAGGACGCGTTGAAGCCGCCGCCGCCGCCTTCGAGCGAGGGGCCGTCGACCCGGCGCACCTCGCGCACGATGTCGCCGACCAGGCGCGCCGCCCGATAGAGCGACGGCACGGTCATGAGCGAATCCCCGCCTTCGACCGGGTCGCTGACCAGTTGCTCGTTGATGAGACTGATGACCGACTGGGTGACCGCCAGGTTCCCGGCGGACAGGAGCACGACGACGCGCTCGCCCGGCCGGCGCCAGTAGTGCAGCTTGCGGAACACGGCGACGTTGTCGCTGCCGGCGCTGGTGCGCGTGTCGGCGGCGAACACGAGGCCGCGATTGAGGCGCAAGGCGACGCCGTAGGTCATTGCGGACTATTCCTTTCGCCGACTTCGTCCTTAGCCCGCCGACAGACTAGATTAGTGCCCGTATTCCGGCCAGCTCAGCACGACGCAGCGCGGTGCACTTTACTGTTGCGCGCTCTGCTGCTGCACCTCGACGGCGACGTCGAGCTTCTCCTCCGCACCGCCCTTGCGCGCGCCCGTGATCGGCGCTGCGTAGCCCGCATCGAGACCGCACGCCAGCCGGACGTGGCGCTCCGTCGGGCAAATGCGGTTGGCGACGTCGAAGCCGACCCAGCCCAGCCCTTCGACCCACGCTTCGGCCCAGGCGTGATGCGCGTCTGCCGCATCGCCCGTCACAAGGTACCCGGTGACGTAGCGGGCCGGCACGCCGATGGTGCGGGACGCGGCAATGAAGATGTGGGCATGGTCCTGGCACACGCCCCGGCCGTCGGCCAGCGCATCCGCCGCGGCCGTGTGCGCATCCGTCATCCCGGGCACGTAGTCGACCCGATCGCGGACGCCGCCCGCCAGCGCGTGCAGCCGGCCCAGCATGTCGACGCCGTTGGCGGAACGCGCGATCTGCCTGATGGCATCGTTGGGCTCGGTCCGCGCCGTCTCCTTCAGGTACACGCGCGGCGGGATGGAATGCTTGAACCCGGCCACGACGCCGCTCGTGTCCTTCGTCTCGACCGTGCCGCCGGCCTCGATGACGAGCTCCTGATGCGGAACATTGACGGTGAGCAGGTGGACGACATTGCCAAAACCGTCCTCGAACTGCGGCGGCGCACGTGCGGCCGGCGTGTGCACGTGCCATTCGATCACGCGCTGTCCCGTGAACGAGGCGGGCGTCAGCCGCAGGCTCTGGATCGTGTAGTTGACCGTCTCCGCGTAGCGATAGGTGGTGACGTGGCGGATCGAGATCAGCATGGCGAGCCCGGCTTCGTCAGTCGGTGAAGTGGTAGGCCGCGGAGATCTCGCTCCCCAGACCGTTGTTGCGGCCGATGAAGTGGGCCAGAAACTCGTGCAAGCCCGACTGGAAGATGGCGTGCATGTTCCCCTCGGCCAGCAGGCGCCTGGTCTCGTCGGCCGTGCCGCAACATTTGCGACCGCCGTAGAAGCCGCCGAGCCCGTCGAGTGCCGGCACGATCTCGTCGTAGCAGGACCTGAGCGAACGCGGCATCTGCCCGTTGAGGATCAGGTAGTCCGCGATCTGCCAGGGCTTATAGCTCTCCTTGTAGACCCAGCGGTAGCTGCGGTGCGCGGACACGGAGCGCAGGATCGCCGCCCATTGCACGCTGTCGATCTCGCCGCCGACGAGCTCGCTGTGGGGGAGCAGCACGTAGTACTTCACGTCGAGGATGCGCGCCGTGTTGTCGGCGCGCTCCAGGAAGGTGCCGAGCTGGCTGAAATAGAACGTGTCGTTCCTGAGGATGGTGTTGAGCATGGCGCCGCGGAAAAGCGCGGAGCGCTCCTTGATCCAGTCGAGCAGGTGCGGCAGCTCATTGGTGGTCAGGGTCTGCGCATCTATCGCGGCGAACTCGATCCAGGCGCCATTGAGGCTCTCCCACATCTCCCGCGTGATGGCGGTGCGCTGGGCACGCGCGTTGCGCCGCGCCGTGGCGAGGCTCGAATAGACGCTCGAGGGGTTGTCGGCGTCGAACAGCATGTAGTTGACGACGTCGGCCGCCTCGTAGGCGCCATAGCTCGCCACGTAGCCCTCGTCGCAGCCCGCGCTGCGCAGGGTGGAGCGCCACTCCCCGTCCTGGCCGCCGCCCGCACGCGGCAGCAGCGCGATGCGGTAGCCGACCTCCAGGAGGCGCGCCATGTTCTCCGCGCGCTCTATGTAGCGCGACATCCAGAACAGGTCGTTGGCGGTCCGGCCCAGCACTACGGCATTCCCCCTCTCCCCGCGCATCGTCGACCTCGCCGAGCGCTCCAATCGCGCGGGGAGAGGGTCGGGGTGAGGGGCAGCGGCATACTCCATGGGCGGAGTCTCTGGCTGCCCCTCACCCTAACCCTCTCCCCGCAAGCGGGGAGAGGGGATTCGCGCCATGCTTGCGGGTCTGTCATCGCCCTAATCCTGCAGGACCCAGGTGTCCTTGGTGCCGCCGCCCTGGCTGGAGTTGACGACGAGCGAGCCCTCGCGCAGCGCAACGCGCGTGAGGGCGCCGGGGGTGAGCCGCACCCGGTCGCCGACCAGCACGAAGGGCCGCAGATCGAGGTGGCGGGGGGCGATGCCCTTCTCCACCAGCGTCGGGCAGGTGGAAAGTGCCAGCGTCGGCTGGGCGATGTAGCGATCCGGCTGCGCCTTCACCTTCATGCGGAACATGTCGACCTCATCGCGACTGGCGGTAGGGCCGACCAGCATGCCGTAGCCGCCCGAGCCGTGCACCTGCTTCACCACGAGCTCGGCCATGTGCTCGATCACGTACTTGAGGTCGTCGGGCTTGCGACACACGTAGGTTGGCACGTTCTTCAGGATCGGCGGCCGGCCGGTGTAGAACTCGACGATGTCGGGCACATAAGTGTAGATCGACTTGTCGTCGGCAATGCCGGCACCTGGCGCGTTGACGATGGAGAGGCGCCCCGAGCGATAGACATCGAAGATGCCCGGCACCCCGAGCACGGAATCGCGCCGGAACACCATGGGATCGAGGAACGCATCGTCGATGCGCCGGTAGACCACGTCGACCTGGCGCAGGCCCAGCGTCGTCTTCATCATCAGCGCGCCGTCCAGCACCACCAGGTCCTGGCCCTCGACCAGCTCGACGCCCATCTGGTCGGCGAGGAAGGTGTGCTCGTAGTAGGCGCTGTTGTGGATGCCCGGCGTGAGCACGACCACGGTCGGCTCGCGGTCGAGATTGCCGGGCGCCACGCTCTCCAGCGTGCGGCGCAGGTTTTCCGGGTAGTCCTCCACCGCCTGCACCCGGTTGCGGCTGAAGAGGTCGGGGAACATGTGCATCATGACCTCGCGGTTCTCCAGCATGTAGGAGACGCCCGAGGGGGTGCGCGTGTTGTCCTCCAATACGAAGAACTCGTTCTCCGCGGTGCGCACGATGTCGATGCCGATGACGTGGGAATAGACGCCGCGCGGCGGCTCCACGCACATCATCTCCGGCAGGAAGGCCGGGTTCTGGATGATGAGATCCTCCGGGATGCGCCCCGCGCGGATGATCTCCTGGCGATGGTAGAGGTCGTACATGAACGCGTTGAGGGCGCGCACCCGCTGCTCGATGCCCGCCGACAGGCGGCGCCATTCCGACGCGCTCAGGATGCGGGGGATGATATCGAAGGGGATCAGCCGCTCGGTCGCCGCCGCGTCGCCGTAGACCGCGAAGGTGATGCCGGTGCGGCGAAACAGCACCTCGGCTTCAGCGCGTTTGCGCTTGAGCTCGTCGAGGTCGTGGCCCTCGAGCCATTCATGCACCGACAGATAGGGCTCGCGCACGCGGCCGTCGGCTCCCTGCATCTCGTCGAACGCGGCGCTCAATGACCTGCTCCCACTGGTTCAGGGCATGCCGTGCAATTTGCGGGCAACCGCAGATGACAGAAATTAAACAGAGCGTTTTCAAATAGCTAGGCTTGATCTGGGCTCTTCCACTGCTCACCGCTTGGGCATGGTGCGCAGCGGCGCGGCATGGCGAAGTCCGGTTGGGCGGCGGACGGATCGCTACCGAGCGATGCATCGCGCGAGATGCAGGACTGCATCTGTGCCACGCAAATCACTGCAAGTTGAGTGGAACGGACGGCGGTTAGTCCTATGTAGAGCGAGGCGCGCCTGGAACGCGCCGAACCAAAAAACCAAATGGAGCGATGATCATGCGACGACTTTCCCTGCGCGCCTTGTAGCGCTGCACCCCGCTCGGCGCGACTGCGCGTTCAGATCGCGCGGGCGGCAGGCACGGGCTGCCAAGAGTGGCTCATTCACGCGATCGACATACACAGAGCGGCAGGCCCTGAGCGCTGCTGCAAGGAGATAACATGTTCAAGAATCTCACCTTTCGGAGTGACGGGGCCTTCTGGCCCACGGCTGAACAGTCCGCCTTCGACCACGCGCCGGCGTCTGGCGGAGTGCTGGCCAAGGCGGGGGCGCTGGCACGGCGTTGGCAGGCCAGGCGCGTTGCGCGGCAGGCAATCGAGCAGCTCGAACGCTTCGACGACCGGACGCTGCGCGATATCGGCATCTCGCGCGACCAGATCTACTACGCGGTCCACCACGGCCGGGCGGCGGTGCGGGGCGCGGCTTTCGACATCGGCCGCTGGTCCTGAGACT
Organism: uncultured Alphaproteobacteria bacterium; assembly: GCA_963797005.1. GTDB lineage: Bacteria > Pseudomonadota > Alphaproteobacteria > Rhizobiales > Hyphomicrobiaceae > AWTP1-13. The sequence goes on from CAWCOF010000022.1 coordinate 85,488, forward strand.
TGCCCTGCTGCGTCGCGCGCTGAATGTAATTCACACGCCACGCAGCAGGGCGAGGGCCTGTTTGTGTACGCGGGCGTCGCCGGCGGCGATGATGCGGCCGCCTTGGGTGGGAGGGTCTCCATCCCAGGTCGTGACACGGCCGCCGGCACCTTCGATGATCGGGATCAGGGGGACGATGTCGTAGGACTTCAGGCCCGCCTCCAGGATCAGGTCGACGAACCCCGCAGCCAGCAGGCAATAGCCGTAGCAGTCGCCCCCGAACCGGGTCATGCGCACGTGCGCCTTCACCGCCTCGAAGCCGGCGGCTTCGGGGGCCGAGAAGAGATCGGGATGCGTGCTGGTCAACGTCGCGTCAGTAAGCCGCGCACAGCTCCTGGTTTTCAGCCGCCGCGCCTTTCCATCACGGCCGCGCAGCCGTGAGACACGTCCGTCGGACCAGAACCGCTCGCCCGTGAAGGGCTGGTTCATCAGGCCGAGCACCGGCTCGGGACCGTCGAGAAGCCCAATCAGCGTGCCCCACAGGGGGGAGCCCATCATGAACGCGCGCGTGCCGTCGATGGGGTCCAGCAACCAGCGGTAGCGGCCTTCGCCGGCAATCGGGGGGTATTCCTCGCCCGTGATGCCGTGCTGCGGAAAGCGCGTGCGGATCGCCTTGCGGACGGCGCGCTCCGCTGCCCGATCGGCAGGCGTTACGGGATCGAAGCCCGCACCCGCCGCTTTGTTCGTGATGGACAAAGACTTGCGGAAATAGGGCAGGATCGCCTCTGCGGAAATGTCCGCCAGCCCGTGCGCGAAGTCTACGAATGTCGCGGCGGCTACATCCCGAGTGACCATCACAGCATTCTTCCCGCTTTCATCACACAAGACCGAGGCATATCTTCCGAATACAAGGAACGTGCAGCCGAAATTGGTGCAGAAACACTAAACAACAAAGCATATCCTGCATGTGTGTCTATTTCGCAACACTCATGCTGAAATGCTTGTCAGTCACAGAGCTGCGATTTGCGGCACAGCACAAATAAGCCCATATGCGCATCAGCGGCACATCTGTGATGTGTCGTAGCCCACCTTGGGCGTTTCCTCCCTAGACTTGGGCCGTTCCTCTTCGGGCGGCCCCTTTCTTTTGCCCACCCTCGCCAAGCCGGGTGGGGCTTCTTGCCGCCTGCGGCCAGCCATGCCCGGGCCGGCCTTCTGCAATGCAAAAAAATCCTTGAAATTTGTGCGCCGCACATCTACATATGGCGAGCGAGACCGGTGACGTTGTCGCTGGTTTCGCTGCCCTCCTTGGGCGTTTCCTCCCTAGACTTGGGCCGCACGGTCTCCGCGCGGCCCCTTTTATTTTCAGGCTTTCCAATCGCTTGCCCCAACAGTGATGAGCTTTTGACCGCTGCTGATTGCTGAGGCAGACGGTGCGCCAGCCAATTCCCGCTCAATGCCGGCAACCGGCTGTTTCTGCTGCGTTGCAGCATAACAGACAGGGTAATGTTGCCTTACTCGGCCGCGGCGCGCCGCTCGAGCAGAAGGGGCAGCGCTGCAAACACCTTCGACGCCAGATCGGAAAGCGTGCGCACCAGCTTCGGGAAGTCCTTGTTCTTTGTGAACGTCGCCTCGTCCAGGTAGAGCGCGCGGTTGATCTCGAGCTGGAGCGATTGCACGCCGTAGCCGGGGTTTCCGTAGTGCTCGGTGATGAAGCCGCCCGCATAGGGGCGGTTTACCTGAACATCGTAGCCCGCGCCCTGCAGGAGATCCCGAATAAAGCGGGTGAGCCGCGCGTCGCAGGAGGCGCCGAAGCGGTCGCCAAGCACGAAGTGTGGCCGCCCGCCCGTCGGCTGGCCCATGGAGGCTGACGGCATCGAGTGGCAATCGACCAGCACCGCCATGCCGAAGCGCTTGCGCGTCGTCTCCAGGAGATCGGCAAGCGCGCTGTGGAACGGCCGGTAGAGCCGCTCGATGCGCTCGAAGGCCACGCTCACGGGGAGCCGCTCGCGGTAGATCTCCTCCGTATCGGCGACGATACGGGCGATGGTGCCGAGCCCCCCGACCACGCGGGCCGACTGGGTGTTGGCAAAGTCCGGCAGGCGGCCCGAGAACAGCTCGGGGTCGAGCTCGTAGGGCTCGCGATTGACGTCGAGATAGGCGCGCGGGAAGCGGGCGGCGATCAAGGGGGCGCCAAGCCCCACCGCCGGCGCAAACAGCTCATCGACAAAGCAATCTTCCGATTTGCGCAGCGTATGGGCATCGAGCCGCGAGGCTTCCAGGAACGACTTGGGGTAGATGCGGCCCGAATGCGGGGAGCACAGCACCACGGGCGTAGTCTGCTCCTCTGGCCGCAACAAGGTGTACGGGGGGGTCAGATCTGCGAGGATCGAGGCGCGTTCACCAGCGTGCATAAGACTTTGGCAGGGTTACCCAGGCTCGGGATGGGACACGGGAATTCGCTACAATCCATGCACGCGGCGCGGCATAGGCAACTGTGCCAAGCGGCAGGCCCCGTGTCCATCGGCCCGTTGCCGCTCCCCAAGGCGCCTCTGCATGGGTGCCGGAACTCAATTTCATTGCTCGTTTACCAAATTGGCGCCAGATTTCTCAGGCAACGCCCAACATGGCCGCAGCGTTGCAGCGCGCAGGGGAACAACGTGTCTTCCATACCAAATCGGGGCGCTTCGCTACCATGACCGCCAAACCATCACGTTTGCCCGTAAAGCGCATCCTGCTCGCGGAGGACGACAAGTCCATGCGCGGCTTCCTGGAGCGCGCGCTCAGCAAGGCCGGCTACGAGGTGATCTCGTTCGCCAACGGCAAGGAGGCGCACGAGCGGCTGCAGGAGGAGCCCTTCACGCTCCTGCTCACCGATATCGTCATGCCGCAGATGGACGGCATCGAGCTGGCGCGCCGCGCAGCCGAGCTCGACCCGAACTTGAAGATCATGTTCATCACCGGCTTCGCCGCCGTGACCTTGAACACCAACTCGCGGCCCCCCAAGGACGCGCGCGTCCTCTCCAAGCCGTTCCACTTGAAAGACCTGGTGCGCGAGATCGATCGCCTGCTGGCGGGGACTTGAGCCCCCTCTCCCCGCGCTCCGCCAACCTTTCCACGAACGCCATCGGCGCGGGGAGAGGGCTGGGGTGAGGGGCAGCCACGTGCACGAGCTTGCCCGGCCGCGCGACGCTTCTCGCGCGTCGTGCCATTGGACGCTCTCCACTGTTGCCTGGTGTCGTGGGTGCCCGCCTCCGCGGGCATGACGTTCGCCGAGCCCATGTCGCACGCCATCAATGTCACGGGCGCTGTGTACTCCTGCGTTGGGTCAGCGCTTCGCTTGACCCAACCTACGGCACAATAAGTGGCGCGCCGAAGCCGTAGACTTTGCGCAGGCCGGCACAGATCTCGCCGTGCGTGACGCCGGCGCAGGCCGCATCGACCACCTTCTCGTAGACGTTCTCGTCCTTGCTCTCGGCCGCGCGTGCAAGCGCATTCAAAGCGCGCTGAACCTCCGCGCCGCTGCGCTTTGCCTTGAAGCGCGCGATCCGCTTGAGCTGCGCCTCGACCTTCTTTTTCGGCGGCGGCTTCAACGCCTCGCGCGCCATCTCCTCGGACTCCGGCACGCGGTACTTGTTGACGCCGACGATCGTCTCCTCGCCGCGGTCCACCTTTCCCTGGAAGGCGAGCGCCGAATCCCCGCAGATGCGCTGCGGCAGCCCGGCCTCGACCGCGGCATACATGCCGCCCGCCGCGTCGATCCGCGCGATCACCTCGCGGATCTTCGCCTCCATCGCGTCCGTCAGCGCCTCGACGTAGTAGGAGCCACCCAGCGCATCGGCGACGTCGGTCAGGTGCGCCTCTTCCTTGAGGATGTTCTGCGTCGACACGGCAATGCGCGCCGCCCGCTCGGTCGGCACCGACATCACCTCGTCGAAGGAGTCCGTGTGCAGCGACTGCAGCCCGCCGAGAATGCCGGCCATCGCCTGCACCGTGACACGGGCGATGTTGTTGAGCGGCTGCTCGCGGGTGAGGTCGACGCCCGAGGTCTGGCCGTGGAACTTGAAGCGCCAGGACTTTTCGTCCTTCGCCCCGAAGCGCTCGCGCGTGAGCTGAGCCCAGATGCGCCGGCCGGCGCGGAACTTCGGGCTATGAGGTGATCTCGTGCGCGAATGGCAAGGAGACGCACGAGCGGTTGCAGGAGCAGCCTTTCACGCTCCTGCTCAGCGATATCGTCATGCCGCAGATGGACGGCATCGAGCTGACGCGCCGCGCAGCCGAGCACGACCCGAACTTGAAGATCATGTTCATCACCGGCTTCGCCGCCGTGACACCTGAACACCAACTCGCTGCCCCCGAAGGACGCGCGTGTTCTGTCCAAACCGTTCCACCTGAAAGACCTCGTGCGCGAGATCGACCGCCTGCTGGCGGGGACTTGAGCCCCCTCTCCGCGCGCTCCGCCAACTTTTCCACGAACGCCATCGGCGCGGGGAGAGCGCTGGGGTGAGGGGCAGACACGTGCACCAGTTTGTGCGGTCGCGCGACGCTTCTCGCGCGTCTGTCTTTGGACGCTCTCCACTGTTGCCTGGTGTCGTGGGTGCCCGCCTCCGCGGGCATGACGTTCGCCGAGCCCTTGTCGCTCGCCACCAATGTCACGGGCGCTGTGTACTCCTGCGTTGGGTCAGCGCTTCGCTTGACCCAACCTACGGAACGATGAGGGGGGCGCCGAAGCCGTAGACTTTGCGCAGGCCCGCGCAGATCTCGCCGTGCGTGACGCCGGCGCAGGCCGCATCGACCACCTTCTCGTAGACGTTCTCGTCCTTGCTCTCGGCCGCGCGCGCGAGCGCATCCAAAGCGCGCTGAACCTCCGCGCCGCTGCGCTTTGCCTTGAAGCGCGCGATCCGCTTGAGCTGCGCCTCGACCTTCTTTTTCGGCGGCGGCTTCAACGCCTCGCGCGCCATCTCCTCGGCCTCCGGCACGCGGTACTTGTTGACGCCGACGATCGTCTCCTCGCCGCGGTCCACCTTTCCCTGGAAGGCGAGCGCCGAATCCCCGCAGATGCGCTGCGGCAGCCCGGCCTCGACCGCGGCATACATGCCGCCCGCCGCGTCGATCCGCGCGATCACCTCGCGGATCTTGGCCTCCATCGCGTCCGTCAGCGCCTCGACGTAGTAGGAGCCGCCCAGCGCATCGGCGACGTCGGTCAGGTGCGCCTCTTCCTTGAGGATGTTCTGCGTCGACACGGCAATGCGCGCCGCCCGCTCGGTCGGCACCGACATCACCTCGTCGAAGGAGTCCGTGTGCAGCGACTGCAGCCCGCCGAGAATGCCGGCCATCGCCTGCACCGTGACACGGGCGATGTTGTTGAGCGGCTGCTCGCGCGTCAGGTCCACGCCCGAGGTCTGGCCGTGGAACTTGAAGCGCCAGGACTTTTCGTCCTTCGCCCCGAAGCGCTCGCGCGTGAGCTGAGCCCAGATGCGCCGGCCGGCGCGGAACTTCGCCACCTCCTCGAAGAAGCTCATGGAGATGTCGAAAAAGAAGGTGAAGCGCGGCAGGAACTGGTCCGGGTCCCAGCCGCGCGCCAGGCAGTCGTCGGCGTACTGGATGGCCGAGGAGAGGGTGAGCCCCATGGCCTCGGCGGGCGTGGCGCCCGCCTGCTGCATGTGCTGGCCGACGATGGAGAGCGGGTTCCACTTCGGCAGGTGCCGGCGCGCGAAGGCGATGTGGTCGATGAGCACGCGCCGCGCGCCGGGCAGCGCCAGGCGGAAGAACATGTGGTTGGCGACGAAGTGGGAGAGGTAGTCCGACTGGTTCGACGTGCCGGAGATGCGGCTCCAGTCGATGCCGCGCTTCCTGGCCACCGCCAGCTCGAGCGCCAGGAGCGTGAAGGGCGAGGGATCGTTCAGCGAGGTCGAGATATCGCCGATGGGAATGCCGTCGAGGCAGGTGGTCATGTCCTCGACCGTGTTCACCGTGACGCCGCAGGTGCCCACGATCTCCGGCGGCACCTCGTCGATGTCGTAGCCGCGGTAGACCGAGTTGCACGGGATCAGCGAGACGGCGGTGCCGCCGTGGTCGAGGATGGTCTTGAGCCGCGCGTTGTAGTCCTCCGGCACGCCGAGCCCGATCAGCTGGCGCTGGCTCCAGGTGCGGCCGCGGTGCATGGTGGGGTAGATGCCGCGCGTCATGGGGGGCTGGCCGGGGAAGCCCAGCGTCTCCATGTAGCGCGCCCCGCTCCAGTCCTCGGGCGTGTAGAGCGGCTTCACCTCGATGCCGGAGCGGTTCTTGGGATTGGGCGCATCGCCGAGGCCCGCCTGCACTTGCGCCCGCCACCGCCCGCGCGCCTCATCGAGGCCCGACAGCGGCAGCTTGACGGTCTTGGCCGTGCCGGCGCGCTTCACGCGCTTTGCCATGAGCATTCCTCCCCGGTCTCTCACAAGCGCACGCAGCTATCGCACATCGGTCCAGCTCTCGGAGAACGCCAGTGCGCTGGTGCTGAACGGCCTGCCCTCGCGCTCCCGCTTCCAGGATCGGCCGGCGGCCTGGATGCCGTTGCGCGACAGGCGCGTGCCGAGAGCAGGCACCAGCACCGTGCACACGCCGTAGCTCCGCCCGGGCACCGCGTTGGGCTGGGTGTGAACGAGCAGCGGATCGCCGAGGTCGTGCCAGGTGAGGGCGACCTCCTCGTTGCGCGCCACCACCCGCTCTGTCCAGAAATAGCGCATGTCGCCCGACTTGCTGAACTCGGCGTCGGTCACGGGGATGCTCGTGTCCAGCAGCTCGGCATTGAGCATGCCCTGCACGGTCGATTGCAGCCAGCGCGCCATGGCGATGTTGTCGGCGTAGATGCGCCAGCGGTTCTCCGTCAGCTCGCTCTTGAGGTAGAGCACGTGCCCCGGCCCGGCGGGCGAGAAGATGATGCGCCAGAAGCTTGCGTTGGTGGAGTAGTCGTCGCTGTCGGTGGCGCTGAGCCGTATGAAGGGGTTCTCGCCGGTGACGATCACGACGTTGGGGTCGGCAGTGCTCATCGCCATTTCCTCCATCCAGGGCCGCGGGTGTTTCAGCATTCGGGGGGCGGGGCCAGCCCGGCAGCTCGGCGCCGTCAGCGATCAGCCGGCGAGGCGGCCGACCAAGAGCGCATGCGTACCGAGAGCCTAACCGGCGGGTGTGGCGGGCTTGGCGGGCTGGGCGCTATTGCGCTCCCGCTTCGCCAGCTTGCCTTCGCGGCGCAAGGCGTTCTTGGCTTTGCGCTGCTTGGCCTGGATGCGCTTGCGGCGCGAAGTCCGACATCTTGGGCATGTGATTGTCCTCCCCGATGCTTTGTAGAGCCACTCGTCCCATGCTGCCAAGCGCCGGATGGGCACAGAGCCTTTCCCCAGTCGCGGCCCCAGTCGCGGCATCCGGTGGGCGCGCGGGGCCTGGCTAGGTAGGGAGATCGCGCGTTCCGAGCGCGCAGTTCGACGCGACAGGACATTTCTCGAAGGCTTCTGGCGCGTACGCCGGCACCTCGTCGTCCCTGGCGGCGCGGGCCGCGCGTGCCAGCTCGGCCACAACGCTCACGATCTCCTCGCGCGAGGCGCCGGGGTGGAAGACACAAGCCACCCCGGCTTTTTTCAGTCTCTTCTCGTCCGCGTCGGGCACGATGCCGCCGACCACGACGGGAATATGCGCCAGCCGCGCCTTCTTCAGCGCCTGCATCAGCTTCGGCACCAGCAGGTGATCGGTGGCCAGCGAGGAGATGCCGATCACGTCGACGTCCTCCTCCTCGGCCAACCGCACGACCTGGGCGATCTCCTGCCACGGCGGGGTGTAGAGCACCTCCATGCCGGCATCGCGCAGGAACGCCGCCACCACGCGGCTGCCGCGGTCATGCCCGTCGAGGCCGATCTTGGTGACGAGGACCTTGGGAGGGTGGGTGAATTCAGGTTGGCTCATCATGCGCCCCGACTGTGGTGGTCACACTATGGGGCCGCGGCTCGCGCCCTGTGAAGGGGCGTCGTGCGCATGGCCGGTGCCGCGCGAACGCGGGAAAGAGGACGCCACCGGCCGTGGGAATCGCGGCTCAGGCCGCCGCGGCGTCGACGCCCAGGTAGGCGTCGAAGGCGGCCCAGAAGCGCTGGCGCACCTCGTCCACCTCCTGCAGGATCTCGTGGCGCGCCTGCGGGATGAGCACGTGGGTGCCGACCTTGAGCTGCACGGCGAACTCCTCGATCGCCGTCGTGGAGACGACGTTGTCCATGCCGGCGGCGAACAGGAGAAGCGGCACCTCGACCTTGAGCGGGTAGTCCGGCGCCGTGAGCCTGGCGATCGAGCGCAGCGCGGCCCTGAGCCAGGCGACGGTGGGCGAGCCCAGCCCCAGCTCCGGCGCCGCCTCCAGCATCAGCCGGTTGCGATTGTAGCGGTCGCGGTCGGAGGTGAGCACATTGTCCTCGAAGGGCTCGAGCTCGATCGGCGTGTCGTTGCCCTTGCGCACGTAGGTCGAGCCGAGCCCGATGGCGCAGAGGATTTCCGCGTACGTGCGCGAGGCGTTGTAGGAGGCGCCGAGCGCGCTCTCGGCAATGGCGATCATCGGCGCGCTCAGCACCATGCGCGAGAACCACGACCCCGGCAGGGCGGCGTTGCGCAACAGAATGTGCCCGCCCATCGAATGCGCCAGGGCGACGTAGGGCGCCGGGCAATCGGGCAGCACGATCTCCTTCATGAAATGGGCAAGGTCGCGATCGAACTGGGCGAACGAGCGCACGTGGCCCTTGTTGGGGTTGGAGAGCAGCCTCGTCGATCCGCCCTGGCCGCGCCAGTCCATGGTGGCCACCGCGAACCCCCGCCGGCGCAGGTCGGCCACCACCTCGAAATACTTCTCGATGAACTCGCCGCGGCCCTGGAACAGGCACACGGTGCCGCGCCGCGGCCCGCGCGTGGCGTCCCAGCGCGCGTATCTCAGCTCCACCCCGTCGGGGCATTTGCACATGCCGACGATGGCCCCGCTCGGGACCGGATTCTTCGCCAGGGCAACGAGCTCCATCCGCACCTCCCCTCTGCAAGGTTCCGGCGCGGGTATAGCAGGCGACGGCGACACCAGACAGGTGCTTGTGCGGACGGCTGGGCAAGGCCGCTGCAAGGCAAAAGAAAGGGCCCCGAGAAGACCCGAGGCCCTGCAAAGAGTTTGGCAAAGAAGGCGAAATCAGTAGCGCCGCTCCCAGCGCCGCGGCGGGGGCCCGTAGGCATAGGGGCCGTAAGCGCGCGGCTCCAGCGGCCTGGCGTCGACGATCTCGCCGCTGCAGCGGTCGATCGTCAGCTCGAACAGGCGGCCGCTCGGCCGGCGCGCGCGCACGTTGGCGAGATCGTCGCGCAGGTCGGGATCGTGGAAGTCGTGCCAGCCGTCGCCCAGCAGCCGGCGCTTGATCTGCTCGCGCGGCACGCAGTTGTCGCGGTCGCGGTCGGCGTAGGAATAGTGCCGCCGGTACGGGCGGTCATCATCTTCATCATCGTCGTCGCGATCGCGTGCGTACGGGGGACGATCGGGATAGCGGTAAACGTCCGCATACCGCGGGTCGTCATAGGCGCCCCGATCCCCGCGCGGTCCATCGCCGAGATCGGCCGCCGCCGCCCCCGTCGACATCGCGACAGCCAAGCCGGCTGCCAGCACCAAGCTTCTCATCGCCCATTCTCCTCTACCCTCACGCCAGCGTCTTAGCTTGGGCAGGCTGGCGTCGGCAAGATGAATGGGGGATGAAAATGGTTATGCTCGGGCGGCGGATAAGTGGTTGGGGTGACGGGGATTGGGTGGGCGGTGGGCGGTGGGCGGTGGCGTGCGGCACGCGGCACGGCTTTGCACATATAAGCGTTCAGCGAGGGGGTTTTCGTGCAAGTGTGATTTCTGCACAAAAACCCCAGGGCACCTTGGGTCTCCAAGGCGCTAGGTGCTACTGCAGATCATGATCTGCATGACCACCATGACCATGATGATGGTGGTGGTGCTGGTACCCTGGATTGGCAATTAGGCGGGCATCTCCTCTGCGCCATATTTGCCGGTCAATGACTTTGCCCGCGCCCAGATGCCATCGATAAGTTTGTCCAGCGTCGGTGACGTCAGTCCCGCCGCCCGGCATTCGTGGTACACACTCAGCGCTTGTCCCGGGACGCGCGAAATCATGTCGCGCAAGTGAGCCAGCACCTGATCTGGTTTCGTACCGCTGGCGTTGGAGGTCTTTGCCCAGTCCGCCCGGTTCACCCGCTCATATTCGTACTCATCGCCGATCTTCATGGGCATTTTCAGTTTTCTGATATCGACCACATAGGGTATGTAGCTCGCAACGTCATAGAGGGGAGCGAGACGCACCCGATTGCCGTGGGCTATTAGAGAGAATAGTTCTTGGCGTGCGCATCGGTTCCAAGGAGCACAAAGTTAAGCAGAATTGCTCGCATGAAACGAAGCCGGTCTTCTTCTGCATTGCTCGATAGCTTTGCCAACGCATCCATGATCTGCGAAATTCCTGGACCGCCTTGATTTTGGTACTTGCGGTCTGGAGGTATAGCTAAAGCTTGGCAGAGGTCTTCCTGATGTAGCCGGACGATATCCCCCTCTTTGTTTGGCTGCCTATCGTACCGTTTGCTGCAGATCACCGAGATGTTTGCGATGTTCAGAATTTCTGTTTCGGCATTGCTGAGACCGAGTCTCCCCGCCAGTTGGGCAAAGAACTCGTTCTCAGCCTGACCTTCGAACTCTTTGATTGTAGGCTTGAGTATGTGTGTTGTCGGGGTTCTTCCGATGGGTACGCCCCAGCGTTCCCCATCGCGGTAGAGCGCGACTTTTGGCTGAGCACCTGGAAGGCTGAAGCGGCCTGTCTCGCGGATCAGAGCCGAGGACGCAGGATCGGTCTTCAAAGTCGAGATAATTTTTTCGAGACCATCCCCTTTGAGCCATTGGACACCTCGCCGCAATTCCAACTCAGATGCCTTTTCTGGGAGGATGAACTGCACTGCGCCCGGGCAATCTTCTCCAACTACGGACAGCAAGGCGAAGCAATTGTTTGCCGATACATGATATTCGCGACCGATCCCGTCGAGGATAATCTTGTTGTCTGGCAACAAACCCCACATGTATGCAGAGATGATCGCGTTGCCATGTTCCGCTCTGGTCAATGGCATCAAAGTGACACTGGAATTGATCTGGCGCTCTGCCGCCATCGTTGATCGTAGCGAAAGCTCAGCTTGTTATCTCGCTGAATGACCTCGCCCACGTGTCGGCCGTTCAAGAGTACTAGAAGCTTGCGCTCCGTCATTTCTTGATGCCTGTATTCGCCACAGCATCGAGATCGAAGTCATCGTCGTAGACTGGTTCACCCGGATCGATAACCGTTGCTTGGTGCTCCGGACTTTCAGCGTCGATGATGTTGATGCTGAGCTGCAGGAGCGCCAGGACTCGCATGACGGTCTCTAGGTTGGTGCCGGACTTGCCCCTTTCGATCTCGGAAATCTTAGGCTGATGTAGTCCGGCCTTCTTCGCGAGGGCGGCCTGCGAGAGCTTCCGGGCGAGGCGAGTTTGCTGTATGATCACGCCTACTTCTGCGGGGGTGCGTACGAGCATGGCCATACCTATTTCTGTATAGAGCGCCCATACCGAATTCGGGGTAGAGCTTGTTGCTATATACGATTCGATATGGTCCGACAATACTGAAAGTCGTATAGACTCTCCGCCCATACCGAATCCAGTCTGCGAATCCAATACCGAACTCAATATAGCCGCCCCCGCTCTAGATCGATCCCAAGCTCATGCAACTCCTGAATGAGCACGCAGATGTTGTGGCAGAACAGCTTGGACAGCACCTCGTTGACCATGGCCACGGGCGTCCGACTGCGCACGTGATCGCGGGGGCTCGGTCTCCGCCCATTGAGTTGTCCTACGATCCCAAAAGGTAGGACAACTGGGCTCTAACGGCCGCATCGCAGCGCCGGCTGATCTGCCTCTTTACGCCCTCTTGAAGCCCGAAAATGGCCCCCTACATACATGCCAGCGCATGCCGGTGATCGGGTGCGCTGCAAGCGCTGCCTGGCCCCTCGGGGCAGGTGAGTTTCCTGGCCTTCAGGCCGGGCAGTTGGCACACGTCGCTTCTCAAGGAGGACCTGTCATGCGACACATCGATTTTGCCCCCTTCTATCGCTCCACCGTCGGCTTCGACCGCCTGTTCGACCTGTTGGATTCCGCATCCGGCGTCGACAGCGGCGTTCCCGGCTATCCGCCCTACAACATCGAGCGGCTCGGCGAGAACGAGTACCGGATCACCATGGCGGTGGCCGGCTTCGCCGAGGACGAGATCAAGATCGACGTCAAGGAGCAGACGCTCAACGTCAAGGGCGAGAAGAAGGCCGAGAAGGACGGCCAGTTCCTGCATCGCGGCATCGCCACGCGCGCGTTCGACCGGCGCTTCCAGCTCGCCGATCATGTCGAGGTGAAGGGCGCCGAGCTGAAGGACGGCCTGCTCCACATCGACCTCGTGCGCAATGTCCCTGAGCGGCTGAAGCCGCGCACCGTTGCCATCGGCAGCGGCAAGGCGGCGCAGCTCGAGGCGGGCGCGAGCGCCTGACCTGGACCAGCCTGAAGTGAGCCCGAAGTGGGCAAGGGCGCCGGTCGGCTTCGGCCGGCGCCGGGGCGTCGCGCTTCGTTGCGCGGCGCCCGTTTGCTTGTGGGCGATGGTGGAGCGATGTGCGGCTGTCGGCGGCAGGTTGCGGGTGTGCGCGTGGCAGTTTGCGGTATCGATTGGTGTCGGGCAGCGTAGCGGGGGCTGAAACCAGGCCGTTTGGCGCGGACACGCGTCTCATGAAGCTCTCACGCCACCTCAAATGAATTAACCAATACACTGATGTTTCACGTGAAACATGGGCCGGGTCGAGCGTCAGCATGACCCAACACAAGTCCGATTGTCTGCTCGCAGGTGTTGGGTCATCGCTGGCGCTCGACCCAACCTACGGGTGGCCGACGAGGGCGAGCCAATCCTCCTCGGAGAGCACCTTGACGCCGAGCTCGTGCGCCTTCTTGAGCTTGGAACCGGCATCGGCACCGGCCACCACATAATCGGTCTTGGCCGAGACCGAGCCCGTCACCTTGGCGCCCAGCCGCTCGGCCAGCGCCTTGGCCTCGCCGCGCGTCATCTTCTCGAGCGTGCCCGTGAACACCACGACCTTGTCGCTCACGGGCGAGGTGCGCGCTGCGGCCCGCACGAACGGCTGCACGTCGACCTGGGCCAGCAGGTCGGCGAGGGCCTCGAGGTTGTGCGGCTCGGAGAAGAAGGCAACGAGCGCGTCGACCACGGTGGCGCCGATGCCCTCGATGTTGTCGATCTCCTGGTAGGCCTCGCTGCCCTTGCCGCCCTTGGCGGCGGCCTGCGCGGCGGCACGGAAGGCGTCGATGGTGCCGAGCGCCTTGGCCAGATCGCGCGCCGTCGTCTCGCCGATATGGCGGATGCCCAGCGCATAGATGAAGCGGTCGAGCCCGATCTTCCGGCGCGCCTCGATGGCCGTGAACAGCTTGGCCACCGACGTTTCGCCGAAGCCCTTCTGCTCGGCAAGCCGCTGGTCCTCGGGCAGGCGCTTATCGCGCCCGGCCAGCGTGAAGATGTCGGCCGGCTTCATGATGCGGCCTTCGTCGTAGAACAGCTCGATCTGCTTCTCGCCGAGCCCCTCGATATCGAAGGCGTTGCGCGAGACGAAATGTTTGAGCCTCTCCTTCGCCTGCGCTGGGCAGATGAGGCCGCCGGTGCAGCGGCGCACGACATCGACGCGTCCGGTCTCCTCGTTGGATTCGCGCACCGCCCGGCTGCCGCAGGCGGGGCACACTTCGGGAAACTTGTAGGGCTTGGCGCCCTTGGGGCGCTTCTCCATCACGACGCCCACGATCTGCGGAATGACGTCGCCGGCGCGGCGCACGATCACCGTGTCGCCGATGCGGATATCCTTGCGCGCGATCTCATCCTCGTTGTGCAGCGTGGCGTTCGACACCACCACGCCGCCGACCGTCACCGGCTCGAGCTTGGCGGCGGGCGTCAGCGCGCCGGTGCGGCCGACCTGGATCTCGATGTCGTTGAGCCGCGTCATGGCCTCCTGCGGCGGGAACTTGTGCGCGATCGCCCAGCGCGGCGCGCGCGACACGAAGCCCAGCCGCTCCTGCAGGTCGAGCCGGTCGATCTTGTAGACGACGCCGTCGATGTCGTAGCCGAGCGACGCGCGCCCCTCCGCCATCTCGTGGTAGAAGGCCAGGATCTCGTCGAGCCCCTTGCACACCTTGAGCAGCGGGTTGAGCGGCAGGCCCCAGCGCTCGAACACCGCATAGACGCCCGACTGGGTCTTGCCCGGCACCTTGGTGATCGCGCCCCAGCCGTGCGCGAAGAAGCGCAGCGGGCGGCGCGCGGTGATCGAGGGATCGAGCTGGCGCAGCGAGCCCGCCGCGGCATTCCTCGGGTTGGCGAAGATCTTGCCCCCGCTCGCGGCCTGCTCCGCGTTGAGCTGCTCGAAGTCGGCGTGGGCCAGATAGATCTCGCCCCTGACCTCGATCAGGTCGGGCACGTCCTTGCCGGAGAGGCGGTGCGGGATCTGGCTGATGGTCATGACATTGCCGGTGACGTTCTCGCCCTCGATGCCGTCGCCGCGTGTCGCCGCCTGCACCAGGCGGGCGCGGTCGTAGGTGAGCGAGATGGAGAGCCCGTCGATCTTGGGCTCGGCCGTCACGGCGATCTCGGTCTCTGCGTCGAGGCCGAGGAAGCGCCGCACGCGGGCGATGAAGTCGGCCACGTCCTCGTCGGTGAAGGCGTTGCCGAGGGAGAGCATCGGCACGGCGTGGCGCACCTTGCCGAAGGCTTCGACGGGGGCGGCGCCGACGCGCTTGGACGGGCTGTCGGGCCGGATCAGGGCGGGAAAGCGGGCCTCTATCGCCGCGTTGCGCTCGCGCAGGGCGTCATAGTCGGCGTCCGAGATCTCCGGCGCGTCCTGGCGGTAGTAGAGTTCGTCGTGATGCGCGATCTCGCGGGCAAGGCGTTCCAACTCCGCCTTTGCTTCCGCCTCTGTCAACCGGTCGACCGGTTTTCTGGACGCGCCCGCCGCTTTCATGAGCGCGAGACTGCCTCCGCGGCGAGGCGAAATCCAGACCCTAGAGCAGGACCGCTTCGGATTGACATCGCCTTGGCTCGATCGCGACGTTTCGGCCGAAGCGTGAATCCTGCTCTATTCAACACGTTGAGCGCAAAATTCACGTTCCATGGTCGAAGCAAAGGGCTTCGATCAGAAACGATCTTGCTCTAGCGGCTGACGTTCGCCTGCCAGCCGGAGCCGCTGCTCTGGGCAAAGCCCAGCGTCGGCTTGCTGGTCGGCGTGGAGGCCGTCGGCACGTCGCTCGGCACCCGCGGCGCCGGCATGTCGTCGGGGCTCGGCATGCCCGGCGACGGCTGGGCCGCCGGGGGGGCCGCCGCCGGCTCAGGCTTCTTCTGCTGCTGTCCGCCCGGCATCAGCGCCTTCAGCGTCTTGCTGATCCAGGTGCCCTGGTTCACCTGCGGACTGAGCCCGCCGGATTTCAGCAGCGCGTAGGCATGCTTGTACCACTCGGAGTTGGGATAGTTGTGACCGAGCACGGCCGCCGCCGATTGCGCCTCGGGCGCCATGCCAAGCGACATGTTGGTCTCGGCGAGCCGATAGAGCGCCTCCTCGACCTGCGCCGTCGTCTGGTAGTCACTGACGACCACGCGATAGCGGTTCATGGCCGCCACCAGGTTGTTGTGCGTCTGGTAGTAGCGCCCGACCGACATCTCGGACGCGGCCAGCACATCCTCGGCGATGCGGATGCGGTTCTCCACCTGCTTGCTGTAGGGGCTGTCGGGATAGCGCTGGCGCATGATCTTCAGCTCGGCCAGCGCCTTGCGGGTAGCCGTCTGATCGCGCATGGGATCGCGGATCTCGTCGAAGTTGGCCGAGGCGATGATGTGGTGCGCGAGCGCCGCGTCCTTGGTGCCCGGGTGCAGGGTCGTGTAGCGCTGCCCCGCTGCGATGGCTTCGGGATACTTGCCGGCCTTGTAATAGGCGTAGGCCGCCATGACGATCGCCCGGCGCGCCTCGGGCGCGTAGGGATGATCGCGGTCCACATCCTCGAACTTCTTGGCTGCGTCCGAGAAGGAGCCGCGATTGAGCATCGCGTCCGCGTCGGCGTACATCTTGCCCGGCGGGTCCGGGTTGAGCACCTTGGCCGCATCATTGGTGCTGGCACACCCGCAGAGCAGAGCCACAAACAGGCTGGCAACGGCCACCCGCGACGCCATGCCTGGCCGCGCTCGGTGCCACTTCGCCCGGGATGCCATGCGCCTCAGTCCCCGTTCGGGTACCGGTCTGTGGCCGGCTTGATCCCTGCTGCTCTCCTGGTAGAGCGCTTAGCCCTACCATACGACTCGCCACCCACCAACAGCGGACGCAGGCAAATATCGTCCGTCTTTGGCGCTAAATTAAGGAGCTTCAGGCGCTGCAGCCCCGGCCCAGCTTGCGCGTCTCACGTGCGCTCTGCGGCGGCATAGCTGACCGAAGCGGGCACGCCCACCGACACCTCGACCGGCACGGTCTCGCGTACCCAGGGGGCACGCACCAGGGCCCACGCCTCCTTGTCCGCCAGCAAGGCTTGCAGGACATGCGCGTTGAGCCGGTGGCCGCCGCGAACCGAGCGGTAGGCGCCAAGCATCGGGGCGCCGGCAAGAGCCAGGTCGCCGATCGCATCGAGCAACTTGTGACGCACGAATTCCTGGGGGTAGCGCAGGCCTTCGGCGTTCATGATCCGGTCGTCGGCGAGCGCGATGGTATTGTTGAGCGAGGCGCCGAGCGCCAAGCCGGCCTTCCACAGGTTCTCCACGTCGCGCATGAAGCCGAAGGTGCGGGCGCGGGCGATCTCGTTGCGGAACGCGCCCGAGCTCATCTCCATGGCCATGCGCTGGCGGCCGATCAGCGGCGTGGGAAAATCGATCTCGACGTCCAGGTGGAAGCCCGAGTGCGGCGCGAGCTCGCCCCAGCAGTCGCCATCCTGCACGCGGATCGGCTTCAGAACCTTGATGAACTTGCGCGGCTGGGAAAGCTCGCGAATGCCCACCTCGTCGATGGCCTCGACGAAGGCGCCGGCGCTGCCGTCCATGATGGGGACTTCGCGCGCATCGATCTCGATGTAGCAGTTGTCGACGGACAGCCCGCGCAGCGCCGCCAGCAGATGCTCGACCGTGCTGATGGTGGTGCCGGAGTCGTCGCCGAGAACCGTGCAGAGCGTGAGGTTCTTGACGTAACGGACGTCGGCGGGAATTTCAGCGATAATGCGGCCGCGCTTGCTGACCAGGAACCTGTAGCCGGTGTCCGCCTCTGCCGGGTGCAGCAGCATGGACACGGGGGCGCCACTGTGAACGCCCGTCCCGGAAAGCTCGATCTCGCGGCTGATGGTAGTCTGGCGCGACCCGATAAATCGCTTGGACATTTGTAACGTCCCTCAGTCCCCTCATCGGCCCAGGCCTCCGCGTGTGGAAAACCCGTGCCCCCCTGAACCCTTCGCGGCCATTTGGTTAGCGTCTTTAGGCCCCTAGCCCTCGACGCGGTTCCTGCGTGGGTTCGTGAATCAAACGATACCGTGCTGTGCTGAATGGGGACAAATCACGGTTTCTTACACTGTGTTACCGCTGAGCCTCACATGACGAACGTCACAAAACCGTACATCTAGCGCTTGGTGCGTCCCAGGAACCCAGGCAACTCCACCTGTTCTCTATCCTGCGCACGACCACTGTCGTCGCTGGAATGCCTAGGCAACCTATCCGTTGCCTTGCGGTTCTTGCCGCGCGCGGCGCTGACGAACCCCCACAACCTGCTCGTCATCGATTCCGGCAAGTCTGGCTGCTGTTGAGAGTAAGGCAATGGCGGCGGCTCCCGCCCGGACTGTGGAAAACGCTCCGTTGGAGGAACATGCCAATCGCGTTGCGCCGTATCGGCAACTGGACCCGGCCCCTGCATAGCGTGATTCGCGGCGCGATTCGACAAGGTCGGCGGGCCCTCGGTGATGTAGACATCCCCTGCTTCGCCATGGTCGTGAGCCGCGTGAGACCCGCCTCCCGGGCCCGCGCCTCCATCTCGGATCGCCGCGCTCAGGCGCTCGCGATAGTCCTCGGGCACATTGGCGCCAAGCCCGCTTTGCCGGGCCCGCGACGCCCAGATCTCCGGATTGGTCGCCTGTGCCGCCCGGCCCATGCCCGAGGCCACGATCGATACGCGCATCTTGTCGCCGAGCGCCTCGTCGATGGTGGCGCCGACGATGATGTTGGCGTCGGGATCGACCTCCGCGCGCACCGTATTGGCGACCTGCTCCACCTCCAGCAACGTCATGTCGCGCCCACCGCTGATGGACAGCAGCAGGCTGCGTGCCCCCTTGAGCGTCACGTCGTCGAGTAGCGGATTGACGATGGCCTCCTCGGCCGCAACGATGGCGCGCTGCTCGCCGGAGGCCTCGCCGGTCCCCATCATGGCCGCGCCCATGCCCAGCAGCACCGCCTTGACGTCGGCGAGATCGAGATTGATGAGCCCGTCTTTGACGATCAGGTCGACGATACAGCAGATACCCGAGTAGAGGACCTGGTCGGCAGCCACGAAGGCCTCGGCGAACGTGGTGCGCTCGCTGGCGATGTTGAAGAGGTTCTGGTTGGGGATGACGATCAGCGTGTCGACGTGGCGCCTGAGCTCGGCAATCCCCATCTCGGCAACCTTCATGCGCCGCGAGCCCTCGAAATGGAAGGGCTTGGTGACGACCGCTATCGTCAGGATGCCGAGTTCCTTGGCCACGCGGGCGATCACCGAGGCGGCGCCGGTGCCCGTGCCGCCGCCCATGCCGGCGGCGACGAACACCATGTGACAGCCCGTGACGGCCGCGCGTATCTCCTCTACCGCCTCCTCGGCGGCGGCCTCGCCGATCTCGGGCTTCGAGCCGGCACCGAGCCCCTCCGTCAGGGTCACGCCCAGCTGGATGCGATGCTCGGCGCTGGAGGCCGCAAGGGCCTGCGCGTCCGTGTTGGCGACCATGAACTGCGCGCCGGTCAGGCCGGACGCAATCATGTTGTTGACGGCGTTACCGCCGGCGCCGCCGACGCCGATCACAGCGATCTTGGGTTTCATGTTTGCGGCCTCGCCTTCTAGCGTTCCTCAAAAGCTTTCCATCAGCCACTGCCCCACCCGTCCCATATAGCCAGCCGGCCGTGCGCCGGGCTGGTCCCGGCGCACCCCGGCGGCCGGGTCTAGCGCAAGAAGGACAAGGCCGGTGGCCGTTGCGTATGCAGGACTGGAGAAGTTGCTGGCCATACCCGGCAGCCGCATGGGCTGTCCCAGGCGCACGGGCCGCGCGAATACCTCGGCTGCCAACTCGCGCAAGCCGGGCTGAAGACTGGCTCCCCCGGTGAGCACCATCCACTGCGCCGCGTAGCGGGCAACGCCAGAGCCCTTGATGCGCTGGGCAACGTGCCGGAGGTGGACAACGAGGCGGCCGCGGACGACGTCGCGAATCTCGTTGATCGCCGTGCGGCGGGGCACCAGCGGACCAGCAGACGGATCGACATCCTCGTTCGCAGCTCTTGCCAGTGAGCCACATTCCCTCTTGATGCGTTCGGCCTGGGCCAGCGGGACGGCCAGCGTACGCGCGATATCCTCGGTGATGCTGCCGCCGCCGCCCGGCACCACGTCGTTCCACAGCAAATGCCCCTGCGCGAACATCGCGACGGACGTCATGCCGGCACCGATGTCGAGGGTAACGACGCCCAGGTGGCGCTCCTCGTCGGTGGTCACCGCCAGACCGCTGGCGAACGGCGCAGGCGCAAGGCGCGACGCGGAGAAGTAGGCGCGCTCCACGACCTTCAGCAGGTTTCGCAGCGGCGCCTCCTTGACGGTCACTGCGTGCAGGTCTGCGGCCAACTTGTCGCCGGCCAAGCCGCGCGGATCGGGGATCTCGCTTGCGTCGTCGAGCCGGTACGACACGCAATTCATGTGCACCAGCGCGCACTCATCGCGCTCGGCAAACGTGCGGCCCGCGTCCAGCAACCGGCCGATATCCGCATCGTCGACCACCTGTTCCGCAACCTCGCAGCTCGCCGTAAACGTGCTCGACCTCAGCCCGCGGCACGCCACGCCGAGATACACGTCCTCCAGCACCACGCCTGCCATCCGCTCGGCCTGCATCACGGCCGCGCGCACGGCCTGCTCGACCGCGTCGAGTTCCGTCACGACGCCGGCCGTCAGGCCGCGCGTGGGCTGATCGCCGATGCCCAGCACCTCGACGCTGCCTTCGCCGCGGGGATCGCCAGCCAAGGCTATGACGCACACCGTCTTGCTCGTACCGACGTCGAGCACGCCGATGACGTCCTGCGCCTGCCCGCGAATTCTTCGGCCAGCTGCCACGCGCATGAGCCCAATACGATCCTCAGCTGCGACCGGCCGCGTCTTGCGCGCCCGTCACATGCTCGTTTCTGTCCAATGCACCACCCGACTTGCGCAGCAAGGCGTGGCCATCTGCCCTCAGATCGATCTCGCTTCCTTGCGCAATACCGTAGCGGGCCAACGCCAGCGCTCGGGCCAGGGCTCGGGCCAGCGCCTCGCGCTCGCCTGCCGCGGGCAATTCGATGGTTCCCCCGTCGGCGAGATGCAGCCGCCAGCGCCGCCCGCCGACGCGTTCGGCAAGCTTCACCCGGTCGCGTACGGCGGGGTGGCCAGCAAGCAACGCGTAGAGCGCTGCAGCCTCGTGCGGGGCACCTT
Source organism: uncultured Alphaproteobacteria bacterium (assembly GCA_963797005.1). GTDB lineage: Bacteria > Pseudomonadota > Alphaproteobacteria > Rhizobiales > Hyphomicrobiaceae > AWTP1-13. The sequence goes on from CAWCOF010000022.1 coordinate 106,251, forward strand.
TGCCCGCCAATCGGGGCAGGGCCGGCATCGCCCCCGGTGCGATGGCCGTGAGCACCCGACCGCTCTTGTCGATCAGGAAGGTGCGGCCTTCCGCCCGCCACATGGCAAACGGCAGGCGCTCCACGACGTGCACCTCGAGGCGATCGGGGATGATCCGCTCGATGCTGGCCCGCTCGATCCAGGGCAGGCGCTCGATGCGCTCTTTGGCTGCCCGGCTATCGAAAGTCAGGAGGGTGCGCGCCTCGTCGAGGTCGAGCGCATCGAAGATGTCGCGATCCGACGTGAACCGGTAGCCGGAGACGGCGACCTGCTGCAGCCCCAGGCCCGCAGCCTCCATCAGTCGCTCGAGCTCGGGAAGGATCGGCGCCGGAGCGCGCCCGCCCGTCATCAAGAAGAGCGCGACCGCCCCCAGCGTCGCTGCAATGAGCCCAATGCGGCGGGACCTGGAACCCAACAGGCGGTGGAGAAGCAACCGCGCGCGTCTGCGTCGAGGGGGAGGGACCTCAGTTGCCGTCCGGGGCGCTGGCGATCGGCTCGCCCGCCTCCAGATGTCCGGCCCGGTCCCTATCTGTTGCAACTAGCCTCCTCCACCATCCAGCTCACGAGTTCGGTAAACGTCATCCCGGCGTGTTGAGCGAGCTCGGGAACGAGAGAAGTTGCCGTCATGCCCGGCTGCGTATTCACTTCCAGGCAAACCACCTCTCCGGAGCCGCCGGGCGTGTCGTCGTAGCGGAAGTCCGCACGCGAAACGCCTCGGCAGCCCAATGCCCTATGGGCCATCAAGGTTAACTTCTGCACCAATTGGTAAATATTTGGTTGAAGCGGCGCCGGCACGACGTGGCGCGAGCCGCCTTTGGCGTACTTGGCTTCATAGTTGTAGAAGCGCAGCAACTCGGCGGGGACGATCTCGGTAACGCCGAGGACCTCCTCGCCCATTACCGCGCACGTTAGCTCCCGGCCGGGGATGAAACGCTCCGCCAGCAGCTCTTCGCCGAACGCCCAGTTGGGGTCGGTAAGCTCCTGCGGCGGATGCTCATGGTCCTCGGGAACGATGTAGACGCCGACGCTCGAGCCCTCCGCAACCGGCTTCAGGACATAGGGCCGGGGCAGCACGTGCTCTTTTGCGGCCTCGGACCGGCGTACGACCCTGCCGTCGGGCGTCGGCACGCCGGCCGCGCGCAACACGGCCTTGGCGCGCTCCTTGTGCATGGCGAGTGCGGAGGCGAGCACGCCGGAATGCGTATAGGGCAGACCGATCAGCTCGAGCAGGCCCTGTACACAGCCGTCCTCGCCCCAGCGCCCGTGCAGCGCATTGAAGCAGACATCGGGCTTCGCCTCTGCCAGGCGCGCGGCAAGATCCCGGCCGGCGTCGATGCGCGTGACCTTGTATCCCGCGCTCTCGAGCGCCGCGGCGCAGGCGTTGCCCGAATCGAGACTGACGTCGCGCTCGGCCGACAGGCCGCCCATCAGGACGGCGACGTGGTGGAACTTGCGGGCGCTCGATGCGGCATTCATTGAGCAACGGCCTCGGCCAACGCCTCGCCCGTCGGCTGGCTGTCGGCGGGGGCGCCTAAGCGGATGATCTCCCATTCGAGCGTGATGCCCGTCGCCGCCTTGACGCGCGCGCGCACGGTCTCGCCAAGCCGCTCGACGTCCGTGGCGGACGCGTTGCGGTCGTTGATGAGGAAGTTGCAGTGCATCTCGGACACCTTGGCACCGCCGACGCGCAAGCCCCGGCAGCCGGCCTTGTCGACCAGCTTCCAGGCGCTGTTGCCCGGCGGGTTCTTGAAGGTGGAGCCGCCGGTGCGCTCCTTGATGGGCTGATTGGCCTCGCGGTATTCCGCGACTTCCGCCATCTGTCGCGCGATCTCGGCAGAATCGCCGGGGCTGCCCTGAAACAGCGCCTCCGTGAAGATCCAGTCGGCCGGGAGATCACAATGCCGGTAGGTGAGCCGCATGGCATCGAGCGGCAGCTTGTGCATGCCGCCTTGCCGGTCGACGGCCTGCGCTTCGAGCAAGACGTCCTTGGTCTCGCGGCCGTGCGCGCCGGCGTTCATGCGCAGCGCGCCGCCGATCGAGCCAGGCACGCCACGATAAAAGGAAAGGCCGGCAATTCCGGCATCGGCCGCAGCGCGCGCGAGCTTCACGTCGGGCACGGCCGCACCCACCCGCAGGCGATGCCCCGGCTCGACCTCGATCTTGGAAAAGCCGCGACCAAGCCGGATCACGACGCCCGGCACGCCGCCGTCCCGGACCAGCAGGTTGGAGCCCAGACCGATGACAAAGGTTGGAGTCTCGGGCGGCAGGCTCGCCAGGAAATAGGCGAGGTCGTCGGCATCGGCCGGCGTGAACAGCACTTGTGCCGGCCCGCCGACGCGGAACCAGGTGATGTCCGCCAGCATCGCATTGGCGAGAAGCCGACCGCGCAGGCGCGGCGCGCGGGCCGCGATCTCCGGCAGCAGGTCGGGAAAGCTCATGCCGCCCCTCCGGCCCGCAGCGGCTCCCTCCCCAGCCATTGAGGAAGCGCGTGCGCCCATTCCGTGCTGTTGCCGGCGCCGAGGCAGACCACCATGTCACCGGGCTTGGCGAAGCTTGCAAGCGCCGGCGCGATGTCGCGCTCGCTGTCCACGCTGATGACGGCGCCGTGCCCCGTATCGCGGATCGCATCGGCCAGCGCGGCATGGTCGATGCCGTCGATCGGCAACTCGCCCGCGGAGTAGAGCGGGGCGACGATCACGCTGTCGGCATCCTTGAAGCAGGCGGCGAACTCCTCGAAGAGATCGCGGACACGCGTGAAGCGATGCGGCTCGACCACGGCGATGAGGCGCCCCCGGGCGCCGGCGCGCGCAGCCTTGAGCACGGCGGCGATCTCGACCGGATGGTGCCCGTAGTCGTCGTAGATCGACACGCCGTTCCATGCGCCGACCCGCTGGAAGCGCCGCTTCACGCCGGCGAAATCGGCAATCGCCGCCCGGATGGTGTCGTCGTCGATGCCCGCCTCGCTCGCCGCCGCGATGGCCGCAAGCGCGTTGAGGGCGGTATGGTGGCCGGGCAGCGGGATGCTCCAGCCCTTGAGCGTGCGCGCGCCGCCCTTGACGCGAGGTCCCAGCTCGGCATCGAAAACGGTGGATGTGCCCTCGACGCGGGCCGTCATCAGCCGCAGATCGGCGTCGGGCGCCGATCCGTACGTAAGCAGCCGGCGGCCGTCGCGTCTCAGCTCGAGCCGCTCGATCATCTCAGCCACCACCGGATGGTCGATGCAGGTGACGGCCAAGCCGTAGAAGGGAATGTTGCGATAGTAGGTCTCGTAGTCACGATGCATGTTCTCGACCGTCTTGAAGTGGTCGAGGTGCTCCGGGTCGATGTTGGTGACGACGCCGATCTGGGTCGGGATCTTGATGAAGGTGCCGTCCAATTCGTCGGCCTCCACGATCATCCAGCGGCCGTTGCCGAGGCGGGCGTTGGAGCCCCAGTCGTTGATGATGCCGCCCGTGATGACGGTGGGGTCGAAGTCTGCCGCATCGAACACGTGGGCGATGAGGGAGGTGGTCGTGGTCTTGCCGTGGGTACCCGTCACCGACACCGTCGCATAGAGCCGCATCAGCTCAGCCAGCATCTCCGCGCGGCGGATGATGGGGTAGCCCCTGGCGCGCGCCATTTGCAGTTCGGGGTTCTCCGCTTTGACGGCACTGGAGATCACCACATAGCGCGCGCCGACCAGATTGACCGCGTCGTGGCCGACGAAGACGCGGATGCCCTTGGCGCGCAGGCGCCGGACATTGGCGCTGTCCTTCTGGTCGCTGCCCTGCACCGTGTAGCCCTTGGCGCGCAGGATCTCGGCGATGGCGCTCATGCCAATTCCGCCGATGCCCACAATGTGCACGGTGCCGATTTCGTCCGGCATTTGCATGGGTTGTATTTCCCTCGAGGACGCGAGCACCCCCAACCGCGTCAACCAAGCCTTACGCGGTTTTCGCCCTGTTGCCTACCAGCTCTTCCACCAAGTCGGCGAGCAGACTGACGGCGTCCGGCCGACCCAGGCGCTTGATCGCCGCAGCCGCCTGCCCCAGTACCTCCGGCGAGGAAAGCAGCCGGCTCATGGCCTCGGCCAGACGCTCAGGCGTCAACTGTTGCTGCTCTATGCACCAAGCTCCGCCTAATTCGGCAAGTTGCTTGGCGTTCCCGAGCTGATCGTTGTCGATAGCATGCGGCAGCGGCACCAGGATCGCGGGCCGGCCCATGACGGCCAACTCCGCTACAGTAGACGCGCCGGCGCGCCCGATCACGAGGTGGCATTTGGCCATCTCCTCGGGAAGGTTCGCAAAGAAGGTGGCCAGGTGCGCGCGCACGCCCGCCACCTTGTAGGCCTCCTCGACGCGTGCCAGGTCCTCCTCTCGACATTGCTGGACGACGAAGAGAGCCGCGCGCAACTCCGGCGGCAGCAGCGCAAGGGCCGGCGGCAGCGCATCCGAAAAGAAGCGGGCGCCCTGACTGCCGCCGAACACCAGGAGCGAGAAGGGTCCTCCATGGCGCGGGACGCTATAGCTTTGCGTGGCCCAGTCGACCACCTGGTCGCGGACCGGGTTGCCGGTCAGACGTGCCCGGGCCAGCGCCGGTCCTTCCAGGTACTTGGTGTGCTCGAAGGACGTGGCGATGGCGGTGACGCGCCCCGCGAGCATGCGGTTGGCCCGACCGAGCACGGCGTTCTGCTCGTGCAGCGCGGTCGGGATTCGGCGCAGACAGGCGGCAACGAGCGGCGGGAAGGCCGGATAGCCGCCGAAGCCAACGACCGCATCCGGCTTCACCTGGCCCAGAAGCTTGAATGCCGCGGTCACCCCGCGCGCCAGCATCCAGGCCGTTCCGGCCGCGGCAACCGGCGAGCGGCGCGTGAGCGTGGCCGAGGGCACGCGATAGATGGCACGGGCGGGAAAATTCGCGCCGTAGCGATCACCGCGCATGTCGGTGACCAGATCGACGGCAATGCCGCGCCGCCCGAGCTCCTGTGCGAGCGCCAGGGCAGGAAAAAGGTGGCCACCAGTGCCACCCGCCGCCAGCATCACCGCCTTTGCCGTCACAACTGCCACGATCCAGTCGTTCCAAATCTCGTGCGCTCCGGCGCAAAGCCGGGCTTCGCGACACGCGCGGTGTCCGCACCGCGCCGGGTCAGGGCAAGCAGCATGCCCATCGCCAAGCCGATGCCGAGCGTCGAAGAGCCGCCGCTCGAGATGAAAGGGAGCGTGATGCCCTTGGCCGGAACGAGGCCGACGCTGACAGCCATGTTGACGATGGCTTGCAGCACGAACAGCAGCGCCAGCCCTTCGCTCGCGAGCCGCGCGAAGCCGTCGCGCCGGCCGGTCTGGCGGGAGAAGACCCGGATCGCCACCAGGGCAAACAGCCCCACGATCACCAGGCACGCGAGCGCGCCGTATTCCTCCCCAATGACTGCAAAGACGAAGTCGCTGCGCGCATCGGGCAGGACGGTCTTGATGGTGCCCTCGCCGGGGCCTTTGCCGAAGAAGCCACCCTCGATGAAGCTCTGCAGCGCGCGCTCGGTCTGAAAGGTGCCACCCAGCGACGGATCGAAGAAGCGGTCGACGCGCCAACGCACGTAGCCGACGCTGAAGTAGGCCGCCACCACGCCGGCAGAGAGGGCGGCGAGAAGGACCAGGAACGACTTGAAGGATCGGCCAGAAAGCAGGAACAAGGCGCCCCAGAGGAGGCTGACCAGCAGAGTCTGGCCGAAGTCGGGCTGCAGGATCAGCAGGCCGGCGAAGGCGAGGTACAGCAGGCAGGCGAGCGCCGTCGCAGGGGTGTCGGGCCGGCGCTCGGCCTCCGCGAGCAGCCAGGCGCACAACACCACGAACGCAGGCTTGGCGAACTCGGACGGCTGCAGCGAGTATCCGGCGATGTGCAGCCAGCGCCGGGCGCCGTTGATCTCGCTGCCGCTGAGAAGAACCAGCACCATCATTGCGATGGCTGCGATCATCACGACGAGCGCCAGTCGTCGCACCGCACGGGGCGACAGGGCGGACACAACAAGCATGACGGCCACGCCCGCGAGCGCGAAGACGAGATGGCGCTCGACGAAATAGTAGGTCGGCAGCCCGCGCTTGACGGCGATCGATGGACTTGCCGCCAGCGACAGCAAAAGGCCGGCACCGGCAATGACCAGAATGGCGGCGAGCAGCATCCGGTCGACCGTGAACCACCAGTCGGCCAACAGGCTTCGTTCGGCACGAGAGATTCTCATGCCGCGCCTCGCCGCAGCTCGATGCCCGGAAGAGCCGCAACAAGGCCGCGGAACGCATCGCCGCGCACCTCGAAGTTGCGGTACTGGTCGAAGGACGCGCAAGCCGGCGACAGCAGCACCACCGGCTCGGCGGCCCCCCCCGCAGAAGCGTCCCGAGCGGCAGCTGCCACCGCAACATCGAGGGTGCCGCAACGCGTCACCGGCACTCTGCCGTCCAAGGTCTCGGCGAACGCCTCGCTTGCCTCGCCGATGAGGTAAGCCTTGGCAACCCGGGGGAAATAGGGGGCAAGGCTGGTGATACCGCCCTCTTTCGGCTTGCCTCCCAGAATCCAGTAGATGCCGCGCTCGAAAGCGGCCAGTGCCGTGGCCGCGCTGTCGGCGTTGGTGGCCTTGCTGTCATTGATGAAGAGCGTGCGCCCGAGCCGGCCAATCTCCTCCAGGCGATGGGAGAGACCGGGAAAGGTCTTGAGCGCCGCCGCCACCTCTGCCGGCGCGACGCCGAGAATCAGCGCCGTCGCACTGGCGGCGAGCGCGTTCTGGATGTTGTGGCGGCCGCGCAGCGCGCCGATGCCGGCGAGGTCGGCGAAGGCGCCGAGCGGTCCGGTCCACGGTGCGCGCGCCACAAGCTCGGTGCCCACCGCGTACCATCCGTGCGCCACGCGCGTGCTTGCCGACACCAGATCGACCCAGGTGCGGTTGGCAAGCCTGAGGCGCTCGGCGATGTCGCGGCACCAGTCGTCATCCTCGCCGACGATCGGCCGGACAGCGTTAGCGACGAGGCGGCCCTTCAGGTCGGCGTAGTGCGCCATCGTGCCATGTCGGTCGAGGTGATCGGGCGAGATGTTGAGCAGCACGCCGACGGTCGGGGCAAGCGATGGCGTCAGCTCGATTTGGAAAGACGACATCTCGACGACGTGCATCCGATCGGGCGCTGGTGGCTCGAGATCCAGGATGGCGGTGCCGATGTTGCCGCCCATCTGTGCATCGCGGCCGGCGGCGCGCAGGATGTGGGCAGTGAGCGCCGTCGTGGTCGACTTGCCGTTGGTACCTGTGATGGCAACGAACGGCGCATCGGGTGAAGTCCTTGCCCGCTCTCGGCAGAAGAGCTCGACGTCGCCGATGATCTCCACGCCGGCGGCACGCGCCCTGGTCACTGTCCAGTGCGGCGCGGGATGGGTCAACGGCACGCCCGGCGCCAGCACCAGGGCCGCAAACCGGCTCCAGTCCGCGTCCGCCAAATCCTCCACGGCGAAGCCCGCTGCCGTTGCCGCATCCCGGCCCGCTGCGCTGTCGTCGGCGGCGACGACCGTCGCGCCGCCTGCCGCGAGTGCGCGGGCCGCCGCCAGGCCGGACTTGCCGAGGCCAAAAACCGCAACGGCCCTGCCGGCGAATGTCGTGACCGCAATCATGGCCGCCATCTTAGCCCGAGTCGCGGTTGCGTGACGCCGTCGGCCGTCGCCTTCAGGCCTCGCGCGGCGTTTGGACGAACTTGCGTGTCGCCCCCACCAGCTCGTGCACGATGCCAGGCTCGGTCATGGCGTGGCCCGCATCGCCAACGATGCGCAGCTGAGCCCGCGGCCAGACCCGCGAAAGATCCCAAGCGTTCCTCACCGGCGTCACCACGTCGTAGCGGCCGTGCACCATGGTGCAGGGCAGATGGAGGATCCGCTCGACGCCGGCCAATAGCTGATCGTCACGCTCGAAGAAGCCGCGATTGACGAAGTAGTGGCATTCAATGCGGGCGAAGGCGATGGCGTAGTTGTCGGCCCCGAACAGCTTGACGCGCTCGGGATCCTGCACGAGCGAGAGCGTGCTTCCCTCCCACACCGACCAGGCCCGTGCCGCGCTCATCTGCACGTTGCGATCGGGATGCGTAAGGCGGCGGTAGTAGGCGGCAATCATGTCGCCGCGCTCCTCGGGAGGGATGGCGCTCTTGAACTGCTCGAAGGCCTCCGGAAACATCCAGCTGCAGCCGCCCTGATAGAACCAGGCGAGCTCTTCCCGCCGCAGGAGGAATATGCCGCGCAGCACGAGCTCGGAAACGCGGTCGGGATGCGACTGCGCATAGGCCAGGGACAGTGTCGATCCCCAGGACCCGCCGAAGAGCTGCCACCGGCTGACGCCCAGATGCGTCCGCAGCCGCTCCATGTCGGAAACGAGGTGCCAGGTCGTATTCGCCGAGAGGGAAGCGTGGGGCAGCGAGCGCCCGCAGCCGCGCTGGTCGAACAGGACAATGCGGTAGCGCGCCGGGTCGTGATAGCGGCGCATGGTGGCGTTGCATCCCCCGCCCGGACCGCCGTGAACGATCAGCGCCGGCTTGCCTTGCGGGTTGCCGCATTCCTCAAAATAGATCTCATGTCCCCCATCAACCTTGAGGCGCCCCTGGCGATAGGGCTCGATCGGGGGATAGAGACCGAGCCGCTCACGTGCCGACATTGTTGGTTGCGTCCCGTGTTCGCCCTTGTCAGGGGCATTCGCTGCTTGCCTCTATGGTTACATGTCAGGGGCGGGGCAAGGCAAGTTGCGCGCTTTCAATCTCAAGTCGGGCTCAAGTCGGACTGCGATTCTTCAGCCGCAACAGCCGCACTTCACGGTCATAGAGCGTTTCGCCGCCCGGCACGCGCACGTCGTAGGCTATTTCGAGCGCTCCACGTCCAGGGGCCGGGGTCATGCGGCTGACGACCATGGCGGCGATGACCGCGGCGGGCAGGCCGACGGTTCCCGCCAAGACGCTGGGAAACGCGACACCGCCAGCCTCGCTGAACAATATTATGAAAACGGCGACGCCGAACCCCGTGATCATGCCCGCCTGCGCGCCCCAGGCGTTGAGCCGCTTCCACCATATTGCCAGCACCAGCACCGGAAAGGACGCCGAAGCGCTGAGTGTCAGCGCCCACAGGAAGAGCCTCAGGGGATCGGCAGGGGCCGCAATCGCCAGCCAAGCCGTGACGAATGCCGCACCGAACAAGGCGACACGTGCGGTGCCGATGCGGGCAGCGTCGGGCACGGTCTCGTTCGGGAGCCCGTGCACGACGTCTTCCGCCACAATAGCGGAGAGGGCAACCAGCGACGCCGACAGCGCTGCAAGCGCCGCGGCCAAGGCGCCGGCCAGCGACAGATAGATCAGCGCCTGCGGAAACCCCGCGGCGATCGGCAGGGCGAACAAGGCCGCATCGCGCTCGAAGCCGATATCCGAAAAGCCCACCACCTGCGTCTTGGACGCGACGCGCGCGATGCCCGACTGCTGCAGGAGCTGGAACCAGATCGGCAGACGGTCGCCCGGCTGCCCGACCACCTGCTGGAGGAACAAGGTGCGCGAGTAGACGGCAATCGCCGGCAAGGTCAGCATGACAAGCCCGACGATCAGGACCGCCCAGCCGATCGACTTGCGCGCTTCGTAGACGCCGGGCGTCGTGCTCGCGCGCGTGAGCAGCACGGGCGATCCCGCAATGCCCGCAGCCACCGTGAAGGTCATGAGGATGAAGCCGAGGCTGCCGACGTTGCCGAACGCCATGAGGAAAGGCTTGGTCAGGTTCTCCAGCCCTTCCCCGGGAAGATCGACCGCAAGTGTCGGTGCCAGCACGAACGGCACGTCGCGTGCCGCCTCGAGTCGGCTGAGGATGCGCACGACGTTGCCGTGCGTCATCTGCGGCAGCGGGAGATTGGAGACCATGAGAGCAATGATGGTGGCGGGGACCGCCAGAGCGAGAAGCGCTGCGATTCCTTTGGCGACGCTCGACCAGGTTAGCGAACGCATGCCGCCGACGAACACGATCGTTGTCGCGCACGCCATGACCACGACGGCCATCAGCCGCTCGGATTGGCCCACCATCCACGCCGCGGCATAGGCGGCAAAGCGGGCCTCGGCCGCCAGCAGAAGCAGAATGGGAACGGCAAGAATGGCCGCCGCCACCACCCGCACGACACGGCTCTCGAAACGGCGGCCGAGAAAGCTCGGCACCGTGTAGGCCCCGAACTTGCGCAGGAAGGGCGCCAGCAGCACGCCCATGAACACGAGACCGGCATACCAGCCGATGCTGAGGCAGAAAGCGTCGAAGCCGGCGATGAACAGGCACCCCGTCAGCCCCAGGAGTCCAGCGCCGCCCAGAGAAGCGATGGCGAGCGCCAGTCCATTGGAGAAAGCGGGCACCCGCCGGCCGCAGACGAAATAGTCGCCGGGCTCGCGTGCATAGGAGCTGAGGCCAATGGCTGCATAGAGCGCGACAGGCCCCGCGAACATCACCAGTCGGACCACGTTGTCCGTCGCGCCCAACCGCTCGAACATCAGCGCCATCAGCACGAGTCCCGCAAAGGCCGCCGTGAAGATGCCGAAGTAGGTCCCCAGGCGCGGATTGACCAACCGTGTGCGCGCAGTAAAGGCCATGACGCTTAGAAGTCCTCGTGCGCTCCGTGCCAATGATCAATCGCATCCTGCCGATTTACGAAGACGGCTATGGTGACAAAGGCGATGACGAAAAGGCCGTGGCAGGCAAGGAAGTAGCCGAGCGGGATGCCCAGCACACGCTTGTCGTTGAGCGCGTCCGCGTAAAGGGGCAGAACGATGATGGCGAGCACGAAGGGCAATAGGCTCGCCAGCATCTGCGCCTTGGTATGCCGCCAATAGGGTTTGCGCTCGCTACGTTCGATCATGATCCCGCTCGGGCTCTCGGACTAGGTGCGGACCTGCCGAGGCATGGCGCCAACCGGTCCCTCTGCGCTCGCAGCCTGGTACCGATTCGTGGTCCAACTGGGGCGGCGCGGGCAGCCAACGCCACGCACCCCAAGCAGCGTTAGGCAAGCAAGCCGAGAGATTAGCCAAGAGAATGAAAAGACGCTAGGTTCCACCGGCTTGCAAGGCCTTGCCCGGCTACTTGCCGGCCGTCTGGAAAATTGAAAGACCCGCGCGAAGGCGATGTATGACGGATTACCGCTTCATCATCGTTGACGACCATCCCCTGTTCAGGGGCGCGCTGGGCCAGGCGCTGCGCGACTCTTTCGGCGACGCTGAAATTCTCGAGGCCGGGTCGCTCGACGAGTTGACCGACCGGCTGGCCGCCGCGGGCGAAACCGATCTCATCCTGCTCGATCTCTCCATGCCGGGTGTGCAGGGATTGTCCGGTCTCGTCTACCTCAGGGCGCAGCACCCTGCGGTGCCGGTGGCGATCGTCTCGGCAAGCGAGGATGCAGCCACCATCCGGCAATGCCTGGACTGCGGGGCATCGGGCTTCATCCCCAAATCGCAACCCGTGGAGCGTATCCGCGAAGCAATCCGCAGGATCATGGATGGCGAGGTCTGGTTGCCGCCGGACTTGGATGTCAACAACGTGCCGTCAGCGGAGGGCGCCGAGTTGGTGTCGCGGCTTTCGACGTTGACGCCACAGCAGGTGCGCGTGCTGATGATGCTGGGCGAGGGGCTATTGAACAAGCAGATCGCCTACAAGCTCGGCGTGTCGGAGGCCACCATCAAGGCGCATGTCTCCGCCATTCTGCAGAAGCTCGGCGTCGACAGCCGCACCCAGGCGGTGATCGCCATCAGCAAGGTCGCCGGCCCTGCCGACTGGCCGCGTGGCGCCCTGAACTGACGAGCCAGGCTATTCCGCCGCCACTGCGCGCTGCCAGGTGAGCTGATGCATGAGCGCGCGCAACGCTGCCGCTTTCACCGGCTTCCTCAGCAGGGCGCAGCCGCGTGCTCGAACGTCGCGCTGGACAGCTGACGAATGATCCGCCGTGACGATGACGGCCGGAATCTCCGCATGCGTGGCGGTGCGCACCGCCACTACCGCCTCGACGCCGGTGCCGCTGTTCAGGTGGTAGTCGGCAAGGATGATGTCCGGCACACCCCCGCGCTCGCGCAGAAAACTCAAAGCCTCGTCAGTGCCTCCGGCTGCGATGATCTTGCATCCCCAACCGCCGAGCAGCGCCTGCATGCTGAGCAGGACCGAAGGCTCATTCTCAACGCACATGACGGTCAACCCGGCGAGCCGTGTGACGGGCGATGCAGTCTGCAAGCTGGATTGAGCTACCGCCTCAGTCTCAGCCCGCGGCAGGTCGATCGAGAATATCGATCCGCGCCCGACCACGGAGTGGACGCCGATGCGGTGGCCGAGCACCTTGCCGATGCGTTCCACGATCGACAACCCGAGACCCAGCCCACGAACCGTGCTGGCCGTCTCTTGCAGACGTTCGAACTCCTTGAAAATGAGTGCTCGCTTGGCGCCAGGGATACCAGGGCCGCTGTCGCAGACCTGCACCATCATGGTGTCCCCCCGCCGGCGGACGCCAAGCAACACCTTGCCCGCCGCCGAGTACTTGATGGCGTTGGACAACAGGTTCTGAAGTACGCGGCGCAACAGTCTGCGATCGGATCGCACGGCCACGCCCGTTGGCACAATGCGCAGCTCGAGCCCCTTTTCGCGCGCCAGCGGCGCGAATTCGACAGCCAGCCGCTCCAACACCTCCTGCAGAGGGAACGCTGTGAGATCAGGCTCGAGCCCGCCGGTGTCGAGCCGGGAGATCTCGATGAGGACGTTGAGGATCTCCTCGACTGCCTCCATGGAGGCATCGATGTTGCGGGCAAGGGTTGCCTCCGGCTCGCCGAGCTGACGCTCGACCAGGCTCGTCACGTAGAGGCGGGCGGCATTCAGCGGCTGCAATACGTCGTGACTTGCCGCCGCCAGGAAGCGGGTCTTGTCGAGATTGGCATCGTCGGCCTTGCGCTTGGCGACGGCCAATGCCCGGTTGACCTCGAGCAGCTCCGCGGTGCGCTCCCGGACTCGCCGCTCCAGGGTCTCATTGGCCCGCGCCAGCGCCTCGGAGGCCGCCACGCGCTCGGTGATATCGGAATAGGTGGTGACGATACCGCCTTGCGGCATCGGGCTCGTGCGGAATTCGACAATGCGGCCGCCGTGAATTTGCTCCTGAAAGGCTTCCTGGGTCACCGAGAGCTTTATGAAGCGGTCGGCAACCAGCTTGTCGACGTCGCCGGGGCCGAAGTCGCCGCGTTCGGCACACGTCCGCAGGATCCGGTCGAGCTGGGCGCCGACCTGACCGAGCTCCGGGGGCAGATCGAGGAGCTCGCGGAACTGCCGGTTCCAGCAGATAAGCCGCATGTTCTTGTCGAATACGCTCAGGCCATGTCGCACCTGGTCGAGCGCCGATTGCAGCAGGTCACGATTGTACTGAAGTGCCTCCGAAGCGTCGTCCAGAAGGCGCATGGCCGTGTGGCTGCCCGCCATGCCGCGGCGCAGCAGCAACGACAAGACAAGACGCGACGAGGCGGCGCCGATAGCGCTCGCCAGCAGGTGCTCGGTGAAGCGGAGCAAGTGGATATCCGCCTCGGCATCGGGCGCTATCGCGGCGTCGCGGTCCTTCGCGTATGCCGTGAATGATCGCTCCGCGCGCTCCGTGCCGAGATAGCGGGCAACCGTTCGCTGCAACTCGCCGACCGTGACGGAGGTGCGCCACAGCCGCAAGGATGGCGGCATCGGCGGGCGCGGCAGCTCCTGGGGAACGAACACGCGCGCCTGCACCCGCTCAACGGGCTCGGGAGCCCTGAGCAGGGAGACGGTCACGAACGCCAGAACGTTGGCCAGGAAGCTCCACAAGACGCCGTTGGTGAGAGGCTCGACGTTCAAGTAGAACAGGGCGTGCGGCGCGAGCGCCGTCAGCCCGAAGGGGCCGGCCGTGAGGACGGATCGCGACACCCAGCCGGCCTCGATGATCCATGGCAGCAGCAGCGTGTAGGCCCACACCGCAAATCCCGTGACGATCCCGGCGATGGCCCCGCGCGCCGTGGCATTGCGCCAGACGAGGCCGCCAAAGAAGGCCGGCGCGAACTGGGCAATGGCGGCAAAGGAGACAAGGCCGATGGTGGCAAGCCCGTGTGCCTGCCCCAGCAGCCGGTAGAAGAGATAGCCCAGCAGAACGATGGCGAAGATGGCCACGCGACGGATGGTGAGCAGAAGCCATGCCATGTCCTGCTGACCCTTGGCGGCTTCGAAGCGCCCGCGCAGCAGGATCGGCACCACGAGCCCGTTGCACACCATGATGGCAAGCGCCACCGAATCGACGATCACCATGGCGGTGGCCGCGGACAGGCCGCCGACAAAGGCCAGCAGCGTGACGGTGGGGGAGCCCGCCGTCAGCGGGAGCGCCAGCACGAACGTGTCGGCGTCGACGGAGCCATTGGGCAGGCTCAACAGGCCGGCAGCGGCAATCGGCACCACGAACAGATTGATGAGCAGCAGATAGATCGGAAACAGCCACGCGGCCCGGCGGATCTCTCCCTCGGAATTGTTCTCGACCACCGTCACGTGGAATTGCCGCGGCAACAGGACGATGCATACCAGGCTCAGGAAGGTCACCGTGACCCACCAGCCCGCGTGAAAATCGTGGGCGAACAGCTGTCGGACATCTGGGTGGTTCTGAACACGCTCCAGGAAGCCGCCAATGCCGCCGAACACGGAAAACGTGACGAAGAGACCGACCGTCAGGAACGCGGCGAGCTTGACCAGCGACTCGGCCGCCACCGCCACGATCAAGCCCTCCTGGTGCTCGGTCGCGTCGATGTGGCGGGTGCCGAAGAGGACGGCGAACGTCGCCATCAGGATGGCGATGATGAATGCCGTGTCGGTCGGCAGGTGCAGCGTCTGCAGCGACCGCGCGCCCAACAGTGCGTCGGCGGAGATGGCCACGGCTTTGAGTTGCAGAGCGATGTAAGGCAATGTCCCGGCAACGGCGATGATGGTGACGATGGCGGCCACCGCCTGGCTCTTGCCGTAGCGCGCAGCGAGAAAGTCGGCGACAGAGGTGATGTTCTGGCTCTTGGCCAGGCGCACGATGCGCACCAGCAGCGGCCAGCCGAAGGCAAACAGCAAGACAGGGCCGAGATAGACGGGAAGGAAGTTGTAGCCGCTGGAGGCCGCCAGGCCGACGCTGCCGAAGAACGTCCAGGACGTACAATAGACCGCCAGCGACAAGGCGTAGATAAAGGGCCGGCCGTCGCTGGCCAGGCCGAACCTGCCCGACCGGTCCGCGTACCACGCCAGCGCGAACAGGATGCTCACGTAGCCGAGCGCCAGCGCAACGACACTCCAGCCTTCGATCATCGGCGCGCCCTGCCCACCAGCCGGCCGGCGCTCGGAAACGCCCCAAACTCAGGCGGTTGCGGCGAGTGCTGGCCGGCCGTTCATTCTGATTGAAGGTCCGTGGAATGTCCAATTCCCAAGCGCCCGGCTTGACGGTAATGGATAAGGGCGGGCCCCGCCGCCCGCGACCACCCCTTCCCTCCCCTTCAAGGAGCTAGCAGCGATGGGCATCCTCAAGGAATTCAGAGACTTCGCCATGAGAGGCAACGTCGTCGACATGGCGGTCGGCATCATCATCGGCGGGGCCTTCGGCACCATCGTCCAGTCGCTGGTCAAGGATGTCATCATGCCGCCCATCGGCGTGATGCTCGGCGGCGTCGACTTCTCCGATATCAAGATCCCGCTGCGAGCGGCAGCCGCCGGAAAAGACGCCGTGACGGTCAACATCGGCGTCTTCATCAACAACGTGATCAGCTTCCTGATCGTGGCACTTGCCGTGTTCGCGCTCGTCAAGGCCATCAGCGAGCTCAGGAAGCGCTTCGAAAAAGAGCAACCCGCCGCGCCGCCGGCGCCGACACCATCGGAGACCTATCTGAAGGAAATCCGCGACGCTCTGGTGAAGAACTAGTGTCCTGATCGCGAAATTCGCCTCAATCTGCGGCTTGCTCGGAACGAATTTCGCGATCTGATGGACACTAGCAAATGATGGATTTGGTGTGATTCAGATCGAGAAGTCCGCTCCGCCACCCAGCCAAACGCGATATAGCGGACTTCTCGATCATCACACTAGCGGAAGGGCGCTCGGTCGGCAGCACCGCCTTTCACGGCTCCTTTGCCGGGGACCGTGCAATCTGCGCCCTCATGGCCTACCGTTCCCGGCAGTCCGCGTCGATCGACGCCAACTACGCGCGGTCCACGGACTGCGCCTCGCGCACCTGCCCCTGCCATCGAATTGGTCGCGAACGTAGGCGCGGGGCGCCACGCCTCACCGCGCCGAGCAGCTGCCGCCGCCCAGCACGCAGAACTTGGCACAGTGCGGGTGGCAGAGCTTCACCGCGCCGGCAGAGAACATGCCGCCGTCTGCCTCGGCCGCTTCGGCGAGCGTCGCTCCCATGTCGAAGGCCGCGTCGTATGCGATGAGCGTGCACGGCACGATGGTGGGCCGCTCGGCGCCGCGGCGCTTGATGACCATCCGGCTCGTGGCACACATCATGTCGCCGGGGTTCTTCTTAAGGATTGCCCAGCAGCGCGTGGTGATCTCGGGCACATCGCGCTTGCCGTCCATCTCGGGGAGCAGCACGAGGTCGGACACGTTGGCCGGGTCGATGCGCCAGCCGCGTCGAGCGATGAGCGCGCCGTAGCCGTCGCGCGTGTCGGCTTCGCTCTCGTGCCAGCACGTGCGGCCGGCGATGGCGACACGGAAGCCGTTCTCGGCCAGCCAGTCGAGCCCCGCGATGGTGCGGGCCCATGTGCGCGGTCCGCGCTCGGCCTCGTGCAGCGCTTGGCTGTAGTGATCCAGGCTCACGCGCAAGGTGAGGCGTCGCCCGAAGCGGCCCTTGAGGGCGAGGAGCCCGCGCTTCACCTTCGGGCGCTGCATCGGCTGCATGGCGTTGGTGAGCACCAGCGCCTCGAAGCCGCGCCCGAGCGCGTCCTCCAGCATGGCGAGCAGCTCCGGGTTCATGAAGGGCTCGCCGCCCGTGAAGCCGATCTCGCGCGTTTCGAGCCCCTCGGCCTCGATCTCGTCGAGGTAGCTCGCGACCTCGGAGGCCTTGATGTAGACGAGCCGATCGTTGCTTGGGCTCGATTCGATGTAGCAGTTCTGGCAGGTGATGTTGCAGAGCGTGCCGGTATTGATCCAGAGCGTCTCGAGCCGGTCGAGCGCCACGCTGGCGCGCCGCTCCCGCGTCGCCGTCCAGTCGGGGTGCTCGAACTTCAGCGGGGGATGGTCGGGCAGCGGAAGGCTTGCGTCGAGGCTCAAGGCTGGCTCCGTCGTCTGGCAGGGCGCGGGCGGGATTGGAAGCTAGCACGGGCCGCAGGGTCGCACCCTCACGGCGCTTCAATTGCGTGTGAACCGTGGGACGCGGGATTTCGCTGGCAGCGTTCCTCGCCGAGGCCCAATCCCGAAGGCGGATCGGGCAGCTAACCTTAGTCGATCTGCCGCTCTTGCTCCGAACGGCTATCGTGCGCTACGTCTGCTTGGAACGGCGCCTTTGCGGCAAGGTGCAGCTGTAAATCGGCGCTTAAGAAATGGGCATTGACGAGCCAATCCCGAGGCATCCGGCATACTCGCGCGCGCAACGAACCGCCCGCGCAAGGTTCTGGCTCGCGATAAGATCCCGGCAGATGGCAGCCAGCAGTGGTCCATTCCTGCCATCCGCCGAAGCGGCCAAGCGCTCCGACCGCTTTGGCATTGATTTTGTCTCAGAGCCGATACGGATGAACTCCTTTCGAGGATGGCAATGAATGTAACCGTTGTGGGCGCGGGCGGGCATGTCGGGCTGCCGCTTTCCCTCGTGTTGGCCGACAGCGGCCACTTCGTCTACGGCCTCGACATCAATCGCGAAGCCAACGCGAGCGTGATGGACGGCTGCATGCCCTTCATGGAGGACGGGGCTGACGAGCTGCTGCGCAGCGTCCTGGCGGCGAAGCGCCTGCAGATGACGGACGACATCCAGGTCATTGGGAAAAGCGATGTCCTGGTCGTCGTCATCGGCACGCCCATCGACGAAAATCTCAACCCGCGCGTCGACCACCTCCTGCGGTTCTTTCGGAACGCCCAGCCCTATTTGCGCGATCAGCTCATCGTGTTGCGCAGCACCGTGTCGCCGGGAACGACCGATGCCATTCGCAGGGTCCTGGAGATCGACGAGAAGAGCAAGCTTGCCTTGGTATTCGGTCCCGAGCGCGTCCTGCAGGGGAAGGCCATCGCCGAGATCAAGAGCCTTCCGCAAATCATCGGGGCCTACAGCACGGAAAGCTATGAGCGCGCCGCCGAGTTCTTCCGGACGTTCATCAAGAACGAAACATTCCATCTAACGCCGGTTGAAGCCGAGCTCGGCAAGCTCATCACCAACATGGCGCGCTACGTCGGCTTTGCGCTCGCCAACGAGTTCCACCTGATCTGCAAGACCTTCGGCGCCAATGCCTGCCGCGTCATAGACGCCTGCAACAAGGACTATCCGCGCCTCAATCTTCCCGTTCCCGGGCCCAACGTGGGCGGTCCGTGCCTCTACAAGGATGGCTGGTATCTGATCGAGCGCATCCCCTTCAACGAGTTGATCTCGACTGCCTTCAGGATCAACGAGAGTATGACCATGCAGATCCTGCAAGATATCGAAAAGCAGGTTCCCAAGGGGCGGATCGCCGTCCTCGGCATGGCGTTCAAGGGGAACAGCGATGACACGCGCAACTCGTTGTCGTTCAAGATGTGCCGGCAGCTCGAATTCAAAGGCTACGAGACCGTCCGCGTCGATCCGCATGTTGCCGGCACCGCACCGATCGAGAGCATCCGCGGATGCGATGCGGCAATTCTCATGACGCCCCATCTCGAGTTCAAATCGTTGAGCGCGCTCCTGGCGCACGTGGGGAATCCGGACTGCCGGTTCGTTGACCTGTGGGGCTTCTGGCCGGAAATGCGATATCGGTCGGAGAACGGCTACTTTTGGGCCAGAGACGTGGAGCGTCCGCAGTGAAGATTCTGGTAACGGGCTCCGAGGGGTCCTTGATGCAGGCGGTGATCCCTCACCTGCTATCGTCCGGCCACGAGGTGACAGGGGTCGACAGCTTCTTCCGTCACGGGAAGATCGAGCGGCGAAGGGACTACGAGCTCATCGAGGGCGACCTTTCGGAGGCACCCTTCGTCCAGCGCGTGATGGAAAGAGACATCGATGGCGTGATTCAGGGGGCCGCGCGGATCTTCGGCGTCTCAGGGTTTCACGCTTATCCGGCCGACATCCTGGGCCACGACGTCACCTTGCATCAAAACATCCTCTGGGCCGTCAAGGCGCGCGGCGGAATTGAGCGGGTTGTCTTCATCTCCTCCTCGATGGTCTACGAGCGTTGCGAGACGGTGCCGAGCCGCGAGGAGGAAGTCGATGATATGCGCATCCCGCTCACCGACTATGGGCTATCGAAGCTGGTCGGGGAGCGGCTGAGCCGCGCCTTTCAGGCCCAGTATGGCGTCAATTTCACGATCTGGCGCCCGTTCAACATCATAACGCCCTTCGAAAAGGCCGAGACGGAGCCTGGCTTCTCGCACGTGTTCGCCGACTTCATCGACCGCCTGATCATCAGGCGCGAGAACCCGCTGAAGGTCATCGGCGACGGCGAGCAGATCCGATGCTTCACGTGGATCGACGACATCGCGACTGCAATCGCCAAGTTCTCCTTCGACGAGCGCACGCGCAACGAGGCGTTCAACCTGGGCAATCCCGAGCCCATGACCATGCGGGACCTGGCCAAGCTGATTTTCGAGATTGGTCGCGAGAAAGGTGCGCTTCCGGCGGGAGGACCTCTCAGCTTCGAGCACATGCCGACCTTCCCCGATGACGTTCGGGTCCGCGTCCCGTCAATCGACAAGGCGACCAAGACCTTGGACTGGAGACCGCAGGTCAAGGTGCGCGAAGCGGTCAATCGCTGCGTGGACCAGGCCTTGCGAGAAATGGGCAAGCCTGCCTGATGCCGGGGTCGTCACCTGGCTGATCGCTCAGCGCGCTGTCGCGGGGCGGGCAATCGCGGCGAGCTCTGCGGCCAGATGCGCCCCCGCCGTCTCGAGCGAAAAGACCTCCTCGAAGGTGCGCCTGGCGTCGGCGCGCAGCCGCCCCCGAAGCGCCGCGTCCGTGAGGGCGCGCGCCACCTGGTCGCCCATGCCGGCGCCGTCATCCGCCAGCAGCCCGTTCTTTTCGTGGACCAGCTGCGGAATCCCGAGCGCATTCGCACTGTGCGAGACGATGCAGCAGCCGTAGGAGAAGCCCTCGATGACGCGCGTGCGCGTTCCAAGGTTGATGGGCGTCGGCACCAGCAAAACGTCGCAGCCCAGGAACTCCGGATCGACGTCCTCCACGTACCCGCGCAGGCGGACCGAGGGGCGCTGCTTGAGTTCCTCTGCAAGCTCAAGATGCCTCGAGTAGTCGCCCACCACGTGCACCTCGAAGGTGCCGATGCCAAGTCGTTCCTCCAATCTCGGCAGGCCGTGCTTCAGGAATATCCTCATGCCCGAGATGGTCGCGATCCCGCCGAGGTGACCAATCAGGAGCACCCGCGGCACCTCTCCGGGCCCACGGGCCGGGGTGGAGCGGCTCTTCTCCGGGCCTGCAGAATTGCGGGTCGGCGGCGGGATGTAGGAGGCGCGGGGGAAGCCGCGCGCGCGAAGCCACTCCGTGTGGTGCGCGGCGAAGTTCACGACCGATTGGCAGCCGGCGAGCAGCTCCTTCATGAAACGCCACTGGCTCAGATGCGCCATCCGCCGCAGCGTCGCCCGGAGATAGGGGCGGACCGGGCGGCGGGACATGTCGAGCCACCGGTAGTGGGCGACCATCTGATCGAGGTCGACGAAGACGCACATGCGCGGATAGGCGTCGATGCCGTGGGTCGCCGCTAGATTGTAGAGATTGTAGGCCAGCACCGCGTCCGGGCGGACGTCGTCCAGCAGCCGCCCCATGGCCGGGGCCAGCGCCACCCAGGGATAGAAGGTCTCCATCCGGGGGCTGAGGAGTGCCTCCCGAAGCGGGGCCTGCATGTAGGGGATCTTGTCGCCGAACGGCAATGTCCTGACCGTCACACCGGCGGCCTGGAGCTCGGCAAAGTGCTCGGCGTTCTTGTCCGTGATGATGATGGCGGTGACGCTATGCCCCGCCTGAAGCAATCCGCACGCGATCGACCAGGTCTGGATGGCTGTCCCACGGGTAGTGGGGTAGGGAGCGCAGTACTCGTCCGTCACCAGAGCAAAATGCATGCGAAGCTGCCTATCACCTGCCGTGGTCCGAGCGAGGCAGCGCACGCCCGCCGACACACCCACGGCGGCGCATACCACGACGCTCGGCGGACTGGCCAGCCTGCACGGCGTGCTAGGTGAAGCAATCACGCGACCATGATCAACTCGGCATGGGCCAAAGCGCACCTTAGGATCGCGCGACGGACAATCGCACATGAAGCAGGCAGTCCATCCACATTAACCATGGCGTGACCCGCCGCATCCGGTCGCACCACACACCCCTCCCTGGAAATTGCCGGGCCGTTTACAGCTATCGCAGCCCGCATGTATGTTCCTGGCTCGAGGGGACTGGCGCGGGCTCCGGGCAGAGGTAGTTGATGCGCGGCGACACGCGACAGATGTCTTTGCGCCTCCTGCAGGCGCGGGTGCCCGCGGGATTTTTCGCGATACGTCCGCTTCCATACATCCTGATAGTTCTCGGTGCCGTTCTCGCCGCCTACGTCTACACGCTGCGGCATGACGGGATCTTCGCCTGCCAGGCGAGCGACTACGCGCCGGATCGCTACATTGCGGAGTGCAGCGCGGCTGCCTATGGCAACTATGAGCATGGCGCGTTCTGGTTCGGGCTGGAGCCTGCAGCTGTAGAGGCCGCAACCCAGGCCGAGGCGCTCTTCCTTGGAGACAGTCGCCTGCAGGTGGGCCTCAATACGGCTGCGACCGCTGACTGGTTCAGCAAGGCTGGTGCACACTATTACCTGTTGGGGTTCGGCGGAGAGAAGATCTTCTTTGTGGCGCCGCTCTTGCGCAAACTCAAACCGAAGGCAAAGGTCTACATAATCAACATCGATACCTTTTTTGGAAAGATCGAGTCGGCGTCCGCCAAATTTGTCATGGAAGATCCGGCGGCAAAGACAAGATATTCGATAAAGCGTCTCTGGCAACAACTCCATCGCCCGATCTGCAGCGCTGCACCGGCGCTCTGCGGCAACAGGTATGTCGTGTTCCGGTCGCGGACAACCGGCGGCTATTTCGTACGGGGCAAACATGACCAGTTTGGTCGCTGGTATCAGAGCGCCCCCGTGTCCTATGTCCGCACGGCAGACAAGACGGTTGCAGCAGCCTACATCGCGGCAGGAAAGGAATTCCTGTCGAACTTGCCCGTCGATCGCCAATGCATCGTAGCGACGGTAATACCTCATGTTCGAACCAACATGGTCAGAGCGAAGGCTGTCGCAAACGGGCTCGGCCTCAACCTTGTGGCGCCGCGGCTAGATGGGCTCCAAACGTTCGACGCCTCCCACCTCGATCCCACGAGCTCCCAGCGCTGGTCGACCGCATTCTATGCCGCCGCCGGTCCGCAAATTCGGAAATGCCTCGATGCTCAGTAACGCCAGCCCCAGCCGAGACTTCCCCCGATCGCTTGCCGAACGGACTGCCGCATGAGCATCGGCGAAAAGGCCTTCCTTCATTCGACTCCGGCAGCAGTTGCATGGCGCGTCGGGCTGTCGAACCTGCCTTTCCTATTGGCGCTCGGCCTCAAAGGCGTGCTTCCGGCTTTCATCCAAGCGATCGTCGTCGGCGCGATCCTGTTTCTCGCCCCGGGGCTGGCCTGGACAAATCGAAGCTGCGGTGACGCGCCCGTCGTCCTGTTCCGCGCGGTTGTCACCTCTCTGATCGCCGCGTTGGTGGTCTCGCTCGTCCTGATACCGTTCGGGGGAGGTGCGACCAACCGCATCTCATTCTTGATCTTGCTGGCTATCGTCACCAACGCGGGACTTTGGATCGGCCTGCAGAGAGGTTGGTATCGCGATAGTCCCTTCCGCCCGTCTCTGCCCCGCCTTCTGTCGGTCGTAGCGGCGTTGTTTTTTATCCAGAGTTTCCTCGGGGCGACCCATTTCGTCCCCCCGCTCGAGGACCAGGACATGGAGACGCAGGGCACGGCCTACGGGCTGATGCATCGTTTCCTGCCGACCATGGTCACCAATCGTGACACCCTCCATTTCCTGGCTCACCCGCTTCTGTTGCATTTCTGGATTGGCGAGTCGGCCTTGATCTCGGGCGACCTGGATCGGCTTCGCTACTACCACGAGGCGTCGCTCGCCACGCCGCGCGATCCGCAGCAGATGATCGCGACGTGGAGAAAGGAGTTCGCGCAGTTCAAGGCGGATCCGGTGCTGCTGCCGACGCGCACCCCGAACCTTTTCCTGAGCGCATTGGTACTGTTTCCGCTCGGTTTCTTGATCTATCGCCTCTCGGGTTCTCGGGTGGCAGCGGTCGGCGCGTGCGTCGTCTATGCGACCTTGCCGGAGGTCTACGTGCGATCCTCCTATGGCGGGTACTTTGCCGTCACGAATTTCCTCCTCACGAGCGGCAGCTATTTCTACCTGCATGCAAGCGGGCTGCTGCCGGCGCGAGCGGACATCGGAGGCGGGAGCCCAGCGCCCAACGGGCGCTGGGCGTGGGTCGCCGCATTCCTGGGTGGGTGGGCGGATCAGAAATTTCTGCTCTTGCCTTTGACCGCGCCGCTGCATGCGGGTCTTAGGGTCCTTTCCGATCTGCGGCAGCAAGGCGCCGAGAGCCTGCGGGCGCTCGCGCACCGCCTGGCGCAGCGGCCCGACGTCATTGCGGCCTTCCTCATCGTGAGCGGTTTTGTCGCGGGCTGGGCGATGTTCGCGCTTTACGGACTAACGGTGGCCCCGGGCGATTTCGTTGCCGACCACCTCAATGAGCACATCTGGTCGCGCATCAAGGGAGCGGCGCATGTGAAGCTTCTCGGCGGACGCCTCTATCCTTCGGTGGTCGCGCTTTGGCACCAATACGCAAATCACACGGGCTGGCTGCTTGTTCCCCCGATGCTGCTCGGTTTTTGGCGCGCCTCGCAAAGGCCGCGCGAGGCCGAGGGCATGCTGATGATCTGGATACTCATCGGCGCGATAGGGTTCAGCCTCATCGACTGGCGGCAGACCAAGCATCTGGCGCATCTCCTGCCCGCATTGGTGACGCTGGCTGCCGTTTATTGGGCGTTGGCGCAGGGCCGCCTGCAATCGGCTCTGAGCGCACTCATTGGTGTCGCCGTGCTTTGGAACCTGTGGCGAATTGGCCAACTGATGAACGACTTTTATTACCTGCTGCCGAGGCCCGATTGGTGATCCAAACGGGGGCGAGCCGGGGGAGATCCTCTCTTTCGCAAACCTTCGTAAACGTGCGTAAACATTGTGCACGGAACGGTTTCCGCGTCGTCGTGACGCACACTGCCCAAAGCTGAGCGGACGGTCGCCGCGCCGGGACGCACAAGCTGCAGCCAACCGTCGAGATCGGATCGTCGAACTCTTCAGCGCGACCGAGGCATCGAGGATAGCGCCTCGGCTCTCGCGGGTCTGGCCGCCATCGAGCATGCGACCCGCCCGCTCAGGCCCGCGACCAATGTCATCGTGTGCACACGAAGTGCGTCTTCATTGCCCAATTGCTGTCGCTCGCGCCACTCTCCCGGTGCTTGTGTCCGCCCAGCCAATCCGTGCGTGCGCGTATGGTGAACGCCCAAATCTTCTTGCGTGTGCGTCTACCGTGAACTACGAATTTGTGGCTGGAGTTCGCCCGCTGGGCCTAGCCAAGAACGGCAGCGGTATGAGTAAGGGACCGCCGCGTTGATAGCCACACGCCAGTTTCGCGCCTCACTGGGATTGAGGGGCAGATTAGCTCGCTCAGTGACACTTCGACGGCTGGCGGGCGCGTACGACACGCTGCGGCATACGGCGTGGTTTCGAAATTTGCGGCGCACCCGGCTCATTCGAGAGTTCGTGCATTTGGGGTTGCTGACTGCTGACCCGGCCTATCGCGAGGCGAACCGGGAGGCTCGGGCGGAATTCGAAAGCTTTCGTTCCGAGTTCGGCGGATCAGGCTTGGCCGCAAAACTGTTGCCCCGCGGCGAGCGGAAGAAGGCGCTTATCCATCACGTCACGATACCCTACGCAAAGCTCGAGGCGATTCTCGAGAAGGCCGTGCAGGCGGCCGGCTTCGAATGCATCCCCGTCGGTGCGCGAACGCACGATTTCCTCAGGTACGACTGGCTGGTCGGAAACGAGGCCGGGTACCTTCTGAGGGACTTTGACACCGCCGGCGATCCGGAATGGGTCAAGCAGCAGATGCCGCGGCTTGTGACGGCGCGCGACTGGTTGAACCTGCGCTACGACGGGGTTCGGGTGGGCCAATTCGTGCTCGCATCCAGCTTGCGCGAATTCAGGGTCGGGCAGCTCGACTTCGCGGACCCCAAGGTGCAGTCCGTGCTCGCCTCCCGTCTGAACGGAAGCGTCAGTTGCACCATTGCGGGCACCCGTCTGCTCGACGAGGTCAAGCCTGACTGCGTGGTCCTCATGGACCGGGGCTATTCCGGCGCCGGCGAGCTGTTCGATCTGGCTGTGCAGAGAGGATTGAACACGATCACCTGGAATTTCGGCTACAAGAGCGACCGCCTCGCCTTGAAGCGGTACAACAAGACCAACGATCGCGACCATCCGCTCTGCCCTTCCAGGGACGCGTGGGACCGGATGCTTTCTCTCCCGCGCAGCCGGTCCTATGGGGAAGAGGTGCGCCAGGAGCTGTTTGGCTGCTACAACAGCGAGGATTGGTTCAGCGCGGTCGGGACGCAGTTCGATAAGCGCATCCTGTCGCGCGAGGCCACCTTGCGCGAATTGCGCCTCTCCGAAGACAAGAAGGTCGCCGTCATCTTCCCGCATATTCTCTGGGACGGCTCGTTCTTCTACGGGGAGGACCTCTTCCAGGACTACACGGAGTGGCTTGTCGAGACGATCAAGGCCGCCTGCGCCAACGACCGCCTGCAGTGGGTCGTCAAGTTGCACCCCGCCCACATCGTCAAGGCCAGGCGGGACAATCACAACGAGAAGCCCGCGGAGCTGGTCGCTCTGGAAGGGATCATTGACGAACTCCCCCCGCATGTGAAGCTGGTGCGGCCGGAAACGCCGATAAGCACCTACTCACTCTTCCAGATCGCCGACTATGTCATTA
The DNA here is from genome assembly GCA_963797005.1 of uncultured Alphaproteobacteria bacterium. Taxonomy (GTDB): domain Bacteria; phylum Pseudomonadota; class Alphaproteobacteria; order Rhizobiales; family Hyphomicrobiaceae; genus AWTP1-13. The sequence goes on from CAWCOF010000022.1 coordinate 132,541, forward strand.
CGGTGCGGGGGACCGTGGGCATCGAAGCCGCCTTGTTTGGAGTGCCGGTCATTACCGCCGGCACCGGCCGCTACGACAGCCGCGGCTTCACGTTCGATTCGCGCACGAAAGACGAGTACCTGACGCGGCTGGCCACGCTGGAGACGTCTCCGCCGATGACCGCGGACCAGATCGAGCTTGCAGAGAAATATGCCTACTACGTTTTTCTGGGCAGACCTTTGCGGCTCTCGTGCGCCTCGCTTGAATATGCGCGCGACGGAAAGGCTTCTCCGATCCTGACGGTGCGTTGCCAGACGCCGGACCAATGGTTGGCCTCGCCTGATATGATATCGCTCATCGATTGGATTCGCGACGCAACCGCCGAGGACTTCGTAGGAGCACCCGTCAGCCCCCCGGGAAGCACCGAGATCGAGAGGCACCATTCTCGCGGCGCCGGCTTGAAGCAGCTGGCTGGCTCCGATGAGGTCGTGACCTCGATGCGAACCTAGAACGCATGACGGTGGCACTTGACGAACAGGAAGGCCGGCTGGTGCTTCGGCAAGGGGGAGAAGCACACAAAACCGATCACGCTGCGGCCGCGGAAGAGACGGTGATCGCGGCCGGCCCCGCCGGTCGCCAATACCTCCATGATCTATGGCGCTACCGGGAGCTGTTTCTCTTCCTCGCGTGGCGGGACATCCTTGTCCGCTACAAGCAAACCGTCGTGGGAATCGCATGGTCGGTCATTCGCCCGATTCTCACGATGCTGATTCTCACGCTCGTGTTCGGCAAGCTGGGCAAGATGCCGTCCGGCGGCGTGCCCTATCCGCTGCTCGTGTTTTGCGGTCTGCTGCCGTGGCAGTTCTTCAGCACCGCGGTGACGGCGGGCGGTGAGAGCCTGGTCGGCAACGCGGCGCTCGTTTCAAAGGTCTACTTTCCCCGGCTCCTGGTTCCTGCCGGCAGCATTGCAGCGAGCCTGGTCGACTTCCTGATCACGATCGGGCTCCTGGTCCTGCTCATGATCTGGTACCAGTGGCTGCCGCCACTGACGGTCCTCTGGCTACCGTTCTTCGTCCTGCTGGCCGTCGCCACGGCGTTCGGCGTGGGTGTCTGGGTCGCCGCGTTGATGGTCCAGTACAGGGACTTCCGTTTCATCGTGCCCTTCGCCGTCCAGCTCGGCCTTTACATTTCTCCCGTCGGCTTCGCGAGCGGCGTCGTGCCCGAGCAGTATCGGCTGCTGTACGCGCTCAACCCGATGGTGGGCGTGATCGATGGGTTCCGCGCATCCATTCTCGGGGGCGAGCATGCGCTGAACGGCTACAGTGTCATTTTTTCGATCGTAGGCATGATTATCCTTGTGACCACTGGGCTCTGGTACTTTCGTCGCAACGAGCGCAGGTTCGCAGACCTGATCTAAGCGGGATTTTCCGCATCTCCTCCGATGCCGCTCAGCCTTGGACCCCTTCCTCCATGAATGCAGCCATATCCGTCAATGGCTTGGGCAAGAGATACATTCTAGGCTCCCGTCGTCTTGCCACCGACGGGCTGCGCCATGTCGTGGAGGCAGCAGTGCGCGCGCCGGCCCGCTGGCTGCGACAGAATGGACGTGAGGCCGCCGCAAAGCATGAGAGGGAAGAGTTCTGGGCGTTGCAGGACGTTTCGTTCGCCATCGACCGCGGCGAGGCTGTCGGCGTCATCGGGCGGAACGGCGCGGGCAAGTCCACGCTCCTCAAGATCCTCAGCCGGATCACCGAGCCCACGCTCGGCGAGATCCGCTACAAGGGCCGGCTTGCGAGCCTGCTCGAGGTCGGCACGGGCTTTCATCCGGAGCTGACAGGTCGCGAGAACATCTACCTCAACGCCGCCATCCTGGGGATGAAGCGGGCGGAGATAAACCGGCGCTTTGACGAGATTGTCGCGTTCGCGGAGGTGGAGAAGTTTCTGGACACGCCCGTCAAGCGCTATTCGAGCGGGATGTACGTCCGTCTTGCCTTCGGCGTGGCTGCCCACCTCGAGCCCGACATCCTACTTGTCGACGAGGTCCTCGCCGTCGGGGACGCGGCCTTCCAGAGGAAGTGCCTGGGCAGAATGGGGGACGTCGTGCAGGAAGGACGCACCGTGCTGTTCGTAAGCCACAACATGGCTGCGATTGCGGCACTGTGCACGCGCGCCATGCTGATTCATGGCGGCCGCCTGGTCCACGCCGACCGACCCCAGGCTGTCATCGATCAGTATCTGCAGACGGTCCGAAGCGATGCCAGTGCGGCCCTCTCGGATCGCGACGACCGGCAGGGGGCCGGGCGAGTCCGGTTCACCACCGTGGAGCTGCTCGGGTGCCGGGGCGAGCCGGCTGAAATCGTGCGTTCCGGCGAGGATATTGCCTTTCAGCTCAACTATGAGCTGGCCGCCCCCAAAGACCTGCACAACGCAGTCGTACAGATCAAATTCGCGGGCAACCTGGGCCAATCCCTGTTTGCCTGCCTGTCGAATGCCGCCAGCTCCCAGCCGCTCGTGCTGACCCCGGGTGGCCGCCTGATTTGCAGCATTCCGCGCCTGCCTCTGTCGGCCGGCATCTACACCTACACCGTGTGGTGCTCGGTTGGTGGCGTGCTGGAGGACTTCGTCCGAGACGCCGGAACGCTATCCGTGACGGAAGGTGACTTTTTTGGAACTGGCAGATTGCCGCCCAACAATCTGGGCGAATTCCTCGTTGCGCACACCTGGGAAGCGTCATAGGTTTGAGCGTTGAAATGCGTATGAAAACAGGCCCGTGTTGTTGAGCGTTGGGCGTTAAGATGAAGCGTACGCAAGCGTTGGGGGACCGCCTGCTCCGAGCTATCATCCGCGGCGAGTATCGTTGACCATGAACCCGCCGATGACAGGCTCACAGGTGATCGAGCGCGCCGACAGCCGACAGGCGCCGCCCGGACCGATCAAGAAGGTAAAGATCCTGGGTGCCGGCTCGATCGGCAACCATCTTTCGCATGCGGCGCGAAGCCTGGGATGGTCCGTCGACCTCGTCGATCCGGACCCGGCCGCGCTCGAGCGCACACGCACGAAGATCTACCCCTCCCGCTACGGTCGCTGGGACGAGGCGATCAGGCTGATGGCGCCGGAGGCGGCGCCGCCTGGCAACTACGATCTCATCTGCATCGGGACACCACCCGATAGCCACGTACGGCTTGCCCGCGCCGCGGTCGCCGAGCGGCCGAAAGCCGTGCTGGTGGAAAAGCCGCTCTGCGGGCCGGACCTCGTGGGAGGGCAGGACCTGGCGGACGAGGCAGCGGCGGGCAACGTTGCCGTCTTCGTCGGCTACGACCATGTCGTGGGCCAGGCCGCCCGCTTCGTCGAAGGCCTCCTGACGTCGCGTTCCCTCAAAGGCATCGCGACCATCGACGTCGAGTTCCGCGAGCATTGGGGCGGCATCCTGACCGCCCATCCCTGGCTTGCCGGTCCCTGGGAAACCTATCTGGGCTACTCGTCGCGCGGCGGAGGTGCTTCGGGCGAGCATTCGCACGCAGCCAATCTTTGGCAGCACTTTGCCCATGCCGCCGGGGCCGGGCGGGTGGTCGAGGTGCAAGCCACTCTCGACGTCATCCGCGAGCGGGGCATGGACTACGACCGGCTGTGCCTCATGAACCTGCGCACGGAAGGCGGGCTCGTGGGCCGCTGCGTGCAGGATGTGGTCACCCAGCCGCCGCGCAAATGGGCGCGCATCCAAGGGGCGGACGGCCATGTCGAGTGGTGGTGTGGCCACCAGCCCGGCGTCGATCTCGTTACCGGCCAGGCCGCCGGCCAGCCGATCGAACGCAGGATCTCCAAGACCCGACCGGATGACTTCATCGAGGAACTGCGCCACATCTCGGACGCAATGCAATCGGATCCGTCCAGGTCGCCGATTGCCCTGGCGCGCGCCCTCGACACCATGCTTGTCGTGGCCGCCGCGCACGGATCCTCCGCGAGCGGGCGCCGGGCGCGCATCGACTACAGCCGCGGCTGGACGCCGGCCGCGATAGCCTTCGATTGATTGAGCCTTACGAAGGGGAGTGACGAGACCGCCGTGAGTACTGCAACCACCGCCTTCGACTTTCATGATCTGTTTGTGCTCGACCTGGCGAACAACCACCAGGGCAGCGTTGAGCACGGAGAGACAATCATCGAGCGCTGCGCCGATGTCGTGGAGCATCACGGCGTACGGGCCGCGATCAAGTTCCAGTTCCGCGATCTCGACACCTTCGTGCATGTCGACCATGTGCAGGCGAGCACCAACAAGCACGTGCCGCGCTTCCTTTCGACCAGGCTGCAATGGGGTCAATATCGCCAGCTGCGCGATACGGTGAAGCGGCGCGGCCTCTTGGCAATGTGCACGCCGTTCGACGAGACGTCGGTCGACAAGATCGTCGACATGGAGTTCGACGTCATCAAGCTCGCGAGCTGCTCGGGTGCCGATTGGCCGCTGATCGAGAAGGTCGCGGCGTCGGGATTGCCGATTGTCGCTTCGACCGGCGGGCTCACCCAGGAGCAGGTGGACGATCTGGTCAGCTTCTTCGAGCACCGCGGCTGCGAATTCGCGCTCATGCATTGTGTCTCGATCTACCCCACGCCCGACGAAGCCTGCAATCTCGCCAACGTGGCGACGTTCCGGCGCCGCTATCCCAGTCGGGTCATCGGCTGGTCGACGCACGAGAATCCAGCCGACATGGTTCCCGTCGGCATCGCCACCGCGCTCGGCGCCGAGATGTTCGAGCGGCACGTGGGTGTCGCCACCAATTCCATCAAGCTCAACGCCTATTCTGCAACGCCCGAGGAGCTCGATCGCTGGTTCGCGGCGTGGAAGAAGGCGCGCACAATCATGGGCTCGGCCGAGCGCGTGTCGCTCGCGCCGGAACGCGCCGCCATCGACGATTTGAAGCGCGGCGTATTCGCGCGCGGGCCCATCGCTGCGGGCGTCACGCTGACGCGCGACGACATCTATTTTGCCTTCCCCTACGCGGCCGGCGGGCTGTCCAGCGGCGAATGGCGGGAGGGGATCACGACGAGCAGCGACATTCAACCGGACGCGCCGGTGCTGAAGGACGCGGTCGCGATCCCCGGCGATCCCGACGAGAAGGTGATCAAGGATGCGGTGCACGAGGTAAAGGCGCTGCTCAACTATGCCGGCGTCACGCTGACCACCGAGTTCAGCATCGAGTATTCCCACCACTACGGGGTGCGCAATTTCCGCAAGGTCGGCGCGATCCTGATCAACATCATCAACCGCGAGTACTGCAAGAAAGTGCTCGTGCAGCTCGCTGGCCAATCCCATCCCTGGCACTTCCATAAGCGCAAGGAAGAGACGTTCCTGGTGCTGTGGGGTTCCCTGCATGTCGAGGTCGAGGGGCGCCACAAGGTTTTGGAGCCGGGAGACACGCTGCTCGTGCTGCCGGGCGTCTGGCATCGCTTCTGGACGGAGACGGGGTGCGTGTTCGAGGAGGTGTCGACCACGCATTTGGCCAACAATTCCGTCTATCGCGATCCTGCGATCAACAAGCTGACCACGCAGCAGCGCAAGACGACAGTTGACCACTGGGGCCGCTTCCAGATCGACGCTCAGCTCCGCGAGGCGCAGGTTACGAAGTCGTGATCCGGGTTGTGGTGTTCGATTTCGATGGAACGCTGGTTGATTCCAACGCCATCAAGCATCGCTGCTTCGACGAAGTGGTCGCTGATCTCCCTGGCGGGAGCGATGCGCTGGCGATGGCGCGCAAGGTCGGAGGTGACCGCTATCGCGTCTTCCAACACGTCGCATCGCGGCTCGATCCGGACAAGGGCCCCACGGAAGCGCTCGCGTTGGGACAGCGGCTTGCCGCCGACTACACCCGGCGCTGTCTGCAGGCAATCGCGGCGGCGCCGGAGCGGCACGGCGCATACACGGCTCTCCGTCAATTGCTGCGGGGAGGCATGAAGGTGTGGGTCAATTCATCGACGCCGCAGCGAGACATGCCGGCCCTGCTGCGGGCGAGGGGGATCGGTCCTTTTATCCACGGGGCGCTCGGCGCTCCGCGCTCGAAGCTGCACAACCTACGCACCATCCTGGCGGCCGAGCGGACAAGCCCGCGCCAGGCCGTGGTGGTGGGTGACGGACCCGACGACCAGGACGCGGCACGACGGGCCGGGACGTGGTTCGTCGCCGTGACCGCCGAGCAACGGATCAGGCGCCGGGCTGCCCTGGCCATGCCCGATCTCGTCCGTCTGCCTGCGGTGATCCTTCGGCTCGCGGCCGGAAAGGCTCGACGCCCATGATCGAAGGCCGAACAGTGCTCGCGGTCGTGCCGGCGCGCGGTGGGTCCAAAGGCATCCCGTTGAAGAACCTGCGGCAGGTCGCCGGCCGCTCGCTGGTGGCCCGGGTCGGCGATGTGATCGCCGACGTTCCCGAGATCGACCGCGCCGTGGTCTCGACGGACCACGCCGGCATCGCCACGGCGGCCGAGGAAGCCGGCATTGCCGCGCCGTTCATGCGGCCAGAGGCGCTATCCGGCGACTACATCGGCGACATCGACGTCTTGACGCATGCCCTCTCCGCCAGCGAGGCCGCGGATGGGCGGCGCTACGACATCGTCGTGATGTTGCAGCCGACGTCGCCGTTGCGGACTGCCGCCCAGGTCTCGGCGACGATACGCATGCTGGTCGAGGGCGGCTGGGATTCGGTGTGGACCGTATCGCCGACCAACTCCAAGGCGCATCCGCTGAAACAGCTCGAGATCGCCGGCGGCGCCCTCGACTACTACGACCCGGCCGGCGCCCGGATCATCGCCCGCCAGCAGATGGGAACGGTCTATCACCGCAACGGCATTGCCTACGCCATCACACGCGACTGCATCCTGGACCAGCATACGATCAAGGGAGCACGCACCGGCGCCCTCATTGTAGAGGGCGAGCACATCTCGATCGACACCGAATGGGATATTGCACTGGTCGAATTCCTTCTCGCGCATCGCCAGCAAGTCGCGCACGGCGGGACGTCCGTTAAGGTTGCGAGATGACGTATGGGAGGTCTCCAAGCGAAGTGCCGGTGCCACCCCACTATCGCGTCATTGTGGGCGGCGCGCTGCTGACCGCCTTCTTCTCATTCGTCCTGGTCTATCAACTCGGGCTCTTCGGCCTCTATGATCGTGTCCTCGGTTTTCTCGGCGTGCCCGCCATCGTCACGGCGCCCTTCATAGACATTCACGGGGTGCTGTCGGCGGGCGAGTGCTACAACAAGGGGATCGACGTCTATCTCGAAAACCCCTGTGACATAAAGCACCGTGTCCACATCTACTCCCCGCTTTGGCTCAAGATCGTTCCGTCGAACTGGACGATCGCCGACACCTGGTGGACCGGCACCATTCTGGGAATTGTCTTTCTGCTTTCGCTGGCGTGGCTGTGTCCAGCGCGAAGCAGGCGGGAGCTCTGGCTTTTCCTCGCCCTTTGCTGCTCTTCCAGCGTGGCCTTCGTGGTCGAGCGTGCCAACATCGACATCGTCGTTTTCCTGCTCTTGCTGATCGCGGGAAAGGCCTTCGCATCGGAAGGCCGCCGTGCGATTTCGTATGGCGCCATACTGCTGGCCACGGCGCTCAAGTTCTATCCCTTCGCGGCCTTTGCCCTGATCGTTGCCGATCGCCCGCGTCGGGGCTTTGTGCTCGGTGGCCTTGCGGCCGCCATGGCCGTGGGCCTCGCCTTTCTGTGGCGCCGAGAGATCGCCATCGCCGCCACGCACTTCCCCGTCGAATTCTTCGAAAAGCACATCTACTTCTCTGCCCGAAATCTGGTTGGAACCCTCCTGACGCTTTATCCGGAGCACTTCCCGTTTCTTGGCCCGCACGGTCAGCTGGTGACCGCCTTGCTCAGCGTGGCGGCCGTCGCAGCCGCCGGCGGCGTAGCCATGTTCATGCAACGGAACGGCGTGCGGCTGTTCCTGGGGCTCGAGGAGACGGCACTCTATCTCGGCGGCGCCACCGTCATCATTGGCTGCTTCTTCGCCGGCCACAGCCACCACTACCGGGCGATCCTTCTCTTGCTGACGGTGCCCCTGCTGTTTGCCTGTTTGCGGGATGCGTCGAAGGCCACCCGCTGGACGGGAATGGTGGGACTGTGCCTCGTCGCATTCGCGCTGTTTGAGAATTTCCTGCGGTTGAACCTGGTGGATGCCGTCAGCCTCACCGAGGCCTGGAATTGGGTGTACCGCGTCCGGCTCATGTTCTGGGCGCTCGAGCAAGTGGTGTGGTGGACGTTGATCGTCGGGCTGATGAGCGCGGTCCTCCTCATCGCCTGGGACTCGCCGGTGGGGCTATGGGCGAGGGCGTGTCGTACGAGCGGGAGCGTCCACACTTGTCACCGCACGAAGGGCCTAGTGTGATGATCGAGAAGTCCGTCACATCGCGTGGTGCCAGGTTCGGGAGCGGACTTCTCGATCTGAATCACACTAGCATTATGATTTTTCTGGTGTCCTTCAGATCGCGAAATTCGTATCAAGTTCGCGGCATAGGGCGACGAATTTCGCGATCAGGACACTAGCCCTGCAATGCATTCCTCGAGCAAAGCCAAACATGACACGATCCGTATCGCGTTCGGCGTCGATGGGGCCTACGTCCCCCACGCGGCCGCCACCGTAGCTTCCCTGGTCGCCGCGTCGCCCGCAAGCCTGATGCATTTCTCGGTTCTTCACACGGGCGTCACCGAGGAAGATCGCCGCCGCCTGGCCACGTGTGCGCCGGCTGCCCGCTTCGATTGGTACGATGTGGACGACCCCGCGCTGTTGGCCGTGAAGCAGCGCGCCCATATCAGCGCCGCCAGCTACTATCGGCTCGCACTGCCAAGGCTGCTGCCGCTCGACGTGGACCGCATCCTTTATCTCGACACTGACGTCATCGTGCTGCGCGACATCGCCGAGCTCTGGCGCTCAGACATGAAAGGCCAGGTGGTGGCGGCCGTCGACGATCCGGGCGTGAGCCCCCGCGAGTTTGCGGCACGTTGGTCGCTTCCGGTGACGCCGAACGGATATTTCAATGCAGGCGTTCTGCTGATCGATCTGGCAGCGGTGCGCCGCAAAGGCGTGTTCGACACGGCGCTCGACTTCTTGATGGCCAACCAGGACCTGCTCCCGTTCATGGACCAGGACGCCCTCAATTATGCGCTCTGGAATCAATGGCATCGGCTCGATCCGGCCTGGAATGTACAACGCACGACGGCAATCACCTCCGAGACCCTTCAGGACGTACGCCCAAGTCCCAAGCGCTGTCGGCCGGCCATTGTTCATTTCACAACGGAGCACAAGCCGTGGCTTCCAAACACGTTTACGCCCTATGCTTGGCTCTATTGGCGCTATCTCAAGCGTACGCCGTTTCTCAAGGAGGTAGAGCGCAGCTCCGGTGTTAACCGTCGTGCGCGATGGCGGCTTTTCGCCCGCTATGTGAAGCACGACCTTCTTCCCGCCCATTCGAAGACCTCAGATGTCGTTGGCGACGACGCACTGGCGCGGGCGCGCCCTTGGTCCGTCGACCATCGCATACGGAACGCAAACTATTGTGAGGTCCGGGGGACCATGTTCCGAAGCCGGGTGCCCGATGGTATGTTGGAATGCATGAGGCCGGCTTGGATATGAGACGCGACCGCGCAAGGGGGCTTGGAGAAATCCGACTGCCGGGACAAAGGCGGCTGGCGTCCGACCGATTGGCGCCGCACTGCCGACAGAGTAACCGGGTGCACTGGCGGATCGTGCAATGGCAAGAATAGACGTCGCCATCCCGTGCTACGAGTACGGGCGCTTTCTTCGGGATAGCGTGCAGAGCGTGCTGAGCCAGACCGGCCATGATCTGCGTGCGCTTATTATCGACAACGCCTCGAGCGACAATTCCTTCGAAGTGGCGCAGGAGCTGGCGAAGGAAGACCCCCGCGTCAGCGTGGTTCGTCACAAGACCAACCTCGGCCAGCGGGCAAGCTACAACGAGGGAATAGAGTGGGCGTCGGGCGACTATTTCACGATGCTCGACGCAGACGACGTCTTGGCGCCTGGGAGCCTCGCGCGGGCCGCTGCCGTCATGGACGAGGACAACAATATCGTCCTGACCCACGGCGCCGAGAAGAAGCTGTCGTTCCCGCCGGGCGGCGTACCCACCCTCGATGCCGATGAAGCCGACGGCGTCTGGAAGGTCTTGAGCGGTCTTGATTTCATTCGTCAGTTCTGTTCACGCCCCTACAACTTCATCGGCTCCACGACGATCGTGCGCCGCACCAGCGCCCAGAAGACGGTGGGCTACTACCACCCCGACATCAAATTTGCCGACGACCTCAACATGTGGCTTCGGTTTGCCACCCTCGGCAGCGTCGCCGAGACGAGCGCCGTGCAAGGCATTCGTCGCGTGCACCAAGCGCAGATCAGCGCTTTCTATCGCGCCTTTCCGGCAAACGATTTCGTCGAGCACTTCAATAGCATCACCAGCTTCTTTGCCCGCGAAGGGGCACATCTGCCGGGGGCCAAGAATATGGCCAAGTCGGTCCGGCGGCAGATCGCGATCAACGCGTTCTGGTACGGCGTTTACTGTCAAGAGAACGGAGACTCGCAAAACTGCAAGAGCTGCATACGGTTGGCCCTGTCGCTCGAGCCGATGGCCGTCCTGCCGCGGCTTGTCAAACATTGCTTGAACCTGCGCCTGCCGTTGCAGATGCTTCCTCAGTTCATCGCCGCGGCAATCCCCGGCGCGATCGAGCGATACGGGCCGGAGAGAGAATGGAAGCCCATCGCATGGCACTGAAGGCAAACGATTGGGTGGAGGTCCGAAGCAAAGAGGAGATCCTGGCCACCCTCGATGCACAGGCTCGGCTGGGCAGCCTCCCCTTCATGCCGCAGATGTTCCAGTACTGCGGCCAACGGTTCAGGGTCTACAAGCGCGCGCACAAGACGTGCGATCCGATCCGGCACCTGAAGCTTTGCAGTCTTCCTGCCGATGTCGTGCATCTGGATCTGCGCTGCGACGGCAAGGCCTACGGCGGATGCGACGCGGCGTGTCTGATCTACTGGAGGGAAGAGTGGCTGAAGCCGGTCGACGGCGCCGCGGTCGCGCAGACTGAGCGGGTCCGGTCGAGCCCCACTCTCTCCGAAGCGGACGTTCTGAAGGCAACGCAACGGCCCGAATCCACCGAGAGCGACCCTGCCTACATCTGCCAGGCGACGGAAGTTCCCAATTTCACCGTGCCGCTTCCCTGGTGGGACCTCAGGCAATATGCCGAAGACTATACGTCGGGGAACGTGACGCTCTGGCGTCTGTTTTGCGTGCTCACCTATGCCTATGTGGGACGACCATTCGGGCGACGGTTTGCCTCCTTTCGCTGGCTCTATGACAAGCTGCAGGCGCTATGGGGTGGCGTGCCCTACCCGAGGAACAAGGGCGTGATCCCGCTCGGCGACAAGATGCCGATCGCGGAGCTCAACCTGCAACCGGGAGAACTCGTCAGAATCAAGACCTACGAGGCGATACTCGAGACCTGCGACACGTGGAACCGCAATCGGGGCATGTATTTCGACGCCGAGATGGTGCCCTACTGCGGCCGCACCTACCGGGTCCGAATCGGGTGAGCACGTTTCTCGACGAGAACACCGGCCGCATGAAGAAGCTCAAGACGCCGGCGGTCATCCTGGAAAGCGTATGGTGCGGCTCGCGCTATAGCGACTGCCGCATGCATTGCCCAAGAAGCATCTACTCCTGGTGGCGCGAAATCTGGCTCGAGCGTGTTGCCGAGCCGCAGAAGGACAATGCGTTGCGGGCCATCGCGCGCTGCGAACGACAAGCTTGCCGGGTAGTCCCGGAGGCGCTCCTCGGGCGAGCCATGCCTCTCAGGGCATCGTGAGGGCACACCGGCCGAATACCAGCCCGCCTTCTAACTGGCGTGCCCACACAGTCGGCGCGTAGCCTTGACGACACGCGCGCGATGTTCCTAACCTGCCCACCTGCAATCGTTCTGCAGCCGACAGGTCCTGATCTTGCGGGCGTAGTTCAGTGGTAGAACATCAGCTTCCCAAGCTGAGTGTCGAGGGTTCAATTCCCTTCGCCCGCTCCAACACTTAGCATCTATTTCGGCGGTCCGCGCAGGGCCGTTTTACAAGCGGTTTTACAATCAGCCGTTCCCAGCCTGTCCCACTTCAGCACCGCCGACGCCGCCAACTTGGCGCTGTTCACCTGCTTCGCATAGTGCGCAATCATCCTCGGCTGTATTAATCGTAGGCCTTCAGTTTCGGCTTCGGTACAACCAGCTTCGAGAACATGCAGACCGCTGATTTTAGCAGCCCGTGAAACACCAAACCGGCATCGGCAATCGGCTTCAACGGGCTCGGATTGGCCTCCGTGCCGTGGACGGCCTTGTACAGCTCGACCGGAAGCCGTCGTTTTCCACGGGGTCGATTTCGTCGACGTCAGGATGCGCGTCGAGTTGCGTGGTATCGTCTCGAGCACAGCCACCAGGTCGCGGTGGCACGGGATGGGTCGCTTCGCGCTTCGTCTTCGCTTGGCGAACCTGCACGACACCGAGTCGCGGATCTTCCCCCATGTATCGACAAGAACGTCGTCTTGCCGCTGCCCGTGAAGAGGGCAACGGCCGCCGCCTGCCACATCCATGACGGCCCGCGGTCGCGCACCAGTTCGATCATCTCCCATGGCCACGGCGCGTAGCCGTCTCCCGTCCTAAGTTTGGCAATCCCGATGTCAGCGTCGTGGCACACCGCTCGCGCGGGACTGCCCAGGACAGCAGGGACGAGAGGCAGCGCAAAAGGAGCCTGGCGGCACCAGGCCGATCGGCGAACGCGTCGCGCAGCGCTAGCACGTGCTTGGGCGCGATGCCGCGGACGTCGAGATCACCCCACGCATCCTTGATGCGCTCAAGGTGGAGCTCCCAGTTGTTGCGCGTGCTATCGGGCAAGCTGCCCCACTCCGGGGCGCTCTTGTACGTTTCAATTAGCGGACAGAACTCGGTTCGAAGACAGCTTTGGCACGGGCTTGCCGAGCGCGGCGTTGTAGGCGCTCCAGAACTCGGGCGACCCGGGATCGTCCGGCAGCCGTCTGGCTTTGCGGCGCGCTCAGTGCCTCGAGCTTCGACAGGTAAAGATAGGTCCGCCCTTCACCCTCACCCGGTGCACGTGTTTCGGTAGCGGCAGCTCTGGCTTTCTTCGGCGAGGCACGGTTGATGCCTTCGAGGTAGGGGTCCGGTCGGATTCCAACATGCTGCGCTCCATTTCTCAACAGGGTCTCGACGTCGGTGAGCGACCAGCGCTCCTCCGTCACCCAGGACGAAGGTCGGCGGCGGGAGGGCGCCCCGCTTTCGCACTGCTTGGCGTATTCAATTGGAAGGTCGGGATCGCCCGCAGAGCGTCGCGAAGCTTGCGAACTCTGGCCACCGGTCGCGCTGTCGGCGCATAGCAGAGCAACTCCCTCGCGCGCGCCGGGTCGAGGTGCACGCCTAGTCTTCGGTTGCTCTGTCTTATTTTGGCCCCGCGATGAGGCCCTCCGTGAAATAACGGGGATGCAGGCTTCTACCGCGACTGGTGTACTTCTGCCAAGCCTCACGACTGGGTGAGACTCCCAATGCGATGCGCTTACCGCGCAACAACTGTGATCACTCGGTAGTCGACACCGCCCTCGTCATGGCGTTCCGACACGGGGGCTGCAAGACAAGGCTCCGCGCACTTGCACGATGAGTGTCTTTGGAATGTGCCTTAGACCTTCCAGCAACTTGTATGACGCACATGACACGCGGCGGAGCATATTCATCCCCGTGGAGAGCCGCAGCGTTTACAAAGCAACCGAAGAGGGGCATTGCGCGCACCACTCTGCATTCGTCGGCGGGTGTGTGGCCGTGCGGTGCATCCGCGCTAGCCATCGACGACGGCGCTGCGGGCGGCTTGGTGCGCGCAAGCCCACCCCGTCTACGAGCGAAACCGGCGGTTGGCGACGCCGGCTTTGAACCAGCTATCCACTCGCGAGCCGACCGGACAGGTCGCGCCCGCCTCTGTCCTTTGGGCCCAGAAGTCGGAGTGCACGATGACAATTACGAACACGCCGATCACGAAGCTACGACCGTGCCAACGCGGACGAAGTAAAAGTGTTCGCCAAGGTGCACGTCGACCAGATCGGCCGGCTACTCGACCACCAGCCGATGAAGGGCGAAAGTTGGCATCCACTTTTTCAATTCGCCGCGCGCCTCGGCATATGCCCTCCACATGCTGGCGATCAAGATCGACCGGTTCGACAACCCCGGCTGCGCCCTCAACGAGACTGTGCTCGGCCCGATCTACGGGATCGGTCGACGAGCGCGCCGCGCCGGCTTCCACCTGATGAAGGCCCGCGGTATCCTGAGCCGTCGGCAGACCGGCCACCGTACGTTCGCAGCCGAGACCCGGGCGCCACACTCTAACAACCACTTCGTGATGGTGGAGCGCACCTGGCTCACCGAGCCGTCTGAGGTGGTCGCATTCATCATGGTGATCAATGCCAGCCCGTTCCCTCAGCGGCCTGCGGAAGCATGCAAGCGCTTCGGCATCACCTCCAAAGGGGCGCGCCTGAAGGTTGTGACCCGCGCTATCAAGCTCGAGGCCATCGCCCATCACGTCGGCCCCGGTGGCGGCGTCACCGTGGCTCGGAAAGGGCACATCTTTGACCGGTTCACGGATGTGCCCGCCACGGATGTGCCCGCCACGAATGTTCCAACACAAAAGAAACAGACGAAGTTGCACAGTAGACAGGAAGAACTCAAAAAAAACAGACAGCGAACGACGGCTACCCGCGGCCCTGCCGGGCTCGCGGCCGCCGACGCCGAGCAGAAGGATCATTGTCTTGAGGAGGTCGCAAAAGTTGCCGGACGGAGCCAGACGATCCCTTCGTGGTGTTGAAGGGATGGCGCACAGCTGCCTGCTTCACCGATGGCCGTCTGTGCCTGAGAACGGCCGAGAGCCACACCGACCACATGAACCGAGCGACTTGGGTGAGGGCGCTCGAGCGCTATGGCTCAGTACCGAGACACCTGAAGACCATCGCCAGTCATCACCAGGCCATGGACCTGATCACCGAGCTGGTGGCCCAGTCCGGTCACAGTGCACGCCACGTTGCCTATGGTCTCGCCTACCACATTTGGCTTGCCGTCAAGGCCGGTAAGACCATCCGCTCCCTCGGCTTCGTGGCTGAGAACTTGATAAGACGCATCTATGAGGGGGACAACACCTGGGTTTATGACCTGCCGTCGCTGAACAGCCAGGAGGACCTCGATAGCGCCCTGGCCTTGGCTCGCCGCTACGTCAGTATCGCCAGGGAAGTCGGCATCGCGATCGACGAACGCGCGCTCACGGGCACGATTGAGCTTGAGGTGCTCGTGAAAATTTTGGGCGCAGAGCGGACGCAACAGTTCGCGGCAGAAATGCGCCACGCGCCTGGACCCCACGAAGGACAGACAGTGTGCGAGTGGCACTATTTCGAGCAAGTCAATGCACGGCGCGCGTCGACACCCGCTGCCAAGGCGGCCGCTAGCGAGCAGAAGAGGGCTGGCGCGGGCATCGTCGATGGGCGAAGTTTAGCAGCAGCAGCACCTGCCACAGCCCACTGAGCTCAAGTGAGCGACTCGCAGCCGTTTGATGTGGCCGCGACCATCCGCGAACTCCGGCGCGCCGATCGCGGGAAACTGCTTGCCGGTTGGCTCCTCTCGCCAAGCAACATGACTGCCTACTTGGCCATTCTGGCCCGGCATCCAGCGGGTAGCCATCAGTTGGTCTTGAAGCAGCTCGAGATGTGGGCATCAGAAGGGTACGACCCGTCCAGCATCACGTCATGGCAACTGATCGACGGCTTTCTCGGGCAAGTCGATCGGTCCGCGGACCACGAGGAACGCGAGCGCCCCGAAAGTCGGCTCCTAAGCGCGTTGTTCGATGCCGACGCAGC
This sequence comes from uncultured Alphaproteobacteria bacterium, assembly GCA_963797005.1. GTDB lineage: Bacteria > Pseudomonadota > Alphaproteobacteria > Rhizobiales > Hyphomicrobiaceae > AWTP1-13. Next base: position 148,455 of record CAWCOF010000022.1, read on the forward strand.
GGAAGCCCTTGCGCCCGACCTCTTGCGGGATGCCAGAGGTCTCCGTAAGTTCCTCGCTGACTATGAGGATCTTGCGGTCGAGCGCGATCTGCTTGGAGACCCCACTTTCCGCGAGCCGCTGGAGATTATGGCGGATGGCTCCGCGGGTTATCACCGGGCGCCATCACGGAGTGGGGATCTTTCGCTCCCGCACTGGCCGACCGGCGGCGCCTGCACGGAGCGGAGAAATGCGCCTGATCCGGAGCAGACCCTACTGAGTAGGCGCGCGTAGCACCTACTCGAGGGAAAAGTCCGGCTAAGTGGACATGAGAGATGGCGAGATCTCGTCGGCCACGCTACCAGTTTGAGGCCCCCGTATCCCCACTCACGGAAACCGGTGCCGAGCCTGCGCTTGAGGCGGAGTTGGAGCGCGTCCGGGCTGCCCGGGAGCGGACCTGCTTTCGCGCGCTACGAAGCCAACAATGCGGAGCCAAGACCAGAGCTGGGCACCCCTGTAAACGCAGGGGCCTGGGTCGCGGCGGCCGTTGTTCCAATCACGGTGGCCGTAGCACTGGCCCGAAGACCGCAGCAGGTGAGAAGTCTATCGCTCGGACGCAACGCGAGCGTTGGCAACTCTGGCGAGAATCTCAGGAAGCAGGTCAACGCGCCTGCTCTCAATCCTAACTCGCGGCCCTCTTCGAAGGAGGCGACCACCGGCGCTCAAACCGCCGAGCATCCCTGTGGCACCATCAAGCAGGGCCTGCTTCGAACGCTTCTCTCCACCCATCGGCATCGAGGTGGCGGCACCACCTTCGAGGCCCATAAGACTTTTCACAAAGTCACGGGCGCGATGTCGACCGCATCGCTCACGATCCTGGCTGCACCACCTTTGGTTGCGATCTCTGGAGCTTTTTGCGCTTTTGACCCCCTACGCGTGCGCGCGCGTGGGGCATCGGGGCTATCGTACAACCGGACAGGTCTCCTCGCCCTGATGCCAACGCGGGAGGAGGGGCTCGCCGCGATTGCATCAGCGCCATGTGCGCGGCAGCTTCGGGTGAAGCCATCCAGTTCCTTTGGCTTCGTGGCCGTACTCGGCGACGGGCAGCCCGAGGACGTCGGAAAACCACGCCGATACGAGCCCGCGGTGGCACCAGTGATCGTCCGGGGGCGGCTTCTCAAAACAGAGCAGAGCTGGGGTCTTGCCTTCAGCGAGCACCTCGAGGTCGCGCAGGACCTGCTCGGGATCTAGCTCGCTCAGTTGCTCCATGTACAACCTGCGAAACTCGATCGCGGACACGCTCTTGAACCATGCGCCTGGTGCAAGCGCTCGATAGGTCCGGCACCCACGTTGGCCGCGAGGTCCATAGCGGCTGATGCCGATGCGCGCGAATTCAGGGGGAAGCTTCGTGTACCAGCTCGAGGTAACAGGGGTGCGCATCATTTCGGTACGTTAGGGGATCTTCTGACCGGTCCCACGCGCGCGCGCATCATGGGGACTTCGGAGTTTCGCATTCATTTCACCTTCAGATAGCGGCCGGAGCTCTCGCCTGGTCGCGCATGTGCGTAAATTGAGGTGGTCTTAAGATCCGCATGGCCAAGCGTGGCCGACACCAGCGTAATGGGCGCGCCGTTGTCGATGGCATGGCTGGCGTGCGCGTGGCGGAGCCAATGGATCGAGGCGGCCGGATTGACCCCGGCCTGTTCCGCTGCCTCCTTGACGATGAAGTTGATCGCTCGGTCGGTGAGCGGGAAGCCGGGCCGGCGGACCGAGGGGAACACAGGTGCCGTCACTGGCGCCTCGCCGCGGCTGGCCAGGAGGCGCGCCGCAATTCGCGCTGGGATCAGCACCTGCCGAGCCTTGCTGCCCTTGCCGACGATCTCGAGCTGCGCCTCGCCGGTTTCCCGCGGGATGACCTGCGCCC
>CAWCOF010000023.1:0-88749 GCA_963797005.1 uncultured Alphaproteobacteria bacterium
GTTGGGCGTAGAGTGACTGCGCGAGCCGCGCCGCCTGGGTCGACAGCAGGCCTTTCTCGCCCATCTTCCAGCGTTCGAGCACCTCGTAGGCGGCGCGAATCTCGTCTTCGGCTGCTGCGGCGTCACCGGCCAGCGTCTCGACGATCCAAGCGTGCTCGGCCCGGAGGATGAACGGGAGCCCTCGCGCCAGTCCGAGATCCTCGGTCATTACACGGACGCGCTCGACCAGTTCGCGCGCCGCGTCGAAGTGGCCGAGCATCGCCTCGTGAACGGCAAGCGCGTCCATGAAGCCCATCTCGCCCCAACGCGAGATTGACGCGTCCTCGAGGACTGCGTTGCAGCGTTTGATCGCGTCTTCGGCCGGCGTCGCTCCGTAGATGAGGTCGATCCCGACCTGGATCAGCGCCTGATTGGCCTGCCGCTCGTCACCGGCGCGCCGCGCGTGCGTGAACGCGCGTTCGAAGGCGTCGATCGCAGCTTCGAAGCGCATCGCGATGTGATGCGTCCAGCCGATTGCCGCCCATGCCCGCGCGAGGCCGTTGTCGTCACGCGCCTTCTCCAGCTCGGGCAACGCGTGCTCGGCGACGTCTCGTAGGCGCCCGAGGCTGCCTTCGGGTTCGGTAAACGTACGGATGTCGGCGCGCATGAGCGAGGCGACGAGGCCGTGGCGCGAATCTCCTGCGGCTTCGATCGCCGCCGTCGTCACCTGGTCTGCTCGCTCGAAGTTCCCTGCGAGGATGAGCGCATCCGTCACGTCGCGCGCAAGCTCGAGGCCAAACGGGTCGGTGGGCGTCACAAGAGCAAGGGCGCGCTCGAGCAGATTCGTCGCCGCGTGAGCATCGCCACGCGCGAGCGCGCGTCGACCGGCCACTGCGAGGCACTCCGCCGCACGGCGACCGACGCCTTGGGCGTGCTCGTCCAGCGGACCGAGCTCGGCGCGTGAGCGGTGAGCCTGCTCGAGGTGATAGCCGAGGATCTCCTCGTATTCCGGTGCGCGCTCGCGGGCGGCGCGGGCAAGCCAGTCCGCATACCGCTCGTGGAGCTCGGCACGGACCTGCTTGGGAAGCGCCTCGTAAGCGACGTCGCGGAGGAGGAGGTGTCGGAATACGAACGCCTGCTCACCGGGAACCTCGGGTCGGGTCGGGCGGATGAGCTCCTTCCGGACGAGCGTCATCAGGTGCGGGTCTACGGCGCCACGAAGGCGATCAGGCGCGAGCTCGCTCACCGCGCCGACGTGAAAGACCTTCCCCTCCACGGCCGCCAGCTCGATGATCGCCCGCTCGTCGTGCTCGAGGCGGTCGAGCCTCGCCGCGAGAAGCGCCTGAATCGTGGACGGCATCGAGATCATGGCGAGGTCGGCGGTCGAGTTCCACCGCCCGTCTTCCCGGCGGAGCACCCCGTCGTCGATGAGCATCGAGAGCATCTCCTCGACGAAGAGCGGATTGCCTTCGGCCGCCTCTCTGATCCGCGAGCGGGGCTCCTCGGCCAGGGACGCATGGCCGAGCAGGTTCTCGATGAGTCGGTCCGACTCGGCGTCGGTGAGCGGCTCGAGCAGGATGCTCGTCGCGTTCAGCTTGCCGCCGCTCCAGTCCGAGCGGTGGTCGAGGAGCTCGGGCCGGCCGACCGCGACGAGCAACATCGGAGCATCCCGCGACCATTCGGCGACGTGCTCGACAAGGTCGAGGAAGGTGGGTTCCGCCCAGTGCACGTCGTCGAAGACGACAACCAGCGGGCGCATCCGGGCGTGCCGCTCGAGCAGTTTGCGAACGGCCCAGAACGTCTCTTCCGCGCTGCCGACGCCGTCCGCCAGGCCGATGGCGCCCCCGACTCGGTGCGCGATCAGCTTCGCGTCGGGATCGTCTGCGACAAGCCGCTCGATGTCGTGAACGACTTGCACGTCCACCAACTGTCTGACAACCTCGCCGACCGGCCAGAAGGTGATCCCTTCGCCGTAGGGGAGGCAACGGCCCGAGACCACCGTCGCTCGCTCGGCGAGGTGGGCCGCAACCTCTGAGACGAGCCGCGACTTGCCGACGCCGGCCGCTCCGAGGACCGTGAAGAGGTGGCACGACGATTTACGGACCGAGCGCTCGAAGGCGCGCTCGAGCAGGGTGCGCTCGTCCTCGCGGCCGATCATCGGCGAATCCAGCCGTCGCACGTGCCCCGGAGCTCCTGAGATGATCTTGAGCACCCGGAACGCAGGGACCGGCTGTTGCTTGCCTTTGATCTCGAGCGCGCCTACCTCCTCGACACGAACGGCGTCCCGCACGAGGCGCTGCGTCTCGCGGCCGATCAGGATCTCGCCCGAGCCCGCCGCCTGCTCGAGCCGCTTGGCGACGTTAACGGCGTCGCCGGTCACGAGCCTCTGACGGGCGGCGGGGTCGCCCGCAACGACCTCGCCGGTGTTGGCGCCGAGGCGGACCTCGAGCCGGACGCCAAGGCCGCGCTCGAGCTCGTGGTTCAGGCGCTTGAGCTCCTCTCGCATCTCGACGGTTGCCGCAACCGCACGAAGCGCATCGTCTTCGTGCACCGTCGGAATGCCGAACACGGCCATGATCGCGTCGCCGATGAACTTCTCCACCGTGCCGCCGTGCCGCTCGATCACGGCGCTCATCTCGTCGAAGTAGCGCCCCATGGCGCGGCGAAGCGATTCCGGATCGAGGCGCTCGCCCAGTGCGGTGGAGCTCGCGACGTCGGAGAAGACGACCGTCACCATCTTTCGCACCTCGCGCCGGGTCGCTTCTTCCTCCGTCAGGCGGGTTCCGCAGGCCAGGCAGAAACGCGCCGCAGCGGGATTCTGCTGTCCACAGCTCGGGCAGATCGTCACGTCTTGCTCCCAGTACGAAGGCGCTGTAGAAGGTATCTCTCTCACTAACCACGAGACGCCCGGCGGTTGGTTAGTCCTTCCAACCGGATGTACGAGCCCATCGCTGCGCCCAAAGGGCGCGAACCGTGACCCCTTTCCTTTCCCCTGCAAACAGGGCTTATCTGGGGACCGCAAGAAGGGGCCATAATCGCCTTCCCGGACCTGGCCAGCCGCTGCCGTGATGGTGGGCGAAGGCCATGCCCCGTTGTGGCAGTACTTCTTGCGTCTGCTAGGCAGACGAGCCCATTGCTGCCCCCAAAGGGCGCGGAACCCGGACCCCGGCAGCCTTTTCTGCTGCAAAATGGCCACTTTTGTGGGGACCACAACGGGGGCCATGATGCGGTTCATGGACCCCTCAGCGGCGCGCCTGGAAGCTCTGCGGCCGGCCTAGGTGTAGTTCCTGAGGACGTTGGTTCATCCGGGCCTCCTTGGAGGCTGGGGCTGCCAAGCCCCAGCCCCAAGGAGGAGATCCGGATGAGGTTGCACGCTAACGCGGGGCTCAGTTGGATGGCCGGCGGTTGGCGGTCGAGCGGGTGGGCGGGAGGGTTGGACGCTGGCGGCGGCGGCCGAGGCCGCCGGGGTCAGCGTGCGCACTGTCGCGAAGTGGGCTGGCCGTTACCGGCGCGAAGGCGAGGGTGGCTGCTCGATCGCTCTTCGGCGCCGAGACGGGTCGCCAAGCGGACGCCGCGAGGAGCGGGTGGCGGCTGATCGCGGCGTTGCGGCGGTTGCGCTTCACCGGCGCGGAGATCGCCGAGCTGCTCGGCGATGCCGCTCTCGACGGTGTCGGGGATCCTGACCCGGATCGGGCTGGGCAAGCTCGGGCGGCTGGGGCTCGAGCAGCCGCCGACCGCTACGAGCGCTAGCGGCCGGGCGAGCTCGTCCACGTCGACGTCAAGAAGCTCGGCCGGATCAGGGCGGCGCCGGCAAACGCGTCTACCGGCGCCGAGCGCCGGCTAGCGACACCCGCTCCGCAACGACGGCGACGGCGTCGCCGCGCACGTCGGCTGGGAGTACGTGCACGTCTGCGTCGACGACGCCACCCGGCTCGCCTACGCCGAGGTGCTCCAGGACGAGAAGGCGGCCACCGCGATCGGCTTCCTGCGCCGCGCGGTCGCCTTCTACCGCCGCCACGGCATCCGGGTCGAGCGGCTGATGACCGACGGATGAAAGTCAAGTGGCGGTCGTGCGGCTCGTTGCGATCCTGTGCTTGGGTGCGGGTGACTGACGGAGCGAAGCGCAGACCGTTGGGGCTTACGGAGTCTGCCGCGCTGCTTTGCCCTTCGAGGGCCTAGAAGATGCGCGCCCCGGTGTCGCGCCCGCACCCGCTTTCGCCGGACCGCTCGAGCCTGCCAGTCGCTGACCAGCCGGCGGTAGGCGGCCTCGGCCTGGCGCGAGAGCTCGCGCTCGGCCTCGAAGACAGCTTTCGATTTGCCGCCGGCGATGCCCTTGCGGCCTTTCTGGGACGGAGCGCCGGCGAGCAGCTCGAGCCGGCGGATCTTGTTGCGGGTCATCGCTGGCCGGGCGAAGGCGTAGTCCTGGTCGCGGGTGAGCAGGTGCCAGAACAGCACCACCAGCTTGCGCGCTGTCGCGGTCGCCGCGACCTGCGGGCCGCGGCGCGCGCGGACACGTTCGAAGAACGCGCGCAGCGGGCCCGGGGTCAGCATCACTTTCCAGGCGACCTCGCCGAGCATGTGCCGCGGCCTCCGAGGCGCCGGCCTTCGAGATCCGGCCGTGGCGTGCGGGCCCGTTGCCCGACTGGCGCACGCGGGGATCGAGCCCGAGGTAGCTGACGAGCTTGCGCGGCGAGGAGAAGCGGCCGATGTCGCCGACCGAGGCCATGAAGGTCGCGGCGGTCTGGACGTTGACGCCGGGGACGCTCATCAGCCGCAGCACCTCCGGCCAGGCGAGCGCCTGCTTGGCGATCTCGCGGTCGAGGGCGGCGACCTCGCGCGTCGAGGAAGTCGACCTGGCGCAGGCAGCCGTCGAGCGTCAAGCGCTCGTCGACGGGCAGCTCGAGCTCCGGCCAGCCAGCGCCGGCCGGCCTTGCCGAACGCGTCGGTGACCGGCGGGCGCTCGCACAGGTTGCGCGCCAGCACGCCATGCGCCTCATTCTTGGCGCGCGTCCGGGCGCGCACGAGGCGCTCGCGCCGGTTGGTCAGGCGCCGCAGCGTCCGCGTCCGCTCGTCCGGCGTCCAGACCTCATCGAGCAGCCCCGAGATCAAGCAGCCGCGCCAGCGTCCGCGCGTCGAGCCGATCGGTCTTGGCCTTCGCCTCGGTGATCGATTTCAGCTTGCGCGTGTTGGCGACGACCACCCGGATCCCGTGCGCCTGCAGCACCGAGACGATCCTGTCGGCCCCGGTCGTCGCCTCCAAGCGCCACGACGTCGTCGCGCGACGAGGCTCTGCGCGAACAGCTCGAGCGACGCCACCCGCGTCGGGATCCGCCCCGCCGACCTGCACCGTGCCCGTCTCGGCGATCGCGACCTCGCAGAAGTCGCGATGCACATCCAACCCGAAACGCGCGCACCACCTCTCCTTCTCGTCGGTTGAAGCGGGAGCGCGGCGGGACACACGACAACGACGGATTCGTGCTCTCAGCACACCGGGGTAGGTCGCAGGGGCGGCCACGAACAACGTCGAGCTCACAGCTCATCAGTCAGAACGGCCTGCCCATCCGCGTCTCCCAACAAAGCCCCATGTCCCGGAAGCACGATGCTCACGGCGGGGCCGGACGCAGTTTCATCCCCCGACAACGGCTCCGCCTACCGTCTGCCGCTCGGCACGCGCTCGCCTGCCGCAGCGCTCAGGATCCGCCACTGCCGCACCCGCCCCTACCGGCCGCAGACCAACGGCAAGGCAGAGCGCTTCATCCGCACGACTGCTCAGCGGCTGGGCCTACGGCGCGATCTACCGCTCCAGCCAAGAACGCACGGCTGCGCTTGACGGCTGGCTCTGGTACTACTGATGAAAGTCAAGTTGCCGGCGCGATCCTCCTTTGCGAGAGTGGTCCCAGGTGCGGGTGACTGCGAGCTAAAGCGCAGGACGTGGGGCTGAGTCCTGCCGCGCTGCCTGGCCGCTCGACGGCCCACAAGATGCGCGCCCCGGTGCGGCACCCGCACCTTTCTTGATCGCCGGCTGCCAGTCCTGGACGAGGCGACGGTAGGCGACCTCCGCTTGCCGGGCGAGCTCCTTCTCGAGCTGATGCTGCTGTGCCGTTGCGAAGACGCGCACGGGGTTGCCCTGCCTTGCCGACGCTCGGCGCCGACGAGCAGCTCCGCCCGACGCAGCTTCTCGCGCACGAGCGAGGGCCGGGCGAAGGCGTAGTCCTCGCTCCGGGTCAGCATGTGCCAGGCGACGACGACGAGCTTGCGAGCGACGGCGACAACCGCGACCTGGGCGCCACGCCTGCTTCTGACCCGCTCGTAGAAGGCACGCAACGGGCCGTAGGTGCGGGCCGCGTGCCAGGCGGCCTCGACCAGGAGGTGCCGCACCTCGCCAGGTCCCTGCTTGGAGATGCGGCCGTGCCGGGCAGGCTCTGAGCCCGACTGGCGGACGCGGGGGTCGAGCCCCAGGTAACTGACCAGGTGGCGCGGGGTGGGGAAGCGGGCGATGTCCCCGATCGCGGCGAGCAGAGCGGCCGCGGTCACGGAGCTGACCCCGGGGAGGGTCATCAGCCGCCGCATCTCGGGTGAGGCGAGCGCGCGGTCAGCTGACGCGACCTCCTGGTCGAGGAAGTCGATCTGGCGCAGGCAGGCCTCGACCATCTCCTGCTCGTCGTCGGGCAGCTCCTGCTCGGTAAGCCACCGGCGCCCCTCGACGCCGAAGAGGTCGCTTACGGGCGGGCGGGCCTTGAGGTTGCGGATCAGGATCGCGTGCACCTGATTCTTCTCCCGCGTTCGCTGCTTGACGAGCTGGGCTCGCCTGGCGATCCGTCGCCGCAGCACCCGCGTCGGCTCGTCGACCGCCCAGACCTCCGGCACCAGGCCTCCCGCGAGCAGCCTCGCGAGCGCGCGCGCATCGGCCTTGTCGGTCTTCGGTCCCGCCTGCGTCAGCCCCTTGACCGCTTTCGGATTGGCGAGCACGACGCGGGCGACGTGGGGCTCGATGATGCGGGCGATGGGAAGCGCGTTGCCGGTCGCCTCGAGCACGACCTCGTCGTCGCTTCCCAGGCTCTGCGCGAAGAGCTCGAGCTCGCTCCGATCCGTGCGGACGCGGCCAGCAAGGCGGACGACCCCGCCTTCGGCGATCGCCACCTCGCAGAAGTCGCGGTGCACGTCGAGCGCGATGAAGCGCATCCCTCCTCCTCTCGGTCGGTGGTCTCTGCAAGACGAGGCGGGCAACGACGACAACTACGGATCCGTGCTCGCAGCACACCCGGGCAGTCGCAGGGGCGGCCAACTACAAATCGCGGGCTCGCAGCCCATAGAAATGCGACGGCCTGCCCGACCTGCGTCTTGCCTGAAGCCCCTGTCCCGGAATGAGGCCGACGCTACGAGGCCGACCGGACGCGAAGGGCTCCACGCCGGGCAGTTTCATGCCACTACAACCATCGACGTCGACACGCAGCCCTCGGCCACCAACCCCCGGTCAGCAGGACCAACGTGCTCGGGTCTTACACCTAGGCCGCCCCTTGCCAGCGGGCCGCCGCCGTGCTAGCGGGTGAAGTCCATGCCCCGTTGTGGCAGACCGACTGCCTGCCTGACGGCTATTTCCCAGCCGCTCTTGATCCGCTCCAGCTCGAGTTCGGCGATCAAGATCAGGATCCCGATCGCGAACCGTCCCATGGGTGTCGAGCCGTCGAAGTTGTCCTCGACCGAGACGAGCCTCGCGCCGGCATCGTTTAGGCGGCGGATCGAGCTCAGGGCATCAACCGCCGAGCGGGCGAAGCGATCGAGCCGGGCAACGACGATCCCGCCGGTCTCGCCGGCCTCGCAGCGTGCGAGTGCCTGCTGGAACATCGGCCGCTCGAGCTTCGCGCCTGATTGGTCGATCTCTTCCCACCACGTAAAGGTCTCGACCTCGTGCAACTTCGCCAAAGCGGCGATCTTCTTGCGCTGCACCTCGGGCGAGATGAACGACTCGCCCTCACGGCCAGCACGCCGGCTAACACGGATGTAACCATCCGCTGTCCTGGAGCGCTTCATCCTGCCAACCTGGTACAGCGATGAGCACGATTGACCACGTCACGATCCGAGTCAGCGACCTCGCAGAAGCGATCATGTTTTACGACCACGTCTTCAATCTGCTCGGCTTCACCGGCCAGTGCTACGAGGCCGAGCCGTTTTTCGAATGGGGCGACTTTTCGCTCGCCCAGGCAGATCGTGAGCGTCCGCCGACGACCATGCTCCACATTGCCTTCACTGCCGACTCGCAGGAGCTGGTCGAGCGCTGGTGGCTGGGCCTGATCGACGCCGGGTACCGGAGCGACGGCGAACCGGGGTTGCGGCCGCAGTACAGGCCCGATTACTACGGGGCCTTCATCCTCGATTTGCACGGGAACAGTGTCGAAGCCGTCACGCACGCGCGCGCGCGTGAACAGGAACTGGGGTCGATAGACCACCTCTGGATCCGCGTCCACGACCTCGCCCGGACGAAGCGGTTCTACGAGGCGATCGCGGACGCGCTCGAGCTGAGGCTGCACGACCGCGGTGACCGCTTCGGTCTCGAATCTGAGCGCGGCAGCTTGACCTTCGTCGAGGGATCGCCGACGCGGAACCTGCACCTCGCCATCGGCGTTGGAGACCAGCAGGCGGTCGAGAAGTTCCACGAGGTCGCACTTGGGGCCGGCGGCCGCGACAACGGCGCGCCGGGGGAGAGGCCGGAGTACCACCCCGGCTACTACGGGGCCTACGTCCTTGACCCGGCTGGTACGAACCTCGAGGCGGTCTTCCACGACCGCTCCAACCGGGACTAGCCGCGTCGCACTGTCACCCAGATGTCGTTCGCATCCGTGGCGACGCCCGTCGGCAAGAACGACATGCCGACGCGTCTGACGGCGTTGGTCTTCGGGTCGATTCGCCAGAGCGCACCGTCTCGAGGTGTCGTCGCCCAGACGGCGCTTGCGCCTGCCGCCACGTCCCAGACACCGGCCGTGGCGTTCCTCACCGGCAGCCAGACGCTGCGCGGTCCCAGCCTGGTGATCGTCAAGTCCGGCACGGCGACGTTCTACGAAGCCGACGACGCAACCTGCTCGCCGCAGCGCCTCGTGGCGGGCCAGGGCTTCATCGACAACGGTCACGACACTCACGTCGTCAGGAACGAGGGGAACGTCGACCTCGTGACGGTCGTGGTGTCGCTCGTCGCGGCCGGCTTCTCGAGGCGGATCGACGAGCCTGCCCCGGGCAACTGCCCGCAGCTTCCGAACGGCTGATCCGAGTGCGGAGGGTGGGTCGTCGCCGACCCTCCGTTGCTTCTAACAGGGCAAGGCGTGCAGGACGTAGGCGTCGATCGCCGCGTCCTTGCCTTTCACTCGGAGGCCCGCCCGGGGTTCGACCACGGCCCCGTCGGGCAGCCGCTCGTAGGTCTCCGCGCCGATCAGCACCCCGCCGACCGGTGCCAGACCTTCGAGCCGCGCACCGGTGTTGATCGTGTCGCCGACCATCGGGTACGCGACGTGACCCTCGCCGCCGATCTCGCGGAGGACGGCCTCGCCGCTGTTGACGCCGACGCGCATCCGTGGCCAATCCGGATGCGCGTCGGCCAGATCGGCGAAGGCGCGCTGCAGCGCCAGTGCGGCGCAGGCGGCCCGCCGGGCGTGATCGGGCTGGTCGCCGCTGCGGTTGAAAACGGCCACCACGCCGTCGCCGATGAACTTCTCCACTTCGCCGCCGAACTGTCGTGTGAGCAGCGGGGCGGCGGTGCCCCAGTACGCCTGGAGCACGGCTGCAGCCTCGGCCGGGCTCGAGCGCTCGGCGAAGGTCGTGTAGCCGACGAGGTCGCTGAAGAGGACGCTGACGTCCTGCTCGCGCTCCCGCGTCGTCGTGAGGTAGAGGTCGCGGAAGCGCTCGTCGCGCCATTGACGCTGCGCGGCGAAGCCGATGATCAGGTAGGCGGTGACGATCAGGAAGTGCCACTCCCACCAGCTCGCGTGCCACTTGCGCTCCCCCGTGAGAGCGACGCCGATCAGCGCCTCGGAGAGGAGCACGAAGCAGGCGATCACGGCGGCCGGCAGCAGGTTCGGCCGCAGGCGGAAGATCGTCCAGTAACGGGCGGCGCTGGCTGCGTAGATGACCGTGCCGACGATCGCGAAGACGGCGAGCAGGGTTCCCCTCGCGGCCTCGCTGTTCGGCCCATCGAGCGGAGGAAGGTTCAGGACGGTCCAGACGAACCACCCGCCCATCGCCATCAGCACGCTGACACGCAGGAGCCGGCGGTGGCGAATCACGAGCGGGGCGAACCCCGGCCGCACGTCGACGAACGCCGAGGCCGCCGCGAAGCCCGCGCTGACCAGCAGGCCGACCGGAATCGCGACCTTGAAGCCCGCGTGGTCGCCCGAGAAGAGGACGCCGCGGGTCCCGAGCGCGTGGAGGCCCATGAAGCCCCCGGTCGCCATGAAGGCGAGCGAGAGGAGGAGTACCCGCGCGTCGCCGCGGCGGTTCGCCGCCTCGCCGGCTGCGAAGCCGAGTACGAACGCGACCGTGCCCACCAGGCCGAACAGCACGAAGTGAACGCGGTAGTTCTCGAAGTGCGGGTCGAGCTGCGAGCGCAGGAGCAGCGAAACGAGCCCGATCAGCGGTAGCGCGACTGCCAGGAGCTCGGCAATCGCTCCTACGCGGATCCGCTGACGAGACGGGCCCACCGGATGGCGACTCGCGTCGTCTACGGGTAACCGATCGCGTGTGTTCGCGACTTCCATGGCCACATGACGCGGATCGCGCCCAGGACCTTCCCGCGACGGCGCCGCGGCTCTAGGCTGCACCGATGAGCGCCTGGCGCGTCGCCGGCTCCTACCTCGAGTCGTGCAACCGATGCCCGGGCAGCCTCGAGTACCAGATCGCGCAGGGCGTGGCCGATCCGCAGCCCTGCAAGTGCGGCACGTCCTCGAAGCCTTCGTCTACCCGCACTTCGGTGAGGGCACCACGATCGGCAAGATTCAGCGCGTCCATGTCCAGGGCTTCGTCGACGTCAGGGTCGAGGATGAGGTCGTCGTCCTGACACTTGGTGAGGTGCGCAGTCGACTCGCGCCAGCCGTCGAGGGCGGCGGCGTGCTCGCGCTTGGCGGCGAGGTATGCGCGCTCGTTCACGGCCTCGCCCCGTAGGAGCGCCGCTGAGGGAGAACGTGCGTTCGCCTGACCCGGGGACGTCACCGGCGGGCAGCGCCGGAGCCTCGCTCCAAGCCAGTGCCCGCAGCTCGTCCTCGCTCAAGCCCGCGAGCGCCCGCATCTGCTTCTGCGCGTCAGCCTTGTCGATCTTGACCGGCTCGTTCCCGATCATCTGGCCGAGCCGTGCTCGCAGCTCCAGGTTCTTCCGAGCCTCACCCAGCCACGCACGTCACCAGGGGCCCGGTTTCCCGGGCCCCTGAGATTATTCGTTCGATTTCGGAAGCTGGGTTAGCAGCCCGTCGCCGGCTGGCGGAACCCCGGGAACGGGTTCAGGTCGCCCATCAACGTGTAGCGGCCGACGTTTGTCGACGGGCTTTGCGTCGGTTCGGAGACGGTGTTGGGTGCGGTCCTCATGAACCACGGCAGGAAGACCTCGTCCTCCGGGTGGTAGTACCCATCGGCGCTCTGCGAGCCGTTCGGGTTCGGACCTGGTCGAAGGTGTTCGTACCCATTGCGAAGCCGATGTCGACGACCGGGTCGCCGGTCTCGAGGATGTTCGTGCAGCCGTACTGGGGAGCCGTTGGCGTTAGCCACGGCTCGACGAAGTTGTTAATGAACGGGTCGTCTGCCCACTCGGCTACCTCGTGGCTGACGGCGTGGATGTCCTGGAGAGCCCAGTTGACCCCACCGTCCGGGCGGGCGTAGATGCCCGGCGTGACCCACGAGGCCCACGCGAACGTCTGGATGGGCTGGTTGCCGTTGCCGTGCCCTGGCCCGTAGGCGTTCTCGTCGCCGGAGGGAACGGGCCCGGCACCGTGGAAGCCGATGATGCAGCAGTTCGTCGGATCGAGCCCGATGTGCAGGAGGATCTTGTTCGTGAGGTACAACGGCAGGTGCGTCGGGTCGACGTAGCCGAGCGACGTGTCCAGGCTCTGGATCCGAGTCGCCCACCACTGGACGTTGACGCTGGCGAAGATGACGCCCCGGCCGCTCTGCAGCAAGGTTCCTTTGTTGCCCGGGACGACGATCGTGATCGGATCACGGACGGTCGGATGGAGCCTCAGGTGGTAGCTGCTCGAACCGGTCTTGTTGAACTGGGCTCGCATCGTCGCGTCCTGGAGCTGCAGCGGGATCCCTGCGTCACCCTGCGAGAGGACGCCGCCCGGGCCCCTGGCAAAACCTGAGTTGGTGGCAAACGGCGTCGAACCGTAGTCGTCCGTCGCGAACTGCGGCGATGCGAGCGTCGGCGCCACGACGTCGGTGCCGTCGAACTCCATGCCGCCCACGATCACATTGAGCGGGATGATGTCGGTCTCCACGGTCACGTCGCAGCTCGAGCCCGAGCAGTTGTACGGGTCGGCGCCGACCATGTTGTAGCCATAGGTCACGCCGTTGTTCGGGTCGAGCGTCGAGCCGAACCAGTGTGCGACGGTACGGGTGGTCGACAGCGGCTTGGCCCCGCCGATGGTGGTCGTCTGTGCCTGCAGGCTGGCGTCGCTGATCACCTGCGGCTGAACCGCCGCTGCGCCGCCAGCGGCAGAGGCCGCCGAGCTGAGAACGACAGCGGTCACAAGGACGACACCAAGGAGCAAGCCGTGCTTGCGGTGTGTCATCGCGAAGTCTCCCTCGTTTCGTTGTCCACGGCCCCTCTCGGCCGAGGATCGGCGCCCTGTTATAGCCGGAAGCTCGCTGATATTCATCCGGGTACGCAAAGATCCGTGCAAATCGACGCAGGATGATGAACCTACTCTGTTGACACGGCTTCTAGCCGGTTGCGAACACGACCCGCCGCGCCAAGCACCATTTGGGCGGCGGTTCTTTTCGCGCTGGTTGCGCAGGACGCGATCCCGTGACAGGGGAGCCGGAAACCGTGACAGAATCGCAAGCGACCCGCATGAACTGGGCGATTTCAGGCTCCTACCTCGAGTCGTGCAACTGCGAGGCGATCTGTCCGTGCCGCCGGATCGACGGCGTCATGGGTGGGCGCTCGACCTACGGCATCTGCCTCGGCGCTCTCTCGTGGCGCATCCTCGACGGCCACGCCGACGGCGTCCGACTCGACGGGCTCGGCGTCGTGCTCGCGACGAGCTACAGCGACGACGAGGAGGGCTCGCCATGGAGCTTCGTGCTCTACCTCGACGAGCGTGCGGACGACGCGCAGCGCGAGGCGCTCGAGGCGATCTTCACCGGCCGGCTGGCCGGCTCGCAGGTCGACCACTTTCCGTGGGCGTGGAAGGCGAGCCACCTGCTCGCGGTGCGGCCGGCAGCGATCGAGATCGAGCACGTCCCGGGGCGCGGCTGGTTCCGCGCCGGCCGCTACGTCCAGGTGCGGGTCGCGCATCGCGGTCGCGAGCGGCGAGACGGTGACGTGCGTGATCCCGGGCCACGAACGCACCGGCCGCGAGGTGATCGCCGAGTCGCTGGCCGTCAGCGACGAGGCGCTCGAGTTCTCGTTCCGCGGCAACTGCGGCTACGAGAGCGACTTCGACTACTCGGGCTAGACCTCGGCGGGGCCGTTTCCGGCCACGTGCAGCGCGCGAGCTTCGGGGTGTTGGCGACGGAACCCCGTGACGAGGTCCTGGACCGCGGCGTCGTGGGTCTCCGTCCGAAACGACCCGATCAGCGAAACCTCGATCTCCGAGTCGTTGATGCGAATGGCGACGCAGTCCGCCTGCTGCTCGAAGTACTCGAGCAGCACCTTGACGAGCTCCGAATCGCCTACGTGTACGCGCAAGACCGCCTCCCCAAATCGACCCCCGCGCGCACTTTCTGACATCCGACGCGGCCGGCTCACCACCCGAACGTCGAGATGACCTGAGCCGAGGGTCGAGTAGCACGCTTACGCCACGTACGAGAGCGGGCGCTCGAGGATGCCGCGCTCGTATGCGCTGTGCACGGCCTCGGTGCGGCTGGAGACGCCGAGCTTGCGGTAGATGTTCGTCAGATGGAACTTCACCGTCTGCTCGGCGAGGAAGAGCTCCTTCGCGATGGCCGCATTGGAGGCGCCCGACTCCAAAGCTTCCAGGATCGAAAGCTCACGCTTGCTCAGGCCCGCGTCGTCGGGGGCGCTACTGCCTGCTGCGGCGACGAGGTCGAGCGGGCGGAAAATGGAGCCGCCGACGACCTGCCGCACGGCGGCCGCCAGGTCACGCGGGTCGACGTGCTTGAGCACGAACGCGGCCGCGCCTCGCTCGAGCGCGGCGCGGACGAGCGCCGGGTCGTCGATTGCCGAGAGCATCACCACCGCGACGCTCGGGTAGCGCTCCCGCAGCTGCTCGAGGACGGCGAGGCCGTCCATTCCCGGCATCCTCACGTCCAGCAGGACGACGTCGGGCCCGGTTTGGCCGACGAGCGGCAGGACCTTGTCGCCGCCGTCGGTCTCGGCGACGAGCCAGATGTCGTCCTCGCGGCCGAGGACCGCGCGAATCGCGTCGAGCATCAGGCGATGGTCGTCCACCGCCAGGACTTTCAGGCGCCGCATGTACCGCACTCTCCCTCTCCAACGGGCTACGCCGAGCCCATTTCCCCTCGGCACGCACCGTATGGACGGAAGCGCCGCGGCACAAGGGCTCCGAGCGCCAACTAGACCTTCCGGTGGCCGAGTCCGCCTGAAGGTCCCGCCGCCCAGAGCTGTCGGCTGCCGAGGCCGCCGGCCGGAGATGCCTCATCTGAGGGATGACGCAGGCAGGCGGAGCGGGGAGAGTGAGTCGTGCCGGTTTTGTGGTTCTGCGGCATCTAGTAAGACAACTGCGGTTTTTCGAAAGGAGCCAATGCGGCGGCTCAAATTGGTGGTGGCGGACGACCACGGGTTGATGGTCGAGGCGGTCAGGCTTGCCCTTGCGGACCGGCCCGAGTTCGAGATCGTCGGTGTCGCCGACAGCGGCAGCCAGGTGATGCCGGTCGTCGAGCGGACGGCGCCTGATCTCGATCCTGCTCGACCTGCGCATGCCGGGGGTCGACGGCCTGACGTGCCTGAGGCTTCTGCGGGAGCGGAGGCCGTCGGCCAAGATCGTGGTGCTCTCGGGCGTCGACTCGGACGCGGTCGCGGAGGAGGCGCTGGCGCGGGGGGCGAGCGCGTTCATCTCGAAGAGCGTCGATCCGCTCGAGCTCCCTGACGCGTTGCTGGCCGCGGTGGAGGGGACGGTCAGCGAGCCGATCGGGCGCCCCGACTCGGATCAGGCGCCGGCCGTGCGCGCCACCGGCCTGACCGAACGCGAGGTCGAGATTCTCCGTGCGCTCGGCGAAGGCCGCTCGAACAAGGAAATCGCGAAGCTGCTCTGGCTCGCCGAGCAGACGGTCAAGTTTCACCTCACCAACATCTACCGCAAGCTGAACGTCAGCAGCCGGACCGAGGCGGTCCACTGGGCGTACAGCCACGGCCTGCTCGCGTCGACGCTCGACGTCGACGCGGCGTCGCTGCTTCAGGACTCAGCTCGCTAGCGACGCCTGCGCGCGGCCTTGTCGCGCTCCCCACGCACGCAGGAAGAACGTCACCTCGGCCCGCGCCTCCTGCTCGTCCACCGCGTCCGCGTGCTCGACGGCGCAGGTCCACGGCCGGTCCGCTCCGCCGTGTAGCCACTCCGCCGGAACGCGCCGACGAGCTCCTCGACGAGCTCGGCCGTGTCCACGTGGACAGTGAGCGTTCTCACCCGAGCAGAAGTGTGGCCAGCGCGCCCGCGGCCAGGAACGGCCCGAGCGGGAGGTGCCGCCTCAGCGCAGCCCGTCCGTCCACGGCCAGCAGCACGAGGCCGGTGGCCGCGACGAGGCAAAAGCCGATCACGAGCGCGCCCAGCACCGCTGTTCCGAGCAGCGCCCCGAGCAGCAGCGCGAGCTTTGCGTCGCCCATCCCGAGGTCGCCGGGACGAATGGCCGCGGCCGCGAAGAGGAACCCACCCGCGAGGAGCGCCGAGAGCGCGTGCTCGAGGAAGTCGGCCGGCCCAAGGGCGAGAGAAGCGGCGAGCAGCACCCCGGTCGCCGGAAGCGTGATCCGGTTCGGGAGCAGCCTGGCCTCGAGGTCGATGGCGGCGAGCCAGACCAGCACCGCGGCGGTCAGGGCCTCGACGAGGCTCCAGCCCGAGGCGCCGTTCCGGACGAGCACCGCGGCGGCCGCGCAGGCGGCGGCGACGGCCGTCGCGCCGGTGCGGGTCGGCCGAAGCGGTGCGGAGACCGCGGTGGTGACCAGCTCGCTCATGGCGATCCACTATCGCGGACTGCGATCCGCGGCGTCTTCACCGAAGGGCTAGCAGCGTCAGGACCTTCGTGGGTGGGGCGCAGAGCCCGGCGCGGGCTGAATGGCCTACGTAACCACACCACGCAGGCGAGCGTATGCGGCCCGCCTGTCGGACTTACCGGGGAGGTAAGGACATGCACAACCTGTACGAGCAGTTCACGCTCGCCCTCGGCCGCGTGCTGACGCTCAGCCGCGAAGACCTCAAGCGTGAAGAGGGCCAGGGCGCGACCGAGTACGGCCTCGTCATCGCCTTCGTCGTCCTGTCGATCGCGCTGACGGTCGGCCTCATGGGCGCGGCGATCACGAACTTCCTCGGTCGCGTCGCCAGCAAGCTCAACGGCCTCGTCCCCGTTCCGTAGGGATCGAAGCGACTGCGAGAGCCGGAGGAGCAGTGGAGAAACGACGTCACGCCACGTCCGGCGATCGCTTCGACGGGCAGGCGTGGGTTCCGCGACATGCGGGGCCCACGCCTCTGCGTCGGCGCGCCCGGAGCGAATCGGGACAGGCGGCCGTCGAGTTCGGCCTCGTCGTCCCGTTCATCTGCCTGCTCATCTGGGCGCTTGTCCAGTTCGGCCTCGCGCTGAACTACTACATCGACGTGACCCACCTCGCGAACGAGGGGTCGCGCCTCGCCGCCGTCGTGGGCAACTCGCCCCAGCCGGGCGGCGATCTCAAGAGCTGGATCCAGCAGCAGGCCTTGTCGACCGAGCTCCGCGACGGAACCGGGTCGGTAACGGCGCCGGCGCAGGTCTGCGTCACGTTCCTCACCGGGCCGACCGGCACGAAAGGGCAGATCGGCGATCCGGTGCAGGTGACGGTCTCTGCGCCCTACAAGTGGATCCCGTTCATCGGCGGCGGCACGTTGACGATCAGGAGCTCCTCGACCATGCGGCTCGAGCGGCTGCCGACGTACTCGGAGGGGTGCTACTCGCCGTGAGCGCAGGCGCCTTCTCCGTCGCCCGTGACGACCAGCGCGGCAGCGTCGTCGTGCTGTTCGCGTTCCTGCTGCCGGTGCTGCTGCTCGCACTGGCGCTGGCGATCGACGTCGGCAACTGGTTCGTGCACAAGCGCCACCTGCAGATGCAGGCGGACGCCGCGGCCCTCGCCGGCGGCGCGTACTTCGGCGACTGCTTCTCGCCCGACTCCGGCGTCTCCGGCGCGGCCGACACGACGATCCAGAACGCCGCGACGCGGTACGCCGGCAACGCGGGCAGCACCTACAACTTTCAGATCGGCGGCGGCGCCGGGCGCGTGACGACGCTCTTCAACAGCAAGACCTTCGCGGTGGGCGGCCCCCCGGCGGACGACACCGATACGAACGGGCCCTGCGAGACCGCGCACCTGATGCTCGACGTCAAGCAGACCGAGGCGGACATCCCATACATCCTGGGCTCGCTCATCGATGCGATCGTCCCAGGCTCGACCACGGTCGTGCCGGCGATCAACGCGCGGGCACGAGTGCAGCTGAAGAAGGCGACGATCCTCAGCGGGTCGCTTCCGTTGGCTGTTCCCGACATCAACCCCCGCCACGTCACCGCGACGTTCGTGAACGAGAATGCGGGGGGCACGCTGCTCGCGGGCCCCGTCGACCTGACGAAGGGGGCGGCGTCCGGCGGCGTGAGGTACTGGAGCGGGACCGGCGCGCGTTGCGATGCCCACAGTCTCGATCCCAGCCGGTGTGAAGATCGGCGTGAGGATCGGCCTCGGCGGTGTGGCCGGCGCCTGTGCGGCGGCGAACGGCACGGGCGGCGCCGGATACGCCTGCTACGACTACAACACGGCGTCGGCCGGGCTGGTCGCGATCAACGGTTACGCGACCGCGCCCGCGCACCATCGCAATCATCCGCGCAGGGGGGAGCCGGCTGCCGGAGCCGTTCGTGGCGCAGCTGGCGGACGTCTTCCGGCGCGGCAGCAACACCCGCCTCTTGCGGTCGGAGACGGCGCGCGAGGTCCTGCCGAACGGCGTGGCGCTCGACAGCGCGGAGGCGACCCATCTGCTCAACGCCCTGGAGAGCCGCCACGACTATGTGCTGTTCGTCTCCGATGCGGAGCTCACGGCGTGGTCGGAGAAGGCAATCCGCCAGGCGGACCTGGTGCTTGCCGTAGGCTTGGCGGACGCGGGCGCGCAGCCCAATGTGCTGGAGCGGCTCGCCGCGGAGCTACTGCCACCCGACGCCCAGCGGCTCGTGCTGCTGCACGCTGCCCGCGCGCCCATCTCGGGCACCGCCCGCTGGCTCGCTCCCCGCCGCATCGCCATGCATCACCACGTGGCGCTGGACGAGCCCGGCGACTTCGCGCGCCTCTATCGCTTCATCAACGGCACGGCGCTGGGCCTCGTTGCCTGCGGCGGCGGCGCCTACTGCGCGTCCCACATCGGGCTCTACAAGGCCGCGGTGAAATGGGCCTCGTCTTCGACATCATGGGCGGCACCTCGGGCGGCGGCGCGATGACGGCGGCCTTTGCCATGGGCACCGCGCCCGACGATGTCGACCGCGCCACGCACGAGATCTTCGTCACCAACCGCGCCATGCGCCGCTACACCTGGCCGCGCTACAGCCTCCTCGACCACACCCACTACGACCGGCAGCTCGCGCGCTACTACGCCGGCGTCAACATCGAGGACCTGTGGATCCCCTACTTCGCCGTCTCGACCAACCTGTCGAGCTACGACCTGCACCGCCACCGCCAGGGCGACCTGTGGGCCGCGGTGCGCGCCACCGGATCGGTGCCGGTGCTGCTGCCGCCCTACTACACGCAGGACGGCCAGATGCTGGTCGACGGCGCCATCCTCGACAACGTGCCCGTGCGCGTGATGCACGAGCTGAAGAGCGGGCCCAATATCGTCGTCAGCTTCGAGGCGCCCAAGCTGGAGCGGTTCGCGGTGGACTATTCGGCGCTGCCCGGCCGCCGGCAGCTCATCGAGGCCATGGTCAACCCGCTGCGGCGCCGGACGTTGCCGCGAGCGCCGGGCGTCGGCAGCGTGCTGATGCGTGCGATGATGGCCAACCGGCAGGACTTCGAGCGTGCGCTCAGGCCCGAGGATCTGCTCATGGTGCCGCCGGTCCCGCAAGACATGGGCGTGCTGGACTGGCACCGGCACACGGAGCTGATGGAGCGCACCTATCGCTGGGCGCTCGAAGAGGTGGCGCGACTGCGGGCCGAGGGGAATAGGGTCGTGGCCGCTCAATCCTTATGAGCGCACAGGCCGAACCAAGTCACCCCGAGCAGAAAACCGACGCTCAGGGAGCCCCACGCGATCAGCACGGACGTCAGCATCGGAGAAAATCCCCTTCACCACCGATCGCCACGCAGTAAACCCGCCGGCGCAGCGATGGCCAAGCCGATGGCGACACTGCTCGGTGGATTGCTGTGGAAAAGTCCGAGGTCGCCGAGATCGCGCCGCCCTTGCGACCTAGCCGGCTGCCGCCAGCACGGCGCGCATCTGGGCGACCGTGGCGGGCTCGCCGCCGGCGGCCCGGATGAGGCTTACCGCCTCCTCGACCAGGGCGACGTTGGTGGCCGTGGTGCCGAAGGGCGCATCCTCCAGGCCGACCCGCACATGCCCGCCGTGGCGCACGGCTTCTCCGATCAGCGGGCGGATGTCGACGCCGAGGCCGGCGATCATCCACGGCGCGCCGGGCGCCTCTTCGGCCAGCAGCGTGCGGTGCGCCTCGAGCGCGTAGGGCTTCGGCGGGAAGCCGAAGGCGAAGGTCTCCGAGAACATCAGCCGGTAGATCGGCACCTTCGTGCCCATGGCGCGGGCGAGCGCGGCGCCGGCGCGGGTAAAGCCCGGCTCGTAGATGGCGTAGGCCGGATGGAAGCCATAGCGGACGGCGAAGGCAAGCGCATGGCGCACGTGCGCCTCGGGGTTGAGGTAGGTGAGGGCCGGCGGGCGTGTCGGGCCCGGCATCGAGTTCCGTGAAGTTGACGCTGCCCGGATCGATCACCGCGAACTCGAGGAGGCCGCGGGCAGCGAGCGCCTCCACGTGGGCGAAGCGGGCGGCCGCGTCATCGGGGAGCGGGCCCGTGCCGATGCCGGCCGAGGGGATGGAAGGGTAGACCGGCACATCGACCTTCGCCCGGATGCCCTCGATGATGCGCGCGTAGACCTGCCAGTCGAAGGTCTGCGGCCCCCCGCCGTCATAGGCATGGACGTGGATGATGCACGCGCCGGCCGTCGCGCAGGCGATGCCCTCCGCGACGATGGCCTCCACCGTGTCGGGGATGCCCGGCTGCCGCTTGCGGCTCCACGGCCCGTTCAGCGCCGCCTCGATCCAGGTTTGGGGCATGAGTCACGTCCTTGGATGCGCCGCTGGCCGGGCGCGATCCGACTCAGCGCCGGCCGCCGGTGAGGCTGCGCACCAGGATGCGGCCGAGGCTGGAGCCGATGGAGCGGATGAAGGACTTGATGGCGGCCTCGACGATGCCCTGTCGCTGATAGCCGCCGCGGCGCGGCGGCGGGTCGTCGTAGGCGGGCTGCCCGCCCGGGCCCGCCAGAGGCATCTTGGCGTCCTCTTCTTCGCGTCTGCCGGTCATGGCGCGGTCTCCCGTTGCGTTGTCCCCTTATCCTGCGGCGCGGGCTCTCGCCCTGCAAGGGCTCGCGGGCGTAGGGCGCAATAGCGGCAGCGTATTGCGCCGATCAACGCAACATGCGGTGCAATGCGGCGATCGCCTGTTGCACCCTACATCCGCCGTTCTAGCGCCGGCCGCCGAGGACGGCCCTGACGATGGAGTTGCCGATGCGCGAGGCCACGGAGCGCACGATCGCCTTGGTGAAGGTCTCGCCGTAGCCCTGGCGCCGGCCGGTGCTGGCGCCGCCCATCAGGATTGAGCCCCAGCTGTTCCCGTCCGACTCGCGCGCCGCTGCCTCCTCCGAGGTGCGCTTGCCCAGCATCTCGTAGGCGGAGTCGCGGTCGACCGTCTCCTCGTACTTGCCGTAGATCGGGCTTTTCTCGATGGTGGCCTTCCGCTCGGCCGGCGTGACGGGGCCGAGGCGGGCCGAGGGCGGGCGGATCAGCGTGCGCTGGGTGATGGAGGGCTCGCCGCCGCCGTGCAGCATGGAGACCAGCGCCTCACCCACTTTCAGCTCCTGGATCACGCGCTCCAGGTCGAGCGCAGGGTTCGGCCGGAAGGTCTCGGCGGCGGCGCGGATGCCCTTCTGCTCGATGGGCGTGAAGGCGCGCAGCGCGTGCTGGATGCGGTTGCCGAGCTGGGCGGAGACGTTGTTGGGCACGTCGCGCGGGTTCTGCGTGACGTAGTAGACGCCCACGCCCTTGGAGCGGATCAGCCGCGTGACGCGCTCGACCTGCTCCAGCAGCGCCTTGGGCGCCTCGTTGAAGAGCAGGTGCGCCTCGTCGAAGAAGAACACGAGCTTGGGCTTCTCGGGGTCGCCCACCTCGGGCAGCTTGTCGAACAGCCGCGCCATCATCCACAGCAGGAAGGTGGCGTAGAGCCGCGGCGTGCGCATCAGCTTGTCGGCGGCGAGGATGTTGATCATGCCGCGCCCGTCCGGCGCCGTGCGGATGAAGTCGTTGATGTCGAGGGCCGGCTCGCCGAAGAAGTTCTCGGCGCCCTGCTCCTCCAGCACCAGCAGCCGGCGCTGGATGGCGCCGACCGAGATGGCGGCGACGTTGCCGTACTTGGTCATCAGGGACTTGCCGCGCTGGCCCACGTCGTTGCCCATGGCGCGCAGGTCTTTCAGGTCGAGCAGCGGCATGCCCTCGTCGGCCGCCACCCGAAAGAGGATATTGAGCACGCCCTCCTGCGTCTCGTTGAGCTCGAGCAGCCGCGAGAGCAGCAGCGGCCCCATCTCCTGCACCGTGGCGCGCACCGGATGGCCCTGCTCGCCGAACAGGTCCCAGAAGATGGTCGGGTAGGAGATGTTGGACCAATCGTCGAGGCCGATCTCCTTGGCGCGCTTGGCAAGCCCTTCCTTGGGCTCGCCCTGGGCCGAGATGCCGGAAAGGTCGCCCTTGATGTCGGCGGCGAACACCGGCACGCCGGCATCGGAGAAGCCTTCCGCCAGCACCTGCAGCGACACGGTCTTGCCCGTGCCCGTTGCGCCGGTGACGAGCCCGTGCCGGTTGGCGAGCTTGAGATCCAGGTACTCGGGCTCGACGCTGCGGCCGAGGAAGATCTTGCCCTCTTGCATCAGCGCTCCGCTCTTCGCCATGGTCTGCTCCTTGACGGCCTGCGCAACCCGAACCGCGGTGCTTGTGCCCTGATTCCAAGCCACCCCAGCATTGGCGAAGCCTGGTTGCATGTCCACCGTGGGGATAACGTAGGGCCATTGTTGCCGCAACAATGGGCATTCCCAGGGCGCCGGAATGCGTTACCAATTGGGCCATGACAAGCACCGCCAATGCCACTGACCGGCCCCTGACGCCGGAGTTCGAGCCGCCCTCCCGCGAGGCTTGGCTTGCCCTGGTCGACAAGGTGCTCAAGGGCGGCGACTTCGAGCAGCGCCTCGTCTCGCGCACCGCCGACGGGCTGGCGATCCAGCCGCTCTACACGCGCAGCCAGGCCGCCGCCACGGCGGGTGCACCCATCAGCCGGAAGCGCGCCGCCGCCGGGCATCGCTGGGACATCCGCCAGCGCCATGCCGAGCCCGATGCGCAAGCCGCCAATGCCGCCATCCTCGAGGACCTCGAGGGCGGCGCGACCTCGATCGTCCTGCAGATCGTGGCGCCGGGGCAGGCGGGCCTTCCCTACGAGGCGGCCCCGATGGCCGCCGCGCTCGAGGGCGTGCAGCTGCGATACCTGCACGATCGCGCTCGATGCGCGCGAGAACACGATGGATGCCGCCGGCAGCCTGATCGAGATCTGGCACGAGGCCGGCATCGGCGAGAACGCGCGGGCCGGCGCCTTCAACCTCGATCCGCTGGGCACGCTGGCAGCGACCGGCACCCTCTACTATCCCGCCAAGCGCTCGTGCGAGATCGCCGCCAGGTTCGCGCACGACTGCCGGACGATGACAAACGTCACGGCGCTGATCGCCGACGGCACGCCCTATCACGAGGCCGGCGCCAGCGAGGCGCAGGAGTTGGCGGCGATGCTGGCGACCTTCGTTGCCTACCTGCGCGCGTGCGAGGCAGCGGGGCTGGAGCCGAGCGCAGCGCTGGGCAAGATTGCACTGGGGCTGGCGGCCGATGCCGACCTGTTCCTCACCATCGCCAAGCTGAGGGCCGCGCGGCGCCTCACGCATCGGATCGCCGAGGCGTGCGGCGCACAGAGTGCGGCCGGACACCCTGCATCTGACGGCCGCCACCTCGGCACGCATGCTGGCGCGGCGCGACCCGTGGGTGAACCTGCTGCGGACCACCACGGCCTGCGCGGGCGCCGCGTTCGGCGGGGCGGACGCCATCACGGTGCTGCCCTTCACCTGGGCGCTGGGCAAGCCCGATGCCTTCGCCCGCCGCATCGCCCGCAATACGCACCTGGTGCTGGAAGAGGAGAGCGCCGCCGGCCGCGTGATGGACCCGGCCGCGGGCGCCTGGTTCATCGAGAAGCTGACCGAGGAACTTGCCGGCAAGGCCTGGGCACTGTTCCAGGAGATCGAGGCCAAGGGCGGGATGGCGGCCGCACTCGAGAGCGGGCTCGTGCAGGGCGAGATCGGCCGCATTGCCGAGGCGCGGGCGCGCGACATCGCGGTTGGCCGGACGCAGCTGACGGGTGTATCGGCCTTCGCGCGTCTGGGCGACGACGGCGTCAAGGTGGCGCCGCACCCCGTACCGCCGCCGATCGTCAAGGGCGGCACCTCGGTCGTGGCGCTGCCGCCGCGCCGCCTGGCCGAACCCTTCGAGCGGCTGCGCGATGCCGCCGACGCGCACCTGGCAAGGACCGGCAAGCGCCCGCAGGTGTTCCTCGCCAACCTCGGCGAGCTTGCCGCCTATTCGACCCGCGCGACCTGGATGCAGGAACTACCTGGCGGCCGGCGGCATCGAGGCGGTCGGCGAGGCCGGCTTCCACAACTCGGCCGATGCGGGCAAGGCCTTCGCCGACAGCGGAGCTGAGATCGCCTGCATCTGCGGCACAGATCAGGCTTATGCCGAGCTGGGAGAGGCCGTGGCCGGTGTGCTCGAGGGGGCGGGTGCGGCTCGCGTGCTGCTGGCGGGGCGGCCCAAGGACCAGGCGGCGGCGCTCGAGGCGGCCGGCGTCGACGATTTCGTTTCCGCCGGCGGCGATGCCGTAGCTACCCTCACCAGGCTGCACGAGGCGCTGGGTGTACGCGGCTGACGCGCTACACTGGAGCTACAAATAACAGCCGGAGCAGGGTGGTCACGGGTCCCGGTTCGCGGGGCTTCGCCCATGGCCGGAAATGACGGGAGGTACATACGCCGATGGCGCAGACCAACGAGATCACCGGCGGCGAGGCGATGGCCCGCACGCTCAAGGCCTTCCACGCCGGGCCGATGTTCGGCATGGGCGGCTTCCAGCTGCTCGCGTTCTATGACGCGGCACGGCGCCTGGAGCTCGACCACCACCTCATCAACGACGAGCGCTGCGGCACCTTCGCGGCCGACGCCTACGCCAAGGTCTCCGGCCGGGTCGGGCTGGTCGATGCCACGCTCGGGCCCGGCGCCACCAACCTCGTCACCGGCCTGATCGAGGCGCTCAACGCCGGCACGCCGCTCGTCGCCTTCATCGGCGACACGCATCGCGCGCACTCCTGGAAGAACATGACGCAGGAGGCGCGCCAGACCGAGATCCTGAAGCCGGCGTGCAAGGAGCTCATCAGGATCGAGCACGCAAGCCGCATTCCGGAGCTGATCGCGCGCGCCTTCCTGGTCGCGACCTCGGGCCGGCCGGGCCCGGTGGTGGTCGATGTGCCGGAGGACGTGTGCCACGGCACGCTGCCGTTTCACGAGGAAGCCTACGCGGTCGATCCTCGCTACGAGGCGGCGCCGGCGATCCGCTGCCGGCCCGCAGCCGACGACACCGCGCGCGCGGCGCGACTGCTCAGCGAGGCGAAGCGTCCGCTGATGCTGTGCGGCGGCGGCGTGCATATCTCGCAAGCGGCAGCCGACGTCGCGGCGTTCGCCACGGCCAATGGGATCCCCGTCGCGCACACCATGACCGGCAAGGGCGCCATTGCCTGCACCGATCCGCTGAGCGCGGGCCTGTTCGGCCGCTACGACCGCATCGCCAACAAGCTGATCGACGAGGCGGACGTTCTGCTGGTGGCGGGCTGCAAGCTGGGCGAGATCGCCACCAAGCGCTTCACGATTCCCCCGCGCGGCAAGACCGTGATCCATCTCGATATCGCGGCGGAGGAGTTCGGGCGCACCTATCAGCCCACCGTCGCGTTGTGGGGCGACGTGCGCGAGGGCGTGCGCGACCTGGGCACGGCGCTCGCCGGTGATTCCAAGCGGCTCAAGGGCGCCCGCGAGGCCTATGCCGCCGATGTGCAGAAGAGGATGGCGGCATGGCGCGCCGGCGTCATGGAGCGCCTCACCTCGGCGCGAGCGGCCGATCAACGTGGCCCGCCTGATGCACGAGCTCAACCGCGCGATGCCGGCCGACGGCATCCTGGTCGCCGACGGCGGCTTTGCCGCGCACTGGGGCGGGCTGCTCTACGACACCAAGCGGGCAGGCCGCGGCTTCGTGCCCGACCGGGGCTTTGCCTCCATCGGCTACGGCGTGCCGGGGGCCATCGGCGCGGCACTCGCCGCCAAGGGCCGACCCGTGGTGTCGCTCACGGGCGACGGCGGCTTCAACATGTCGCTGGGCGAATTGGAGACCGCGCGGCGCATGGGCCTGTCGTTCGCCGTCGTCGTCTTCAACAATGCCGCGTCCGGCTACGTGAAGGCGCTGCAGCACCTGATGTACGGCTCGGGCGCCTATCAGTCCTCGGACCTCGCCGAGATGAACTACGCAAAGGTCGCCGAGGCCATGGGCTGCACCGGCATCCGCGTGGAGGATCCCGGCGATCTGGAGGCCGCGCTGCGGCGCGGCATTGCCGCGGATCGTGGCCCCGTCGTGATCGACGTCGTCGTGACACGCGACCCTGCCAAGATGCTGCCCGCCGTTGACAACCGCACGGTCGAGGTCAAGAAGGGCGACCGGCTGGCGTGACGATTGGGCCGCCGCGCTTCGACGCTCGAGGGCATTCATGGACATCATCAATCAGCGCATCGCGGGGGAGCTTGGCGTTGCGGTGGGGCAGGTGGCGGCCGCGGTCGAGCTCATCGGCGAGGGCGCGACCGTGCCGTTCATCGCCCGCTACCGCAAGGAGAAGACCGGCGGGCTCGACGACACGCAGTTGCGGAAGCTCGAAACCCGGCTTTCGTACCTGCGGGAGCTGGAGGAGCGCCGGGCAACGGTCATCAAGAGCATCACCGAGCAGGGCAAGCTGACGCCGGAGCTCGCAAAGGCGATCGCCGGTGCCGCGACCAAGGTCGAGCTCGAGGACCTCTACGCGCCCTTCAAGCCCAAGCGCCGGACCAAGGCGCAGATCGCGCGCGAGGCGGGGCTCGAGCCGCTCGCCGATGCGCTCCTGAGCAACCCGACGCTCAGCCCCGAAGCGGAGGCGAAAAAGTTCATCAGCGCCGAGAAGGGCGTTGCCGATGCCAAGGCCGCGCTCGAAGGCGCACGGCACATTCTGGTTGAGCGCATCGGCGAGAACGCGAGCCTGGTCGGCGGCTTGCGCGAGTGGCAGTGGGGCGAAGGCGTGCTCAGCTCCAAGGTGCTGAAGGGCAAGAAGGAGGAAGGCGCCAAGTTCGCGGACTACTTCGACTTCGGCCAGAAGATCAAGGACATGCCCTCGCACCGCGCGCTCGCCATGCTGCGCGGACGCAACGAGGGCGTCCTCGACCTCGGGCTCGACGTGGCCCACGACGCAGCAAAGCCGCACCCGGCGGCGGCCAAGATCATGGTGGCCTTCGGCATCGCCGAGCGCGGCCGCCCGTGCGATGCCTGGCTGGCGGAGACGGCACGGGCCGCGTGGAAGACCAAGCTCGCCCCCTCGCTCGAATCGGACCTGCTGGCGCGGCTCAAGGAGCGGGCCGATGCCGAGGCGATCTCGGTGTTCTCGAAGAACCTGCGCGATCTGTTGCTGGCGGCGCCGGCGGGGCCGCGCGCGACCATGGGGCTCGATCCCGGCTTCCGCACCGGCGTCAAGGTGGCGGTGGTGGACCAGACCGGCAAGGTCGTGGACACGGCGACCATCTATCCGCATGAGCCCAGGAGCGATTGGGCCGGCTCGCTCGCCACGCTGGCAGCGCTCTGCATGCGCCACAAGGTCGACCTCGTCAGCGTCGGCAACGGCACGGCGAGCCGCGAGACCGACAGGCTCGTGGCCGAGCTGATCGCCAAGATGCCCCAGCTCGAGCTCACCAAGGTGATGGTGTCGGAGGCGGGCGCCTCGGTCTATTCGGCTTCCGAGCTGGCCGCGAAGGAGTTCCCCGATCTCGATGTCAGCCTGCGCGGGGCGGTTTCGATCGCCCGCCGGCTGCAGGACCCGCTGGCGGAGCTCGTCAAGATCGAGCCCAAGGCGATCGGCGTCGGCCAGTACCAGCACGACGTGGACCAGGGCGGGCTCGCCCGCTCGCTCGACACGGTGGTGGAGGACTGCGTCAACTCGGTCGGTGTCGACGTCAACACCGCGTCCGCGCCGCTGCTCTGGCGCGCGTGTCGGGCCTCAACCAGACGCTGGCCTCCAACATCGTCGCCTTCCGCGACAGCAACGGCGCCTTCAAGGCCCGCACCGCCTTGAAGAAGGTGCCGCGGCTGGGCCCCAAGGCCTTCGAGCAGGCGGCGGGATTCCTGCGCATCATGAACGGCAAGAACCCGCTCGATGCGTCCGCCGTGCACCCCGAGGCCTATGCGGTGGTGGAGCGCATCGCCGAAGCGACCAAAAGACCGATGAAGTCGATCATCGGCGACGGCGCGTTCCTCAAGTCGCTCAAGCCCGCCAGCTTCGCCGACGCCGCGTTCGGCATTCCGACCGTGACCGACATCATCGCCGAGCTGGAGAAGCCGGGCCGCGACCCCAGGCCCGAATTCAAGACGGCGAGCTTCCAGGAGGGCGTGGAGAAGATCGGCGACCTCAAGCCCGGCATGCAACTGGAAGGTGTCGTGACGAACGTGGCCGCGTTCGGCGCCTTCGTCGACGTCGGCGTGCACCAGGACGGGCTGGTGCACATCTCGGAGCTGTCGGACCAGTTCGTCAAGGACCCGCGCGAGGTGGTGAAGGCGGGCGACGTGGTCAAGGTGCGCGTCAAGGACGTGGACGTTGGCCGCAAGCGCATCGCGCTCACCATGAAGTCGGGCGCCATCGATCGCACAGCGCCCGGCCCCCGCCCGGCTGGCAGCACAGCGCCAGCACGGTCAGCAACGCCGCGGCCCGACCAAGGTCCCCAGCCGCCCGCCGAGAGCGCGCTTGCCGCCGCGCTGCGCCGCGCGCAGGAGCGCAAGTAAGGCGGCTATGGCCACCGACTCCGCCAGCACACCCCAAAACCGCGTGCTCGCCGGCATCCTTTTCATGTGCGCGGCCGGCTCGCTGTTTCCGGTCATGAACGGCCTCGTGCAGGTCCTGAGCCACCGCTACTCCACCGAGCAGCTCGTCTGGGCGCGGGCGAGCTCGCACTTTGTCTTCATCGTGGTGCTGTTCGGCTCGACCTTCGGCGTCGGCGTCCTGCGCACCACGCAGCTCAAGTGGCAGATCGCACGCTCGATCGTGCTCCTGATGTCGACGGCCATGTTCTTCACCGGCGTGAAGTATCTTCCGCTCGCCAAGGCATCCGCGATCACCTTCACGGCGCCGTTCATCGTCTCGCTGCTGGCGTGGCCCATGCTGGGCGAGCGCGTGAGCCCCACCCGCCTGGCGGCGGTGGCGGTCGGCTTTCTCGGCGTGCTGTTCGTCATCAGGCCCGGGAGCGACGTGTTCCACTGGGCCTCGCTGCTCATCCTCGGCAGCGCCACCTGCTATGCGCTCTACCAGATCGTCACGCGCCGCCTGGCCGGCCACGATCCGCCCGAGACTTCGGCCATCTACGCGGCCGTCGTCGGCACGGTCGCCATGTCGGTGGTGGTGCCGTTCTTCTGGACCACGCCGCTCACCTGGGCCGACGCCGGCTTGATGTTCTCGCTCGGCATCATCGGTGGTGTCGGCCACTATTTCGTGGCGCGCGCCATGGTGTACGCGCCAGCCAACATCGTCGCGCCGTTCTCCTACTGGCAGATGATCGGCTCGGTGATCGTGGGCTACCTCATCACCGGCCTGCTGCCGGATCTGGCGACCTGGATCGGCGCCGCCGTCATCGTCTGCGCGGGCCTTTACATCGCCTGGTTCGAGACGGGCAGGCGCGGCGTCGTCCGAGCCAAAGCGGCGTGACTACCGCTGCGGGGCGGGAAACTCGGTGCCGCCGTAGTCGGCTTCCGCCGGGATGACGAGCAAGCGGCCGGCTGCCGTGCGCTGCGGGCGCGGCATCACCGTGACGACAGGGGCGGCGCGCGTCTTCGCCACGGCTTCCGCCACCGAGCCGTAGCGTGCAAGCTTCTGCAGGTTCAGTTGCGTGGCAAAGACCAGGGTGCGCGTGCCGGCATCGGCGTCGCGCAGGGCCTGGGCCGGCGCGATCCAGATGCCCTCGACGGATTCGGCCCCGTCGTGTGCGCCCACCTGGCCGACCGGCGCGGCGACGAGAAAGAAATGCGTGTCGAAGCGTTTCGGCGCGAACTCGGGCGTGATCCAGTGGGCGAACGGCACCATCAGGTCGGTGGCAAGCACCAGGTTCTCGCCACGGACAACATCGAGGAAGGTGGTGCGGCCCTCGATCAGGCTCGCACGATGCGCTTCGACCATTCGATGGGCGTCCTCGGCCGACACCAAGTCCCGGCTGCCATGCCGTCGCGCCAATACCAGCCCAGCCTCCTCGAAGGTCTCGCGTGCGGCGGCAACCACGAACGCGCGGTCGGCCGGAGTGCCTGGGAGCGGGGCGACCTCGGACCAGGCCTCGGCGGAGTCGTGCGGGTCGACCTTGCCGCCGGGAAACACCAGCGCGCCGGAGGCGAAATCGATCTGATGGTGGCGCACGACCATGAAGGTCTCGATGCCCTCGCGGCCGTCGCGCAGGATGACCGCGGTGGCTGACGGCCGCGCGACGGCGGGCTTGGAGGTGGGCGTATCCATTCAGGCTGATCCTCCGGCTCGCGCGGGCAAAGGAAACTCCTCGAGAAACTTCTTGTAGTCGTCTTCCACGTCGATCTGCAGCGCGTCGAGAACGCGCACCACGGCATTGTAGAAGGCAATGGTGGTGAACAGGTCGACGATGATCTCATGGTCGAGGTCGCGGCGCAGGGCGGCGAACGTGGCATCCGTGACGCCCGTCCCTTCGGTCATCTCGCGCGCCGCGTGCAGCACGGCCTTGGCCAGCGGCTCCAGCGCGCTGTCGCGCCCCTCCGCTTCGGCCATCAGCGCGCGGATGTCGGCGTCCGTGACGCCGAACCTGCGGGCGAGATCGACGTGGTGCGACCACTCGTAGGGCTGGCGCGTGACATAGCCGACCATGAGGATGGCAAGCTCGCACAGGCGCTGATCGAGCCGGCTGTTGAAGCGGATGTGGCTCGCGAGCGCGCCGAAGGCATCGAGCCCCTTCGGGCTGTTCGCCAGCGCCTTGTAGATATTGCCCTTGCGCACCATCAGCTTCTGGTTGTCGGGCGCGAACTTATCCAGGTCGAGCTCGAGATAGGGCACGCGGGCCATGGCCAAGTCTCCGTTGGTTCTTGTGCTCGGGGATTTGAATCACTGATTGTCGCGGGCCGGCGCCTGCAGCGTGACGCCGCCGTCGACCACGAGGGTCTGGCCGGTGATGTAGCGCGCGTGGTCCGACATCAAAAAGCGCACGGCATGGCCGATGTCCCAGCCGGTGCCCTCGATGCCGAGCGCGGATGCCTTGCGGCGGGTCTCGCGGGCCGTCTCGGTCATGCCCCCGGCATAGACCATCGGCGTGTAGACCGGGCCGGGCGCGACGCAATTGACCCGGATGCCGTCGCTCGCGTGGTCGACGGCCATGGCACGGGTGAGCGCGATCACCGCGCCCTTGGACGCGGAGTAGCTGGTCAGGCCGCGCGGCCGGAGAGCCGAGATCGAGGAGATGTTGACGATGGCGCCGCGCCCCGCGGTCTTGATCATGGCAGGGATCGCGTGCTTGGAGGCGAGGAACATCGGCTCGACATTGACCTGCATGACGCGCCGCCAAGCCTCGGGCGCCTCGTCGACGACGCTGCCGCGGCTGCCGATGCCGACATTGTTGTCGAGGAAATCGAGCCGGCCGAAGCGATCGAGCGCGGCGGCGATCATGTCTCGGCAGCGGGCATCGTCGGTAAGATCGGCAGCGTGTGCGGCGGCGGCGCCGCCCTCGGCTGTGATCATGGCCACGGTGCGCTCGGCCAGCATCAGGTCGCGATCGACCACCAGCACCTTCGTACCAGCGCGGGCCAGCAGGATCGCTGCCGCCCGACCGTTGCCGATGCCGTCGCCGGCCGCGCCCCCGCCAGCGACGATGGCCACCTTGCCGTCGAGACCGGCGTCGTCCTCGGGATTTGGCTGCGAATGGCTCATGGCGGTCCCTGGCATAGGCTGGCGCGGGGTGAGGCATCAGGCGATCTTGCAAACCCGGCGCGCTGCAATAGTAATGTCCACCGTCCGGCTTGGATACGTCTCTGCGTGGAGACATGGCCGGGCACCGTCCCGCCAGCGAGAGTGCCGAACCCCTCACCGATGCTCCTTCCTCCCGAAGCCTTCCGGCACGTACCCGCCCTCGCCGGCAAGATCATCGAGCCCGAAACGTCCTTCTTTCGCCTCACGCAGGAGAGGCTTGCCGAGCTCGACCGGTTCGCGCAGCAGGCCGGCTATCCGCCCAACTGGCGTCTCACCGACGAGGAGCGCGAGGCGACCAGGCGAGAGGCGCTGGCCGGGCGCGAGGGCGACCTGTGGGTGTTCGCCTACGGCTCTTTGATGTGGGACCCGGCCATTGCGATTGCCGAGATCCGCACCGCGACGCTGCACGGCTATCACCGCCGCTTCTGCCTCAAGAGCCAGATCGGGCGCGGGTCCGCCGAGCGGCCGGCGCTGATGGCGGCCCTCGACCTGGGGGGCGTGTGCCACGGACTAGCCTTGCGCATCCCCGCCGAGCACGTCGACCGCGAGACGGAGATCTTATGGATGCGCGAGATGATAGCCTCGGCCTACGTGGCGACCTTCGTGCCGGTCGCCACGCCGCAGGGCCACGTCGAGGCGCTCACCTTCGTCATGAACCGCGACTCGAGCCGCTATGTGCAGCTCGACATCGAGGAAGCCGCGCAGCTGATCGCGACGGGGCGCGGCATGCGCGGCACCAGCCTCGACTATGTGGAGCGGGTCGCCGAGCGCCTCGAGATCCTGGGCCTCAGCGATCCGGCGCTCGACGAGCTGCACGATCGCGCGCGCCAGTTCTGCGCAGCGGACCGGAACGCCTGAGCCTTACCTTTAGCCCGAGACGAGCTGCGGGCGAGGCTTGGCCATGAATTGCAGGACCTCCTCGACGGACAAGGCGCCGCTCGGCACGTGGTCGCCGGCTTCGGCCGTGAAGACCTTGATGTAGGCGTAGCCTGCCTGTGTCGCGCCGCCGTGGCCCGGCAGCAGGATGAAATGGGTGCCGCCGATCTGGCGCGCCGCCTCGGCAGCCTTCACCAGCGTGCACGCGTCAGGCGCCCCGCAGCTCGACAGATCTTGCGGGAGGGCGATGCGCACGACGCCGGCGCCCATGTTCTGCGCGGTCGGTGCTCCGGTTGGAAGAAGAGCCGCCGGCGACGATGCGCAGCCGGCGATCAGCAGGCATGCAAGCGTCCAGGCCAATCGCAATCTCATCCGCTCTCCGTGGACGGGGCCGCTGTCCGATCAGGGACCCAAGGCTGATTCGTCCAGGATTTGCAATTGGGTGAGAGGGCGCCGCTCGTCTCCCCTCCCCCTTGCGGGGAGGGGCCGGGGGTGGGGGTAAAAGAAGCTCGGTTCGCGCTCATGGCTTCACCCCACCCCTAACCCCTCCCCGTCGTCATGCCGAAGGCGTGTCTTCGACACGACGGGAGGGGAATTGGTCGCGCTCGCTTCACTGTATGGCAGGTCTCAGTGCTACAGCCCCAGCAGCCTGGCGGCATTGCCGCCGCAGATGGCGGCAACGGTCGCCTCGTCGAGCCCGGCGCCACAGACGTGGCCGACGGGATCGTACTCGCCCATGTCGAAGGGATAGTCGGTGCCCATGACGATGTGGTCGGCGCCGTAGAGGCGGACGAGCTCGGCAAGCTGGTGCGGCGTGAACACGATGGTGTCGAAGTAGAGCTTCTTCAGGTAGCTCGTCGGGGGCTTGGGGAGATCGCCGTGGCTGTCGGACCGCGCGCCCCAGGCGTGGTCGATGCGGCCCGCGTAGCTGCCGAGATAGCCGCCGCCGTGCACAGCGAGGATTTTCAGATTGGGGTGGCGCTCCAGCACGCCGTCGAAGATCAGGTAGTGCAGCGCGATCGTCGTCTCCAGCGGATTGCCGATGACGTTGTTGAAATAGAAGCGGGAGAGGCGCCGGGCGTCAGTGAAGCCGTTGGGGTGGATCACGACCAGCACACCCAGTTCCTCGGCCTTCTTCCAGAACGGCGCGAAGGCGGGATCGGACAGCTCGCGGCCGGCGACATTGGTCAGGATCTGCACGCCCTTGAAGCCGAGCTTGCCGACGCAGCGCTCGAGCTCCTTGGCCGCCTCGTTGCCGTCGGGCATCGGCACACTGCCGAAACCCTTGAAGCGGTCGGGCTTCTGGGCGACGAACTCGGCGATGCCGTCGTTGACGATCCGCGCCGCATCCACCGCGATGTCGAGGGGAAGCGCGTAGTAGCACTGCGGCGGCGGCGGCTTGATCACCTGCATGTCGAGGCCCATGGCGTCGAGATCGGCAAGCCGCTTCTCGAGGCCGCCGCGGGCGACGATGTCGGCCTCCTGCTTCTGGCTGAGCGCGCGCGTGGCGGGATCGGCGAAAGCCAGCAGCGGACTTGCCGTCGCTGCAAGATGGGGCTTCACGAACTCAGCCGCTCGCGGCACACCGACGTGGGAATGCAGGTCGATGGTGCGGCTCTTGGGCCGGATCTCGCGCCCCGGCCGCCCGTGTGCACGCGCTGCCGTCGGCTCGTACTTGCTCCACTGCGCCACGTCTTCCTCCCTTTGGCTCTCCCTTGAGCGACGTTGGTGCGCGTCGCGAATTCCTACCGCGGCCGCTGGGCGATGTGCCAGAGCACGCCGGACGGGTCGAAGATGTAGAATACGCGCAACCCCCACGGCTCGTCCTTGGGCGGCGCCGGGTTCCTGACGCCGTATTTCTGTCCGAGATCGAGCGCGGTGATCTTCTGCCACCACTCATCGAGGTCGGTGACCAGCATATGCATGACGAAGTTGCCGGCGAAGTGCCGCTCGTAGAAGTTCTGCAGGAAGAAGGAGTGCCCCTCCAGCGCCACTTGCGCGAGGTCGTCCCCGAAAGGCGTGATGCGAAAGCCGAGGTCCTCATAGAACTGCTTGCTGACCGCGAAGTTCTTCGAGGGCACGAAAGGACGCAAAGAGATGATCATCAGCCGGGCCTTTGTGGGGGCGCTTCTACCGCCAATCTGGGCTTAACGCCTGCCGGCGACAAGCGTTTCAGGGTCGCAAGCAACGTTTCTGTCACAGATCGAAAGTGCTAGGTTTGTCGACAGGCCTGCGCAGCAATCGGAAGAGGAGGCGAGGCCGTGCGCTGGATCAGGTTCTCGCATCAGGGCAAGACGGCCTACGGGCTGGTCGAGGGCGATCGCATCGCCGAGGTGGCCGGCGATCCATTCAGCGGCTACGAGCGCACGCCGCGCACGCATGCGCTGGATGCGGTCAGAATAGAGCTGCCGGTGGTGCCGCCGACGTTCTTCTGCGTCGGGCTCAACTATGCCGAGCACATCCGCGAGGCCGCCGCCAAGCTCGGCATTGCCGCCGACCTGCCCAAGCAGCCCGACGTCGGCTACCGCGCGGTGAACGCGCTGATCGCCCATGGCGAGCCGGTGGTCATCCCGCCGGACGCCAAGAAGGTGCAGTACGAGGGCGAGCTTGCCGTCGTCATCGGCAAGCGCACCCGGCATGTGAGCGAGGCGGAGGCTCTCTCCTGCGTGCTCGGCTACACCATCGGCAACGACGTGAGCGAGCGCACCTGGCAGAAGTCGGACCGCACGCTGTGGCGCGCCAAGAACACCGACACCTTCAAGCCGATGGGGCCGTGGATCGAGACGGACGCGGACCTCGAGGCGATGGAGACGCGGGTCAGCGTCAACGGGCGGGAAACCACGCGCTTTCGCACCAACGACATGATCTTCGGCGTGGCCACCTACATCAGCACCATCAGCCGCTACTGCACCCTCTATCCCGGCGATGTGATCTGGATGGGGACCGACGGCCCCTCGCCGGACTTGCAGGCCGGCGACGAGGTGGAGATCGAGATCACCGGCATCGGCACGCTGCGCAACCGGTTCGTGGCCGCGTAGGGTGGGTCAAGCGAGGCGCTGACCCACCGCCCGTATGCGCTTTGCGCTCATCCGCCCTTCGACAAGCTCAGGGCGGTGTCGAAGATCGTGGCGCTCGACATTGCCAAGTCGAGCTGCTGGCAACGACGCCAAAGCGGATGCCAAGCTTTCGTCGTGGTGCGATGGGCCTCAATCGGCGAGAGCGTGGATCGAGGGCGATGAAGACCTACGAGGGCAGGCGCAGCATCGATGGGCTCATCGTCACGGTCGACGGCCGGCCGCTGGCGGAGCACCGCGAGGTCAAGGAATTCACGACCTGGGGCTTCGAATGGACCTACGAGGGCCCGAGCCCGCAGCAGCTGGCGCTCGCCATCCTCTATGACCACACAGGCAATGCGGCGCGCGCGATCGGGCTGTCGGAGCCCTTCATGAAGACGGTGGTGGCCGACCTCGACAACGACTGGACGCTTACGAGCGATGCGGTCGAACGCGCCATCCAGGGGCTCGAAGGGCGCTGAGCCGCGCTACCGCCAGGTATTGGCGGGCCAGGGCATGCTGGCAGCGTCGCTCGACTGCAGGGCGCGCAACCTGCGGGCCCTCAGCCTGGCCACGCTCTCGCGTGCTTCCTTGGCGGTGCGCTCGGCAGCCTCCCTGGCGGTGCGCTCCCTGGCAATGCGCCCGCGCGCTTCCCGCGCCATCTCCTCGGCGGCCTCGCGTGCCTTCTGCTCCAGCGCGAGCAGCTTGCGCGCCGCCTCGGCCTCGCGCTGGGCCTGCTGCATGCGCTTGCGCGCCTCGGCCCGGGCCCCCTCGGCCGTCTCGAGGGCGGGGCGGGGCGGCGTGGCGGCCGGCTGCGCGGCGGCTCGCGCAGCAATCCGCGCCTCGGCCTCCTTCGCGGCGCGCTCCGCCTGCTGCCTGGCGCTGCGCTCGTGCGCGAGCTGCTCGCGAGCCTCGGCCGCCGCCTGCTCCGCGACCTCCCTGGCGTGCCGCTCGCGCTCGATGAGCGCATTGCCCTGGAACGAGCCCTCCGCCACGGCGCTTTCCGCGACGAGCTGATAGGCGGGCCCGTAGTTGAAGCCGATCGCCGCGCCGAGCGCGATGGTGAGAACGAACAGGCCCGCCATCATGGCGACGCGCCTGGGACGGCGGTAGACGGGCGCGGTCTCCTCGTCGATGTCCTCGTGCGGCACCCCCGGACGCCGCCACGGATCATAGGTGCCGAAGTTCCAGATGTGGCCTTCCAGGTCGCGGCAGGAGTAGCCGCGCCCGCTGCTGTCGCCGAGGTCGAGGTCGAGCAGGATCTCCGCGCCGCCGGCTTTGGCGCGATCGTAGTGCTCGGCGACGTCGTCGACGAAGAGATAGCAGATCTGGGTCTCGGCCCCGCCGGCTTCCTCGGGCTGCTTCATCAGCTGGTCGAACGCCGTGTCCTCGACGGGGACCACCATGATCATGCCCTCGCCGAAGGTGAGCTGGGCATAGCGGATGGAGCCGTCATCGCCGGTCACGACCAGGTGCTTCTCGAAGCCGAAGGCGCCGCACAGCCAGGCGATGGCCGCCTGCACGTCGCGATAGCGCAACGTCGGTACCAGGGTCCGTCCCGTGACGGTCGTATGTGCGTTCATGGCGCAAAATCCGATCTGGAGAGCAGGGATGGCCCCTGCGCCAGCTGTCCGAACGCCACACACAACATCCGCCGGCTTAACTAGCGGCTAACTATATGATCTCTCATAAACATTACCGAAATGCGTACACGGCACGCAGTTGCCCCCAGACGCCGGCGGCCACGCAACAGGCAGGCATACGGGCGATCTACAGGCACGATGCCTTCAGTCTCGAGCAGGCGCCCGGCCAAAGCACCTCGCGCCCGGGCCCGCCAGCGATGGTTCCTGCCCGTGGCGCCTGCGCCGCGTTCCGGGGTGCCGGCGCACTGCCCCACGCGTTTTCGCGGTCCACCATCACCAGTCCGGCCAACGCCAACGCCAACAGGCACGCGGCAAGCTTCATCGCCAGCGCGAGGCCGTGGTGCGCCGGCCGGGACTTTGCCACGCGCGCGGCGACCGGAACCTTGGGGATCCCTCTATAGGGGGCAAGACTGAGCACCGGCGCTGCCGGAATCTTGCGCGCCCCGGATGCCGGCGGCGCCCTCTCCGCGGCGCGGACCGGGTTGCAGATCGTCGCCGTCGCAACATTCATCTGCCACGGGTGCCGGGGTGCAGGCTTCGGCGTCGTGCTCGCGCGCAAGAACTTCAAAGTCATCCATTCGGGCTGGCGCGTGCCCGGCTTCCCAGATCGACCTCGAGGCGCCCTCCGAATGCCCACGGGCAAAAGCGGTCACGCGGCCGGATGCCAGCATGGCCGCCTGCTCGATCCAGTTCTCCTTGGAGATGCGGCGGCCGAGGCCCAGCGCCTGCGACGCGCGCATCACGTCCGGCCTCGACCAGCCCGCGATCTGCGCGAAAGCGACGATGCCCAGGCTGTTGAGGCTTGCGGCCAAAGCGGTGTCGATGGTGCGGATCAGCGTCAGGTCGTCCGGGGCCGGAGGGATTTCTATAACGGGCTCGGCGGCTGAGCCGGCCGGGGCAGGCAGCGCGGGCGTCTGCGCCAGTCCGACCAGGATCTTGTCGATGTCGCTTCGCAACGCGAGCAGGCGACGCGCCAGGGCCTCGACCTCCGAACGCGGCGAGGCCACGGAGTCGTGCGCAACCTTGGTCATACCCAACGGGCCTTCCATACCCACACTGATACAAGTCGTCTTTTAGCGGAATATGCTGACCAAGGTCTTAACGGACGTTCCAGATTCTCCTGTCAGATCAAATGCGTACGCAACGCGGCGATCGCACTTTGTCAGGCTTTTGCGAGCCCCCGCCCCAGATCACTCCTCGATGATGGCCACGGCGCGGGTCCAGCCGGCGGACGCCGCTTTGATCTTCACGGGAAAGCAGGCGACCGTGAAACCCGTCGGCGGCAGGGCTTCGAGGTTGTGCAGCTTCTCGATGTGGCAGTAGCCGATCTCGCGGCCAGACTTGTGGCCTTCCCAGATCAGCCCTGCGTTCTTCGTCTCGGCGAACCGCTTGGCCGTGTGCACGAACGGGGCATCCCACGACCAGGCGTCCGTGCCGGTGATGCGAACGCCGCGCGAGGTGAGATAGAGCGTCGCCTCGCGGCCCATGCCGCAGCCCGTGGGCACATAGTCGGGCTTCCCGTAGCGGGCGCCGGCCGAGGTGTTGACGATGACGATATCGAGGGGACGCAGCTTGTGGCCGATGCGCCCAAGCTCGGCCTCGACGTCTGCGGCGGTTGCCACATAGCCATCGGGGAAACGGCGGAAGTCGAGCTTCACGCCGGGCTGGAAGCACCACTCCAGCGGCACCTCGTCGATGGTGATGGCGCGCTTGCCGTTGTCCATGGTGGAGGCGAAATGCCAGGGCGCATCGAGATGGGTGCCGTTGTGGGTGGAGATGTCGATGCGCTCCATCGCCCAGCCCTCGCCATCGGGCAGGTCGGGCGGCGTGAGGCCGGGGAAGAAGGTGCACACCGCCGGCGCGCTCTGCTTGTGGTCGACGTAAGTGATCCTGGGCTCGTGGCCCGGGGGATCGGAGGCGATGTCGGACTGCAGGGCCACGGAAATGTCGATGATGCGGCGGGGCATGGGCGCTCTTTCGTTGCTGGTCTGATCGAGGGCATTGAGGCGGACGCGGCAGCGGCGATCAAGCGCGGCGGCGGCAAGCCCAGCGTTTCCCTATGAATTTTCGTAGGAACTGTCCGCTGCAAATGGGCTGGAATGCATACGGCGGGCAATGCTTGTGCTTTTTCCTTGCCCTGGCTTAGACTACGTTTTTGCATAACGTCGCCGCAATAGTGCGCAATACGCATATTTGAGATGCCCGGCATCAAGCCTTGAAGCCACGCCCTGCGAGACGGGAGCGGAGGAGCAAGCCCTAAAGCAGCCTGCCCGAACGTCGGCAACCAGGCCGACGCAATTCTCCCGCGGCCTGCCGCAGGCCCGACCAAAACGCGCAGCCGGCCATCCGGCAGGAGGAACGTGTTGTGAGCATTGCGCCAACATTCCGTATTCAGCTCAATACGATATGGTGAACAAAGAAGGTCACGAGTGTCCTCCGCCAACGTTCGGTGCACCCACTCTGGTCTGGCATCTCGGCATCTCTCCGCATGAAGAGCACGCAAAGCCGACGAGCGGGTGGCCGCGGCTCTGGCACTTGCTGAAACGGCTCTGGCACCGGCTGCGCCCCCCGGACGAGAGCTTGGCGAAGGAGCATCCCAAGCGAGCCGAGAGATACTGCCGACCGGCAAGCATTCTATGGCGACATCAACAGGCTGCTGGAACGGCTCTACCTTCCACTGGCCACCCGCGCGTGCCGTTCAACGCCTTCAATCCCGATCATGTCCCCAAACCATGGCGGAGGCGCGAGCCCGCGAAGGGATTCCGGAAAGCTTCGTGGATGGTGGAAGGGGTGGAAGCACGGCAAGCCGTTCTGCGTGACATATCCCGAGAACCTTCGCTTCACGCTCTGGTGGCCCGACCAGATGCCTTTGGAGGCTGAACCGCGAGCCGACGCTCTGCGCATAAAGGTGCACGCGACCGCGTTCAGAGGACTACGTCACGATCAGCCTCTATCTGGATGCCGGCAAGCTCTGGAATGGCCCCGCGCTGACGCGGCACACGGCGTGCAAGGGGGCCGACGCCAGCGCGTCTTTGACGAAGTCAGGACGGTCCACGAAATCTGCGAGGCGCGGCTCGCCGGTACCAGGGAGCACGGCCGCTCGATGGAGGAAGAAGTGTCTGCCCGAGATAGGGGTTGAGCGGAGCCGACAGCGCTGCCTTGATGCGCGCGAGCCGCTTCCTCTACTGCGAGCTGTGGGACGAATTTCTCGGCGGCAGAGCGATCTGGGGCTGCCACCGCATGACGAAGACGGCAGGTCATCGGTCGGACGGGGCGCGTGTTCGCGAACTTCCGTGGTCTCGTGCTGGCAACGCCCGGTTTCGGCGACATGAGCAACCTCCGCGGTTCGGCGGGAGATGCGCCTTCCATCGCTTCGTCGGCAACGGCGGGCTCAGCGAAAAGGGGACAGCTTCGTCACGGAGCCCAACGAAGCCAATGCCGTCGTGAAGGCCTTCTGGCCGTTCATCCGACGCATCACGCCCAATGCCGACCAGCGAGAATACATCGCCTGCGGCGTGATGGACTGGCGCGCGCTTTACATCACCGCGTTGGGTTCGGCTCGCGCCTTCACGTGGAAGGAGGAAGCCGAGGGCTCCGCGACGGAGTTGCCGGCGGGCTTCCTGCCGGAGGAGTTGATCAAGCTCCGGCGCGGCGCCGACGGCGAGGAGATCAGGCTGTTCGATTCCCAGTCCGGAAGGGCCGGCGAGGGGCCCATGCGCTACCTGGTGCTGACGAAAGGAGAGCCGCATCGGCGCCAGATCGGACGCATCCTCGACAGGATAAATGCGATGGGCAGCATGCGCCTCGTGGCGCTGCGCGATTGGACGATCATCAGGGATGCCAGCACGCAGATCCAGCTGCGCGGTCTGGAGCTCGACAGGATCATGCAGAGATGGAGTGTCGGAAGCACGAAGATCCAGCGAAGAATACGAGACCGATGGTGGCGGCCGCTCTTCCCAAAGACGGCGAAGAGACAAGCGGGACGAAAGGCTGCAGAAGCTGGCGACGGAGGTCGAGCGCGACCTCATCTACCTGAGTGCAGCCCTGGACAACGATCGGCCACGAAGCGCGCAACGGCTTTCATTTCCGCATCAACAGGTCCCGCTTCTACGCGGCGGAATTCGAGAGCCTGTTGGCAACGCTGCGGATCGGGCACATCGATACATGGGTCGCCTACGACCAGTTCGTCACTCGCGGGCTCAAGCCGGCGTTCGACTTCATCAACGGCGTTGGTCGACGGTTGGTTGGCTTGAGGACGCGCCTGCAATCGGTGCTAGAGGGCATCGAGACGAGCGCGCTCGTCATTCAGACGTCGGCGACGCGCTCCAATACGGCGCAGCTGCGGCGCGTCGCAGCTCGGTTTCGACTGCAGAACGTTCTCATCGTTGGTATCGGTGCCCTGGTGAGCTACAGCCCGGAAAGCGCGACTTGGACGAACGTGCTGTCGGAGGCTCAATCGTGGCTGATCTGGCTGCGCGAGCTTGCTTGCGTCCA
The DNA here is from genome assembly GCA_963797005.1 of uncultured Alphaproteobacteria bacterium. Taxonomy (GTDB): domain Bacteria; phylum Pseudomonadota; class Alphaproteobacteria; order Rhizobiales; family Hyphomicrobiaceae; genus AWTP1-13. The sequence goes on from CAWCOF010000023.1 coordinate 42,022, forward strand.
CGTGGGGTTGTAGCGGACTTGAGATCGCCCCCGCTTGCTCGATGCGGAAATTGCGCACTCGACGTGCCACGCGCCCTGCCGCGCGGCCGCCGTCAGTCGGCCCAGCACGGCGAGCCTGAACCACGATCCGACCTGGCCGCCGACACACCCGCTCTTGTGGAATTGTGACGGCGGGCTAACATTGGCGTGACACGTCCAGCCAGGGAGGCGCCCTTGAGCGAAGTCGAGCCGATACAGCCGAGCCCGCGCGGTGGCGCGGGCTACGCCGGCAGCAGCGCGCTTGTCAATTCGTCTCATCCCGCCGCAACCGTCTTCACGCGTGCGGAGCTCAACCAGATCCTCGACCTCTACGGCCGCAAGGTCGCCGCCGGCGAATGGCGCGACTACGCCATGGACTTCGGGCGCGACAAGGCGGTGTTCTCGGTGTTCCGCCGCGCCAGCGAGGTTCCCCTCTACCGCATCGAAAAACAGCCCAAGCTGGCGCGGCGCCAGGGCGCCTACGCGGTGGTGACCGCGACCGGGCTGATCCTCAAGCGCGGCAACGACCTGAAGCGCGTGCTCGGCGTGCTGCAGCCGAAGGTGCGGCTAGAGGTGGTCTGACAATTCATTCGGCAGGGCGGGTCTCGGCCGGGGGCGCGGTATCGCCCTCGCCCAGCGGCAGCTCCATGATGACGCTGTCGAGCCAGCGGCCGAACTTGTAGCCCACCGAGTGGATCGTGCCGCAGAAGGTGAAGCCCAGATTGCGGTGCAGCGTGATGGAGGCGTACTGGCGCGAGTCGCCGACGATGGCGATCATCAGCCGGAAGCCCTGCGCCGTGCACGTGTCGATCAGCGTGCGCAACAGGGCACGGCCGATGCCTTTGCCCTGCATGTCGGGGGCGATGTAGACGGAATTCTCGACCGTGAAGCGGTAGGCCGGACGCGTGCGGTAGGCGTTGGCGTAGGCGTAGCCGGCGACGCGGCCGTCGACCTCGGCGACGAAGTAGGGATAGCCGGCCTCGGTGATGGCCTTGAAGCGGCGCAGCATCTCGGCCTCGTCCGGCGGCACGAGCTCGAAGGTCGCGGTGCCGGTGAGGACGGCCGGGCCGTAGACGGCGGTAATGCCGGGGATGTCGGCTTCCGTGGCGCGGCGTACGGTTGGCGTGCCCATGGGCCTACTCCGCAACGCGCTCCTCGCGGCGGTCGCGATCGATGGCGGCGGCGTCGCGGCTTGCCGGATCGCCCAGCCCGCCGCCGCCCGGCGTCTTGACCACCAGGCGCTGGCCGGGCCGCACCCATTGCGTGCCCTTGCCGGCAAGCTTTGGCCCATCCTTGATCGCGACCACGCCGGCCGCGCCCGGCTTGCCGCCGTGGCGTCCGCGCGGCGGGAAGTCGATGCGGTCGAAGGCGGCGAGCAGCTCGAAGGGCTCGGCGATGCCGCTCTCGATCTCGATCTCCTGGCCGAGGCCGCCGCGTGTCTTGCCCTCGCCGCCCGAGCCGGGGCGCAGCTCCTTGCGCCAGAAGATCAGCGGCGTGATGGCCTCGGCGATCTCGACCGGCGTGCCCTTGACGCCCGACGGATAGGCGGTGGCGGAGAGGCCGTCGGCATGGGGCCGCGCGCCGGTGCCGCCGTTGGAGGTGATCGCCATGGAGAAGCCGTAGTTGCCGCCCGAGCCGCCCCGCACCGAGCCGCGCACGATGATGTTCCACAGGCACGAGGTGCCCTCCGCCGGGATGCGGTCGGGGATGGCCTGGGCGAGGCAGCCGAACACCACGTCGGGCAGCATCTGGCCGATGATGTGGCGGATGCAGACGGCGGCGGGCTTGGGCGCGTTGAGGATCGAGCCCTCGGGCGCCGACACCGTGAGGGGCTCGAGGGAGCCGGCGTTGTTGGGGATGTGCTTGGCGACGATGCAGCCGAGGCCGAACACGGTGTAGGCGGTGGTGTAGGCGAGCGGCACGTTGATGCCGCGCCGCGCCGCAGGGTCCGTGCCGGTGTAGTCGACGTGGATGCCGTCGTCGCCGATGGTGACGGTGGCGCGCAAGCGTGATCGGGCCCTCGAAGCCGTCGGTGGTCATGGCGTTCGACCAGGTGCCCTTGGGCAGCTTGGCGATCTCGGCCAGCACGGCGGCGCGGCTCTTGTCGCAGATGTGGTCGGCGAGCGCGTCGAGGTCGTCGAGCTTGAACTCCTCCATCATCTCGACCAGCCGCCGGCAGCCGACGTCGTTGCAGGCGGCGAGCGAGTAGACGTCGCCCACGGTGTCGATCGGGAGCCGCGTGTTGGCGCGGATCATGGCCATCAGGGTCTCGTTGACCTTGCCCTGCTCGAGCACCTTGAGGAAGGGGATGTAGAGCCCCTCCATGAACACGTCGGTGCCGTCGGGGCCGAAGCCGATGCCGCCGATGTCCATCAGGTGCGAGGTGCAGGAGAAGAGGCCGACGAGCTTGCCCTTGTGGAAGCAGGGCGTGGTGATGACGAAGTCGTTCAGGTGCCCCGTGCCCATCCAGGGGTCGTTGGTGATGTAGGCGTCGCCCGGTTTCATGCTTTCCAGGCCGAAGTGGCGGATGAAGTGCTTGACCGACTCGGCCATGGAGTTGACGTGGCCGGGCGTGCCGGTGACGGCCTGGGCGAGCATGCGGCCCTGGCGATCGAACACGCCGGCGGAGAGGTCGCCCGCCTCGCGCACGATCGAGGAGAAGGCGGTGCGCAGCAGCGTCTGCGCCTGCTCCTCGACCACGGCGATCAGCCGGTTCCACATGATCTGCAGGGCGATGTCGGAGATGGGCTTCATGTGACCTGCTGGGGCTTGCTCTGCGTATGCATCTGCCCCTCAGCCTAACCCTCTCCCCGTTCGCGCCGAAGTGGCCCGACGGGGAGAGGGGATTTGGCGGTGAGGACCAGGGCGGCGGCGGAGTCGACGGCGGCGTCGAAGGTGGGGGAGACGTAGGTGGAGGTGCCTTCCTCGACGATGAGGGCGGGGCCGGCCAGGGTGGCGCCGGGGGCGAGGCTGCGCGCGGTCGTACATGGGCACGGCGATGCGGCGGCCGAGCTTGGCGTCGAATACCTGGCGCTCGCCGATGGGCTTCGGCGCGGGGGCCGGCTTGGCGGGCGCGAGGCGGCGCGGGGCGTCGGTCTCGGTGGTGGCCAGCACGATCCAGCTCATGATCTCGATGGCGGCGCCTGGGATGTGGCGCTCGAACTGGCGCGTGTATTCGGCCTCGAAGTCGGCCCGGAAGGTTGCCGCGTCGGCGGCGGCCAGCGCGCGGTCGGGCAGGGTCACCGAGATCTCGTGGCCCTGGCCGACGTAGCGCACGAAGGCCGACCGCTTCACCGAGACCGGCCGCTCGCCCGCCGCGGCGCGCGCGTGCGAGGCCGCCTCGCGCTCCATCTCCGCGATCAGCGCGTTGGCGGCGTCGGCATCGAATTGATCGAGCCGCATGTAGCGCGAGCGGGCAAGCTCATAGGCCGCGGGCGCGGCGAGGAAGCCGATGGCCGAGCCGACGCCGGCGTCGGGCGGCACGATGATGCGGGCGATGCCGAGCTTCTCGGCGATCCGGCTGGCGTGCAGAGGCGCCGCGCCGCCGAAGGCCACCAGCGTGCGTTCCGCCGTCGCCATGCCGCGCTCGATGGCATGCACGCGGGCGGCGTTGGCCATGTTCTCGTCGACGATCTCGGCGACGCCGACGGCGGCCTGCTCCGCGCTCATGCCCTTGATCCTGGCGGCGATGGCCGAGGCGAGCGCGGCCTCGGCCTTGTCGGGATGGATGGCGATCTTGCCGCCGGCGAAGCGGGCGGGGTCGATCTTGCCGATGGCGAGGTCGGCGTCGGTGACGGTGGGCTCGGTGCCGCCGCGCCCGTAGCAGGCGGGGCCGGGCTCGGCGCCGGCGCTGTCGGGCCCGACGAGGATGCGGCCGAGCGCATCGACGCGCGCGATCGAACCGCCGCCGGCGCCGATCTCCACCATCTCGATGACGGGGATGCGCACGGGCAGCCCGCTGCCCTTCTTGAAGCGCGACTGGCGGTCGATCTCGAAGGTGCGGCCCTTGAGCGGCTCGCCGTCGTCGATCAGGCAGATCTTGGCGGTGGTGCCCCCCATGTCGAAGGAGAGCACGCGGGTCTCGCCGCGCTCCAGCGCGATGCGCCCGGCGAGGATGGCGCCGCCGGCGGGGCCCGACTCCACGAGCCGCACCGGCATGGCGACGGCCGTGTCGAGGCTGGCGAGGCTGCCGCCCGAGGTCATGAGGTGGATCGGCTGGCGGTAGCCGAGGCCGGCAAGCGCCTTCTCGAGCCGCAGCAGGTAGCTCGACATGAGGGGCTGCACGTAGGCATTGGCGATGGCCGTCGAGGTGCGCTCGTACTCCCGCGCCTCGGGGCACACCCGCGATGAGAGCGTGACGCTGATACCGGGACACGCCTCGGCCAGGATCTCGCCGATGCGGATCTCATGCGCGGGGTTGGCGTAGGAATGGATGAGGGCGACGGCGACGGCCTCGATGTCGAGGGGGGCGAGCCTGGCGGCGACCGCGCGCACGGCGGCCTCGTCGAGCGCAAGCCGCACGGCGCCGTGCACGTCCAGGCGCTCCGGCACCGTGAATCTGAGCTCGCGCGACACCAGCGGCGCGGTCTTGACGATGTTGATGTCGTACTGGTCGAAGCGGCTCTCGTCCGCGATCTCGATCACGTCGCGGAAGCCTTGCGTGGCGATCAGCGCGGTCCTGGCGCCCTTGCGCTCGATGATGGCGTTGGTGGCAAGCGTGGTGCCGTGCACGAACACGCCGATATCGGCAAAGCCGAGGCCGGCGCGGGCGAGCAGGTCGCGCGCGCCCTGGATGACCGCTTCCTCCGGCGCCCTGGGCGTGGTGAGCACCTTGGCGACGAAGCGCTGCTCGCCGGCCAGGAGCACGAGGTCGGTGAAGGTGCCGCCGATGTCGGCCGCCAGCCGCGCCCCCTTATGCCTCTTGCTCATGCCTCAGCCGCCTGTCCGTTGGCGTTGGCCTGTGAGGCGAGCGCCGACCGGGTCCCCCCTCCCGTCCATGCGGAGCATGGCTTAGCATGGCTTCGCCATGACACGGGGAGGGGCTAGGGGTGGGGTGAAGCCGCGAGCGCGCCCAAGCATCTTTACCCCCACCCCCGTCCCCTCCCCGCAAGGGGGAGGGGAGCCAATGCGGCTCGCGTTCGATTGGACCTTCAACGAAGTTGGACACTGCCCCGCCTCACTCACTCAGGCGCCGGTGGCGGGGAGCGACCAGGAGAGCTCCTCGTAACCCGGCGCGAAGATGCGGTTGGTGTGCTCGGGGTTGCGGGAGACCAGCGGCCGCGCATAGAGCGGGTGGCGCATGCTGCGCACCTCGTGCTCGATGGTGAAGAGCACCTTGCCCGTGTCGAGGTCGAGGATGTCCTGGAAGCGGTACTGATGCTGGTCGCTCTCCTCGGTGATCAGCCCGCGCTCCAGGAGCCGGCGATAGGGGCCGGAGAAGTCGGCGAGATAGACGGCGACGTGATGCCCGTCGAAGGCAGGCGCGGCGGCGGCCGTGTCGGTCTCGCGGAAGAGGAGGTCCTGGCCGGCGCCGACGGAGACGCGGGCGTGGCGGCCTTCCCCTTCGTCGGCGATCCGGGCCATGGTGCCGACGATCTTGCGGTAGAACTCGACGATGCCGTCAGCGGCCCCGCGCGGCACGTCGAAGGCGACGTAGGGCATGCCGAGCTGCATGGTGCCGAAGCGCCGGCCGGGCGCGTAGCAGCGGATGCGGTTGCCCCAGGGGCAGGTCGTCTCGACGTAGTCGTTGTGCTCCTTGAAGGCGAAGCGGGTGCCTTCGAGCGGCTTTCTGACGGCGGCGAGGCGGCGGACCAGCGCCTCGCGGTTGGGGATCACCAGCCCCGTGTGGCCGCGCAGCACTTGGGCCTGTCCGGTGGGGAGATGGAACTGGCTGCGGCCGACGTTGACCCACATGTTGCCGACGCCGGTCATCAGGAAGGGATCGCGCGTCAGGCCGAGGCCGGAGACGTAGAACAGCGTGGCGAGCTGCTGGTCGGGGATGCGGGTGTTGACGTGCTCGAGGCAAACGACGTTGCCGACGTCCTCGATGCTGCGGTCGTACTGGGTCAAGGGTGGCGGTCCTTCGGAGGGGCTGCGGGCCCGATACTAGAGCAGGATCGCTTCGGATGGAATTGCCTTGCCTCGATCGCGACGTCTCGGCCGAAGCGTGAATCCTGCTCTATCCAATATGTTGAGAGCAAGATTTACGTTCCATGATCGAAGCCAAGCGCTTCGATCAGAAACGATCTTGCTCGGGCAATCCCGCTGGGGAAGAAAACAGGTGGCGGGTACACGCCTCGCGAAGGGCCCTGTTTTGGGGATGGAGGGCGCACGCGAAGACTTGCGTGGGTCCCCGCCTTCGCGGGGATGACGGTGGTGGGACGGGTAGCGCATTCCTGCCGGGGTCAGAACCGCAGGGTCGGCCCCTATCGAGGCGCGCGGCGCATGCCGCGGTCGGTGCCTCGTGTTAGGCTCGGCGCAAATGCCTGCCAGGAGGAAACAAAGATGAAGGTGACGCGCGTCGAGACGCTGGCCTGCGATGCGGGCTGGCGCAACTACCACTTCGTCAAGCTGACGACGGACGCCGGCATCGTTGGCTGGAGCGAGTTCGCCGAAGGCTTCGGCTCGCCGGGCCTTGCCACCATCATCGACAAGCTCGCCACGCGCGTCGTCGGCAAGACGGTGGGGGAGCACGAGCGCATCTATGCCGACCTCTACGGCGCCACGCGGCCGGCGGCCGGCGGCGTCATCGCCCAGGCGCTCGGGGCCATCGAGAACGCGCTGCTCGACGCCAAGGCCAAGGCGCTGGGCGTGCCGTGCTACGAGCTGCTCGGCGGCAAGATCCGCGACCGCATCCGGCTCTACTGGTCGCACTGCGCCACCTGGCGCATCAATCATCCCAGCTTCTACAAGCCCGCCATCACCGACCTCGACGGCGTCAAGGCCATCGGGCGCGAGGTGCGCGAGAAGGGTTTTGGCGCCGCCAAGACCAACATCTTCCTCTACGAGGGCGGCAAGCCGCAGGGCTGGCGGCCGGGCTTCAGCGCGCCGTTCTATCCCGAGCTCAACGTCGACCGCAAAGTCCTGCGCAACCTGCGCATGCACCTGGAGGCCTTGCGCGACGGCACCGGCCCCGACGTCGACATCCTGCTCGACCTCAACTTCAACGCGCGCACGGAAGGCTATCTGGAGATCCTGCGTGCGATCGCCGACCTCGACATGTTCTGGGTCGAGATCGACACCTACAATCCCCAGGCGCTGGGCTATATCCGCCGGCAGAGCCCGCATCCGATCTCGTCGTGCGAGACGCTGCTCACCTTGCGCGAGTTCCTGCCCTACTTCCGCGAGCAGGCGATGGATGTCGCCATCGTCGACACGCCCTGGAACGGGGTGTGGCAGTCGATGAAGGTGGCGGCGCTGCCGAGGCGCACGAGGTCAACGTCGCGCCGCACAACTTCTACGGCCACCTGTGCACCATGATGAGCGCGCACTTCGCGGCCGCCGTGCCCAACCTGCGCATCATGGAGATCGACATCGACCGGCTGGCCTGGGACCACGAGCTCGTCACGCATGTGCCCGAGATCGAGAACGGCTATCTCGTGCTGCCCGACCGGCCGGGCTGGGGCACCGAGCCCAACGAGGAGGCGATCCGCGCGCATCCGCCGAAGATCGAGGCGGGGCTGCTCGACTACGGGCGCAAGGGGTGAGGCAGCCGCGAACGGGCGACAAGGCCGAAGGATGCGCCGGGCAATGCAAATTGTATGATGCACAACTGTCACTGCGAACCGTGGCGAGAGGACCGCGGCTCGGGACGCCAGTGGAATCCGCGTTGCGCGCCGGCCGCCGATCCCGACTTGCCCCGGCGCACCCAAACCGCGATGCTCGATGGTGGAGGTCGCGGGACAGTCTGCCGCTGCCAGGGACCGGTCGAGCCATGACCACCGCTGATCCATGGGAGGCTCTGCGGCGCCGCCTCGAAGAGGAGAAGCGCGCCGTGGCCGCCGAAATCGAAACCTATCCGCGGCCCATTGCCGGCTGCGACGCGCAGTTCAACCATCTGCTCGACCGCAGGCGCGCGCTGTGGGAGGAGCTGTCCCGCCTCGAGACGGCACATGGCGAACGTTCAGCCGGTTTCGAGGGCTTCGTGCGAGGCTCGACCTGCCTCGATGAGGAGTCCAAGCGCGCCATCCTCGATAGGCTCGAGCCGGCCGTGGCAAGGTCTGCCTGATCTCATGCCGAAGCGCGACCGACGCCAAGAAAGGCTCCAGCCGCGTCATCGGGCAGGCCACAGTTTCCCATCGCGGCCCGGGTCTGCTTGTTGCACCTTCAAGGCCCGTGATATGAGGGCCGCGCGCCGCCCTGGCGCGCCAACCGATCCGTAGGAAGCCATGCCGACCGCAGCCGCAGGGCGCCGCGAGGCGCCGCACTCGACCCTCTTCGCCGCCAGCCTTGCCGAGAGCGATCCCGAGCTCGCCGCCATCGCCGGCCGCGAGCTGAAACGCCAGCAAGAGGAGATCGAGCTGATCGCCTCGGAGAATTTCGTCTCACGCGCCGTGCTCGAAGCTGCCGGCACCGTGCTCACCAACAAGTACGCGGAAGGCTATCCGGGAAATCGCTACTACGGCGGCTGCCAGTACGTCGACGAGGCGGAGACGCTGGCCCTCGAGCGCGCCAAGAAGCTCTTCAAGTGCCGCTTCGCCAACGTGCAGTCGCACTCGGGCAGCACGGCCAACCAGGAAGCGTTCATGGCCCTGATGAAGCCCGGCGACACCTTCATGGGGCTTAGTCTTGCCGCCGGCGGACACCTCACGCACGGCTCGCCGGTCAACCTGTCGGGCAAGTGGTTCAAGGTGGTTGCCTACGGCGTGCGGCGGCAGGACCAGCGGATCGACATGGACGAGGTGGCGGCACTTGCCCGCCAGCATCGCCCCAAGGTGATCGTGACGGGCGGCAGCGCCTATCCGCGCACCATCGATTTCGCCGCGTTCCGGAAGATCGCCGACGAGGTCGGGGCATACCTGATGGTGGACATGGCCCACTTCGCGGGGCTGGTGGCCGGCGGCGCGCACCCGAGCCCGTTCCCGCACGCCCACATCGTCACCTCCACCACGCACAAGACGCTGCGCGGGCCGCGCGGCGCCATGATCCTCACCAACGAGGAGGACCTGGCGAAGAAGATCAACTCCGCCGTGTTCCCGGGCATGCAGGGCGGACCGCTGATGCACATCATCGCCGCCAAGGCAGTCGCCTTCCACGAGGCGCTGCAGCCCGAGTTCAAGGCCTATGCGCGCGCCGTGGTGGAGAACTGCAAGGCGCTGGGCGAGGTGCTGGCAAGCGCCGGCTTCGACCTCGTCTCGGGCGGCTCCGACACGCACCTGCAGCTCGTCGACCTGCGCCCCAAGAAGCTCACCGGCAACGTCGTGGAAAAGGCGCTGGGCCGCGCCCATATCACCGTCAACAAGAACGGCGTGCCGTTCGATCCCGAGAAGCCGACGGTGACCTCGGGCATTCGGATCGGCTCGCCGGCCGGCACCACCAGGGGCTTTGGCGTCGCCGAGTTCCGCGCCATCGGCGGCATGATGGCCGAGGTGCTCGACGGCCTTGCCGCCAACGGCGAAGCCGGCAACGCCAAGGTCGAGGCCAAGATCAAGGCCGAGGCTATCGAGCTGTGCGAACGCTTCCCGATCTACGGTTGATATCCCGCCCCCCATGCTTCTTCGCAGATGGCGGGAAAGCTAGGGTGGAAGACAAGCCGCAAAAGGCGGCGCAAGCCTTCCGCCCCTCACCCCGACCCTCTCCCCGCAAGCGGGCAGAGGGAAATTGTACCCGGAGCCATGACATGCGCTGCCCCTACTGCAGCTGCGAGAATACCCAGGTGCGGGACAGCCGCCCCACCGAGGAGAACCAGTCCATCCGCCGCCGGCGCATCTGCGAGGATTGCGGCGGGCGCTTCACGACCTTCGAGCGCGTGCAGTTGAGAGAGATCGTGGTCATCAAGCGCTCCGGCCGGCGCGTGCCGTTCGATCGCGAGAAGATGTCGCGCTCGATCGAGGTGGCGCTTCGGAAGCGGCCGATCCAGCCCGAGCGGATCGAACGCATGGTGTCGGGCATCGTGCGGCAGCTGGAAAGCATGGGCGAGCAGGAGATCGCCTCCTCGGTGGTGGGCGAGCTGGTGATGGAGGCCCTGAAGGGGCTCGACCCCGTCGCCTACGTGCGGTTCGCCTCGGTCTACCGCGACTTCCGCGAGGCCGCCGACTTCCAGGAGGTGCTGGGCGAGATCGCGGGCGGGGCGACGTCGACGCGGGAGGTGGCGGCGGTTGCGCCGAAGATGCCGGCCGCCGGGGCGACCGACAGAAAGCACTGACGCTCGATGGGCCCCAAGACGCCGCCTCTTGCAACTCTGGACCGCCGCTTCATGGAGGTGGCGCTGCGCCTGGCCAGGCGCATGCTGGGCCGGACCGCGCCCAATCCCGCCGTCGGCGCCATCATCGCCGACGAGGCGAGCGGGGAGGTCATCGCGCGCGGCTGGACCCAGCCGGGCGGCCGTCCGCACGCGGAGGCCTATGTGCTGACGCGTGCCGGCGAGCGGGCGCGCGGGCAGACCATGTACGTCACGCTGGAGCCTTGCTCGCACCATGGCCGCACGCCGCCCTGCGCCGAGGCGATCCTGGCAGCCGGCGTGAAGCGGGTCGTGTGCGCCACCACCGATCCCAACCCGGAGATCTCCGGCAAGGGGCTGGCGCTGCTGCGCGAGGCGGGCGTGGCGATCGAAGTGGGCCCATGCGCGGAGGAGGCGCGCTGGATGGTGGCCGGGCACATCCTGCGCATGACCAAGGGCCGACCCTTCGTTCAGCTCAAGATCGCGGTCTCCGGCGACGGCCTGATCGCACCGGGCGACGGCGCCCCGCGCTGGGTCACGGGGCCGGAGGCACGCCAGTTCGCGCATATCCTGCGCGCCCAGGCCGATGCCATCCTGGTCGGCCGCAAGACGGTCGTGGACGACGACCCCGAGCTCACCTGCCGCCTGCCCGGACTAGCGGACCGCTCGCCGCGGCGCATCGTGCTCGACGCCAGGTACCGGGCACCGGCATCGGCCAAGATGTTCAAGACCGCGCAAAGCGTGCCCGTGACGGTGTTCGGCGGCGAAGGCGCGCCGCCCCGCTATCCCGCGGGCGTAGAGGTGAGGCGGGCGGCGACGGACGGCGAGGGCCGCCTGAACCTCGAGGCAGTGCTTTCCAGCCTCAGCGCGGACGGCGTGACCCGCGTGCTCGTCGAAGGCGGGCCGACGATTGCGGAAGCCTTTCTGGCCGCGGGCCTGGCGGACGAGGTGGTGATCGGGCGCGGCACCGAGACGCTGGGCGAGCGCGGGCGCAAGCCGCTCGGGCATCAAGGCCTCGAAGCTTTGGCCGACACCGCCCACTGGCAGGTCGCCAACGAGCGTCGGCTCGGCGACGACCGGCTGACGGTCTACCGCGCGGTAGGGCGGCTCGATCCGGAGTCGCGGCCATGAGCCAGCCTTTCCGCTACTACCTGCGCGTCCGCTACCAGGAGTGCGATGCACAGAACGTGGTGTTCAATGCGCGCTACGCCGACTACGTGGATCTCGCCTGCTTCGAGTTCCTGCGCGCCGCGCTGCCGCGGCCGACCGACGTCTACGACGGGACCTTCGAATGCCAGACCGTGCGCCAGGTGATCGAGTGGACGGCGCCGGCGCGCCTCGACGACGTGCTGGAGATATCCATGCGGGCGAGCCGGCTCGGCACGACCTCGTTCACGCTCGGCGCCGAGATGCGCAAGGCGGGCGCGGCCGATCCCCTGGTCACGACCGAGACGACCTACGTGCACGTCGATGCCAAGACGTTCGTCAAGCGCGAGATTCCGCCCGAGATGCGCGCGGCGCTGGAGGCCGGTGCGGCGGGCAAGGTGACCGACCACGCGGGCTACTTGCGGTGATGTTCCTCTCCCCATGCCTCTTCGCATGGGCGAGAGGGTTAGGGTGAGGGGCAGAACCTTGCGCCAGCCCCGCGTATGCGGCTGCCCCTCACCCCGACCCTCTCCCCACGCTGACGGCGTGCGCGGCAAGGGTTGTGGAGCGCGGGGAGAGGGAGACGCGCGGGAGAGGGAGAATGCGCGCTACCCAGCAGCGTGATACCTTGCGGGCATGTTCACCGGCATCATCACCGACATCGGCGAGCTGGTCGGGCGCGACGGCGGGCGGTTCCAGGATCCGCTGCAGCTATCCGGCGGCGGGCATCGCCATCGGCGCATCGATCGCCTGCGACGGCGCCTGCCTGACCGTGACCGCGCTGGAGCCAGCGGGCTCGGGCTCAACCTTCACCGTCGACGTCTCTAACGAGACCTTGAGCAAGACCACGCTCCGCACCTGGGCGCCGGGCCGGCGCATCAACCTGGAGCGGGCGCTGAGGGCCGGCGACGAGCTGGGCGGGCATATCGTGTCCGGCCACGTTGACGGTATGGCGCGGATCGTCGACATCCGCCCCGACGGGGAAAGCCGCCGCTTCACCATCGAGGTGCCGGGGGAGCTTGCGCGGTTCGTGGCGCCCAAGGGCTCGGTGGCGCTGGACGGCATCTCGCTCACGGTGAACGAGGTCGCTGAAAGCCGCATGGGCTGCAACATCATTCCTCACACCTTGACCCACACCACCTTAAGCGCCAAAAAGCCCGGCGATGCGCTGAACCTCGAGGTCGACGTGTTCGCGCGCTATGTCGTGCGCGCCATGGAGTTGCGCCGGTGAAGAACAGCCTGAGCACGGTCGCCTACGCAGAAGGCAAGGGGTTCCTCTCGCCGATCGACGAGATCATCGAGGATCTGCGCAACGGCCGCATGATCATCCTGGTCGATGCCGAGGATCGCGAGAACGAGGGCGACCTCGTCATCCCCGCGCAGATGGCGACGCCCGACGCCATCAACTTCATGGCCAAGCACGGCCGCGGCCTGATCTGCCTGTCGTTGATGCGCCAGCGCGCGTCGCAGCTGCGCCTCGAGTACATGGCCCAGCAGAGCGAGGCGCGCGACCGCACCGCCTTCACCGTCTCCATCGAGGCGCGCGAGGGCGTTGCCACCGGCATCTCCGCCCATGATCGCGCGCGCACCATCGCCACGGCCGTCGACCCGACCAAGGACTTCAACGATATCGTCTCGCCGGGACACGTGTTCCCGCTGATCGCGCGGGAGGGCGGCGTGCTCGTGCGTGCGGGCCACACGGAGGCCAGCGTCGATCTGGCGCGCCTGGCCGGGCTCTATCCCGCCGGCGTCATCTGCGAGATCATGAACGATGACGGCACCATGGCGCGGATGCCGGACCTTGTCGCCTTCGCCCAGCGCCACGGCCTCAAGATCGGCACCATCGAGGACCTGATCGGCTATCGTCTGCAGCACGACCGTGTCGTGCGGCAGGTTGCCAAGACCCGGGTGGACAGCGCCCGCGGCGGCGCTTTCGACCTGTGCGTCTACGAGACGGCGGTCGAGCCGGTGGAGCACCTGGCGCTGGTCAAGGGCGACCTCTCCGCACCGGGCCCGGTGCTGGTGCGCGTGCATGCCGTCAACGCGCTTGTCGATCTGCTGGGGGTCGGCGCAGAGGCGGCAAAGGGCTCGATGATCGACAAGTCGATGCTGGCCATCGCCGAGGAGGGACGCGGCGTGCTCGTACTGATCCGGGACCTGCGGCCCAAATCAGTGTCGGACTGGGTCAACCGGAGCGACCAGCGCAAGCGCCCGCGCAAGAAGGCGGAGGAAGAGCGCCGCCTGGTCGAGAACGGCGTCGGCTCGCAGATCCTGCGCGACCTGGGCGTCACCGACATGGTGCTGCTCTCCAACGCGCCGCCCTCCCGCTACGTAGGGCTGGAGGCCTTCGGGCTGCGCATCGTCGGCCAGCGCCGGATCGGTTGAGAACCATGGCCGGCAGAGGGCAGCGTGCGGCCGCAACGGCGCCCTCAACGGGCGGCGGGGCCGGCGCACACATCCTGATCGTCGAGGCGCGCTACTACGACAAGATCACCGACGAGCTTCTGGCCGGCGCGGTTGCCGAGCTCGAGGCGCAGGGCACCACCTTCGAGAAGATCGCCGTGCCCGGCGCGCTGGAGATCCCGCTGGCGCTGGCACAGGCCATCAAGGCCGAGACCATCGGCTCCGACAGCGCGAGTGCGCGCTTCGACGGCTGCGTGGCGATCGGCTGCGTCATTCGCGGCGAGACCGCGCACTACGACGTCGTGTGCAACAACGCCAACCACTGGCTGATGGAGCTTGCCACGCGGCATGCCATCCCGCTCGGCAATGCCATCCTGACCGTCGACACCGAGGCTCAGGCGATCGAGCGCGCGCGCGGCGGTCGCAAGGGCAAGGGCGCGGACGCGGTGCGCGCCTGCCTCGCGCTGGTCGCGATGGAGCGGGTCTTCGCGGACGAGGACGCGGAATGAGCGACGCGGCGCGCCTCTCACTCAGCCAGGCGCGGCTCGCGGCTGTCCAGGCCCTTTATCAGATGGACCTGGCCGAGACCGATCTTTCCGACGTCATCGAGGAATTCAGAGCCCACCGGCTGGGGCTCGAGGCGGAGCACGGCACCGGCACGCAAGCCGACCCGGAGCATTTCGCGCACGTGTTGCAGGGCGTGGTCCAGGGCCAGCGCGAGATCGACCCGCTGATCGACCACCAGCTCGCCGAAGGCTGGCGGCTCGCGCGCATCAACTCCATCGTGCGCGCGATCCTGCGCGCGGCCACGTTCGAGCTGACCGAGCTGCCAAAAATCCCGGCCCGGGTGATCATCAGCGAGTACATCGAGGTGGCCCACGCCTTCTTCGAAGGCGACGAGTCGCGCGTGGTCAACGGCGTGCTCGACGGTCTCGCGCGCAAGATCAGGCCCGGCGAGCTGCCGGAGCGGGCGTAGGCATCGGCTCTGGCCACGGACAGCAATACTCCGACTTACGCTTTGTGATACTCTCGCGGCGCGATAGTCCCTTCTCCCCTTGGGGAGAAGGTGCCCGAAGGGCGGATGAGGGGGCCTTCGCTTGGAACCCTAGTCCCCCTCACCAGTTCGGCCGAATGACTTGCGGCCGCGCCACGGAACTCGCGCTCGAGGCTGAGCAGGGACACGCGGCCGTAAGTCATGGCCTCACGTCCTCTCCCCCAAGGGGAGAGGGGGACACGTGCGATGCCAAGCAACGAGGGCGCGGACCAGAAGCTGCGCGGCGAGGAGGCGATCGTCCGGCTGCTGGCGCCGCTGGCGCAGGGGTATCCGGGTGCTTTGGGCCTGGAGGACGACTGCGCGCTGGTGACGCCGGAGCCCGGCACGGAACTCGTCCTCAAGACCGATCCCGTCGCCGAGGGGGTGCACTTCCTCCCCGGCGATGCGCCGGAGGACATCGCCTGGAAGGCGCTGGCGGTCAACGTGTCGGATCTCGCCGCAAAGGGCGCCAGGCCCATCGGCTACCTGATGGCGCTGTCGTTCCCCGAAGCGCCGTCGCTCGCATGGATGACGCGGTTCGCCGATCGGGCTCCGCGCGGCGCAGGCCGAGTTCGGCTGCCATCTGATCGGCGGCGATACGGATCGCCGGCCGGGGCCGCTCACCGTCTCGATCACCGTCGTGGGCTCGGTGCCCAGCGGCGGCATGGTGCGGCGCGGGACGGCGAAGCCGGGCGATGTGCTGTTCGTGTCGGGCACCCTCGGCGATGCCGCGCTCGGGCTGGCGCTGCGCAAGGACCCGAGCCTCGCAAAGGCTTGGGGCCTCACGCGGGAGGAGGACGCGCATCTGCGCCGCCGCTATCTGCGGCCCGAGCCGCGGCTTGCCCTCGCACCGGCGCTGCGCGCTCACGCCTCCGCGGCCATGGATATCTCCGATGGACTGGCCAAGGACCTCGGGCGCATGTGCCGGGCGAGCGGCTGCGGGGCCAGCATTCGCTTCAAGGATGTTCCGGTCTCGACGGCAGCGGGCAAGGCCGTCGCCGCCGATCCCCGATTGCGCACGCCCATCGTCGCCGGAGGCGACGACTACGAGATCCTGGCGGCCGTGCCGGCGCAGGAAGCCGCGTCCTTCGAGGCCGCCGCCCGCCAAGCTGCAATCCCTGTGGCACGCATCGGTCTGGCCACCACGGCTGGTGACGTGGTGATCCAGGGCCCCGACGGCCGGCCGATGCCGCTCGACCGCACCGGGTGGGACCACTTCTGAGCCGGCCCGCTAGTTACAAACGCCCGGGCGCCGTTCCCCCCTTACACCGCGTAAAGACTGCCACTTCCGTTGTGACGATGTGCCCATGTTGCAACGGGAGTGCATATTTGGCATGGTCCCGCGCGATTCTGGCCGGGCAGCAGCCCGGGAGGCAGCATGCGGGTGCCGCGTCGCGGCGCTCTTCCGTCGACAACTTGGGTTTTCTGGGGAGCTTCGACCATGGCCATGGTGATGTGGGCAATCATCGTTTGCGGATTGCTCTCAATCGTATACGGCGCGCTGACGGTGCGGGCCGTAATGGCCGCCGACCCGGGCACGCAGAAGATGCAGGAGATCGCCGCCGCCATCCAGGAGGGCGCGCAGGCCTATCTCACCCGCCAGTATTCCACCATCGCCATTGCCGGCGCCGTGATCTTCGTCATCGTCGGGCTGCTGCTGGGCTGGCTGGTCGCGCTGGGCTTCCTGATCGGCGCCGTTCTGTCGGGCTCAGCCGGTTTCATCGGCATGCTGGTGTCGGTGCGCGCCAACCTGCGCACCGCGCAGGCCGCGACCCGCTCGCTGGCCGAGGGCCTCTCCATGGCGTTCCGCGCCGGCGCCGTCACCGGCCTCCTGGTGGCGGGCCTGGCGCTGCTCGGCGTCGCCGTCTACTTCTCCATTCTCACCGCAGGCATGGGTCTGCCGCCGACCAGCCGGACCGTGGTCGATTCCATGGTGGCGCTGGGCTTCGGCGCCTCGCTGATCTCGATCTTCGCCCGTCTCGGCGGCGGCATCTTCACCAAGGGTGCCGATGTCGGCGGCGATCTCGTCGGCAAGGTCGAGGCCGGGATCCCCGAGGACGATCCACGCAATCCGGCAACGATCGCCGACAACGTCGGCGACAACGTCGGCGACTGCGCCGGCATGGCCGCCGACCTGTTCGAGACCTACGCGGTGACCGTCGTCGCCACCATGGTGCTGGCCGTGATCTACTTCACCGGCCAGCCGATCGTTTACAACCTGATGCTCTACCCGCTTGCCGTGTGCGCGGTCGGCGTGGTGACCTCGATCATCGGCACGTTCTTCGTCCGCCTCGGCGCCAACCAGTCGATCATGGGCGCGCTCTACAAGGGCTTCATCGCCACCGGCGTGCTGTCGATCATCGCCCTGTGGCCGGTCACCGACTACCTGCTCGGCATGGACACCGTGTTCTCCGCACGCGGGGCAAACTTCACGGGCATGGACCTCTACTGGTGCGGCATCGTCGGCCTGGTCGTCACCGCGCTCCTCATCGTCGTCACGGAATACTATACGGGCACGAACTACCGCCCCGTGCGCTCGATCGCCGAGGCGTCGAGGACCGGCCACGGCACCAACGTCATCCAGGGCCTTGCCGTGTCGCTCGAGGCGACCGCGCTGCCGGCGCTGATCATCGTGGCCGGCATCATCGCCTCCTACAACATCGCGGGGCTGTTCGGCATTGCCATTGCCGTCACCGCCATGCTGTCGCTGGCCGGCGTGGTGGTGGCGCTCGACGCCTTCGGGCCGGTGACCGACAACGCCGGCGGCATTGCCGAGATGGCGGGGCTGCCCGCGGAGATCCGCAAGACCACGGACGCGCTGGATGCGGTCGGTAACACCACCAAGGCGGTGACCAAGGGCTACGCCATCGGCTCGGCGGGCCTCGGGCGCGCTCGTGCTGTTTGCCGCCTACAACGAGGACTTGCGCTTCTTCATCGGCCAGGCCAAGCCCGGCTCGCTGTTCTACGGCCTCAACGTGGAAGGGCTGTTCTCGCTGACCAACCCCTACGTCGTGGTCGGCCTGTTCCTCGGCGGGCTACTGCCCTATCTGTTCGGCGGCATCACCATGACGGCCGTCGGCCGTGCGGCCGGCTCGATCGTGGAAGAGGTGCGCCGGCAGTTCAAGGAGAAGCCCGGCATCATGCAGGGCACGGAGAAGCCCGACTATGGGCGCGCCGTCGACATACTGACGCGCGCGGCGATCAAGGAGATGATCATCCCCTCCCTGCTGCCGGTGCTGTCGCCGATCGTGTGCTTCTACGTGATCAAGTGGATCGGCGGCACGGGCAACGGCTTCGCCGCGCTCGGCGCCATGCTGCTCGGCGTGATCGTCACCGGGCTGTTCGTCGCCATCTCCATGACGGCGGGCGGCGGCGCCTGGGACAACGCCAAGAAATACATCGAGGACGGCCACTTCGGCGGCAAGGGGTCGGAGGCGCACAAGGCGGCGGTCACGGGCGACACCGTCGGCGATCCCTACAAGGACACCGCCGGTCCGGCCGTCAACCCGATGATCAAGATCACCAACATCGTGGCGCTGCTGCTGCTGGCGGTGCTGGCGCACTGATCCGCGGCAACGCACGGCGGCTGATTGGGATCAATCGAGCCCGAGCTGCTTGACGCCCAGGTTGCGGAAGAGCTGCTTGATCAGGCTCTCGTCGTGGGCGTGGCTCGGCGTCTCCCGCTTGACGTAGTCGAACACCTTGCCGTCCTTGAGCCCGTAGTGGGCGACGCGGTCGACTGAGCCGAGGGGGCCGAAGTAGACGGCAACCACCCTGCGATCCTTCTCGGTCGGTTTGAAGAAGGCCGCCTGCGCTTGCGTGCTGGAAATGTAGTAGTAGGCCGTGCCGCCGCCGACCGTCGCAGTCGACGTCGGCGAGCCCAGCGCAGTCCTGACCTGGGCCTCGCTCGTGCCCGGAGCGATCTGCTGCAGCTCCTGGTCGGTGAATTGATGGCCGTGCTTGATGACCGTCTCGGAGCAGCTCCCGAGCGCCAGCGCGGCCAGCGTCGCCAGCACGAGCGCGCGACGTCGCGGCTCTCTCCGCGCCGTCGCTACGGGCATTCGCTCGCTTCCCTCGCGTGGGACCCGGCGATCCATTATCCTGCTGGTCCCCAGAGAATCGACCCTGTTCGATCAACCGATCGGCTATCGCAACACAGTGCGGTTTGCAATCCGGCCCCCGCGCTCATCCCTAACCAGCTGTCCGGGCAGCCGCAGGGACACTGAAGTCGCCCATGTTCTCCTGGCTCAGGACAAGACGCACCCGGCAGCAGACAGCACGCTCGCTTTATGGCTCGATTGTGTCAGCAGCGCGCCGCCGGGCCTTCTACGCAAACTGGGGGGTGCCGGATACCATGCAGGGGCGATTCGAGATGATCGTGCTGCATCTGGCCCTCGCGGTTCGCCGTCTCGGGGCGCAAGGGGAGGTGGGCAGGCTACTCGCCCAGGCCGTGATCGAGGCGTTCGTGACGGACATGGACGATGCCATGCGGGAAATGACGTTCAGCGACCTGGCGGTGCCGCGCGAGATCAAGCGCGCGGCGGCGGCGGTGTTCGACCGCCATAACGCCTATCTTGCCGCCCTCGACGGCTCTCGCGATACTCTGCAACAGACGATCGCGGCCCAGCTGGCCTACCTTGAGCCGGCACGCCTGGATACCGAGAGCCTGGCCGACTACATGCGCCAGGCCGTGGAGATGCAGGGCCGGCAGCCGGGCGCGCAACCGCTCGCCGGCGTGATCGTGTGGCCTGATCCCATCACCGGACAGGAGGCCGTTGCGAATTGAAAGGCAATCATGACGCGACCGCAGAGTTCGCCTGGGATCATCCAACCGGCAAAGTTCCCGAGACGGGGCTCAGCATAGCGAGGGCCGCTACGCCCGAGGAGCTGGAAGCGATCGCAAGCGCGCTCGGTCTCATCTCGTGCACGAGCCTCGAGGCAAGCTACGAGATCAAGCCGATCGGGGCAGGGCGCTACGCCCTCTCCGGGACGCTGCGTGCCGAGGTCGTGCAGGGCTGCGTCGTCACTCTCGATCCCGTCACGGGTACGATCGAGGAGGACTTCCAAGCCACCTTCTGGCCCGAGGAAGACATCCCGCCGCCGCGCGGTGGCGTTCTCGATCTCGACGATGACTCCGAGCCGGAACCGATCGTGGGCGGCCAGATTGCCGTCGGCCGCGTGGTTTTCGAATGTCTGGCCGAGGGCCTCGACCCCTATCCGCGAAAGGCGGGCGCTAGCTTGGACTGGCAGGAGCCGGAACCGGCATCCGGCGGCACGCCCGAAAGCCCTTTTGCCGTTCTTGCCAACCTCAAGACCAAGCGCTGAACCGTTGCAAAGTGTCGACATGAGCGGGTCGCCAGCCGCGCGCCGCAGGTTCGAAAATATGGTTGTCTGGCGGCAGCAACTCGCTATGGTCTGGCGTTTTCATGCAGCCGAGACAAGGGGCGACCGACCGGTTGCGCTCCTGGCGCTGCGATCATGCGGACACAAGTCATGGCGGCGCCGCGAACCATAGCGCTCGACGCAATGGGTGGTGATCAGGGCCCCGCAGTCGTGGTGCCGGGGGCAGCGCTCGCGCTCGAGCGCCATCCGGATGCGACCTTCCTGCTGTTCGGCGACAAGGAGCGCGTCGCGTCCTATCTCGACGCCGAGCCGACGCTCGCCGGACGCGCGCGGATCGTCCACGCCGAGACGGCGATCGACATGCAGGAGAAGCCGAGCCAGGCCCTGCGCCGTGGACGCGGATCGAGCATGTGGCTGGCGCTGGAGGCGGTGCAGAGGCGCGAGGCCGACTGCATGATCTCCGCCGGCAACACCGGCGCCTTCATGGCAATGGCCAGGCTGGTGCTGAAGACCATGCCGGGCATCGAGCGCCCGGTGATCGCGGGCCAGTGGCCGACGATCGGACGCCGGTGCATCGTGCTCGACCTCGGCGCCAACATCGGCGCCACGGCGCGCCAGCTCACCGACTATGCCCTGATGGGGGCCGCCATGGCGCGCGCCATCCTGCACGTCGAGCGGCCTCGCGTGGGGCTGCTCAACATCGGCGTCGAGGAGGTCAAGGGTATCGAGGAGGTCAAGCAGGCCCACGCCTGGCTGAAGGAGAGCGATCCGCCTTTCGACTACCACGGCTTCGTCGAGGGTGATCAGATCGGCCAGGGCGTGGTCGATGTCGTGGTCGTGGAAGGATACGCCGGCAACATCGCGCTGAAGACGGCCGAGGGCACCGCCAAGCAGATGGCGGCCTACGTGCGCGAGGCGCTGACCAGCTCGCCAGCTGCCAAGATCGGCGCGCTCCTTGCCCGACGCGGCCTGCGCGCGCTGAGAGACCGCATGGACCCCCGGGGCCTCAACGGCGGGCCCTTCCTCGGTCTCAACGGCATCGCCATCAAGAGCCACGGGGGCACGGATGCTTTCGGCTTCTCAAGCGCGATCGAGGTTGGCTACACCATGGCCGACAGCAATGTGCTGGAACGACTGGGCGCGGACCTGGAGGCCTTCCACGGCAGGCTGGGCGACCATCCCGAGCCCGTGCGCAAGACGTCATGAGGATGGAAGCCTTCGGCCGCCCCGGCCCAGCGATGCGGGTGTCTCGCCCTTCGGCACGCCGAGCATGAGGTGACGCGTGGCATTCATTCGATCCATCATCAGAGGCGTCGGCGCCAGTCTGCCAAAGCGCGTGCTGACCAACGACGATCTGTCGCGCATGGTGGACACCAGCGATGAGTGGATCCGCGACCGCACCGGCATCGAACAGCGCCACGTCGCCGCCGAAGGCGAGCTCACCTCGGATCTGGGCATAGCCGCCGCGCGCCAGGCGCTCGTGCGCGCGGGCATCGATCCCATCGACATCGACCTCGTCGTCTGCGCGACCTCGACGCCGGACCGCACGTTTCCCGCCACCGGCGTTCGCATCCAGGCCGGTCTCGGCATCACCAACGGCGCAGCCTTCGACGTCCAGGCGGTCTGCTCGGGCTTCGTCTACGCCCTGTCGATTGCCGACAACTTCCTCAAGGCCGGCCAGTTCAAGCGCGCGGTCGTCGTCGGCGCGGAGACCTTCTCGCGGATACTCGACTGGGAGGACCGGTCGACCTGCGTGCTGTTCGGCGACGGCGCGGGCGCGGTCGTGCTCGAGGCGCAGACCCAGCTCGGCGGCCGCGACGACCGCGGCATCCTGGCAACCCGCATCCGCTCGGACGGACGCTTCGAGGAGCTGCTCTACGTCGACGGCGGACCAGGCTCGACCAAGACCACGGGTCACTTGCGCATGAACGGGCGCGAGGTTTTCCGCCATGCGGTGCAGAAGATCTCCAGCGTGATCGAGGAGACCTTGGTGATGACCGGCTACGCCGGCGACGAGGTCGATCTTTATGTGCCCCACCAAGCCAACAAGCGCATCCTGGACGGCATCGCCAAACGGCTCTCCATTCCTCCCGAAAAGATCGTCTTTACGCTCGCCAAGCACGGCAACACGTCGGCCGCATCGATACCTCTTGCGTTGAACCAGGCATTCGAGGACCATCGCCTGGTGGAAGGCCGCCTCGTGCTGATGGAGGCAATGGGAGGTGGTCTGACGTGGGGTGCAGCCCTGGCCCGCTGGTAAAGTCACACCACACTGTTTATGTGTGCAATTTCAGTTGCTTGTTGTTGACCCGAGAAAGCACCATGGCTAGCATCGATACTGGATTGGGAGCTGGGGAGGGGCGGAAGACAATGGGTGGCAAGACGCTCACGCGTGCAGACCTGGCAGAAGCGGTGGTCCAGAAAGTGGGATTGCCCCGCAACGAGTCTCAGGAGCTGGTGGAGCTCATTTTGAGGGAGATATCGGCGAGCCTTGCGGCGGGCGATGCCGTCAAGCTCTCCTCGTTTGGTTCCTTCGGCATCCGGCAAAAGGGCCCGCGCGTCGGGCGCAACCCCAAGACCGGCCAGGAAGTACCGATCACGCCGAGGCGCGTGCTCGTATTCAGACCCAGCAACATCATGAAGGATCGCATAAACGCGGGCCGACTGCGCCGAAACGCGGCGGAGTAGCCTGAGGGCACACAAACCTAGCGGGGGTTTGGCCTTGGACAAGGCAGCGGAAGCATTTCGCAATATCGGCGAAGTGTCGGTTGAGCTTGGCGTCAGGAAGCACGTCTTGCGCTTCTGGGAGATGAAGTTCGCCCAGCTCAAGCCGATGAAGCGTGGCGGCGGGCGCCGTCTCTACCGGCCAGCCGACGTCGAGCTGCTGCGGGGCATTCAGCACCTGCTGCAGAATTCGGGCTACACGATCAAGGGCGTGCAGCGGATCCTGCGCGAGCGCGGGGTGGACGCCGTCAAGCGGTCGGGCGATGCGCCCATTGCCGGCATTGTGCGCGGCGGCAAGCCCAAGTCCGTTTCGCTCCCCGCCGCGGCCGGAGGTTCCCTGCTGCTCAGCTCGTGCGACGTTGATACCCTGCGCTCCGTCATGGCGGAGCTCGACACCTGCCGTCTGTTGCTTTCGCCCGGCAACGGGAGTGGGAGCGAGCGGCACTGCGAGCATGCCGCCAAGCGATGAGCCGAGCCCCGCGCATCACCAGGGGCGCCTGCCGGCCGTGAGCAGCAATGACCGAGCTCTGGCTCGTGGACCTGGAGCAAGCAGCGCCTGCACTCGAGGCGCTGGAGGCCGATGAGCCGCGGCTCTCGTCCGACGATCGCGCCCGCGCCCGGCAATTCACCGATCCCCGCCAGCGCCGGGATCGCCTTGCGGCCTACATCGCAGTGCGGATTGCGCTCGAGCGGATGGCGGGACCGCGGGTGCGCAAGGCTGCCTTCGTGCGCTCGCCCGGCGGCAAGCCCAGGCTCGCTCAGGGGCCGGCAGCGTTCAGCCTCTCGCACAGCGACGGGCTCGCCCTCATCGGCGTAACGCGGCGTGGCGAGATCGGCGTCGATCTCGAGCACGCGCGCAGCGTGCGCGTGTCGGCACGCCACCAGCGCCTGATCGTGGCTGCGGGGCGTGGGCTCGCCGATATGCCCTTGCCGGCGCACGGCGCTCGCGAGGGAAATCCACAGGAGGCATTCCTGCAGGCGTGGTCGCGCCTGGAGGCTTTTGCGAAGGCGCACGGCCGCGGCCTGGCCCGCCTGCTCGTCGACGTCGGCGTGCGCGGCCGCACTGGCGGCAGCGGCCCGGCGACGCCGGCGCGGGTCGAGGCGACGGCGCAGCGACTTGCCAAGGAGGCGGGCATCACGGTGCGGGACTTGAAACTGCCGCAAGGCCTCCATGGCGCGGTCGCGCTCGGGCAGGGAATGCGCGTGCCGCGCGTGCGTACCTTCCCGGCCGATGGGCCCGCGATTGCCGGGCTCCTGGCGCCGCGCCGAACAGGCAAGCGAGCGCGCTGAGGCTGCCCGCACGATGGGCGAGCCGTTGCCCGAACTGGTGGATTGAGATATGGTTAACATACAGAAAATTCGCCGGATTTTCAGGGACGGACGCCGGTCACGTTGCCCGGGTGAGGCCTAGGGGGAGGGGTATATGCGTCTGCGTGGAGTGTGGCGCGTTCTACTTCTGGTTGTGTTTCTTGTGGATGCATCGGCGGCATTCGCCGGCATAGGCTCTCTTCGTCAGCGCTGGCCCCAGGACAAGCATCGGCTCGCCATCTGCTTCTTCGGAGGAAGCGCGGAGTCCCGGGCCATGGTTGCGCGGACCGCGCGCGAGTGGACGCGCGAGACGAGCATCTTCTTCGACTTCGGTCGCGAGCCCGATTTCAATAGCTGCGGCGGCAAGGAGCCGTTCGACGTACGCGTCGGCTTCGAGGCGAAGGGCTCCTGGTCCTACATCGGCAGGGATGCGGCCAACGTCCCCCAAGACCAGCCGACGGTCAATCTGCAGGGCATCGGCGAGAAGTTCGACGCCGGCGCGCGGCGGCAGGTCCTGCACGAGTTCGGCCATGTCCTGGGCCTGCTGCACGAGGAGCAGAACCCGCAAGCCGGCTGTCGGGAGGAACTGGATCTCGACAAGCTTCGCGGTCGCGGCTTCTCACAGCAAGCGGTGGATTCGCTTCTGGCCACGGTCGGGTCCGAGCGCGTCGTCTACAGCACGACCGAGATGAAGCAGACCCAGCAGCGCACCGTCCCAAACAACGGGGAGTACATCTCCACCGGCTTCGATCAGCGCTCGGTCATGCGCATGCTGTCGGCGGAGTTCTTCAAGAGCGGCGAAAAGAGCAAATGCAGCGGTCCCTTCCTCGATGCGCTGTCGGAGGACGACCTCAAGATGGCCAAGCTGCTCTATCCGCGCAAGCCGGCCGACGTCAGCGCCAGCGAAGGCAACTACCTCACCATACGCCTCAGCGGGGTGCTGGCGCCGGAGCACTACGGCCACGTGCTGGCGGCCCTTTACGAGAAGGACAAGCTGGAGCTGAAGAAGCATGTCCTGCTCGAGAACTCCACGATCGAGAAGGTCGTGCAAGGAGAGAAGTTGACCCCCCGCGGCGTCACCGCGCTCGCCACGGAGGAGTTCCTTTGCCAGATCAATCCGCACGTGTGCCGGAAGGTGCACGGAAGAAGCCGCTGGTACAATACGGCTGCCACGAGGAACTACGCAGCCGGGTCCGATCTGTCCTGCCCCAACAAGGCGCTGCCCAAATTCATTCTGTGTGTGCCGAATGTGCGGATCGAGCCGTATACGGTGCTCTACAATTTTCAGTTCGAACTCGCGGCGCAACTCGTTGCGAGGCCTCGTCGTCAACCGGTTCGACGGATGCGACAGCTGGGACGACAAGTGCCGCGCGCTCATCCGGTCGATGAACGCGCAATACGCTGCCCAGTTCACCACCGGCCCGGACCTCGTACCGGCGAAGTTCTCCGGGCAGCTTCGCCTGCCGGGCAGGGCCTACCGTGTCGTCATCAAATACGGCAGCGAGGCAGACCGTCTGGCGATCGTGGCGGCCGTCAATTCCGCCATCGAGAAGCGGGCCAAGGAGCTTCGAATCCCCAAGGACAGGGTGCTCATTCACATCACCTACCCGGTAGGGGTTGCGCGCGGACACGCGATGCCGGGGGAAATGCGGCTCCTGCCCGAGGAAGAATGCGCTCAAGCAGAAAGCGAAGTGGCGCCGGAGCTTCGTCAAGGACACCTACAAGAGCTGGGTCCACGCCGGCATCTGGGATCTGGCCGTGGATACGGACCATTGCCTGCTCAAGGGCGTGGTGTTCGTAACGCGGCCGGAGAACATACCCCTCCCCGCAGTGACGAACCCGCCGGACAAAGCCTCCAAATGCGGTGAGGCGCGCACAAACGGCTATCTTCAGTCATCCTTCTTCGACCACGGCACGGGCGTGGCAGGCATTCTCGCCGCCCATCATTCCGACCAGTCGGCGGTATCGGGCATGCTGCCCGGCCTCAAGATCTGGGCCTGGCAGGTGGTCAACCCGGTTCAATTCGAAGGCGGCGTGCCCGACCTCTTCAGGTATGCCGCGGAGTACTCCCTCGATCCGAAGGTGATCAACGTCAGCCAAAGCTACGAGATCGAGCCGGGGAGGAGATCCAACCTGGAGAACCTGCTGTTCGGCGAGGGCGACAATTCAGGGGCCGACCAGACCTATCTCATCGTCGCGGCGGCCGGCGACGTGCTGGAAGGCCCCAAGCGCCTCGGCAAGGAGATGAACTCCACCAGCGGCACGGACTGCTGGATCTATCCGGCCTGCTGGAGCAACGCCAGAGACGAGCCCACCGGCCTGATCTCGGTGGTGGCGCTGGACACCACCGAGAACGGGCTGCTCCGGGACAAGGACGGCACGCCGCTCAGCAACTACGGCATGGCCTTCGACGTGGCGGCGCTGGGCGTGGTGGAGACCACGTTCTACGGCGGCTGGGTCGGCACGATGGTGGGCTCCTCGGTGGCGGCACCCCGCGTCGCCGGGCTCGCGACCACGATCATCGCCAAGGCCCGGGACAAGGGCTTGCCGTATCCGACCGTGCAGGAGGTGAAGAACCGCATCCTCTTCACGGCGGACATCACGCCCGAGATCAAGGGCCTGTCGCGCTACGGGCGCATCAACCCCGAGAAGGCGCTCAGCTTCGACGAGGACCTGATCCTGGCCGATGCCTGGAGCACGTGCGCGGAGCCACCCTGCTGGACGAAGGTGAAGATCGACCGCGGAGAGGCGCGCAAGGTCCAGCCGATCGTGTTCAAGGACGGCATGATGGACGGCAAGACACGCCGTGCCGAGGAGAAGATCTCCTTCAATGACATCCGCAGCATCAAGGCCGAGGCGAACAATCGCTTTACGGTCTTCTACAACGACGAGAGCGCGCACCGCCTCAGGCGGCTGACCGAGGCCGTGATGGAGTTCCCCAGCGACAGTGCGTTTGTCATCAAGGACGGGCGCAAGACCCCGTTTCCGAAGCAGGGCCTCAAGGAGTACGTGTCTTGCACCATTCTGAAGCGATGCAAGGAATGAAGCGGCCACCGGGTGCGCCGCGCGCCCTGCACGCGGTGGCCGGCGCGCTGATTGCGGCACTGGTCCTGATCCCTGCCCAGCGTGCTCTCGCACAAGAGGACGAGGAGGCCTTCCACCTCATCGCCCAGGACTCGCAGTCGATGACCCTCAACGAGGTGGTCGAAGACCAGAAGTTTCAGGAGGTGAGGAAGGGCGTGTTCTGGCAGATGCCATTCGGCCAGATGCACACGCGCTACATCCGGTTCCGCTTCGACAACATCAAGTCGCCGCCCGGCGCCTCCTACAGCATCCGCGTGCTGCGGCTTCCGCTGGAGGAGGAGGTGGCGCGCTATCCGGCCAGCGCGTTCGCCAATCAGGAAAGCTTCATGACCGGGCTGCTGCCGTCCGGGGAGCTGCGCATCGAGCTTGCCGCCGAAAGCGCGCCGACCGGCCTGTCGTTCAGGCTGGAGCGCGCGGTCTGGCGCACGCCACCGCATGGCGTCACCGTCCACAGCCCGATCGTCAGCACGATGCTGATCACCTTCTTCCCCCAAGGCAGCGCCATGCGCGAGCCCGAACACTCCGTCGCGCTTCTACACATCGGCCCCACCGAGGTGACGTGCACGGGCGTGCTCATCGACGAGCAGACATTGGCGACCAACCACCACTGCCTGCAGTATTCCCTGGCGTGGCAGCAGTCGAAGCAGTCGGCAACGCCGTCATGCCAGGATATCGTCGCCGAGTTCGATTTCCTGGCTCGGAACCAGCGCGGAGCTTCCGCCAATTGCGTGTCCGTCAAGACCGACGAAGCGCTCGACATCGCTCTCCTCACCCTGGACCGCAAGGCTTCCGAGATCGGGCCCGAGACGAACAGACAACCCGTCAAGGTCCGCCCCGCCAGCGAGGGCATGCCGGAAATCGTGAGGCTCGTGCATCACCCGCTCGGATTTCCACTCGCCATCCAGGAGCACTGCAGGGTCCGCAAGGTCGAGCAGACGGACATCTTCCACGATTGCGGAGCAGCCAACGGCAGCTCCGGCTCGCCGTTGTTCGACGAGCAGATGCGGCTGGTCGGCATCCACTACAGGGGCGCCTATCCCAGGACCTGGACCAATGAGCAGCAGTTCGCCGACATGCAGAAGAACGGCCCCAAGTACAACCACGCGCGGACAGCCGCGGCAGTCCTGGAATTCCTGAAGAAGTAGGCTTTGCGCCGCGAGGCGCGATGGCTCAATCGACGAGGAGCAGTACGATGTCCAGTCTCCGCTACAGCTACCTGGTGCTTGCCGGCATGCTGCTCGCCCTGGGGGCGGGCGCCGCGCGCGCGCACGACCTTCATGGCATCGTTGCCGAGCGCGACTCGGTCGAGCCGGCGGCTTGGAAGAAGATCGAGGAGATTCGCTCGCTCAGGCGGTTTCTCGCCAACGCGTCGAACAAGTCCAATGACGTCGAGCTCGAGGCGGTGGTCCAGAGGGAGCTGACATGGCCGGACAGCGTGGTGCACGTCTGTTTCCTCGATGGCGGCCCGGAAGCCCGCGACCATGTCGCCGAGGTCGCGCAGCACTGGGACGAATCGACCGCCCTGCGGCTCGACTTTGGCCCCGCCGGCAGCCGCCGGAGCTGCGGTGCGGGCGAGCCCGCCAACGTCAGGGTGAGCTTCGTCGGCCAGGGCTACTGGTCCGTCGTCGGCATCGAGGCGAAGCAAGTCGACGCCCAGAAGCAGACGCTGAACCTGCAGGGCATGGACAAGACGACATTCACGACCGACGATGACGGCATCATCCTGCACGAGTTCGGCCACGCGATCGGCTTCGAGCACGAGCACCAAAGCCCGATCTCGGTGTGCGAGAAGGAATTCGACTGGGACTATCTCTACAAGGCCCTGCCCTGGCCCAAGAAGAAAGTCGACATCAACATGCGGCAGCTGCCGCCATCGAGCAAGCTGCTGACGACGACCTTCGATCCCAGCTCGGTCATGCTGTACAGCCTCGAGAAGGAATCCTTCAAGGACCCGGCCACGGCGACGTGCTACGTGCCCAAGCCGAACAACACTATCTCCCTGCTCGACCGTCAGGCGACGGCGACGGTCTATCCCGTGAGAGTGAGCGCCGCGCCAGGGCCGCTGAAGCGGAGCCTGTCTGCACCCAAGCGCAGGGATGCCGCCGTGACAAAAGCGTTGAAGCGACTGAGGGAGCTCACCGAGCGGCGCTGAAGCGGCGCCCTACTCCTCGTAGTCGGGCGGCAGGGTGCAGCCGCCGGTGTCGGCCGCCCAGTAGGCGCGCGCGCTGGCGCTGTCGATGCCCTGGAACAGCAGCCAGAACGAGAGCTCCGACTTGGCGCAGACGCCCGTCTCCATCAGCGTCTTGACGGCTTCCATCATGATGTCGCGCGCGGCCTCGAAGTCGAGATCGCTGCGACGGCAATGATGCAAATCGAAGAGCCAATCGTGGACCAGGTAGGCGGGCCCATAGCCCCAGCTCGACAAATTGGGCAGCGCCTGCGCGAGCCAGGGCACCGAACCGCCATCGGTGAACATGTGCCGAGGGGCGATGACGGCGCCGCTGTTGGGGCGCTGGAACGAGAAGGCGGCGTCCTTGTGGGGGATCAGGGCGAAGTAGTTCGGGTCGCTGGTGTCCTTCAGGCCGAGCCACCGCAACCGGATCCTGTCCAGGTTGCTGAAGCTGCCCGTGCCGTAGCGCCGATAGAAGGCGCTGATGACCGGTGCTTCCAGGGCCTTGGTCTCCGGTCGAAACCTCGGTGCCTCAACCGCTTTGGCCTTCTCGCGTGCGGCCTGCTTCAGGCGCAGCGCCTCGCGTGCGGCGGGAGACTCCGAGCCTGTCGAGGCAGCGCCTGGCTGTTGAGCGGCAGCATTGGGCGAACGCCCGACGATGAGCGCCGCACAGCCCGCAAGCCCCGCGAGCACGGCACGGCGTGGCGTTTGGAGTAGCATCCTTGCTTGCTCCTTCTATTGGCCCCTATTGGCGATTGGCCGATGCCCTGCCGGCGGAGCTTGTGTCGTCAAAGTCGAGATCATCGTCGAGCCGCATCCGTTTCACCCCAGCCCGTTCGGCCGGACTTTGGTTCCGGCACCTTTGCGCGACAAGAGGTTGGGAGGGCCGCGGGGCGCCTCGAGGGCGCCGGTGTGGTGTTTGCACAACAAAGGGCGCAGACAGGGCCTCGGCGACAAGGGCCAAGCCCCTCGCCGGAGGTTGTCGGCGGCAGGTGGGCAGCGGCGTTTACAGAGACCGGGAAACCCCTTACATCACAGCCGGTGGCGGCAGGAATGCAATGCTGCAGTCGAGCTTGCTCTCAGAGCCGCCGAGATCGGCGGCGAAGGCTCGGGTGCTCGCCGCCGTTTGCAAGGTACGGAGCGTAGCGCAGCCTGGTTAGCGCACCAGTCTGGGGGACTGGGGGTCGGGAGTTCAAATCTCCCCGCTCCGACCAATAAATCAAAGAGTTAGGTTGTTCTCATCGACGATGTTTTGCAAGAACACGCCAAATGTTTTGCAAACTCTATCTCTGTTCGTTCTACGTTCGTCCGCGGTGGGGAACGGGTCACCGACGCAGCCTGGTCGCCACGAAGGGATCTTTGCAGGGTGGTGGGTGGAGAATGACAGCCTAGTCAGAGGCTGTCGAAGGGCATGCGTGCGCGTCGGCAGCTTCCCATTTCAGGATGGCCGCAGCCGCCAGCTTTCTCTGATTCACCTGCCTCGAGTAGTGCTCGACCATCTCGCGCGACTGGCCGGTGATCGCAGAGACTTCTGCGTCGGTTGCGCCCGCCTCCAGCAGCGTGACGACCGCGCTCTTGCGCAGCCCGTGAAAGACGAGCCGCATGCTGCGCAACTCCTTCATGATCTCGCGATTGAGCTCGCTGGACCATGATGCCTTGAAGCCGTCGAGTGTCCAGGGTCGGCCCTTGGTGTTGGTGAGCACGTAGACGCTGCCGCGCGGGAGTTCTGTGAGGATGGCGGCCAGCCTGCGGTGGATGGGTATCCAGACGGGCTTTTTGGTCTTGCGCTGCTGAACCGAGATGAGTCCATCGCTGACGTCGCTCCACTTAACCTTGAGCACGTCGGAGAGACGCTGGCCGGAGAACAGCGCAAGCGCAGCCGCATGCCAGAGATCGGGCCGGGCGTGCTGGGCGAAGTGCTCGATCGCCTCCCACGGCCAGGGGGCATAGCCCTCGCCAATCCTGAGCTTGTGGATGGCGCGGCAGGGATTGTCGTCGCGCCAGCCGCGCGGGACGCTCCAGGCGAGAAGGGATGACAGGGCGCGGACGAGATTGTTGGCGTTGGCGGGGGTCTTGGCGCGCGAGTCCCTGAGGGCCAGAACATGCTTGGGCTCGACGCCCCTCACCTGCAGCTCGCCCCAGGCGCGCCGGACCGTGCGGAGATGGCGCGCCCATTCCTTTCGCGTGCGGGGCGAGAGCGTTTGCCATTCGAGGCTTTTCTCGTAGGCCTCGATGAGCAGGCCGAAGGTACCGCTCGGCGGTCGCGCCTCGGCCTCACCGGCGAGCTGGCGGTAGGTCTCCCACCAGGCCTGATTGGGCGAACCATCGGCATCGACAGGATCGCCGGGAATGCGGATTGGCTTGGTGGCGCGCGGTGTGCCCCGCGACGCCTGGAAGTAATAGTAGTCCCTGCCCCTTGACCTGACCGCGTTGATATGGGGCGGGAGCGCGATCCTGGGCTTACGAGGCCGTACCACGGCGGATACCCTTCAAGTAGATGTCGTCGGTCTCCTGGCCGGGCAAGAGGGGATTGGCCGGTTCGTTGCGCGCCTTAATGAAGGCCATCACGGCGGCGAAATCCCAGCGCGGCAGATTACCGATAAGCTCAGGTTTTGGCAGCAATCCGGCGCGCACGTAGGCTTCAATCGTCGAGCGGGAGCAGTCGAGGCGGTAGGCCAGCGTTTCCGCCGAGACATAGTCCGGCGGATAGGAGCGTCGGGTCTCGTGCTTGCGCTCGGTCATGGACCCACGGCTCGCTACTTCCTCAGAACGACGCCGAACCTGTCGCCATGCGGGATCGAGGCGCGCCGCTTCGCGCGCCAGCAGATCCTCAACGCAGAGCGGAGACGGAGAGCTTGCGCTCGGCGGCAACTTTGCCGATGGCGTCGAAGACGGCGTCGCGTGGCCCACAGCCGCAACACTCTGGTGCGGCCGGCGCGCGCTTCGGCCAAGGGGACTCCGCGCTCGGGTGCCGCGGCGCCGCTCTCGTAGGCGGCGAGCATCGCTTCCAGCATGCCGCCGAGTGTTTCCTTCTCCTCGGCCGGCGAGTTCCTCGATGCGCTCCTTGAAGCCAGCCTTGACGCGGACGTTGAACTGCTCGGTGCGGCCGGTGCGGACGCGCCGGACGCGAGGATCGAGGCCGGTCCAGCGTCTGGAACGTGTCGCGGCGCGAGGGCGGCGGGCCAATGCGGACGCGGTTGCTGCATGGGGTCGAAGGTGCTCATCACCGGTCTCCCCTGCCCTTGTCGGTCGAGCGCACGAGGCGCGCCGGACCCTTGGCCTGGCGTTCGAGCGCGAGCTCCTTCTTCCGGGCGCGGTCGAGCGCAGCGGCGATGCTGCCGATCAACTCGAAGGCTTCATGCGCGAGCGACGCGACAGGGCTCTCCGTGATGGCACGGCCCTCATTCTGCATGTCGCGGAAGCCTTTCTTCTCGCGCAGCTGGCCTTTCAACGCGCGTGTAGCCGGCCTGCTTCAGATAGCTCGCGGGCGAAATCGGCCTCGGCATCGGTCTGGATGCGGCAGAGCGCGACGGCCAGGCGCCAATCGGCGATGCCTTTGTCGAGTGAGCTCGTGGGTCAGGCGGATGGTGGGATTGAGGTCATCGACGCTGGCACCGGTCGGCAGCACGGTCAGCTGCGAGCCCTGGGCGAGCCACACGGTGGAGGCATCGGCCCAGCCGGGCGCGTCGGCGACCAGCAAGTCGAGGCTGGCAGCCCTGGAGAAGACCTGCAGGCGCGGCAACAGTCTCGACGGCGATGGCCGGAAGGAACGCATTGGCGGCGCGGCGCTGTCCCCACTCCCAGCTGGTGCGCTGGGCTTCGTCGAGATCGGCGATCAGCAGGCTCTTGCCGGCCTTGGCCGCCTCGACCGCGAAAGCGCGTGCGAGGGTGGATTTGCCCGTGCCGCCCTTCTGGCCAACGAAGGAAATGATCTCGCCCATTGTGTCCCTACCCTGCTTTCAATGGCCGCCAGCCAGGCGCCGCGTCGATCTGTGGTGCTTGCGTGTACTTGGCGACGAGCCGCCAGGCGGTTGAATTCTCTGGGGTGGCCGGCTGGCTTGCGTGCAGGTCGCGGCGTGTGATGGCGAACAGGCCGAAAGCGCTGATGGCTTCGACGGCAAGGGCCAGCAGCCAGGTGAGGCGCTGACCGACATGGGCGACGTCGACGCCGGTGAGCTCAGTGATGGCGCGGGCCTGGGGTCGGCGTCGCGGCCGGCGCCGGCTGTGGCGATGCTTGGCGATCTGCAGCTTGAGGCGCTCGATCGTGGCCGACAGCCTGCTGGCTTCGGCGGCAACGGCGAGCTCGCCCTTGAGCGCTTCGATCCGCTTGCAGAAGTCGCGGCTCGTGGGGAGCGTCGCGTCGGTGCAGGCGCGCCGTCGCATCCCAGAGGCGGTCCTTTTGCGCTGGCAGCGATGTCGGCTTCGATGACGCCGGCGAGGCGGTGAGACGGCAGAGCGGCAGAGCCGCGTTCGTGCGAGCGGCGAGATCGGCGGCCGCCTCGTGCAGCTCCGCACTGTGGCTCTCGCGCGTGGTCGTCAGAGCCGTCGCGGTTCTCGGCGGCAAAGCCGATGGCGGAGGCCGTGCCGTAGGCCAGCAGCAGCGCGAACAGGACGGCGCCGGCCGCGGCGGCCAAGCGGCGTCCGTCGGCCCATTGCCAGGCGATGAACAGCGGCAGCAGGGCCTTGAGCCCGTCGCAGGCGACCGAGAGGCGAGCCGAGGATGCGGGCATTGAGCGGGGAGGTGCCGAGGCCGTGGCCGAAGATGAAATTGATGGCCATGGAAAGGGCGATCACGGCCAGCGTGAAGCCGGTTGCCAGCACTGTCCAGAAGCCGCGCAGCATGGCGCTGCGGTTCCTGCCGTCTCGCATCCATGACGGGGAATATAGCATCCGCCTTAGCGGCAGTCACTGATAGCATGCAGATCACACTGCTAGCAGATGATAGTCGAATTCCGGTTGTCGAGCCCGGCCGGCAGCAAGGTGCGAGAAGGCAGGAGCTGCTCTTGAGGTATTCCGGCCCAAGCGGTCGCTGTACGCATCGTCACGTGAGGGCCGTTGCTTGACGATACGCAGCCTTGGCAGGCGCGATCACTCGTGGAGCGTAGAGCGGGTGCTTTTCAAGGTGGATGCTGGGCAGATCGATCTTCGGCTCGACCAGGACGATGCGCGGCTCGACGGGAAGGAAGTCGAGGATCACGGTGAGCCCGGCGCCCTTGTCGTGCGGCCAGGCAGCGCCGATACGGGTCCAGATGGCCTTCTTGCCCGCGAGGGCGGTCCTTGACGGCATAGGCGATGAGAACGGGCTCGTTGCTCACGGCGGTCAGCGTGGACGATCGAGGCGCTGCTCGATGCGTGCCGAGGCGCACTTCGAATTCGGCTAAGCCGCTGGTCCATGGACGTCAGGCGGTCGCCCTGGCTATCCATCGCGATGGCAAGCGTATGAATGTCGCTCCGTAATGCCGTGAATGCTAACCGAAAGAGATTGAATGTCTGCGGTATTGCTTTGAACCTCGCGGCGCAGCGAGATCATGCCTTCGGCCAGCGTGCCGAGATTACGGCTGGTCGTGGTCTGCTCATCGCGGATCGCTTGCAGCAGGCGTGGGACCATGTCTTCGGTATCGTCCGCCATCGGAGTAAGCTACGACGAGCTCGGCAGATGCGAATGAGATTTTCTCCTCTTACCTTCATCAAAAAAAGACCCTGCTCCCGTCGGGCTGGAAATGCCGGCCGCCGGTTACAGGTTCATTATTGGTGATTAGAGGTACCTTATAGGTATATAGAGTGTGCGGGTCCCGTTCCGCCGCAAAGGGCGGGCCCATTCCGCCGCAGATTGGCGCCGATACCGCCGCAACAGCGGGTGCCATACCGCCGCGCGAGGGTCCTATTCCGCCGCAAGGGCTGTGCGGGGAATCGGGGTCCTATTCCGCCGCAGCCGACTCCGGGATTTCGGGCGCGATCGGCCCGGGGTCCCATTCCGCCGCAGAGGGGTACCATTCCACCGCAGGCCTTGGCTGAATTACGATCTGCCGCGCATTGGCGCCGTGCAGGCGGTTGGCGAAAGGGTCCCATTCCGCCGCACCGACTCGGTTTGCGATTGGCGAGCGAAGAAAGCTTTTAGGGGATCGGTGCAACGACGCTAGGCTTATGGCCGAGAGTTGATTTGGCGGGGGCAATGGGAAGGAGCGTTAGCGTCAGGGATCTGGTTGTTGGCGTTGCAGGCAGCATCGACGAACAGGCGGTGGTGCTGGCGGGCGAGGGCGGCGGCGACCCGCACTTCCTGCATGCGGTGCTGTGCCAGCTCGGGCTGCCGCGCAATCCGACCGCGAGCCGCACCTTCGAGCGCACCAGCGGCCGCGCCTCGCTCTCGCTGCAGGCGGGCCGCACCTTCGATGGGCTCAAATGGATGGACCAGCCCCTGCCCTCCGGCACGCGGCCACGTCTGGTGCTGATCAATCTCTGCTCGGAAGCGGTGCGCACGCGTTCGTGCGGACGTCAACATCGGCGGCAGCGTGCGCGAGTTCCTGCGCCGGCTCAACATCGATGCCGGCGGCGAGAGCATGGCGCAGTTCCGCAAGCAGATGCTGGCGTTGAGCTCGTGCCATATGACGCTCGCCATGATGACCGCCAAGGGCCCGGCGCAGGTCGATGCCAAGCCGATCGATGCCTTCCAGGCCTGGCACACGGACGAGGACGGCCAGCGGACGCTGTGGCCGGGCTACATTCGCCTCACCGAGAAATTCTTCGACAGCCTGATGGAGCATGCGGTGCCGCTGGAGCCCGAAGCGATCGGGCAATTGCAGAACTCGGCGTTTGCGCTCGACGTCTACAGCTGGCTGGCGCATCGGCTGTGCCGGGTCAACGAACGCAAGGGCGTCACCGCTGTCCTGGGCGGCGCTGAAAGGCCAGTTCGGCCAGGAGTACGCCGACACCAAGAACTTCAAGCGCAAGTTTCTGGGCGCGGTGAAGAAAGCGACCAGCGCCTACAAGGAGGCGCGGATCGAGACGGTGCCGGGCGGCCTGAAGCTCCTCCCCTCCCCGCCTCCGGTCAAGCGCGCGGCGGTGGCTTTGCCGCGGCACACGGACGACGCGGCACAGCCCAAGCGGATATCGGTCCGCCGCCGGCTGGCGCACTGGCCGGTGAAAGATCTGGTGCCGCTCTCGGCGCTGGAGATGGTGCCGTCGATCGCGCCCGGCTGGGACAAATATTTTCTCGAGGCG
Source organism: uncultured Alphaproteobacteria bacterium (assembly GCA_963797005.1). GTDB lineage: Bacteria > Pseudomonadota > Alphaproteobacteria > Rhizobiales > Hyphomicrobiaceae > AWTP1-13. The sequence goes on from CAWCOF010000023.1 coordinate 78,847, forward strand.
CAGTACCGGGCGTGGGTGGCGACGCTGAACGAGCCGCCGCGGCATCCCGAGCGAGCCTTCCTCGGGCTGGGTGAAGAAATTCACCAAGGGCCGGCGCCCATGAACGGCAAATGCGGTCATGCGCAAATCCGCATCAGCGCATCTGCGCGGATGCACGATATGCGCAAATGCATGCATGCACACCTGCGCATTATCGCACATGCGCAAACCCGCAAGTGCAGGAATGAGCAAGTACCCGCATCATGCAAGTCCAGCATCAGCGCAGATCCGCAATCGCAGCATTTGCGGCGATCTGCAGATGACGCAAGCCCATAAATGCGCAAATGCGGACTTAGCGCTTTTTGGGTTTCCTGGGAACGCGGCGCGCGTCGGGAACGAGGTCGCCGGACGCGATCTCGAAGCCCAGCGCCACCAGGCCGCGCATGACGATGTGGCGCACGGACGTGCGGTGCTCGGCGGCATGGCGCTTCATGGCGTCGGTCAGATAGCCCGGAAGCTCGACGGAGAGCTTCTCGACCGGGCCCGGAGTGGCGAGGGCCGGTTTTTTGGCCCGTGGTGCGTCCTGCGGCCGGCGGGGTAGGGGAGGGGCGGGGTTCCGGCTTTGGCGAATCCTGGAGCCTTCCCTTGGCCGCTGGGGGGCTTCTCAGGCGGCGGGCTTGACCAGAGCCGGGACACCGAGCTGCTCGTTGAGGCGGGCGAGCGCGCCGTCATCGACATCGAGCGGCGCGGCGATGGGGCGAAAGGTGGGGCGCTGGGCGGTCATGACGCGAGCTCGGCTGCCGGGGTGGAGGAGGGAGCCGCTTCCTCGCCATAGGCCTCGGCCAGCAGCGCCTCGATCTCGTCCTTGAGCTGGTCGAGCTCGACGATCGCCTTGGCGGTGGTCGGGCGTCCGGGATCGGCAAAATGCGGCGGCAGGCCGGAGAGGCCGATCTCCTCGTAGGCGGCACGCTGGGCGATGATGGTCGTTCAGGAGCGGCAGCTTGAGGCGGGCGATCTCCTTGAAGCCATGCGCCTGGGCGTGGGTCGCGAGCGTTGAAATTCGCGTGGCCAGCACGCGGTAGAGCGGCGTCTTGCCGAAGGCGGCATAGATGGTCTGGATGTGCCGGGCGATGCGCGCCGCCTCGTAGATGTCGGCCTCGGTGGTGGAGGCGGGGATCAGGGTCAGATGCGCCCGCGCGATGGCCACGGTCAGCGCCCGCTCATAGTTGCCGGCGACATCGATCAGGATCTTGTCGGGGGCGTAATGGCGGGCGGCTTCCTGCAGATGCTCGGTCAGGATCTGCGGGTCGGGCACGGAGACGGTGATATTCTCGGGCCGGGCCTTGTCGTCGGCCGAGCCAGCGCGAGACGGTGCGGTTATTGTCGAGATCGACGATATGCACCCGCGCGCCGGCCTTGGCATAGGCGCCGGCGAGCGCCACGCAGGAGGTGGATTTGCCGACGCCGCCCTTGGAAGAGGCAAACGTAATGATCAATGAACCCTGCAATTCGCGCAAAGCTTCAAATGCGCAAATGCATCTTTGTCTGCCGGCGGAGGGGTTGTCCAGATCAATTCGCTGGGGGTAGAAAAGGGTGTGCCATGTTGTGGACGCGGGCGAATGCGTTGCGGACAGGGGCTGCCTGCCGGCGTCAGGCGAAGGGTGAGGCATGGTCAAGCTGCTGGACGACTCTCATTCGGAGGAGGGGTTTCCGTGTCTGCGCTGGCAGCAGGTGGTGCCGACGGGCGAGTCGGCCTATGTGCGGCAGCTAACCTTTGAGCTCAAGATGGCCGCGGTGGTGATGGTGTTCGTGTTCGTGGCCGTCTATGCAGGTAGCGGGTACTTCTGGGTCGCGGTATTCGCGTCCTTGATCGTCGGCGGGATGTGCGTCGCCGGTGACAAGGCGTTCAAGGACGGCTTCAGGGTCTGGGACGTACACATCAAGGGGCCGGAGCCGGCACCGGGCGCGGCCGAAGCCGTCGCCCGCGCGCGAGCGACGGCGATTATGGGAACGGAGCAGTGCGAGGCCGTGGTGGCGCCGCACCGGGAAACGCAGGAGCTCTATTTCTGGGTGTCCCGGGGCGCCAAGCCGGAAACGATGGATTGCATTGCGGGGGTTCCGCTGTCGAGCATTCATGCGTTCGAGCTGGGCACGGCCGAAGAGTGGTTCATGGACGTCGCCCAAGCTCAGCTGCGCCGCCAGGTATCTGCGCCCAATTGGTGGGTGATCGTGGCACCGACTTTGGGGCATGACGTAATTGCTGTGGCGGAGTCGGGCGGCGCCAAAGCGGGCATTGCTGCGCTGCATGGGCTGCTGACGCAGCGGTTCGTGCTCGAGGCGCCGGAAATGCAACAGCGCTGGAAAGAGAGGTTGGAGCAAGCCGGCACCGAACAAGGCCAGCAGTCTTGACCGCCGAAAGAGGAGAGGGTGATGGGATTGGGACGCGTATTGTTGCGCAATAAGGGATTCCTGATTGCTTGCGGCATTGCTGCGTGGGCCGGACTCGAGGTGGGTGGCAAAGGCACCGGCGTCCTGACATGGCTGTTCTCGCCTGCGCCGACCCGCGATCAGGGCTTCCATCCGGTGGACATCGTGGCCGCGCGGCCCAAGGGGCCGGTGCGGCTGACGCCAGCGGAAGCCGAGGCGGTGAAGAGCCGATTGGCCAATGCCTTCAGGGGCAACGTGCCGCGGCATGAACGTACGTCGGCCATGCGCTACCTCTATGTACTGAAGGATGACGCGAAGTGCCCGCGCGACCTGTCGGATCTCGTTGAATGCAACAAGGTGAAGCGCATGGAGCTGTTCTTCTCCACCGTGCTGGCGGCCATGCATCCTGCAAGCGAGCACCTCCTGTGGCTGCAGACCAAAGCGTACGAACGCGGGCCAGGTCGCGGGGAAGCGATCCGGGTTGCGGTGTTTCTGGGAGCTGACGAGACGGTGAAGCTGGCCTTCGATCTGCGCCAAGCGAAACGCGCGGGAGAGTTCGGCGCCTTCACCGTGCGCGCAGCCGATACCTCCGGCCTGCGCGAGCTGATAACGCGGGAGCCGAGCGACGGCATTCTCATGGTCGACGACCCGGGCCCGCTGCGCACGCCGCGGGGCGGCACGGCTAGAATCGACATCTATGGCGGGAACAATCCTCCGCAGAACGGCATCGTCTCGCTGGTGGTCGAAGGAGACCTTGCGGCGCGCTACAAGTTCTTCTCAGCGGTGCTGGGCAAGCCGATCGGGGACAGCGATGCCAGCGCAGCTGGACCGGCGTACCTGACGGGTTTCAAGGTGAGGCAGGAGGCGTTCGAGCTTACGACCGGCGTCACGTTGCGCGAGGCGCTGATCGACAGCCTGGGAGCGGCGCGCGCGGCGACGGCGCGGTTCTCGCAAGCCTCAGCGAGAGCGGGGCGGGGCTCGTTCTACGGCCTCGTCATCGACGGCGCGCGCTATTTGGTCGTCGACGTGACGGACCCTGCGGAGCAAAAGAGCTACGATTTCTTCTGGGATGGGCCGGACGGATTGAGGCCGGTGGCGGGCATCGCCAGCGTGGCTGAGAAAGACAGCAGATACCGCGAGGGCGCAGGTGGGCCTTACTATCTTATCCCTTTGGCCGAGGCGGGCTCCGCCGAGCGGATGGTGGTGTTTCGCAAAGGCGAGCGTGGCGCGCCCATTGCGGGGCTCTGGCCGTTGGCGGATTGGGCCAGGCTGATGGAGGCGCTGGTAGAGGCGGATGCCAAGGCGCATCCCGATGCCGGTGTGGATATGCAGCTGGTGCGCGGGCAGGCACGGTCAAACGCCTGGATGGCGCGCTGTGAGCGGTTCCTGTCGGCCTACCCGTTGTTTGAGGTGAAGACGAAATCGGACGAGTGGCGCCGCGCCGCGTGCGTGCACGGCGCGACAGAACCGCGACGCTGAGGGGATGGCTGTGCTGGAGGATAGCCGTAATCACTGACGTTACCGGTGCTGCGCGAATTATCCATCGGCACTGATGGCAACCAAAACAGCTGTGGAATTGGCAAGCGATCTGGGCTGCTCGGGTGACTATTCCGCCCCGTAAATAATCCGATAACAGAATAATTGACGACATTGCCGTAATGCGGCTAGGCTTCCGCATGCATGCCCTCCGCCTTTCTGATCTTCGCTGTCCTTGTCCTTAGCTCTGCCGCGACTCCGGCCGCAGCCACAACGGACGCGACGGCTCCAGCCGCCGCGCTGACCTGTCAAGATGTCAGGGCAGTGGCCGACCAGACATCCTGCGAGCAAACCTGCCGGGCGGAACATGCCGCTTGCGTCGGCGTCCAGACCGCCCTGCTGCCGAGGCCTGATCCCGTCACCTGCGAAACGCCGCTGCCCCGCAACGCGCGCACGATCTGCCGATGCTGCGCCGTCCGCTAGGCTCACCTTCGCCCGGGCACGGAAAGGCGCTTTCCCTCCTGCGCCTTTTGTCGCTAGCGCTCTTCCTACTTCAGCTCTCACTTTTCACTTCCCCGGCGCGAGCCGACTGCGCCAACCCCGCCGGCCTCAAGACTGAGACCATCTACAATGACGACTATGGCACGCTGCAATTCTGCAATGGCACCAATTGGATCGCCATGGGTAGCAGCGGCGGAGGCCTCAGCGACGGCGACAAGGGCGACATCACGGTTTCTTCCTCGGGCGCGGTCTGGACGATCAATTCCGGCGCGGTCACGGTGACCAAGGGCGGCACGGGCTTGACCAGCCGTGGCGCAGGGCGATCTGCTTTACGGCTCGGCGGCGGATACGATTACGGCGCTGACGAAGGACACCAATCGCCACGCGCTATCTCTCCAACACCGGCACCTCCAACAATCCCGCCTGGGCGCAGGTCAGTCTTGCCAATGGCGTGACGGGCGATCTGCCGGTCACCAACCTGAACAGCGGCACCTCGGCCTCGTCTTCCACTTTCTGGCGCGGCGACGGCACCTGGGCCAGCGCCGGCGGCGTCACCGCGGACTCGCTCGACTTCACCGATTTTGTCGACGCGATGACGCTCGATGCCAGCACGTCTATCGCCGGCACCGGGACCAACGCGCTTAGCATCACCCATTCAGGATCAGTCAGCGCACTCACCATCACCAACACAGGTTCGGGCGATAGCTTCCTGGTTGAAGATGCCGCCAGCACCGATACCACGCCGTTCGTGATCAGTGCCTCGGGCGACGTGGGCATCGGCACCACGAGCGCGGCGAGCAAGCTGGATGTTGTCGGAGGAATCAAAGTCGCCAACGATGCAGCAACGTGCGTCACGGGCAAGGCCGGGACGATACGCTACACGGGAGGGTCGCCGCCTTGGCAATATTGCGATGGGAGCGACTGGGTCCCTTTTAGGCAACCCCGGTGCCAGGATGATGGCACCGGGGAGTGCTTCCTCGACGCAACGCGCTCCAGCGATGATCCGGAGTTCACCGCAGCGAGCATCGCCAAGGCGTCAATATTCTTGGCGTCACCGGCACCTATACCGGCGCTGCAAACTGCACGGATGATGACACCGCCACTTGCACGATCAGCTCTACCCGCAACAGCGTTGAGACCGATTTCGTTGCCTCGAATATTAAAGACGGCGTGAACATCCTCGGCGTGACGGGCACCTATACGGGTTTAGGCAGCGCAGGCCCCCCGGCTGCACGCCACCGAGCGGCTGCGAAACGCTCGGGTCACCTGCGCCGACGGCAGCATATTCGCCGGGTTCATGGTCTATGACTCGTCCTGCGAAGCGCTTTTCGCCACCGACACTGATCAGAGCACCAGCACCCCTTATGCCAGTGGCGGATATTGCGACAGTGACGGGAGATGTATGATATAATTGACGGCCGCGCAATCACCGATTTTATTGTTTCGGATCTCTATATAGGGATTTTGATGCAGCCAGTTTATGCGACGGCCTCGATCGGCACGGTCATACGGACTGGTATCTGCCCGCGCGGAACGAACTCGACCTCATAATGTTTACTGTTTCAGGTGTGGGCAGCAACGTGCACTGGTCCGCGACGGCCTACAACTGCGGCAACGCTTACGAAGGAAGCGACGGTTTCATAGGCGCAACCACTGAGACTAACAATTATCGTGCCAGATGCGTTCGTAGGGAGGATATCAATCCGTCCGGGCTTAGCCTTTACCGACCAGTTCGGCGTCACCGCTTCAACGCTCACCACATCCAATATCGTTCAAATCACCGGTATCGATTCCAGCGTCAGCGTATCCATCAGCGGTAGTGGCAGCCCCCAATATCGGACCTGCTCAAACTCTTCATGCACGACCGAGGTCCAGACCTGGACAACCAGCTCCGACACCATCAGCAACAACCAGTATCTTCAGTTCCGCCTGACCAGCAGTGCCTCGCCGGCGGGTATATATTCCGCCACCATCAACGTTGGCGCGGGCGAGCGATCAGTGGGACGTGCGAACTCCCATCGATTGCGCGGGCGCGGGCGGCACCACCGTAAACGGCTCGTGCTGGTTCCTGGGCTCGACCAGTCAGTCTTGCGACACGGTCTGCAGCGGTCACAGCCTCTCCTACGACAGCTCCGGCCAGGCCTATGCCGATGCCAGCAACTCGAATTGCGGTACGGTGCTGACTGCGCTCAGCGCGGCGGGCAGCGGCAATTCGAGCGGAAGCACCTGCAGCTACAGCTGCGCCGCCAGGCCAAGCAACAGCACGAGAAGGCTGTGTAATTCATCCAGCGCCAGCTCTTCGAACAGCAGTTACACGCGCGCCTGCGCTTGCCAGTAAATGAAAATGCCAGCTGAAGAGGAACAGAAAGCGGGATTTATTTTTTCCTCGCGCCGCGCTGTTTGGGGTGGCGTTGCTTTTTTCTCGCGGCACCAAGCCAAGCAAGATGGAATGCATCGCCGGCGTCCTGCTCGCCAGCATCCAGGCCTTCGAGCTTGGCACCGCCGAGGAATGGTTCATGGATGTGGCGCAAGCCCAGCTGCGCCGCCAGGTATCGGCGCCGAACTCTTGGGTGGTGGTTGCGCCAACAATGGGCCACGGGGTCGTGCGCGTAGCCAAGTCGAGCGGCGCGAGGGCGGGCATCGCCGCACTGCACAGCCTCCTAACACGGCGGTTTGTCCTCGAGGCGCCCGATATCCAAGAGCGCTGGCAGGCAAAGTGCCCGCACCGGCTGATCCCGAGCAGCCATTCCAATCGATCCCGAGCAGTCGTTACGATTGATCCCGAGCAGCTGTTCCGGGGCATCCCGAGCAGGCTGTGGAGTGCGGGGAGGCGTGTGACGGCGTCCGTTGGGTGATCTGCAAATCGGCATCGCCTCGGCCCCTTTTCAACAGGGGGTCGGGGGATGTCTGGAGCGAGATTGCCCATGCGCAAGCTACGCGACGTGCTGCGGCTGACGGCCGCCGGCATGTCGAGCCGGCAGGTGGCTGCGAGCCTGACCGTCGGGGCTACGACGGTCATCGACTATCTGGGGCGGGCGCGGCGGGCCGGCATCGCGTGGCCGTTGCCCGATGAGCTGACGGATGAGGCCCTGGAGGCAAGCCTCTATCCGCCGCCGCCGACCGTTGCCAAGGACCAGCGTCCTCTTCCCGACTGGCCGACGGTGCACCGGGAGCTGAAGCGATCAGGCGTGACGCTGCAGTTGCTGTGGGAGGAGTACCGCGGCCGGCAACCGCAAGGGTACGGCTACAGTAGGTTCTGCGAGCTCTACCGGGCCTGGGCGAAGCGGCTGTCGCCGACGATGCGGCAGAGCCATGTCGCCGGCGAGCGGCTGTTCGTCGACTACGCCGGCACCAGGCTAAGGTGTTCGACGCGGCGACGGGGGAGGTGCTGACCGCCGAGCTGTTCGTGGCCACGCTCGGCGCCTCCAGCTACACCTTTGCCGAGGCGACCTGGACCCAGACGCTGCCCGACTGGATCGGCTCGCACACGCGCGCCTACGCTTTCCTCGGCGGCGTGCCGGCGATGACGGTGTCCGACAACCTGCGCTCGGGCATCACCAAGGCCTGCTTCTACGAGCCGGCCGTCAACCGCAGCTACGCCGAGATGGCGGCCCACTACGACACGGCCATCATCCCGGCGCGTCCGAGGAAGCCGCGCGACAAGGCCAAGGTGGAAGCGGCGGTGCTGCTGGCGACGCGCTGGATCATCGCCAAGCTCAGGAACCGCAAGTTCTTCTCCCTCGTCGAGCTGAACGAGGCGATCCGCGTCTGTGTCGCCGATCTCAACAACCGCCCCTCGCGGCATCTGGGCGCCAGCCGGCGCGCCTTGTTCGAGGAGGTCGAGCGCTCGGCGCTCAAATCCCTGCCGGCCGAGCCTTACGTGTTCGCCGCGTGGAAGGAATGCCGGGTGGGGCTCGACTACCACGTCGAGGTCGAGAAGGACTTCTCTCGGTGCCGCATACGCTGCTGCGCGAGAAGCTGTGGGCCCGCATCACGGCGCGCACGGTCGAGCTGTTCCATCGCGGCAAGCGTGTCGCGGCCCACGTGCGATCTTCATCGAACCGGCGGCATACGACGGTGCGTGAGCACATGCCGTCGAGCCATCGGCGCTACGCCGACTGGACGCCGGAGAGCCTGAGGCGCCGGGCGGGCGAGATCGGCCGCAGCACGTCGGCGCTGGTCGACATCATCATGGCCGAGCGCCCGCACCCCGAGCAGGGCTTCCGGGCCTGCGCCGGCATCCTGCGCTTTGCCAGGATGTACGGGACCGAGCGTCTCGAGGCCGCCTGCGCCCGCGCCGTGCGGATCGGCGCGCGCTCCTACTCGTCGGTCAAATCCATCCTGAAGAACGATCTGGATCGCCGGCGGCCCGACCCTGCCACGGACGGGCCGGCGATAGTGCACGCCAACATCCGTGGCCCCACCTACTTCCACTAGGAGACCGATAATGCTGACACATCCCACCATCAACCAGCTGCTCGAGCTAAAGCTCGACGGCATGGCGGACGCGTTCGCCAAGCTGCAGACCCAGGACCGCGCCAAGGACCTCGGTCACGCCGAATGGCTGGCGCTGCTGCTCGACCGCGAGGCGGCAAACCGCAATACCAAGCGTGCCCACAGCCGGCTCAAGGCGGCCCGGTTGCGCCACGGCCAGGCGTGGATCAAGGACGTCGACTATCGCACGCCGCGACAGCTCGACAAGGCGCTGTTCCAGCAGCTCGCCACCTGCCGCTGGATCGCCGAGCATCGCAATCTGCTCGTCACCGGTCCGTGCGGATCGGCAAGTCGTGGCTGGCCTGCGCGCTCGCCCAGAAAGCCTGCCGTGACGGCTACACCGTGCATTATGCCCGCGTGCCGCGGCTGTTCGCCGATCTCGAGCTGGCGCACGGCGACGGTCGCTTCCCACGGCTCTTTCGCACGCTCACCAAGGCCGACCTGCTGATCCTCGACGACTGGGGCCCAGATCGCCTCAACTCGAACCAGCGTCGCGACCTGATGGAGATCGTGGAGGACCGCTACGGCGCCGGCTCGACGCTGATCGCCAGCCAGCTGCCGACCGATACGTGGCACGAGGTCATCGGCGAGCCGACCTTCGCCGACGCCATCCTCGATCGCGTGGTCCACAACGCCTACCGCCTTGCGCTCGAAGGGCCGTCGATCCGCAAGATCCGCGCCGAGGAGGAGGCCGCTGCATCCGCCGAGGCGACCACCGCCACGCCGGCAAAGGCAACGAAGGGAGCCAGGAAATGAGCCCCGCACTCCGCATCCCGCCCGCCCCCGTCGGACAACAGGGCCCTCCCACGCGCGCCGCTGCGTCAAACTCGTGGCGGTCACTCCGCGTCGCGCGCGGGTCCCTCCCGTTGACTACGGGGACGGCCTACCGTCGACAAGAGGATCAGCATCATGCTTGACGCAAGTCGCGAACACTGAGATCAGCCAACACACCCGACGGCGCCGTCATGCGCCTCGCGCTTCACTGCTCGCGATCGTCGGAACGGCTGATCGAGATCGCCGGAATGG
>CAWCOF010000024.1:0-45513 GCA_963797005.1 uncultured Alphaproteobacteria bacterium
AACGTGGTCATTCGCTCCTTCAATCTGGAGGGCGAGACGCGATGCGTGGATATCTTCCGCCGGCCTGACGGCACCTACGGCTTCGAGGCGTATCGTCGCGACCCCGAAGACGGCCGCGGGTGGTTCGCGATCGGGGCCTACGCCGCGCGCTCCTTCGCTACCGAGGCGGACGCACTGGCGAGTGCAAAGGCAAGCGTCCCCTGGCTTGCCTCGGCCATCGAGAACGGCTGACGGCTGAGGCTGCCGCGCACCCCTGCCCTTCCCAGACAGCGCTAGGTCCCGTCGGCAGCCCCGGCTACAACGGCGATCCCGCGCCCGGCCGGGCCTCCCTTGACCCACCCCATGACACGCCCCCCGACCCGCATCCTCCCCGTCATCGTCCTGTCGCAGTTCACCGGCGCCTCGCTGTGGTTTGCCGGCAATGCGGTGCTGCCCGATCTGCAGCGAAGCTGGGGCCTGCCGCCGGAGGCGCTGGGCGACCTCACGGCGGCCGTGCAGCTCGGCTTCATCGCCGGCACGCTCAGCTTCGCCGTCCTCGCCGTCTCCGACCGCTATTCGCCGCGCAAGATCTACCTCGTCTGCTCCCTGCTGGGGGCGCTGGCCAACGCCGCCGCCTGGCTGGTCGCGCCGAGCCTCATCGCCTTGCTCGGCCTGCGCTTCGCCACGGGGTTCTTTCTCGCCGGCATCTATCCCGTCGGCATGAAGATCGCCTCGGGCTGGTACCGCCGCGACCTCGGCAAGGCGCTGGGGTTTCTGGTCGGCGCGCTGGTGCTCGGCACGGCGTTTCCGCACCTGGTCCGCGGCCTCGGCCAGGCGCTGCCGTGGCAGGCCGTGATGTTCTCCGTCTCGGCCCTGGCCGTGTGCGGCGGCGCGGCGATGTTCGCGCTGGTGCCCGACGGCCCCTACCTGCAGGCGGGGTCGTCATTCCACCCCAGAGCCCTGGTGGCGGCCTTCCGCTCGGCGAGGTTCCGGGCGTCCGCGTTCGGCTACTTCGGCCACATGTGGGAGCTTTATGCCTTCTGGGCCTTCGTGCCGCTGCTGATTGCCGCCTACGGGGCGCGAGCGGGGCACGGCGCGCTCGACGTGCCCTTGTGCACCTTTGCCGCCATCGCCGCGGGCGCGCTCGGATGTATCGGCGGCGGCCTAGTCTCGGTGCGCTTCGGCAGCGCGCCGGTCGCCTTCGCCCAGCTCGGCGCATCGGGCCTGTGCTGCTTGGCCTCGCCGCTCGCGCTCTATCTCCCCGCGCCCATGTTCGTCGCCTACCTGATCGTGTGGGGCATCGTCGTCGCCGGCAACTCGCCGCAGTTCTCGGCGCTCAACGCGAGGTATGCGCCAAGCGGCCTCGTCGGGTCGGCCCTGACCATCGTCAACAGCATCGGCTTTGCCATCACCATCCCCAGCATCCAGCTGCTCAATCACGGCATCGGCCTGATCGGCGTGCAGTACGTGTTCCTGCTGCTCGTCCCCGGCCCGCTTCTCGGCCTCGCCGCACTGATGCCCCTGATGCGGGCCGCAGAGGATACGCCTGCGTCCAATTCTGATTGAACCGCCCGCCGCAAACACACAGCGGTCATCCCGGGCCTTGTGCCCGGGATCCATCTCTCAGCTTGCTCAGGAGCTTGCCGATGGCTGGATCCCGGCGACGAGCGCCGGGATGACACGGTTGTGGTTGCTACGCCGGTATCGGTCGGGAGGCCCTCAGTTCCGCTCGCGCCGGCGGGGACGGTCGCCGTGGTCGCGCCGCGGCGGACGCTCGCGGTGGTGCTGCTCCTCCTCCGGCTCGCCCTCCGCGCGCGGGATCTCCTTGCCGGTTTCCTGGTCGATGATCTTCATGGAGAGGCGCACCTTGCCGCGGTCGTCGAAGCCCAACAGCTTGACGTAGACCTGCTGACCTTCCTTGACGACCTCCTGCACGGTTTCCGGCCGACCCTGGGTCAGCTGCGAGATGTGCACCAGGCCGTCCTTGGCGCCGAAGAAGTTCACGAAGGCGCCGAACTCCATGATCTTGACGACCTTGCCCTTGTAGATCTGGCCGACCTCGGGCTCCGACGTGATCGCCTTGATGCGGTTCAGCGCCGCCTCGATCGCCTCGCGCTTGGCGGCGGCGATCTTGATGGTGCCGTCGTCCTCGATGTCGATCTTGGCGCCCAATTCCGCCACGATCTCGCGGATCACCGAGCCGCCGGAGCCGATCACCTCGCGGATCTTGTCGACCGGGATCTTGATGGTCTCGATGCGCGGCGCATGCTCGCCGAGCTCGGTGCGGGCGCTGTCGATGGCCTTGCCCATCTCGCCGAGGATGTGCATGCGCCCTTCCTGCGCCTGCTCCAGCGCCACGCGCATGATCTCCTCGGTGATGCCGGTGATCTTGATGTCCATCTGCAGCGAGGTGACGCCCTTCTCGGTGCCGGCCACCTTGAAGTCCATGTCGCCCAGGTGGTCCTCATCGCCCAGGATGTCGGAGAGCACGGCGTAGCTGTTGCCCTCCTTGATCAGGCCCATGGCGATGCCGGCCACCGGCCGCTTGAGCGGCACGCCGGCATCCATCAGCGCCAGCGACGAGCCGCACACGGAAGCCATCGACGAGGAGCCGTTCGATTCCGTGATCTCGGAGACGATGCGCACCGTGTAGGGGAACTCCTCGGGGCTCGGCATCAGCGGATGCACGGCGCGCCAGGCGAGCTTGCCGTGGCCGATCTCGCGCCGGCCCGGGCCGCTCATGCGCCCCGTCTCGCCCACCGAGTAGGGCGGGAAGTTGTAATGCAGCAGGAAGCGCTCCTTGCGCGTTCCCTCCAGCGCATCGACGTACTGCTCGTCCTCGCCGGTGCCGAGCGTGGCCACGACCAGCGCCTGCGTCTCGCCGCGCGTGAACAGCGCCGAGCCGTGCGCGCGCGGCAGCACGTGCACTTCCGACCGGATCGGGCGCACGGTCTTGAGGTCGCGGCCGTCGATGCGCTTGCTGGTGCGGAGGATGTCGCCGCGCACGACCTCCTGCTCGAGGCCCTTGAACACGTCGCCCAGCAGCACCTGCTCGTTGGTGTCGGCCTCGGCGGGCATCAGCTCTTTCATCACGCGGTCCTTGACAGCGGCCACAGCGTGGTAGCGCTCCTGCTTCTGCGTGATGGCGAAGGCCTTGCGCAGCTCGGCTTCCGCCGTCGCCTTCATCTTGGCGGCGTACTTCGACTTGTCCGGCGGCTGGAAGTCCCAGGGTTCGCGCGCCGCCTTCTCGGCCAGCTTGATGATCGCCTGGATCACCGGCTGGAAGCCGCGATGGCCGAACATCACCGCGTCCAGCATCTGCTTCTCGGAGAGCTCCTTGGCCTCCAATTCCACCATCATCACGGCATCGCCGGTGCCGGCGACGACCAGATCGAGCGCGGTCTCGCCCATCTCGTCGACCATCGGGTTCAGGACGAACTCATTGTTGATGAAGCCGACGCGGGCCGCCGCGATGGGGCCGAGGAACGGCAGTCCGGACAGCGTCAGCGCCGCCGACGCCGCCACCAGGGCGACGATGTCGGGATCGTTCTCCATGTCGTGGCTGAGCACGGTGGCGATCACCTGCGTCTCGTTCTTGAAGCCTCCCACGAACAGCGGGCGGATCGGCCGGTCGATCAGCCGCGAGGTCAGCGTCTCCTTCTCCGTGGGGCGCCCCTCGCGCTTGAAGTAGCCGCCGGGGATCTTGCCGGCCGCGAAGGTCTTTTCCTGGTAGTTGACGGTCAGGGGGAAGAAGTCGATGCCGGGCCTGCCGGTCTTCGCGGCGACCACGGTGGCCAGCACGGTCGTCTCGCCGTACTGGGCGAGGACGGCGGCATCGGATTGCCGCGCCATGCGGCCCGTCTCGAGCACGAGCTTGCGCCCGCCCCATTCGATTTCGACTCTTTGTGTTTCGAACATTTCGTTTCTCGTTCTTTCCGTTTCTCGTACAGCGTCGATTGCCGCCTCTTCAGGAGAAGCCGGCCACAGGCCTGCATGCAGGCAAGGTGAACAGCTTCCGCGCCGGACCCTTGGTCACGCTAGCGGCGGATACCCAAACGCTCGATGATCTTCTGGTAGCGCTTGTCGTCCTTGGACTTGACGTGGTCCAACAGGCGCCGGCGCAGGCTCACCATCTTGAGCAGGCCCCGCCGCGAATGATTGTCGTTCTTGTGTGCCTTGAAGTGATCTGTGAGGCCGTTGATGCGCTCGGTGAGGAGGGCGATCTGCACCTCCGGCGAGCCCGTATCATCCTTCTTGGTTGAGAATTCCTTGACGAGTTGCTGCTTGCGTTGTGCGCTCAGCGACATCGGCGGTCCTTCCGGTTGGTGGAGTGATTGCGCGGCCGTGGCCGGGATGTCGTCCAGCCGGGTCGCATGGGTGGCCGCTGGGTGCAATCGGGGCCCCGCCGCGGCTGCCGCCTTATACACCACTTCACCGTGTTTGCTAGAGCAAGATCGGTTCTGATCGAAGCACTTTGCTTCGATCATGGAGCGTGAATTTTGCTCTCAACATATTGAATAGAGCGGGATTTACGCTTCGGCCGAAAACGTGGCCAGCGAGGCAGGGCGGGTCCATCCGAAGCGATCCGGCTCTAGGCCGATATTGGCTCGCGCCGGCCGGCCTTCGCATCAAGCAAAGCCGCCAAAATTGAACACCCGTACAGGTCGCAGCTCGCCCCTCTCTATCAGGCCGATGGCCACCAGGCTGCCCTTGCAGACGGCATAGCTGGCCCCGCCGCCGATGGGCGCGTCGCGCCCGCGAATAAGCACGGCCTGCCCGCGCAGCAGGCGCGCGGCATCGTTCTGGCCGACATCGATCACGGCCAGCCCCTCGAGTGCCGCTTCCACCGGCAGCAGCAGGCGCTGCAGGGCCTCGCCTCCTTCCTCCGACGCGCGCTCGAGCGCCTCGATGGTCACCGTTTGCGCCTCCTCGAAGCTGGCCACGCGCGTGCGGCGCAGCGCGATCAGATGCCCGCGGCAACCGAGCGTGCGCCCCATGTCGCGGGCGAGCGCGCGCACGTAGGTGCCCTTGCCGCAGCGGGTCTCGAAGACGGCGGTATCGCGGTCCGGCGTCTCGATCAGCGTCAGCTCCTCGACGTGCACGGGGCGCGCTTGGAGAATGACCGTCTCCCCGTCCCGGGCGAGGTCGTAGGCGCGGTTGCCGTCCACCTTGATCGCCGAGTATGCCGGCGGCACCTGCATGATCTCGCCGACGAAGTCCTGCATCGTGGCCTCGATGGCCTCGCGCGTCGGCCGCGCGTCGCTGGTGGTGGTCTCCTTCCCCTCGGCGTCGTCCGTCTCGGTCTCCGCACCCCAGCGCACCGTGAAGCGGTAATGCTTCACGCCGTCGACGGCGTAGGGCACCGTCTTGGTCGCCTCGCCCAGCGCGATCGGGAGAATGCCCGTCGCCAGCGGATCGAGCGTGCCGGCGTGGCCCGCCTTCTGCGCATCGTAGAGGCGCCGCACCAGCCCCACCGCTTGCGGCGAGGTCATGTTGGGGGGCTTGTCGAACACCAGCCACCCATGCACCGGCCTGCCCTTCTTGCGACGTGCCATGGTTGTCCTACGAAGCGAGCCGCAGCGCCCCCCTCCCCCTCGCGGGGAGGGGTCGGGGGTGGGGGGATCGTACAGGGTGCACGCTAGTTGGGGCCAAATAACAGTTCTCATTGTTGAGCGGTTCCCAGCGCGATTGTCATCTTTGGGTGATCGGGAAGTGCAACCATCCGACCGCCCCACCACCCACCCTGGAGGCGGAAGTCGCGCCCTTGCGCCACCCGTAGCGCACCGACGGGCCAACACGTCTGACGACGCACGACCAAGCCGATATCCTCTTGAGCAGACTGACCTAGTCCGACGCGAAGCCACGTGGGGATGCTATGATATGTTTCAACCAAATCGGAAAGGATCGTTTGATTGCTTCCAACATGGAAGACTTGGTTCAACCTGGGGTTGGTCGCTGGGGCGAGCGTCACGGCATCTGTGTTCGCCGCGATGCTTGCAATGGGCCTTGGATCTGACATCAAGACGTGGATCAGCGCGCTGAAGGATTGGCAAACGCTAATTGCAGCGGTGCTGGCTGTAGTTAGCGCAATCGCAACAGTCGCCGTTGTGCTCTATCAGATCGATGCAGGGCACAAGCAAGAACAAGATCGGCGCGAGAGACAACACTTTGCGGCGCGCATCGCCATGCCTGTCGCCTTGGTCGACTTGGTGCAGTTCGCCTCCGACTGGTTGACACTTGTCAAGCGGCTACGCCGCGATCCCACAGCGGATCGGTACATTGAGGAGGCCGGATGGGCTCCATCTGCGCTGCCGACATTCCCAACTCTGGCGCTCGCAACGCTCCAGCGATGCGCTGAGTCAGCAGAGCTCGAAGTCCAGGCCCGACTTCGCTGAGCTGTTCCGAAAGGTGCAGATCACCAATTCCCGCCTGACTTCGCTCATGGAGAGCGTGAAGCCCGAACTCGAGGACGTTTGTCGCAACTGGAAACATCGAAGCCCATCTCATGGACCTGTTAGAATTCTACATCCGATGCAACAGCAGTTTTCCCTACGCTCGTGGCGAGGAACCGGTGCTCAGGGTGCGAGTGACCGCGCAAGACATGCTGACCAGGGCATTCTTCGAAGACCTGCACGATGATGAATACCCGCATTTGGAGAACGACATTCGCCGACGTTATCCGCCCGCCCCGCCCGCATAGTCTACACGAGCACGGTGGCCCTTAACCCGTCCGGGCGTTCAAATGGGCATGAGCCCACAAATGAACTCGATGACCGCCGCCGTGTACGGCCACTGGTGAGGCTCGGGCAGCAGGAGACTGCAGGCCAGGGCGCGCTGTCGGCGACCAGCACGGGAACTGCCGTTCGCAGCAATCTCAATCCTTGTCCAGATCCTGCCGCACCCTGTCGGAGGCGAGCAGCCGCTCGATGCGGTCGGCCTCCTCGAAGGTCTCGTCGGCCATGAACCGGATGTCGGGCGCGAACTTGAGATTGACGGCGTGCGCAACCTCGCCGCGGATGTAGCGCTTGTTGCGCTCCAGGGCCTCGATCACGGCCTCGGTGTCCTTGCCGCCCAGCGGCATCACATAGATGGTGGCGAGCCTCAGGTCCGGCGACATGCGCACCTCGGGAACCGTCACCACGTGGGCCGCCAGCACATCGTCGTGGATCTCGCCCCGCGTCAGCATCTCGGCCAGCGCATGCCGGATCAGCTCGCCGACCCGCAGCTGCCGCTGCGTGGGCCCGGTGCTCTTCTCTGCGCGTTTGCGGTTGGGCATGGAGGTGTCGGACCCTCGAAATCCTTCTCCCCTTGGGGAGAAGGTGCCCCGAAGGGGCGGATGAGGGGGCCTTTGTCTTCGGCCTACGTCCCCCTCACCAGTTCGGCCGGATGACTTGCGTCCGCGCCCGCTATCGAGCGATTCTCGTCTGACGCCTATGGAGCGCGGCCGCAAGTCATGGCCTCACGTCCTCTCCCCAAGGGGAGAGGGGCTCACATCAGAGCGAGCGCTTGATCGTCTCGATGTTGAAGCACTCGATGACGTCGCCTTGGCGCATGTCCTGGTAGTTGGCGAACGCCATGCCGCACTCCTGGCCCGCGGGCACCTCGCGCACCTCGTCCTTGAAGCGCTTGAGCGTCGACAGCGTGCCCTCGTGGATGACGACGTTGTCGCGGATCAGCCGCACCTTGGCGCCGCGCTCGACCTTGCCGTCGGTGACGCGGCAGCCCGCGATCTTGCCGACCTTGGAGATGTTGAACACCTCCAGGATCTCGGCATTGCCCAGGAAGATCTCGCGCAGCGTCGGCGACAGCAGGCCCGACATGGCCGCCTTCACGTCGTCGACCAGATTGTAGATGATGTTGTAGTAGCGGATCTCGACGCCGGCCTGGTCGGCCGCCAGCTTGGCCTGCACGTTGGCGCGCACGTTGAAGCCCACCAACACCGCCTTGGCGGCGGTGGCCAGCGACACGTCGGACTCGGTGATCCCGCCCACGCCCGAATGCACGATGCGCGCCTCGACCTCGTCGGTGCCGAGCTTCTTGAGCGCGCCGGCGATCGCCTCGACCGAGCCCTGCACGTCGCCCTTGACCAGCAGCGGGAACTCCTTGCGGCCGTCCTCCTTGAGCTGCTGCATCATCTGCTCGAGCGTGCGCGCGGTGCCGGCCGAGCCCAGCGTCTGGCGCCGCTTGCGCACGCGGTAGTCGGTGATCTCGCGCGCGCGGCCCTCGCTCTCCACGACGGCGAACTGGTCGCCCGCCTCGGGCGCGGAGTCGAAGCCCAGGATCTCCACCGGCGAGGACGGCCCGGCCTCGGTGATGGTCTCTCCGCGGTCGTCGATCAGTGCGCGCACGCGTCCCCAGGCGCTGCCGGCCACGACGATGTCGCCGACGCGGAGCGTGCCGCGCTGCACCAGCACCGTGCCGACCGGACCGCGCCCGCGCTCCAGCTTGGCTTCCACCACGATGCCTTCGGCGGACCGGTGCGGGTTGGCCCTGAGGTCGAGCAGCTCGGCCTGCAGGCTGATCGCCTCGAGCAGCTTGTCGAGCCCGGTCAGCTTCAGCGCCGACACCTCCACCTCGAGCGTCTCGCCCGACATGGTCTCCACCACAATGCCGTGCTGCAGCAGGTCGGTGCGCACGCGGTTGGGGTCGGCGTCCGGCTTGTCGACCTTGTTGATCGCCACGATCAGCGGCACGCCGGCCGCCTTGGCGTGGTTGATGGCTTCCACCGTCTGCGGCATCACGCCGTCGTCGGCGGCCACCACCAGGATGACGATGTCCGTCACCTTGGCGCCGCGCGCACGCATGGCGGTGAACGCCTCGTGGCCCGGCGTGTCGATGAAGGTGATCTTCTGTCCCTGCTGCGTCGTCACCTGGTAGGCGCCGATGTGCTGGGTGATGCCGCCCGCCTCGCCGGCCGCGACCTTGGTCTTGCGGATGGCGTCGAGCAGCGAGGTCTTGCCGTGATCGACGTGGCCCATGATGGTGACCACGGGGGCGCGCGCCTCGAGCGTCTCGTCCTCGTCGGTGTGGCCGATGAAGCCCTCCTCGACGTCGGCCTCCGCCACGCGCTTGGGCGTGTGCCCGAACTCGCGCACGATCAGCTCGGCCGTGTCGGCATCGATCACGTCGTTGATCTTGTGCATGGCGCCTTGCGTCATCAGCAGCTTGATGACGTCGACCGAGCGCTCGGTCATGCGGTTGGCGAGCTCCTGGATGGTGAGCACCTCGGGGATGATCACCTCGCGCATCACCTTGTCGCGCGGCTGCACGACGCCGGCCTGGCGCAGCTTCTCGCGCTCGCGCTTGCGGCGCAGCGAGGCGAGCGAGCGCTCGCGCTGGGCCTCGTCGAAGGCGTTGTTGATGGTGAGCTTGGTGCGCTCGCGGCGCTCCTCGCCGGTCTTGACGGGGGTCTTGGGCGCCTTGGCACCCTTCTTCTTGGCGCGCGAATCGTCCTCGGTCTCGGGCTCGACCTCGAGCGCCCGGCCGCGCTTGGCCGGCTGCTCGCCGACCCGCCGCGGGGCTTCCGCGGTCTTGGCCTTCTCCGCTAGGGGCGCCTCTGCCGTGAGCGGCTGGGGCTGGGCGACCGGGGCGACCTCGACGGGCGGCTGCTCCGCCACGGGCTCTGCGCCGGGAAGCGGGGCCGGCGGCGGAGCTGGCCGCAACGCTTCCAGGCGCGCGCGCTCGGCATCCTCGACCTCGGCACGCTCCCTTTCCACTTCCAGCGCGCGACGACGCTTGTCGAGCTCGTCGGTCGACAGGCTGCCGGGCTTCTGGATGGCCTCGGCCAGCAGCCGCTCGGCCTCCGCCAGCTGCGGCGATTTCGGCGGCTCCTCGACCTCGGTCCCGCCCGAGCCGGCGATCGTGCGCTTCTTCTTCTTCTCGACGACCACCGACTTGGAGCGGCCGTGGCTGAAGCTCTGGCGCACGTGGCCGGACTCGACCGTCCGCTTGAGGCTGAGCGGTTTGCGCGTGTCGCCACGCAGCGTCCTGTCGGCGGTTTCCTTCGTCTCGCTCATCTACTTCCTGTGTCTCTCCCGCGACCGCTCACGGCCATAGCCATCAGGCCGGGCCGGACCGGTAGCGCCCAAGGCGCTCGGCCTCCTGCACAATCCGTTTGCTGGCACCGCCCTGGGACGATGCAGCATGTATCACATTAGATAGGCCCATGGCCAAGCTCATTTCGGAGCCGGTCAATTCGCGGACAACCGATGTCTGCGCCGCCGCATCGCCCATTAAGGCTTTGAATTTACGATCGAGTTTCGCCACCCCGTCAGCCGCGGCATCGCTCGCATGGAGCAACACGGCCGTCAGCCCGCGTTCGATTTGCTCCTCGACCTTGGCAAAGCCCGACACCGCGAGCCCCGCCTTCTTTGCCAGGCTCAGGGCTTCCAGGAGCCGCTTCGTCATCAGGCGCTCGACCTGGTCGGCCAGGTCGCCGGGCACCGAGACCGGCCGTTTCAGGCTTCTGGCAAAGACGTTGCGGCGTGCGGCCGTCGCCACCGCGTCACGCGTCGCGGTCACCCACACCCCGCGCCCGGGGAGCTTGCGCGCCAGGTCCGGCACGATGACGCCGTCGGGGCCGAGCACAAAGCGGATCAGCTCGTCAGTCGATTTTTCCGCGCGTGACACGGCGCACAGGCGCACCGTGCCGTCGGCTGCGGCCCGTTCCTCGGCGTGCGTCGTGTCCCTCGCGTCCGTCACGGTGCTGTCCGCTCCCGACCATGACCGATCAGACCTTGGTGGCCACGGCCGGCGCCGCCGCTGCGGCCTGCGCTGCGGCAGCCGCAGCCTCCGCTGCTGCTGCAGCCGCTGCCTCCTGCTCGGCCTTCATCTTGTCGAGGTCCTCCTGCGTGACCCAGCCGGCGGCGATGCGCGCTGCCATGATCATGTTCTCGATGTCCGTGCGGCTTATCTCGAAGCCTTCGAGCACGCCCTTGTGCCGGATCGGCTCGGCGTCCTTCTCCTTCTTGCGCTCGGTCCAGCCGACGAGGTCGTCCGTCTCGGCGCCCGCCAGGTCCTCCACCGACTTGATCTCGTTCTCGCCGAAGGCAACCAGCATCGCCGTGGTGACGCTGGGGATCTTGGCAAGGTCGTCGGAGACGCCCAGCTCCTTGCGCTTGGCGTCGCGTTCCGCCTCCTGGCGTTCCAGGAAGTCCCTGGCGCGCGTCTGGATCTCGCTTGCCGTATCCTCGTCGAAGCCCTCGATGTGGGCGACCTCGCCGGCGTCGACGAAGGCCACCTCCTCCACCGTCTCGAAGCCTTCCGTCGCCAGCAGCTGGGCGATCACCTCGTCGACGTCGAGCGCATCCATGAACAGCTGCGAGCGCTCGGTGAACTCCTTCTGCCGCCGCTCCGACTCCTCCTGCTCGGTCATGATGTCGATGTCCCAGCCGGTGAGCTGCGAGGCCAGCCGCACGTTCTGGCCGCGCCGGCCGATGGCCAGCGACAGCTGGCTCTCCGGCACCACCACCTCGATGCGGTTGGACTCCTCGTCCAGCACCACCTTGGTGACCTCCGCAGGCGCCAGCCCGTTGACGATGAAGGTGGCCGCATCCTGGTTCCACTGGATGATGTCGACCTTCTCGCCCTGCAGCTCGCCCACCACCGCCTGCACGCGCTGGCCGCGCATGCCCACGCACGCGCCGACCGGATCGATCGAGGAATCCTTGGAGATCACCGCGATCTTGGCCCTGGAGCCCGGATCGCGCGCCACCGACATGATCTGCACGATGCCGTCGTAGATCTCCGGCACCTCCTGCGCGAACAGCTTCTTCATGAACTCCGGCCGCGCGCGCGACAGGAAGATCTGTGGGCCCCGCTGCTCGCGCTTCACCTCGTAGATGTAGGCGCGGACGCGGTCGCCCAGGCGCACGTTCTCGCGCGGGATCATCTCGTCGCGGCGGATGATGCCCTCCGCCCGCCCGAGGTCGATGATGACGTTGCCGTATTCGACGCGCTTGACCGTGCCGTTGACGATCTCGCCCACCCGGTCCTTGTATTCGCCGAACTGTCGCTCGCGCTCGGCCTCGCGCACCTTCTGCACGATCACCTGCTTGGCGTTCTGCGCCGCGACGCGCCCGAAATCGAGGGGGGAAGCGTCTCGGCGATCAGGTCGCCGACCTTGGCGTCCGGGCTGCGGCGCTTGGCGTCGGCGAGCAGGATCTGGGTGGAGTCGTTCTCGATCGCCTCGACCACCTCCAGCACGCGGGTGAGCTTGGTGTCGCCGGTCTTGACGTCGATCTCGCAGCGGATGTCGTTCTCCGCGCCGTAGCGGGACTTGGCCGCCTTCTGGATCGCGTCCTCCATCGCGGCGATGACGATCTTGCGGTCGATCGACTTCTCGCGCGCCACGGCCTCGGCGATCTGCAAAAGCTCCAGCCGGTTCGCGCTGATGCCTGCCTGGGTCATACTCGGCTACCCTCCAGTTCGATGCTGGCCGGCAGCCTCGGCTGCCGCCTCATTCGCAAATTCCTTCTTGCCGCGCCGCAGCGCCTCGCGCACGAGCTCGTCGGTGAGGACGAGACGCGCCTCGGCGATGTTGGCAATCGGCAGGTTGACGATCCGGCGGCCCGCCTGATCGTCCTCGATCTCGATCCGCGTCTCGTCTCCGTCCAAACCCTGGAGGAGCCCGCGAAACCGCTTGCGGCCGTCGATCAGCGTCCTGGTTTCCAGCTTCGCCTCGTAGCCGATCCAGTCGTCGAAATCCGATCGCCGCACCAGGGGCCGGTCGATCCCCGGCGAGGAGATCTCGAGCGCGTAGCTCCCGGGCATGGGATCGTGCGCATCGAGCACCGGCGACAATTGGCGGGAAATCTCCGCGCACTCCTCGATGGTGATGGTGCCGTCCGGCCGTTCCGCCATGATCTGCACGGTCGCGCCGTTGTGCCCCGACAGCGTGACCCGCACGAGCCGGAAGCCGAGGTCGCCGAGCACCGGCTCCGCCAGCGCCGCAATTTCACCGGCCAAGCCGGTCTCGCCAATGAAGCGCGCGCCAGATACGGGGCTGCTCACCGCCAGGCTTCCCGGGATGTTGCAAACACCATTGCGTTTCGAGATGCTTCCCGATCGCCCAAAACAAAAAGAGCGGACCCAACGGGCTCGCTCTCAGAGTTGAGATGATCATGAGCGCGCATATAATAGGCACGGCTTGCGCGTAATGCAAGCCGGAAGTCAAAATTTTGTCGCACTCGAGGCTGCCTTGGGTGCCGCGAGCCGATGGCGCGCACCGGCCATGGCCTTATTTTTCCTGCAGGTTCGGTCACGTGCACGGGCCCGGTTTACCGATTTTAAAGGCAGCCGTCAGGGCGCCCGCCGAAACCGGAGGTAGCTGCAGCGCCGGCCCTCGCGCAGCGCCTTTTCCTCGTACCGGGTCGGCGGCCAGTCCTCGCCCCGCTGGCGCCAGTCGGCCGGGCATTGCGCGGTCCAGGCAAAGCTTCCCTGTCTCAGTACGGCCTCCAGGATCCAGCGCGCGTAGTCGCCGATATCGGTGGCGATCCGGAGCTCGGCGCCGGGCCGCATGACCCGGGCGAGTTGCGCCAGGGTGGCCTCCGATACCAGGCGGCGCTTGTGGTGGCGCCTCTTCGGCCATGGATCGGGAAAGAGGATAAAGGCGCAGCCGATGCCGGCCGCGGGCAGCCAGCGCAGCACCGGGCGGGCATCGTCGGCGTGGAGGCGCACATTGCCGATCTTTTCCCTCTCTACTGCGTCGAGCACCTTGACGATGCCGTCCTGGTACGGCTCGCTGCCGATCAGCCCAACATTCGGGTTGGCCTTGGCCTGCCAGATCAGGTGCTCGCCACCGCCGAAGCCGATCTCGAGCCAGACGTCGGAGACCGGCACCGCGAAGAGATCGGCCAGTCGTTCGGCCAGCCGTTCGGGCGCAGCACTGTCGATCGGCAGCGCCAGGCGCGGATAGAGGTCTGCGAGGAGTGCCGCCTGCCGAGGGCTCGGCTTGCGGCCGCGCCGGCGGCCATAGCTGCGCAGCTCATGTTCGGTCGGTTCAGGCATCGCCGCTATTCTGACAGTCGAAGCTCTCGTACGTCGGCAGCCGCTGGATCACCGCTTCTTGCGTCTGGGCAGCGCATCATTGGCGGCGCGCTTGCGCACACTCTGGCGCAAGGCCTGCTTCAGCGTGACGGGGCGGTCGTGCTTCTTCAGGAGGTCTGCGAAAGCCTCCTCGGCAAGCTCCTGCACGGACTTCACGCTGTCGCGCCCGAGCAGTTGCAGCGCATGCCAGGTCTCGGCGTCGAACGCGATCAGCTTGCGCCTGTCCGGGTCGCGCGCGTTCTCTTTTCCCTTCGCCATGGCATTGCGGCCTTCGTCGAAGCCAGCCGTAGGGTGCAATAGGCGATAGCCGTATTGCACCGCCTCGAGCGTGATCGGTGCAATACGCTGCCGCTATTGCACCCTCCGGCGCCACTGCCTGGCAGGGCCGACGCGCGCTCCTACGCCATCGCCGATTTGAGCCGGTCGACGAGATCGGTCTTCTCCCAGGAGAAGCCGCCGTCGGTGTCCGGCTCGCGGCCGAAATGCCCGTAGGCCGAGGTGCGCGCGTAGATCGGCTTGTTGAGGTCGAGATGCTTGCGGATGCCCCTGGGGCTCAGGTCCATCACCTCGCCCAGCACCGTCTCGAGCTTGGCGGTGTCGATCTTGTTGGGATTGTCGCCGAGGTCGACGTAGACCGACAGCGGCTTGGCCACGCCGATGGCGTAAGCGACCTGGATGGTGCAGCGGTCGGCCAATTTTGCCGCCACCACGTTCTTGGCGAGGTAGCGCGCCGCATAGGCCGCGGAGCGGTCGACCTTGGTGGGGTCCTTGCCCGAGAACGCGCCGCCGCCGTGCGGGGCCGCGCCGCCGTAGGTATCGACGATGATCTTGCGTCCCGTCAGCCCGCAATCGCCGTCCGGGCCGCCGATGTAGAACTTGCCGGTCGGGTTCACGTGCCAGGTCGTGTCCTTGCCGATCCAGCCCGAGGGCAGCGCCTTGCGCACGTAGGGCTCGACCAGCTCGCGCACCTGCGCCGACGTCATGGACTCGACCAGATGCTGGTGCGAGACGACGATCTGCGTGACGCCGGCCGGCTTGCCGTTCTCGTAGCGCACGGTCACCTGGCTCTTGGAGTCGGGCCCGAGCACTGCCTCCTTGCCCGCATGCCGCGCCTCCGAGATGAGCCGCAGGATCTTGTGGCTGTAGAGGATCGGCGCCGGCATCAGCTCGGGCGTGTCGCGGCAGGCGTAGCCGAACATGATGCCCTGGTCGCCGGCGCCCTCTTCCCGGTTGCCGCCGCTGTCGACGCCCTGGGCGATGTCGGTCGACTGGGGATGCAGCAGGACCTTGATGTCCGTCTTGTCCCAGTGAAAGCCCGCCTGCTCGTAGCCGATATCCTTGATGGCCATGCGCGCGACATGGGAGACCCAGTCCCGGGTAATGGTGTTGGGCCCGCGCGTCTCGCCGGCAATCACCACCTGGTTGGTGGTCGCCAGCGTCTCGCAGGCAACGCGCAGCTGCCAGGGATCGACGCCGGCCTTGGGTCCTTCGCGGTAGAAGAGGTCGACCACCTCATCGGAAATGCGGTCGCAGACCTTGTCGGGGTGGCCCTCCGAAACGGACTCGCTCGTGAACAGGTAGGACGTACGCGACACGGCTTTCCCCTTGGCTGGCCAGGACGGCAAAATCGCGGGTCTTTTTGCAGTGTTTGGGGCGGGGGTCAAGTTGAGGGCAACGCCCGCTCGCCCGCATCCTTGTTCGTGGGACCTCGGGCCCGAGATGGGCGCGATCCCACGCGTGTTGTCAGCTCACGGCGTGTTGTCGTTGGTATCGTCGTTGGCGAGACTGCGCACGAGGTCGACGATGGCGCGGCGCGCCTTGGCGTCGGAGATGCGCACGAAAGCCTTGTTCAGCTCCAAACCGTCGCGGCTGCGCAGGAACTCCACGATCGACCCCTCCGGCGGCCGTTCGGCAAATCCCTCCGGCACCAGCCGCGCGGGCGCCGCGGAGGGGGCTTCCTCGTAGAAGAACTGCACCGACACGCCCAGCACCTGCGCCAAGTCGAACAGCCGGCTGGCGCCGATGCGGTTGATGCCCTTCTCGTACTTCTGGATCTGTTGGAACGTGAGGCCCAGCTTGTCGCCGAGCTTCTCCTGGCTCATGCCGAGCAGCATGCGGCGGAACCGGACCCGGCTCCCGACGTGCACATCGATGGGGTTTGGCCGTCGCGAGCCTTTCTCGTCGGGTTCCTGACCGAAATCAGGTGGTCTCGCCATGAACGCCCCACAATACGCTGTACTTCGCCACAATTCGTAGGTGTAGACGCTGATCCCGTCAACCACGGGTCGGCTTCTACTCATTCATAGGATTGTTGCCCTGTCTGAACGAGTTAGGCGCCCGCCAAGCCATCCGACGCAGGCGACGGCTCCGGCCGTAACGAGCCACATGAGGAGGAAGATCAGGTCGCCGAACCGGGCGTAGATCGGCGGCGGCAAGGCCCTGGGCAGGTCCACGTCGATCACGCCGCGCACGTCGAGGCCGAGCCGCGCCACCACCCGGCCCCGGCCGTCGATCATCGCCGATATGCCGTTGTTGGCGGCGCGGATGAGCGGCAGTCCCTCCTCGACGGCACGGACGCGGGCCTGGTGGAAGTGCTGGCGCGGCCCCGTGGTATTGCCGAACCAGCCGTCGTTGGTGACGTTGAGGATCACGCCCGGCCGCTCGGCGCCCTGGATGATGGCGCCGGGAAAGATCGCCTCATAGCAGATGATCGGCACCACCACGGGCAGGCCCGGCACGCGAAGCAGCGGGCGCGGTGTGACGCCGGGCTCGAATCGCCCGCGCTTCCTCGTGAGGGGCCTCAGGCCGATCGCCTCGAGCACGGGCTGCAGGGGCAGGTACTCGCCGAACGGCACGAGATGGATCTTGTCGTAGACGCCGACCAGCGATCCGCCGGCCCCGAGCACCAGCAGGCTGTTGAAGGCGCGAAAGGGGCGGTCCGTGTTGGCAGGCTCGCGCTCCACGCGCAGCGCGCCGGTGATCAGCCGCACGCCCGCCGGCAGCATGCGGCCGATGGCGGCGAGCGCCTCGGGGTGCTCGAGCGGCAGGAACGGCATGGCCGCCTCCGGCCACACCACATGCGTGATGCCGGCGAGATCGTCGCGCGTGCCCGCCGCATTGGTCGCCGACAGCTGCAGGTGATCGGCAAAGATGCGCGCCTGGTTCTCCGGGCGCCATTTCTCCCGCTGCGGCACGCTCGGCTGCACGATGCGGATCTTGACGCCCGGCACGACGCCCGGTGTCGCCTCGGCCAATCGCACCTGGCCGTAGAGAGCGGCAGCCAGCAGCGGCAGCACGGCCACCGCGATCGACGCAAGTTTTGCGCGCCGGCCGGCGCGGCCGGCGGACGCCTCCGCCCAGAGGATCGCCGGCAGCGCAAAGACGAGCACCGCCAGCAGCGCCAGCCCATAGATGCCGATCACCCCGGCGCTCTGCATCAAGGCGAGCGGATAGGTCAGGGCATAGCCGAGCCCGTTCCACGGAAAGCCCGTCAGCACATGCCCGCGCAGCCATTCCGCCGCCGACAGCGCCAGCGCCAGCACGACCACCCGGGTCGGCCCCGGCCGCCACAGGCACGCCGATAGCGCCGTCGCCCCGGCATAGAACAGCGCAAGGCCCGCCGGCATCAGCGTGACGGCAAAGGGCAGCAGCACGGCGAAGACTTCGGCCTCGACCAGGAAGGCCTCGCCGATCCAGAACAGCCCCGCCAGGAAATAGCCGAAGCCGAACCACCAGCCGACCCAGGCTGCCGCGATGACATCGCGCCTGCGCAGAGATGACGCGCGTGCCCGTGCGCCATCGATCAGCCAGACCAGCACCGGCAGCGTGAGCCAGAGGATCGGCCACGCAAAGAACGGCGCCATCGCCAGCACGGACAGGACGCCGGCAAGAAATGCGCTGCCGTGCCTGCGCCAGCCGCTCAAGTTCCTCACGCGCTCTGCGAGCGCCTCGATCGAGATTGCGGCGGGCATGGGCTCCATGGGCTCGCGGAACGCCCGCAAGCTCGGCGGCCGGGCAACCCAAGTCAAGCCTTGGGGCTGGTGCCGTCGCCCTTGTTGTCCTTGTCCTTGCGCATCGCGCGCGGCAGGTGGACCCTCAGCTTCTTGACCTTGCGCGCGTCGGCGTCGAGCACCTCGAACTCGATGCCGGCGGGGTGGCGGATCAGCTCCCCGCGCACCGGCACGCGGCCGATCAGCGAGAACACCAGGCCGCCCAGCGTGTCGATGTCGGCCTCCTCCTCGCTCGTCAGGAGCTTCACCCCGACACGGGATTCCAGCTCCCGCACCGGCGTGCGTGCCGCCGTCACGAGGCCGGACTTGGCATCGCTGACGATGTTGGCCGCCTCCGCCTCGTCGTGCTCGTCCTCGATCTCGCCGACGATCTGCTCGACCAGGTCCTCGATGGTGACGAGGCCGTCGGTGCCGCCGTACTCGTCGACCACGAGCGCCATGTGGATGTGCGTCGACTGCATGCGGATGAGCAGGTTGGCGGCCGGCATCGAGGGCGGCACGTAGATCACCGGCCGCCGGAGCCTGGTCGCGGAGATCGGCCTCGACAGGCTGGCGCGGCCCAGATCCGGTATCCCCGAGCCGGGCGCCGGCGCCAGCGGCGGCCGGTCGGGCGCGGGCCGGCCGGCGACCGACTGCACGTGGCCCTCGCTCGCCGGACGGCCAAGCGCCTCGCCGATCAGCCAGCGCAGCACATCCTTGACGTGAACCATGCCGCGCGGATCGTCGAGCGTTTCGCGAAACAGGGGCACGCGCGAGACGCCGGCGGCGTCGAACGTGTTCAGGAGCTCCCCGATCGGCTCGTTCTCGTCGACGGCGATGATGTCGGCGCGCGGCACCATGACGTCGTCGACCCGCAAGCCGCCGAAGCGCAGGATGCGCAGCAGCATCTCGCGCTCCTCGGCCGAGAACGCGTCACCCTCGCCCTTGAGCGCGTCCTCCAGTGTCGCCCGCAGCGTCGGGGCGCCGGGAAGGCCCAGGCGCGCCCTCAGCGTCGCCAGCCAGCCGTGAGGTTGCTCTGCCTGAGCTGGGTCGACGGGGGCAGCCGCCGCATCGGTCTTCGTGTTCATTGCTCCACTACTCTACGTTCATCGACGCACGCGATTGGGGACATTGCCGGTTCATCCACGCCGATCCGCAAATGGATCGATCCCCAGCACCCCGAGAATCTCGGTTTCCAGCCGTTCCATCGTCTCGGCTTCGGCGTCGCTCTCGTGGTCATAGCCCAGGAGATGCAGCAGGCCGTGCACGGCGAGATGCTGGACGTGGTGCAGGGCCGGGATGCCGCGCTCGCGCGCCTCCCGGTGGATCGTCTCGGACGCCAGCACCAGGTCGCCCAGGTATCGGTCCTCACCCGCGGTGCCGGGTGGCGCTTGAAAGGGAAACGAGAGCACGTTGGTCGGCGCGTCCTTGCCGCGATAGGCCGCGTTGAGCCGGCGGATGAAGGCATCGCTTGCGAGCGCTATGCCGGCTTCGGCGCCGCGGGCCCTGGCGCACGCGGGATGCTCCGCCAGCGCGGCTGCGCAACGATGGATCGCAGCCTCCAGGACATCCATTTCGGGCATTTCAGGCCAGTCGCCGTCCTCTCTCACGACCGAGAGGACGAGCGGATTTGGAGGCTCGGGCTCGGCTTCGGCCCCTATGTCGGAAACGGTGGCGCTGTCGCCAGACGCGTTCATTGCCCAGCTCTACCCTCAGCGGGCCTTGTCATAGGCTTCGACGATGCGTGCGACGAGATCGCGGCGCACGACATCGGCAACCGTGAAGCGGACCGCGGTGATGCCCCTCACCCCGTCGAGCAGGCCGACCGCATCCACCAGGCCCGACTTCTGCCCGTCGGGCAGGTCGACCTGGCTCGGGTCGCCGGTCACCGCCATCTTGGAGCCCTCGCCGAGGCGGGTCAGGAACATCTTCATCTGCATGCTGGTGGTGTTCTGCGCCTCGTCCAGGATGACGAAGGAATGCGCCAGCGTGCGCCCGCGCATGAAGGCGAGCGGCGCGATCTCGATCACGCCGGTTTCCAGGTCCCGTTCCACCTTGGCTGCCGGCAGCACGTCATAGAGCGCGTCATAGAGCGGCCGCAGATAGGGGTCGACCTTCTCGCGCATGTCGCCCGGCAGGAAGCCCAGCCGCTCGCCCGCTTCGACCGCCGGCCGCGACAGCACGATGCGCTCGACTTGCCCGCGCTCCAGACATTGCGCGGCGTAGGCGACGGCAAGATAGGTCTTGCCCGTGCCGGCCGGGCCGAGGCCGAACACAAGATCCACCTGGTCCATGGCCTGGATATAGAGGCCCTGGTTGGGGGTGCGCGCGGTCACCACCCGACGCCGGGTGCGGATCTGGGCCAGGCCCTCGGTCGGCGGTGCCTCCTTGGCGGCGTGACGCAACAGGCCGTCGACGTCGCCGGCGCCCACCTCCTCACCCTGCCTGATGCGCGCATAGAGCTTCTCGAGCACGTCGCGCGCGGTCTCGCAGGCGGCCGCCGGCCCCGTCAGCGTCACGACGTTGCCGTGCGCCTGCGCCTCGATGCCCAGGCGCTCTTCCAACAGGGCAAGGTGCCCGTCGTACTCGCCGAGCAGTACGTTGAGATGCCGGTTGTCTTCGAAGGGTACGACCAGGCGCGCCTGCGCGTCCCTGATCTGCTTGCCCAGACTTGCCGCCGCTGGCCCGCGAACGCCAGTCAAGTAGCTGGCCTCCTTGCGAATGCGAGTGCCGAATAGAATCCCTACGCACCAAGCCTAGCACAAACCCTTGGCATCGGCATCAAGCCGGCGCCGAGGTGTCCCCTGCCAGAACCTCGGCCAGAACCTCGGCCAGAACTCCCGACAGACTATTGGGCTCCACCCCTGCGATTGCAACCCCTCTGATTTGCCCCAAAAGAGCAGAATCTGCTTGTACATGAACGCCTTGCAGGTAGGGCGAACGACCCACCAGCTGGCCCGCGTGGCGGCCTCTCCGCTCGAACAGCACCGGCATGACCTTGCCCACGCAGGCCGAGCTGAACGCGGTTTGCTGGGCGGCCAGCAGCCTCTGCAGCCGATGCAACCTGTCGACCTTGGCGGCTTCGGGGACCTGATCGGACATGGCCGCGCCCGGCGTGCCGGGGCGGGCGCTGTACTTGAAAGCATAGGCCTGGGCGAAACCGATCTGGTCCACCAGACGAAGCGTCGCCTCGAATTCCGCCTCCGTCTCCCCCGGGAAGCCGACGATGATATCGGTGGACAGCGCCAGGTCCGGGCGGGCCCCCCGCACCCGGGCGGCGAGCGCGGCATAGTCGGCTGCCGTGTGCTTGCGGTTCATGGCGGCGAGGATGCGGTCGGCGCCGGACTGGAACGGCAGATGGAGGTAGGGCATCAGCTTCGGCTCGTGGCCGTGCGCGGCAATGAGATCGTCCGTCATGTCGCCGGGGTGGCTGGTCGTGTAGCGCAGCCGATCCAGCCCATCGATGCGGGCAAGCCGCGCGATCAGCCGCGCCAGCGACCAGGGTCGGCCGTCGGGTCCCAGGCCATGGTAGGCGTTGACGTTCTGTCCGAGCAGCGTGATCTCGCGCACGCCGTGCTCAGCCAGCCGCCGCGCCTCGGCTTCGACGTCCGCGACGGGCCGCGAGAATTCCGCCCCGCGCGTATAGGGCACGACGCAGAAAGTGCAGAACTTGTCGCAACCTTCCTGCACGGTGAGGAAGGCCGCCGGCGCCCGGGGTGTCGCCCGCTCCGGCATCTTTGCGAACTTGTCCTCCTCGGGAAAGCCCGTGTCGACGACCGCGCGCGCCTCGCGTCTGGCCCGGGCGATGAGGCCGGGAAGCCGGTGATAGCTCTGCGGGCCGACGACCACGTCCACCACCGGCGCGCGGCGCACCATCTCGGCGCCTTCCGCCTGCGCCACGCAACCGGCCACCGCAACCATCGTCTCCTTGCCTTCGCCGGCGCGCTCGGCCTTGACCTGCCGGATGCGCCCGAGGTCGGAGTAGACCTTCTCCGCCGCCTTCTCGCGGATGTGGCAGGTGTTGAGCAGGATGACGTCGGCTTCGTCGATGGCGGCCGTCTCGGCAAAGCCATCGCGCGCCAACACCTCGGCCATGCGCTCCGAGTCGTAGACGTTCATCTGGCAGCCAAACGTCTTGACGAAGAGCTTTTTCGAAGCGGTCATGTTCGAGCGAGCATCCGGAATCGATGGAGCCTGAACCGTGAAGCGAGTGCAACCGGATTCCCCTCCCCTTGACGGGGAGGGGTTAGGGGTGGGGTGAAAATGCGAGGGCGCCCGAAGTTCTTCACCCCCACCCCCGACCCCTCCCCGCAAGGGGGAGGGGAGGCTGTACCGCCCGCGTACGACTAGGCCCTCAGCGAAAGGTGGCGGAGACTTAGCCGAGATCGGCAAGGAGGGCAAAGCTTGCCCGCCGGGAGATCGCGAGGCTTCAGTCGGCAAGCGCAAGGGCAAGCGTCACGGCGTCCTCCGCCGGCTTGCCCTTGCGCGCGTAGTAGCCCTTGCGGCGCCCGGTCTCCTTGAACCCGAGCTTCTTGTAGAGCGCCAGCGCGGGAGCGTTGCCACTGCCCACCTCCAGGTGGAGCTGGCGCACCTCGGCCTTCTTCATCGCGCGTGCCAGCGCCTCGACCAGCTTTCGGGCGATGCCGTGCCGCTGCCGGTCGACGCGGACGCCCAAGGTGAGGATCTCGGCCTCGTCGGCGGCAAGCTGTCCGAGGACGAACCCGACCATCTCCGCCTTCGGCGGCTGGCCGATGCGCGCCAGGAAGGCGGTGGAGCCGGGGTGGGCGAGGAGTTTCTGGAAACTGGCCGCATCCCAGGGCTCGGGGAACAGGCCTTCATGCAGCGCGGCAAGGTCGCCCGCGTGCTCCGGCGAGGCCCAGAGAATACTCACATGCTTGTAGTCGACGGTGGTGGTCATGGCGTGGCCCTCGGCAGCGACTTGTCGTCCTGTGGCCGCGCATCGGGTGGCCGCAGGTAGAGAGGCATGAGCGGCTTTGCCGGCTGAAGACCGGGCGCCATCAGCGCCAGGGAGGCGGCATGCGGCTGCAAGTCGGGGAGCACGGCTTCGGCCTGGCCGCCCGCCGCACGGACCGCCTCCGCGACCGCCGCCCCACCGGAGCCGACCAGGATCGCCGCCCGGCCGCCGATCCGCCGAGCCGCGTCGCCGGGCGTCAGCAGAGCCGCCGGCTCCCCCTCCTCGGGGGCATCCGGAAAGGTCTGGAAATAGACCATCCCCCGGCGCGCATCGACCGCCACCGCCAGCAGCCGCCCGGCGCGATCCGGCCCGAGGAGAGCGTCTGCCCGGTGCGCCATCACGGCAAGGCTCGTCGCACCGACCACCGGCAGGGCGGCCGCGAGCGCGAGCCCGCGCGCTGCCGCCACTCCCGCGCGCACGCCCGTGAAGGTGCCCGGACCGACCGTGACGGCGATGCGGCCGAGATCGGCAAAGCCGAGCCCCGCCGCCTCCATCACCTCGGCGATCATGGGCATCAGCCGTTCGGCATGGCCGACGCTCAGCGCCTCGTAGGTCTCGCGCATATGCCATTCCCCGCTTGCATCGCGCCGGTGCGCCGCCGCCGATACGGCCCCCAGACAGGTATCGATCGCCAGCACGTTCACGGGCAACGCCTAAAGGATCTTGGCCATCTCGTCGAAGGTAAACCGGGGGCTGCGCGGCATGAGCGCCGACCGGTCGCCGAAGCCGAGATTGCAAAGGAAGTTCGATTTTACTTGCGTGCCTGAGAAGAATTCCTTGTCGACGCCGGCGTTGTCGAAACCCGACATGGGCCCGCAGTCGAGCCCCAGCGCGCGCGCCGCCAGGATCAAATAGCCGCCCTGCAGCGAGCCGTTGCGCACGGCGGTCGTGTGGATGTGGTCCGGCTTGTCGGCGAACCACCCCCTGGCCTCCAGGTTGTGGGGGAAGAGCTTGGGCAGGTGCTCGTAGAAGGTCAGATCGAAGCCGATGATCGCGCACACCGGTGCCTTCATCGTCTTGTCGCGGTTGCCTGCGGAGAGGAACGGCTTCAAGCGCTCCTTCGCCTCCTTCGACTTGACGAAGATGATCCGCGCCGGCGAGCTGTTGGCGCTGGTCGGCCCCATCTTCATGAGCTCGACCAGCTCCTCGAGCAGATCGTCGGGGACTTCGCGCGCTTGCCAGGCGTTGTGGCTGCGGGCCTCCAGCAGGAGCTGCTTCAGGCTGGTCTCGTCCAGTCGCGTCGGCATGGCGGCCTCATTCGTTGCCTTGCCACAAATAACGAAAACCCCGCTCGCATGCGAGCGGGGTTTTCCGTCCGACATATGCTCAATAAAGGTTCAGATGGGCCGCACTTCCTGCACGTCGGGGCAGAAGTGCTTCAAAAGGTTCTCGATGCCGTGGCGCAGCGTCGCCGTGGAGCTGGGGCAGCCCGAGCAGGCGCCGCGCATGTGCAGGAACACCACGCCGTCCTTGAAGCCGTGGAAGACGATGTCGCCGCCATCGTTGGCAACTGCAGGGCGCACACGCGTATTGATCAGCTCCTTGATGGTCTTGACGGTTTCCTCGTCCTTGGGATCGAAGTCCCCTTCGGCTTCCGCCTCCGCCTCGCCGCCGGCGATGACGGGCGCGCCCGACATGTAGTGTTCCATGATGGCGCCGAGGATGGCCGGCTTCATGTGCTGCCACTCGTCGCTCTCGCGCTTGGTGACGGAGATGAAGTCGGAGCCCAGGAACACGCCGGCCACGCCGTCGACGTCGAACAGGCGCTGCGCCAGCGGCGAAGCGCCGGCCTCGCCCTTGCCCCGGAAATCGGCGGTGCCGTCGTCGAGCACGGCCTTGCCGGGGATGAACTTCAAGGTCGCGGGATTTGGGGTCGGCTCGGTCTGGATGAACATGGGGGCCTCGGCGGGTCCGCGGGTTTGACTTGGAATCATTCTATTAGATGGGGCCGGCCGGGTCAAAAACCAACCCGGCATGGGTGCTCCCCCCTTGTGGGGAGGGGAAATATCGCCCCCCCCGCCTCACGCCAGTGCCGCGATCTCCTCGAGCGGCATGTCGCCGGGCACGACCGTCACCGGGATCGGGAACTTGCCCACCGTGCTGGTGGCATCTGCCAGCAGCGACACGAGCGGTCCCGGGCCCGTCGCCTCCGTGGAGGCGCCGAGCACCAGCACGGCGATGTCCTCGTCCTCGTCGATCTGCTGCAGGATGGTCTCGACCTTCTTGCCCTCGCGGATCACCTCTTCCGTCACCACGTTCTCGAGCCCGGCATTGTTGAGCTTGCGCCGGAACAGGCGAAAGAGCGCGCGCGCCTTGGTGGTATGCTCCTCCAGCTGCGCCTGGCGCACGGAGTCCCAGAACTGGTTCTCGGGCTCGATGACATAGAGCAGCACGACGGAGCCGCCGACGTGGGAGACGCGGCCCGCCGCATAGAAGAGTGCAGCCTCCACCTCGGGCGACTCGTCCACGATCACCAGGAGCTTGCGGGCGTGGCCCTGCTCGAATACGCGTCTCTTGCGTGCCATGCTTCATGCTGCCACGGGATGCGTGCGCCGCACAATAGACCTGATGAGCCTCGCGCGGGGGCAGTCCTGCAAAGGACCCGTGCTCGCGTCCTCGCGCTCCCGGCAAGCCAGATGAAAAGCCGTTCCTGTAGACGCCCATCTGCGAGCGTGCCGTTTCCCGCAGCTTGCGGCGCGAAAGAAAAACGACATCGAGGTCGGCTCGATATTGAGGCCTTCTGGACAGGCGTTCGACATGCGTCAACCGCCGCGCAGCCCGGACCCCGTCAGCGTAGGAGGCCGACGATATCCTTGACCTGCTGCATGATGGGTGCGGCGATGGCGCTAGCCCGCGCCGCCCCGTCGGCCAGAATGCGATCGATCTCGGCCGGATCGGCGAGCAGCCGGTTCATCTCGGCGTTGACCGGCGAGATGCGCGCCACCGCAACCTCCGCCAGCGCCTTCTTGAAGACGGAGAATTGCGCGCCGCCGAACTCCTTCAGCACCTCCGCCTTGGTCTTGCCGGCGAGCGCCGCGTGGATGCCGACGAGATTGTCGGCCTCGGGGCGCTTCTCCAATCCCGCCTCCTCGGAGGGGAGCGGCTCGGGGTCGGTCTTGGCCTTCTGGATCTTGCGGGCGATCGTGTCGGCATCGTCGGTCATGTTGATGCGCGACAGGTCCGAGGGCGTCCGACTTCGACATCTTCTTGGTGCCGTCGCGCAAGCTCATGACCCGCGTCGCCGGCCCCGTGATCACCGGCTCGGGCAGCGGAAAGAACGTCCCGTCCTCGAAGCCCGCATCGCGGATCGAACTCTCAAAGTCGTTGTTGAACTTCTGCGCGATGTCCCGCGACAGCTCCAGGTGCTGCTTCTGGTCGTCGCCGACGGGCACGTGCGTGGCGCGATAGGCCAGGATGTCGGCCGCCATCAGCACCGGATAATCGTAGAGCCCGACGGACGCGTTCTCGCGGTCCTTGCCCGCCTTCTCCTTGAACTGTGTCATGCGGTTCAGCCAGCCGAGCCTGGCGACGCAGTTGAAGACCCAGGCAAGCTCGGCGTGCTCGTGCACCCGGCTCTGGTTGAAGAGGACGGTCTTCTTCGGGTCGACGCCGGCCGCCATGTAGGCCGCCGTCACCGCGCGGATCGACTCCTTCAGCTCCTTGGGGTCCTGCCACACCGTGATCGCGTGCATGTCGACGACGCAGTAGATGCACTCGTGGCTCTTCTGCATCTCCACCCACTGCACCATGGCCCCCAGGTAGTTGCCCAGATGCAGGCTCCCCGACGGCTGCATGCCGGAGAAGACGCGCGGGGTTGGCTTTTGCGGAAGCGTCATGATGTGTTCCCGGTGGATCGGCGCGCTTATGACGTGGCGGCGCCGCCCGCGCAAGATCAGATTGGCCCCGTCAGTTAGGATCGGGCGGGCGGCCGCGCCGGATCAGCCCGCGCACCTGGCGCAGATCGATGGCGCCCAGGCCCAGCGCCGCGGCCGCGTAGACGGCAAGACCCGCGCCGACCAGTGCGGCGAGTGCCGTCATGCGCACCAGTACGCCTTGCGACCCGGCGAACCAGGGATCGAGCTGGCCGGCGACAAGCCACAGGGCGGCGCCCATGATCAGGCTCGCCAGCACGGTCATCGGCAGCACCCGGCTCAGGCGCGCATCGGCCGCAAACGCACCCTGCCTGACCAGCGTTGCCCAGAGGAGCCCGGCGTTGAGCCAGCCGCCCAGCGTCGTCGCCACGGCGATGCCCAGATGCGGCATCAGGCCCATGTTGCGGAAGAGGAAGAAGAGGCCGACAGAGCCCACTGTGTTGGCGGTCAGGCTGATCGTGGCGTAGCGCATCGGCGTCGCCGTGTCCTCGCGCGCGAAGTAGGCGGGCTGGAACACCTTGATCAGCACGAACGACGGCAGCCCCAGCGCGAAGATGGCAAGCGCATACGCCGTGGCCGGCGTATCGGCGGCGGTGAACGCGCCGCGCTCGAACAGGCCCTTGACGATCTCGGTCGGCACCACGGCGAGCGCGACCGCCGCCGGCACCGTCAGCAGCATGGCGAACTCGAGGCTGCGGTTCTGGCTCTCCATCACCTCGGCGTGGTTGCCGGCGCGCAGGTGCCGCGACACGTCGGGCAGCAGCACGACGCCGATGGCGATGCCGACGATGGCGAGCGGCAGCTCGTAGACCCGGTCGGCGTAGTAGAGGTGCGACACGGCCCCGTCCTGCAGGGAAGCCACCACCGTGCCGATGACGATGTTGATCTGGGTGACGCCGCCGGCGATCACGCCGGGGATGCCGAGCCTGATCAGGCGCCGCACGCCCTCGGTCATGCGCGGGCGCCTCAGCTTCAGCCACAGGCCATTGCGGCGCGCGCCGTCGAGCAGCAGCCACAGCTGCAACAGCCCCGCCGCGAACACGCCCCAGGCCTGCACGACGCCGGCGAGCGGGTCGTCCCTCAGCCCCATGGCCAGCGCCAGCAGGGTCGCGGCCATCATGGTGAGGTTGAGCACGATGGAGACCGCCGAGCTCTCCACGAACTTGCCGAGCGAGTTCAACACGCCCGACACCAGCGCCACCAGCGACATGCACACCAGATAGGGCATGGTGATGCGCGTCAGCAGCACGGCGAGGTCGAATTTCTCGGGGCTCGTGCTGAAGCCCGGCGCGAGCCCATACATCAGGAACGGCATGGCGATCTCGGCGACGACCGTGAGCGCCACGATCACGAACAGCAGGCCCGCCATCGCTTCCTCGGCGAACGCGCGCGCGGCCTCCTTGCCCTCGCCCTCGAGCCGCTTGGCGAACAGCGGCACGAAGGCGGCATTGAAGGCGCCCTCGCCGAACAGGCGGCGGAACAGGTTGGGGAAGCGGAAGGCGACGAAGAACGCGTCCGCCACCGCGCCCGAGCCCAAGGTCGCGGCAATGAGGATGTCGCGCAGGAAGCCGAACACGCGGCTGACCATGGTCAGCCCGCCGACGGTGGCGAACGCGCGGTAGAGTTTCATGGGGGCCGAGGCGTAGCGGAGCGCGGCGCCGAGGGCAAGGCGGGCTAAGCGGAACGCTGGCGCCGCGCTCGGCGCGCTTCAGGCGAGGGTATCCATGCCGATGCGGCCGAAGCCCGGTAGCTTGAGCGCGGGCCGCCGGATGTCGATCCCGGCAACGAGCCCCAGGATGTTGATCTCGACGCCCTCCACCCAGCCGATCGTGACACCGAACAGGCCGCCGAGCCTCAGCTGCACGCCGGTGCCGCTGGGGGTGAGCCCGAAGAGGCGATGGTCGACGGGCCAGTCCTTGCCGATGGCGGTCGGCGGCAGCACGATGCCGGCCTCTGGGATCGCGGCCAGCACGTAGGCGATGAACGAGTTGGAGTTGGGCCCGGGCCAGACGTGATAGTCGCCGGACCTGCGATAGGGGTAGCTGGCGACCGCGTCGCGGATCTTGAGGATCAGCGCGGCTGCCGCCGGTCCCTCGACGGCGCCCACCAGCCTCGGCATATGGCCGTACCAGCGCCCGTCAGGTGCCCAGTTGTTGACCTTGACGGGCCGGCCCCAGGCGACCTTGTCGAAGCGGGTATAGGCCGAGGCACCCTTCGCCTTGATCACGATCCAGGTGTGGTCGGCAAACACGCCCTTCCAGCGCCCGGTGCGCGCCGCGTAGACGTGCACCATCGCCTCGGGCTTGGCGCGCGCCGGCGGCAGCAGGTGGGCGCTCGACCAGTCGGCCTCGCTCCAGGACACGCGCTTTTCGTGCGCCAGCCACCAGGCCGCGTGCAGCGACAGCGGTGCGAGGAACGCGCCGAGGAAGGCGAGGGCGGTGAAGCGCGTGAGGTGCATGGAGGCTTGAGGTGGCGAGCGATTGCGCCGAGATCAAGGCTCCCGCATCGGCCACTCAGGGCGTGCGTCCCCGCGATCCACCCCACGCGCGCTGTCCGCGCGGTGGGCGCACCGGCCATCGTGCATGGCCGGTGCCAGGGCCTTTCACGCCGCTGCGGGCAGCATCGCTCGTAGGCGTTCCTGCAGCACCCGGTTGAGCAGGCTTGCCGGTTTCAGCGTCGTGCGCTCCGCCACCAAGGCGCGCGCGAGCCGCTCCTGTTGTGCGCGCAGTGCTGCCTCGGTGAAGGTGAGATGGATGAGGTCGCACTGGGCGAGGCTGCCGCCGCAGCGGTGCGCGAAGTGGCGCACGCGCGTCAGCCATTCGACGCTCGCAGCGTAGTCACCACGCGCGAAGGCGAGCAGCGCCTCGCAAAACGGCAGGACGAGCGCGTTCTCCGGCGGAGATGGCAAGTCCGCGCCCGTCTCGATGTGCGGCAGCGTCTCGACCAGCCGCGCCGCAGCACCAACGCGCCCCGCGGCCGCGAACGCCATCATGGCATGCGCGACGTAGAACGGCCCCGCGCCGGCCAGCCTCTGCAATTCCCAGCGATCGGCCAGGAGCTGCCATCGTCCGCTCACCTCGAGGTTTCGGAGTTGGAGCCGCCACAGCAGCGCCGACGCATCGGCGAGCGCGGACATGTCCGACTTGTTCGCATTGATGATCTCCGCGTCATAGGTCGCGAGCGCGGCCGCTGGATCGTCGGCGTCGAGATGGAACAGCGCGCGATGCCATGGAAGATGCACGGAAAATCCAGTGCCTTCGATGGCCGACCGGGTCGCGGCAAGGAAGGCGAGCCCCTCGCGGGCGCGCCCCTGCATTTCCATCACATGGGCAATGACGTGAATGGCACCTGGATGTGCGGGGTCGAGGGCGAGTGCCTGACGCGCGATCTTCTCCGCCCGGACATACTCGCCATTCTCCTCGAGACCGAACGCATACATCGCCAGCACGCTCGCGTAGCCGGGCACCGCGGGCCCCCATTCGGGAAGCAATCGGACGATGCGATCGCGCATCATGCGGCGCTGGCCGAGGCGAAAGTCGAGCGCGTGAACGACCACGAGTGCGAGAATGTCGCGCGGACAGTCGATGACGATGGCACCGTAGATCTCTGCCGCATGTGCCGCGTCGCCCTCGAGCCAGGCGCGCGCGGCGGCCGCGTGACGACGCGCGGGATCGTCAGCATCTTCGCACGCCGCCTCGATGGCGGCCACGCTCTCGGCAAGCTTGGAATGCGCGCTGCCGTCGTCACCGCGAACGATGATCGCAGCGCGTAAGCAATGTCCGCGCACGCTCCGAGGATGGTCGGCAAGCATCCGCTCGACTTCCTCGAGCGGATTCCCGCGATAGGTCAACATCAGCTCGAGCGCGCGTTCGCACAGCGGCTGCGAATCCGCATCCACGTCTTTGGAGTGAAGTTTTATTGCCGTGCTCATGTCTTTTTGTTTGCTCATGGATTTTTCGACTTGCTCAGGCAGCCAGCGGCCAGGTCGAAAGGGGCCCAGCCGAAGGGCGCAAGTGTTTCTCCAGCCTTGCAAGTCCCGGGTCGTCGGGGCTCGCCAGGACAGCGAATCCGGCGCGGCGGGCGAGCCCCAGCATCGCGGTGTTCGCAAGCAGCGTATCCCCGACCACGCGTTGGATGCCGCACGCGGCCGCGTGGCGCTCCAGCCGATCGAGCAGGCTCCGGGCTATGCCGCAGGCCTGCCAGCCGTCGGCGACGGCGATGGCGAACTCGCAGGCGGCAGGGTCGCGTTCATCGACCACGTACCTGGCCTCCCCGATCATCGTCTCCCGGTCGCCGTCGAAAACCTCGGCCAGCAAAGCGAGGTGGCTGCGGTAGTCGATGCTGGCGAAGCGCTCGGCCAGTTCGTCCGGCAGCTCGCTCAGGCGCGTCAGGAAGCGGCTGTAGCGCGCCTCGGCTGACAGCGAGCGAAAGAACGCGCGCTGCAACTCGAGGTCCTGGGGCAGCGTCGGGCGGATGGTGACGCGGCGGCCGTCGCCGAAATGCGCCACGTCGATCAAGTGCACGGGATATCGCGGGATCGCATAGGTCACGACACAACCTCCACCGCCGTTCACAGCGTGTTGGCGAACACGCGGTCGCGATCCCCGCGCACGGCCGCTTCGATCTGCGAGCGGGAAAGGCCGATGTCCTTGAGCTGGTGGTCGCTCATGGTGCGCAACCTGGCGACGGCCAAGCGCTGCTGGCGCCTGGCCATGTAGGCGGCCCACGCGCCCCGCAGCATCGTCCATAGCGCGTGTAGAAGGCCGCCGCCGGTGGCACTGCCGCGCAGTGCGGCATTGGAGATGGTGCTCATGATAAACTCCGCGTGATTGTTTTGTTATGCCGCGCGATGAGCGGCGGGTGCCGCCCTCGCTGGCATGCGCATCATCCATCGGCATCGTGGAACCGATCGTGGTATCGATCGTGGAAACGAGCGTTGAATCGTCGCCTGCACGCCCTTTGCGCCACATCAATGCATGGCGGCCGCATGCGATGCGTATTGCACCAAGCTACTGATTGCAGGGAGCACGGCGTCATGCTGAGCGCAGAAGAATGGTGGGGCGTCATGGCTCTCTACGGAGAGAAGGTCTGGCCGGCCCAGGTCGTTCTCTACCTCGCAGGTCTCGGGGCGGCTGTGCTCGTGTTCGTCCGCCCGGGCAGCGTGGCCAATATCGCCATGCGCGCCTATCTGGCGTCGGCATTCGGCTGGATCAGCATCGTGTTCTTTCTGCTGATCGGTCGTGACCTTGCGGGCAACTACGTCTTCGGTGCACTGTTCGGGGCAGTGGCGCTTCTATTTGCAGCGGATCTCTTCCGCGGGAGGATGGATTTTCGTCCGCCCATAGCAGACTGGCAGCGTCACTTGTCCCTCTCGCTGGCCACAATCGTATTTGCCTATCCGGCGATCAGCTTTGCCCTGGGGCACGTGTTTCCGCGAACGATCGTGCCGGGCACGTTTCCATGTCCAACGACGGCCCTTGCCTTGCTGATGCTGACTTTCGCCTTGCCGCGGGTCGACAAGATCGCCTACGGCTTGCTGCTGTTCTGGGCCGTTCCGCTGCCGCCCTTTGTCCAGATCCCGAGATACGGTGTCTACGAAGACGCAATCATGCTTGGCATTGGGATCTACGCTGCGGTCGCGCTGATGCGCAGCTGGTTTGATCAGCGGCCACATCGTGAGCCGATCCCGATGGGCTGAGCCGATTCTCTCTTTGGATGCGCAAGTCCGGAAGGGAGAAGGAGTATCGTCGCGAGCGCATCGCTGACCGTCCGACTAGCGCGCGCCAGCCCGGCTCACGCCTCGACGATGGCGCCGTCCTCCAGGCGCACGTGCCGGTCCATGCGCGCGGCAAGCCCCAAGTCGTGCGTCACCGCCACCACCGTCTTGCCCTCCTTGTCGACGAGGTCGCGCAGGATCTGGAACACCTGCTCGCTCGACTTGGAATCGAGCGAGCCGGTCGGCTCGTCGGCAAGAATCACGGGCGGGTCGTTGGCGAGCGCTCTCGCGACGGCGACGCGCTGGCGCTGGCCGCCGGAGAGCTGGTCGGGCCGCTTGTGGGCGTGCACGGCAAGCCCCAGCGACGCCAGCAGGTCGGCGGCGCGCCGGCGCATGGCGTCCTCCGCCAAGGTGCCGAGCGCCTTCATGGGCAGGGCGACGTTGTCGAGTGCCGAGAACTCCGGCAACAGGAAGTGGAACTGGAACACGAAGCCCAGCGTCGAGAGGCGGACCCTGGCGCGCTCGGCCTCCTCCATGTGCGCCGTCGCGCGCCCATTGATCAGGACTTCGCCGCTGGTCGGCAAATCCAGAAGTCCCAGCAGGTAGAGCAGCGAGGACTTGCCCGAGCCGGACGGCCCCGTGATGCCCACGAACTCTCTTGTGCCGATGGCGAGATCTATGTCGTGCACGAGCGTGACCGGCACGATGCCGGCCAGGATACGCGTCACCTTCCGCGCGAGGATGAGGGCGTCCGAGGTCGCGCCGGTATGCGGTCCAGGCTCGGTGTGCGCCCCGATCACGTCGCACCTCGAATGATGTCGACGGGATGCAGCAGGGACGCCTTGCGCGCGGGGAAATAACCCGCGATCAGCGAGGCCAGCAACGCCACGCCGCTGGCAATGGCATAGTGCAGGGCCGAGTAGGCGACCGGCAGATAGGTGACGTCCAGGAACGGGCTCTTGATCTGCACCGAGCCGAGCGCGCCCGTCAGCACAAAGCCCAGCACCCACCCCGTGAGCGCACCGATGCCGCCGATGACCAGCGCCTCGATCACGAAGATGCGCCGCACCGCGGCCTCGCGCAGTCCGAGCGATTTCAGGATGGCGATGTCGCGGGTCTTCTCGTGCGTGATGGTGGAGATGATGTTGTAGGTGCCGAAGCTCGCCACCAGCAGGATGGCGCCCACCACCGTGTACATGATGACGTTGCGGATGATGAAGGAGCTGAGCAGGTCCTCGTTGGCCTCCTGCCAGGAGACAGATTTGTAGCTGGTCTCGCGCTCGATGCGCCGGGCGATGTCCCGGGCCGCCAGCGGATCGGCGACGCGTATGCGCAGCTCGTTCACCAGCCCCGTCTGCTGGGCGAGGATTTGCGCGGTCTTGATCAGCACATACCCCGTGCCCTCGTCGATCGCCCGTACGCCGGAGCGGAACAGCCCGACCACCTGGGCATTGAGGTGCGTGCCCTCGCTCGACTGCACGGTCAGA
The DNA here is from genome assembly GCA_963797005.1 of uncultured Alphaproteobacteria bacterium. Classification (GTDB taxonomy): domain Bacteria; phylum Pseudomonadota; class Alphaproteobacteria; order Rhizobiales; family Hyphomicrobiaceae; genus AWTP1-13. The sequence goes on from CAWCOF010000024.1 coordinate 34,065, forward strand.
TTCGCGCCCAGCCGCGCGCCGATCTTCTCCGCCAGGCGATCGCCCAGGACGATGGCGTTGGTGGCGCTATAGAGCGACTGCAAGGTGCCTTTCTTCATCTGCGTGGCAACTTTCGACACCTTGGCCTCGCGGCGCGGATCGATGCCGAACAGGCTGACGCCGACATCGCGCCCCGAATAGCGGATCAGCGCCTGGGTCTTCGCCGATGGCGCGATCGCGCCCGGGATCCAGCCCTCCAGCGACGCCACGATGGCCATCGGGTTCTTGATCCCGCGCCGGCGCACCTCCGGCGTCAGGCCGTGGATCTCGGCCGCGGCATAGGCGATCTCGGCCGGCTGCGGCGGCGCCTCGCGACGCTCGTCGGATACCGTGATGTGCGGCAGCGCATCGATCAGCTGGCGCGTGAAATCTTCCTGCGAGCCCTCCATCAGCGCGGCCATCATGATGGAGAAACCCACGCCCACGCCCACCCCGGCCACGGCCACCAGCGTCTGCCGCACGCGGAAGCGGATGTGGGTCAGCGCGATGTAGAGAACCAGGTTCATCTGTCAGCGACCTCAGTTGGCCGCCATTCATGACCCTTGCGCAGACCCTCGCGATGGCAGGAACGGACGGGCGCGCCACACTCGTCATCCCGGGCAGCAGCCGTGCCGACGGCGTGGCCGCGAAGGCCCGGGATCCATGCACGCGTCCGCTTGCGCGCGGGCCTGGATGTGCACGACGCACTAGTGGCAGTTGGACGCATGGCAGATTCACCTCTCGGTTGCGACCCGTCAACGCGCCGCCGGTCTGGCTCCCGTGATGCGCACCCGCGTACCGTCCGCAAGGCCCTGCGGCATCGGCGCGGCGATCCGGTCCTTCTCGGTCAACCCCGAGACCACCTCGATGGCCCGCGAGCCGCGAATGCCGATCTCGATCGGGCGCTTGCGCACACGATTGCCCTCCACGACCAGCACGGCCGCCTCCTGCACGGCGTCGGCCGGGATCAGCAGGGCGTTCTCCTTCTCGCGCGTCACCACGTTGGCTTCCACGCTCATGCCCATGTGCAGCGGCGAGCCGTCCGGCAGGGCGATGCGGATGCGGTAGGTCTTGGTGACCGCATCTCCCATCGGCGTCATCTCGCTCACCTTGCCCTCGAGCCGCCGGTCCTGGAAGGCATCGGTGCGTAACAGCACGGTCTGGCCGACCTTCACGCGCGGGATGTCCTCCTCGTTGACCTCCGCCACCACCTGCAGCGGCTTGGGCGGGCCGACGCGAAACAGCACCTGCCCCTGCTCGGCGATCTCCCCGATCTCGCCGTCGCGCCGCAGCACGATCCCGTCCATCGGTGCGGTGATGGTGTAGTCCTTGAGCTTCTCCAGCTGCACCGAGATGAGGCCCTGGATCTGCTGCAGCTCGGTGGAGGCCTTCTCGTAGGCCTGCGTGGTGGCGACGCCCCGGCCCATGAGCGCGGTCACGCGCTCCAGCTCGCGCTTGGCGAACTCCTCCCTGGCGCGGAGCTCCTTGAGCTGGGCATGCGCCTCGCGGTCGTCAAGGCGGACGAGCACGTCACCCCTGGCAACGGCTTTGCCCTCGCAGTAGCACAGCTCGATGATGCGGTCGCGCACCACGCTTGCCACCTTGGCCCAGCGCACCGGCTCCACGGTTCCCGTCGCGTACACGATCTCGACCGCCGTTCCGCGCGTCGGCGTGGCCACCGTGATCTCGGCGCCGCGGCCGAAGCGCCACCACGCGGCGAGAAGGACCGCGGCGAGAATGGCGAGGGCCGCCAGACGCTGCTTGCTGCTCAAGGATCGCAGGTATTTCATGGGCACGGGTTAGCGCATGTGGCGGGCCAGTTCCCCCGGCGGATGAGCGCAGGCTATTGGGGTTTGGCGGCATCTTGCAGGTGCTGGAATTGCGTCTTGGTCTGCCGGAAGAAATTCCTGTTTTGTTGTTGGATTGCTTGGGTCCCAACAGACAACCTGCCACGCGGCCTTCGCACACACGGGCCCCGGAGGCTATGGGTTGGCTGGTACTGGCTCGTCCGCCCTAGCGGAAGCGGCGCTGCGGCGGCCGGCGCTGGCCGCTGCCCGGCGTCGGTGCGCGCGTGTCCTTGTGGCGGAAGTTGATGCGCCCCTTGTCGAGGTCGTAGGGCGTCATCTCCACGGTGACTTTGTCGCCGGCCAGGATGCGGATGCGGTTCTTCTTCATGCGGCCCGAGGTATAGGCGACCACCTCGTGGCCGTTATCGAGCTTCACGCGGCAACGCGCGTCGGGCAGCACCTCGGCGACAACGCCTTCGAACTCCAGCATCTCTTCCTTGGCCATGCACTCTCCTCTAGAGGGTCCGCCGGCAGCACCCCTTGGACGGGCGGAGCACGCACGCCTCCAAACGGAGAATACGGCGCCGCAGGAATGCCTCCCGACGCGGAACGACGCGCCGTATATGGGCCGCCCGGGGCACAGTCGCAAGCGGAATCTGGCACTTGCGGGGCGCAAGCCAATTCTTTCTCACGTGGCCGTGATCAGATCACGTACTTCCTCGATTGGCGCTGCCGTTGGCGTTAGAATGCAATTTTAAGACATACGAAAACGGGGAGACGGCTATGCAGGGAACGTTCGGCCGCATCGTGCTCGGCTTCGTCGCCGCGGCGCTGTCGGTACTCATCGTGCATGAGGGCATCATTCAGCTGCTGCATGCTGCGGGCTACATCGGTGGCCGCGGCTGGTCGATGACACCGGCTATTGCGCCCTGGGGCGTGCCGCGGCTCGTCAACAACGTCTTCTGGGGTGGGCTGTGGGGCGTGCTGTTTGCCCTGGTCTATCCGTCGATCCCCGGCGGCATGGCGTGGCTCAAGGGCTTGATCTTCGGCCTCTTCATCGTCGTGGTGAGCAACTGGGTCCTGCTGCCGCTCATCAAGGGCCAGATGTTTGGCTATCCCAACCAGGTCCTGTTCGGCGGCTGGAACCCGACCCGCATGTGGATCGTGGCCGTCATCGTCGGCGGCTTCGGCCTGGGCCTCGGCATCATCTACGGCCTGATCGCGCGCGACCGGACCGCCTGAGCCCCGGCTCGGGCCGCCAGCATTTCGCGCCGTCTTTTCCGCTTGCCGATGCGGGACGGACGGGGCCGTATATCGGCTCCTCGAGCGCCCCCGGCAAAGGCGAAGCCGCGGCTGAGATGGGAATGGGCCGCCGGATGATCCACCCGTCGAGCAGCCCGAAGAATTGCTGCGGGCGCTGCGTGCCGCACTCACCGCGTTGCAGTCTTCGATGACATGCAGCGGCCATCCGAAACGCGCACTCGCCTCCTCGGCGACTGAAAGCGGCGTCGCGCGATCATGGCGGCCCCAGATCAGAGCGGTCGGAATTGCTATGCGCGCGAGGCCGGCGCTGGGAATGGCCGCCACTCCGAACAGCTCCATCAGCGTGCCCACAGCGGCCTGAACGCTTGGTGTGCGGGCACGATCGAGATTGTAGGCCTCGAACGGCTGCCACCCTTCGCCCATCCGTCGAAGCAGAGCGTCCAGGTCGAAGGCGCAGTGGTGCCAGAGGTCCGTGTGCGTGCGCTCGCTCGGTTGTGCGAGAAAATTTGACAAGGCAAGCCCGAACTCGGGTGCCGGCTGGAACGGTCGCAGACCGAGCGTATCCACAAGTACGAGCTGACTGAGCCGATGGCCCTGGTCGCTGGCGAAGCGGGCGGCGATGGCGCCGCCGAGCAGGTGCCCCACCAGAACGGGTGGCGTGTTGCAACACTTTGCGATCAGCGCGCCCAGCCACTCCATGACGTCATCGGCATCAATCCGATTACCGCTGGTGACCTCCGAAGCTCCGTGACCAGGCAGGTCAGGGGCGATCACGCGGCGCGTTGCCACCAACTCCGGGATAACCCGCATCCAATGGGCGGCGTTGCCCATGGGGCCGTGCAGCAGTACGACCGGCGGACCCTCGCCGCCCTCCAGCATGGCGGTCGAGATGCCGGCGACCAACAGGTGACGTTCCGTCACGGGTAGCTCAGCCAGGAGACGTTGCCGCGCCTTTTCGCCAGCTAACAATCGCCCGCCCGCTTCGCTCGCGTCTCCTGAGCCCTTCACCAGCGCCTCTGTCATTGCATCCTCCTTCGCTCGCCTGTGCGATGTCGATCTGCAGAGATCCTAGGAAGGAGGAGGGGACCGCGCTTCGGGGGAATGCCCCATTTTGGGCTCGGCGAGGGCGTGGGTGTCAAACGGCTCCGAACTGTTGACCAGGATCGGCGTCGAAGAGTTGACCACCCTGTAGGTTGTGGGAACGCAGCGCCAAGACTGGAGGCGCGCAGCGCCGGAAGGCTTGGCGCTGTTACGCGCCGATGTGGGTCTGGATTGAACGCCGATCGACAGCGACGTGGCGGTCCGTTCATCGGAAGTGGCAGGAGAACGCATGCGGCAGGACGGGGTAAGTAACTCTGTAACCAGACGGAATTGCTGCGCCGCCGAAAACTTCGGCCTTGTGCCATTTTGAGACCTGAACGCCTGTGGCAAACCCACCCGTTCGGCGGGCCGAGTTTCGCGTTGCGCACTTGAAGCTTTCGCGCATCGCATCCGACGTACCCCGAGATCTACAACCGGCGCTTCCGGGATCGACGAGGAAGCTCGCCGCGGCGGCGTCACCTTCTCTTGCCGAGCCGCGGGCTTTTGAACGCGATCGCGCATCCTGCCAATGGGCAGGATCGCGACGGCGCCGTCGATCTGCTCAAGCAGCTCAAGAAGCTCTTTCCCGGGCTGAAGCTCGTCTGGGCCGACCACGGCTACAATGCACATAAGCTCAGCAAAGTCTTCGCAGCCATGGGCGACTGGAAGCTTGAGATCGTAAAGCGCTCCGACGCGGCGAAAGGCTTCGAGGTGCGCCTCGTCGCGGGGCCGTGGAGCGCACGCTTGCATGGATGGGGCGCAACCGCCGCCTCGCCAAACACTTCGAGTGTCTTGCCGCCACCGCCCTCGCCTACCTCAAGCTCGCCCTGATCCAAGTCATGCTGCGCCGGCTGGCCAAGCCCTGAAAAATCATGGAAACTTTGGAATCAAACTCTTAGCCTTCCTGGCAGATCAGGATGCACGCCTGACCCGGCACGACGAAGACACTTGCTTCACGCCGATCAGCTCGAGGTACCCGCGCCCATTCGCCGCCTTGTGCATCGGGTTACCTTTGCCAACTTCTTGGAAATATGCGCCGTGCGCGACACAACTCATGCCCAATTCTGTGCGCACAAGCATCATCTTGACCGTGCGCCCGCCCCGGTCGAACACCCTCAATAAGGTGAGGGCATTGTCCTCATAGGTCCAAACCACAGCGCGAGCCCCAATCACCTCTGACTTCGTATCGGGGCGGTTGATTGTAGCAGAATGAGAGAAGTGGGTGGTACGAGCTTTTTCCCCTCTCTTCATATGCACAACCAATGTCCACTTGATCGATGTTTCCTTCCCAAGTTGAATATTGAACTGCCAGGTCTGGTGGTAGGGACGCACGACATTGTCGCCGGACCAACGACCGCGACCGGCATACACAATCTCTCCGCTGAGCGTGATGCCCGCTAGTTCATCGAGTTTGATATCGGCAGCTTTGTCCGACTTGGCGTCAGATTGGGCGCGAGCCCAACCCGACATCAACAAAACAGCCAGCATGGCCGACACGACTACGAGCCACCTCATTGCTGCACCTCCGAGGGCGCACCGCGCCTTGCCAACTGCAGTGCTTACCACACGTTTCGCGCCGCTACATGGCGACAACAAGCCGGCGTCAAACCGTTCCCCGGCGCTGGCGGTAAGCGTTGCTGCCTTGCGCCCCTCGCCGTGCCATCACTCGCAGAATTCCCTTCCGTCGAAATAGAAGCACTTGCGTCCGCTCGTCTCCTTGGCGGGCTTTGGCACCGGCCGAGGGCCTTCACGCCTACCGATCGGCACCCATTCATAACGCGAGCGCTTCCGTGTCAGGACGTACGTGCTGCCCGTGCATTTGTTGAGCAATATTGGGCTTGCGGGAACGACGTTGCGTTCAGCCGGCAGAATCTCGAAGCATGTGCTCGCCGATGACGCGGGTTGAGCCGTGCCGGGCTGTGGCGCAAGCGCCCAGACTGCAAGAGCAAGCCCGCGGATTGCAATTCTCTGTCGCATGTCGGGCTTGCTTCCGCGAGGGCTGCACGAGGAGCGTGAACGAGCGGGCAGGGTCAGCGTAGCCGTTTGTTGTCTCATTGGCAAAACTCGCGACCTTGAAACGTGAAGCAGTTCTGCTTGCTGCGCGTTGTTTTCTTGGGTTGCGCTGGCGCTGCCGCGGCAACATCAGCGGCCCGCTTTTCGGCCTCTGCTCGCTTTGAGCTTCGGGGAAACTGCTCGACAAAGCGGCGCAGCAGACCGGCGTCTCGCGTGTCCTTGATCAGGCTCCAAGCAACCTCGTCGGGAGGCTGCCCTGGGGCCGGCGCCGCCACGGGCGTGGGGGGCGGCTTCGGCTGCGGAGGCTTGTCGGCCGGCTTGGCCCTCGCGGCAAGCGCTGCCGCCTGCTTCTCTGCCTCGCCGCGCCACGTGCTGTCGGGAAACTGCTCGATGAACCGGCCGAATATAGCGGCGTCCTTGCTGCTCCTAATCAAGGCCCAGGCCACCTCGTCGGCTGCAGGTAACGGCGGAGCCACCCGCGGCTGCTTGAAGTAGAAGCGCCCGGTTAGCGCCGAATGCTCCCAAGGCACCTGCCGCCTGCGCGTCTCCTTCATGACATCGTTTCGAACGGCGATGAGCATGGCGCTTAGGTCGTCGCTGGACTGTGCCAATTGCGTGATCAGCGCTCCGGCGAATGGGGAGTTTCGCCCGGTGCCATCGAGGGCTACGTTGCCGGGTTGCGTGGAGAAGCTGATCAGCGTCCCCACCCCGGATTCCATCGGGGCAAGCCCGCGGCCAATCTCGGCGGAGCGCGTTCCCATAGCACGCGCCAGGTTGCGCGCGAGCGGATTGTTTCGGCAGGCATCGAGGAAGATGACGTTGGTCGCGCTTTCGCGCTCCATGGTCCTTTGCACAATCTCAAGCTTGACCATCTCGAAATCGAGCGCATCGGGCGTGGACAGTTGCGCGTCGATTGGCACCAGGTAATTCTGACCGCCGACCTGCAGACCATGACCAGCGTAGAAGAATACGCCGCTTTCCGTGCCACCCAGCACAGCGGCAAAGTCCCTGATCTTCCTCTCGAAAGCGGCTTTGCCGAGATCCAGCCCATCGACGACTTCGAATCCCAGCTTGCGCAGTGCAGCCGAAACGTCGGCTGCATCGTTGCGCGGGTTGGCTAGACGCGGCGAATGCACGTAGGCCGAGTTGCCAATCACGAGAGCGACCTTCTTGGCGGCTGCCGCGCTTGGCAACAACTGAAGAAAGAGAAGCAACGCCAGGGCAACTCGCATCGGTGATCCCGTTCCTCCGTTCGGTTGGAAGTTATCTGCGAGTCCCTGCGCTGTCGAGATGGCCGCAGCGTGTGTCCCGGACGCTGTTGCGCACGATCGATAGTCGTCGGATGTTGGAGTCGACAGACCTGCACGATCAACCAAGCGCCATCAGCTCCAAGGGAAGGATCTCATGAAGATTTCGCGGAGTCTTCTCGCCGGTATCTTGTTTGTCGGAACTGCGACGGCAGCCCTCGCCGAGGATGTGTCGCTCGAAGATCTGCAGGGCGCCGTCATCACCACGGCGGTCGAGTTCACTGGCTATTTCAAAAGAGCGACCGGCCAGGGCCCCGGGTATATCACGCAACGTATGCGCATCGCGATCGGCCCCGGCGCGTCGGTCAAGTCGACGTTCCGTCGCGAGGTCACGGCAAAGACCAGGGCTGGTAACAAGTCATCGGCACTCTCGCGCTCTTTTGATGGCACGATCGGCCGTCCTGGAAGCAGCGATCTCGGCTCTCATGTGTGGCTCCTCCAAGGCAACTCGCTCATCCTGCTCAAGGTGATGGAAGTTGGCGGCCAGGCGTCGACGATCGCGTTTGTCCGCAGCGGATCCTCGCTCACCTGCACGGTGAAGACTGCGAATGCACGGGAAACGGGAGCCGGAAAATCGAAGACGAAATCGGTGTTCTCGGGCAAGGTCGTGATTGTGAACATGAAGCAGACCTCGTCGACCTGCCGGGTGACGAGAAAGAAACAGTCGTAGCTAGAAGACCTCCGTACCCCAAGCCGTGGCGCTCCGATCAGCGCCGCCTCGATCCGCCTTTCTGACAGCGCATTCGATCAGCGGCAGATGGCAGCCTGGGCGTGTCGCAGTCGCGGCAGTCGTGTATTTGTGAGTGATGGAACGGGGGGCTGAGCTGATGCGGCACATTTGCCGACTTGCCACGAGCTTTGCACGGGTCACGGCCAGCTGTCTTCTTGACCCGCCGCTCCAGGCATTTGATGCCTCTCGTAAGCACGAGGCTTTCCAAGTCTCCCGAGGCGGGCGATTGACCGTCAGCGGCAAGCCGAGCAACGCAACACGGCCGTTCATCGGCATCGGAATTCCGGTACTGCTTGATGGCTTGGGTAGACCATAGGAGATTTCAGATAAATCGTAGCGCAATCATGAGCATGGCTGTTGTTGGAGCCCTCTTTGTCTTGCCCAAATCCGGTCCTGCTCAGGCCCCTTCTACTGCGGACCCCATCACGATGGCCGAACTTCAGGGAAAGGCAATAGAGTTTAGGATTGTGCGTGATCAGATTGTCCTTCGGGAAGGGAGGAAGATTAAGAGCCAACTGCAAAGCGATGTAAAGTTTGCAGTTCGTCCGGGGGGGCGTCTCGAAGGAACATTGGAGACAACGACGAAGTCGTCCAAAGGAATTCGTAGGGGGCGCACCAAAAAGTTGTCCACTACGCTTGAAAAAGTGAGGGATGTGAAGAAATTTGGTGCCGGCACTATAGTGTGGTTCTTTAACGACGGAAAACTGACAGAACTTAGGGTCTTCGAGGCTGGTGCCTTCAAGAGAGAGGTTGCCTTTGCGCGGGGTCCTCAAGGCCTCATTTGCTTCGCGACGGAGGCTTTCGCGAGAGAGGGAGGTACAGGTGACATTAAGTTACTTTCCGGGGTAGATGGCCGTCCGATTACAATCGTCAGCTCGAGGCAAGTGTCTTCGGAGTGCCAAATCAAATAGCCATCGCATATTGCGTTGTTAGGTTCGAGCAACGGCGCAGGTCAATTATCATGACGCGCGTTCTACTCAAGCGTTCTCCCTCCCAATCGAAGGTGCCGGCAAACTGCGTGCGTTGTTTGTCTCGCTGCAGCCAGTGTGGGATGTTGGAGGGTCTGGATGCCTCGACGCACCTGCAGAGGCAATGGAAATCCGTGGATGCGCACGAATGCTATTTGTGAAGCGAGGTTTCCTCCTGTAGTCGATAGTGGCCGAGGTCCGGTGTGGGTCTTGGTCGTGTGATAGCGCGATGGAGGGGGTCTCGGCGGACCGCGACAGGCAAGGTTCGCCGCACTGCGGCCGTTTCGAGCATGTTTTTGCGATTTGGGTCTGGTAGCAAGCCTGATGTTTTGCCGGGCGGCCCCGAGGCAACGTAGCGGGCCGAAGCTGGGCGGCTCAGGCGGCGATCGCCGCGATCAGCGGCTTGATGCCGATGATGTTCATGACCCGCGTCAGATTGTAGGCGAGCACGCGAGAGCGCCATCTCGGCGGCGACCTTCGGCAGCGTCTTCGTCAGGAAGTGCGTCGCCCCCATGCGCGCCTTCATCGTGCCGAACGGATGCTCGACCGTCTCGCGCCGCTGGCGCATGGCTTGCGGGTTGGCATCGAGCCGCTGCTGCACGGCGTCGAGCAAGTGCTCGTGCTCCCATCGGGCGATGCGCCGCTCCGGCCCTGTCGTGCAGTGCGGTTTGAGAGGGCACTTGGAACACGCGGTCGTCCAGTAGCGCCGCAGGACTTTGCCGGCCTCCTCGTTGGTGTAGCGATAGGTCAGCCGCTCGCCGGCCGGGCAGCGATAGACATCCTCTTCGGCGATGTAGACGAAGTCCTGCTTGCCGAAGCGGCCGTCCGCTTTCGCGCCCGAGGTCAGCGGCTTCGGCAGCGTCACCGTGATTCCGGCCTCGTGGCACGCGAGGATCTCCGGGCTGTTGAAGTAGCCGCGGTCGGCGACGGCATCGAGCTCATCCACCTGCAGAACTGCCTTTGCCTGCTTGGCGACATTGGCAAGTTGTGCCCGGTCCGAGCCGCTGTTCGTCACCTCGTGCGTGACGATCAGATGGTGCTCGGTGTCGACTGCCACCTGCACGTTGTAGCCGACGACGCCGGAGCCGCGGCCGCTCGTTGCCATCGAGCGACTGTCGGGATCGGTGAGCGAGATCTGCTGATCGGGCGAGGCAAGCATCCGCTTCTCGTAGGCCGCGAGCTTGCCTATCTCCTCTTTCAGCTTCGCCAGCTTCTCCTTGAGCCGTTCCGTCTTCACCGCAAGCGCTTCCGACGGCTCTTGCCGGTCGGCCGTGTCGAGTTGGCTCAGGTAGCGCGCCACGCTCTCCTCGAGCTGCGCCCGACGCCGCTCCACCTTGGCACGCGTGAAGTTCCTGTCGCGGTTGTTCACGGCTTTGAACTTGCTGCCGTCGATGGCCACGCTCGGCCGTCGTGAGAAGGCCCATCTGGCGGCACAGCTCGACAAAGCGCGCGCAGACCTTGCGCAGCGCCGGGCCGTTGTCCTTGCGGAAGTCGGCGATCGTCTTGTGGTCGGGCACCAGCCGGCCCAGCAGCCACATCACCTCGACGTTGCGGCCCGCTTCACGCTCCAGCCGCCGGCTCGACTGAACCCGGTTGAGATAGCCGTAGATGTAGAGCTTCAGCAGAACCGAAGGATGATAGGAGGGCCGGCCGGTCGCCGCCGGCTCAACGCCATCGAAGCCCAGCTCGGCCAAATTGTCAAACGGCTCCGAACTGTTGACCAGGATCGGCGTCGAAGAGTTGACCACCCTGTAGGTTGTGGGAACGCAGCGCCAAGACTGGAGGCGCGCAGCGCCGGAAGGCTTGGCGCTGTTACGCGCCGATGTGGGTCTGGATTGAACGCCGATCGACAGGCTCTTCTCTTTGTCATAGGCGTAGCGGTGGTAAACGGCATCCGTGATGCCTCGGCTTTGCGGGCTGTGGTTGAGGACCAGGGACCGGACATGCACGGGGATGCCGAGCTTGGCCATCTGAGTTCCCACCGTGCGGCGCAGGTCGTGCGGCGAGACCTTACTGACCTTCAGCTCGGCAACGAGCCGGCTCATCGCCCGTGTGAGGCTCGCTCGCCGGGTCGACCGGGCCTCTGGGGACCTAAGTAGGTCAACGCCGCCCCGCAGGGGCGCTCCCCTGATCCCGCGACCTAAGCGGGCGGCTGGGCCGCGCTCGGCGAGTGCTCCATTCCCAAGGCAAATCTTGGATCAAGAGACGACAGCCTCCAGGACGGCGCAAGTAATCCCGTAACCGGACGGAATCGTTGCGCTGCAGAAGACTTCGACCTTGTGC
>CAWCOF010000025.1:0-134723 GCA_963797005.1 uncultured Alphaproteobacteria bacterium
AGCCGCCAGAGGTGGAGAAGCGCAAGCCCGACTTCATCGTGCGGGCGAAGGTCAAGGACGACGTGTGGGTGTCGATCGGCGCCGCTTGGAGCGCACAGCTCAAGGGCGGCGTGACGGGCTACTCGCTCAAGATCAACACCTTCCCGGCCAACTGGTCGGGCGACGCGCTGCTCATGCCGCCGCTGGAGGCGGAAGAGTAAGGCTTGTGAGGGCTGCCCCCAGGGCAGCCCTCATCGTTTGCGTGCTGTGTGCTATACTAAGGGACATATGACCAAGCTGCTGCTGGAGGTGCTGCGCAAGGTGGGGGAGCTGCCGGCTGAGCGCCAAGATGATGCGGCCCACGTGCTGCTGGCCATGCTGGAGAACGATGCTTTGCCGCATGGCTTGAGCGATGCTCAGTTGCGCCAAGTCGAGATGGCCATCGAGGATGTTGAGCGTGGCGTGCTGGCGCCTGAGTGCGAGGTCGAAGAGGTGCCCGCCGCCCCCCGTTTTGACAGATGCGGGTGCGCAAATGCGCTTGCAAACTAAACTCCGTAGGAGGCAGTGGTACGATCGATCCAATCCCGGTAGGCGCTCACGCGGGTGTAGACGCCGTACTTGAGCTTGCGCGCGCAGCCATATCCGAACGAGCCACGCCGACGAGGACCGGCCCGTCCGAGGTTCGCCACACCAGCGGTCCTCCGCTGTCGCCGCTACAAGAGTCAATGCCGCCTTCCCGGTGTCCGGCGCACATCATGCCGTCTTTGATCGTCCCATCGTAGCTCTGTGGGGCGTTGCACTCAGAGGTGCTCACGACAGGCACGATAGCCTTCATAAGGACGTTGGATCCCAATCCGCCCTCAACGGCCGCACCCCAGCCGGTGACCTCAAGAGGCTGGCCGACGGCACAGCTATCGACGCCGAAGCGAGAGGAATGACCCGCCCGGCTGGCGGGACCTTCAATTTGACAAGCGCAATGTCGTTCTCATAAGTCGGTTTTCCTTTGTAGCCCTGGTGGACAATGATCCGCTCTGGCTCAAACCATCCTCCAGCGCCGGATAATCTGTGTCCCCGGCCTTGACACGCCAGTCGGAGCTGTTCCGCGAATTTTCAAAACAATGCGCTGCCGTCAGGATCCATTTGCGGGCAATGATTGAGCCGCCACAAAAGAAGTCTCCCTCAAGAGCAACCTGCCAAGGATGCTCCTTGATGTCTGTGGGCTCGCCCCCAACGATCCTGCGGCGGAACGGCGCCTCGATCTTGTCCTGAGCGAACGCTGCTTCGGTCACGCCGCAGCTTGCGAAGAGAGTGCCGCCAAGCACCAGCAACCGCATCAAGCGCATGACCTTACTCCACTATGGCAAATCATTTCCTATTGAAGCTTGAGCAGCGATTTCGCCGGCACGAAGCCCAGCTTCTGGCCGTCGCGGGCGATGAGCGCCCAGGCGCCTTCGAACTCAAGACGCGCACTTGCGTACCTGGGGGTAGCTCACGCTCGCCCTGAGCATCAGCAGCTGCCTGCTCCCGCACGCGGGCATTGCGGATGAGCACGTGCGTCGGGGTCTGGAGATGCTGGCTTCGGATGTCAGCACGGCCTGCCGAACGCCGATCGGGAAGTCGCTGCCCGAAAGCCTGTAGGTCGGCTTTTGATAAAGTCCAGTCAGTTGCTGACTGATCTCGGGCACGCGCTCGTCGACGTAGCTGGCAAGTCCCGCAACCTTGATCCTCTCATCATCGGTGCCGCCCTGCTTTCTTGTTCATGGCCTCCAGCAACGCGTAGGTCAGCACGCCATGGCCGTGCCAGCCCTCAAATGCGGCCTGGCGGGCGGCCGCGATCAGGTTCTCACCCGTCGCATGCTGCAGCTGGTCCATCGCCGTGCGTCGGGTGCTAATGCTTCCTTTGACCAGGCCGCCTGCGGCGCTGCTCTCGCAGGTGTCGATGATCAGCACCTTTTTCTGCGCGGCAACCCGGGCAATCCACGCCTGCAAGGCATCCTGGCCGATGCCGTCCTGCTCGACGCGTTGTCCCTGCGCAAAATCGAGCGTCTGAGGATAGTAGTAGTAGCGTCCAGCCACAGACTTGCCGTGGCCACTCAAGTACAGCACGAATACATCCCCAAGCTTGGCGTGCCCGGAGATCTCCTCGAATGCTGCTTCGATGGCCTTCTTAGTGACCTGCTCGTCCAGCAGCGTGGTCACGAAGACCTTGTCCGCACCGAAGAGGCCGCCGCCGACCTTCTTCAGCGCCTCACCGAAGGCCGTGGCATCTTTGGCCGCCAGTTTCAGCTCGTAGTCCGGCATGCGGTACTTGCTCACACCGATGGCAAGCACATACATGCGCGGGCGCTCCTCGGTGGTAGCGCCGAACTTGTCGATCGCTGATCTGATAGGGCAGCGTCGCAAGTAGCCCGGCACCGTTATAGGCCGGTCACCTCGACAAGTGTGTCCTGCTGGGATCAACCGGAATGCTCGCCGTCACAGTCACGGCTTTGTCGGTGGCGGCACCGGTATGATGCGTGCGATGCTGACGGCACGGACCTGGTCCCCGACGCGCCAGATGACCTTGTCGCCAATGCCGCCACCGACGTCGGTTAGACGTACGGCTAGCCTGTATGTATCGCCGGCGCGAGCGTCTCGTTCTTTGAGATGTTCGATCTCGGCGCGGGCCCAGAGTCGAGGATTTTCTGCAGGTTGAGCCTGAAGGCCTCGTCCTTGTACTTGCCCTCGGGATCACCTTTCAGGACCTCCTCGACCAAGTCGGGCCGATAGAGCTGATCGTAAAATTGTCGAACCGAGTAGGCCTCTAGACCACGAACAACGCTGAGCCATTGGCTGGTCCCTTTCGAGCCCAGGAAATGTCCACTGTCCGTGATCGTAATCCAAGCGTCATGCTCACCGACCAGGGACGTCGTCAACAGTCGACCTGAGGCACCGTCCCAGATCTTTAGCCCCACGCTATATCCGCAGAGGATGACGCGTTGGCCATCAGGCGCAACCGCTACTGAACCGATTTCTACGCGGTGCGATTCGGGAAGCCCACTGAAGTCGCGAACTTTGATACCTTTTCTCAGGTCCCATAGTTCCAGCTTCCATCCATCATGGAATCCAGCGCGAACACCCCATCGACCATCCGGCGAGATGTCGACCCTATACCCTCCCAGTCCGGCAATGGTCTTTGCTTCGATCCGTTCGAACGTCGGGAGGCTCAGTACAAGGATGCCCGGCTTTCCTCCGAACGCTACCACCCTACCTTGAGCAATGCGAATTGCCGTATAGGGAAATCCAGCCAAGCTGGTGAAGTCGCTATAGCTTTGTAGCAAGCGGCCACTACGAACGTCCCACAATCTGATCCCGTCCCCGGACGCGGTAACCAAAAGTGACCCATCGGATGAAACGGCCAAAGCCGACACTTCCTTGGGCTGCTCGAATTTCTAACCAAGCGCCGCGTACTCAAATCCCACTGCAGAACGGCTGTCGCCGAGGGCTTCGCTGCTTCGCCCCGAAATGCATTGGGCCCCACGAAAGTCCTGCCGGTTATCGCGTAAGCGGAGAATAAGTATTTGCTGTCCGCGGTTGCTACCAGTGACGTGATGTGCCCGCTCTCGCCCTGAGTCTTTCGTTACCGTTGCATCGCTCAATTCGCCGACGAATTTGCCATCCGACAACCTCCACAATCCGGGCCGTGGCGATGCGCCACCGGTCACAAGGTACTTGCCGTCGGCAGTGGCGACGTGACTGGCCCTGGAATTTTCGGCGGCCCGATCGTCCCATTGGATGGATGCCGTAATCTGGCCGGTGCTTAAGCTCCACTGCTGGAACGTTCCGGCCGAGTTCTGTGTCCAGAAATGCTCCCCGTCAGGCGCCAGTTTGGCGTCAAAAGAACCAAGGTAGCCTTTGCCAAAGCTGTAAAGGTGTTTGCCGGTAGCGAGGTCCCACACCGAAATCTCAGGCGGGCCACCGCCGAAAATCAGTCTCTGACCATCAGGAGTTATCGCGAAATTGTGCCCACCGCGGGCAAAGCCAACTTTGAGCGTCTGCAACAGCTGACGGGCTATGGCCGGAAGTTGGTGACGGCATGAATCGGTAAAGGCGGCATATCGTGGGGGTGCTTGACGCCTCCACTTCTCCACCGAAGGAGCGATATGCCGTGTCCAACGATAACGTCATCAAGCTGATTCCGCCAGGAGCGTTCGACGACCAGCTGACCGAGGTGCTGCGCAACGGAGCGCGCGCCCTGCTGGCCCAGGCCGTGGAGGCCGAGGTCGCCGGAATTTCTTGGCAAACATGCCGATCTCAAGACCACCGACGGTCGCAGCCGTGTCGTGCGCCACGGTCACCTGCCCGAGCGCGAGGTGATGACCGGCATTGGGCCGGTTGGCGTGCGCCAGCCGCGCGTGCGCGACAGGGAGGCGGCGGCCGACGATCCCGACCGCATCCGCTTCACGCCGGCGCTGCTGCCGCCCTACGCGCGCCGGTCGAAGAGCCTGGAGGCCCTGATCCCGATCCTCTACCTCAAGGGCATCTCGACCGGCGACTTCGAGGAGGCGCTGGCGGCCTTGCTCGGCAATGAGGCGCCCGGGCTGTCGGCGTCGACCATCGCACGCCTCAAGGAGGTCTGGGTCGACGAGCACAAGCGCTGGAACGAGCGCGATCTGTCAGCCAAGCGCTACGTCTACATGTGGGCGGACGGCATCCATCTGCAGGCCCGCCTGGAGGACGATGCCCAGTGCATCCTCGTCATCATCGGCGCGACGCCGGAGGGCAAGAAGGAGCTCGTCGGCTTCACCGACGGCACGCGCGAAAGCGCCCACGACTGGCGCGCATTGCTGCTCGATCTGAGGCGGCGCGGGCTTATCGATCGCGCCGGAGCTGGCCATCGCCGATGGCGCGCTCGGCTTCTGGAAGGCGCTCGGCGAGGTGTGGCCCAAGACGCGCGAGCAGCGCTGCTGGGTGCACAAGACCGCCAACGTCCTCAACAAGCTGCCGAAGAGCCAGCAGCCGAAGGCCAAGCGGGCTCTGCAGGAGATCTGGATGGCGGAGACGAAGGCCGACGCCGAGGCCGCGTTCGACGCCTTCATCGAAAGCTACCAGGTCAAATACGACAAGGCGGCCGAGTGCCTGAAGAAGGACCGCGAGGCATTGCTCGCCTTCTACGACTTCCCTGCCGAGCACTGGAAGCACCTCAGGACGACGAACCCCATCGAGAGCACGTTTGCCACCGTGCGCCACCGCACCATCCGCTCCAAGGGATGCCTCTCGAACAGGACCGCGCTCGCCATGGTGTTCAAGCTGGTCGAGGGCGCGCAAAAAGCTGGCGCCGCCTCGACGGCCACCACCACTTGCCAAGGATCATCCAGGGTGTGAAGTTCGCCGACGGGCTCGAGATCATCGCCAAGCCGATCGATCGTCAGCCCGAAACCGCCGCCGCCTGATCCATCAGGCCGTCACCAAGAATTGGCGATAGCTCACAGCTGACCGGAGGAGATGTCTCTGATCTCCAGCACACCATCGTGCTTCTCAGATGGCTCAAGGTGGACCAAAAGCCTCTGCCCCGAGAGGTCAACTTCCATGCCACCGCGCCCGAATTCTATGCCTTCGAGGGTCCTTTCGAGCCGCCCAGTCTTGATGTTCCAGAACTTTACCGCCCTGCCGCCACGGGAAACAAAACTCTGGCCACCAGGCATGATCGCCAAGTCGACGATATGCTCGTGATGCACCTTGTAGCGTCGAAGTTCTCGACCGCTGACGATATCCCAGTGAACAACCGTGCCCTTGTTATCGGCTACGAGTATGGTGCGGTTGTCTGGCAGAGGCTCGACGAGGTCAATGCTGTTCGGCTCACCGGACGCCGACTGCAGCGTCGTGCGCTTGCCGGTGTCAATGTTCCAGCTAAGAAGCGTGTTGTCTTCCAAGACAACAATGACATGGTGCGCGTCGGCGACTACGACATTGCTCACATGCTGCAATTTGGCGGCCAGGGTCTTCTCAACGGTGGCAGAGTCGAGATCCCAGAGCTTGACGTCTCCATTCTCGTGAAGAGCCACGGCGCGTTGAATGGTGGGCGATACAGCTATATCGGTAATTTGTAGCTTGCTCAGGTCGATGGTTCGCAGCAGGCGACCCGTTTGCACTTCCCAGATCTTGAGCGTTCGATCCCAACCGCGCGTTGCCAGCAGGTGGCCATCGATACTCAATCGCAGGTCTCCAATCTGATCACCATGGGGCGCAAACGGCACAATCTCAGGTCGGACATCGGACTTCGCGTTGCCTGCAGCAGGCAGCAGGAGGCTGAACAAGACCGAGAGCGCTGCAAGGAGAATCCGCGTCACTGGTTTGACCTCCGATTGCGCTTCAAGCGGCGCCCGACGCGACGCCGCCTCACTACCCACCGTCAAACACCGCTTGGGTTTCCGGGGCCGTCAGGGGGCCTGCCATGGAGGCCATCCGTCAGGGGATCTCACCACCTCTGGCACAACGTCAGTCTAGTTGGGGGTCAACTCAACTGGCAACGCTATCCGACGGTGGTTGGCAAGGAATGCTAGCGAAGCCGTCTTAGTGCTGCAAGCCGGCATGCCCATCGGGCGACTCAACATGCAGTCTGGCAGGTTTTTTCAAGTGGCCGCTGGGGCCCTGATTTGCATTAGCTAGGACTCAATCCGACGCATGGTGTTCTGGCCCCACGGCAACTGAACGGCCGAGGCGGGGCGCAGAGCGGTCAGGGTTCCACACGGCCTAGGGACAGGTAGCGGCCGGCGAGGTGCTATACTGGTCGCATGAGTGAGGCGTTGCAGGAAGCAATCGAGGTACTGCGTGGGTTGCCCGAGCGGGAGCAGCAGGCCGCGATTTCGCGCCATCCTCGCGTTGGCGAGCGACGCCGACGATGAGCCGGCGATCGATACGTAGGCGGCTAACCGGCTTTCGGCTGCCAACGGCCTACCGCGGAGGCTGGCGTTGCGTGCGCGTGTGACAGGGCAGCGAACATGCCGAGCGTCGCGCCCATCTCCACCATGAGGGCGAAGACGGCAACCAGTGCCATGCGCACTTGCCGCGGCGCGAGAACGCCGAAGGTTAGCGAGGATAGGAATGCCGCTTGGGCATCGGCGGGGGCGGGGGCGTTGCTGCGCAGCGTCACCAGCCGGTTACGCAGTGCATCGATCCTGGCCTCGAGCCGCCAGCGATCCCTGCGCCTTGCCTCCTTGCGACGCTGTTCCAGATCGAGGAGCGCCCGGCGCGTGTCTGCGTAGGCATCGTGCGCCATCTCGCGCGATGCGGCGACCTCCTCTCGGTTCTGGGCAGCGAAGCCCAGCGCAGATGCAGTCGAGTAGATCAGGCACAGGGCCCAGAGGATGGCAATACTTGCTGCCGCCGCCCGCCTGGATGCGGCCAGCGACCACGACAGGAAGAAGGGAGACCGGTGCCGAGCTGCTGTTCGAGGTGTTCTCTCAGCGATACGAGCGTGGCAGCACGATCGTGACAACCAATCTGCCGTTCGACGAATGGACATCCGTGTTCGGTTCCGAACGTCTCACCGGGGCGCTACTCGACCGCCTGACGCACCACGTCCATATCCTGGAGATGAACGGCGAGAGCTACCGGCTCGCCCACTCCAAGCGACGGCTCCGGCGGTCTAACACCCTGCCAGACGACGCCTCCCAAAACTGACGCGCAAACGCATGAAGGCCCCTGCGCGCAGGGGCCTTCATGCGTTCAAGACTGATGCATTATCGCTCCGGCCCGCTGATGCAAAATCACTCTGGCGTTGACAGGATGGCCTGCAACGCCTGGAAACCGCATTCATGGACACTCAGACCGCTCAGTCTTTCAAAGACTACTGGGTCGACGATCCGTCCCGCCCGGGATCACAGCGAGCCTACGAAGGGCTCACGGCCCAAGAGCGGGCTGCGCAAGCGCTGATGGCGGTGGGGCCGTGGCGCCTGGAACAGGAACGAATACCGTTCGATCTCTGGATCCAGGGACTTGAGCGCTGGCGGCAACTCCATGCGTGATCGACACAAGGAGGGCGTCCCGCTCAGGCGAACCCACGACCCCGGAAAGCAACCAGCTTTTCGATCATGGACGAAGCGCTGTGGGCCGACATCAACTTCTTCGACACGTCAGATGTCTATGGCGGCTCGCAAACGCCCGACATGGAGAAGGGGTTCGGCATCTCCGAAAAGATCAGGCGAGGCAATGTGCGATGGAGGGCGCGAAGGCACAGCACCCGCCACGTCGTTGGCGGACGGACCAGGCCCCTCCTCATGCTTTGGTGCGAGCCAACGACGGACCAGGCACAAAAAATGTCGTCTTTTCGAGATTATCCGCGCTGAGCCAAACAGTTAGACGCAGTCCCAAGTGCGTGTTGTACAATCTGTCTTTTGGTACATCCGTTGCCGATTAGCGAAGAAAAATTCGTATGTTCAAATGCTTATGGAGCGGGCGGCGGGAATCGAACCCGCGCAATCAGCTTGGGAAGCTGATGTTCTACCACTGAACTACGCCCGCATATTACTCCATATCAACCTAAAACCCTTGATTTTACTGGATTTCCTCCCTGGTGGTTGCTACATTACTGAACACCTGAAACCGCCTCTATCCGGCTAAAGGTGAGCCCAAAAAGAGCCCCGAGAGAGCCCTGCATGCCCGTCGTCCGCCTCACCGACGTTGCCATTCGTGCCTTCGTGCCGACCGTCACGCGCGTCACCTATTGGGACCAGAGCCTGCCTGCCTTCGGCGTCCGGGTCGGACGCCGCACCAAGGTTTTCATAGTCATGCATGGTAAGGCCCGCAAGAGGATCGTGCTCGGGCGCTATCCGCGCATGACGCTCAAGACCGCCCGCAAGCAAGCCTTCGACCTGATCTATGGTCCGGACCCAGAGGCGCCCCCGGATGCCCCACCGGCCGCCGAGGTCGTGCGCCAGTTCATCGACCTCCACCACGCCCACTCCCGTCCCGGTACCCGCAAGGAGCAGCAGCGGCTGCTCACCAATCATTTTCTCTCCAAGCTCGGCCAGGTCCCACTCAACCGCATCGCACGCGCCCAGCTGTTGCCGCTGATCGATGCCCTGGTTGCCCTCCCCTCCGAACAGATCCACCTGCATCGCTCGCTCAAGACCCTTTTCAAATGGGCGGCTCAGCGCCAGCTCATACCTGTTTCCCCGATCGCCGATTTGCCGCCGCCGGCCAAGCAGGCGGACCGCGACCGCCTTCTCAACGACGATGAGGTCCGACGCATCTATCGTGCCGCCGCCGATCTCGGCTATCCCTTTGGCTTCATTGTCCTCATCGCCATCCACACTGGGCTTCGCCGCAGCGAGGTCGGCTCCCTCAAATGGCGCTACATCACGCCGGAGCTGATCACCATACCAAGGAGCTCACCAAGAACGGCCGCGAGCACGTCCTTCCCAACCTCATCAATGACAACCTCGCCCTGATTCCCAAGATGTCCGAGTATCTGTTCCCCACCGCGACCGGCGGTCCGTTCGGCGCCTGGGGCAAGAACAAGTTGCGTCTCGACGAGCTGTGCGGTGTCGAGAACTTCGTCCTGCACGACTTCAGGCGCTACCTGTCCTCCACCATGCGCCGATTGCAGGTGCCCATCGACGTGACGGAAGCCGTCCTCAATCACGTCAGCGGCTCGCGTTCCCGCATCCAGCGCATCTATGATCGCCACGACCGGCTGCCCGAGATGCGCCAGGCGCTCAGACTTTACGAGCAACACCTCGCTGCCTTGATGTCTTCCCGCTGAGCCAATAGATTGCTCCTCGCGCTGGCGTAAAACCCAGGGCCGTTGCAACGGCTCCAACCCGGAGCGTTGCAATGAGCAAGCGATTTATCGGCTACGCTGAATTGAAGGCCAAGCTCGGCGTTTCAAGAACTCAGATTGGTCGGATGGTCAACGATGGCAAGCTGCCAAAGCCCTTGCGGCTCGGCACGCATCAGACCAGCCGGACAGTTTGGTGGGAGCACGAAGTCGAGGCCGCCATGCAGGCGCTAGACAATCGCCACGAGCGCCCCGAATAGGGGTCCGAGGCCCGTTGGGAAACCGGCGGGCCTCACGTCCTTTGTGCCTTGCAGCCTTGCCTTGCAGGCCTGCAAGATTGCCTTCGTGCAAGGCAAACTGCCGCCCAGCTTCCCTGCCGCCATATCGCGCCATGCCGCCACATTTCCCCACGCGGTGCTTGCAGCCCGCTCCGCGACCCAACTCGCCTCGGCCTTTCCGGTGTTCACCTCTTTGCAGCGGCCGACTGACGCCCCGCGCCCAAATCGATGCTGTCCGATAACCACGGTATCGGACAGAGGCGCGGGGGGCTTCGTTGGGTCGCGGAGCATTGGGCTGCATAGCCATAGCTGCAGACGATGCGCCGCGTGGGGGGACGTGCCACGCAATGCTCCCGACCCCGCAGTGTCGTACAATGCAGACATATGGCGGTCGATCCTTTTGTTCAGCATCGTGATCCCGACGGGAATTTTCCACACCAGGAAATCCGTTCGCGAGGACGAAATCGCGCAGAGCGATTTGCCGAGCGAGAAAGATTTGGGCGAGCCGAACCGGCGCGCGATGCTGAACCGAACGATCGCGCCTTCGCCTACTGCGGCCCCGACCCGGTCGAAATCTCCGATCGTGAGCGCAACTACGGCACGTACGTGCTCGGCAAGACCGGCAGCGGCAAGACGGTTGCCGTCGCCATGAATGCGCTCTCTGCGACAGTGGCACGAAGCCGAGCTCGTCGATGATCAGAAGCTTGTAGGCGGCGAGCTGGCGCTGCAGGCGCAGCAGCCGCTTCTCGTCGCGGGCCTCGATCAGCTCGTGCACGATCGCGGCGGCGTTGGCGAAGCCGACCGACAAGCCCTTCTGGCAAGCGGCAAGACCAAGCCCCAGTCCGATATGGCTCTTGCCGGTGCCGGAGTTGCCGACCGCGATGACGTTCTCGCGGCGCTCGACGTACTCCGAGCGCGCCAGCTCCATCACCAGCGCCTTGTTCAAGTCCGGGAACGCCGCGAAGTCGAAGCTGTCGATGCTCTTCACGGTTGGGAACTTCGCGGCTTTGATGCGGCGATCGACCATGCGTCGCTCACGCTCGATGATCTCGGCCTCGACGAGCCGCAGCAGATAGCGGGGATAGTCGACGCCTTCGGCGGCGCACTGGTGGGCGATCTTGTCGTACTCGCGCAGGATCGTCGGCAGCTTCAGCGCTTTGAGGTGATGGGCCAGCAGGACCCCCGGGACGTGGCCCGAGGGCAGGCTTTGGGGGGTGTCGGTCATGACGCCGCCCCCACCAGAAGGTCCATGTAGGCACGCGCCGACGTGGTCGCGACCGTGGCCTTCGGCAAGTAGGGATAGACCGTCATGTTGAGGCGTGGCGGCCGGCGCTCGATCCGGCACAGCACCAGATGCTTGATGGCATCGAAGCCGATGGCGCCACGTGCGATCGCATCTCCCACGGCAGCCGTCACGTCCTCGATCCGCAACGTCTCCATCAGACGCAGCACCTGCACGAACTCGCGCTTGCCCTTCTTGCCCATGCGTGCCTCGAGCAGCCGGCGCAGGGTGGTGAACTCGTCTGGCAGCTTCCAGTCGGCGAGCGGGGCAGCCTGGTCGAGCGCATTGATCTTCTGCTCGATCAGCGCCAGGTAGTGCAGCGGGTCGTACACAAAGTCTTCCCGCTCATAGGAGCGCGGATGCCGCGCGATGACCTCCGCGCCGCAGGCGATGACGACCTCGTGCACGTAGCCGCGCACGATCACCTCGCGATGCCCGAAGCTCGTCGGCACGGAGTAGTCGTTGCGCCGGTAGCGCACCAGCGACAGCGACGACACGCGCGTCCCGACCTTCTCGCAGGCGTCGTAGGGCGGCGGCAGAGGCTTGCGCAGCGCGGCCAGATCCCGCTCCAGACGCTCGCCGATCGTCTCAGTGTGACCGCGCAGGCGCTCGCTCATGCGCTTGCGGCAGCACGCAAGCAGGTGCGCGTTCAATGCCTCGAAGCTGTCGAACACGGGGATCGGCACCAGGAAGTTGCGACGCGCGTAGCCGACCAGCCCCTCGACCTTGCCCTTGTCGTTACCCTTGCCCGGGCGGCCGAACCGATCCTCGAACAGGTAATGCGATTGAAGCTCGCTGAAGGTCTGCGTGCGCTGTCGCTTGCCATCGCCGAGGATGCGCGCGACCGCGATCTTGGTGTTGTCGTAGAGGATCGACTTCGGCACACCGCCGAAGAACGTCAAGGCCTTCACGTGGCCGTCGCAGAATGCTTCCGTCGTCTCGGCCGGATAGGCGGCCACAAAGCAGGCGTCGGAGTGCGGCAGGTCGAACGCGAAGAAATGGATCTTGCGCTCCACTCCGCCAATGATGCCGATCGCCTCGCCGAAGTCGGCCTGCGCGTGCCCCGGAGGATGCACCAGCGGCACGAACATCTCCTGGGCCCGCTGCCGCCAGCCCGCCACGTAGTCCTTCACAATGGTGATGCCGCCGGTGAAGCCGTGCTCATCCCTGAGCCGCTCGAAGATCCGCTTGGCCGTGTGCTGCTGCTTCTTCGGCCGCCCTTTGTCCTCGGCCAGGATGCCATCGATGATGGCGATGACCGCATCCAGCTTCGGCCGCACCGGGGGCTTCGTGCGCCGGTAGCCCGGCGGCACCGAGAACGCCACCATCTTCGCAACCGTTCTGGGATCGATCCCGAACCGCCGTGCTGCCGCCCGCTCGCTCAAACCCTCAATCTGAACGGCGTAGCGAACCTTCGCGTAGAGCTCCACCTGCTTCATCCCCCGCCCTCTGCCGACGCCGGCACAGGGCTTCCAGCTGCCGGATTTTTACTCCGGCGCAACCGAACGAATCGGACGCTTCACTGAGGGATTTTTGCTCCGGCGCTTACAGATCGACCGAGGTCATACGTTGAGCGTCACGAAGCAGGCTGAGGTGGTCGGGATCGCGCGCAGCACGGTGTATTACCTGCCGCGTCCGGTATCGGCGGCCGATCTCGATCTCATGAAGCAGATCGACAGGCTGCACATGGAGTTCCCCTTCGCAGGGGCGCGGATGTTGCGCCGTCTCTTGGCTGCCAATGGGAGCAAGATCGGCCGGCGGCATGTGAAGACGCTGATGCGGCGGATGGGGATCGAGGCGCTGTATCGCCGTCCGCGCACGACAAAACCGGAGCCCGGCCACAAGGTCTATCCGTATCTGCTGCGGGGCGTGGAGGTCACGCGACCGAACCAGGTGTGGGCGATGGACATCACGTATATCCCGATGGCGCGCGGGTTCGTTTATCTGGCCGTCGTGCTCGACTGGTTCTCGCGCCGCGTTCTGTCGTGGCGCGTCTCGATCACGATGGAGGCGGCGTTCTGCGTTGAGGTTCTGGAAGAGGCTTTGGCGCAGCACGGTAAACCCGAGATCTTCAACACGGACCAGGGCTGGCAGTTCACGGGCGCAGCCTTCACCGGCGCGCTGGCGAAGAACGAGATCGCAATCAGCATGGACGGCAAAGGCGCGTGGCGTGACAATGTGTTCGTCGAGCGGCTCTGGCGCAGCGTGAAGTACGCGGAGGTCTATCTGCACGCCTACGACAGCGTCAGCGCGGCGCGCGAAGGGATCGGGGGCTATCTCGATCTCTACAATCGCCGCCGCCCGCATTCGAGCCTTGACGACCAGACACCCGATCAAGCCTACTTCGGGCACCAGAGCATGCCGCCGATCCGCTTGGCGGCCTAACCCCGGCAGACGATCCACTTATCCCAGCGGAAATTCTGTCCGAACAAGCGGGACCACCTCAAATGGTCACTTGGACGTCGGGCGGCACCGGGACTGAGCCTATGGCGATGAGGGGCCCGCTCCAGAGCTACGGTGTCGAACGTCTGGCGTGGCTCGCTGCGGACCTCGTGGCGATGGCGATGATCTTGCTACGACCCGACGACGTGCTCGCGCTGGTCCGCCGCAACCTCTTCATCATGAGCTGGCCGGCGCTTGCGTGCCTGTCCACCACCTGGTCGCTGACGCCGACCATAAGCCTCTACCATGGCGTGCAGCTGCTGCTGACCATCATCGTCGCCCTATGCCTCGTCATGACGGCAGATCTCCGGCGCATTTTGGTGTTGCTCTTCCTTGCCCTGCTCATCGCCGGCGGCCTCTCCGTGCTGCAGGAGTTGCGCACGGGGTTCTCGTTGGAGGAATGGAAGGGCGTGTTCCCGCACAAGAACGTGCTCGGCAGCATGATGGCGGTGTTGGTGATGACCGGCACGGCCCTCTTCCTGGGCGGATGGAGGCGCTACATCAGCGCGCCTGGCATCGTTTTCGGGTTGGCGCTGCTGGCGATGTCACGATCCGGAACGGCCATCGTGGCCCTTGCAATCGTCATGATGGTCATCCCGCTTGCCATGACCGTTCATTGGGGTCCGATCGCCTTCAGCATGGTCGCCGGCGTGGTCCTGATTGCGGCCGCTGCCGGCCTGTTGACCCTTGAGGCCTCGCACACCGATTTGCTGGATCTCTACGGCGATGCGCTCGACGCACTCGGCAAGGACGCGACCCTGACCGGGCGAACCATTCTTTGGCAATTCGCCGAAGACGCGTTCAAGACGCGACCGTGGCTCGGATTCGGGTACAAGGCATGGTGGGAAAGCACCGAAACGCCGGCCGCGCTCTTGCGTCTCGTCATGGGCCAGGAGCTTTGGTTCTTTCACAACACCTTCCTCGACCTGGCCGTGGCCTTCGGGGTGCTGGGCCCGTGCGTGCTCGTCGCCGGGCTCGCCGCGGGCGTGTACCGCTCGGTGAGATCCTTTGTCCTCAATCCCGAACCGATGCTCCTGTGGCCGATCATGTTCGTAGCCATGAGCATCATCTATTGCGCCGTCGACTTCGTCTTGTTCGCCAACCATTCTTTTCACCAGTTCTTGTACGTCATTGCGGCCGCGGGGATAAGAACGAGCACGCGCAGAGGGTAGCGTCGGGCAAGAGTGCAACGGCATCGAGCGAAGAGACGCATGCAAGCCGGCCAATACGCATCGCGGACGCCGTCGTCCGCACCCAACCCTCGCTGAATACCTTCCTGCTGCAAGGAGCCGGAAACGAGCCGATGCTGGGACTTGGACGCGTCAAGAGAGCAGTGCACACGACGATCGCCACGTATCGGCGGACGCTTCCCGTAAAGATGCTGCACAAGGTCACGGCATTCGTCGAGTCGGCCTACGCCAACGAGGGGTCGGATTTCGCCACCAACGGCGAGAGGGTCCTGCTGCAAAAGCTGCGCTCCTGCGACATGCGGGTCGCGGTGGACGTCGGAGCCAACGTCGGCGATTGGACCGTGGAGGCGCTGGAGGCGTGGCCGCATTGCCAGGTGCATGCCTTCGAGGTGGCGCCAAAGACCTTCCAGGAGCTGAGCGACCGCCTCAGACCCGTGCCGGGCTTCGAGCGCGTGGTGCTCAATCCGGTCGGATGCTCGGACGCGGACGGATCGCAGCTCATGTACTACTTTCCCGACCATCCCGATCTCACCTGCGACCTGCCGCGCCACTCGCATCAGTCCCTCGAGTTCGATGCCAAGGTCGTCACGCTCGATCGGTACTGTCGCGAGAGGAACATCGGCCACGTGGACTTTCTCAAGATGGACGTGGAAGGGGCCGAGCATCGGGTGCTCAAGGGCTTCAAGAATTATCTGGCCGGCGGCAAGGTCGACTGCATCCAGTTCGAGTACGGTGCGTTCGCGACCCAGACGAGGTTTCTCCTGGGCGACTACTACGCAATGCTGTCGGACAGCTACTGGATGGGAAAGATCTACCCGGGCTACGTCGATTTTCGCGACTACGATTGGACCATGGAGGACTTCGCCTTCAGCAACTATTTCTGCGTGACAAAGACCAAGCCGGAGCTCAAAGCCTTGCTCGCCGCCTAGGCTGACACGTCGATGCCATGTGTTGAGAGGTTTTAACGTGCGTGTGCGCTATTGCATCGCCGCTCTTCTGGCCGCGACCGCCACGACGAGTGCCGCAGCCCAAGGCGACGTTGGCTTTGTCGACCGGTTCACGAGCCTCGATCAGGCTCGCTGGGAGATTTCTGACGGCTGGGCGAACGGCCCGCACCAGAACTGCACGTGGACGAGGGACAATCTGAAGCTCGACAAAGGCTTGGTCGAGCTCTCCCTGACGGACACGCCGAGCAAGGACCGGCCCTTCACCTGCGCCGAGCTGCAGAGCAAGGATTTCTACGGCTTCGGAACCTACGAGGTGCGCATGAAGGCGGCCGCCGCCAAGGGGCTGGTCAGCGCCTTCTTCACGTATACGGGGCCGCCGCACGGACGCCCGCACGACGAGATCGATTTCGAATTCCTCGGCAAGGCGCCTTCCGAGGTCTTCGTCAGCTACTACGCCAGCGGCAAGGTCAGCTCGGAGACGGTGCGGCTCGGATTCGACGCCACGACCGGGATGCACGACTACGGCTTCGAGTGGCTGCCGGGCTCGATCAGGTGGTTCGTCGACGGACGTCTGGTGCGCGAAGCAAAGGCCGGGGAGGGTCGACCCCTCCCTGTGACACCTCAGAAGATCTACATCAGCATCTGGAACGGGACGGGTCCGGACCAGGAGGCTTGGCTCGGGCGCTTCGAATATCCGGGCCGGCCGTTGAGGGCTCTCTTTGACCAGATAGCCTTCACGCCGATGGGAGCGCCCTGCCAGTTTCCCGGATCGCTCGTATGCAAGCGATCGCGCGTCAGAGCCATGGGCCGCTAGAGTAAGATCGTTTCTGATCGAAGCACTTTGCGCCGCCTACTCCGCGGCGCGCAATGGGCCCGCTTCCGGGTGCACCGCCGCGGCCAGCTGCTTGGCATAGACCTCCTGCCACCCGCTCTTGTCGTCGCTGACGAAATAGCCGCTGCGGGCGCCGCGATAGACCTGCGCGTCCTCGGCGCCGGGCGGCAGCTCGCCCTTGTCGCGCAGGGCGCGCGCCGCCATCAGCAGACGCCGGCGCGTGCGCGTGATCATCTGGTCCGAAGGCGCCAGGTGCTCGAGCTCGTGGTCGACGATGCCCCCCATGCTCTCGGTGACGGCCTGGTCCTGCAGGTGGATGCCCTCGATGCCGGTGTAGATCTCGCCGCTCTTCTGCGCCGCGCGGTCGATGCCCCAGTCGTTGCCCTCGTTCGCCGCCATGCGCCAGCGGCCGAGCCAGTCGGTGGTGTTGGGCAGCAGCTTGTTGCCGCGGCCGGTGCCGCCGATCGGCCGGCCGTCCTTGAAGGCCGGCTGCGGCAGCGACATGGCCGACACCGCCTTCTTCCACCAGATGAAGACGTACATGGTGTGCTCGTCGTCGAGCGGCACCCAGCCGCGCGCATGCATGTGGCTGCCGAACTCGCCGTTGGGCGCCTGCGACCAGAACGGGAACAGGAAGTTGCCGACGCGGTAGTAGGTCTGACCGGGCCCCACTTCCCGATAGCCGCAGTACTGCGTCCCCCACGGCGTCTCCGCCATATGGTACTCCGGCGCCCGGTTGATCACCGTGTTGCGCACCGGCTCGTCCTCCGACAGCTCGTCGATATCGACATGGCCGGCGTGCAGGAAGCCGAAATGCGAGGTGTCGATCTCGCCTTCCAGCGCCTGCAGGAAGTTGCAGTCGCGCTGGATGAAGCTCACCTTGATCTCGCTTTCCGGCATGTCGAGGATCTCGAAGCCCGGCATCGGCGGCACGCGCGCCTGGTTGCCCATGTAGACCCACACCACGCCGGCGCGCTCCACCACCTTGTAGGCGCGCGCCTTCATCTTCTGCTTGAAGCCGGGCGGCGGCAGGCTCGGCATGTCGAGGCAGTTGCCGGCGACATCGAACTTCCAGCCGTGATAGACGCAGCGGAGGCCGCCTTCCTCGTTGCGGCCCGAGGAACAGCGAGGCGCAGCGATGCGGGCAGCGGTGGTCCATCACGCCGACGCGGCCCTCGCTATCGCGGAACGCGATCAGCTTCTCGCCGAGCAGCTTGAGCCGCATCGGCGGCCCGTCGCGCTCCAGCTCCGAGGACATCGCCGCCGGGATCCAGTAGCAGCGCATCAGCTCGCCCATCGGCGTGCCCGGCCCGACGCGGGTCAGTTCCATGCCTTCCTTCGCCGTCGTCATGAGGCTCCTCCCTGGTCGGCGGCCAACACCCGTACGCGCGGTTCCGCTTTTCGCCAATCGCCGGCGCGGGCGCGGCGCAAATCGTAGTCGGACTGCAGATTGAGCCACAGCTGCGGCGTGGTCCCGAAATCTGGCAAGCCGGAGGGTGGTCGCCGCTGTTATCGACACCGCTCATGCACGATGTCGTTGATGCGTGCCGGTTAACATGATGTCGCGCCAGACGGTTCTGGCTCAGGCCATGCGGCCGCATAAACGTGCTCGAGCAGGATTTCGACTGCAGATTGAGCCACAGCTCCGGCGTGGTTCCGAAATACTTGGCAAGCCTGAGCGCGATCGCCGCCGTTATCGACGACCGCCCATGCACCATGTCGTTGATGCGTGCCGGATTGACATCGATGTCGCGCGCCAGACGGTTCTGGCTCAGGCCATGCGGCCGCATGAACTCCTCGAGCAGGATTTCGCCGGGCGGGATGGGTTCGAGCCGCCTTGCCGTCTTGGTCATCTGATGCCTCGGTCAATGATAGTCAACGATTGCGACATCTTCGGCTCCGCTATCGCGCCAGACAAAGCAAATGCGCCATTGATCATTGATGCGGATCGAATGCTGCCCTTTGCGATCGCCCTTCAGCGCCTCCAACCGGTTCCCGGGTGGCGATTGCAAGTCCGAAAGAGCGCCAGCGTTATGCACAGCAACTTGCCCTCTGCCGTAATGGCGGAAGCAACTTGCGCCGTGCCTGGCGCTCAATGGCACGGAACCGAGGTACATCCTCGTCCCTAAAAAGGCGCGCCGTAGCCGCGTCCTTGAAGGAACGGATCATTTTCCGTTGCTATTCTGGAAACCAGAATGACGCAAGTGGCGGCATCGATCAATATCTGTTCGCAATCGGCAGCTCCTCCGCCGGGAACAGCGTGATGACCCGGCAGCCCTTGTCGGTCACCACCACCTCCTCCTCGATGCGCGCCGCCGAGAAGCCGTCCTTGGCCGGGCAATACGTTTCCAAGGCGAACACCATGCCCTCCTTGATCTCGGTCGGATGGTCGGTCGACACCACGCGCGAGATGATCGGCCGCTCGTGGATGGCGCAGCCGATGCCGTGGCCGAACTGCAGCCCGAACGCCGACATCTCGTCGGGGAAGCCGAACTCCTCGGCCTTGGGCCACACGGCGCACACCTTGTCGGTCGACACGCCCGGCTTGATCAGCGCGATCGCGTTGTCGAGCCACTCGCGCGCCTTCTTATACGCGTCGTGCTGCACCGGCGTGGCGCGGCCGACGTTGAAGGTGCGGTAGTAGCAGGTGCGATACCCCATGAAGCTCTGCAGGATGTCGAAGAAGGCCTGGTCGCCGGGGCGCAGCATGCGGTCGGTGAAGTTGTGCGGATGCGGGTTGCAGCGCTCGCCCGAGATGGCGTTGATCGCCTCCACGTCGTCGGAGCCGTGCCGGTAGAGGAACTCGTTGACCATGGCCACGATGTCGTTCTCGCGCACGCCGGGTTTGAGCTCCTCGTTGACCAGGTGATAGGCGCCGTCGACCATGGCCGCGGCGCGGTTGAGCAGCGCGATCTCGTCGGCCGACTTGATCTCGCGCGCCTCCAGCATGGTCTGCTGGCCGTCCGCGATCTTCAGCCCCGCCTTCTCCAGCTCGAACAGCATCGGCGGCTCGATGATGTCGACGCCGACCGGCATCTTGCCGACGCCCGCGTCCCTGATCAGCGCGGCGATCTCCTTGGCGTGCCGCTCCATCAGGCCGAAGGCGGGGCTCACCGTGCCGCGCAGGCCGAGCAGCCCCGCCTTGCAGTTCTCCGGCTTGAGCCAGGGCGCATAGAGCTTGTGGTGCACGGCGGCCGAGCCGAAGTCCCACAGGATCGGATCGGCGCTGCCCCGCGTCAGCAGCGCCCAGCGGCAGATCTTGTCGCGCTCCCACTCGCCGATCTTGGTCGACGTCATGTAGCGGATGTTGTTGACGTCCATCACCAGCAGCGCGCCGAGCTCGGACTTGTCCAGCGCCTGGCGCACGCGGGCCAGCCGATAGCGGTGCAGCCGGCGATAGTCGACGCGCTCCTCGAAGTCGACGCCCATGGTGCCCAGCGCCGGCAGCGCCCGGTCCCAGCGGTAGCGCGGGTCGATGTCCTCGGCGCGGATGGGGGTGGGTTCCACGGGCTTCTGCATTGTCGGCCTCCCTGGGCTCGGCAGGTGTTTCGCCAGTTTCCTGCCGCGCGCGCCCACTTGCAAGCGAGGGGTCAGACCCTGCGGGTCTGACCCCTTCCGCCAACACCTGTTCCCCCGCAGCGGCTTTCCGCTCGAGGCTTTGCTCTGCAAGGGGCTGCGGGGCGATGGGCACCGCGACCTTTTAGTTTTTTTGAGCGGTGCCATTCACCGCCCCGCGCAGGATTTATGGCCCGGGCGCCGCCTTTAATCTTGTCGCGAACCTGGGACTTTCACCCGGCGACGGCGCTGTACCCCGTGGCCTCGGCCCGCGTAAGCCTCGACCCGGCACTGCACTCCGCCCTGCCGCCGATGGCGCCTCATGAGCGCGACCCCTTTGTGGAGCGAAGTGCCGCCACATATACACGCACCTGCATCCCCGAGGATAAGTCCGCGCAAATACTCCGATCACGGTTAATTGCTGTCATCCCGGAATTCGCAAAGCGAATATCCGGGACCCAGAGCCAAAAGCCCGCGCGTCATTCTTTGCCCCTGGCTCCCGGCTCGCGCGCTGACGCGCTTGGCCGGGATGACAACCACCACCCTCCGCCTCGCTCTGCCCGCACTCACCGGCAGCGGCATCAGAACTTGGAGACCTCGACTTCCTTCGTCGTGATGAACTCGATCAGGGCGGGCTGGCCCTTCTGGGTGGCGGCCATGCCGCGCTTGATGGCCGGCACGATATCGGCAGGCTTCTCGACCCGCTCGCCGTGGGCGCCGAGCGCGCGCGCGAACGCCGCATAGTCGCCCGAGATATCGGTCGAGCGGTACTTCTCGGTCGACACCGGCATCACCTTGAGCTCGATCGCCATCGAGAAATTGTTGAACAGGATCGACAGGATCGGGATCTTCTCGCGCACGGCGGTCTCCAGGTCCATGCCCGTGAAGCCGATGGCGGCGTCACCCCACACGTTGATGCAGAGCTTGTCGGGCTTGGCGAGCTTGGCACCCATGGCGTAGCCGAGCCCGGAGCCCAGCTGCGTAGTCTTGCCCCAGCCGATGTAGCTCAAGGGCGTGGTCGAGCGCCAGAACGGGGAGAGCTGATCACGCGGGCTGCCCGCATCGTGGGTGATGATGGTGTTGGCGACGTCGACCGTCTTCTGCAGGTCCCAGATCACGCGGTAGGGCGACAGCGGCGCGCCGTCGTAGGTGAGCTTGGGCATCCACTTGCCGAGCCAGGCGTCGTTGATCTCCTTGATCTCCGCTGCGACCTTGGCCGGGTCCCTCGCCTCCTTGGCACCCTGGCGCCGCACCTCCTCGATGACGGCGGCGAGCACCAGCTTGGCGTCGCCCAGCACCGCCAGCGCGCAGGCTACGTCGCGGTTGACGTCGGCGGGATCGAGCGTGGCGTGGATGATCGTCTTGCCCGCCGGCATCTTCACGCCGAAGTTGGTCTCCCCGAAGCTGCAGCCGATGCCGAAGATCAGGTCGGCCTCGCGCAGGAAGTGGTTGACGGGCCCCGTGGTCGCCAGGCCGCCGGAACCCAGCGCAAGCGGATGCGTCTCGGGGAACGCGCTCTTGCCCTGCAGGCTCGTGCAAACGGGAATAGCCAACAGCTCCGAGAGCTGGGCAACTTCGGCCCACGCTTCCGCCCAGTGCACGCCCTGCCCGACATAGAGCACCGGCCGCTTGGCCTTGAGCAGCATGGCGGCGGCCGCGCGCACGGCGTCGGGATCGGGCCCCCAGCGCAAGGTGGCCGCCGGCACATGATCGATTGCGTCGATCTCCTCGTTCCACACGTCGACCGGCACCTCCACCAGCACCGGCCCGCCGCGTCCCGACCTGAGCTGCGTGAACGCACGGCGGAAGATGGCCGGTATCTGCTTGGCCGACGTCACCGGCTCCGCCGACTTCACCACGTCCGCCATGCTGACGCTGGCGTTATAGCGGCGCCCCGACCAGGCCGCCTGGCGCGCATAGCCCATCGGCAGCACCAGGATCGGCACGGACTCGCTATAGGCTTGCGCCACGCCGCCGTAGGCGTTCTCCGTGCCTGGCCCGTGCTGCATGGCGAACACGCCGAGCTTGCGGCCGCTGGTGACGCGCGAGATGGCTTCCGCCATGTGCAGCCCAATGCGCTCCTGGCGGACGATGACGGGACGGATGTCGGCTGCCGCCGCGCGCTCCAGGATGTGGTTGACCGGATAGCCGATCACCCACTCCACACCCTCTCGCTTCAGGATCTGCGAAATCGCATCGGCGGTCTTCATGGGCGTCGCTCCTCCACACCAGGCTTGGGGCAAGCTTAGGCCTGTCCCTGGCCTCCGCGCCAGCCCGTCGTGCCCTGGCGACGCTTACGCCGCTGCGCGGATCAGGTCGGCGGCCTTCTCGCCCACCATGATGCAGGGTGCGTTGGTGTTGCCGGACGGCATGGTGGGGAAGATCGAGGCATCGGCCACCCTGAGCCCCTCCAGGCCGTGCACCTTGAGCTTCTCATCGACCACGGTCTTGGGGCCCTGGGGGCCCATGCGGCACGTGCCGATCGGGTGGTAGGCGGTGTGGGCGTTGCCGCGGATGAACTTCAAGATCTCATCGTCGCTCGCCACGCCCTTGCCCGGCGAATATTCCTCGCCGCGCACCGGGTCCATGGGGCTCGCCTCGACGATGCGGCGCATCATGCGAAAACCGTCGACCATGGCGCGCTGGTCGATGGGGTCGGCGAGGAAATTGAACCGGATCGCCGGGTGGTCGTCGGGGTTGGGCGAACGGATGTGGATGGAGCCGAGGCTCTCGGGCCGCAGCTGGTAGCAGGACATTGCCATCGACGGGAATTCCTGCAGCTTGCGGGTCTTCGGGTCCTTGATGGCGTAGGGCACGATGTGCATCTGGACGTCGGGCGAGGCGAGATCCGGCCTTGTCTTCAGGAACGCCAGCATCGGCGCCGAAGGCAGGCTGAAGAAGCCGCCGCCGGTCGTGATGTATTTGAGCGCCTGCCCGACCGCGCCGAGCCCACGCGCCATGTGGTTGTAGGACAGGTGCTTGTCCTTCACGCGCCAGGCGATGCGCGCGTTGATATGGTCGCGGAAGTTCTCGCCCACGGCGGGCAGCGCATGGTGGACGGCGAGCCCATGCTTCTTGAGGACCTCGGGCGCGCCGATGCCGGACAGCTCCAGAAGCTGCGGCGTGGCCACCGCCCCCGCACACAAGATCACCTCGCGGCCCGCGCGCGCCTCCATCTCGCGACCCCAGCGCTCGTAGACGACGCCGGTGCAGCGCTTGCCGTCGAAGGTGAGGCGGCGCGTCGGCGCCTCGGTGACGATGGTGAGGTTGCTCCTCTGCATGGCGGGCTCGAGGTAGCAGTGGGCCACGCTCATGCGGCGGCCGCGGCGGATGCTCGCCTGCGTCTTGACGACGCCTTCCTGGTCCTCGCTGTTGTAGTCCGGGTTGATCTTGAAGCCGGCGGCCACCGCGGCCTTGAACAGCGCGTCGTAGAGCGGGTTCTGGTCGGGCACCTCGGACACGCCGAGCGGACCCTCCGTGCCGCGCCCGTTCTTGCCGCCCTTCTCGTAGCTCTCGATGCGGGTGAACAGCGGCGCCACGTCCTGCCAGCTCCAGCCGCGCGCGCCCATCTGCGCCCAGGTGTCGTAGTCGAGCGTCTGTCCGCGCACCCAGACGAGGCCGTTGATGGCGCTGGAGCCGCCGAGCATCTTGCCGCGCGGCACGGGGATGGCGCGGTTGGCGGTGTTCTCCTCGGGGTCCGAGGCGTAGCGCCAGTTGGCGGCAGGGTTGTCGATCAGGAGGCCGAAGCTGATGGGGAAGCGCGAATAGGGGTGGCGCGCGCGCCCAGCTTCCACGAGCAGCACCTGGTTGCGCGGGTTCTCTGACAAGCGCGCGGCCAACACCGCTCCCGCCGAGCCCGCACCGACAACGATGTAGTCGTACGTATCCATGACCGTCGCTTCCCCTCGACTAGAGCAAGATCGTTTCTGATCGAAGCGCTTTGCTTCGATCATGGAACGTGAATCTTGCTCTCACATATTGAATAGAGCAGGATTCACGCTTCGGCCGAAACGTTGCCATCACGGCAAGGTGGTTCCATCCGAAGCGATCCTGCTCTAACCCCAAGATGATCACCGGCGTCCGGCATCGCCCGCAGGCTCTTCCGTCACCGAGGCAGTGCTACAGCACGCGAAATCGGGGTGCAATCGCGCCACTGGGGCAGCACCCGCATCGGGTGCGGCGCCAAACGGGTGCGGAGGGTCGCCTCGCGGGGCGGGAGGGGCGTCAGCGCAGGGCGCCGTCGCGCGCTGTCGTCTGCATGGCGGCGGCACGCGGCGGGGCGGCGGCAACGCTCGGCCGCCGCAGCGGCTGCGCAACGGCGAGACGGTCGCCCACCCCGTGCCATGCCTGGCGGATGGCGGCCGTGTCGGCGCGGTCCTTCGACCAGAGCGTGCGCAGCGTGCCCCAGATGATCTGCAGGTCGAGGCGCAGCGATGCGTTTCTGACATACCAGACGTCCAGTGCCGCCTTGTCGGCGGCCGACAGGTCCCGGCCACCCTTGATCTGGGCCCAGCCGGTCAAACCGGGCCGCACGGCGAGCCGCGCCGAGAACGCCGGGGACTGGTCCACGGGCAGAAGCGGCCGCGGGCCCACGAACGACATCTCTCCAATCAGGATGTTGTAGAGCTGCGGCAGCTCGTCGAGATGCGTCTGGCGCAGGAAATGGCCGACAGGCGACAGCCGCTCGGCATCGGCAAGGCGGCGGCCTTGCGCATCGTGCGCCCCCGCCATGGTGCGGAACTTGTAGAGCCGGAAGGGCCATCCGCGCGCGCCGGGCCGCTGCTGCCAGAAGATCGCCGGGTGGCCTGCATCGAGCATGACGATGAGGGTGACGAGGAGCGCAACCGGGGCGAGCAGCACGATGGCGACGGCCGCGGCCACGGTGTCGATCACGCGCTTCCACCGGAAGTAAGGGTGCAACGCCAGCCCTTCGATCTCCGTTGCCAACAGCGCGGCGGCTGCCCGCTGGTCGCTATCCGACGCCCTGGGCGCTGCCTCCGCCGCGCGGGGCACATGGGCGAAGCCGACACGCTCGGCGAAGAAATCCAGGCGTATGCTCGACGTCTTCTCGATGTGCAGGAGGGCATCCTGCGCCGCCGGGGAGAGCTGCTCGAAGCTCTCCGTGATGACGATGCGATCGACGGATACGCCGTGCACCTCGAGATCGCTCAGCACCCGGTCCAGCTCTTCGGGCATGCCGAGAACCTGATAGCGGCGCAGCAGCAGGCCGCGGTCGCGCTCGGCCGGCCCGAGCAAGCCCGCCACCTTGATGCGATCGGCGGCGAAATCCTCCACCGAGCGCAAGAAGAGCTCCGTGACACTATTGAGGCCGACGACGAGCACCGACTCCGGCATGTTGGAAAGCGACGGGGCAACACCTTGCCCGCGACCGCGCGCGGCATGTCCCAGTCGCGTCGCCACGCGCACGCCGATCAGCCCGCAGACCATCAGCAATCCCTGGATGATCGGCATGGCCCGGGCGACGTTCTCGAGCCGGTTGAGGACGAACCCCAGCGCCAGAGCGACCAGCACGGTCGCCGTCACGGCCGAGCCGACGACGAGATAGTCGCCGAGCGAGGAATACCGCCACGATGTCCGATTGAGCCCCGTGGCGAAAAGCACGGGCACGGCCGCCGCCATGGTCAGCAGCACATAAGGGCCGATCTGCACCAGCCGGTCCGGCGAGACTTCGAGGTTGTCTCGCAGGACCACGGCAAAGACCGTCGCCGCCGCGATCACCAACAGATCGACGAGCAACAATGCAACGCGAGGCATACGCACAGCACTCCTTGCGGCGCCGCCCCAGCCCGCAACTTGCTTTGCTGCAATAGCGAAGCTAGCGGATGTGCGGCGTCAAGCAGAGGGCAAATTGTTGATCGCCCGCCGATATTACTCTTGTGGGATAAAAATGTGGCCGGACCGCCACGCATCGGGCGAGCGGGGCCTCAGGCAAAAGACTTGTGAAAAGCCCCTCGGGCGATTGCGCCGCAGACCGGCATGTCAGCGGGCCGGGTTGGGGCCCTTCTTGCCGACCGCCTCGGGAAACACCCACATGGCGACGACGGCGAAGATGCCGAAGGCGATGACGACCCAGAAGAGATGGGCCTTGCCGGCGGACCTTTCCCAGAAGGCAAAAGCTGCCGCAACGACAAGCACGATCAGCGACAGGACGGCCTTGACATCCCTGGGCATGGCTCGAGAACCCGCTGTCTGTCCGCGCTTGCAATCCTCAGTCGTTCCCCAACGGATCGGCGGCGGCGACCTGACGGAAGCCCTTCTGCCGTTCCGTGATCATCGTCGGTAGCCTCTCCTGCCCGCGCCCTTGCTCTCGGCAAGCGTTCGCCGCGCCGTTTCCCTCCCCGGGAAGTGTGAACAATAACGGCTCAGTTTCGCCGCGCGGGGATCTTGGCCACGATCGGCGCGCGGGGCGCCCGTCCCGCGCCGCGATCCAAGGTCGGCCTGCGACCGAGCAAGGCAAGGCGCAAGTCCCACTCATTGATGTGGGCCGGCTGGTTCAGGACCTGGATCTCGCCCGCAACCAGCGCGGCGATCGGTATCCCGTCCTCATAGAGGAGGCGGTTGCCGGTGAGCGCTGGCAGCCGCGGT
Source organism: uncultured Alphaproteobacteria bacterium (assembly GCA_963797005.1). Classification (GTDB taxonomy): domain Bacteria; phylum Pseudomonadota; class Alphaproteobacteria; order Rhizobiales; family Hyphomicrobiaceae; genus AWTP1-13. The sequence goes on from CAWCOF010000025.1 coordinate 26,872, forward strand.
CCCGGGCTCAGGACCCCGACGAGGTTCAGCGGATCGGCGCCCGACACGGATGCCAGGCTGCCCTCCGACTTTCTGCGCCGCGTCTCGCGCAGCGCGCCCACCGCCTCGGGCAGTGCGAATTGCTCGCCCGCGAAGCCGGCGACGAAGCGGCCGCCCCGGATCTCTCCCCGGCTCTCCAGCCGGCGGTAGACGCGCAACAGGTCGCGCCAGGGAGGAAGCCGCTCGGCCTCGCGCCCCAGCATCCGCCAGAACACGACGCCATAGCGCTGCAGGAGGGTGCGCGCGATGTGCTCCACCGCCGCCGCTTCGGCAGGCTGAGACGCTGCGGAGAGTGCCCAGCGGCCGGCATCTTCCATGCCGTAGGCGACCGTGCGATGCCGGCGCTTGGCGCCGGCGAGCGGGCGACGCTCGGCGGATGGTACGAGCAGCGCGCGCAGGCCGCCGAAGCTGTCGGAGTTCGCCATGCCGAGAGAGACGAGCTCGGCGAGCGCGTTCTCGACCTGCGTTCGGAGCAGGCCAGTGCCCGTGAAGATGTCGTCGAAGAACGAGGCGCCGTGGGTGCGAATGAACTCGGCGACGGCCTGCGCAGACCCGCTCAACGAAGCCGCTGCCGCCTCCCGGCCGACCGGCGACAGCCAGACGGCGGCATGCTGGCGCGGCAGCAGGGCGATCGGCGTCGATTTGACGGGCCCCGGCCGGCGCGCCGAGCCGTTCGGTCTGGCGCTGCCGGGCCACAGGCGCATCCACGTCACGCGGCCCGAGCGGCATCGCTCGTCGAGCCAGCCCGGCTCGTAGTCGCCAAGACGCGCCGCCAGGATCTCCTTCTCCCAGGCGCCGGCCGGTGCCTCGAAGCCCTCGAGCTGGGCGACGACCGCCTCGAGCGCATTCGGGCCCTCCATGCGCGCCTCCTTGTCGACATGCTGCCACGCCAGCAGGAAGCGCATGAAGTCGCGGGGCGCAACCGGCTCGATCTCGGCGCGCAGCCTATTGACCGTATAGCGGTTGATGCGCGCCAGCAGCCGCCGCTCGCACCACTCCTCCTCGCGCGGCATCGGGCGTGAACCGCCCGCGCATGGCGAAGCCTTCCGTCTGCAGGGCGACCAGCGCCGCCGCAATCTCCTCACGCGCGGCGCCGAGCGGCGCTGCAAGTTGCGCTTCTGCCACCGGTCCCAGCCCCTCGAGCCGTCCGCGCACGATCTCGACAAGGGCCTCCTCCGGCGACCAGACCCGCGCCGCCAGCGAGGCCGGCGCCTCGATCTGCGGGGACACCGGCGCGTCGGGCCACAGGCTTGCAAACTGCGGGAGGCGCTCGGCGGCAATCCAGATCGGCGCGCCGGCGAGACCAAGCCGGCCGGCCCGCCCCTGCCGTGCCAGCTCCTCCAGCCATCCCTCCCAACCCGCACCGTTCCTGGCTTCGGCCTCGGTGACGAACCCGAGCCAGACCAGCGCGTCGTGCAGCTCGTCGGCGTTCGTCGCCTCGGGCCACGCCTCGGCCTTGACGCGCGCGATCGCATCGGCGTCGAGGCGGCCGAGGTCGGACGCCGTTTCCGGGTCCAGCCACCGCCGGCTCATGACGGCCTGCGTGCGGCGCTCCTCCAACGGCGCATCGTCGAGGAAGGCGTAGGGCCGGGCGGAAAGCACTTCCAGCGCGAGCGGCGAGGGCTCGGTGAGATCGCGGGCGATGACACCGATGGCGCCCAATTCCAGGCCTCGCAGGAGGCGCTCCAGGCCGTCGAGGTCCATCGCCTCGTGCAGGCAGTCCGATATGGCCTGATCGACCAGCGGATGTTCGGGCACCTCGCGCTCGCCGGCCAGGTTCTCGGCGCAGGCGATCTGGTCGGGAAAGACGCTGCCGATCAGGTCCTCTGCAGCCATGCGGGCGAGCTGCGGCGGCACCTTCTTGCCGCCACGGAAGCGCGGCAGCGCCAGCGACACGCCGGCGACCCAGCGCCAGCGGGTGATGAACATCGGCGCATCGAGCATCGCCTGGATCAGCACGTCCCTCACGCTCGCCGCGTTGAGATAGCGCGCCACCTCGCCGAGCTCGAAGCTGTGCGCGGTGGTGAGCGAGAGCACGATGCAGTCCTCGGTCGCCGCCGCCTGCAGCTCGAAGTTGAACTTGCGGCAGAAGCGCTTGCGCAACGCCAGCCCCCAGGCGCGATTGATGCGGCTGCCATAGGGCGAGTGGACCACCAGCTGCATGCCGCCGGCTTCATCGAAGAAGCGCTCCAGCACGATCGCCTTCTGCGTGGGCAGGCAGCCCATCGCCGCGTGCGCCGCCGCCAGATATTCGACCGCCTGCGTGGCTGCGACGTCGCCCAACCCGACCTCGGTCCTGAGCCACAGCCGCGCCGTTCCGCCGGCCGGGTCGTCGGTAATCCGCGAGGCCAGATCCGCCCGCAGGCGGGACACGGCGGCGGACAGCTCATCGCTGCGTCCCGGGGCCTCGCCGAGCCAGAACGGAATGGTCGGCGTCGCGCCCTGGGCATCCTCGACGCGCACCAGGCCGCGCTCGACCCGCAGGATGCGGTAGGCGGTGTTGCCGAGCTGGAATACGTCGCCGGCCATGCTCTCGACGGCGAAGTCCTCGTTCACCGTGCCGACCATCAGGCTCTGCGGCTCGAGCAGGACCTGGTAGTCGGCGTTGTCGGGAATGGTGCCGCCGGAGGTGAGCGCCGTGAGACGCGCGCCGCGGCGGCCGCGCAGGAGCCCGTTGACCGCGTCGCGGTGGATGAGCGCGCCGCGCCGGCCGCGCCGTGTCGTGAAGCCCTCGGCCAGCATCGCCACCACGGCTTCGAACTCGGCCCGCTTCAGCGACCGGTAGGGCCAGGCGCGCCGGCACAGCTGGAAAAGCTCTTCCTCGCTCCATTCGCGCGCGGCCACCTCCGCCACGATCTGCTGGGCGAGCACGTCGAGCGGCTGGGCCGGAATGATGATCCGGTCCAGCTCCCCGCGCCGAGTGCTGTCGAGCAGCGCGGTGCATTCAACGAGATCATCGCGCGACAGCGGGAACAATCGCCCCTTCGGCGTGCCGTCGACGGCATGACCGGAGCGGCCGACGCGTTGCAGAAAGGTGGCAATGGAGCGCGGCGAGCCGAGCTGGCAGACGAGATCGACCTCGCCGATGTCGATGCCGAGCTCCAGCGACGCGGTGGCGACCAGCGCCTTCAGCTCGCCGCGCTGCAATCGCTTCTCGGCGTCCAGCCGCTGCTCCTTGGCCAGGCTGCCGTGGTGCGCGGCAATCGCGCCCTCGCCGAGCCGCTCCGCCAGGTGCCGCGTCACGCGCTCCACCAGCCGGCGCGTGTTGGCGAAGATCAGCGTAGTGCGGTGGCCAGCCGACCAGCTCGGCCAAGCCGATCGTAGACCTCGCCCCAGACCTCGGCCGACATGACCGCTTCGAGCGGCGCGGGCGGCATCTCCAGGCCCAAGTCGCGTGCGCGCCCGTGCCCCAGATCGACGATCGTACATTCCCGGCTCGGCGCATCGTCAGTTGCGGCCCCACGAGCAGACGCGCCACGTCCTCGATCGGCTTCTGCGTCGCGGAGAGCCCGACGCGCACCAGCGGACGCGGGCACAGCGCCGCCAGCCGCTCGAGCGAGAGCGCCAAGTGCGAGCCGCGCTTGCTGGCAGCCAGCGCATGGATCTCGTCGACGATCACCGTCCGCGTGGTCTTCAGCATGGCCCGGCCCAACTCCGAGCCGAGCAGCACGTAGAGCAACTCCGGCGTCGTCACGACGATATGCGGCGGCCGTTTGCTCATGCGGCTGCGCTCGCCGGCCGGCGTATCTCCGGTCCGCACCCAGGTGCGGATATCGACGTCGGGCAGTCCTTCGGCGGCAAGCTCGGCACGGATGCCGGCGAGCGGGGCGGCGAGATTGCGCTCGATATCGTTGGACAGCGCCTTGAGCGGCGACACGTAGACGACCTGCGTCTCGTCCTCGAGGTGCCCCTCCAGACCTTGGCGCACGAGGGAATCGATCGCCGCGAGAAAGGCCGCGAGCGTCTTGCCGCTGCCCGTGGGCGCGGCGATCAGCACATGGCGGCCGGCCTGGATCGCGGGCCAAGCCTCGACTTGCGCCGGCGTCGGTGCGGCGAAGGTCCGGCTGAACCAGCGGGCAACCGCGGGGTGGAATGGAGAGGAGGGGCTCATGGCACCTGGGTTTCAGCGGCCGGAGGGACGCAACGCGCGCGGGCCCCGACGCCCTGAAGGATATGGGAACTTGGGGGGCTCTTTCAACGCGGGCTCGCGACGGGCGTACAGCATGGCCTCACGGTCGCACAATAAGACCGCGCCAAGAAGGCCGCGCCACGTCATCGCGGCCGACAGCGGTTTTGCGAGTACTGCCCGGTTGCAACGGTCGTCAGCAAACGCATTGGCAGCTGCCGTTTTCAGGCACAAAGGGCTGCAAAAAATCCGTCGTTGTCACACGAGTGAAATGTGAACCGACGATTGTGCCCCGCTAACACGACTCGGATTGCGGGCGGGACGCTCTGATCAAGCCAGCTCCGGTACGGGCAGTCTCTCGGCTAGACTTAGGAGCTGGTGGCGATGCACATACTTGTGGCGACCGATGCATGGCATCCACAAGTATGCGGCGTCGTCCGGACGCTCGAGTCGCTCGCCAGGACCGTCGAGTCGCTGGGCTCGGCCATCAGTTTCATCACGCCCGACGGCTTCGCCTCCATGCCGGTGCCCACCTATCCGGGCCTGAGATGCGCGCTGCCCAGGCCTCGCGACGTGGCGGCGCGGATCGAGCAGGCAAGACCCGACGCGATCCACGTCGCCACGGAAGGCCCGATCGGGCTCATGGTGCGGCGCTACTGCCTCAGGAACAAGCTGCCCTTCACGACGAGCCTGACGACGCGTTTTCCCGAATACGTTGCCGCGCGCGCACCGTTCCCGGTGGCCTGGGGCTATGCCGTGATGCGCCGGTTTCACGATCCGGCCACCGTGACCATGGTTTCGACCACCTCGCTGATGGCCGAGCTCGCCGCGCGCGGTTTCGGCCGGCTGAAGATATGGAGCCGCGGCGTCGACACGGAGCTGTTCCGGCCCGATCGGGCAATCGATCTCGGCCTCCCGCGCCCGATCTTCATGAGCGTCGGCCGGATTGCGCCCGAGAAGAATCTCGAGGCGTTCCTTGCGCTCGATCTGCCCGGCACCAAGGTCGTCATAGGCGAGGGCCCGCAGGAGGCGCAGCTGAGGGCCCGGTTCCCCGACGCGAAGTTCCTCGGCAGCCTGTTCGGAGAGCGGCTGGCTGCACACATCGCGGCGGCCGATGCCTTTGTCTTTCCGAGCAAGACCGACACGTTCGGCATCGTTCAGCTGGAAGCGCTGGCCTGCGGCGTGCCGATCGCGGCCTATCCCGTGACCGGTCCCCAAGACGTGATCGGCAACGCGCCGGTGGGGGCCCTCGATAACGATCTCGAGCGCGCCTGCCTCGATGCGCTTCATCTGTCGCGCCAAGCGTGCCGGCAGCATGCTCAGAAGTTCTCCTGGGAGGCGAGCGCAACCCAGTTTCTAAGCCACGCGAGCTGCGTCGTGACCGATGCATTCCGCAGCAAGTCTCCGGCACGCGCGCCGGATGCCCGCGTTCCCTTCGGATCGCTGGGTTCCGTGATCGGATCGTCGTGAGGTTACGCCTGAACGACTGAACGGGCGATTGCAGTAGCGCGCATGCCGAGAGGTCGGCAGGCACGCGCAACGGGGAAGGTGCAGAAAAATGCTACCAGAACTAAGCCGGGACTCGGTCATCAAGACCTACGCGCGCTGGGCGCCGATCTACGACAAGGTGTTCGGCCACGTCTTCGAGCAGGCGCGCCGCGCCGCGGTCGAGGCGAGTGAGCGGGTGGGCGGGCGCATCCTGGAGGTCGGCGTCGGCACCGGCATTTGTCTGCCCTACTACTCTTCCGCGACCCGCGTCGTCGGCATCGACCTTTCCGACGAGATGCTGGAGGTGGCCCGCAAGCGGGTCATCAACGAGCGACTGGGCCATGTCGAGCGGCTTGCGCTGATGGATGCGGAGAACCTGGAGTTTCCCGACGGATCATTCGATGTCGTGGTGGCTCAATACGTCGTCAACACCGTCCCCCATCCCGAGATCGCGCTCGACGAGTTCCTGCGCGTGGTGCGGCCGGGAGGCGAGCTTGTCATCGTCAATCGCGTTGGCGCCGATGCGGGCTCCCGGCGGACCTTCGAGCACCTCTTCCAGCCCTTCGCACAGCGCCTAGGATGGCGCTCGAAGTTTCCGTGGGATCGCTTCGAGCGCTGGGCTCAGCGCTCGCCGGCGGCCTATCTGATCGAGCGCCGGCCGGTGCCGCCGCTGGGCCACTTCTCATTGATCCGCTTCGGCAAGCGGGAGGCGGAAGGCCCGGAGCGGAGCCAATAGCCCGGTCGCGACGCCGTCTCGGCGCACCTTTCAAGCAACCAGCATCGATCTCAGCAAGCCAAACGGGGAACAGCCATGGCCGGATTCTTCAAAGAGCTCGAGACGCAGCGGTGGGACGACCACCGCTACTATCACCACAGCCGCATCAACCAGTCGCTCCATCTGGTGAGCGCGATGAGCTTCCTCGTGGCTTACGCGTTGCTGCTGGTCGACCCGCCGATGGCCGCCATCGTTGCGTGGCTCATCGCCATGACGACGCGACAGGCCGGGCACTTCTTCTTCGAGCCCAAGGGCTACGACCACGTCAACGACGCCACCCACGAGTACAAGGAAGAGGTGAAGGTCGGCTACAACCTGCAGCGCAAGGTCGTGCTGATGGGGATCTGGGCGGCCCTTCCGGCGCTGCTGCTGTTGCAGCCGACGCTGTTCGGGCTGATGACGCCGCACGACGGCTGGCTCAGCTTCGCGCGCAACCTCGGCATGATCTGGCTCGTGCTGGGCGTGGCGGGCGTCATCTTCCGCATGGTGCAACTGTTCCTGCAGAAGGACCTGCAGGCCGGCTTCGTCTGGGCGACGAAGATCCTCACCGATCCCTTCCACGACATAAAGCTCTACTACAAGGCGCCGGTTCGTCTGTTCAAAGGCGAGCTGATCGATCCCGAGATCGCCTCCGAACACGCGGCTCATTGAGCGCAGGCGTGTGTGTGGCTGAGAAGGCGGCCGCCGAGAGATCGGTCGGCCGCCTTGTCGCGGCAGCGGCCGGCCGATCAGGTGCTCGGCAGGCGCTGGCCGCCGGGGAGCCACGGGAACCGATGGGCAAGCACCTCCCTCAGGATCTGGCGCCTGATCGTGGTGCGGGGAGCGCGGGCCTCGTCCGGCTGCCACCACCATCCGTCCCGAGCCATCGCCTCGCCGGCCGCCACGAACCGGCCGGCCACCTCCTCGAAGTCTTGGGCCGTGTAGTTGAGGCTGAAGATCAGGCGTCCCGTTCCCACCCAGCTCAGCGCCAGCCCCTCGCGGCGCAAGTAGTACTGGAACATCCAGTTGTAGCGCGACGGGCGCGTATAGAGGATCGTCCACACGGTCGACATGTTGGCCACGCGCAGCGGAATGGACTTGGCCGCAAGCCGCTCGTTGAGGCTGGCCGCACGCGCGTTCCACGTCTCGTCGAGGCCGGCATAGAGCGCCTTGGCCTCGGGCTTTTCCATGTGGAGCAGGAACTCGTGCATCGCGCCCATGACGTAGGGGTGCGAATTGAACGTGCCGCGCGCGAGGCTGATGTCGACCGGGCGGTCGTCGCGATAGCGCTTCATCAGCTCCCTGCGGCCGCAGATCACGCCGACCGGCAGCCCGCCGCCCAAGGTCTTGCCGTAGGTGACCATGTCGGCCTTGACGCCGAAGTATTCCTGCGAGCCGCCCGGCGCGAGGCGGAAGCCGCAGAAGATGTCGTCGAGCAGGAAGACGATGCCGCGCTCGTGGCAGACCTCGCGCAGCCGGCGCAGCCAGTCCGAATAGGCCGCCCTGTCGAAAGAGGCGCTGCGCGAGCTGTCGATGAGCGCCGAGTCGCCGGGGGGCGGAGAATTGGGGTGCATCGCCTGCACGGGATTGACCAGCACGCAGGCGATGTCGCGGCGCGTGCGCAGCACGTTGAGCGTTGCTTCCGACATGTCGGCCAGCGTGTAGGTGTCGGGCGCAGGCAGCGGATTGCCGATGCCGGGCTGCACGTCGCCCCACCAGCCGTGGTAGGCGCCGCAGAAGCGCACGATGCGGCGGCGCCCCGTGTGGTAGCGGGCGAGCCGCACCGCCTGCATGACCGCCTCGGTCCCGGACATATGGAACGATACCTCGTCGAGCCCCGAGATCTCGCGCAGGCGGCGCACGTTGTAGGCGATCGTCGGGTGGTAGGCGCCGAGCACGGGCCCCAGCGCCCTGACGCGCTCCGCGCCCCGCTCGATGCATCCCTTGTAGAAGTCGTAGCCCAGCAGGTTGACGCCGTAGGAACCGGCGAGGTCGTAGAACGCATTGCCGTCGACGTCGGTCAGGCGCACGCCCGAGGAGGAACTCCAGCAGCACGCCCGATCCCAGCCGCTCGCGCACGAGGCGGCTATACTGGTAGGGAACGCGATAGGCGTCCGTGAACTGCAGGTCCGAGATTATGTCCGTGATCTCGCTCTTGAGCGCCATGGTCTTGGCGAAGCGTTGCTTGTAGTCGCGCGACAGGACATCGAACCCGGTCTGGCGCGATGCGCGCGATCTCGGGCGGCGCATTGTCCGACCGGAAGAAGGTATCCTCGTCGAACTCGTAGAAGGGGATGAGACCCGCGATCCGCTTCGACAGGCGTACATGGCCGGCAAGCGAGGCGTGCTTGGCCCGCGACAGCTGCAGCCGCCGCCTGACCCGGAGAAGCGCGAGCGCGCCGACCGACGGCGCATGCCAGGACGAGGATGTAGATGAGATAGGTGCGAGTCCATGCGACCTACAGGAATCCCAGGAACACTACAGAACTATGACAATCCGCACCGCCATCAACAAGCTCGCGGGGCAATGAGCAGATCAACTTCGCCCTGACCAACCGCATCCCCCGGCGCGCGCTGACCCGCTTCATGGGCTGGTTCAGCAAGATCGAGCAGCCGCTCGTGCGCGATCTGTCCATCGCGACCTGGCGGATGTTCTCGGACGTCGACCTCAAGGACGCCAAGAAGTCGCACTTCCGCAGCCTGCACGACTGCTTCATCCGCGAGCTCAAGGAGGGTGCGCGCCCGGTCGACCAGACCCCGAATGTGCTGGTCAGCCCCTGCGATGCCATCGTCGGCGCGTCCGGGGCGATCGCCGGCAACGTCCTGCTCCAGGTCAAGGGCTTTCCCTATACGCTGGAGGAGTTCCTGTGCGATCCGGCGCTCGCGGCGCTCTATCGCGACGGCCGCTATGTCACGCTGCGCCTGACCGCCGGCATGTACCACCGCTTCCACGCCCCGCACGACGCTCGCGTCGAGCGCGTGACCCACGTGGCCGGCGATGCGTGGAACGTCAATCCGGTCACGCTCAAGCGGGTCGAGCGCGTCTACTGCAAGAACGAGCGCGCGGTGCTCCGGCTCAGGCTCGCGCACGGCGGGGCGCCGGTCACCATGGTCGCCGTCGCGGCCATCCTGGTCGCGGGCATCCGGCTCAACTTCGTCGACATCCCGACCCGGGACCGCGACCAGGACTGGACCGTCGACCCCTATGAGACCCGCTTCACCAAGGGCGAGGAGATGGGCTGGTTCGAGCATGGCTCCACGATCGTCGTCCTGGCGCCCCGCGGTTTCGAGCCGTGCGAGGGCGTCGCCACGGATTCCCGCATCCGCATGGGCGAGCCGCTCTTTCGCCTGCCCTCGGGCGTGAACTCATAGATGAGAAACGATTCGCGTTGAGTTACGCGAGCCGGACTGTTGCAGGTTGTCCAATTTCCCGGACGGCGATCCGTAGACCGGCACCGCATCCATGCGCCAACGCCCGTTGGCAGCGGACATAATTTGTTAACCATCCCCTGGAATGATCCCGGCACCTCATTGAGGCGAATCTCAAATGATCGGATCGGTAAATCTGGCGCTGCAAATACTGCGGCAATCCGATGTTGCGAGAAGGGCCGCGAGCGGCGGTCCGATTGGACAGGAAATCCACACCACGACGCCGCCGCAGACCGTTGACGACTTGTTCAACCCCAACGTGCCGAATCTCAACAAGATGAGGATGGACCTCTACAAAAAGGTCGGTGAGGCGCTCGGCGTCAAGGAAAGCGACTACGAGTCCTATACCGACTTTGGCGCGGCGCTGCGACAGGCCTTAGGCCGACTGAAATTTTCTCCAAATGCGCAGGCGGCCATCGCCGCGATCGAAGAAGAAACCGGGTTGAAGAAGCTCGGCGTGTCGCTCGAAACCGTCATCAATGCCATCATCGATCCGAGGGGCCGCGACAGAGATAAGCTCGATGCGGCACTCGAAAGGCAGCTCGGCGAGGACGATCACGGCCTCTATGGGCCCCGCTGAAACCTAGAGGCGCTTGAGATTGTTCTTCGGCATCCGGCCGATGTTGGCGGCTTCTTCCCTCACAGACAAAGCCGCCAGCTCGTTGCGGCGCCGCACACCAGTACGAAATCTCACCCACCGCACGCTCCAATGCCCTCGACTTGATGCTGCGCTGCCCAAGCCAGCCACGTTGGGGGGGTGCATCCGCCGCCGAACCCACCAGATTTTTTTGATCTGGGGCAATGTGCTATGCCTTGGCGCATGCTCTCATGCATTCGAGGTTGGCGGCCATGTACACGCAGGGCTTGAACGTCAAGGACGCGGCACCCGGGGTGGCCGAGGACCCCGAGAAGCTCGCGCGCTTCCAGGCCAAGATCGATGCCGAGGAGAAGATCGAGCCCAACGACTGGATGCCGCAGTCCTACCGTCGCACCCTGGTCCGCCAGATCTCGCAGCATGCGCATTCCGAGATCATCGGCATGCAGCCCGAGGGCAACTGGATCACGCGGGCCCCCAGTCTCCGCCGCAAGGCGGCGCTGCTCGCCAAGGTGCAGGACGAGGCCGGCCACGGCCTCTATCTCTACGCCGCGGGCGAGACGCTGGGCATGTCGCGCGAGGAGATGGTCGACCAGCTGCTGGCCGGCAAAGCCAAGTACTCCTCGATCTTCAATTATCCCACGCTCTCCTGGGCCGACATCGGCGCCATCGGCTGGCTGGTTGACGGCGCGGCCATCATGAACCAGATCCCGCTCTGCCGCTGCTCGTTCGGGCCCTACGCGCGCGCCATGATCCGCGTCTGCAAGGAGGAGAGCTTCCACCAGCGCCAGGGCTACGAGATCATGCTGACGCTCTGCCGCGGCAGCGCTGCGCAAAAGGCCATGGCCCAGGACGCCTTGAACCGGCTCTGGTGGCCGGTGCTCATGATGTTCGGGCCTTCCGACAAGGACAGCCTGCATTCGACCGACACCATGAAGTGGAAGATCAAGCGCTTCTCCAACGACGACCTGCGCCAGAAGTTCATCGACGCCACCGTGCCGCAAGGCCACTACCTCGGCCTCGCCTTCCCCGACCCCGAATTGAAGCGCGACGAGGCAACCGGCCACTGGCGCTTCGGCGAGATCGACTGGTCGGAGTTCAAGCGCGTCGTTGCCGGCGACGGACCCTGCAACCGGCAGCGCATGAGGGTGCGCACCGAGGGGCACCGCAGCGGCGCCTGGGTGCGCGAGGCGGCGCTGGCGCACGCCAGAAAGCGGGCCGAACGTGCAGCCGCGGCCAGGGTTGCGGCGGAGTGAGGAGGCTGAGGCCATGAGACCTGCCATGATCGGGCTCGTCCTGGCGGCAGCGCTCGCTGCCCCGATCCTGGCGCCCGGCGCGCCGGCCCTCGCGCAGGCGAAAGCCGTGCAGAAGTATCCCGACGTCGTGGGTGCGAAGGTCACTCCGCGCGGCGGCGACCGCTTCGACTTCGACGTCACCGTGTCCTCGCCCTACGACACCCCGCAGCGCTACGCGGATGCGTTCCGCGTCGTCGGCGCGAAGGGCGAGGTGTACGGCGAGCGCAAGCTGCTGCACGACCACGCCGGCGAGCAGCCGTTCACGCGCGATCTTCATGGCGTTGCAATTCCCGCCGGCGTGCGCCGCGTCACGGTCGAGGCGCGCGATCAGAAATACGGCTACGGCGGCCGCAAGCTCGAGGTCGCCCTGCCCGGGCGATGATCTGGAGGACGCAAATGACAGAGACGCCGATGCCCCTCTGGGAGGTCTTCATCCGCAGCCGGTCCGGCACGCCGCACAAGCACGCCGGCAGCGTGCATGCGCCCGATGCCACCATGGCCCTGCAGGCCGCGCGCGACGTCTATACGCGGCGGGGCGAGAGCGTGTCCCTCTGGGTGGTGCCGTCCAGCGCGATCGTGGCGTCCGACCCGGGCCAGAAGGACGAGCTGTTCGAGCCGACGGGCAGCAAGATCTATCGCCATCCCACGTTCTACGAGGTGCCCGATGAAGTCGGGCATATGTGAAGCGTCATGGGGATCACGCAGGTAGCCACTCGCGCCACGCGTATTCCCCTCCCCCTTGCGGGGAGGGGTTAGGGGTGGGGGTGTGCACGCAATGACCGATGAAGACCTGATGGACAAGACGGAAGCCAGCAGGCATCGAAGTAGCCGACTTGGAAGCCCGATGAATACGATCGTCGCTTCGCTCCAGACCCCCACCCCCATCCCCTCCCCGCAAGGGGGAGGGGAGTCGCATTGCCTCGCGCACTCGGGACTGCGATGACCGACGTCGGCCCTGCACGCAAACGCCTCCATCCCCGCTCGGAAGGGAAGCAAGAGGCATCAGCACCGTCGGTGCAGCCCGCGCTCTTCGCGTACGTCCTCACCCTCGCCGACGATGCGCTCGTGCTCGGCCATCGGCTGTCGGAGTGGTCGGGCCAGGCGCCGATGCTGGAGGAGGACATCGCGCTCTCCAACCTGGCGCTCGACCTGATCGGCCAGGCGCGCCTCTTCTATGCCTACGCCGGCGAGATCGAGGGCAAGGGCCGCGACGAGGACGCGCTCGCCTATCTGCGCGACGAGCACGCCTTTTCCAATATTCTGCTGGTCGAGCAGCCGAACGGCGACTTCGCCGCGACCATGGTGCGCCAGCTGCTCTACGCGGCGTTCATGCACCCCTACCTGCAGGCGCTGCAGGGCTCCAAGGACGCCCGGCTCGGCGAGATCGCGGCCAAGGCGGTGAAGGAGATGGCCTATCACGTGCGGCATGCCGCCGAGTGGGTGATCCGGCTCGGCGACGGCACCGAGGAAAGCCATGCGCGCGCCGCGGCGGCGCTGGAGGAGCTGTGGATTACACGGGCGAAATGATGGAGATGAGCGCGGGCGAGCGGGCGCTGGTCGAGGCCGGCATTGCCGTCGACCGCGCCAAGATCAAGCCGGCGTGGGATGCCACGATCGGCCGCGTGCTCGGCGAAGCGACCCTGGCGCGCCCGGCCGACGGCTGGATGCAGAGCGGCGGCCGCGCCGGCCGGCACACCGAGCACCTGGGCCACATGCTCGCCGAGATGCAGGTGCTGCACCGCGCCCATCCCGGCGTCACCTGGTGAGGCGATGATGTCAGGCGACCTACCCAATAGTCTCCGCCCGGATTCCCCTCCCCGTCGCGCCGAAGGCGCGTCTTCGACACGACGTGGGGAGGGGTTAGGGGTGGGGGGAACCCCGACCGCAACCGTTCTGCAATCCCCCCCACCCTGTCCCTCCCCCACAAGGGGGGAGGGGACGACGAAGGCAAGCGACGCGAGGGCGGCGCGCGCATATAGCACTGCAGCCGCGGTGCTGGACCCCGAGATCCCGGTGGTGACGCTGGAGGACCTGGGCATCCTGCGCGGGGTGGAGCGGCGCGGCGAGCGCATCGTCGTCAAGCTGACGCCCACCTACACGGGCTGCCCGGCGACGCTGGCGATCCGCCTTGCCGTGGAGGCGGCGCTGGCAGAGGCGGGTCTCGTCGAGGCGACGGTCGAGACCGTTCTGTCCCCGCCCTGGTCCACCGACGACATCACCGAAGAGGGCCGGCAGAAGCTCAAGGAGTTCGGCATCGCCCCGCCCGGGCGTGCCCGTGGCGTGCGTGCACTGTTTGCCGACGACACCGTCGCCTGCCCCAAGTGCGGGTCGAGCGACACCGTCAAGATCTCCGAGTTCGGCTCCACGCCCTGCAAGGCGCTGTGGCGCTGCGCGGCCTGCGCGGAGCCTTTCGACGCCTTCAAGTGTCTCTGAGCCGGCCGGCCGATGCACGACTTCCAGACGCTCGAGATCGCCAGGGTCAAGCAGGAGACGCCGGATGCGATCTCGCTCTCCCTCGTCGTCCCCGAGACGCTGCGCGAGGCCTACCGCTTCAAGCCAGGGCAGCACCTGACCCTGCGCGCGATGCTGGAGGGTGAGGAGCAGCGCCGGACCTATTCGATCTGCTGCGGTCCGGACGATGAGCATCTGCGCATCGCCATCAAGCGCGTGGCCGACGGTCGCTTCTCCAATTGGGCCAATGACACCCTCAAAGCTGGCGCTACGGTTGAGGTGATGCCCCCGACGGGGCGCTTCGTGCTGCCGCCCGGCAACGGGGAGCCGCGGGAGGTGGTGGCCTTCGCGGCGGGCGCCGGCATCACGCCGATCATGGCCATGCTGAAGCAGGCCCTGCTCACGGAGCCGCAAACGAGCTTCACGCTGATCTATGGCAACCGTGCGCCGCAATCGATCCTGTTCCGCGAGGAACTGGAGGACCTCAAGGACCGCTACCTCGGCCGCTTCACGCTGCTGCACGTGCTCTCCCACAACGAAGAATTGAGCGCGCCGCTGTTCGAGGGCCGGATCACGGGCGAGAAAGTGAAGGCCTTCGCGGCCACGCTGTTCAGGCCGGCCGAGGTGGCGCACGTGTTCCTGTGCGGGCCGGGGTCGATGATCAAGGAGGCCCGCGACGCGCTGCTCGCGCTCGGCATGCCGCGCGAGCAGGTGCATTTCGAGTTCTTCGCGCCGGGTGGCGGAGCCTATCGCCAGCCGACGGCCCCCCCACCCCAAGCGAAGAGCGAGCCGGTGTCCGCGCAGCAGGGCAATATCGAGGGCACGGACGTGGTCGCCATCCTCGACGGCATGCGCCACCGTTTCGTCGTGCCGCCGGGCGGGCGGGTGGTCGATGCGGCGCTGGCGGCGGGTATCCGCGTGCCCTACTCGTGCAAGGGCGGCATGTGCTGCACCTGCCGCGCCAAGCTCGTCGAGGGCGAGGCCGAGATGACCCTCAACTATTCGCTCGAGCCCTGGGAGATCGAGCGCGGGTTCATCCTCACCTGCCAGGCCGTGCCGAAGTCGGATCGGCTGGTGCTCGACTACGACCAGATGTGATACCTTCCCGCCTAACGTCTGACCTTTGGAATCCAGGGATAGGAGCATAGCGACGTGATGCGCCCGACCTCGGCGCATAGGCGGTTCCATGCGATGCAGGCGGCGTCAGCAATTGCGTCGTAGTCGGCGAGCAGTCGATGGGAGAGGAAGCGCTCTTTGAGGTGGAGCCACACGCGCTCGACGGGGTTCAGCTCGGGCGAGTAGGGCGGCAGCGGCACCAGCGTGATGTTGTGGGGAATGCGCAGGGCACCGGAACCGTGCCAGCCGGCTTGGTCGAGCAGCATGGCGACGTGCTCGTCATCGCCGATGGTCGCAGCGAAGCGGTCGAGGAACACCTGCATCGCCTCGGTATTGACGTACGGCATGACGAGCGCGAAGGCGCTATCGGTTCCCGGCTCGACGGCGGCGAAGATGTAGGCGAACGTGAAGCGCTTGTCGCAGAGCCCCGGCGGACGCTGGCCTCGCCTCCACCAGACGTGGCACGTGCGCCCCTTCTGCCCGATGCGGGCCTCGTCTTGGAAGAAGAGGCGGATGCGCTTGTTTTTATGCGTACGCTGTATTTTTCTGAGCAGCGCCGGGGCTCTTTTTAAAGGCCGCCTGGGCGGCCGGGTCTTTTTGCGGATGGCTCGGGCGCGCCTTCTGTCGCGAGAACCCCAGACGCTTCAGCAGCCGGCCGAGCGACCAGGGATGCATCCGCTTGCCGAAGCGCTGCTCGCAGATATTGGCCAGGTCCTCAAGCGTGTAGGCCGAAAGACCGCTGGCCTCCGGATCAGGCCCATCCAGCACGATGCGCATCAGCTCGGCTTGCTCTTGCGCGTCGAACGTGGGCGGCCGGCCATCGCCCCAGCGATCGGCGAGGCCGTCGATCCCGTGCTCGTTGTAGCGCAGCACCCAGTCGCGCAACGTCTGCCGGTCCATGCCTGCCGACCGGGCTGCCTCCTCCCGGCTCATGCCGTCGAGAGCGTTGGCGATCGCCAGCATGCGGCGCGCCACACGCGTGTCGGCCTCGGCCTTGGCCAGCTTGCGAAGAACTGTCGGCGTGCGGTCCTTGCGTATCTCCAGCGCAGCCATGATGCCCTCCCTCGAATCGTCAAGGTGAGAGAATCATGAACTGCCCGCCCACGGAACCACTCCCGCGCAACACGAGTCGATCCATCGGTGGGCCGGTATGAGGCCGCATTTCCCTTAGGTTTGTGGCGTTCTCCAACACACCCTCGTGGTGAGCTTGTCGAACCACGAGGCCACGAACGGTGCCTCTCACCCGTCCTTCGACGCGCTCAGGACTGCGGTAGAAGTGCTAGGCCCGCGCCTTCTGCGCCGCGATCTCCTCCTCCACGTCGCGCAGGCGGTCCTTGCCGAAGAACATCTCGGAACCGACGAAGAACGTCGGCGCACCGAAGGTGCCGCGCGCGACCGAGGCTTCCGTGTTCTTCAGAAGCGTGTCCTTGACCACCTGATCCTGGATGCGCGCCAGGACGCGCGCGCCGTCGAGCCCCGAGGCGTCGAGCGCGGCGCGGATGACGTCCGGCTCGTCCATCTTCTTTGGCTCCTCCCACATGTGGCGGAAGACGGCATCGATGTAGGGCTTGCCGAAGCCATCCATCTCCGCGGCCACCGCCCCGCGCATGATCTGGATCGTGTTGACGGGAAAGTAGGGGTTCATCTTGAACCCGCCGAGCCCGTGCTTCCTGACGAAGCGCTCGATCTCCAGGCGCTGGTAGGGCAGCTTGTTCTTGACGTCCTTGAAGGCTGCGACCGGCGACTGGTTGTTGGTCATCTTGAACACGCCGCCGAGCAGGATCGGCACGTAGGTGAAGCTCGCACCCGTGCGCTGCTCTATGGCCGGCACGACCTTGTGCGCGAGATAGGAGTTCAGGCTGCCGAAATCGTAGTGGAACTCGACCTTGGGTGTCATTGCGGTTCTCTCCTCCGATCGGCTCCCCTCCCCCTTGCGGGCCCCTTGCGGGCAGGGGTTAGGGGCGGGGGTAGACATAGAGCAAGATCGTTTCTGATCGAAGCACTTGGCTTCGATCATGGAATGTGAATCTTGCTCTCAACGAGTAGAGCAGGATTCACGCTTCGGCCGAAACCTCGCGATCGAGGCAAGGCGATTCCATCCGAAGCGATCCTGCGCTAGCGGCCGAACAGACCGCCGAGGATGCCGCCCTTCTTCTTCTGGTCGGCTTCCAGCATCTCGGGTGGCGGCGCCCCGTAAGGCGTCGACGCCCCGCCGTTGCCCTTGGTGATCGCGCCCGGATCGCCGCCGACGCGGCCGGCACGCCGGTCCGCTTCCGACTCGCGGGCCAGAGAGAAGTCGAAGTGGATGCTGGGCAGGCCCTTGATCGGCGAGGCGGGGTCGTCGGCCTTCAACTGCGCGACGAGATCGCCGGAGGCGCCGAACACGACATCGTCCTCCAGATGTTCGTCGCCCGCCAGATAGAGCGCGGTGACGAGCTCGCGGTAGTCCGGCGCGCTGATCAGGAAATGGATGTGGGCCGGGCGCTTGCCGTGCCGCTTCTGGGACATCACCATCTGGCCGACGGGGCCGTCGAGGGGAATGAAATAGCCGAGCGGCCGCACCGTGCGGAGGAGGTAGTTGCCCTTGTCGTCGGTGCGGAAGATGCCGCGGCAATCGATCTCCTCGAGGCTGTTCTGGATGTCGTAGCGGCCGTCGGCGGCCGTCTGCCACACCGTGACGTGCGCGTTGGGGATCGGCGCACCTTGCGCGTTGGTGACGCGGCCGAACAGCACGACCTCGGTGCCTCCCGTCTTCTTGGCGATCTGCGCGCCAGGCTCGAATTGCGGCGTGTTCTCGCGGAAGAACGGCCCGAGCAGGCTGGCCCCCGTCGCCTCCTCCATCTTGGTCTTGTCGTGCATGATATTGACGAGCGCGGAGAGGCCGATCGTGTCCGACAGCAGGATGAATTCCTGCCGCGCCGGCGTGCACATCTGGCCGACCTTGGTCATGAACTCGATGCCCTTGATCCACTCGGCGGGCGTGAGGTTCACCTCGCGCGCGAACGCGTGCAGGTGGCGCACGGCGCTCTCCATGATCTCCTTCATGCGGGGATCGGGCGTGGTGGCCATCTGCTCGACCACAACCTCGGTAATCGATTCCGGCGTATATGGCTGCATTGGCGTCCTCCTGGGGTCGCGGGCACGGTCGGCACGGGCTTGGCTGCGAGTTTGCGCGATTGTGCGCGCGGGGCCCACGATCTTCAATAGGCATGTAAGAAACCGTGCTTATGGGACCGACGTGCTTTGCTGATGGGCTGCGTCCCCGCGCGTGCCGAGGTGGCGCGAGGCCCGGCAGCACGAGCCCCTTGGCTTGGCCGGTGCGCGCGCTTACACTGCCGAAAAAAATCAGGTCTCAACAGGGAGGAATGCTCTCATGACACTTTTGATCACGCGTAGGCTTGCGGGCGCCGCGGCGCTGGCCGGCAGCGTTGCCGTGCTTGCCTCCGGTCTATTTACCGCGCCGGCCGCCGCGCAAAAGCCGCCGATCAAGATCGGCTTCTCGATGGCCCTGACCGGGCCGCTCGGCGCCGGCGGCAAGTCGGCCCTGATCGCCATGGAAATCTGGCGTGACGACGTCAACGCCAAGGGTGGTCTGCTCGGCCGGAAGGTGGAACTCGTCTACAATGACGACCAGACCAACCCGGCGAAAGTTCCGGCGATCTATACGAAGCTCATCGATGTCGACAAGGTCGACCTGGTCGTCTCCAGCTACGGCACCAACGTGATCGCGCCGGCGATGCCCATCGTCATGCGCAAGAAGATGGTGTTCCCGGCGCTGTTCGGACTGGCGGTCAACGACACCTTCAAATACAACCGCTACTTCCAGATCATGCCGGCGGGCCCCGTTCCCAAGGAGGACTGGTCGCGCGGCTTCATCGAGATTGCCAAGAGCAAGGGCCTGAAGACCATCGCGCTCGCCGCAGCGGATGCGGAGTTCGCGCAGAATGCGGTCACCGGCGCGCGCAAGCTTGCGAAGGAAGCCGGCTTCAATATCGTCTATGACAAGTCCTATCCGCCCTCCACCACGGATTATACGCCGATCGTACGCGCCATGCAGGCGACCAACCCGGACGTCGTCTTTGTCGCGTCCTATCCGCCGGACTCGGTGGGCATGGTCAAGGCTGCCAATGAGCTGAAGCTCAAGACCAAGCTGTTCGGCGGCGGCATGGTCGGCCTGCAGTTCGCCGCGATCCAGAAGAACCTCGGGCCGATGCTCAACGGCATCGTCAACTACGACTTCTGGGTGCCGGCGCCGACGCTGAGCTTCCCGGGCATCGAGGCGTTCCTGACGAAGTATCAGGAGAAGGCCGGTCCGGCGGGCGTCGATCCGCTCGGCCACTATCTGCCGCCGTGGGCCTATGCCTACATGCAGGTGCTCGGGCAATCGGTGGAGGCCACCAAGGGCGTCGACCAGGGCAAGCTCGCCGACTACATGCACAAGACGACGTTCCAAACGATCGTCGGGCCCGTCAAGTTCGGCTCCAACGGCGAGTGGGCGACGACGCGCGTGCTGATGGTGCAGTTCCGCGACATCAAGCCCAACGACCTCGAGCAGTTCAAGAAGGTCGGCAGCCGCGTGGTGCTCTATCCAGCGTCCGTGAAGTCCGGCGACCTGCAGTTCCCCTACCGGCAGTAGGGCGCAGCGCTGTTGATTGACTGACCGGGCAACGGGCGCCGCAACGACCGTGATGATCGATCCAGGACTGTTCCTGAACGCAATCGTTTCGGGCCTGTTGCTCGGAGGCTTCTACACAGCCGTGGCGCTGGGATTGTCGATCGCCTTCGGGCAGCTCGACATCGTCAACATCGCCCATCCCGCCTTCATCATCATCGGCTCCTATTTCGCCTACATCCTCGGCGCGCATTACGGCTTCGATCCCGTGCTCACGGGCATCCTGTTCACGCCGGTGCTGTTCGTGGCGGGCATCGTCGTCTACCGCATCTACTACCTGAGCTTCGAGCGCACAGGCCAGGAGTCGCTCAGCGGGCTCGCCTTCTTCTTCGGCCTCATGTTCATCATCGAGGTGACGCTGATCATGATCTACGGCGTCGACTACCGCCTGGTTCGTGCGCCCTACATCGGCCTGAACTGGAAGATCGGCCTCGTCGACATTCCGCTGCGCATGGCCGTGCCGTTCGTCGTCTCGACCGTCATGACGGTCGGCATCTATCTCTACCTGTCGAAGACGTTCATCGGGCGTGCCATCCTCGCCGTCTCCCAGGATCGCCAGGCCCTGCAGCTGATGGGCGCCGATCCCGTCAAGATCAAGCAGATCGCCTTCGGGCTGGCGATCGCGACAGCGTCGATCGCGGGCGCGCTGCTGATCATCATCGGTCCCGTCGAGCCCTCGATCAACCGCGAGTACATCGGCCGGGCCTTCGCCATCGTCGTGCTGGGCGGCATGGGCAGCATAACCGGCACGGTGATCGCCGCCGTCATCCTCGGCATTGCCGAGAGCTTCGTGCAGACCTTCGCCGGCCCCTCCTGGGCGCCGGCCGTGGCCTTCAGCATCCTGTTGCTTACCCTCGCGGTGAGGCCGTCCGGTATCCTGGGCAGGCAATCATGAGGTCGGGCGGGTTCTGGGGTCTTATCGTCGGCGCGCTGCTGGCCGGGCTCGCGTTCGTCGCGCTCGGGCACAACGAGTACTACTACTTCGCCGGCTATGTGATCCTGCAGTCGATGGTCATGGCGCTCGCCTGGAACATCCTGGGCGGCTTCACCGGCTATGTGAACTTCGGCAGCGCCGGCTTTTTCGCCGTTGCGGCCTACACGACCATCGCGCTCAACAAGTACTTCGAGGGCATCGACATCCATCCGCCGCTGGTGGCCTACATCGCGGCGGGCGCGGTCGTGTGCGGGTTGATCGGCCTCGGCACCGGCTATCTGACGCTGCGGTTCAGGGGCGTCTACTTCGCCATAGCCACCCTGGCGCTGGCCGTGGTCTTCCAGACGCTCGCCAACAACTGGGACTACGTTGGCGGTGCCAGGGGCAGTTACATCCTGACACCCGACCCTCCGCCCTTCTTTTCCAGCTACGTCAAGTATCTGTTCCTGTTGATGCTGCTGGTGGCGTTGTTCGCCGTCGTGGTGTCGCGCTACATCGTCTATTCGAAGTTCGGCCGAGGGCTTGCCGCGGTGCGCGACGACGAGGTTGCCGCCGAGTGCATGGGCGTGCCGACGCTCAAGCTCAAGCTGATCTCGACAACCGTCATGGGCGTACTGATGGGCATGGCGGGAGCGCCCTATCCCTATTACGTGACCTACGTGGACCCGGTATCGGCGTTCTCGCTGGGGATTGCCGTCAACGCCATCGCCATGCCGATGATCGGCGGCACCGCCTACTGGTATGGTCCCGTGATCGGCGCGCTCCTGCTCGGCTCGGCGCAGGAGATCCTGTCGGTCACCATTTCCTCCGAGCTCAACGTGTTTCTCGTCGGCGTGGTGCTGGTCGGCTTCGTCATACTGGCGCCCAGCGGGCTTATCGGCCTTTTCAGCAACTTGCGTGCGAGGGTGCAGAGCCGTGCCTGAGCACATCCTCACGGTCAAAGCCCTGACCAAGCGCTTCGGCGGCTTCGTGGCGCTCGATGCGGTCGACCTGCATCTGGACGAAGGCGAGCGGCTGGGCCTGATCGGCCCCAACGGCTCCGGCAAGACGACGATGATCAACTGCATCTCGGGCGCGTTGTTCTGCGACCAGGGGGCGATCACCTTCCGCGGCACCGACGTCACCAGGCTCGCCGCCCACCGCCGCACGCGCGGGGGCATCGCGCGCAGCTTTCAGATCCCGCGCCCCTTCCGTTCCATGACGGTGCTGCAGAACCTGATGATCCCCATGGAGTATGTGACCGCGCACCGCGACGGCGGCGGCATGACCGAAGGGGAGGCGCGCGAGCTGCTCGAACTCGTCGGCTTCGGCAAGCGCGCCGACGACAATGCCGGGCGCCTGACCCAGGTGGACATGCGCAAGCTGGAGCTCGCGCGCGCTCTCGCCGCTAGGCCGCACCTCCTCATCTCCGACGAGGCGATGGCGGGCCTGTCTAGCTCGGAAGTGGACGAGATCCTCGACATCCTGTTCAAGCTCAACGCGCGCGGCGTCGCCGTGATCATGATCGAGCACATCATGCGCGCGGTCCTGCGCTTCTCGGAGCGGGTCGTCGTGCTCGATGCCGGCCGCAAGATCGCGGAGGGCACGCCGGCCGAGATCGTCAAGAACCCCGAAGTGGAGAAGGCCTACCTTGGCGTGTAGCATCGAGATCACCGACATCGAGGCGGGCTACGGCTCGGTGCGCGTGCTGCACGGTGTGTCGATCTCGGTCAACGACGGCGAGACGGTGGTGCTGCTCGGCTCGAACGGGAACGGCAAGAGCACGCTGATCAAGTGTATCGCCGGCCTGGTGACGCCGAGCGCGGGGGCGGTGGTTTTCAAGGCCGACGGGCAGGAGACCGATCTCGTCGGCCGTACGCCGGAGGAGATCGTCGGCCTCGGCGTGGCCCTCGTGCCGGAAGGGCGGCGGCTGTTTCCTGCGCTGACGGTGGAAGAGAACCTGATGCTCGGTGCCTACCGGAAGGCGGCGCGCCGCAACATCCATAGCAATCTCGATTTCGTCCTCACGACCTTTCCCGTGCTGGCCGAACGGCGCAACCAGCTCGCCGGCTCCATGAGCGGCGGCGAGCAGCAGATGGTGGCGGTGGCGCGCGCGCTGATGTCGGAGCCCAAGCTGCTGCTGGTCGACGAGCCGTCGGTTGGGCTGGCGCCCATCCTGGTGAGCCGCATGATCGCCAAGATCAAGGAGCTGAAGGAGCAGCGCAACCTCACGGTGCTGATGGCGGAGCAGAACTTCAACCAGGCGATCAAGATCGCCGACCGCGGCTACGTCATCGTGCACGGCGAGATCGAGTTCGAGGGCAAGGCCGGCGACCTCGCCAACAACGAGATCATCAAGCAGTACTATCTGGGTGCCTGAGCCGGCCCATCGGCCCGGCGCCTGCATTTCTGCGGAAGCCACGTGAGGCAAGGATGGCACGCCCTGTGCGCCGCGCTGTCGTGATCGGCGGCTCGATGAGCGGGCTGTTCGCCGGCCTCTATCTGCGGCGCCAGGGCTGGCAGGTCGACGTCTTCGAGCGCTCGCCGGTGGCGCTCATCGGGCGCGGCGCCGGCATCATGACGCATCCCGAGATGCATCGGGCGCTGGCCGATCTGGGCCTCGACTCGACGCGCGATTTCGGGGTCGAGGTCGAGGGTCGCCTGGTGCTCGACCGCGCTGGGAATGTGATCTGCGAGCGTGCCCTTCCTCAGACGGCAACCTCCTGGAACCGCCTGTTCGAGCTCCTCAAGGCAGCCTTCGGTGCCGAGCACTACCACCTGGGTCGGGAGCTCAGCGGCGTCTCGCAGACGGCGGACTCGGTGGTGGCCCATTTCACCGACGGCAGCGTGGAAACCGCCGATCTGTTGGTGGGCGCCGACGGCTTCCGCTCGAGCGTGCGCGCGCTTGTCCTCCCTGGTGCCAGGCCGTGCTATGCAGGGTACGTCGGCTGGCGCGGACTGGCGGACGAGGCGGCGATCGCCGCCATCTTGGCCCCCAAGGTGTTCGCGAGCCTGGCCTTCGTGCTGCCGCCGGCCGAGCAGTTCCTGGGCTATCCGGTGGCGGGGCCCGGCAACGACCTGAGACCCGGCCGGCGCAGCTGGAACATCGTCTGGTATCGCCCTGCCGATGAGTCGGCCGACGTGCCGCGGCTCCTCACCGACGAGAGCGGCCACACGCACGAGCTGTCGATCCCGCCGCCGCTGATTGCGCGCCAGGTGGTGGCCGAGATGCGCGAGGCGGCGACGCGCATGCTTCCGCCGAGCATGTGCGCCGTGCTCGACCGCATCGATCAGCCGTTCCTGCAGCCGATCTATGATCTGGAAAGCGAGCGACTGGCATTCGGGCGCGTGGCGCTGATGGGCGATGCGGCGTTCGTCGTGCGCCCGCACGTCGGCGCCGGCATCGTCAAGGGGATGGAGGATGCCGCCGCCCTCGCGGAAGCGCTTGCCAGGAGAAGGAAACGTGGCGGCGGCCTTGGGCGCCTATGAGGCGCGGCGCATCGTTGCCGGCCGAGCCTATGTCGCCCAGGCGCGGCTGCTGGGCTGCTATCTCAGGCGCCACTTCGATACGGACGAGGAGCGCGAGAGGGCGGCTTACTACGCCGACCCAGCACGCGTGTTGGCCGAGACGGCCGTACTGGACTTCCTGCACAATCAGGGCTGAGGCGCGTTCGCCGTCGCCTATTCGGCCGCGATGCGCACCGGTGTCGATTGCGTGTGCTCGGGTTCGGCAGACGCCTCCTCGCCGGGCCCCACCAGGCGGCTGAAGAGGCGCCAGCTCACGCGCGCGATATCGTCCATCACCGCGAACACCGCCGGCACGAACACCAGCGACAGCAGCGTGGAGGACATCAGGCCGCCGATCACGGCAATGGCCATCGGCGCACGGAACTCGCCGCCCGAGCCCTCGCCCAGCGCCGAGGGCAGCATGCCGCCGATCATGGCAATGGTGGTCATGATGATCGGGCGGGCGCGCTTGCGGCCGGCGTCGACGATCGCCTCCGTGCGCGCAATGCCGCGCTTCATCTCCTCGACGGCGAAGTCGGCGAGCATGATGGCGTTCTTGGTGACGATGCCCATCAGCATCAGGATGCCGATGACGACGGGGAGGCTGATCGGCTTGGCGGTGATGGCGAGCGCCACGATGGCGCCGCCGATCGACAAGGGCAGCGAGAAGAGGATGGTGACCGGCTGCAGGAAGCTGCCGAACAGCAGCACCAGCACGGCATAGACCATCATGATGCCGGCACCCATGGCCTTGGCGAAGCTTTCGAACACCTCGCCCATCACCTCGGCGTCGCCGAACTGTTTGATCACCACCCCCTCGGGGAGACTCTTGGCGGCGGGCTGCGCCATCACCCGCGCGACGGCATTGCCGAGCGGCACGTCGCCGACAAGGTCGGCGCTGATCACCACGCGGCGGCTGCGGTCGTAGCGGTCGATCGCGGTCGGGCCCTGGCCCAGCTCGAAGCGCGCCACCGCCGAGAGGGGCACCGCCGCGCCCGAGGCCGTCGCCACCTTCAGCGATTCCAGGATCTGCCGGTTGCTGCGCGCGGCCTCGTCGAGCTGGACGCGGATCGGCACCTGCCGGTCACCCACGTCGAGCTTGGCGAGGTTGGCGCCGATGTCGCCGATGGTGGCAATCCGCACGGCCTCGGAGATGGCCTCGGTGGAGACGCCGAGCTCGGCGGCGATGTCCGTGATCGGCACGACGCGCAGCTCGGGCCGGTCGAGCTCGGCGGAGGAGACGACGTTGGCAAGCAGCGGGATGCGCTTGGCCTGGCTGGTCAGATCCGCCGCCACGCGGGAAACGGCGTCGGCGTCGCGCCCGGAGGCCACGAGCTGGAACTGGCGCTGGCCGTTGTCCTTGAGGAACCACAGGCGGATGTCGGGGACGCCGGCGAGGCTGCGGCCGATCGCCTGGCGGATCTGGTCCTGGCTCAGCGTGCGCTTGCCCTTGGGCACCAGATTGATGATGAGCGTCGCCTTGCGCACCTCGCTGCCCGATCCCAGGATGCGGCCGCCGTTGACGAACACGCTGTTGACCTCCGGCCGCTCGCGGATCGTGCGGGCGATGCGCGCGGTCACGTCGCGGGTCTCGTTCATGCGCGTTCCCGGCGGCAGCTCGATCGCCAGCAGCAGGCGGCTGGTGTCGTCGGCCGGCAGGAAGCCGGAGGGGAGCAGGTAGAAGCTGCCGATGGAGCCGGCGAAGATGGCAAGACCCAGCGCGACTGCCAGATAATGGTGGCGGACCGACCAGCGCACGAGGCGGGTATAGGCCCTGAGCAGCCAGCCCTCCTTGTCCTGGTGGCGCGTCGTTCGCATGAAGTAGGCGGCGAGCAGCGGCGTGATCAGCCGCGCGACCAGCAGCGAGAAGAACACCGCGAACGCCACCACCAGGCCGAACTGCTTGAAGTACTGGCCGGCGATCCCGCCCATGAAGCTCACCGGCACGAACACGGCGATGATGGTCATGGTGATGGCGATGACGGCGAGGCCGATCTCGTCGGCGGCCTCCATGGCGGCGCGATAGGGCGATTTGCCCTGGCGCATGTGGCGCACGATGTTCTCGATCTCGACGATGGCGTCGTCGACCAGGATGCCGGTGACGATGGTGATGGCGAGCAGGCTGACGAGGTTGAGCGAGAAGCCCGCCACATCGATGGCCCAGAACGCGGGAACGATGGAGAGCGGCAGCGCAATGGCCGCGATGACGGTCGCGCGCCAGTCGCGCAGGAAGATGAACACCACGGCGATGGCGAGGATGGCGCCCTCGATCAGGGTCGTCATGGTCGAGCGATAGGCGCCGTAGGTGTACTCCACCATCGTGTCGATGCGCTTAAGCTCGACGTCGGGGTGCGCCTCCTGCAGCTCAGCGATCTTCCTGGCGACGTCGCCGGCCACCACCACGTCGCTGGCGCCCTTGGCGCGCGAGATGGCGAAGCCGACCACCGGCCTGCCGTCGAGCGTGGCGAAGGTGCGCTGCTCGGCGATGCTGTCGGTGACGGAGCCCAGCTGGTCGAGGCGCACCTTGCGGCCCCTCGGCAGCGCGATCATGGTGGCGGCGAGGTCGGCCACGCTCTGCTTGCCGGCCAGCGTGCGGATGGCCTGCTCGCGGCCGGCAATCTCGCCGCGGCCGCCCGCGAGATCGACGTTGGTGGCCCTGAGCTGTCGGTTGACGTCGCCGGCGGTGATGCCGAAGGCGAGCAGCCGGTCTGGGTCGAGGGCGATGCGGATCTCCCGGTCGGCGCCGCCGACGCGCTCGATCTGCGATACGCCCTTCACGCCCTGCAGGGCGCGGATGACCGTATCATCGACGAACCAGGAGAGCTGCTCGGGCGTCATGCCCGGCGCGCGCGCGGCGTAGGTGACGATCGGCAGCCCCTCGATCTCGAGCCGCTGCACGATCGGCTCGTCGATGGTACGCGGCAGGTCGCTGCGGATGCGCGCGATGGCATCCTTGACGTCGTTGAGGGCGCGGTCCTGGTTCACCTCCAGCCGGAACTCGATCATCGTCACCGACGAGCCCTCGGTGACGGTCGAGGTCTGGTGCTTGACGCCGTTGACCCCGGCGACGGCGTCCTCGATCTTCTTGGTGACCTGCGTCTCGAGCTCCGACGGCGCCGCGCCCGACTGGTAGACGCGCACCTGCACGATCGGAATGTCGATGTTGGGAAAGCGCGTGACCGCCAGCTGTCCGAAGCTGACGTAGCCGAGCGCGATCAGCACCATGAACAGCACCAGCGACGGCACCGGCTGGCGGATCGACCAGGCTGAGATGTTCCAGTTCATATCAGCGAGCCTGTGTTAGCCTGGTTTTGTCGGCAAGGACCGGGCGCACGGCGTCGCCGTCGCGCAGGAAGGTGCCCGATCGCGCCACCACCAGGTCGTCCTGGCTCAGGCCTTCGCGCACCTCGACCAGCGCGCCTGCGGCCAAGCCCGGAACGATCCGCTGCGTCCTGACGCGGTTGTCGCGCACCACCTGGACGACCACCCCATCCGGCTCGTAGAGGACGGCGGACGCCGGCACGGCGAGGCCTCGGCTCTTGGCCACTTCGATGGTGCCGCGGGCGAAAGAACCGATGCGCAGGGCGGGGTTGTCGCCGAGATAAATGCGCACGCGGCCGAGCCGGGTTGCCTTGTCGATCTCCGGGGAGACGAGCCGCACGGTGCCCGCAACCGTGACGCCCGGCGCATCGACCATCGCCTTCTGGCCTTCCTTCACCGCACCCACCCGCGTCTCGGTGACCTCGGCGTCGAGCTCGATCTCGCCCTTGGCGACGATGCGGAACAACGGCTCCGCGGCGCCGGCCGCAAAGCCGCCCACGCGGGCCATGCGGCGGCTGATGATGCCGTCGGCCGGGGCCACGACCGCCGTGCGTCCGCGGCGCCAGTTGATCTCGCGGTGCTGCGCCTCGACCTGGGCCTTCTCGGCTTGCGCGACCTTGAGGCCATCCTGCGCCGCCAAGAACTGCGCCTGGGCCGTGCGGGCCGCCTGCTCACGCTGATCGTAGGCGGCATCCGCCATATGCCCCGCCGCCTTGAGGGGCTTGGCCCGCTCGAACGCGTTGCGCGTCTCGGTGACGCGTGCCTCCGCCTCCACGATGGCGGCCTTGGCCCGGGCGATGCCAGCGGTTGCGCGCGCGAGCCCGGCCTCGTTCTGGGCCAGCTGGGCTTCGAGCGTGTCGGAGACCAGGCGGGCGAGCACGTCGCCCTTTTTCACGCGCTGGCCTTCATCGGCCAGCACCTCGGTGATGCGCAGGCCTTCGACCTCGGGACCGACGAGGATCTCCTCGCGCGGCACGAGCGAGCCGGTGGCGAGCACGGTCTCGGTGAAGTCGGCGGGCGCGACCTGGACGACGGTGACGACGGCGGCCGTCGCTTCCTCCGAGTGCATCGCCGCGCCGGGCTTGGAGGCCTCGGCTCGCTTGGAGGATGGCTGCGCAACGAGCGTGACCGCGATGGCCGCGGCTGCCAGCACCACGATGGCGACGATCAGCAGCTTTCTGAGGACAGTCACGGCTTGGACTCCGACATGTCGGATGCGGGCGGCGCCTGCGCCGGCGTCGATGGCGGCGCGGGGTTCAGCAGCTTGGCGAGCAGCTTCAGGGTCGGCGGCACCATGGCCTTGCCGTCGAACCCGGGATCGGTGGCGCGGCGCCAGAAAAGGCCGTCACCGATCAGCAGGAACAGCCTGGCGACGATCGGGATCTCGAGCTCGGGGGCGATGCGCCCCTCCGCCTTCAGGCGCGCGAAGAGCGCCTCGAAGCCAGAGGTGACGAAGCGGTCGACCTCCTGGAAGATCTCGCCGACGCGCGGGTTGCGGGTCGAACTCCAGCCCGATCTCGATGCACATGCGGCGCCGGTAGGCGGGCTCCTCGACGAAGTAGTGCTCGCCCAGCGCCTCCAGCGCCTTCAGGAAGTCGGGCGCCTCCGACAGGGCCGCCAGACGCTCCGCGAACTCGGCGCGGTCGCGCTCGGCGATGCCGGCAATCAGAGCCTCCTTGCTGTCGAAATAGACGTAGAGCGCGCCCGGACTGATGCCGGCATCCTTGCAGATGTCGTGCATGGTGGTGCGATGGAAGCCCGCGTTGGCAAAGCAACGCTCGGC
This sequence comes from uncultured Alphaproteobacteria bacterium, assembly GCA_963797005.1. Lineage (GTDB taxonomy): Bacteria > Pseudomonadota > Alphaproteobacteria > Rhizobiales > Hyphomicrobiaceae > AWTP1-13. Next base: position 56,361 of record CAWCOF010000025.1, read on the forward strand.
CGCCTCGAGGATGTGCTCGCGGCGCGCACGCTGGATGTCTGGCTTGAGCTTGGGCATTGGGTCGGATGCCGGTTGCAAGGGCCGATACGTACGAGCCCCGGGGTTTCCCTTGCGGTGCACAAAACAAAACGAACGGCCGTTTTATTTGTCGAGAGTGCGGCAACGTCAAGGCTGGATGTGCAGGATTTGCGGCGCGGCTCGATCACGACCACGTGAGAGCTGCAGGCTTCGACAGCCTGGCGTGTGCGCTGCACCTCATGTGGGTACGGCTGCCGGATCGAACAACCGGCCTCAAGATTGGGGCGGCTTGGCGGCAGGGCGCCGGCAGCTTGGACGAGACCGATGATGGGGATCGCCCTCGCGGGCGGAGGAACGCCTATCAAGCGCGTGCGCCGTGCCAGACAGCCCCACGGCTCTGCAGATCGACATCGGCGCCGAGGTCGCCGAAGCGTGGCCGTAGGCGAGGCGCGCCCTTGCGTGCTACGTCAGAGCACTGTCACGCACGCACTCCCGACGGTCCCCCGCCCATGATCCCGCTGCTCAAAGGCCTGCGCATCCTCGACCTGACATCGGTCATCCTCGGCCCCTACGCCACGCAGATCCTGGGCGATCTCGGCGCCGAGGTGATCAAGGTCGAATCCCCCGACGGGGACAGCATGCGCCCCGTTGCGCCGCAAGCGGCGCCGGGCCTCTCCGCCATCTTCGCCAACACCAACCGCAACAAGCGCTCCGTCATGCTCGACCTGAAGAGCGAGGCGGGCCGACGCGCGCTGCGCAAGCTGCTGCCGACGGCGGATGCCTTCCTGCACAACATGCGCCAGGAGGCGATGGACAAGCTGGGCTTCACCTTCAAGGCCGTGCAGGCGATCAACCCGCGCATCGTCTATGCGGCCGCCGTCGGCTTCGGCCGCCATGGTCGCTACGCCGGCAAGCCCGCCTACGACGACGTGATCCAGGCAGCGTCGGGTTTTGCCGGCCTCTTCCAGATGCGCGACGGCACGCCGCTCTATACGCCCAGCATCGCCGCCGACAAGGTATCGGGCCTGCATCTGGCCTACGCCGTGCTCGCCGCCCTCCTCTATCGCGAGCGCTCGGGCGAGGCCCCCGGCTATATCGAGGTGCCGATGTTCGAGCTGATGGCGGCGTTCAGCCTGTGCGAGCACCTGGGGGCGGCAACCTTCGAGGAGAAGGGCAAGGTCGGATATGTGCGCGTGCTCTCGCCCGGCCGGCGTCCCTACAAGACCAAGGACGGCTGGGTCGGCGTGCTGCCCTACTCGGCACCGAACTGGCGCAAGGTGCTGGCCGAGATCGGCCGGCCGGAGGTGGCGGAGGAGGCCTGGTTCAACAACGCCACCGAGCGCAGCCGGCGAGTCGACGAGCTCTACGACATGCTGGCGGCCGCCATGACGTCGCGCACGACGGCGGATTGGCTCGCCACCTTCGAGCGGCTCGACATCCCCTCCCAGCCGGTGCGCCTGCCCGACGACCTGATCGCCGATCCCCATCTCGCCGATGTCGGTTTCTTCGACGCGCGCTTCGCCGACACCACGCCGGTCATGCGCACGCTGCGCCAGGCCGTGAACGTGGAGGGCGTTGGCGACGAGCCCGATCGCGCGCCGCCCTTGCTCGGGGCCGACACGGAGGCTGTGCTGCGCGAGGCAGGCTGCAGCGAGACGGAGATTGCCGAGGTGCTGCCGACGGCAAAAAAGCGCTGACGCGTTATGAGATGGCGCCGGCGCATGGGGTGGGCCGGGAAGCAGGGAAGGCTGGCATTCTTGGGGAGTTGATTTGATGCGGAAGATCAAGGCGTTGCTGGGCGCGTTGTCGGTTCTCGCGCTGGCCGGCTCGGTGCTGAGCGCGCAGCCGGCCCTGTCGAAGGAGTTCACCTACGACGAGAAGACCAACAAGGAGATCGCGCGCAAGCTCAACATTCCGGTCTACTTCGCGGTGCCGGCAAGCGCGCGCGGCGAGGTGCCCGAGGACATCGGCGCGGTCGGCCGCCTCATCGATTTCAAGCATCCCGACGCCAAGGACGCGAAAGGCAATCTCGGCCTGCGCGTCGTGGTCACGAGACGGGGCGGCCTTGCCCGGCGGCTGGGCAAGAGCGGCCTCGTCAAGACCGGCGATCTGCTGCTGACATTTCGCCCGGAATGGGGCGGTGCGGGCACCTACCCAAGCGTCCAGCTCGGCATCAGCCACACCGGCGTCGCCTACGTGAAGGACGGCGTGCTGCACAACATCGACAACCCGCTGAACGAGGAATACCTCGGCCCGGGCCTGCGCGGCGAGCTGACGGGCGCGCACTACGGCACGCTCAAGTTTCTCCACATCGTTCGCCCCCGCGGCCTCACCGACGCCCAGCGCGAGAACCTGCTCGAATGGGCGACGCGGCTCAGCCGCAACGCCAAGCGCATCTATCCAAGCGAGATCAAGTTCAACCAGGACTACAACGCGCCCAAGTACAAGCGGGACAGGCCCGTCAGTTTCGTCAAGCATCTCGGCCAGGCGGCGCTGGGTCAGAACCCGCCGGGCAACGTCGACATGTTCTGCTCGGAGTTCGCGTGGTCGCTGCTGGCGCTCAGGAACTGCGATCCGCGCCGGGACGGCGACGCCTTCAAGCGCTCCGGCATTCCGTCCTGCATCAAGCCGGTGATGCAGCCCATGCGCGCAACCGGCAACTACATCGCCCGCCGCGGCCGCCACTCCTACACGGGCCTTGCCGAGGGCCCGCTCCTGGCCGTCGACGCCATGAAGCTTCCCACCGCGGAGCGCGACAAGGTTTTGCACTCGGTGTTCGTCGCCAACCCGGCCGGCATGAAGAAGATGTCCGTGGGCCACCGCACCTTGGCGCAGTCGATGCAGCCGAAGTTCGCGCCGCTGGAGGAATACTATACCGGCGTCTATGGCCGGTTCGTCTCGGGCTGGAAGTCGCGCATGATCGGCAACGCCTTCAACAAGAACATCCCCGAGAACTATTCGCCCACGTCCTACCTCATCAATACGTTCCTGCCCCCCAATAATGTGAACCGGACGATGGACTACGTCGCCACCATCATGATCGAGTAGGTCCGAGGGGATTGGCTTTCCTTGCCGGGCGCTTCGGCGCCCAGGCCGCGGCTGTCAGCGAGGCACAAAGCATGGATCGTCGCCAGCTGCTCAAGGGGGCCCTTGCGTGGCCGTTCGCATTTGCCGGCGCCGCCCTCGCCAGGGACCCCATCTACATCGGGGACATGCACTATCACCTGCTGTTCAGGGGGCGCCAACACGCCTTCGACCAGCCCGTTGGCAGCCACCATGGCCGCGGGCAACGCAACGCTCGTTGCCTGGTCGCTGGTCGGTGACCTGCCCTGGATGCGGCGGACGCCGACGTGGGTTCGCGCAGAGGCAGAGTGCCGAGCACCGAGGAGACGGTGGTTTGGTTCAAGGACGAGCTCGCTCGCATCAAGGCCCACTTGGCCGACCAGAACCTGAAGATCGTGCGGACGCCCGGCGACGTCGACCGCGCGCTCAAGGGCGAGCCGCACGTGGTCCTGGCGACCGAGGGCTCGAACTTTCTCGACAACGACCTGTCCCAGGTGCAGGTGGCCTACGATCTGGGGGTCCGCCACATCCAGCTCGTGCATTACACGCGCAGCGCCGTCGGGGACATTCAGACCGAGCCGCCCCGGCACAACGCGCTGACGGCCTACGGCCGCCGGGTCGTGCAGGAATGCAACCGGCTGGGGATCCTCGTCGATCTCGCGCACTGCACGGACGCCGTGGTGATGGGCGCGCTGGAGACCAGCAAGGTGCCGGTCGTGTGGTCACACAGCTCCGTGGCGCGCAAGCGGACGCCCAACTACAGGCTGCCCGCATGGCAGGCCCGGCAGCTCAGCCTGGAGACGGCCCGGGCGATTGCGGCGCAAGGCGGCGTGGTCGGGTTGTGGGCTGTCCGCACCGATGTGGGCCAGACCGTGGAGGCCTACGCCAACCGGCTGTCGGAGATGGCGGATTGGCTGGGCGAGGATCACGTTGCCTTCGGCACCGACATGAACGGCGTCAGGAACCCGGTGCTTGCCGACTATGCCGACGTGCGGCGCGTGGTCGAGTACTGGGAGCGGCAACGGATGGGCGAGCGGCGGATTCGCAAGCTCGCGATCGAGAACTATGCGCGTGTCCTGAAACAGGCGTTGGCGGCCCGCCAGACGTGAGTCGGCCTGCCGCCGATTGCCAAAACGGTTGCGATGGCTACCTTGGGGCCTATGCCATCGAAAGCGCCCCTTATCCTGCCCTATGTCGGTGAGGCCCCGAGCATCGCCTCGGCCCCCGTCCATGCCGGCATCGGTTCCGTTGTGCTCGGCCGCATCACGCTCGGCCGCAACGCGCGGCTCGGGGCGCTGAGCGTCATTCGCGCCGACGGTCATTTTGTGAAGATCGGCGACGATTTCCACCTCGGCGCCCGCTCCACGGTGCATATCGCACACGACATCTTCCCCTGCATCATCGGCGACCGCGTTACCGTCGGGGACAACGCGTGCGTGCATGCCTGCACCGTCGGCAGCGATGTCGTGATCGATGATGGGACCGTCATCCTTGACGGCGCCGTCGTCGAGGACGGCGTCGTGTTTCAGGCGGGCTCGACGGTGTACCCCAACAAGCGCATTGCGGGCGGCTTTCTCTACGCCGGCAGTCCCGCAAAGCCCGTCCGGCCGCTCGATGCCAGCGACGTCGCCGAGCGCGGGAGGGCCCTGGCCGAGAAGAGCAAGAGCCGGCGGGAGCCGGGGAAGGCAAGGGGCGGCATCACCGCCAACTCTGAAATCCACGACAAGCGTCTTTGTCGCCGGCACGGCCACCCTGACGGGCCGGATCATGGCCGCGCCTTCCTCGAGCATCTGGTACAGCAACAACTTCGATGCCGGCAGGGCCACGATCTCCATCGGGCCGCGCACCAACATCCAGGACAACACGGTGATTCACTGCTCGGTCGGTGGCGCCAGCATCGGCTGCGACACCACGGTCGGCCACAATGTCACGATCCGCGACAGCATCATCGGCAACGGGACGCTGATCGGCATCGGCAGCCTGGTGGATGAGCGCACCGTGATCGGCGACCGCGTCCTGCTGGCGGCCGGCGCACGCACCACGCCCGGCCAGAAGCTCGAAAGCGGCTGGCAATACGGCGGCAGCCCGGCCCGCAAGATGAGCGAGCTCGATGCCGCCAAGATCAAGATGATCGACGAGATCATCGGCCAGTACTGCCAGTACGCGCAGGATTTCAGGGCTGCCGAGCGGCAGCTTCTGGCGGCGGGCGCCGCTTCGTGAGCCTCATGGGCCCCGTGGGCTTCATGGGGCCCGTGGGCCTCATGAGCCGGCCATCGCCGCCCTGGCGCGCTCCACCCGCCGCTCCTCGATGAAGCCGAACAGCGCCACCGCCGCCATGAAGATGCAGGCAACGGCGAATACGCCGCGCGGCGAGCCCTGGTCCATCATCCAGCCGAACAGTAGCGGCCCGATCACGCCGCCGATGTTGAAGCCGGTCGAGACGATGCCGAAGGCGCTCCCTGCCGCGCCGGGGGGTGCCGCCTTGCGCACCAGCATGTCGCGCGACGGCATGATCACGCCCGACAGGAAGCCGGCGAGGCCGAAGGCGACCACGATCACCGTCGCCGGCAGCATGAGCATGGCCACGAGCAGCGTGATCAGCGCGCTGAGGCCGAAGCCGACGGCGGCCACGTCGCCATGGCGCTGCGTCCTGTCGGCCAGGCTGCCGCCGGCGAGGACACCGAGCGCCGCGCCGGCCAGGAACGCCGTCAGGGCGGCATTGGCGGCCACCAGCGTGAGGTGCTGGCTCGCGAGCAGGGCGACGACCGAGAAGCTGATCATGGCGCCGTTTGAGAGCGCGATCAGCGTGAAGAACCCGGTGAGCGAAAGGATCGCCGGTGTCAGCACATGGGTGATGGCGCTTCTGCCGGACTTGCCCGTCGCCGGGCTCGCGCGCCGGGAGGGCGGACGCGGCATGAGCACAAGCGCCACGGCTGTCGCCAGCCCGAGCAAACCGGTAAAGAGCAGCGCGGCCGGGAGGCCTTGGGCGGCTGCGATCCCGAGCAGGATGAAAGGGGCGATGGCCCCGCCGAGGAAGCCCGCAAAAGTGTGCACCGAGAAGGCGCGACCCATCCGGCTCTCGGTGATGCTGCCGGCCAGGATGGCATAGTTGGCGGGATGGTAGACGCAGTTGGCGAGCCCCGCTGCAAAGGCCACCGTCAGCAGAGCCGCGTAGGAGGTGGTGAAGCTGAGCGCCATATAGGCGAGCCCGCCCAGGCAGAGCCCGGCAAGGAGCACGAGACGGGGGCCGACGCGGTCCACCAGGAAGCCCATCGGTGCCTGGGTCAGGCCCGAAACGACGCTGAAGGTGGTCAGCGCGAGGCCCAGCTCGAAATAGCCAACGTCCAGGCGCTGCTTGAGCAGCGGCATCAGGACCGGCAGCACCAGGATGTAGAAATGGCTGACGAGGTGCGCCGCAGAAATGCCGACAAGCGTCTGCGTCTCGCTCGCCTCCCTGGCGTGCGCGCGCTGCTCAATGTCTGAGACCATCGGATCCGGCCGCGTGTTTCCCCTGACGTAGCGCTCTAACATAAGGCCGGACGGCAGCGGTATGAAAATGCCGGCGATCTGCTCCGCGCACAGCCCCCAGAAAGCCTTGCAGCCACATATGGAAAATACCATCCATTCCTGTTACCCTTCGGCAACGAATTTGCCTCATTGAGAACACCTAACACCGACACGGTGACAGACAAGACAAGTGCATCAGGGGGGAGGGGACGTCTGGGCTGAGAAGGAGGGCGGTCGTGTTATTGAGGAAGCGTTGTCCGTTTACCGGCGTGATCAATTTCTACTCCGCATCGGACCCGTTGCTGTCGGTTGGTTCGGTGGTCGTGGAAGCCCGAGCGCCGCAAGCCGAGTTCACCTGGCGCTGCTATATCGATGAGCGGGCTTGCGGGATCGTCCCGGACGCTGCGGTGGCCGAGGCCAATCTCAAGAACGCCATCGCCAAGCTCGATCCGCAGCTCCTGCGCGCGAGCTGACGGCCTCTCTTCAGGCTCCGCCTACGCCCTGCCGGCGGCCTGCTTTGGCTGACCGCCGCTGCTTGGCAGCACGCTTGATCCGACCAGGGTTGCGCGATGCAATGGCGTCGGCCACGTAGCCCGGCAGCGCGAAAGCCGCCCGATGCACGTCCGGCGTGTAGTAGCGCGTAGAAATGCGCCGGGTGGCCATGCGCCGCCGCAGTGTTGCGACCGGGACATCCAGTAGGCGCTTGCTGTCGCTCGCCCAGTTCAGCGCAAAGGGGCCGCCGAAGTAGCAGGGCTGCGTGCACAGGTAGGGCGAGGTCGCCCCGAACAGGGAGGCGAAGATCTCGCTGGTTCCTTTGAGGTGCTCGGGAAACAGGAACGGCAGGCCGTTCTGCGTGACGAGTATGCCCCCCGGCTTCAATGCGCGCTTGCAGTCTGCGAAGAAAGCTCGTGTGTGCAACACGGCGCTGGGCCCGATCGGCTCGGAGCTGTCGACGACAATGGCGTCGAACCTCTCCTTGGTCTCCGCCGCGTATTTCAGCCCGTCGGCAATCACAATGTCGGCGCGCGGGTCATCGAAGGCGCCACCGGCAATCTCCGGGTAATGCTCGAGCGACAGGTCGATCACCGCGCGGTCGATCTCGCACAGCGTCGCCTTCTCGACGCCAGGGTGCTTCAAGACCTCGCGCAGTACGCCGCCGTCGCCGCCGCCCACCACCAGGACGCGGCGCGGGCGCTCCAGGGCCATCAGCGGCACGTGCGCCATCATCTCGTGGTAGATGAACTCATCGGAGGTGGTGAGCTGGCACACCCCGTCGAGCATCAGCACCGTGCCCCAGGTCGCGTTCTCGAAGATCACGAGATGCTGGTGCGGCGTCTTGACCTCGTGCAACACGCGGGCTGCCTCGAACCGAACGCGCCAGTGCGGGTGGAACGTCTCTTCGATCCAGCGAGGCATGGCAACCCCCGTATGGCCGATCAATGCGACAGGCGCGCAAAATGATCGAGCGCGCGCGCCGATTTTGCCGGCACGCGCGCTCGTCGTGGATGGTTGCTCAGGCCGCCCGCCTGGCCCTGGTCGCACGCGCGGCGCGAACGGGCGCCTTCTTGGCGGCGGCGATCTCCCACGTGCGCTCGTTTACCGAGTTCGCCCGCAGGTGCTCCTTGACCACCGTCCGGTCGGGCCTGAAGGCCTCCTTGAGGACCTCGATCGCCGCGTGCGGCTTGGCGTTGCCGCACATGAACACGTCGAGTGCCGCATAGCTGGCCTCGGGCCAGCTATGTATGGAGATGTGGCTTTCCGCCAGCACCGCCACGCCGGAAACGCCGCCGTTGGGCGTGAAGTGATGCAAATGGATGTGCAGCAGGGTTGCGCCTGCCACCTCCACGCACCGCTTCAGCGTCTCCTTGATGTGCTTGAGATCGTCAAGCCGCTTGGCGCCGAACAGGTCTATGATGAGATGAGTGCCCGCACAGCGAACCCCATCCCGCTCGATGAAGTAGTCTTTCCTGTCTTCGTGCGCTGCTAGCGCGCCTTGACCATGATCTTCCTTTTGGGCGGTGCTTGAACGGGTCAAGTCCATCCCCAATTGGAAGAGGGAATCGGTGTAAGCCATGGGACCCCTCCCCAACCAGTAGACAGCCAACCCGCTGCCCCGCGAATCCTCGTGAACCGCGGAGCAAACGGAGACGGGTCATATGAGGCCATTTCTCCTCAGGCGCAAGTAGTAAGCCGGCCCGGTGCGAAATTTTTCCTTGACGATGACGCGCGCTGCGTGCGCTCGCCGCGCGCTCGAGGAGCCCGCCGTCGGAGCTTACTGTTTTTCAAGAAGCTTCTTGAGGAGCTCGCGCGGCTTGATGCGCGGCTGCTTGTCGCCGCCTTCGATCAGGCCTTTGATCGCCTCCTGAACTTCCTCTGATTTCAGATTCTTGCCGATCCGCTTCAGGGTCTTGGCGATGTTGTCCTGGCCCATCACGCTGTAGGCGGGTTTGTCCCACGAGCCCTCGACGCGTACGGGAATCTCGAGATCCTTAACCTTGAGGACAGCGCCCGGAGTGGAGATGCCGCCGGCGAGCTTGGGAGTGAGCGTGTAGTCGATCTGCCGCTTGCCGAGGTCGACGGTGCCCTCGCCGGTGACGCGCACGCGGGGACCGATTAGGCGCAGGTCCTTATTGGTTGCAACGCCCTCGGCAATGGCAAAGGTCGCCGTGAAGTCGCTGAACTGGGTCTTTTCGCCCGGTCCCACTTGCAGGCCGGTCAGCTTCCCGTGCTCGATATTTTGCAGCAGCTTGTCGACGTCGACCCCGGCGAGCGAGCCGTTGGTCGTCTGCGCCTCGACCTTGCCGTTCAAGGCCTCGACGATTTGGCGCTCGGTTGAGCCCTGTCCGCCGACCGCGACGAGGATCGTGCTGCGCCCGTCGAGCCAGTCGAGGCCCAGGGCATCCCTCAGGAGCGGCGAGGCGGAGACGCCGTCCAGCTTGAGGTCGGCGCCGGTTGCGGGGACGTCGCCGCTGCCGTCGAGCGTCAGGGTGCCCCGCCCGCGGCCGCTGTAGAGCAGCATGTCCTCGAGAGTGAGCGTGGCAACCTTGTCCTTCAGGGTCAGCTTGAGGCGTGCCTGCCCGGAGCTGAGGTCCTTGTAGACGACGCGGTCGGTCGACAACGCCAGATCGGCGTCGGCAAGCGCGAAGGGGGCAAGATCTAGGGCATCGTCGGCCCAGTCGTGCCGGCCGCCGGCACGCTTTGTCGGGCTCGTGGATGCCCTCGTGGGCGCCTGAGGGGCGTCTTGCCGGGGCTTCTCCCCCCTCTTGAGGTCCGTGGCCGCATATCTTCGCGGGCCGTCCGGCGAAGCATCAGGAGGCTCGCCCGAGGCGGCAGCGCGCCCGCCGGAGCGCGTCAGAAGCCGGCCGAGGTCGAGCTCGGACAGGGTCAAGGCGCCGCTCAGGTGAGGTCGTGTGCCGCCTTTCTCCACGGTCAGCGCGCCGGTGACTCTCGCCTCACCGATGGTGGCCTGCAGCTCAGGCAGCGACAAGGCGCCTTCCGAGACTGAAACGCGGGTGGACACGATGACCTCGCCGACGCCCCCGCCGATGGCGCCCGGCTTGGCGAGCCAAGCAGCAAGCCCCGCGGCGGAAGGCGCCTTCGCCTCGACCTTGCCGTCGAGCGTGGGACTTGCCGCGAACTTTGCCACTCCCTCGTAGGATGCCTCTATCGGCCGCCCACTGACCTTGAGAGAGAGCCGCGCATGCCGTTTCTGAAGCAGAGCGCGGAACGGCGACACCGCTGCCTGGAAGACTACCTTCTCGCCCCGCCACACAACGTTACCCTTGCCCTCCAGAGGTCCGGCGGGGCCATCGAGGCTCAAGTCCATATCGAGCGCGGTGACCTCATGCGCGATGCCGGCGCGGTCGTCGGTGTAACGCACGGTGCCGTCGACGATGCGCACGCGGCTCGGCATCACTGTTTCCAGGGTGTCGGCAAGCCGGGGATTGGAGCGCGCTGGCGCGGGCCTTTGCGCATCGGTGGCGGTCGATTGCTCGCGGTCGCCGGCCAGTTGTGCGAGCCGGATGGGCCGAGCCGCCGCATCGGCGAACTCCCAGCTTCGCCGCCCTTGCGCATCAATGCGCAGATCGATGACAGGCCTCGTCAGCACGAGACGCTGGATGACGGCTTGCCGCAACAGAAGCGAGAAGAGGCCCACCTCTACCTGGAGCCCGTCGGCGACCAACACCGGCTTGCCGCCCATCGCCGACGGAGCAGACAGGGAGACCTTGGTCAGGCCGACGGTCGTGCGCGGAAACAGCGAGACCGAGGTCGTGCCGGAGATGACAAGATCGCGTCCGGTCCGCGCCTTCACCTGCTGCACCAGGTGGTCACGCACGAAGTCGAAGGGGGTGACGGCAATCATGAAGGTCGCCGCCGCCACCGCTACGCATGCGACGAATAGCGCCGCATATCCAAGGGCGGCGAGCCAATGACGGCTCCGTCGCCTGCGTCGCACCTGACGCCCGCCTCGCCCGTCGAAACGCAGTGGTCGGCTCCGTGTCATCCTCGCGGTCCGGCGCAAGACTGAGGCCAGTCCTGCGCCGCGGCAACTCCAGCTGGATCCTTTTCAAACTCATTGCAGATTATGTCAGCGACAGGGTCGAATGAAGGAATGGCTCGGACTTTTTCCACCTATACCTGCCACCTATACCTGGCTGTGGCGCCCCAACCACCGGCGCCCTATCATCCCGCGATCCTCGCACCTTCAGAGGTATCGTATGACCGGCGTGCGACTCCTGTTCACCATGCTGCTGGCCGGCATGGCTTTGCTGTCACAGACGGTGCCCGGCGCGGCACAGATGCCCGCCGCCGACCGCTGCCTGGCGGTGTCGCAGGCACCTCCCCTCGTTCAGCCGGCGCAATATCGTCCCGCGGACCTCAAACCCACCGAGGTGCGGCTGACGTTCGTCGGCCACGCAACGTGGCTGATTGAAAGCCACGGCGGCGTGAAGATCGCCACCGACTACAACGACTACATCCGCCCGCCCGTCGTTCCCGATGTGGCGACCATGAACCGGGCCCACACCTCCCACTTTTCGATGGCTCCAGACCCGGCCATCAAGCACGTGCTGCGGGGCTGGAACCCCGACGGCAACGGCCCTGCGCGCCACGACCTCACCGTCTCCGACGTGCGCATCCGCAACGTCACCACCAACATCCGCGACTGGGGCGGCGGCTACATCGCCAACGGCAACTCCATCTTCATTTTCGAGATCGCCGGCATGTGCATCGGCCATCTCGGGCACCTGCACCACACGCTGACGCCCGAGCAGATCGGCCACATCGGCCAGCTCGACGTCGTGATGGTGATGGTGGACGGCGGCTACAGCTTGGACATCGCCGGGGTGGTGGAGGTGCTGAAGGCGCTGCGCGCGCGCCTGATCCTCCCCATGCATTACTTCAATCCTTTCACGCTCAACCGCTTCCTCGAGGCGATCCGCAACGACTTCCCCACCGAGACCGCGTCGGGGCCCAGCATCGTCATCTCGCAGCCGACGCTGCCGAGCCAGCCGAAGGTGCTGGTGGTGCCGGAGAGCGGATGAGCCGACCGCTGGCGGACGCGGCGTAGCGCGCCCCAGCCTTGTGGGCCGTTCACGAAGCGTGTAGGGCACAAGCGGCATGCGATATCTCCTCGCGCTCGTGCGCACCACCCCGTCATTCGGCAGCCTCTCGCCGGTGGCGCGCGCCTGCGCGCTGATGGTGCTGGGGACGATGATGTTCGCCGCCATGCACACGGCCATCCGCTACACGACGCAGCACGTGCCCGCAGCCGAGGTGGCGTTCTTCCGCAATCTGTTCGGCCTGGTCGTGATCGGCCCCTTGCTGGTGCGCCACGGGCTGGGCGTGTTCTACACGCGCAGGCTCAGGCTGCACCTGCTGCGCTCCCTGCTCAACGTGTTCTCGATGCTGGCGTTCTTCACGGGGCTGTCCCTGACACCGATCGCACGGGCCACCGCGCTGTCGTTCACGGCGCCGCTGTTCACCGCGCTGCTGAGCGCCGTGCTGCTCGGCGAGGTGTTCCGGTGGCGGCGATGGACTGCCATCATCTGCGGGTTTCTCGGCACGCTGGTGATCCTGCGGCCCGGCCTGGAGGCGCTGGATCTCGGGGCGCTCCTGATCGTGGGCTCGTCGCTGCTGTGGGGCCTTGCCATTATCGACATCAAGATCCTCGGCAGAACCGAGTCGACCCTCACCATCACGGCCTACGTCACGGTGCTCATGATTCCTCTGACCCTGGCTCCCGCCATAGCCGTCTGGCAGGCGCCGCCGTCCGGGATGTGGATCTGGCTCGTCTTCATCGGCGTGATCGGTACGCTTGGCCAACTCGTGGTGACCGACGCCTTGAAGCTTGCCGACATGACGGTCTTGATGCCGCTCGATTTCCTCAAGCTCCTCTGGGCAACGCTGTTCGGCATCATCCTGTTTTCCGAGGTGCCGGATTTCCTCACCTGGGTCGGCGCGGCCATCGTGTTCGGCAGCTCGTTCTACATCGCCTGGCGGGAATCCAAGGTGCGCAAGGAGAAGGCGATGTCGCAATGACGCGCGCCGCCATGCAGCCTGCCCGACGATCGCGCGGCTATCGCTGTCCGCCGGACTTCGCGGCGAGCTCGCGCTCGATCTCCTGCTGGTGCCGGCGCATCTCCGCCTCGAACTCGGGTCCGTCCCAGGCGCGGTGGTCGCCCTTGGCGTAGAGCCTCGCGTTGCGCCAATAGAGCATGGCGTTGACCTTGTTGGCGACGAAGCCGTTCGCCGAGCGCACGACCTTGGCCGGCATCCCCATGACGACGGAATTGGGGGGCACGACCATGTTGTCTGGGACGAAGGCGTGGCCGGCCACGATCGAGTTCTCGCCGATCACGGCGCCCTCCATCACGGTGGCGCCGATGCCGATCAGGCAGTTGTCGCCAATCGTGCAGCCGTGCAGCACGACCCGGTGGGTGATGGAGCAGTGGTCGCCGACGATGGTCGGCTTGGCGTAGCCCACGTGCACCATGACGTGGTCCTGCAGGTTGGAGAAGCGGCCGATGCGCACATGGAAGCCCTCGGCGCGGATCACGCTGTAGGGCCACAGGCTCGCGCCCTCGCCGATCTCGACGGAGCCGAAAACGCGCGCGGTGGGATCGATGTAGGCGGCTTGCGGGTACCGCTGGCGGGGGTCATCGGTCGCATTGTCGCTCATGGGGGCTCGCTCCCGGCTGTGCGCAAGGTAGTCGGTAGTCGGCTTCGAGCTTGACATTGTCCGGCGCTGAAGGACAACGCTCGCCGGTACTCCCTCTCCCCATCTTTCTTCAAGATGGGGAGAGGGTCGGGGTGAGGGGCAGCCGCATACCGCAGCGCAAGCTTCCGCCCCTCACCCTAACCCTCTCCCCGTGAGGACGGGGAGAGGGGATATGTGGAGACGGAGCCATGGCCGACACGGGCAGCGCCCGCAGGCGCCTCATCGAGATCGTGCGGCGAGCGCTCCTTCTCCAGCGGCACGGAGACGAGGCTCGTGTCCGGCCGGTCGACCAACTACTACTTCAACATGAAGCCGACCATGCTCGATCCTGAGGGCGCGCATCTCATCGCCCTGCTGATCCTGGAGGCGCTCGAAGGCTCGCAGGTCCAGCTGATCGGCGGCCTGGAGATGGGCGCCGTGCCGCTGGCGGTGGCCGTGGCGGTGACAAGCCAGGCCAAGGGCCGGCCGCTCGGCGCCTTCTTCGTGCGCAAGCAGGCCAAGGAGCACGGCGCGCGGAAGCTGGTCGAGGGGCTGGCGCCGGGCGAGAGCCTTCAGGGCAAGCGCGTCGTGATCCTGGAGGACGTGACGACCACGGGCGGCTCCTCCATGAAGGCCATCGAGGCGGTCCGCGCCGACGGCGCCGAAATCGAGCGGGTGATCACCGTGGTCGACCGCCTCGAAGGTGCCGCCGACGCCTTCAAGGCCGCCGGCGTTCCGTTCCAGGCGCTCCTGACGACCAAGGATTTCATCTGATCGCGGGCTCAGGCGCCGCTTCTGATGTGGCCGAGAGGCTCCTTTGGCACTTCTGGATTTCATGCGGGTTGAATGCTTGCGGGAGGGGACGACTACCACTCCCGCCTTGTCCCTGAGGCTCGATGCTGCAGCCTGCGAGATGAAGTCTGAACGGCTTACCCCCGCTGCCTTGGCCGCCCGGTCGATACCTTCGACCAGCACCGGGTCCAGCATCACGTTGTAGCGCGCCTTACGTCCCGCGACGATCAAGGGAACGTAGATCGCCACGCCCCCTCTCTCCAAGTCGTCACGCACGTCGGGCTGGCGGCGCAGGCTTTCCAAAGTGCTGGGCACGGGCATGTCGGTCTCGTCCTCGGCCCACAACCGAAGCGCCACGCTGGCATTTGCAATTGCTTCCTCGACCGTTTTCCCAGCCGACGTGCAGCCCACCAGATCGGGAAAATGCACCCCCCAAATGCTGCCCCGTTCCTTGGAGACAATTGCCACGTAGTTCCGCATTCGCTTGCCCTATATCCAGCCGGCCGCTCTTGCTATCGCCCGCGCTGTTCCCGTCGGGATGTCCTTCGCCGGATGCACTACGATGATGCGGTGCCGGTGGTCCGGATGCTTGAATTTGTGGTGGCTGCCGCTCGTTTTCACGAGCAGCCAGCCCTCCGATTGAAGCCGCCTGATGATGCGCCTGCTGTCACGCTCCAGCTCGGCCTTTCCTGCCATTGCTGGTGCCTATTCACAAAGAAGGTGTGTAATGCAATACACATTATACAAATAGCTCTTGCGCGAGCGCAGGTCAATTCGCTTCCATCGTCTTGGAAACCGTCGCCGCTACTCGGCCGCCTGCCGGAGCGCGGGGGCTGCGGCCTTCACGTCGGCGTCGACGTGCACTTCGAACTTGGCGAAGTTCTTGTTGAACATGTCGACCAGCGCGCGGGCCTGGGTGTCGTAGGCGGCCTTGTCGGCCCAGGTCTCGCGCGGGTTGAGGATCGCCGGGTCGACGCCGTCGAGCGCGGTGGGCACCTGGAAGCCGAACAGAGGATCGGTGCGCATCGGCTGCGACTTGAGCGCGCCGGACAGCGCCGCGTCGAGCAGCGCACGCGTGGCCTTGATCGGCATGCGGCGGCCGACGCCGAACTTGCCGCCGGTCCAGCCGGTGTTGACCAGCCAGCAGTCGACGCCGTGGCGGGCGATCAGATCGCGCAGCATGTTGCCGTAGGCGCTCGGGTGGCGCGGCATGAAGGGTGCGCCGAAGCAGGTCGAGAATGTCGCCTCCGGCTCCTTGCCGAGCCCCTTCTCGGTGCCCGCCACCTTGGCCGTGTAGCCGGACAGGAAATGGTACATGGCCTGGCATGGCGTCAGCTTGGCGATCGGCGGCATCACGCCGAAGGCGTCGGCCGTCAGCATGACGATGTTCTTGGGGTGGCCCGCCACCCCGGTCGGGCTGGCGTTGGAGATGAACTCGAGCGGATAGGCCGAGCGCGTATTCTCCGTCAGCCGGCCGTCGTCGAAGTTGGGCACGCGCGTGGCGGGGTCGAGGATGACGTTCTCCAGCACGGTGCCGAAGCGGTTGGAGGCATCCCAGATCTGGGGCTCGGCTTCCTTGGAGAGGCGGATGGTCTTGGCGTAGCAGCCGCCCTCGAAATTGTAGACGCCGTCCTCCGACCAGCCGTGCTCGTCGTCGCCGAGCAGCGTGCGCTTGGGGTCGGCGGAGAGCGTGGTCTTGCCGGTTCCGGAGAGGCCGAAGAAGACGGCCGAGTCGCCCTTGGGGCCGACGTTGGCCGAGCAGTGCATCGGCATCACGCCCTTCTCCGGCATGACGAAATTGAGATAGGTGAAGACCGACTTCTTGGTCTCGCCCGCATAGGACGTGCCGCCGATCAGGACGAGGCGTTTGGTGAAGTTGCAGGCGATGATCGTGTCGGAGCGCGCGCCATGCCGCTTGGGGTCGGCGCGGAAGCTCGGCAGGTTGATGACGGTGAACTGGGGATCGAAGCCCGAGAGCTCGCCGGCCTTGGGCCTGCGCAGCAGATGCCGGATGAAGAGCGCGTGCCAGGCATACTCGGTGAAAACGCGGGCGTTGAGCCGGTGAGCAGGGTCGGCGCCGGCGTAGAGGTCCTGCACGAACAGCTCGCGCGAGGCAGCATGCGCGCGAAAGTCTGCCCACAGCGTTTCGAACTGCTCGGGCGTCATCGGCTTGTTGTTGTCCCACCAGACGACTTTTTCGGTGGTCGCGTCGCGGACGGTGAACTTGTCCTGCACGGAGCGGCCGGTGTGCACGCCCGTCTCCACGGCCAGCGCGCCGGACGCGGTGAAGTGCGCTTCGCCCCTGCTGATTGCCAGCTCGACGAGCTCCGCCTCCCCGGTGTTGTGATGAATTTTTGCCGGAGCGCTCAGTGCTAGGGTGCTACTCGTCATGAGTCGATGGCCACTTTCCGCCAAAAAACGAACAGGCGCCGAACCTGTGGCGGCGCCGCTTGCCTACATTTCCCCGCTGGTCCCTTGAGCGGGGGAGACAGTCTACACGTCTCCTGCCCCCCACGCATCCAGCCCTCTGAGCCATCCACCTCTAGTGTGATGATCGAGAAGTCCGCCACATCGCGTTTGGCTGGGTGGTGGAGCGGACTTCTCGATCTGAATCACACTAGAATCCATCATTTGCTAGTGTCCTTCAGATCGCGAAATTCGTTCCGAGCAAGCCGCAGATTGAGGCGAATTTCGCGATCAGGACACTAGGTGATGGTGACCCCGTTTGAAACCTGCATCGTCGCCGCATCGGCTCACACAATCATTTGTTGGTTCACACGTGGGCAGTGTCGCGGAAAACATCAGGCATCAAATTTCGTTGCAAATTTATGCAGACGACTGTTTTTTGGCCAGGACCCCGCGCGCCTTGCCCGCCAAGCCCACCAGTGCGCTGCGGGCTTCGCCGGGACTGCAAATGCGGGTCGGAAAGTCGACCCGCGCCGCCATTGTGCGGTGCAGCAAATCAAGCCCGCCCGGGTCGATCCCGCTCATGCGCCACGCGCCGGGCGCGCATCCTGCAAGCTCGGTGGCGTAGAGGGCGACGGCATCGGCATGGTCGCTGTTCATGTGCTCGACAATGCCCGCCTCCGCCTCGATCAGGGCGCTGGCACCGGCCAGGTCGGTGAGGAGGCTTTCGGCCTTGATATCGACGATCCGCCCAAAGCCGCCGATGTAGTGCCCGCTGCTCGGCCTGAGCTGGTAGACGGCAAAGTCCGTGAACCCCGCGTAGCCTTCCGCCGACGGATGGCGCGCCAGGAAACGGCGCAACGCCGTGGCGCTGTCGGTTGGCCTTGCTTCGCCCGTTAGGGTTACGCGCCCCCCAGACAATGGGTCGCCGAGGTCGCCGGTCCCGTCGATGAGCACGCTGGCCCTCGGGTCCCTTTGGAGGTTGCGCGTATGCAGCGCCAGGTTGGAGATGAGGAAAATGGGCGCCCCGTCGGGTTCGGTTGCGACCAGCACGAGGGAGGCGTAAGGATGCCCGGTCTCGCGATCGAGCGTGGCCAGCGAGCCTTTCAGCGCCGTGCGTACCAGGCGGCGCGCCGATACAGCTGGCTCCTCCGGCGGAGTCGACGGGGCGTTGTCAACAGACATGGCAAACCCTCTGCTGTTGCGGGGGTAGAACATTCGGGTAACAATACGCCGATGCTCGATGGGCTTGCCACAATTTGTGCATGGCGGAACCATAAAGCCCCAATCTGGGCGCGGTCGAGGAAGCCAGGATCATGAAAGAGAAAAGTAGCATTGTTCTGGTCGATGACGAGCGCAACATCCTCACCTCGCTCGGCATGGCGCTGGAGGCCGAGGGCTACAAGGTGCGAACGTACGCGGATGGCGCCTCGGCCCTGGAGGCGCTGACGGAGGATCCGGCGGACCTTGCCATCCTCGATATCAAGATGCCGCGCATGGACGGGATGGAGCTTCTGCGGCGCTTGCGGCAGATGACCGACATGCCGGTGATCTTTCTCACCTCCAAGGACGAGGAGATCGACGAGCTGTTCGGCCTCAAGATGGGCGCCGACGACTACATCGCCAAACCCTTCTCGCAGCGCCTGGTTGTGGAGCGCGTCAAGGCGGTGCTGCGGCGCTTCCAGCCCAAGGACCCCGGCGGAGCCGCCGCCGAGGCCGCACGCGTGCTGGAGCGTGGCAAGCTGCGGCTCGACCCCGAGCGGCATACCTGCCACTGGGACGGGTTTCCGGTCATGCTGACGGTGACGGAATTCCTCATCCTGCAGGCGCTCGCCACACGCCCAGGCGTGGTGAAGACGCGCGACGCCTTGATGGACGCCGCCTACGACGACCAAGTCTACGTCGACGACCGTACCATCGACAGCCACATCAAGCGCTTGCGCAAGAAGTTCAAGCAGGCCGACGACAGCTTCGACGTCATCGAGACGCTTTATGGCGTCGGCTACCGCTTCAAGGAGGCGTAGGCGCTGGTGTGATGATCGAGAAATTCGTCGTTGCCTGCGGCTTGCGTCGGAAGCGAATTTCTCGATCTGGATCACACCAACTTCACGAAACTGGCTAGTGTCCTTTCGATCGCGAAGTTCGTTCAATGCCTGCCGCACGCTTCGGCGAAGTTCGCGATCGGGACACTGGAGCAGGATCGCTTCGGATGGAATCGCCTTGCCTCGATGGCGACGTTTCGGCCGAAGCGTGAATCCTGTTCTATTCAATATGTTGAGAGCAAGATTCACGTTCCATGATCGAAGCAAAGTGCTTCGATCAGAAACGATCTTGCTCTAGGAGGCGATGGCGGTCGAGATGGAGGGTTCACGCTTTGGCGCGGGCGCCCGAGACACGCTGAAACGCGGCATCTCCAGTTCCGCCGCTGGCATCGGCAGGTTCGGTGAAATCGCCCGCAGGGTCGGCGGCAAGCCCGCCGAGGCCGTCGCTGCGCATGCGCGCTCGCTGGCGCGGCGCATGCATCTTTACGACTTCCTCACCTACGGCCCGCTCATTCGCTTCGTCACCAGGACGCTGCGCCGCCGGATCATCCTGGCCAACTCGATCGGGCTCCTGATCCTGCTCGGCGGCATCTTCTATCTGAGCCAGTATCATGCCTGGCTGATCGACGCCAAGCGCGACAGCCTGCGCGCCCAGGGCGAGATCATCGCCGCCGCCATTGCCGCCAACGCCACCGTCGAGACGACGGGCCGCATCGTGCTCGATCCCGACCGGCTGCCGGAGCTCGAGGGCTCGCGCAGTCCTTTCCGCGACGATGCGTTCGCCGCCCTGCAACTGCCCATCGCGCCCGAGCGCGTCACGCCGATCATGCGCCGCCTGCTGCCGTCGACGGACATACGTGCGCGTGTGTACGCCCAGGACGGAACGCTGATTGTCGACACGGCCCAGCTCCTGACGCGCGGGCAGGTGGCGCGGTCCGGCGCGGACGAAGGCAAGCGCGTCAAGGTCAAGAATGCCTGGACGCGTTTCATGGCGTGGCTCACGCGCGGCGACCTGCCCGTCTACCGCGAGATCGGCACCGCCAACGGCACCGCCTACCCCGAGGTGCGCATGGCGCTGGCCAGCGGATGGGCGACGCCGATGCTGCTCGTCAACGAGAAGGGCGAGCAGATCGTGTCGATGGCGGTGCCGATCCAGTATCGGAAGGCCACGCTCGGCGTGCTGCTTCTGTCGACGCGCCCCGGCGAGATCGACGAAATTCTGGCCGAGGAGCGCAACATCATCGTCGCCCTGGCGCTGATCGCGCTGGCGGCCACCCTGCTCGCATCCGTGGTGCTGGCGCGCACGATTGCCGGCCCGATGCGCCGGCTTTCGGAAGCCGCCGAGGACGTCAGCCGCAACATCAGGACGCGCCACGACCTGCCCGAGCTCTCCCGGCGTGCCGACGAGGTGGGCCAGATGGCCGCCGCCTTCCGCAAGATGACCGCCTCGCTCTATCAGCGTATCGAGGCGAGCGAGCGTTTCGCCGAGGACGTGGCGCACGAGCTGAAGAACCCGCTCACCGCCGCGCGCTCGACCGCCGAGGCGCTCGCCTACGCCAAGACGCCTGAGACCCGGCAGGTCCTGATGCGGGAAGTCCAGGAGGAGCTCAAGCGCCTCAACAAGCTCATCACCGACGTGTCGAATGCCGCGCGCATGGATGCCCAGCTTGCCATCGAGGAGATCGAACCCGTCGACGTCCGCCACGTTCTGCGCGGTGTCGTCGACGTATTCAAGGACATGCTGGAGCACGACACCAAGCGCGTCGTCCTCAATATCGTCGATGCCCCGGGCAATCCGCTTGCCTTCATCGTGCAGGCCCATGAGGTGCGGCTGGGACGCGTCATCACCAATCTCCTGGACAACGCCCTCTCGTTCTCGCCCGAGGACGGCGTGGTGACGATCACCGCCCGCAGCACGGCAAGCGAGATCGAGATCGTCGTCGACGACGAAGGCCCTGGCATTCCGCCCGAGAACATGGAGGCGATCTTCAAGCGCTTCTATTCCGATCGCCCGCAGACGGACCGCACGGTGGGCAAGAACTCCGGCCTCGGCCTGAGCATGTCGCGCGAGATCGTCACCACCTACGGCGGACGCATCTGGGCATCCAACCGTATGGCGGAGGCTGGTGCGCCGGAGCGGGCGACGGAGGAACGGACCACGCTGAAGGAGCGCGTGCGTCGGCGCCCGGTTCATCGTGCGACTGCCCGCCGCCGGCACCGCAACGTCGAGGGGAGCGCAGCTGCGTGGACGACGGAGCTGAACTCGTCCACGGAACGTGTGTCGCTCTCGGTCGCGCTGCAGCCCTGCTTCGCGGGCCCTCGGGGTCGGGCAAGTCCGACCTCGCCCTGCGCTTTTTGTTCCTGGCACGGCGTGGCCCGGCAGCGCTTGAGCCGCCCACCTTGGTCGCGGATGACCAGGTGCAGCTCAAACGCGACGGCGACCTCGTCCTCGTCAGGGCGCCGCAAACCATCCGCGGCAAGATCGAGGTGCGCGGGGTTGGCATCATCGAGGTCAAATCCCACCCGGAGGCCCAGCTCGCCCTGGTTGTGGACCTGGTGCCGCCACTTGAAGTGCCGCGCATGCCGGGGGGCGACGAGATGGCGCGGCTGCTGGGTGTGGACGTGCCCCTGATGCGCCTTGCGCCGTGGGAGGCCTCGGCGCCGATCAAGCTGGCCGTGGCCCTGGCCCGCGCCCAGCGCAGCTTCGGATAACCGGCGCTTTCTGCTTGCCTCGCGCGGGGGCCCTGAACCATGATGCGCCCCCTTGGCAACCAATCGCCAAGAAGGATGCGCCGGCGGCCACCCTCCGAAAAGGAATGCGGACCTGCAAATGATCGGCGTCGTCATTGTCGCTCACGGGGGCTTGGCGGGGGAATTTCGTGCTGCGCTCGAACATGTGGTCGGACGCCAGGAGCAGCTCGAATCTTTTTCGATCGGTCCGGAGGACGACGTCGAGCAGCGCCGCATGGAGCTGATCGAGGCGATTCGCCACGTCGACGGCGGCGATGGGGTGATCGTGCTGACCGACATGTTCGGCGGCACGCCGTCGAACCTCGCCATTTCCGTGATGGGAGAGACCGGCGCCGAGGTGCTGGCCGGCATCAATCTGCCGATGCTGATCAAGCTCGCAAGCGTGCGCGGCGAGGCGACGCTGGCCGATGCCGTCAACGCGGCCAAGGAAGCGGGCCGCAAGTACATCAGCGTGGCCAGCCAGGTGTTGTCGGGCGAGCCCTGAGCCCGCAGGGAGCCGGACGCAGGTGTCTAGAGGCGACAAGCCGTCCGCGGTGGTGACGATCTGCAACCGCAAGGGCCTGCATGCACGCGCCTCGGCCAAGTTCGTCAAATGCGCGGAGGAGTTCGACGCAACCGTGCGCGTCATCCGCGACGGCCACACGGTCGGCGGCACCTCGATCATGGGGTTGATGATGCTGGCGGCGGGCCCGGGCACGGAGATCACGCTCGAGGCCGAGGGGCCGGAGGCCCCCGAAGCGATCGAAGCGCTGGTTGCGCTCGTCGAATCGGGCTTCGGCGAGGAAGACTGAGACGCTGCTGGCCGCGAACACCAAAGGGGCGCCGCTTGGGCGCCCCTCGCTTCTTTTCTTGTCGGCTGCGGTCAGTTCGTCAGCCGCAAGGTCGAGATCTTCAGCGCGATGTCGCGGAAGGCGGCCTTGAGCGCGTCGCCGGTCGTCGCATCATAGTAGTGGCTGTCGTCGGTGGCGCAGTTCTTCAGGAGGGTCTTGGCCGATGAGCTCACCTGGAAGCCGACCGCGAACACCTCGATCTCGCCGCCATCCACCGCAGCCTTCATCGCCGTGCAGAGGCTCGAAGCCTGCGAGCCCGACTTGGCGTTCTCGGAATTGCAGTTGATGTCGGGGCTCTGATCCGAGTCCTTGGCCTCCACGCCCTTGCAGTAGTTGATGTTGTACTCGCCGTCCGTCATCAGAACGGCGATCTTCTTCAGCTTGGGGTAGCCGTCGTCGGTGGTGTCCGCCAGATCGCTGTAGGGCCCTGCCGCGCTCGAAGAGGGGAACAGGTAGTTCCATTTCGGCGACAGCAGATACCAGGCCCAGGCCGTGCCGAGATGTCCCGCCGTCGAGCCGCCGGTGGAGAGCTTGTCGATGCGAGCCTTGAGCGCTGTCGTATCGCTGGACAGCGGCATGATCAGGTTTACCTCGCTGTCGGAATGGTTCGCCACGCTGCAGGAGCTGCTCGAGCTGGTGCCGAAGTAGCCCTTACCGACGAAAGCAGTGGACGGCGGCGCGTCTGTATACTTCTCCGCGCCGATGCGCTCCGTCACGCACTTCGATGAGATCACCCAGGTCTTGGTGCTGCTGCCATAGCCACCGTAGCCGCCATAGCCACCGTAGCCGTAGGAGGTCGTGGGAAACTTGATCCACTCGCTGGTCGGTTGCTTTGACGTGTTGTTCATGTCGCTGTTGCTGAACTCTTGCGGGTGCGACGAATTGTTGTTGGTCACGGTGCCGCGCACCTGCGGTGCCAGCGTGGTTCCCACGTTGACCGCTTCCGCAAACGGCGCCAGCGCCACCCTGGCGGTCGCCTCGCTCTGGTCGTCCCACACCACGATGTCGATCAGGTCCTTGGCGGCCGACCTTGAGATCGTCGATTTTCGAGCACGGCGAGCACATCGAGCCGGTGACGTCGAGCATGAGGGCGACCTCGATGTTCGAGCCGCCGTTGCCGCCCACCTTGAGCTCGGCGGTGGAGGTGGTCACGAGCTTGACGCATCCATAATAGTTGCCCTGGCAGCCGGCGGGTGCGCCGGCGTTGGAGCCTTGGTGGAAGAGCGCGTTGAGCACGCCGAGGAAGGGCGTCCTGACCCAGGAGGTGGCGGTCACCGTGAACTCGGTGTTCTGGGAGTTCGGCGAGAACTCGATCGAGCTCGATTCAACGTTTGAGGGCTTGGCCTGATCGAAGTAGGCCGTTGCCGCCGCCGAGGCCTTGTTGATGGTGTCGCTGCTCTCGACCTGCGCGACCCTGCCGGCGGCCAGCGCCGCCGCGTCGAGGGCGTACTGTGTGTGCGAGTTGACGGCGTAGACGCGGCCGAAGTCGATGGCGAGGCCGACGAATGCGGTGAGCGGAATGACCAGCAGGGCGAAGGTCATGCCGACCGTTCCGGAGCGGTCGCCAACGAAGCGGTGGACAAGGCGCCTGGGCCGGCGTTCGCGCGGCTGGTCCGTGAGGCTTGGGGTGGCCGGCTGCCAGTCGCCGGCCATGGAAGATGCGGGCATGAGAGGCTCCCCTTGGCTTGGAACGGTGCGCGAAGTATTGGCGGGGGCTGATTTCGAACACGTAAAGAAATACGCGCAGTAGAAGGAATTTTGTCTACACGTTTATTCTTGTTTGTTCTGCATTTTATTAAAATCGCGCGGACCGTATTAACAAGTAAGAAGCCATTTTTACTTGAGCGCCCGCGAGGCACAGGCGAAGGAGCCTCCATGGAGGGGCGATTGAGCCCTTTGCGTGCAGATCTGCGCATAAGACATAACGACTTCTTTATATCTTTATTGCGAGGCGGCGGTCGTGTGGCTATAGAGGCCCCGAGAGCACTGCGCCCGGCCCCGCCCGGCGCTTCCCGAGAACCCACAACCCGAAACACGTCAGGAACCTGGTACATGGCGGCTCGCAGCAACGACTACGTGGTGAAGGACATCGCCCTGGCCGACTGGGGCCGCAAAGAGATCGCCATCGCCGAGACCGAGATGCCCGGCCTGATGGCCACGCGCGAGGAGTACGGGCCGACGCAGCCGCTGCGCGGGGCCCGCATCGCCGGCTCGCTGCACATGACCATCCAGACCGCCGTCCTCATCGAGACGCTCAAGAGCCTGGGTGCCGACGTGCGCTGGGCCTCGTGCAACATCTACTCGACGCAGGACCACGCCGCGGCCGCCATCGCCGCCGCCGGCACGCCGGTGTTCGCCGTCAAGGGCGAGAGCCTCGTCGACTACTGGGACTACACGCACCGCATCTTCGACTGGGCCGACGGCGGCAGCGCCAACATGCTCCTCGACGACGGCGGCGATGCCACCTTGCTCATCCACCTCGGCGTCGAGGCCGGCAAGAACCCCGCCGTCATCAACCACCCGACCAATGAGGAGGAGGAGGTGCTGTTTGCCGCCATCAAGCGGCGGCTCAAGGAGCAGCCGGACTGGTACGGCAAGAACGCCAAGAGCGTCCGCGGCGTCACCGAGGAGACCACCACCGGCGTGCATCGGCTCTACGAGATGCACCGGAAGGGCACGCTGCTGTGGCCCGCCATCAACGTCAACAACTCCGTCACCAAGTCCAAGTTCGACAACCTCTACGGCTGCCGCGAGTCGCTCGTCGACGGCATCCGCCGCGGCACCGACGTGATGATGGCGGGCAAGGTCGCCTTCGTCGCGGGCTACGGCGACGTCGGCAAGGGGTCGGCCGCCTCGCTGCAGACAGGCCGGCTGCCGCGTGCTGGTGGCCGAGGTCGATCCGATCTGCGCGCTGCAGGCGGCCATGGAGGGCTACGAGGTCACCACCATGGACGATGCCGCGCCGCGCGCCGACATCTTCGTCACCGCCACCGGCAATGTCGACGTCATCACGGTGGACCACATGCGCGCCATGAAGGACCGGGCGATCGTCGCCAACATCGGCCACTTCGATTCCGAGATCCAGGTCGCGGCCTTGAAGAACTTCAAGTGGGTGAACGTCAAGCCGCAGGTGGACGAGATCGAGTTCCCGGGCGGCAAGCGGATCATCCTGTTGTCCGAGGGGCGGCTCGTGAACCTCGGCAACGCCATGGGCCACCCGAGCTTCGTCATGTCCTCGTCCTTCACCAACCAGACGCTGGCGCAGATCGAGCTCTTCACCAACCCGGAAAAGTACAAGAGACAAGTCTACACGCTGCCCAAGCACCTCGACGAGAAGGTGGCGCGGCTCCACCTCGACAAGATCGGCGTGAAGCTGACCAAGCTCAGCGACAAGCAGTCGGCCTACATCGGCGTGCCGCAGCAGGGGCCGTACAAGCCCGATCACTATCGCTATTGACCATTTCCGCCGCCTTCGGGTGTCAGGTTTCAGGTTTTAGGGGCCAGGGAAAACGGCCGACCCTGCACGTATCTTCTCGCTCGCTGAAACCTGACCCCTGAAACCTGGAACCTGACCCAAACGCCTGTTCCCCCGCAGCGGCTTTCCGCTCGAGGTTTTGCTTGATCAAGGGGCTGCGGGGCGGTGGGCACCGCATTCCTTTAGTTTTTTTGAGCGGTGCCATTCACCGCCCCGCGCAGGGTTTGTGGCCTGATCGTCGCGTTCAACCTCACTCGGGGACCGGGAATCCCACCCGGCGGCGACGCTGAGCCCCGGTGCCTCGGTCTGCGTCGACCTCGGCCCGGCACTGCCCTTCGCCCTCACGCTCAAAGACGCCTCTAGAACGCGACCCCTTGGTGGAGCGAAGTGAAGGCAAGATACATACGTCCCAACCCCCGGGGATAACTCCGCCTACGGTTAATCGCGCGCTCCCTCTCCCCGCGCTTCGCCAACCTTGCCGGGCAGGCCGTCAGCGCGGGGAGAGAGCCTGCCCCGGACTTGATCCGGGGGTCGGGGTGAGGGGCAGCGACATACGCCACCGCGCCATCGCACGCCTTGCCCTGCGTGGTGAGCTTGCTTGCCCTCGGGCTTGACCCGAGGGTCGAACCACGTCGGCCACGACGGTGCCATTCACCCGCCCTTCGACGAGCTCAGGACGGTGTTGGCGTTCTGCGTCCGCGCCGCCACCGTCATCCCGTGCAGCCGCCGCGCCTGCGGCGCGGGCGGTGGAGGCACGGGACCCATGCGCGTGTCCACTGGCGCTCTTCCTCCGCATCACGCCGCCTCGCCGAGGCGCACCAATTCGACAAAGGCCCCGCCGCACCGTAAATCTCGCCCGAAGGCACCCATGCCATGGCCACGAAAGTCAAAATCTGCGGACTGAAGACCGAGGCGGCGCTGGAAGCAGCACTCGCCGGCGGGGCGGACTACGTCGGCCTCGTGTTCTTCCCGCCGAGCCCGCGCAACGTGGCGCCGGCTGCGGCCAAGGCGCTCGCCGACAAGGCGCGCGGACGCGCCCGGATCGTGGCGCTCATGGTCGACCCCGACGATGCCCTGATCGACGCCGTGATGGCCTCGGCCGATCCCGACCTCATCCAGCTGCACGGCGAGGAAACGCCCGAGCGCGTTGCCGAGATACACCGCCGCTGGCGCCGGCCGGTGATGAAGGCGATCAAGGTGGAGACGGCCGCGGATGCCCGTGCCGCCGGCGACTATCGGGGCGCCGCCGACCTCATTTTGTTCGATGCGCGCGCCCCGGCCGAGAGCACGCGTCCCGGCGGCAACGGCGCCCCGTTCGACTGGCGGGCGCTCGCCGGCATCGGCGACAAGGGCGGCTTCGTTCTCTCCGGCGGCCTCACGCCCGACAATGTCGCCGAGGCGATCCGGGTCACGGGGGCGGCGATCGTCGATGTCTCTTCGGGGGTGGAGAGCCGGCCCGGCGAGAAGGATCCCGACCTCATCCGCCGCTTCCTCGACGCGGCCAAGAAAGGCTGACAGGACGACCATGCGCTCAACGACACTTGCTGTATCTGGCGGCATGGCATTGGCGCTCGCAATCGGCCTCGGCGGCGCCACCAACGCGCAGGGCACTTCGCCCGCCGAGGAGCGGTGCCGCGCCGTCATGAAAATCGTCGGTGGCGTCATCAACGACTACGCCGGCCAGATCAGCACCGACCTCATCGAAGACCTGCGCAGGAAGATCGGCGATAAGATGAAGTGCGACGGACCCGATCAATACCGAACCTGGCCCAACACCAAGGACCGGGAGGCGCTCGCCCGCATCGGTCAGTTGATCAGGGTCTGGGACGCCTGCAACAAGGATCCCAAGCGCGAAGGCTGCATAGGGACGGATGGGCAATAGGATCGTCGCGCCATGGCAACCAAGACGAAAAAGAGCGCACGCTCGAAGCTCAACACCTTTCGGGGCGGCCCGGACGAATTGGGCTTCTTCGGGCTCTACGGCGGCCGTTTCGTCGCCGAAACTTTAATGCCGCTGATCCTGGATCTGGAGCGCGCCTACACGGAAGCGAAGGCCGACCCGGCGTTCCAACACGAGCTGACCGAGCTCAACGCCCACTACGGCGGCCGGCCCAGCCCGCTCTACTTCGCCGAGCGCCTCACCGAGCACCTCCGTCAGTCTGCGGCCTCCGGCCTCGGCGCCAAGATCTACTTCAAGCGCGACGAGCTAAACCACACCGGCAGCCACAAGATCAACAACTGCCTCGGCCAGATCCAGCTCGCCCGGCGCATGGGCAAGACGCGCATCATCGCCGAGACCGGCGCCGGCCAGCACGGCGTCGCCGTGGCGACCGTGTGCGCGCGCTTCGGGCTGCCCTGCGAGATCTTCATGGGCGCCGTCGACGTCGAGCGCCAAAAGCCCAACGTGTTCCGCATGAAGCTGCTCGGCGCCAAGGTCAACGCCGTCACCTCCGGTGCGCGTACGCTGAAAGACGCCATGAACGAGGCGCTGCGCGATTGGGTCACCAACGTGCGCGACACCTACTACATCATCGGCACCGCCGCGGGCCCGCACCCCTATCCGGCCATGGTGCGCGACTTCCAGTCGGTGATCGGCCGGGAAGTGAGGGAGCAGATGATGGAGCGCGAGGGGCGGCTGCCCGACACGCTCGTTGCCTGCATCGGCGGCGGATCGAACGCCATCGGCCTCTTCCACCCCTTCCTCGACGACAAGAGTGTGGCGATCTACGGCGTGGAGGCGGCCGGTTACGGCCTCGACGTGCCCAACGGCCACTCGGCCTCCATCAGCGGCGGCCACCCGGGCGTGCTGCACGGCAACCGCACGTATCTCCTGCAGACCGACGACGGCCAGATCCTGGAAGGGCACTCGATCTCCGCCGGCCTCGACTATCCCGGCATCGGGCCGGAGCATAGCTGGCTCAAGGATTCCGGCCGCGTCACCTACGTGTCGGCGACGGACAAGGAGGCGCTCGACGCCTTCCAGCTCTGCAGCCGCATCGAGGGCATCATCCCCGCGCTCGAGCCGGCCCACGCCCTCGCCTTCGTCACCAAGCTCGCGCCGACCTTGCCCGCCGACAATCTCCTGGTCATGAACATGTGCGGCCGCGGCGACAAGGACATCTTCGCCGTCGCCGACCATCTGGGGATGCAGATGTAACGTCTATTCCCTCTCCCCACTCTTCAGTGGGGAGAGGGTTAGGGTGAGGGGCAGAGGCTTGCTCTGGCGGTTGCTGCTGCCCCTCACCCCGACCCTCTCCCCGTAAGGACGGGGAGAGGGAGAGTTGGGACTAAGAGACCATGCCATCACGCATCGACCGCCGCTTTGCCGCCCTCGAGAAGGAGGGCCGCGCCGGCTTCATCGCCTTCATCACCGCCGGCGATCCCGACTACGCCACGTCGGAGCAGATCCTCTTCGGCCTGCCTGCCGCCGGCGCCGATCTCATCGAGCTCGGCATGCCGTTCTCCGATCCCATGGCCGACGGCCCCGCCGTCCAGGCCTCCTCGCTGCGCGCGCTGAAGGGCGGGCAGACGATGAAGAAGACGCTCGCGCTGGTACGCTCCTTCCGCGCCCGCGACCCCGACACGCCGATCGTGCTCATGGGCTACTACAATCCGATCTACGTCTACCCGAGCGAGCGCTTTCTCGACGACGCGAAAGAAGCAGGCGTCGACGGCCTCATCATCGTCGACGTGCCGCCCGAGGCCGACCCCGAGCTCTGCCTGCCCGCGATCGCGCGCGGCCTGCATTTCATTCGCCTCGCCACGCCCACCACCGATGCCAAACGCCTGCCGGCCGTGCTCTCCAACACCTCGGGCTTCCTCTATTACGTGTCCATCACCGGCACGACCGGCGCCGCAACCCCGGAAGTTGGTGCGGTTCACGCACAGGTGGCCGAGATCAAGAAGTCGACCAAGCTTCCCGTTGTTGTCGGTTTCGGTGTAAGGACGCCCCAGCAGGCCAGGGCGATCGCCGCCGGATGCGATGGCGTGGCCGTCGGGACAGCAATCGTTAACGCCGTCCGGGAAACGCTCGGCCCGCGCGGGGAAGCGACTGGAAAAACGGTCTCCAACGTTCTAGACCTTGTAAGAAGCTTGTCGCAGGCATTGCGCACTACCTGAAGTTGCAGGCCACATTCGGGCCCGGGTCGGCAAGACCGGGCGAAATGGCGGGCCGATCCGGCAAAGCTCGAGGTTCAGCCAGGCGGGAGCTGGAGGAGTAGAAGGCGCGTGAACTGGATCAACAACGTCGTCCGTCCGAAGATCCGCAACCTGCTCACCACCAAGCGCGAGTTGCCGGAGAACCTCTGGGTCAAGTGCCCCGAGACGGGGCAGATGGTCTTCTACAAGGACCTCGAGGCCAACCAGTTCGTCATCCCGGGCTCCAACTATCACATGCGCGTCGATGCGCAGAGGCGGCTGCAGCATCTGTTCGACGGCGGCGAATATGCCAAGGTTCCCGTCCCCGAAGTCCCGCAGGACCCGCTCAAGTTCCGCGACGGCAAGCGCTACACCGACCGCCTCAAGGCCTCGAAGAACGAGACCCAGCTCGACGATGCGGTCCTCGTCGGCGAGGGCAAGCTCGACGACATCGACATCGTCGCCGCCGCCCAGGACTTCCGCTTTATGGCGGGCTCGCTCGGCATGGCCGCGGGTGAGGCCGTCATCACCGGCATGATGCGCGCGGTGGAGAAGGGCACGCCCTTCATCCTGTTTGCGGCCTCCGGTGGCGCGCGCATGCAGGAGGGCATCCTCTCGCTCATGCAGATGCCGCGCACGACCATTGCCGTGCAGAAGCTGCGCGAAGCGCGCCTGCCCTACATCGTCGTGCTGACGGATCCCACCACCGGCGGCGTCACCGCCTCCTACGCCATGCTGGGCGACGTGCAGATCGCCGAGCCAGGGGCGCTGATCTGCTTCGCCGGCCCCCGCGTCATCCAGCAGACCATCCGCGAGCAGCTGCCCGAGGGCTTCCAGAAGGCCGAATATCTCTTGGCCCACGGCATGATCGACATGGTCGTCCACCGCCACAAGCTGCGTGACACGCTGGCGCGCCTGTGCCGCCTGCTTTCGCCCAGCGCCCATGTGGCCCTCGCCGCCAGGCCGATCGCCGCGCGGCAGGCCGAGCGCGGCTACCTCAACGGCAGCCCGGTCGACGGTCAAACCATCGAGACGCTCGCCCGCGCCCCCGACGTCATCGAGCCCGAGGCCGTCGACGACGCGGAGCGCTTCGAGACGCGCGACCGCACGGGCCGCGCCGACGGCACCCCCCGCACCCGGCCGTAGTTCGCCTACGCGCAAGGTTTCCGTCGGTCCCCACGCTCTCCGTCATCCCGGCGCCACGCGTGGGCCTCAGGGCGCGCGTGGGACCAGGCCGGGACCCGCACTCTCCTGGTCGATGCGTCAGTCGGTTGGGCCGCCGAGAACCTCACCGCCGCGCCACCTGTCAAGCCCCTGAATTACCTTGGCAAGACCGACGCGGCCGTTTGTCTTTCACCCCCGGTATGCTACCGGGCTGCATGCGCACGAGCGACGATCTCCTGGCCGAGCTGCGGCAGCTTCATCCCAAGCTGATCGACCTGTCGCTCGGCCGCATCGAGACGCTGCTTACCAAGCTCGGCAACCCCGAAGGCCGTCTGCCGCCCGTCGTCCACATTGCCGGCACCAACGGCAAGGGCTCCACCGCCGCGTTCCTGAAAGCCATGCTGCAGGCGGCCGGCAAGCGCGTTCACGTCTACACCTCTCCCCATCTCGTGCGCTTCCATGAGCGCATCGAGCTCGCTGGCGCAAATGGCCGCGCGGAACCCATCGGCGAGGCCGAGCTCGTCGTGCTGCTGGAGCGCGTCCAACGCGTCAACGCCGGCGATCCCATCACCTTCTTCGAGATCACCACGGCGGCTGCCTTCCTGGCCTTCGCCGAGCATCCCGCCGACGCCCTGATCCTCGAGGTCGGTCTCGGCGGCCGCCTCGACGCCACCAACGTCGTGGACAAGCCGGCGCTCTCCGTCATTACGCCGGTCTCGCTCGACCACGCCGACAAGCTCGGGGACACCATTGCCCAGATCGCCGGCGAGAAGGCCGGCATTCTCAAATCCGGCGTCGCCGCGGTCATCTCGTGCCAGCCGCCGGAGGCCGCCGCCGCCATCAATGCCGCGGCTCGGCGCGTCGGCGCGCCCCTTATCGTCTGGGGTCAGGACTACGAGGCCTTCGAGCAGCGCGGCCGCCTCGTCTACCAGAGCGCGGAGCGGCTGATCGATCTGCCCCTGCCCGCGCTGATGGGGCAGCACCAGATCGTCAATGCCGCAACGGCGGTGGCGGCCGCGCTGGAGCTCGAGCGCCTCGGCCTCACCAATGCCGCCGCCATCGAGCGCGGGCTCCTCGATGTGCGCTGGCCGGCGCGCATGCAGCCGCTCAACAACGGCCCGCTCTCGGCCCTGCTTGTGCCGGGGGCGGAGCTGTGGCTCGACGGCGGCCACAATCCCGCGGGCGCCGAGGCCATCGCCCGCACGCTGGGCGAGCTCGAGGAGCGGGCGCCCAAGCCTGTCGGCCTCGTCGTCGGCATGATGGGCCCGAAGGATGCACCCGGCTTCTTCGAGCACTTCCGCGGTCTGGTGCGCCGCGCCGTCACGGTGCCCGTGCCCGGCTCGCACGACCGCCCCTACGATCCGCGCGCGCTGGCCGAGGTCGCAGCCGCGGCAGGGCTCAACGCCGAAGCGGCCGACGACGTGGAGACCGCCATTCGCCGCCTGCAACAGGCGGAGGGAGAACCGCTGCGCATCCTGATCTGCGGCTCGCTCTACCTGGCGGGGCAAGTGCTGGCGCTGCAGGAGGGCGTGCAGGCGCAGTTGAATTGACGCGGCAGGGAGGTTTCCGCGGCGCGGTGGCGAACTCAATTGCCGCCGGCGGCCGGCGTTCGGGCGGCGGGAGCCTGCACCTGA
This sequence comes from uncultured Alphaproteobacteria bacterium, assembly GCA_963797005.1. Taxonomy (GTDB): domain Bacteria; phylum Pseudomonadota; class Alphaproteobacteria; order Rhizobiales; family Hyphomicrobiaceae; genus AWTP1-13. Next base: position 89,378 of record CAWCOF010000025.1, read on the forward strand.
TCATCGGCCTCGGGGCCGCGCCGTGCGAGGCGCACCGGCCAACGCACCCGCGTGGCGGCGCACCACAACAGCAGGCCCACGATGTAGCCGCCCTGGAGCGCACACAGTGAGCCGAAGCCGCCCGCCAGCGCCGTCCACGGGGTTAGGCCGATCACTGGGATCGCGATAAGTGTCCCGACCAAGATCAAGACAGACGCGGCAACGACCGATGGAACGCGCAAGCGCAGGCCGAGAAGCAGCCCGACGGCCCCAGCACCGGCCATCAACCAGATCACAATGCCCTCTCGCCTCGAATATCGTAACCCCCCCGCAACCGGGGGTCCTAACAGGCACGCCGAGATGTTTTCCCCGACAATGATAAATATCGGCCGGCGAGCGATGGCAAGGCGGGAAAGCGTAGAAGGCGGCGGCATGACGCAAAATAGCTGTTACTCACTGACAATCCGTCGGCAGCCTGTGTCAGATGCAAGTTGTTCTCTAACGGAGTGGTAATGCAGTTCCGGCAGACCAACCTCGCCGATGTCCGCCTCATCGACCTCGAGCCCGCCGTCGACGAGCGCGGCTTCTTCGCCCGCACGTTCTGCGAGCGCGAGTTCGGTCAGCAGGACCTGGAGACCAGTTTCGTCCAGCACAGCATCTCGTCGACCACGCGGGCCGGCTCCGTCCGCGGCATGCATTTCCAGCGCCCGCCGCACGCGGAGGTGAAGCTCATCCGCTGCATCGCCGGCGCGATCCACGACATCCTGATCGACTTGCGGCCCGGCTCGCCGACCTACCTCAAGTGGGAGGCCTACGAGCTCACCGCGCAGAACCGGCGCCAGCTCTACGTCCCGGCGGGCTTCGCGCACGGCTTCCAGACGCTCGCGCCCGACAGTGTCGTCGCCTACCTGATCTCCGCCTTCTATGCGCCCGAGGCCGCCGCCGGCTTCCGCCACGACGACCCCGCCTTCGACATACCCTGGCCGCTGCCCGTCGCCGACATCTCCGCCAAGGACCTGAGCTGGCCCGACTTCGCACCCGGTGCCTGAGGCCACCCGCCCCGGCCCGCTCTCCGGCGTCAGTCCGTCAACACCAGGTAATAGTTCTCGTCGAGCTGGCACCATGCCATACGCCACTCGACGAGTTGTCCGTCAAGCGCCCGAACGACCCGGTCCAGCACCGCAACCGGGGAGCCAGCCGCGATGTTCAGGGCCTCGGCAACACTTGCAGAAGCAGGGCGGATGTTGATGCGCTCCTCCGCCTTGCCGAGCAACAGCCCGTAGCTCTGCGCGACGCCGACGATGCCTTGGGCGATATCGCTCTTTTCCTCAAAGCCGGGAAACAACAGGAAGGGCATCGAGGCTTCCACCAGCATGAAGGGGCTTTCGTCGAGAAAACGGATTCGCCTCAAGCGGTGAACCCGGTCGCCGGCCTGCAATCCCAATCGCTCACATTCCCTTTCATTCGCGACTCCATTCGTGACCTCGGTCGACTTCACGTCGCCCACGATGCGCCGGCCATCGGGTCTATGAATATTGACGAAGCGATGGGCCAACTCGTCGGAGGAGTGGTCGTTCACGAATGTTCCGCGCCCCTGCTGGCGCGTCACCAAGCGCTCCGCTTCCAGCAGTTCCAGCGCCTTGCGCATGGTGCCGAGACTGACGCCGAACTCGCGCGCCAGTTCGCCTTCGTTGGGGATCGCGGAGCGGGGCTTCCATTCCCCTTTGGCGATGCGTTCCGCCAACACGTTGCGTATTGTCGCATACACGGTCTGCCGATTGAGAGGCCGATCTGCCATTTTGAGGTACGCTCCTTATCGCGTCCGCAAAACCCCCAATTTTTGCAACTTGGTCTCCGCTCCAGGAGGCAAAATCGCTTCAAATCAAGGGATTCGCAGAAAATCGCGGGTTGGACGACTAATTGCCAATCTCCGCACGCTCGTATATGCGAACCGCGAACGCGCTGTACGGATTGCGAAGAGGGCCAACCAGGAATGGCGACGCATCTTGCCGCAGCATCCTCGAGGAGTGCCCTTACGGGTTGGCAAACGCAAGGACGTGCCGCCGTGCACGAAGCGTTGAGATTGGCCCATCCCAACGCGCGTGCCTTCGACCTTTACGGCACCGACACGACGGCCCAATACGCGTTCGCCAAGCTGCACTTGGACGGCCTGTCGATCGCTCGCGGCCGCACGAGCGGGTATCGGTGCAGAGTGGAAACCAACGATGCCGTCAGAGTGACCTTGCCGGCCCGCGGCCGTCTGACCGTCGCCTCCGGAGGAAAGGAAACGCTAGCTCTTGCCGGCGCTTCCGGCGTGGTTTGCGTGCGCGAGGTGGTGGATCGCGATGTGCGGCCCGACTATCTCGGCTTCGCCGTCCAGATACCCAAGGATGTCCTGCTCTCGGCGGCGAGAACGCTGACAGGAGATAGCTACGAGGTGAACCAGATCGCAGATGCGATCGATTTGAGGTCTCCCATCGGAGCATCGCTCTTCAGAAATGCCGTCGCCCTCTTCACGGAGGCGGAGCGCCTGGCCGAGATGGGCCTCAGTCCGCTTGTGGCCGCGAGTGCCGGCGACCTGATCGTGAACCTGACCGCGGCTGCCGTGCTTCCGCAGCTGCGAGAGCGCCTCTCCCCGGACGCCGGAACGAGCGCCGCGGACCGGGCGCGCCAGTTCATCCACGCACATGCGGCCGAGCCCGTTCGCCTTGGCGCTCTCGCCGACGATTTGGGTGTGAGCTTGCGTGGGCTGCAGTCGGGTTTTCGCAAGCGGTTCGGATGTACGCCTTCGGAATATCTGTTCAGGCGTCGCCTGGAGCTCGCGCGGGGGCTGCTGCTCGGCGCAGAAGATGCGACCTCCGTGACGGCCGTCGCCATTGAATGCGGGTTCGTCAACGTGGGTGCGTTCGCCGCCCGCTATTTCAGGGCATTCGGGGAACGCCCTTCGGAGACGCTCAGGGGCGTCAGAGGGCGCACGCAGCCTTCATAGCCCTCTCTCCTCTCTGTGCCTTGCCAATATCTCTGCGCCTGCTGGCTTCGCCCCGGCACGGCTATGCGGCCTCTCGATAGACGCCTCGAGGGCGGCGCGGTGGCAGGCAGGCCCGCATCGACGGGGCGCGCAATCGGCCTGCGGCGAGGCCTTCCCGGCATGGTTTCCGAGCAGTTAAAGAGATGCGCGCAATTCAATTAAATAGCGAGTCCCGCTGGAAATTACCCATTAGTATAATCCAGATTTTTGGTTCACGTTTTAATTCGATTTAAGCGCTGGGGCCCTATTTTCTATTCAGAACGGGCGTCGTTCTACTTGTGGGGTGGTGTCATGTCTCGTGGGTCTTCCGGCGGCAGTCCGGTACAACAGCAAAGCTCGAATGCACGCGGCCGTTTCTTCGGCCGTTTTTTGCATGACCGGTCCGGGTCGGTTGCCATGACCTTCGGCCTGCTGGTCATTCCGCTCACCGCGTTCGTTGGCCTCGCCGTCGACTTCGGCAAGGTTTACAGCGTGAATTCTCACACGCAGTATGCCCTCGACGCAGCGGCGCTGGCTGCCGGCCGGGCTGCCCAGGTCGAGACGACCGACACGATCAACAAGGCCTCGGCGGCGGCAACCGCCTACTTCAATCAGGCCAAGCCCAAGAACGTGGTCTCGAGCTCGATCGAGTTCTCGCCGAACGCGCAGAGCACCCAGTTCACGGTGACTGCCACGTCCTGGGTCAGGACGCCCTTCCTCGGTGTGCTCAACTCGCTCTTCCATCAGGGCTCGCTAGCCGCGGCACCAGCGGGCTGCCAGGGCAACCACTACGGGTGCGTCAAGCTGAAGACCACCTCCACCGCCGAGCTCAAGGTGGGCGGCAACGGCGGGTCGAACATCGAGGTTGCCCTCATGCTCGACGTTACCGGCTCTATGTGCGACCCGTGCTCGAAGATCGAGGACCTCCAGTCGGCCGCCAAGGATCTGATCGACATCGTGGTGTGGGACGACCAGAGCCAGTATACCTCCCGGGTGGCGCTGGCGCCGTTTGCGGAAGCCGTCAATGTCGGCACGGATCTCGCACCCCTCGTGCGCGGGACCGTGACGAACAACAACTCCACCGGATCGGGCTCGTCGGGTCCGCAAACCTTCAGCTGCTCCGACATGTCCAGCACATCGGTGCAGCCCACCAAGAAGTGGATCAAGTATCCGAGGACCACGAACAACTGCGGCGGCAGCAGCAGCACCAACACCTGGCAGATCTCGACCAAGTGCGTGACGGAGCGCATCGGCACGGAGAAATACACCGATGCCTCGCCGACCACGGCCTTCCTCGGCAAGGGGTACTTCGGCACCAACGCGGACACGTCCTGCGGCGTTGCCAACCATTCCGACGACGAGGTGAACCTGCTCATGCCGCTGTCCAGCGACAAGACGGCGCTCAAGGCGCGTATCGACAAGCTCGAGACGGGTGGCTCCACAGCCGGACATCTCGGTACGGCCTGGGCCTGGTACCTGCTGTCGCCGAACTGGAACTCGGTGCTCTCGCAAGCCTTCGGCAGCGGCCACGCGGCAAGCCCCTACAGCGACCTGGGGGTGACCACCTCCGAGGGCATGCCCAAGCTGAAGAAGATCGCGGTGCTGATGACCGACGGCGAGTACAACATCAACTACTGCAAGGGCGTCGAGGCCAAGAACTCCGACCAGAGCCCCGACATCAACTGCAACTCCGAGAACGCCAAGTCGGCCTCGCAGGCCACGAGCCTGTGCACGGCGATGAAGGCGACGGTGGGCGGCGGCAAGATCGAGGTGTTCGCGGTCGGCTTCCAGGTGAGTTCGACGGCCAAGACGCTCCTGAAGAACTGCGCCACCGACACCAGCCACTACTACGATGCCACGACCGGCGACGCCCTCAAGGCCGCCTTCCGCGACATCGCGCTCAAGATCTCGACCTTGCGGCTCACAAACTGAGCCGCATCTCCGACCAACGGCGAAAATCGAGGGGCCAGCGATGGCCCCTCTCAGTTTCCGCAGCGCCGCGCCCCCCGGCCTCCTTCACGGCAATTTGATCGCGCCGCACGATTGGCAGGAGCAGGCGCCTTTCCCACTTCCTCGCCGCACGGCAGGCCTGCGATCGACCCGCCGTGGGCATCCATGCAAATGGCAGCCCAGCACGGCACCAACAGGGTTGATCAGACCGGCAATCCGCCGGCACGCCGCTGCCGTTTCGGAGTCCAATTCCCATGAGGAAGGGCTTTGTTGCCATTCTCGCCGCGGCTGCATTCGCATCCGGTGCTGGCACAGCGAGCGCCAATTCGTTGATCGCCAGAGTAGAATTCGATCGGGCCGGGACCCTCGCTGATCTTCGACGACAAGTCGCAGATGCTGGTCGACGCTGCCGTCTTCACCGGCGAACTGAAGCCGGGGGCGATGATCTTCGTCGACTTCTTCGCCGACGACGACGGCTACAAGAAGATCAACGCGGTGCGGGTCCTCACCAACAAGGAGGCGGAGGATCTGCAAGAGCAGGAGATGGCCAGAACACGCGTGCTGCCCACCAGCCTTCCGCCAACGAAGCGCGGCTGAATACGGACCGGGCCGGTGTCTCGAGGGTAGGGACGCCGGCCCTCTCTCCTCTCACGTTGTTCCACGGGGCGCGGCGCCCAGCAGGCCCGCGTCGGTCAACGCCTGCGCCGCAGTCCTGACCACATGGAACGGCAGGCCGGCGCGCTCGGCGATGTCGAGCAGCGACTTGGTGCCGTCGGCCTGGTTGAGCACCCACAGGAACGCCATGGCCCTGGCGGCCCCATCCTTGCCGCCGCCCGTCGAGGCGTAGAGCCCACGCCGTCCGAGCTGCGGCTCGCCCTTGGGCGACAGGTTGACCGGCACATAGTCGCTCTCGGCGATCTCGATCACGCGCCAGATCGCGCGCAGCGATTGGGCGAGGTGCTGCGGGGCGATGAAATCGAGGTTGTCCGCCGAGGTGTGATACTGCGGAAACGTGGCGAACCGGCTGCGCTGCAGCAGCCCGACCGGCAGATCGAAGCCCGGCGAGCAGAACTGCCGCTCGTCGTAACCATAGGGCTCGAAGTCGATCACCTGCGGGCTCTCGAAGGCGTGGCCGAGCACGTGCGCCATGGCGCGATCGATGAAAAAGTTGCCCCTGCGGCTTCGCTTGTAGGTCGGGCCGCCGCCGTCGCCGACGCCCGCCACCACCAGCCCATGCTTGATGCGGCCGACGTTGGCTTCGTTCGCCGCAAGCCAGGCGATCGGCCCGATCGTCCCCGGTGAGAACAGGAAGCGGTAGCTGAGCCGCGTGCGAATGCCTTTCAAGTGCCGGGCAAGCATCGTCAGGAGAGCCAGCCCCGAGCAGTTGTCGTTGGCGAGCGAGGGATGGCACACGTGCGCGGTGAGCAGGAACTCGTCCTCGCTCGCCCCCCGATGCAGATACTCGCCGTAGGTCATGGCGCCGTCGGTGAGCGTGGAGTCGATCAGCACCTCGTAGTCGCCGTCCTGGAGCGCGGCGGCTTGGGCATGCGGCAGGCAGAAGCCCCAGTTCTCCGCCCAGTAGCTGGTGCGGTAGGGAATGAGATCGGGCTGATCGGGGAGCGTATGCAGGTGCTTCTCGAGCTCCTGCAGCGGCAGCGTCCGGCGCACCGGCACGCTGTAGCTCATCACATGCAGGTTCGAGTTGGCGAAGTCGACGATCGTGTTGCCGCCGGGGTCCTTGATGTGCGCGGCGCGGATGTTCCACTCCTTCGGCACCGTCCAATCGAGCACCTTGGTGCCCGTCGCCACCTCGCGCACGTCAATGTCGACATGCCGCCGCATCAGTCCGAGCGTGGCCCGGACGCCGTCTCCGGTAATGCTGCGGCAGATCGGATAGAGCTCCGCCGCCAGCGCGTAGATCCGCTCGCCGGCCTCGGCAAAGTCGGGCTCGTCTTTGTGTTGGCCGATCGTGTCGGACATGCCGCAGCCCCGGGCGCGCACGGCCCTTCTCGGTGATTCTGCTCCCACTTAGCACGCCGAAGCGGCTGCAACCATTGAAGCTGCAGGTCGTGGTTGCCGCCTCGCGTGCTCCGCCTCGAGAACCTGGCTCAGTTGACGCGGACGGCCTCGCCCTCGATCACCGGGCCGGCCGGCTGCTTCAGCCCGCGCTTCTCCATGTGGCGGCGCAGGAGCGCCATGTTCTTGATGTTGGCGCGGAAGAGCACGTCGAAGGCGTCACCGACGACGGGTATGGCGCCAAAGGCGGTGTCGAAGAGCGTATTGGCCGCCATGCGCGCGATCAGCCACCTGGGCGCACCGAGCTGGCGGGCTTCCCAGATCATGTAGCTCGAGACGAGCCCGGAGAGCAGGTCACCGGCCACCGGCACCAGGCCGATGATGGCATCGAGGCCCAGGCGGATGTTGGTGCCCGGCAGCGTGAACGCGCCATCCATCAGGCGCGCCAGCGCCTCGAGCCGGGCCACCGACTGCTCCGCATTGCGAGACGGCATGCGCTGATAGCTTGCGTTCATCCCCACGCAACATGGTGAACGCGGCCCCCGCAGGCAAGTGTCTTGTGGCCGTTGCCTGGCTCAGCGGAAAACGACGAGGCGCGCGGAAAGGAAATTCCACACGAGCGCAACGCCGCTCGCGACGATCTGCGCCAGGATGTAGTGCGCGCCCCACCCTGTGAGCAGCGCCATGATGCCCGCGTTGAGCAGCAGTCCTACCGACACCGCGGCATAGTACTTGAGCAGCCCCGGGCCGAATGCGTGCTCCGCGTCGAAGGTGTAGCGCCGGTTGAGCACGTAGCTCAGCAACACCGCCGTCACAAAGCCAGCCGACGTCGCCAGCACGGGATGGACGGCAAAGGCTTCGACCAGCGCAACCAGGATCGCGTAGTGCACGGCGGTGGTCGCGACGCCGACAGCGAGGAACCGCGAGAATTGCCGGGCGAGAACGTCGAGCCCGGTACGTCGGGCGAAGGAAAGCTGCTGGTCGGTCATCGTCGGCCGCACTACACCTTGGCCGCCGCCCAGGCAATGCCTCGGATGCACGGCTTGCCAATGGACTGCACGATCATCACACTAGAGCAGGATCGCTTCGGATGGCATCGCCTTGCCTCGATCGCGACGTTTCGGCCGAAGCGTAAATCCTGCTCTTTTCAATATGTTGAGAGCAAGATTCACGTTTCATGATCGAAGCAAAGTGCTTCGATCAGAAACGATCTTGCTCTAGGCTCGAAGGACGGTCAGGCGCGTCCGTGATCGCAGCTGAGGGTTTATGGCGGGGTCCGTTTTCGTCACAGGTGCTGGAGGGTTCATCGGGCAAATCCTCGTGCGCCGCCTGTCCGCAACCCCCGGCGGCGCCATCAAGGTCCTGATGCGCCGGCGGGCTCCGCCGGAGGTCCTGGGTCAGGGCGCGTCGCAGCCGCGGCAGGTGAACGGCGACCTTCTGAACCCTGACAGCTATCGTGCCGAGCTTGCCGGCTGCGACACGGTCGTCCATCTGGCGGCCGTCACGGGCCGCGCCCCACCCGCCGAATACGAGCGCGTCAACGTGGAGGGGACACGGGTCCTGCTCGAGGCGTGCAAGGCGGCCGGCGTGCGGCGCTTCCTCTACGTGAGCACGATCGCGGCGGGCTACCCGGACCAGCGCTACTACACGTACGCCAAGACCAAGGCCCGGGCCGAGCAGCTCGTCCGCGAAAGCGGGCTCGCCTATGCGATTCTTCGCCCGACCTTGGTCCTTGGAGAGAACTCGCCTATCTGGCACACGCTTCTCAAGATAGCCAAGCTGCCCGTGATCCCGCTGCCGCAGGCGAGCCGGCCCGTGAACGTCCAGCCGATCCACGCCGACGACGTCGCCCGCGGCATCGCGTTGCTGCTGGACCGCGGCCGTTTCGACGGCGAGGTGCTGGACCTCGGCGGACCGCGGCCGCTGCCGTTCGCCGAGTTCCTCGGGCTCGTGCAGGTCGCGCTGCGCGGGGAAGCCGGGCGGATCGTGCGCGTGCCGCTTTGGCCGGTCCGCACCATGCTCGCCCTGATGGAGCCTGCGTTGCGGCCGCTGATGCCGGTGACCGCGGGCCAGCTCGCGCTGTTTGCCAACGACAGCACGGCGGCGGAGAATTGGCTGCTCGACGCGCTGCGGCCGGAGATGCCGAGCACCGAGGCCATGATCGAGGCTCTGGTCGAGGCCGAGGACGCGGGCCCCGAGGGGAGCGGACCGATCAGCGCGTCCCCGAGGCGCAAGGGCCGCACCATGTCGGTGGGATCGAGGCGAGTGCTCGAGGAGGAGTGCCGCACCTTCGCGGCCTATCTCCTCGGCACCCAGCCCGGCGCCTACGTGCGCGAGCAGTACGTAAGGGCGGCATACGCACACGACCTTGCCTTCGACAATGACTTTACCCGCTTCGACCGGATCACCCTGGCGCTTGCCCGCAAGGGACGCCTGTTCGCGCGTCCCGCGGACGCCTACTGCGCGTTCTTTCACCCGCGCGGGGCGCTGCGGCGCAAGCTGATCGTGCTGGCCGCGATCCTGGAGCATGTCGCACCGACGAGCGAGGCCTTCGACCGCACCTCGCCGCGGCCGGCCGCTCTCGCGGTGTTGTCGCTCGTTGCATACTCGTCCATCTTCGCGGCGTCGCTGCTGCTGGGGGCCGTCATCCTGGCACCGGCGAGCGTGTTCTGTTGGGTCGCCGACGCGCTCGACGCCCGGCAGCGTCCACGCGAGGCCGGCTGAGTGAACATTCTGGTCGTTGGGTCGGGACCGAGCGGCGTCCATTTCGCGCTCACCGCACTGCGCAAGGGCCACCGCGTGGTGATGCTCGACGTCGGCCGCGCGCATCCGGGCCACGTGTTGCCCGATGAGGATTTCCTGGGCCTCAAGAGCCGGCTGCGCGATCCGGCGGGCTATTTTCTCGGGCCGGAATACGATGCCATCAACCTGCCGCCCGAGCGGGGCCGGCCCAAGGAGTACTACGGCCTGCCCCCGTCGAAGAGCTATGTCTTCGACCGGCCGGCCCAGTTCTCCCTGGTCGAGAAGGGCCTCACCCCCCTCCTCTCCTTCGCCGCCGGCGGTCTGGCCGAGAGTTGGACGGGGGGGTGCTATCCCCTCAATGAGCAGGAGCTCGCGGCGTTTCCCTTCGGCTACGATGCGATCGCGCCCCATTACGCGGACGTGGCGGAGCGCATCGGCGTTGCCGGGGACGATGACGACCTCTCCGGCTATTTCCCGCGGCATGATCATTTGTTGCCGATGCTGGCACTCGACGACAGCGGCGCCCGCCTGCTCGCCTCTTACGACCGCCGCCGCCTGCGCCTCATGGAGAAGTACAAGGCGCGCCTCGGCCGCTCCCGGCAGGCCGTGCTCTCGCGACCGCTCGGCGAGCGACAGGCCTGCACCCATTGCGGCCGCTGCCTGTGGGGCTGTCCCAACGGCGCCTTCTACACACCGTCATGGACGCTGCGGGAGTGCCTCACGCAGTCCAATTTCGAGTACGTGCCCAACGTCTTCGCCAGCCACTTCCAGTTGGCGCCGTCGAACGCCATCGAGCACCTGGTGAGCTATGCGCTCGACGGCGGTCCGGAAACGCGGCGAACGGCCGATGCCTATGTGCTCGCCTGCGGCGCGATCAGCACGTCGAACTTGGTCTTGCGCTCGGTCTATCGGTCGCGCCGGGAGATCGTCCGGCTCACCGGGCTGATGGACAACCGCCAGGTCCTGGCGCCCTTCTGCAACCTCTCGATGCTCGGCCGCGGCTACAATCCGAAATCCTATCAGTATCACCAGCTGGCCTTCGGCATGGAGGCGGAGGCGCCCGACCGCTACGTCCACGGCCAGATCACGACGCTCAAGACCGCGACGACGCACCCGATCTTTCGCGGCCTCCCCCTCGACCTCAAGTCGGCGATCGGCGTCTTCAAGACGCTGCGCTCGAGCCTTGGCGTCCTCAACCTCAACTTCTGCGACTGGCGCCGCGAGCAGAACTACCTGACGCTGTCCGATAGATTGACCGATGCGCAGGGCTGGCCCGTGCTCTCGATCCGCTATCGCCCGCCGCCCGGGGAAGCGGCGATGCTGCGCAAGGCGTCCGCTACCGCGCGCGGCTTCTTCCGCGAGCTCGGCGCGCCGTTCATCCCGGGCATGACGCACGTTCGCCCGATGGGCTCCAGCGTCCACTACGCCGGCACCCTGCCGATGTCGGCGGAGCGCCGTCCCGGGACCGTGTCGCCCGAGTGCCGGTCGCACGACATCGACAACCTGTTCGTCGTCGACGGGGCCGTGATGCCGTTCCTGCCGGCCAAGAACCTGACCTTCACGCTAATGGCCAACGCCGTCGCGCGTCGCGGCGACCGCGTTCTGAGTGCGAGCATGGTGGATGGCCGGTCGGCGGCCGCAAGCCTCAAGCCTGCATTCCCGGAAGCCTCGCCTCGGCTCGCAGAGCCGTGGCCAGGCTATCCAGTGATCTTGCCCCGCTGTTCCTTGAAACACCTGCTCGACATTCGACGCCCTCGGCCGCACCCCAGCGGCGGGCAAGGCCCCGGCTCTGCGCACGCCCCGATCCAATCGGGGCGCTTCGGCCGGGGACGCAAACGGAGGAGGACCCTGCGTTCCCGGAAGCCGAACGCCGGCTCCTCGAGCCGGAGCGAGGCCATCCGGGATCTTGCCCCTGGATTTCCGAAAGCGCAGACCTCAGCGGTCGAGGGCCGCCACGCGGTCTTGGCGGCGCTCGGCCGGGTTGCGCTCGCCGCGCAGGATCTCTTCGATGATGAACAAGGGCCTGTTCTTGGATTCGATGTAGAGCCGGCCCAGGTACTCGCCGATGACGCCGAGCACGAGCAGCTGGCCGCTGCCGAGGATCAGCACCACGGTCATGAGGGTCGTCCAGCCCTGCAGCGCGATGCCGGACAGGTAGCTGTAGACCGTGTAGGCAAAGGCCACCAATCCGAGGACCGCGCAAAGGAAACCCAGGTACGTGGCGATGCGCAACGGTACGACCGAGAAGCCCGAGATGGCGTCCAGCGCGAACTTGCAGCATCTTCCGGAACGGATACTTGGTCTCGCCGGCGAAGCGCTCCTGCCGCTCGTAGTGCAGGGGCACCTGGCGAAAGCCGATCCAGCTCACCATGCCGCGGATGAAGCGATGCCGCTCCGGCATGCGGTTGAGCTCGTCGAGCGTCCTGCGGCTCATGAGCCGGAAGTCGCCGGTATCGACGGGGATCTTGATGTCGACGAGGCGGTTGAGCAGCCGATAGAACAGGATCGCGGAGAACTTCTTGAACGGTGACTCGCCGCGGCGCTCGCGGCGCTGCCCGTAGACGACGTCCGCGCCCTCGTCCATCAGCTTCATCATGCCGGTGAGGAGCTCTGGCGGGTCTTGCAGGTCCGCGTCGATGATCAGGATGCGCTGGCCGCAGCAGACGTGCAGGCCCGCCGACAGCGCCAGCTGGTGGCCGTGGTTGCGCGACAGGCACACGCCGACGATGTGGGGATCGTTGCCGCACAGCTCGCCGATGATCGATCGGGTGCGATCGGACGACCCGTCGTCCACCAGCACGATCTCGTAGTCTTCGCCGACCTCGTTGCGGCAGGCATCGCTCAGGCGGCGGTGCAGCTCGCCCAGCGATCCCTCCTCGTTGTAGCACGGCGACACAACGGAGAGCTTCGGCGTAGGTGTGGTCAGCATTCCCCGAACTCGAACGCTTCGATCAGCCGACGGACCGGTCGAGAGACACCCCGCAAACAACTCCCCGCTCCGATCATCGACTTGCTGCCTTGAGCCTATGAAATCGTAACCCCGCCGGCAACCGCCGTGTCTGCACGCTGAAGGTGCCGTTTGCCCGGCAATGAACCAGCCCGCGCTACTGCGTGGCAGGCAAAGTGGGGCAGAGGGTTAATGCGCGTCGCTGCAACGAGAGCCGTCGGCAGCGTCCTGCGCGATCGCCGAGGCAAGCGGCCGAGCGCCCCTCCATTGTCGCCGATGTGTCACTCAGGGTATGCAATCGAACCGCCGGCGCGCCGGCACCCAAGGAGATGACATTGCGACATTTTCCGTCTTTCCTTCGGGCCCTTCTCCACTAGAGTGAGCTCAGTGGAGCGAGGGCCTGAGGTTGCCGGTAGCAGGACCATGCATCGCGACGCCATGCCCCTGATGTTGGACTGGCTGCCGGCCGCAGCCGATTTCCGCCAGCGCCTGCGAGCGGCCCTCGAGGTGCAAGATCCCGCTGGTCGACTCGAGCAGCTTGCAGCCCTTGCACAGCATCGTCTGGGCCTGGTCGAGACGCTGCAGCTCGATAGGCAGCTCGCCGAGCTTCCGTCCGACACGCCGGCCGGGTTCGCCACCATTCGCCTGGCCATCCTCGCTTCCTCGACGGTCGATCATCTCCTGCCCGCGATCAGGGTTGCCGGCCTGCGCCGTCGTCTGCTGATCGATATCTACGCGGCCCCCTTCGGCCAGCACCGGCAGGAGATCCTCGATAGCGCCTCTTCGCTTTACCGCTTCAAGCCGCAGTTCGTCCTGCTGTCCCTGACCGGTCAGGAGGCGCTCGCCGGCGTGCCGCTCTCTGCGACGGCCGCGGAAGCCGACGACAACACCAGGAGCCTGGTGGAAGGCGTCCGGGACCTATGGCGCCGCGTGCGTGAGGGCGCAGGCGCGACCGTCATTCAGCAGACCATGCTCGACGTGTCGGATCCGCTCTTCGGCAGCTACGACCGCCTCGTTCCCGGAGCGCCATCCAGCATCATCGCGCGCGCCAACGACCGGCTCTCGGAAGCCGCGGCCGCTGACGGCGTGCTCCTGCACGACGTGGCGCGCCGCGCCGCGCGGGAGGGCGTCGAGCAATGGTTCGACAGGGGCCGATGGCTGCAAGGCAAGCTCGAGATCGCGCCGCAGGCGGCGGGCATGTACGGCGAGCTCGTCGTGCGCCTGATCGCGGCCCAGCGTGGACTTTCCAAGAAGTGCCTGGTGCTCGACCTCGACAATACGCTATGGGGCGGCGTCATCGGCGACGACGGCATCGAGGGCATCGTGCTCGGCGAGGGAAGCGCCGCCGGCGAGGCGCACCTGGCGCTTCAGCGCTACGCCAAGCGGATGAGCGAGCGCGGCATCATCCTGGCGGTCTGCTCCAAGAACGATCCGGCAATCGCCGAGGCGGCCTTCCGCGATCATCCCGAGATGTTGCTCGAGCGCTCCGACTTCGCCGCGTTCGTGGCCAACTGGGAGGACAAGGCGCGGAACCTCGAGGCCATCGCCGAGAGGCTCAACATCGGCCTCGACAGCCTGGTGTTCGTCGACGACAACCCGGTCGAGCGGGCCCGCATCCGCGAGAGCCTGCCCATGGTGGCCGTGCCCGAGCTGCCCGACGACATTGCCTTCTATGTCCCGCGCCTCGCGGACGCCGGCTACTTCGAGGCGGTCGCCTTCACCAGCGACGATCGCAAGCGCGCCGAGCAATATGCGGCCAATGCCGAGCGTGACGCGCTGATGGGCTCCTCGCAGAGCATGGAGGACTTCCTGCGGGGCTTGAACATGGGGGTCGCGTACGGCCCCTTCGCGCCCGTCAACCTCGCTCGCGTGACGCAGCTCATCAACAAGACCAACCAGTTCAACACGACCACCCGGCGCTACCTGGCCGAGGAGGTGACCCGCCTGGCCGGTGCGAACGACGCCATCACCCTGCAGTTCCGGCTCCTCGACAGGTTCGGCGACAACGGCATCGTCAGCGCCATGATCCTGAGCCCGAACGGCGAGGAGGGGGTGCTCAAGATCGACAACTGGGTCATGAGCTGCCGCGTGTTCGGGCGCGAGCTCGAGTACGAGGCCATGAACATCGCGGTCGAGGCCGCACGCCAGCGCGGGGCGCGCGCCTTGTGCGCCGACTACGTGCCGACCAAGAAGAACACCGTCATCCGCGAGCTCTTTGCGAGCCTGGGCTTCGATCGCATCGAGGAAGCTGCGCCCGGGAACGGCTCTTCGCAATGGCATCTGAGCCTGGAAAAATACGCCGCACGGGAGACCAGCATTTCCCGGCTGAAGGAGCAAGATGAGCGACCAGGAAATCCTTGAGACCTTCACGCGCATTCTGCGCGACATCCTGATGGACGACTCCATCGTGCTGACCATGGAGACCCGGCGCGAGGACGTGCCCAAATGGGATTCCATGAACTACATCAATTTCATCGTCGCCGCCGAAATGGAGCTGAAGGTGAAGTTCAAGGTGGCCGACGTGGAGTCGTTCGAGAACGTCGGCGCGATCGTGGCCAAGACCAAGGCCATGCTCGCGTAGCTCAAGATCGTTTCTGGTCGAAGCGCTTTGCTTCGATCATGGAACATGAATCTTGCTCTCATCATATGGAGTAGAGCAGGATTCACGCTCCGGCCGAAACGTCGCCATCGAGGCCGCCCCCTCCAAAGTCCGGCAGGACTCCGGTGCCGTTAACCATTTCGCTCCTCGGCTCCGCGCCGTCGCAGGCCGATTGCGGCTGAGCTTGTCAGTGCCGGGGGCGCGCGTTAAGAAGCGCGCCGGGATTGGCCACGCTCCCGGTGTCGAACTGGTATCACAACCGCGGTGTCCGGTTAGAGCGACAGGCGCACGTACTCGTGCTCTTCAACTCCCAAACCTTCATCTTCCTGTTCATGCCGGCGACGGTCGCCGGTTTCTTCGCGTTCGGCCGCGCATCCCGCGCGTGGGCGCTCGCCTGGCTGATCGCGGCGTCGATCGTCTTCTACGCCTGGTGGAACCCGCTGAACGTTCTCATCATGGCGCCGTCGATCCTCATCAACTTCGCCTTGGCGCGCACCCTTCTGCGGCTCGGCGAGGACGAGAAGCACGCATTCGCCTCGCGCGTCGTCCTCGTGCTGGGGCTCGCGTTCAACGTGATGTTTTTGGGTTATTTCAAGTACATCAATTTCCTGCGCGGCGTGTCCAACGATGTGCTCGGCACCGATTTCGTCATGCTGAACGTGCTCCTGCCGCTCGGCATCTCGTTCATTACCTTCCAGAAGATCGCCTTCCTGATCGACGTGCAAGGCGGCCGCGTGAAGTCCTTCACGTTCCGCGATTACCTGCTGTTCGTCCTCTTCTTCCCGCAACTCATCGCCGGCCCGATCGTGCACTACCGGGAGATGATGCCGCAGTTCCACGGCGTGAGCGCCAGGTTCGATCGGGAGAATGTCGCCGTCGGCCTGACCCTGTTCGCCTTCGGCCTCTTCAAGAAGGTGTTTCTCGCCGACAACATGGCCCCGCTGGTCACGCCGATCTACGAGGGGGCGGCTGCAGGGCGGCCCATATCGTTCCTGCTGGCATGGATGGCGGCCTTCGGCTTCACCTTGCAGATCTATTTCGACTTCTCGGGCTACTCGGACATGGCGCTGGGATTGGGCCGGCTGTTCGGCATTCGCTTGCCGCCGAACTTCAATTCGCCGCTGCGCGCCACCAACATCATCGATTTCTGGCTCCACTGGCACATGACATTGACGAGGTTCCTGACCGCCTACATCTACAACCCGCTGTCGCTGTGGCTGACGCGACGCCGCTTCGCCAAGGGGCTCCCGGGCCTCGGTGGCTGCCGCACCACGCTTGGGGCGTTCGTCACGCTTTTGATGTTCCCGACCCTGCTGACCATGACCATCTCCGGCGTGTGGCACGGCGCCGGCTATCTCTTCCTGGTGTGGGGCATCCTCCACGGCCTCTATCTCACCGTGAACCACGCCTGGCGGCTCGTTGCGCCGCGGCTATGGCCCAACATCGAGCGCTACGACCGCCTCATGAACCCCTTGGCGCTTGCGCTCACCCTAGTTTCGGTGGCGGTCGCCATGGTCTTCTTCCGGTCGAGCACCATGGGGGCGGCAATCAACATCCTCAAAGGGCTGGTCGGCCTCAACGGCCTTGCATTGCCACTCACCATCTATGATCGGATCGCCGACTGGAGCTGGCTCAAATCCGCGGGCGTGACCGGATTGGAGTGGTATGCCGGCAGCTTCAAGTGGCTGGCGATGTGGGTCGTGGTGCAGATGTTCATCGCCCTGGCGTGTCCCAACACCCTGGAGATCCTGGCCCGCTACGAGCCCGCGCTCGGCATCAAGCCGCGTCCGGAGGCGGAGGCCCGCAGGATAGCGCTTGCGTGGCGGCCTTCCGTCGCCTGGGCCGTGGTATTGGCCATCGTCGCCGCCATAGGCATTGCCCGGCTGCCGCAGCCAACCGAGTTCCTGTACTGGCAGTTCTAGAACAGGGTCGCTTCAGACTGAATCACCTTGCCTCCGTCGCAACGCGCCGGCTGAAGCGTGATCCTGCTCTACATCATAGATTTGAGAGCCGCACCGCGGAGCCCGCCGACCTCGCGTTCAGTACGACTTCTGCATCGGCCTGATGTTGATGTTCGTCACCTCGGCCGTCCATGGCAGCGCAAGCGCGTTCAGCACGACGCTCGCCACATCGTCGGGCTGCAACAACATGTCGGGCTGAAACGTCCGCCCTTCCTTCTTGTGCAGCGCCTCGATGCGCGGCGTGGCGGTTCGTCCCGGGAACACGCTCAACACCCGGATGCCGTCGGCGTTCACCTCCTCGCGCAGGCTGTCGGCGAGCGCCTTGAAGGCATGCTGCGTTGCGGAGAAATGCCCCGTGTTCGCGCGAGCGTTCAAGCCGGTGCTGGAGTTGATGAACACGATCTGGCCGCGCGGCTTCTTGAGCAGCGGCAGCAGCCCTTGCGTCAGCATCAACGGCCCCCGCACGTTTGCCCGGTATTGCCGATCGAGCGAGGTGAGCGGCGCATCCTCGAGCCTGCCGTGGTCGATGACGCCGGCCGAATGCACCAGGATATCGATCCGTCCGTGCGCGCGGGACAGCTCATCGCACACGCGCTTGACGTCGCTCTCGGCTGCCAGGTCGCAGCGGTAGGTTTCCACCTTTGCCGGCTCCGCCGCCCAGCGCGCCGCCGCCGCATCGAGCCTCGTCTGCTCGCGGCCCAGGATGCACAGCGTGCCCGCCTGTCCGGCCAAGGCCGCGGCGATCGCCGCACCGATGCCGCTGGTGGCGCCCGTCACGACGGCGATCTGATTGGCTAGCGCCGCCATGGGCACCCTCTCCACACCTTCTTTGCGATAAGGGGCGCCTGCGCCGGGTTTCCAGGTCCGTTAGGGTTGGCTGGGGGACATGGATTCGAACCATGACTAGCGGAGTCAGAGTCCGCTGTTCTACCGTTAAACTATCCCCCACCGGGCCAGCGGGCAGCTGGCCAAAGTGGCGCGGCTCCACGGGGCCGCGGCCGGGTTTCGCACACCTCGCGAGGCGCGCCCTTACATAAGCCCTCGGCCGCGGGCGGTCCAGCCCCCGAACGAACCGCGAGCGCCATGCACACACCCCGACCCGGGGCTGACCGTGCCCTGGCTCCAGCGCATACAACGCGGGCTCACGCGCCCCCGATCACCTCGGCGCCCATCCGGGCCATCTGGGGCACGCGCTCGCCTGATTTCAGCGCCTTTTCCGGGTTCGACGCCGTGCCGTCGAGCCCGCGCTTCTTCACCCCCTGCACGATCGCCGCCAGGCGGAAGAAGGAGAAGGCGAGGTAGAACTTCCAGTTCGGAATCTCCGAGAGCCCCATGCGCTCGCAATACTTGGCGACGTACGCCTCCTCGGTCGGAATGCCCAGCCCCGCCCGATCGACGTTGGCAAGCCCGCGCATGGTCTCGTGGTTGGGAAAGCGCCATTGCATGCACTGGTAGGCGAGGTCCGAGAACGGATGGCCGATGGTGGAGAGCTCCCAGTCTATGATGGCGAGCAGGCGCGAGCCGTCCGGCTTGAAGATCATGTTGTCGATGCGGTAGTCGCCGTGCACGAGCGAGGCGCGGCCGTCTTCGGGCGGCTCGTTGGCCTCGAGCCAGCTGATCAGCGTCTCCATGTCCTCGAGGTGCTCGGTCTCCGAGGCGCGGTACTGCTTGGTCCAGCGGTCGCGCTGGCGGGCGAAGTAGCTGCCCGCCCTGCCGAAGTCGCCGAGCCCGACCTTGGCCGGATCGACCGAGTGCAGCGCCGCCAGCGCCCGGTTCTGCTCGTCGTAGACCTTGGCGCGCTGGGCGTTCTCCAACTCGGGCAGCGCCGGGTCCCAGAACACGACGCCGTCCACGAACGCCATGACGAAGAAATCGGTGCCGATGACATGATCGTCCTGGCACAGCAGCAGCATGCGCGGCACCGGCACGTCGGTGGTCTCCAGCGCCTTCATCACGCGGTGCTCGCGGTCGACCTGGTGGGCGCTCTTCAGGAGCGGTCCGGGCGGCTTCTTGCGCAGCACGTAGCGGCCGCTGGGCGAGGCGAGCAGGAAGGTGGGATTGGACTGCCCCGTCGGCGTCTTCTCAGCCGTGATCGGCCCCTTGAAGCCCGGCAGGTGCGCCTCGAGATAGCGCGCGAGCGCCACCGTATCGATCTGCGCGGCCTGATGCGCAAAGGACGTCATGCGATGTCTCCGGGTTCCCTCTCCCCACTCTTCAGTGGGGAGAGGGTTAAGGTGAGGGGCAGAAACTTGCTCTGACGCGGGCGTTCGTTGCTGCCCCTCACCCCAACTCTCTCCCCGTAAGGACGGGGAGAGGGAGCTCCTAGATCTTCTGGTTCGTGTAGCGGCGGAGCTCGGCGCGGGCCACCTGGCGGCGGTGCACCGCGTCGGGGCCGTCGGCCAGTCGCAGGGTGCGCAGATGCGTCCACATGTGGGCCAGCGGCGTGTCCTGGGTAATGCCCATGGCACCGTGCATCTGTACCGCCTCGTCGGTGATCTCGAGCGCGATGCGCGGCGCGATCACCTTGATTTGCGAGATCCAGGGCGAGGCGTCGCGCTGGCCCACCGTGTCCATCATGTAGGCCGCCTTCAGGCACAGGAGCCGCGCCATCTCGATCTTCATCCGC
Organism: uncultured Alphaproteobacteria bacterium; assembly: GCA_963797005.1. Taxonomy (GTDB): domain Bacteria; phylum Pseudomonadota; class Alphaproteobacteria; order Rhizobiales; family Hyphomicrobiaceae; genus AWTP1-13. The sequence goes on from CAWCOF010000025.1 coordinate 109,205, forward strand.
GACTCGGCGATGATGTCGAAGTTGGCGCCGAGCTGGGCCAGCGGCTTGCCGAACGCCTCGCGCGACAGCGAGCGGCGGCACAGCAATTCCAGCGCCCGCTCCGCCTGGCCGACGGCGCGCATGCAGTGGTGGATGCGCCCAGGCCCCAGCCGACCTTGCGACACCTCGAAGCCGCGGCCGCGGCCGAGGATCAGGTTCTCCTTCGGCACGCGCACGTCCTTGAAGCGCAGATGCATGTGGCCGTGCGGTGCATCGTCGTCGCCGTACACCTTCATGCCGCGCACGATCTCGACACCCTTGGTGCCGGCCGGCACCAGGATCTGCGAGTGGCGCTTGTGCTTCTCGGGCGCCTCCGGGTCCGAGCGGACCATCACGATATAGATCTTGCAGCGCGGGTCGCCGGCCCCGGACGCGAACCATTTCTCCCCGTTCAGCACCCACTCGTCACCGTTGAGCTTGGCGTCCATGGCGACGTTGGTGGCGTCGGAGGAGGCAACACCCGGTTCGGTCATGACGAAGGCCGAGCGGATCTTGCCCTCGAGCAGGGGTTTGAGCCATTGCTCCTTGTGCGCGGGCGAGCCGTAGCGCTCCAGCACTTCCATGTTGCCGGTATCCGGCGCGGCGCAGTTGAAGGTCTCCGGCGCCAGCCGCGACCAGCCCATCTCCTCTGCCAGATAGGCGTACTCGACCGTGGTCAGCCCGTAACCCTTGTCGCTGGCGGTCAGCCAGAAATTCCACAAGCCACGTTCGCGCGCCTTGGCCTTGAGGCCCTCGCGGATCTCCTCCTGCCGCTTGGTGTAGGTCCAGCGGTCGCCCTTGTTGACCTCGGCCTCGTATTCCTCCTCCAGCGGCATGATCTCGTCGCGCACCATGGCGCGCACCTTCTCGACCAGCGGCTTCACCTTGGGCGTCATGCCGAGATCCATGGGGGCTTCCTCCGTTCGCATGCGTTTGCCCGATTGAAGCATGTCGCCGCGCTGGAGAGAAGGCGATCTGCGGCCGGGCCGTCATTCACTGTTGGAGGGCTCAGCGGCTGTGTGGCGGCGCTCGGCCTGCTCCGGGTGCAGTCCGCACGTCTCACACACCGCGGGCGCGACGCCTGTGCCGCAGGAATCGGGCGACAGCGGTGCTTGATGCCTTCCGGGGCATGGGATACCAAGACGCCTGCGAGACGACCCTGCAAAATATGGGGGCTTTGATGGCCATCGACCCTGCGGGCGGACACACCGCCATGGACTACCCCGAGCATATGCGCACCTATGCCGGCTTCCTGCGCGCCACGGTCATCCTGATCGCGTTCGTCGTGGTGGTCCTGCTGTTCCTGCTATCGCTCGTACCGTAGCCGCCGGGCCGGCCCGCCGCCGCGTCGCGGAGCCAGTTTCAGGGGCCGGTCTTCCTCATCCGTCTGCACGTCGCGGGACAATCGCCGATGGTCACTATTGCCGTAACCGGGGAGCGGGAAGGCGAGCCCCGCGTAGCGGCATCGCCCGAGACCGTCCGCAAGTTCACCGCGCTCGGTGCCGCGGTGAAGATCCAAGCCGGCGCCGGAGCGCGCTCGCGTTTTGCCGATGCCGCCTATGAGGCCCAGGGCGCCACCATCGCGGCAAGCGCTGCCGAGACGCTTGCCGGTGCCGATATTCTGCTCAAGGTGCACCGGCCCTCGCTCGAGGAGGCAAAGGCGCTCAAGCCGGGTGCCATCGTTGCCGCCATCCTGGCGCCCTTCGACGATCGCCCGGGGCTCGACGCGCTGGCCGGCACCGGCGCGGCGCTGATGGCCATGGAGTTCATGCCGCGCATTTCGCGTGCCCAGTCGATGGACGTGCTGTCGAGCCAGGCCAACCTCGCCGGCTACAAGGCCGTGATCGATGCTGCCGCCATCTTCGGTCAGGCGATCCCGATGATGATGACGGCGGCGGGCACGGTGCCGGCGGCCAAGGCCTTCATCATGGGCGTGGGCGTGGCGGGCCTGCAGGCGATCGCCACCGCGCGCCGGCTCGGCGCTATCGTCTCGGCGACGGACGTGCGCCCTGCCACCAAGGAACAGGTGGCTTCGCTGGGCGCCAAGTTCATCGCTGTCGAGGACGAGGAGTTCCGCCAGGCCCAGACGGCGGCCGGTTACGCCAAGCCGATGTCGGAGGCCTATCAGAAGAAGCAGGTCGAGCTTATCGCCACCCACATCAAGGCCCAGGACATCGTCATAACGACGGCGCTCATTCCCGGCCGGCCGGCGCCTCGGTTGATCTCGCGGGCGATGGTCGAGAGCATGAAGCCGGGCTCGGTCATCGTCGACCTCGCTGCCGAGCGCGGCGGCAACTGCGAACTCACCAAGGCCGACGAGACCGTCGTGCAGAATGGCGTGACCATCCTCGGGCCCACCAATCTCGCCGGCGAGGTGCCGGTCAATGCCTCGAGCCTCTACGCCAAGAACCTGCTCGCCTTCCTCGAAACCATGATCGACAAGAAGGAGAAGGCGCTGAAGGTGAATTGGGACGACGAGATCATCAAGGGCACGCTCGTGGCGAAAGACGGCAAGATCGTCCACCCCAGCCTGCAGCCGAAGGGAGCGTGAGATGATGCGCGCGATCGCCAGACGCCACCCCTCCACTTGCGCCAACCTGTTCCCCTCCCCCTTGCGGGGAGGGGTTAGGGGTGGGGGTAAAACCACTCGCTCCCCCCTGTCTTGTCTTCACCCCACCCCCCACCCCTCCCCGTCAAGGGGAGGGGAGTCCGCGCCGAGTGTGTGGCTCGGCGCAGCAATCGCTTGCACGCTCGCGATGGCACTCCTTCCCACTGCCGCGCTTGCCTCGAGCGCGGGCGGCGACGTCGATCCCGCGGTCTACCGCCTGATGGTGTTCGTGATCGCCATCTTCGTCGGCTACTACGTGGTGTGGAGCGTCACGCCCGCCCTGCACACCCCGCTCATGTCCGTCACCAACGCGATCTCCTCGGTGATCGTGGTGGGTGCACTCCTGGCCGTCGGCGTATCGCTGGTGGCCGCCGGCAGCCTGCTCGCCAAGGTGTTCGGCTTTCTCGCGCTGACCATGGTGGCGGTGAACATCTTCGGCGGCTTCCTCGTCACCCAGCGCATGCTCGGCATGTACAAGAAGCGGGAGCCGAAGAAGTGAGGCCGGCGCGAAATTCCCTCTCCCCATGCCTCTACCGGCATGGGGAGAGGGTTAGGGTGAGGGGCAGCGGCTTGCTCCGGCGTTCGCATCTGCCCCTCACCCCGACCCTCTCCCCGCAAGCGGGGAGAGGGAGAGAAGCGCGCGGCTAGGGAGCGCAAGCCATGTCCCCCAACATCGTCGCGCTGCTCTACCTTGCCGCCGGCGTCCTGTTCATCATGGCGCTGCGCGGCCTGTCGAGCCCGGAGACCTCGCGGCGCGGCAACCTCTACGGCATGGCGGGCATGACCATTGCCGTGCTGACCACGCTGGCGCAGGTCGGCGCGCCGGACTCGGCGCTTACCTGGGTTTTGATCATCGGCGGGCTCGGCATCGGCGGCGGCATCGGCGCCTACATCGCGCGCCGCATCCCGATGACCTCCATGCCGGAGCTGGTGGCGGCCTTCCACTCGCTCGTCGGCCTCGCCGCGGTGTTCGTGGCGGCGGGCGCGCTCTATGCGCCGGAGGCCTTCGGCATCGGCTCGCCGGGCAATATCGCCGGCCTGAGCCTCTTTGAGATGTCGCTGGGCGTGGCGGTCGGCGCCATCACCTTCACTGGTTCCGTCATCGCGTTCGCCAAGCTTTCGGGGCGCATGTCGGGCAAGCCCATCATCCTGCCCGCGCGCCATCTCATCAATCTGGCGCTCGCAGCGCTGATGGTGCTGCTCGTCTACTGGTTCTGCCTCTCGGGCGGCCGGGCTGGGCTGTTCTGGGCGCTCACCGCCACGGCGCTGCTGTTCGGCGTGCTCATCATCGTGCCCATCGGCGGCGCCGACATGCCCGTCGTCATCTCCATGCTCAACTCCTATTCGGGGTGGGCGGCCGCGGGCATCGGCTTCACGCTCGGCAACATCGCCCTGATCGTCACGGGCGCATTGGTGGGCTCGTCCGGCGCGATCCTCTCCTACATCATGTGCGCGGGCATGAACCGCTCCTTCATCTCCGTGATCCTGGGCGGCTTCGGCGGCGAGACGGCGGGGCCGGCGGCCGGCGGCGAGCAGAAGCCCGTGAAGCTCGGCTCCGCCGAGGACGCGGCGTTCCTGCTCAAGAACTCCGGCAAGGTCATCATCGTGCCGGGCTACGGCATGGCGGTGGCGCAGGCCCAGCACGCCCTGCGCGAGATGGCCGATCAGCTCAAGAAGGCCGGCGTCGAGGTGAAGTACGCCATCCATCCCGTGGCCGGTCGCATGCCGGGCCACATGAACGTGCTGCTGGCCGAGGCCAACGTGCCCTACGACGAGGTGTTCGAGCTCGAGGACATCAACAACGAGTTCGCCCAGGCCGACGTCGCCTACGTGATCGGCGCCAACGACGTCACCAACCCGGCGGCCGAGGAGGACAAGACCTCGCCGATCTACGGCATGCCGGTCTTGCAGGTATGGAAGGCCGGCACGGTGATGTTCAACAAGCGCTCATTGGCAAGCGGTTATGCCGGCATCGACAACCCGCTCTTCTACCGCGACAACACCATGATGCTGCTCGGCGACGCCAAGAAGATGACCGAGGAGATCGCCAAGGCCCTGGCGCATTGACGGGCGCAGGCTATTCAGCGTCGTCTTTTCTCTTTCCCTTTCGTCTTCCCGAGCGTGGAGCCTGCTCGACCACCCCAGGCCCTGGAGTGACGACGATCGTGGTGCGTACATTTGGGAGCTTGTGCAGCAGACTCGCTACCGTCACGCCCTTAGCCTTGGCCTCTTGAAAAATCTTTTGTAGCTCGTCACCGCTGATGGTGTGGCCTTCTTCGGCGATGACAATGGTGTCAATCTTGAACGCGCCCTCCTGGTCTGAACAGGGCAGGCTTTCTGCTACAATGCGCTCCCCTGTCAAATCAGACAAGATCTCGCCCATCCCAGCCCCAAAGGAGAACCTTTGCTTGATGCGGCTTGGCGCCGCTCGTGCAGCCTCGATCTCAACAATGTCCTGTTCGCTGAACGGAAGGTGGAAATCACCGAAATTGATGAACTGCCGTTTGTCGATGCGAACTTGTAGATGATAGTGAGCATGCTTTGAATGCTCCGATGACGCATGACCTAGGTAGTCGGACTCCGCGCAAGAGAATGACCACTCAATGTTCCGGTACTGGATTGTCGTCTCGAATAGCTTGCCGGTACCTTCCTCGCGCAAATCGTTGATGTTGCGCGCGAAGCCGTTTTGATTGGCTACCCAGCGCAAGAAGCTTTGAATTTGAAAGAACCCAAATTTCTCGGCTATTGCAGGAACGTCTGATTTCTCAAAGCCGTCGGGCTTGAGCAGCCAATGGGGACAGGGCATCCTCCTGACGAGGGAAGCAAGCGGCGTACGGCAGACGTAGCACTGACCAGCCTTGAAAGCTGTCTTGAAACCCTCATACTCTTCGGTAGCTTGGCGCAGATTAATCTCATTGCCTCGCGCCCGCTCTTCATCAGATAGCGAGTCAAGGAACTTCGCAAACTCCCGCCCTTTTTGTCGAAGTTTGTCGTACATCTCGATGCCGCCTAGCTTCTCGTGTCTAGAGCCCTTGCTCAGGGGAGAGAAGCAAAGAGGTCGTTGCCGAAGATTCGGGGCAGGATTGCGGCGTATACGGCAACTTCGAGCGAATTAGCTAGCGGGCCCAGACTCTGCCGACAATCGCATCGTAAGTTATCCCGATCAGCTAGCAAGCGCACCTACCTCTTGGCAATCTGAGCCAGGAGGGTGCGCTGGGGCTGCTCTTGACCTCGGACCGGCCGCAAGCCAGAAGGCGCCGATGTCGCTCCTCATCAAGCTCGCCGTCGGCGTCCTCATCGCCTACGCGCTGGTTGCCTGCGCGGCCTACTTCGGCCAGCGCCGCCTCATGTATTTCCCCGACCGCGTGCGCACGCCCCCGGCGCAGGCGGGCCTTGCCAATGTCGAGGAGCGCGTACTTCGAACGCCGGACGGAACGCGTCTCATTGCCTGGTACGGCAAGGCCAAGCCCGGCCAGCCAACGCTCCTCTATTTCCACGGTAACGGCGGCGGCCTCGCCGACCGCGCGCCGCGCATCGAGCGCTTCATGGCCGAGGGCTGGGGCGTCTACATGATGGCCTACCGCAGCTACGCCGGCAGCACCGGCCGCCCGTCGGAGCGGGCCAATGTCGCCGACGCGCGCCTCGCCTACAGCGCGCTGGTCCACGATGGCGTCGACCCCAAATCGATCATCCTCTACGGCGAGTCGCTGGGCTCGGGCGTTGCCGTGCGCATCGCCGCCGAGCGGCCGGTCGGCGGGCTCATCCTCGATGCGCCCTATACCTCGGTCGTGGAGCTCGCCGCACGGGCCTACCCCTACCTGCCGGTGCGCCAGCTCCTGTTGGACCGCTACGAAACGGATCAGGTAATCGCCCAGGTCAAGGCGCCGGTTCTGATCCTGCACGGGGAGCGTGATGCCGTGATCCCGGTCGCCATGGGGCGCGCGCTGGCACGCCTGGCCAACGAGCCCAGGCGGCTGGTGACCTTCCCCAACGGCGGCCACAGCGATCTCTACGTCAACGGCAACAACGCGCTCGACGTCGTGCGGGACTGGGTCCGCGGCCTCGTGCAGTGACGGGCCCGCGCATGCGTAAAGGCCACCCCTCCATGCAGGAGAGGCGGCCCTGAAATCTTCGCGAGATCGGAAGGCTACCGAGGTGCACCGCCGCCGGAGTTGCCGCCGCCGCTGAAGCCACCACCACCGCTGAAGCCGCCGCCACCGCCAAAGCCGCCACCGCCGCCGAAACCGCCGCTGCGCGGAGGCCCGCTACCCGGACGGCCGCCGCGTCCCGGTGCGCCCGGCTTCACCGGCGCCTTGCCCGGCAGCAGGCCTTCGCGCTGGGCGCGCTTGCGCGCCAGCTTGCGGGCCCGGCGCACCGCCTCGGCCTGCTCCCTGACGCGCTTCTCGGAGGGCTTCTCGTAGTAGTTCCGGAGCTTCATCTCACGGAAAATGCCCTCGCGCTGCATCTTCTTCTTCAGCGCCTTGAGGGCCTGATCGACGTTGTTGTCGCGGACCTGAACCAGCAAGTGGTGCGTTCCTCATTCGTGCGTTGCAGATACTCGAAACGTGGGCCGGGACCAATGGCGCAAAGCGCCTGAAGCCGAAGCCCACGCGTTGGCTGTGCTTCTAGCAAGGCCCGGTTAAAATGTCCAACCAATCCGGCGCCTGGCGGGCGCCCTCGTCTTCGCAGGTGCGTTGCGGCCAAGCCATCATCCCCCCTCGCCATTCTCTCTCTCAATGTCCTGCAAAACCGCCCAGCATGCTATCACCGAGCCCTTGCAGGGCGAGGTGCCCGCGGAAGAGGAATGCCGTGACCGGTGCGCTGGCAGACTATCTCAATGGGGCGCTCGCCCGCTCGTCGGCGCCGGTGGAGGGAGCGGAGGGCGCCGTCGCCTGCCGGGAGCTGATCGCGCGGGCCGAGGCCGTCGCCCAGGAGCTGACCGCCACCAGGATCGCCCCGGCCGAGCCGGTCCTCGCCGTCACCGCCAACCGGCCCGCGGATCTGGCGACCATGCTTGGCATCTGGCTCGCCGGCGGCGTGGTGGTTCCGCTCCATGCCGATGCCGCCCCGAGCACGGCGGATGCGGTGCAGTGCGTGACGGGCGCACGGCTGCGCGTCGCGCCCGGCCGCATCGATGCCGTCGCCGACGCCCCGCCGCCGGAGCGGGAGCTGCTGCGCGATGCGGCCCTCGTCATCTTCACCTCGGGGACCACCGGCAGGCCCAAGGGCGTCGTCATTGGTCACGACCGCTTCGCTGCCAAGCTGGGCGTGCTCGATCGGCTGCTGGGCCTGGCCGGCGAAGACAAGGTGGTGGTGCCGCTGCAGCTGACCTTCATCTTCGGCATCTGGGTCAGCGCGCTCGCTCTGGGGCGCGGCGCTCGTCTCGTGCTGATTCCGAAGTTCACGCCCGACGCCGTGTCGCGGGCCCTGGGCCGGGACGGCACCGTGCTGGCGGCGGTGCCGACGATGCTCAGGGCCATGATGGGCACAAAGCTCGAGGCCCCCGCCTTGCGCGCGATCCTGACCGGCGGCGAGCTGCTTGCCGCCCCTCTCGGCGAGAGCGTGCGCGCGGCCCTCCCGCGATCCGGCATCTACGACCTCTACGGCCTCACCGAGACGGGATCTTGCGACTTCTGCCTGCCGCCCGCCGGGCGCGAGGCGGGCGCCGGCTCGATCGGGCGGCCAACCGAAGGCGTCGACATCCGCATCGTGGGCGAAGATGGCCGCCCCGCCCCCAGCGGCACCGCTGGCGAGCTTCTGATCCGCTCGCCCTTCGGCATGCTGGGCTACCTGGACGACCCGGCGCTCACCGCGGCCTCCTTCGACGGCGGCTATTTCCGCACCGGCGACCTCGGCCGAATGCGCGCCGACGGCCGGGTGGAGATCGCCGGCCGCCTCAAGGACATCATCTCGCGCGGCGGCAACAAGATCGCGCCGGCCGAGATCGACGCCGTGCTCGCCGCTCACCCGGGCGTGGCTGCGGCGCTCACGGCCGGCGTGCCGGACGAGCGCCTCGGCGAAGCCGTCTGGGCGATCGTCGTGCCCAAGCCCGGTGCCGATCTGACGGCGGAGGCCCTGCGCCGCTGGGCGGCGGAGCGCCTCGAGAAATACAAGGTGCCGGACGCCATCCATGTCCGCGATGCCCTGCCGCTGGGGCCGACGGGCAAGGTGCAGCGTTCCGGCGTCGCCCGGGCAGCCCTCTCCGGCCCGAAGGGCGAGGGCTGATTGCCTCGGCGATCGGCCTCTGGACCTTGCCAACAAGACCTATGTTTCACGTGAAACATCAGTGTTTTGTCAGGCCAGGATGATAAGAAACATGAAGGCGCTAGCCAGCCGACGCACGCGGCCAACATGCCTCCGACATGTGTCCAACATGACGAGGACAAGCGGCAACCAGCGCCCAATAGCCTGTTCGCCAACCTGCCACCAAGATCGACAAAACCTCGCTGCGACCGGATTTGCCCAGCACGGTCGAAGCGTACTTCTCAGCGTCCAAGCTCACCTTCTTAGGTGAAGAAGGGACCAGAGAAGCCGGTAAAATCAAGGGCTTGCAAAGACGGCCTCGCGCGCTTATATTCTATCTAGTTCGATAAACATTTTGGATGGAACAGCGGATGGCCGCACTTAGAGCCCTCAGGGACCAACTCCACAACCGCGAGTTCACTACAGCAGAGGCAAGCGCCATGCTTGGTCTCACTGCCGTGCAAGTTAACAACCTCATTGATGAGCTGGTGCCACTCGGCATCGCATCATCCAGAGACCGCAAGCGGGTCATCGAGTATCGCGGGCTATTCTCGCTGAAGCTGTGCCGCGACCTTATCAACTGGGATGTCGGGCCCGCCTTGAGGCACAAGGCTATTCAGGCCGCGCTGGATGCTCCCCGCAAAAAGTTTATCGGCATCAGTGGCACAAACATCTCCGCCATGCAGGTCGGCAACTATCGAAGAGAAGCGAATGACCGTATTCGCGAATTGCAACAGGCAGAGGGCGCGATTCTTAGCAAGCCGGAGATCATGCGGGGAGAGCCCTGCATAAAGGGTACGCGCGTTCCCGCCTATTGGGTGGCAGAGATCGTCGAGAGCGACGGGGCCTCGGAGGCTAGACGCACTTATCCGCAGCTCACGGACAAGCAGGTCAGGGCGGCGTATTTGTATGCTACGGCGAACCCACGGAGAGGTCGGCCGAGGGAGATCAAGTGGCCTTCCGAGCGAGCAATGAAGGGCCGTAGTAAAACGCGAACTGTTACCGTTCCTTGAGTACGACCGTAAATCCGCTAGGTAAGGCGAGGATGCCGTCGCGGTGGCGCATCACGGTGCGTGCAGCCTCCTTCATGGGATCGAGGCGTGATCGGATGGCCCAGCTGTACCAGCGGTCGAGGAAGAGAGCGACCCAGTCGCTGTTGGGCTGCTGGTAGATCTCCTGGAAGGCGAGTCGGATCGATAGGCCCGCGCCGTCTTCAAGTGCAGGCGCGTGAGGCTCGTGAGCTGCTCACGGCTTTCTGCCGACAGTGACGGCTCGTTCCTGAGCCAGAGATAGCGGCTGCGTTTGAGCTCGGGCCGTCCCCTGCTCTCGGCGCGGCGGACCTTGTCGACGGCGTCGTTGACGAGCTTGACCGCGTGGAACTTGTCGAAGGTGATCTCGGCCTCGGTGAGATTGTCGGTGACGCCCTTGATGAAGGCGCCGCTCATGTCGATGCAGACCTGCTTGACGCGGCTGGCATCGCCGTTGTGGGCCTCCAGATCGTCGGCGAACGCTTCCACGGTATCGGCGCCCCGCCCCTCGGTGACGAACAGCACGCGGCGCTGATCCATATCGACGAACAGCGAGACGTAGTCGTGGCCGCGCCTGGCCGCCGTCTCGTCGATGGCGACGCGCTTCACATCCGCGTAATCGGCATGCTCGCGGGCCTGCTCGACCCAGTGGTGCAGCACGCGCCACATCCGGGTGTCGTGCTCGCCGAGGAGGCGTGCGGCGGCAGCGACCGGCATGGCCGTCATCAGCGTCATGGCGAGAGCCTCGAACAGCAGGGTGAAGCCGGAGCCCTGCCTCGCCCACGGCACGGCGATCTGTTTGACGCCGCAATCGGGGCACTCGATGCGGGCCACGCGCGCGTGCAGGAACGCCTGATGCTGGAAGAAGTCGAGGTGCCGCCACGTCTGCATTGAGGTGTCGTGCACCGGGCAGTCAGCCGTGCCGCATTGTGGACATGGGAACCGGCTGCCCCTGGCGAAGTCGATCTCGATATCGAGACGGCGTGCCTCGGCGTTGAATGCGCAGGCCTTGACCATCCACGGCGGGATCAGCCCAAGCGCCAGCTGCATCAGATCGGTGTCGCCTCCTGCATTCTTGTTGACGAGAACCTAAGCCCCGCGCTGGCAGACGCAGCTGCCGAGCGGGGTTTTTCTTCTCTGGCGGTAGTGCGCCTTTGGAGATTGCGGGGGCGCGGCGATCATCTCGTGGCGCGCTACGCAATCAATCACGACATGATCCTCGTCACCAACAACATGGTCGATTTCGAGCAGATCTACCAAGAGATGGAAGCGCACCCTGGAATTGTTTTCTTTGTAGGCCATTCGAAGTTCCGCAAGACGGAGTGGCAGCTGAGGATGATGGAAATGGCCTTGGATGAAATTGAGGAACTTGAGCCAATCCAGCAGGCGTTAGTCATCACGGCGGTGCCAGCCGGTGGGCGCTCCGCGAGGTTGCATTCAGCTCGCTATTGTTTGCCAGATGTTGCGGCTGCCAACTGTTAGCAGTCGTAGTTTGCGCAGCCCGAGCCAAATCGAGCTTGCATTATTGTGCATTACAGCCTAGCCTGACGGCATAATAATGCATATGGCCGCGCCGACCCCCGCGCCGGCCCCTGAGCGCGTCGGCGGGTGTGTTGCCGCGGCCCTTGCGGGAGTGAGACGAGGATGGCCGATAGCGCCGAACGCCCCCCTGCCGCCCGACGCATCGATTTCCAGACCGAGCCGGCGCGCTACCGCCACTGGAAGCTCGCCTTCGAGGGCGACACGGCCCAGCTCATCATGGACGTCGATGAGGACGCCGGCCTGTTCGAGGGCTATCAGCTCAAGCTCAACTCCTACGACCTCGGCGTCGACATCGAGCTCGCCGACGCCGTCCAGCGCCTGCGCTTCGAGCACCCTCAGGTGAAGGTGGTAGTGCTGCGCTCGGGCAAGGACCGCGTGTTCTGCGCCGGCGCCAACATCCGCATGCTGGCCGGCTCCTCGCACGCCCACAAGGTCAACTTCTGCAAGTTCACCAACGAGACGCGCAACGCCATGGAGGATGCGAGCCGCAGCTCCGGCCAGAAGTACATCTGCGCGATCCGCGGCACCGCGGCCGGCGGCGGCTACGAGCTGGCGCTCGCCACCGACCACATCCTGCTCGCCGACGACGGCAACTCCACCGTCGCGCTGCCCGAGCTGCCGCTGCTTGCCGTGCTGCCGGGAACCGGCGGCCTCACGCGCGTCACCGACAAGCGCAAGGTGCGCCGCGATCTGGCCGACGCCTTCTGCACCGTCGAGGAGGGTGTCAGGGGCGCGCGCGCGGTCAAGTGGCGCCTCGTCGACCAGGCCGTGCCCAATTCCAGGTTCGACCAGGCCTTGAAGGAGACAGCCGGCAGGCTCGCCGCCCAGTCGGACCGCGACGCGGCGGCCAAGGGCATCGCGCTGACGCCGATCGAGCGCACCTTCTCCGACGACGCCGTCACCTACTCGAGCGTCAAGGTCGAGATCGACCGCGGCACGCGGCGCGCGATCCTCACCATTCTGGGACCGACTGCGCCCCCGCCTCCGAGCGCCGACGACATGGTGGACCAAGGCGCCGCGTTCTGGCCCTTGCGGCTCGCCCGCGAGCTGGACGACGCTATTCTCCACCTGCGCCTCAATGAGCCCGACATCGGCGTCCTCATCTTCAAGTCCCAGGGCGACCCCGAGCAGGTCCTGGCCTACGACGCCTTCCTCGATGCCAACAAGGGCCACTGGCTCGCGCGCGAGATCCTCCACTACTGGAAGCGCGTCCTGAAGCGCATCGACCTCACCTCGCGCTCGCTGGTGGCGCTGATCGAGCCCGGCTCGTGCTTCGCCGGCACGCTGGCCGAGATCGTGTTTGCCTGCGACCGCTCCTTCATGCTCGCCGGCAGCGTCCCTGGCGACAATCGCCCGCCCGCCACGCTCACCCTGTCGGCGCTCAGCTTCGGCGCCTATCCCATGAGCAACGACCTGACGCGGCTCGCCACCCGCTTCCTCGGCGAGCCCGACAGCGTCGGCAAGGCCCAGGCGGAATTGGGCAAGCCGCTCGCGGCGGAGGAGTGCGACAGCCTCGGCCTCGTCACCAGCGCGCTCGATCACATCGACTGGGATGACGAGGTGCGCATCTTCCTGGAGGAGCGCGGCTCCTTCTCCGCCGACGGTCTCACCGGCATGGAGGCAAACCTGCGCTTCGGCGGTCCCGAGACCATGGAGACCAAGATCTTCGGCCGCCTCACCGCCTGGCAGAACTGGATCTTCCAGCGCCCCAACGCGGCCGGTGCCGAGGGTGCGCTGAAACGCTACGGCACCGGCGTCAAAGCCAACTTCAACCCGGAAAGGGTGTGAGACATCTCCCTCTCCCCGTCCTTACGGGGAGAGGGTCGGGGTGAGGGGCAGCGGCAAACGCCGGAGCAAGCTTCTGCCCCTCACCCTAACCCTCTCCCCACGGAAGTGTGGGGAGAGGGGACCGGACCGAGCAAGAGGAACGAAGATGCCCGAAACCACCAACGTCGACTACTCGACCAAGATCCCCAACAACGTCGGGCTGATGGACGACCAGCGCGTCTTGAAGGCCCTGGAGCAATGGCATCCCGGCTACATCGACTGGTGGATGGCCAGGGGGCCCGAGGGCTTCCAGACGTCGGATGTCTATCTGCGCACCGCCGTCAGCATCGACCCCAAGGGCTGGGCCAAGTTCGACTACGTCAAGATGCCCGACTACCGCTGGGGCATCCTCCTGGCGCCGCGCCAGGAGGGCCGGCAGGTCAACTTCGGCACCCACAAGGGCGAGGCCGCGTGGCAGGAGGTGCCGGGCGAGTACCGCGCCATGCTGCGCCGGCTGATCGTCATCCAGGGCGACACGGAGCCGGCCAGCGTCGAGCAGCAGCATCACCTCGGCAAGACCGCGCCCTCCCTCTACGACATGCGCAACCTGTTCCAGGTCAATGTCGAGGAAGGCCGTCACCTGTGGGCCATGGTCTATCTGCTGCAAAAGTATTTCGGCAAGGACGGCCGCGAGGAGGCCGAGGAGCTGCTGGTGCGCCAGTCCGGCGACACGGACAAGCCGCGCATGCTGGGCGCCTTCAACGAGGCGACGCCCGACTGGCTCTCCTTCTTCATGTTCACCTTCTTCACCGACCGCGACGGCAAGATGCAGCTCGAAAGCCTCGCCCAATCGGGCTTCGATCCGCTGTCGCGCACCTGCCGCTTCATGCTGACCGAGGAGGCGCACCACATGTTCGTCGGCGAGACGGGCGTGGGGCGCGCCATCGAGCGCACCTGCGTGGCCATGAAGGCGGCGGGCATCGAGGACCCCAACGACATCGCCGCCGTGCGCAAGCTGGGCGTCATCGATCTGCCGACCATGCAGAAGAAGGCCAACCTGCATTTCACGCTGTCGCTCGACCTGTTCGGCTCGGAGGTGTCGACCAACGCCGCCAACTACTACAATTCCGGCGTCAAGGGCCGCTTTCAGGAGACCCGGATCGAGGACGACCACCAGCTCACCGATGCCGTCTATCCCGTGAGCAAGCTCGTCGACGGCCAGATCAAGATGGTCGATGAGCCGGCGCTCACCGCCATCAACATGCGCCTGCGTGACGATTACGTCACTGACTGCGCCAAGGGCGTGGAGCGGTGGAACAAGGTGATCGAGAAGGCGGGCGTCGATTTCCGCTTGCGGCTGCCCCACGTCGCCTTCCACCGCCAGATCGGCGAGTTCGCCAACGTCAAGGCCTCGCCCGACGGCGGCGTGCTCAGCGAGGCCGAGTGGGCCAGGCAGAAGGACCAGTGGCTCCCCTCCAAGGCCGACGGCGACTTCATCGAGGGCCTGATGGCGCCGTGCTGGGAGCGGGGCAGGTTCGCCTCGTGGATCTCCGCGCCCAAGGTCGGAATCGACAACAAGCCCGGGGACTTCGAGTATGTGAAGGTCCACCGGGCGTGATCGCAATTCCCTCTCCCCATGCTTCTTCAGCATGGGGAGAGGGTTAGGGTGAGGGGCAGCGGCAAACTTGAGCGCGGCGCCTCGGGCTGCCCTCACCCCAACCCCTCTTCCCGCAAGCGGGAGAGGGAGACGCTGCCGCGCATCAAGCTTCGAGGCCCGCCACCCTTCCGTTAGGGTCGCGGACCGAGGGGAAAGTAGAGCACTTGGGAGGAACTACAGATGAAGAGAACGATGATTGTCGCCGGCGCGGTGCTCGCGCTCGGGGCAGGGTCAGCGATGGCCCAGTCGAAGTCGGTGAAGATCGGCTTCATCAGCACGTTCAGCGGGCCCGTCGCCGTGATCGGCAACGACATGCGTAATTCCTTCGAGCTCGCGCTCGACCACATCGGCCGCAAGATGGGCGGCCTTCCGGTCGAGGTGATCTACGAGGACGACGGCTTCAAGCCGGAGATCGGCAAGCAGAAGAGCGAGAAGCTGGTCCAGTCCGACAAGGTCGACTTCGTGGTCGGCTACATCTGGTCGAACGTGCTGCTGGCCTCCTACAAGCCGGTGATCAATTCCAAGACGTTCCTGATCAGCGCCAATGCCGGCCCGCACCAGATCGCCGGCGAATTGTGCTCGCCCTACTTCTTCTCGACGTCATGGCAGAACGACCAGACGCCGCAGGCGGTGGGCCTCTACATGAACCAGAAGGGCGTCAAGAACGTCTACCTGATCGGCCCCAACTATGCCGCCGGCAAGGACATGCTGGCCGGCGTCTCCTCCACCTTCAAAGGCAAGGTGGTCGGCCAGGACCTGACCAAGTGGCCCACCCAGCTCGACTTCTCCGCCGAGCTGACCAAGGTGAAGGCGGCCAATCCCGAGGCGGTGTTCGTCTTCTATCCGGGTGCCGCCGGCGTGCAGTTCCTGAACCAGTACGCGCAGGCCGGCCTGAAGGGGAAGATCCCGCTCTACACCGCCTTCACCATCGACGCCCTATCGCTGCCGCGCCAGAAGGAGCTCGCCATCGGCGTGCCGGGCGCCCAGGAGTGGGTCAACGATCTGCCCAACGAAGCCAACAAGAAGTTCGTGGCCGACTTCAAGGCCAAGCACAAAGCCTATCCGTCCTTCTACGGCGCGCAGGCCTATGATGCCGTCGGCCTCATCAACAGCGCGGTGGTGGCGGTGAAGGGCGACCTCACCAAGAAGGACGCCATGCGCGAGGAGATGAAGAAGGCCAACTACAAGTCGGTGCGCGGTCCTTACACGTACGGCAACAACCACTTCCCGATCCAGAACTTCTATCTGCAGGATGTGGTCAAGGACGGCGACGGCGTGCTGACGCTGAAAACCGTGGCGACCATCGTCAAGGACAGCCAGGACCGCTTCCACGACAAGTGCCCGATGAAGTGATGACTTGGTTCGCCGCGCAGCGTGCGTGAGCCATCCCGGCTCACGCACATTGTTTTTGTCAGGCGTGACGGAGACCTTGTCCCTTGGCGGGCAATCAGCGACCGGCAGGCTCGGCGTACGAGATCGCGCTCGCCAAGCGCGATGACATCGCCGGCATCCTCGACCTGCAGGAGGCGAACCTGCGCGAGAACGGCGGCACGCTGTCGGTGCGCTTTTCCCGCGAGTGGTTCCAGGCCGCGCTCGGCGACCTGCCGGTGATCGTGGCGCACCGGGACGGCCGCGTCGTCGGCTACCTCGTCTCCTCGTCGAAGGCGGCGCAGGCCATGCGCCCATCATCAAGGCCATGCTGGAGGCCTATCCGGGCGAGGCGGATGCCTATCTCTACGGCCCCATCTGCATCGCCGAGACCGAGCGCGGACAGAACCTGCCCGCGATGCTGATGGCCGACCTGCGGGCCCGGCTGCCCGGCCGGGAGGGCATCACCTTCATCCGTCGCGACAACGTGGCCTCGCTGCGTGCGCACGCCAGGATCGGCATGCGCGAGGTCGCCGAGTTCGACCACGGCGGCGCATCGGTTGTCGTCGTCACCCACCGCGGCTAGAGCAGGATCGGTCATGCTGCTCCTGCTCGAACAGTTCCTGAACGGCCTCCAGTTCGGCCTCCTGCTCTTCCTGCTCGCCGCCGGGCTGACGCTGGTGTTCGGCATCATGGATCTGGTGAACCTGGCGCACGGCTCGCTCTACATGCTGGGCGCCTATTTCGCCGCCACCTTCATCGCGCTCACCGGCTCGTTCCTCGGCGGCGTGGTGCTGGCGCTGCTGGCGACGCTGCTCGCCGGCATGGCGGTCGAGGTGATCGCCATCCGCCGCCTCTACGGGCGCGACCATCTCGACCACGTGCTCGCCACCTTCGGCCTCATCCTCTTCTTCAACGAGCTGGTGCGCCTCGTCTGGGGCCCGGCCGGCATGAACGTGAACCTGCCCCCCTGGCTCAACACCTCCGTCGAGATCCTCCCCGGCGTCACCTACTCCATGTATCGCCTGTCGATCATCATCGTCGCGCTGCTGGTCGCGCTCGCGCTCTATCTCGTCATCATGCGCACAAGAGTCGGCATGCTGATCCGCGCCGGCGCCTCCAACCGCGAGATGGCGGGCGCGCTCGGCGTCAACATCAAGCTGCTCTTTACCTTCGTGTTCGGGGTGGGCGCGGCGCTGGCGGGCCTCGCCGGGCTGATGCAGGCCGCCATCCTCACGGCCCAGATCGGCATGGGCGAGAACATCTTGATCCTCGCCTTCGTCGTCATCATCATCGGCGGCATCGGCTCGATCCGCGGCGCCTTCGTCGCCGCCATCTTCGTCGGCCTCATCGACACCGTCGGCCGCGCCTTCCTGCCCGACATGCTGGAGGCGATCCTGAGCCCCGCCGCCGCCGCCACCGTCGCCCCCGCGCTCTCCTCGATGCTGATCTACATGGTGATGGCGGTGATCCTCGTGCTGCGGCCCGAGGGCCTGTTCCCGGCCGCCCACCGATGACAGCGCGCGCCACGCCTCGCAATCTCACGGTCGCCGCGCTCATCGCCCTTCTCGTGCTGATGCCGGTCTATGCGCACGCCATCGGCAACCTGTTCCTGCTCTCCCTCTTCACCCGCATCGTCATCCTGGCGCTCGCCGCCGTCAGCCTCAATCTCATCATGGGCTTCGGCGGCATGGTGAGCTTCGGCCACGCCGCCTACATCGGCATCGGCGGCTACGTGGTCGGCATCCTCGCGCACGAGGGCGTGTCCTCCGCCTTCGTGCAGTGGCCGCTCGCTCTGGCTCTCTCCGCCCTGGTCGCGCTCGTCATCGGCGCGCTCTGCCTGCGCACGCGCGGCGTCTACTTCATCATGATCACGCTCGCCTTCGCCCAGATGATCTACTACGTCGCCGTCGCGCTCGACCGCTACGGCGGCGACGACGGCCTCACCATCTACCAGCGCAGCAGCTTCGGCGGCCTGCTCGACCTCTCCAACAAGACCGTCTTCTACTACCTGTGCCTGGCGCTGCTCTTCGCCGCCGTCTACCTCGTCTGGCGCATCGTCAACTCGCGCTTCGGCCTCGTCATCCAGGGCGCGCGCTCCAACGACCGGCGCATGAACGCCATCGGCTTTCCCACCTACCAGTATCGGCTGGCCTGCTTCGTCATCGCCGGCACGCTTTGCGGTCTCTCCGGCGTGCTGCTCGCCAACCACACCGACTTCATCAGCCCCGCCATGATGCACTGGACGCGCTCGGGCGATCTCATCGTCATGGCCGTGCTGGGCGGCATGGGCTCCGTGTTCGGCCCCGTCATCGGCGCGCTTGCCCTGCTGGTCCTGGAGGAGGCGCTGCCCTGGCTGATCGGGGTTGTCGCTCACATCTTCACCAGCAAAGATGTCTCGGCCGCGCGCGAATACTGGCAGCTGATCCTGGGGCCGATGCTGCTCCTGATCGTGCTGTTCGCGCGCGGCGGCATCGATGGGATCCTTGCGAGCCTGCGCCGTGTCTGAGCCGCTGCTCCAGATCGACGGCCTGACCAGGCGCTTCGGCGGCGTCATCGCCTGCGACGGCGTCACCCTCGACGTGGCCGCCGGCGAGCTGCACGCCATCATCGGCCCGAACGGCGCCGGCAAGACCACGCTGATCGGCCAGCTCACCGGCGAGATCACCCCCGACGCCGGCCGCATCGTCTTTGCCGGCCGCGACATCACCGACCTTCCCGTGCACCGGCGCAGCGCGCTGGGGCTCGCGCGCTCCTTCCAGATCACCTCGCTGTTCCTCGACTTCACCGCGCTGGACAACGTCGCGCTGGCCGTGCAGGCCCACGCCGGCCACTCCTTCCGCTTCTGGCGCGACGCCCGCAACGAGCCGGAGCTGCGCGAGCCGGCCCGCGCCGCGCTCGCCCGTGTCGGCCTGAGCGATCGCGCCGACGTCGTCGTCGCCAGCATGAGCCACGGCGAGCACCGCCAGCTCGAGATCGCCATGGCGCTGGCGACGCGGCCCGCCATGCTGCTGCTCGACGAGCCGATGGCCGGCATGGGCCCCGAGGAGTCCCAGCGCATGGTCGCCACGCTCGGCGAGCTCAAGCGCGAGCTGACGATCCTGCTGATCGAGCACGACATGGAGGCCGTGTTCGCGCTCGCCGACCGCATCACCGTGCTGGTCTACGGCCGCGTCATCGCCACCGGCGTGCCGGAGGAGATCCGCGCCAACCCGGACGTGCGCCAGGCCTATCTGGGCGAGGACGAAGGCGAGGTCGGCACCCATGCCTGACGGCACGCGCCTGCTCGAGCTCGAGCAACGTGGAGGCGGGCTACGGCCGCAGCCAGGTGCTGTTCGGCATCTCGCTCGCAATCGCGCCGGGCGAGATGGTCACCCTCATGGGCCGCAACGGCATGGGCAAGACCACCACCGTGCGCGCCATCATGGGGCTCACGCCCGCCACCGCCGGCGCCATCACCTTCGCCGGCCAGCCGATCGCGGCGCTGCCCTCCTTCCGCATCGCCCAGATGGGCCTCGGCCTCGTGCCCGAAGGGCGCCAGATCTTCCCCAACCTCACCGCGCGCGAGAACCTCGTGGCCACCGCCGCCGCCCGCGACGGCGTCGCGGGCCCCTGGACGCTCGACAAGGTGTGCGCGCTCTTCCCCCGGCTCGGCCAGCGCATCGCCAGCATGGGCAATCTCCTCTCTGGCGGCGAGCAGCAGATGCTGGCCATCGGCCGCGCCCTGATGACCAACCCGCGCCTGCTGATCCTGGACGAGGCCACGGAAGGGCTCGCCCCCCTGATCCGCGCCGAGATCTGGCGCTGCCTGGCGCGCCTCAAGGCCGAAGGCCTCGCGATCCTCGTCATCGACAAGAACGTCGCCGCGCTGACCCGCCTTGCCGACCGCCACTACCTGATCGAGCGCGGCCGCATCGTGTGGACCGGCACCTCCCCGCAACTCGCCGCCACCCCCACCATCCAGCACCGCTACCTCGGGGTTTAGACGGGTAGGGATCAGGGGCCGGGGATCAGGGTCTGACCCCATGCCACTGTCGTCATCCCGGGCAGATGCCGCGCCGCCGGCGCGGCAGCGAAGGCCCGGGACCCAAGCACGCAACCACTTGCGCCCGGGCTCGTATGTGCAGGACGATGACCGCACACTACCGCGGACGCTTGCGATGTCCCCTCGCGTCAAGTCCCCCTGCGTCTACATCCTGGCAAGCGCCCGCAACGGCACGCTCTACATCGGCGTGACCAGCGATCTCCCTCAGCGCGTCGGGCTGCACAAGCAGGACCTGATCGAGGGCTTCACCAAGAAGTATCGCGTGCACCGTCTCGTCTATTACGAGATGCATCCGACGATGGAAGCTGCCATCGTCGGTGAGAAGCAGCTCAAGGAATGGCGACGCCTGTGGAAGATCAGGCTGATCGAGAGCATGAACCCGGAGTGGAGCGACCTGTTGGACAAGTCGACCGGCGAAATCGTCGACGGACCCGCGGACCTGTCGCGGCGCACGCCCTAACGGGCACGCGTGGCGCCGGGATGACGGCAGGGGTTGCTCGCTAATGACCGCGCTGCCTCACGCTTGCTTCGACCGAAGGTCATCCCGGGCAGCCGCCGCGCCGGCGACGCGGCCGCTGGCTGCGCCACATTCATCCCGCGCCACATCCGTCATCCCGGGCAGATGCCGCGCCGGCGGCGCGGCATCGAAGGCCCGGGACCCAAGCACGCGACCACTTGCGCCCGGGCTCGTATGTGTAGGACGTTGGCCGTATACTCATGGCGAGCCTGACAAATGCCAAACAAGAACGTGGTCATTCGCTCCTTCAATCTGGAGGGCGAGACGCGATGCGTAGACATCTTCCGCCGGCCTGACGGCACCTACGGCTTCGAGGCGTATCGTCGCGACCCCGAAGACGGCCGCGGGTGGTTCGCGATCGGGGCCAACGCCGCGCGCTCCTTCGCTACCGAGGCGGACGCACTGGCGAGTGCAAAGGCAAGCGTCCCCTGGCTTGCCTCGGCCATCGAGAACGGCTGACGGCTGACGGCGTGCCGCGCACCCCTGCCCTTCCCAGACAGCGCTAGGTCCCGTCGGCAGCCCCGGCTACAACGGCGATCCCGCGCCCGGCCGGGCCTCCCTTGACCCACCACATGACACGCCCCCCGACCCGCATCCTCCCCGTCATCGTCCTGTCCCAGTTCACCGGCGCCTCGCTGTGGTTTGCCGGCAATGCGGTGCTCACCGATCTGCAGCGAAGCTGGGGCCTGCCGCCGGAGGCGCTGGGCGACCTCACGGCTGCCGTGCAGCTCGGCTTCATCGCCGGCACGCTCAGCTTCGCCGTCCTCGCCGTCTCTGACCGCTATTCGCCGCGCAAGATCTACCTCGTCTGCTCCCTGCTGGGGGCGCTGGCCAACGCCGCCGCCTGGCTGGTCGCGCCGAGCCTCATCGCCTTGCTCGGCCTGCGCTTCGCCACGGGGTTCTTTCTCGCCGGCATCTACCCCGTCGGCATGAAGATCGCCTCGGGCTGGTACCGCCGCGACCTCGGCAAGGCGCTGGGGTTCCTGGTCGGCGCGCTGGTGCTCGGCACGGCGTTTCCGCACCTGGTCCGCGGCCTCGGCCAGGCGCTGCCGTGGCAGGCCGTGATGTTCTCCGTCTCGGCCCTGGCCGTGTGCGGCGGCGCGGCGATGTTCGCGCTGGTGCCCGACGGCCCCTACCTGCAGGCGGGGTCGTCATTCCACCCCAGAGCCCTGGTGGCGGCCTTCCGCTCGGCGAGGTTCCGGGCGTCCGCGTTCGGCTACTTCGGCCACATGTGGGAGCTTTATGCCTTCTGGGCCTTCGTGCCGCTGCTGATTGCCGCCTACGGGGCGCGAGCGGGGCACGGCGCGCTCGACGTGCCCTTGTGCACCTTTGCCGCCATCGCCGCGGGCGCGCTCGGATGTATCGGCGGCGGCCTAGTCTCGGTGCGCTTCGGCAGCGCGCCGGTCGCCTTCGCCCAGCTCGGCGCATCGGGCCTGTGCTGCTTGGCCTCGCCGCTCGCGCTCTATCTCCCCGCGCCCATGTTCGTCGCCTACCTGATCGTGTGGGGCATCGTCGTCGCCGGCGACTCGCCGCAGTTCTCCGCGCTCAACGCGAGGTATGCGCCAAGCGGCCTCGTCGGGTCGGCCCTGACCATCGTCAACAGCATCGGCTTTGCCATCACCATCCCCAGCATCCAGCTGCTCAATCACGGCATCGGCCTGATCGGCGTGCAGTATGTGTTCCTGCTGCTCGTCCCCGGCCCGCTTCTCGGCCTCGCCGCACTGATGCCCCTGATGCGGGCCGCAGAGGATACGCCTACGTCCAATTCTGATTGAACCGCCCGCCGCAAACACACAGCGGTCATCCCGGGCCTTGTGCCCGGGATCCATCTCTCAGCTTGCTCAGGAGCTTGCCGATGGCTGGATCCCGGCGACGAGCGCCGGGATGACACGGTTGTGGTTGCTACGCCGGTATCGGTCGGGAGGCCCTCAGTTCCGCTCGCGCCGGCGGGGACGGTCGCCGTGGTCGCGCCGCGGCGGACGCTCGCGGTGGTGCTGCTCCTCCTCCGGCTCGCCCTCCGCGCGCGGGATCTCCTTGCCGGTTTCCTGGTCGATGATCTTCATGGAGAGGCGCACCTTGCCGCGGTCGTCGAAGCCCAACAGCTTGACGTAGACCTGCTGACCTTCCTTGACGACCTCCTGCACGGTTTCCGGCCGACCCTGGGTCAGCTGCGAGATGTGCACCAGGCCATCCTTGGCCCCGAAGAAGTTCACGAAGGCGCCGAACTCCATGATCTTGACGACCTTGCCCTTGTAGATCTGGCCGACCTCTGGCTCCGACGTGATCGCCTTGATGCGGTTCAGCGCCGCCTCGATCGCCTCGCGCTTGGCGGCGGCGATCTTGATGGTGCCGTCGTCCTCGATGTCGATCTTGGCGCCCGATTCCGCCACGATCTCGCGGATCACCGAACCGCCGGAGCCGATCACCTCGCGGATCTTGTCGACCGGGATCTTGATGGTCTCGATGCGCGGCGCATGCTCGCCGAGCTCGGTGCGGGCGCTGTCGATGGCCTTGCCCATCTCGCCGAGGATGTGCATGCGCCCTTCCTGCGCCTGCTCCAGCGCCACGCGCATGATCTCCTCGGTGATGCCGGTGATCTTGATGTCCATCTGCAGCGAGGTGACGCCCTTCTCGGTGCCGGCCACCTTGAAGTCCATGTCGCCCAGGTGGTCCTCATCGCCCAGGATGTCGGAGAGCACGGCGTAGCTGTTGCCCTCCTTGATCAGGCCCATGGCGATGCCGGCCACCGGCCGCTTGAGCGGCACGCCGGCATCCATCAGCGCCAGCGACGAGCCGCACACGGAAGCCATCGACGAGGAGCCGTTCGATTCCGTGATCTCGGAGACGATGCGCACCGTATAGGGGAACTCCTCGGGGCTCGGCATCAGCGGATGCACGGCGCGCCAGGCGAGCTTGCCGTGGCCGATCTCGCGCCGGCCCGGGCCGCTCATGCGCCCCGTCTCGCCCACCGAGTAGGGCGGGAAGTTGTAATGCAGCAGGAAGCGCTCCTTGCGCGTTCCCTCCAGCGCATCGACGTACTGCTCGTCCTCGCCGGTGCCGAGCGTGGCCACGACCAGCGCCTGCGTCTCGCCGCGCGTGAACAGCGCCGAGCCGTGCGCGCGCGGCAGCACGTGCACTTCCGACCGGATCGGGCGCACGGTCTTGAGGTCGCGGCCGTCGATGCGCTTGCTGGTGCGGAGGATGTCGCCGCGCACGACCTCCTGCTCGAGGCCCTTGAACACGTCGCCCAGCAGCACCTGCTCGTTGGTGTCGGCCTCGGCGGGCATCAGCTCTTTCATCACGCGGTCCTTGACAGCGGCCACAGCGTGGTAGCGCTCCTGCTTCTGCGTGATGGCGAAGGCCTTGCGCAGCTCGGCTTCCGCCGTCGCCTTCATCTTGGCGGCGTACTTCGACTTGTCCGGCGGCTGGAAGTCCCAGGGTTCGCGCGCCGCCTTCTCGGCCAGCTTGATGATCGCCTGGATCACCGGCTGGAAGCCGCGATGGCCGAACATCACCGCGTCCAGCATCTGCTTCTCGGAGAGCTCCTTGGCCTCCGATTCCACCATCATCACGGCATCGCCGGTGCCGGCGACGACCAGATCGAGCGCGGTCTCGCCCATCTCGTCGACCATCGGGTTCAGGACGAACTCATTGTTGATGAAGCCGACGCGGGCCGCCGCGATGGGGCCGAGGAACGGCAGCCCGGACAGCGTCAGCGCCGCCGACGCCGCCACCAGGGCGACGATGTCGGGATCGTTCTCCATGTCGTGGCTGAGCACGGTGGCGATCACCTGCGTCTCGTTCTTGAAGCCTCCCACGAACAGCGGGCGGATCGGCCGGTCGATCAGCCGCGAGGTCAGCGTCTCCTTCTCCGTGGGGCGCCCCTCGCGCTTGAAGTAGCCGCCGGGGATCTTGCCGGCCGCGAAGGTCTTTTCCTGGTAGTTGACGGTCAGGGGGAAGAAGTCGATGCCGGGCCTGCCGGTCTTGGCGGCGACCACGGTGGCCAGCACGGTCGTCTCGCCGTACTGGGCGAGGACGGCGGCATCGGATTGCCGCGCCATGCGGCCCGTCTCGAGCACGAGCTTGCGCCCGCCCCATTCGATTTCGACTCTTTGTGTTTCGAACATTTCGTTTCTCGTTCTTTCCGTTTCTCGTACAGCGTCGATTGCCGCCTCTTCAGGAGAAGCCGGCCACAGGCCTGCATGCAGGCAAGGTGAACAGCTTCCGCGCCGGACCCTTGGTCACGCTAGCGGCGGATACCCAAACGCTCGATGATCTTCTGGTAGCGCTTGTCGTCCTTGGACTTGACGTGGTCCAACAGGCGCCGGCGCAGGCTCACCATCTTGAGCAGGCCCCGCCGCGAATGATTGTCGTTCTTGTGTGCCTTGAAGTGATCTGTGAGGCCGTTGATGCGCTCGGTGAGGAGGGCGATCTGCACCTCCGGCGAGCCCGTATCATCCTTCTTGGTTGAGAATTCCTTGACGAGTTGCTGCTTGCGTTGTGCGCTCAGCGACATCGGCGGTCCTTCCGGTTGGTGGAGTGATTGCGCGGCCGTGGCCGGGATGTCGTCCAGCCGGGTCGCATGGGTGGCCGCTGGGTGCAATCGGGGCCCCGCCGCGGCTGCCGCCTTATACACCACTTCACCGTGTTTGCTAGAGCAAGATCGGTTCTGATCGAAGCACTTTGCTTCGATCATGGAGCGTAAATTTTGCTCTCAACATATTGA
>CAWCOF010000026.1:0-50059 GCA_963797005.1 uncultured Alphaproteobacteria bacterium
GGCGCCAACCTCAGCCTTGCGAGTTTCGTGACCAACATCGTCGCCGTGACATTGGGCAACACTATCGGTGGAGCCTGCATTTCGGCCGCGTATTGGACCGTCTACTTGCGACGGGAAGATCGTCTCAACGCGCGAGGTGTCCGAGAGAACGGGGGCTCGAACGTGAAGTCCCTTCGCAAGTCGGCCGGTGAGAACCCGGAGGTTTTTCCCACACCTACGGCTGCGGAGGGCGCCTACGTTGCGGGCATCTTCAAGGTGCCCCACTTCCAGAACAACATCGAGGGAAAGAAGATACTCAATGGTGGCTTTGTCGCCCGATCCGTTCGTCATCGCCCGTGCGGCGACTGCGGACGCACGGTCGTAGCGATGGAGACCCTTAAGCCCAACGCAGCCGACATCCCGAACATATGTCAGCACTTCAACGTCAAGTATCTCACCCTCGAGACATTCATGGAGGCCGAGGGCTGGAATTTCTAGGCGACAGGGCCGAAGAGCGGCGTGCGGCTGGTCGACACGATTTCGGCTCCACGCTTTCTTCGCTGGAGAGATCGTCTTGACCGAACCAGCTTGCAGGCGTTCCGGTGTTCCCCAGGCATTCAAACACCCCGGCTACGATCCGCTTTTTCTTGGAACCCGCGATCGGCGATGCTTTTAGTCTCGCGCGCGCTTCTCTCTTGAGACGCTTCTGCAGCCCTCTCTCCTTCTTCTGTTTAGCTTCGCTCTTCTGCCCGCCGAACCAATCCGATCCTGGCCGCACCACGCGCGAGGGTGGCGTCATCAAGCAGGCTCATCGTGCGGAACTGGCGGTCTGTGTTCATCGCACGATGGCTGCCGCAAGAAAGTGTTCGGCATCGACCGAATAGGGGCTAAGCACCGCGCCCAGCGCCGCACGGGCGGATTGAGGGAAGACGGTGCATATGCATCAGCCGAACAAGGGAATCGGGTGGCCGACCGTCGCCGGGCTGGGCCTCGTCGTGGTTGCGTTCATGGTGTTGTCGCTCGTCGTGACAGCCACCGGCACGGCGCGCTTCGCCGTTGCCATGGGGTATCCCGCCATCGTCGGCTACGCGGTGGGCGGTATCTTCGACGTCACGAAGGGCGTCCTGCCCGTGGCGCTCGTCGCCTTGTTCACCCGGCGGGCTTTTTGTACGGCGGCCCTTCTGGGGGCCGCCTGGATCTGCCTTATCGCCTTCAGCTGCCTCGCAACACACGCCACGGTCAGCACGGCGATCTCGAGCCATCGAGCGGACCGGGACCTGGAAGATGGAGGTCCGCGGCAACCTGAAGGCCGAGCTGGCCTCGGTCGAGCAGCAGCTTGCCGTCTTGAGCAGCCCACGCCGCCTCGACCGGCAGAGACCGTGCGTCAGGCGCTGGCAGGCACAAGCGGTTCGGCCCGGAATTTGGGAGGACAGCCACGAGTGCGCCAACATCCAGGAGAGCGGCTACTTTGCGAAGGCCTGCGGCCAGGTCGTTCAACTGCGCCGCGAGTTGGCGGCAGCGCAGGACTACGAGCGGTTGTCCGTGCGTGCTGGCGAGCTGCGCAAGAGCCTCTCGGCGGCTCCGATTGTGGCCACGTCGGACCCGCTTCCGGCGGCCTTCAGCGCCACCTTGGGCCGGCTGGTACCGATCAGGGGGACGGAAGGCGTTGCGCTGCTGCTGACGATGGTCGTGGAGATCATCAGCTGCTTCGGCCTTGCCGCTCTATCGGCTCTCGCTGCAGCTAGGGACAGACAGGGGCACTCGGGGTCGTCCCTCGAAGCCTCCCTGGCGGTGGCCGAGCAGGGAGGGATCGAGGGCGACGATAACCCCCAGCAAACCCTCCCTCAGGGACAGCTTGTCACCCTCCCCAAACCCTCCCTAAAGGCCGCCGTTGCTGGGCGCGACCGCTGTACGCAGGGAGGGTAGCAGACTGCCATCCGACCCTCCCTCGAACGTCGTCCCTATCCGCCATGGCAGATCATCCTCACGCATCCTGCCGAGGGAGGGTCGACGGTGCTACAGGGGCCGGGCGGAGCGACGTGGACGGCTCCCACGTGCAGACTTCGTGCGCGAGTGCCTCCAACAAGCCGCCGGTGCCTCGCTGGCCGCCAAGGACCTGCGGGCCGCCTACGAAGACTGGTGCGCCCGCGGCACGACGCCGCTCACGCAGCCCAAGCTTGCCGCTGAGCTGAAGGCGCTGGGCATCGAAAGTGGAAGTGCTGCGGCCTCATCCGATATCGGGGTCTGCAGATCGCGGCGTAACGCTCGTGCTGCGCCTCCCCCCCAACGATGGAGCAGCCGATCGTTGGCTCAGGCGAGGCACAAGTCGTGAGTCCTCGGGGCCATGCGCCGGCGTGCGCCGCATGGTGATTGTCTGAGGAAACAGACCGGAAATGGACCGGCAATTGTGATCCAAAGTCAGACAAGCTGATTCGAGCCGATTGAAAAGCTTGGTGGGCCCGGCAGGACTCGAACCTGCAACCAGACGGTTATGAGCCGCCGGCTCTAACCATTGAGCTACGGGCCCCTCGCGCGGGCGGCGCCTCTATAGCACCAACGGCGGCGGCGCGCCCCTACGTTGTGCCGGGAATCGGCCTCGTTCCGGCAACAATGTGGTGTAAACAGATCGGCGGCCGGGATCGCGAGGACAGCATGAGCACCCCCCGACGGATGATGATGGCGGCGGCCATGGTTGCCGCGGCGGCGACGTTTCTCGACGCGAGGACCAGCATGGCGGCAGCGGAAGGCGAGAAGGGCGCGCAACGGACGGTGAGCGTGTCGGCCACGGGCAGCGTGGCGGCGGAACCGGATATCGCCCGCGTGACCGCGGGCGTGGTCGCGGAGGGAGACACGGCCAAGGAGGCGATCGCGCGCAACAGCGCCGCGATGGCGAAGGTGGTGGCGGCCCTGAAGAGCGCCGGCATCTCGCCCAAGGACCTGCAGACGACCTCGCTCAATGTCGACCCGCGCTACACGCAGGCCAAGGATGGCAGGCCGGCAAGGATCAGCGGCTACCGCGTCTCCAATGAGGTGCGCCTGACGGTGCGGGACGTGAAGAAGCTGGGCGACGTGCTCGACGAGGCGATCGAGGCCGGTGCCAACCGGATCAACCGTATCAGCTTCGACGTCGCCAACGCCGAGACCGTCAAGGACGAGGCGCGGAAGGAGGCGATGGCGAACGCACGCCGGCGCGCCGAGCTCTACGTTGCGGCCGCGGGCGTGAAGCTGGGGCCCGTGCTGCGCATCTCCGAGAGCGTGAGCGAGGGGGGCGCGCGCGAGTCGGTGTCGCCGCGGGCGATGGCGGCCAGCATTCCCATCGAGGCGGGGACCCGCGTGCTCGAGGTCGAGGTGCACGTCACCTATGGGCTGCAATAGGCCCCATCGACCCCGTGCCAGGATTCGACGCAAGGCTGATGCCGGCGGCGCGGCTCGCGCCGGGCGTTCTGCGAGTAAGGGAAGCTGAGCTCAGCGACTGAGGGCGGCGGTGAGCGCGCGGGGGTTGCCGCCGTTCTGGGCGATGTAGTCCTCGAACAGCTTCTTGAGGAACGGCGTCATCCAGAAGCCGAGCACCATCGCGTCGCGCACCTTGTAGGTGTTGCCGTACTTGCCGAGCAGCCAGCGCACGTCATAGGCCGTGCCGTCGGCCAGCACGACGTTGGAATCGACCGTCACGCCGGCCTTGCTGCGCGCGCTCTGGCGGGACCACTCGACCCGGGCGACGGGGTATTTGGGTGCCTCGGTGGCGGCGTACCGGGAGATGAAGCGGACCATGCCGGCAAGGTAGGCCGGCCGTTCCGCGGCGGACAGCTTGCCGCGGTAGGCACCGAGCGAGTAGTTGCCGATCACCCGCACGTCGGCGTGCCGGTTGATGACATTGGCCATCACGCCCGGCGAGCGGGTACGTGCCGCCGCCATCAGGTCCTTGCCGACCTTGGCCATGTAGGACACGGCCGGATCGGATGCGCTGGCCGGCAGGGCGGCGGCGATGCACATGCAGAAGGCCGCGAGGCCTGTCGCGAGAGCGCTTACGCGCAAGCCAAAGCCCCGGCGGGCCGCCCATCCGGCACAGGATGCCACTCTGCTCATGCGGTAACGTGTCCCTCGGTTTGCCCACGCGCGAGCACGCCCGGCGCCCTCGGGCCACCCGCATCATCACCTGACGTTTTGATCACGAACAGGCAGGTCCGTCAAAGACCTTAACAATTCTGTTGACCGCGTAAGGCACTGAGACGCCCAGAGTGTGGCAAAAACAAAAAAATCCGGTGAGCGCCTGGGTAGCCCGGCCCTGTTGCATCCGCCCGCCGGCGCGGGAACTTCAATTCCGGGGGACGGCCTGGGTCAGGCGGCGCGCGCTACAACCGGTCCCGGTGCGGCCGCCGGGGCGCGGAAGGTCCGGCGCCTGTAGAGCTCGCGCGGCTGGATCTCCGGCAGCCCAAGCAGCCGCTTGGCCTGATCGATGGTCGGCGGGGAGGCGAGGTCGCCGCTGTGCAGCAGCACGGATTTGCGCGGCTCGCGGTGCACGAGGATCAGCTCGTGGCGCAGGCCCGACAGCGTCGAGCGGAGATGGCGCGTGATACCCTTGTACTCCGGCAGCGGCGCCGACCATTGGCGCGAGCCGAAGAAACCGCGCTCGCTCACGGTTACCGTGCCGGTGTCGATGTGGATCCGGCGCGCCACGCCGAAGCGCTGCACGATGCGCTTGGCCGGCAGCACGAACATCACCGTCCACACGCCGATGCCGACCAGCACCTGCGCGGCGGCGCCGGGATGGTCGGCGGCAACGCCCAGCGAGGAGGAGGCAAACGCCACCAGCAGTGCCGTGGGCACCAGGCCCACCAGCAGCGCCGGCACCAGCAGCAGCAGCATGATGAGGGCGGAGGCCCGCGAGGACGTCTGGTCGATGGTGAGCGGCAGGCGGTCGAAGGGAGGGTCACACGCAACGACGTCGAGCACGGCCTGCGGCGGCATGAAGGTTCTCCGGGGAAGGGGAAGTGAGCCCAGGAGAGCTTGGTAAACGATCTGGGTTACGCCGGCCTTAACGCTTGCGGCGAAATTGGGTCAGCGGGCGTGAAAAGCGCGCGCGGATCCTATTCCTAAGTGGGCTCTGTCCTAACGCGTTGCAGGTGACGCCATCAACCGCAATGGGCATGCTGTGCCGCAGCAAAGATGCTTGCGATGAAAAAGTGGAGCGATGATCACGTCGCGATGACGTGCGGAAGCCTGCTGAGGGAAGAAGCAAGGCCAAGAAGCTGGAGGAGACGACCTAGCTCCGGCGAATAATGCGTTGATGCCCGCAATGATCATGGCGCCGCTTAGTGTGACGGCGACCCATTGCTGGCCAGCAGATACGGCATAAGCGATCACAGCTAGGCAGCCGGCTGCGAAAGCTAGCGCTGTCGAACGCGCCAGAACTGCGATCCCAGAATGGAAGCGTCTGTTGTCTGGTCTCCATTTCATGACGGTGTGCCGTCTCTTTCTCCCATTGCTTGAACACGCGCTCTGGGCCATCGGAGATTATTTGTTTGTATTTTTCCAATACGGCAGGCGGCGGCAACGGGCCCTGCCACGCCTCTACGCTCACCTCGGTGTGCGTAGTGCGGGTATCGCCCTGAGCCGGGCGATCAATCGCGGGCTGGCTGCTCGGGCGTCTTGTTTCGTCCGGCACCGGCGCTGTTCTCCTCAGCCTCGGTCAGCACCTTGTCGGCCGCTCTTCTGAAATCTACGCCCAGCGCCGCCCAATCGCTGTACATGGCTTCTGCTTCGCTCTCGTGCGGATAGCCTGTCAGGTCCAGCCGCCGACCCTCTCCGAAGCACGAAAGGTCCACCAATGCCATACGAAAGGCCTCAGCAAACCCGCCGCCCGGAAGAGGGATTTTGTCCCGAACAGGCTCGTATCTCTTGGACATGATGCTGAACGCAAAACCTCGCCAAACCCAAGTCGGCCCATCGTAGCCCCTGCGCTTGCCCAGGGTAACACTCTTATGCGCCCTCGCAGCCATAGTCGTCCCCCAGCAGACGACACGCCCGCACCGAACTCGCATTGTTTCACGCGATATTGCAGCGCAAGGTTGTCTGAGGCTAGCCAGACCATGAATGGGCCGGCACTGCCCCTACAAAGAAGCGGTTGATGGGCAGAAATTGATTGCTGTTCATCTCGGCTGGGTCACACTGGTCTATAGGCGCCACTCGATCGGCTCGACTTGACATATAAAGATATCTTTATATGTTCTCCGGGATGGATGAGCCGGCGCGTCTGCCACTGCAGACTTCGATCGATGTGCTGAAGGCGATGGCGGAGCCGACGCGGCTGCGCCTCTTGGTGCTGCTCAGCCAGGGCGAGCTCAGCGTCAAGGACCTCACCCGCATCCTGGGGCAGAGCCAGCCGCGCATCAGCCGGCACCTGAAGCTGCTTGCCGAGGCCGGCCTGGTGGAGCGCGCCGCCGAGGGTAGCTGGGCCTATTTCCGGCTGGCGGAGGCGGCCGGCAGCGAAGGCTTGGCGGCCCGCGTGCTCGACACGGTCGATCGCGCCGACGCCGTCATCCTGCGCGACCGGCGGCGCGCCGAGGCGCTGCGCGACGAGCGCGAGGTCGCGGCCCAGACCTATTTCCAGACGCATGCGGGCGAGTGGGACTCGATCCGTGCGCTGCACGTGGCGGAAGCGGAGGTGGAGGCCGCCGTGGCGGAGGTGCTGGGCCCTGGGCCTTTCGATCTCCTCGTCGACCTCGGCACGGGCACGGCACGCATGCTGGAGCTGTTCGCGGGACGCTACCGCCGCGCCATCGGCATCGATCTCAGCACGGCGATGCTCGCCTACGCGCGCGCCAAGCTCGAGCGCGCCGGCCTGACGCAGGTGCAGGTCAGGCAGGGCGACATCTACGACCTGCCGCTGGCCGACCATGCCGCCGACGCGGTCGTGATGCACCAGGTGCTGCATTTCCTGAGCGACCCGCAGGGCGCCGTTCGGGAGGCCGCGCGCGTGCTGGCTGCCGGCGGGCGCCTGCTGATCGTCGACTTTGCGCCGCACAGCCTCGAGTTCCTGCGCGAGCAGTACGCGCACGAGCGGCTCGGCTTTGCCGGCCAGCAGATTGCGCAGTGGGTGGCCGACAGCGGTCTGGAGCTGCTCGATCGCCGTGATCTGGCGCCGGGCGACGGTGCGGACGACGCCAAGCTCACGGTCTCGCTCTGGCTGGCAGGCCGGGCGAAGGCCGACGCGGCAACGGCCGCGGTCGCGGATCGGCGCAAGCTGGAGCAGACGGCTTGAGATGAACGAGCTCAAAGAGCGCCGCAGCCGCCTGGTCGGCGACGGCGACATCAACGTCTCCTTCGAGTTCTTCCCGCCCAAGACGGAGAAGATGGAAGGCGCGCTGTGGGCGGCGATCCGTCGGCTCGAGCCGCTCAAGCCCCGCTTCGTCTCTGTGACCTACGGCGCGGGCGGCTCAACGCGCGAGCGCACGCACAACACCGTGGCCCGGCTGGTGCGCGAGACGTGCCTGGTGCCCGCCGCCCACCTCACCTGCGTCGAGGCGACCAAGGGTGAGGTCGACGAGGTGGCGCGCGCCTACAAGGCGGCGGGCGTCAATCACATCGTGGCGCTGCGCGGCGATCCGCCGGCGGGCGCCGGCGCCAGGTACGAGCCGCACCCGGGCGGCTACGCCAATGCGGCGGCGCTGGTTGCGGGCCTCAAGGAGGCGGCGAACTTCGAGATCTCGGTCGCGGGCTATCCCGAGAAGCATCCCGACAGCCCAAGCATCGAGGCCGATCTCGACAATCTCAAAGCCAAGGTGGACGCAGGCGCCACGCGCGTCATCACCCAGTTCTTTTTCGACAACGCGCACTACCTGCGGTTCCTGGAGGCGGCGCGCGCGCGCGGCATCTGGGTGCCGATCGTGCCGGGCATCGTGCCGATCCACAACTTCAAGCAGGTGGCGGGTTTTGCCGAGCGCTGCGGGGCGACCATGCCGGCCTGGCTCGCGCGCCGCTTCGACGGCCTCGACGCCGACACGCAGACGACCCACCTCGTCGCCGCCGCCATGGCCGCCGAGCAGGTGATGGATCTCGTCGATCACGGCATCCGCCAGTTCCATTTCTACACGCTCAATCGCGCCGATCTGGTCTACGCCATCTGCCACCTCTTGGGGCTCAGGCCCAAGACCGTAGCCGCGCCGGAGGTCGTCGACGCATGAGCAGAGCACAACGCATCGCGGCGCTGAAGGCGGCTGCCAAGGAGCGCATCCTCGTCATCGACGGTGCCATGGGCACCATGATCCAGAGCTACAAGTTCGAGGAGGCGGCCTTCCGTGGCACCCGCTTTGCCGATCACCCCAAGCCCGTCAAAGGCAACAACGATCTCCTCGTGCTGACGCAGCCGGGCGCGATCGGGGAAATCCACGCGGGCTATCTCGCGGCGGGCGCCGATATCATCTCGACCAACACCTTCAATGCGCAGCGCATCTCGCTTGCCGACTACGGCATGGAGGCGCTGGCCTACGAGATGAACCTTGCCGCGGCCAAGCTGGCGCGCGCGGCGGCGGATGCGGCGATGAAGAAGACGCCTGCCCAGCCGCGCTTCGTGTTCGGTGCGCTGGGCCCCACCAACCGCACGGCGTCGATCTCGCCCGACGTCAACAATCCGGGCTTCCGCGGCGTCACCTTCGACGAGCTGGCGGAAGCCTACGGCGAGCAGGCGCGCGCGCTGATCGAGGGCGGCGTCGACGGCCTGCTGATCGAGACGGTGTTCGATACGCTCAACGCCAAGGCGGCGGGCTTTGCCGTGCTGCAGGCTTTCGACGAGATGGGCGTGGAAGTGCCGCTCGTCATCTCCGGCACCATCACCGACCGTTCCGGGCGCACCTTGTCGGGCCAGACGCCGGAGGCGTTCTACTTCTCGATCCGGCATCTGAAACCCTTTGCCATCGGCCTCAATTGCGCGCTGGGTGCCGAGCTGATGCGGCCTTATCTCGCCGAGATCGCGGCGATCGCCGACACGCTCGTCATCGCCTATCCCAACGCCGGCCTGCCCAACGCCATGGGCGAGTACGAGGAGGGCCCGCACGAGATGGCCTGCCAGCTGGGCGCGTGGGCCAAGGATGGCTTGCTCAACATCGTCGGCGGCTGCTGCGGGTCGACGCCGGAGCACATCGCCGAGATCCGAGCCGACGTCTCCAAGTACCCGCCGCGCAAGCTGCCGAAGATCGAGCGCCGCATGCGCCTCTCCGGCCTCGAACCGTTCGTGCACGGGTGAGCCAGCACATGGCCGAGAAGCGAAACAGATTGGACGAACGCCGGACGCCGAGAGCTCAACCGGTCCCCTCTCCCCTTGGGGAGAGGGCTAGGGTGAGGGGGCCTTCAGGGTCTACGGAAGTCGGTCAGACGCGTCGAGCAAAGCTGCGCGGAATTGCACGAGGCCTTCGGCAACGCCAAACGAGCGCCGAGGCAAAGCTCTGGGCGCATCTGCGCAATCGCCAGCTGGGCAACCTGAAATTCCGCCGGCAGGTGCCCCGCGGCAAGTTCGTTGCGGATTTCCTGTGCGACGAGGCCATGCTGATTCTGGAGATCGACGGCGCTGGGCACGAGACGAAGCTGGCGGATGACCAGCTACGCACAGCATATCTGGAAAGCCTCGGATATGTCGTCTTGAGGTTCGCGAATTGGGACGTCCGCCAGAACACGGACCGGGTCCTCGACCACATTTACGAGGTAGCCACGGAGCGTAGAAAGGCCCCCTCATCCGGCCCTTCGGGCCACCTTCTCCCCAAGGGGAGAAGGGGCCTCGGCGTTCGTGATCCCGAGGGCAAAGACAAATGACCACCGGAGCGAGCGCGGCGACATCGTTCATCAATATCGGCGAGCGGACCAACGTCACGGGGTCCGCGAAGTTCCGCAAGCTGATCGAGGCGGGCGACTACGGTGCTGCGCTCGCCGTGGCGCGCTCGCAGGTGGAGAACGGCGCCCAGATCCTCGACGTCAACATGGACGAAGGGCTGCTCGATTCCGAGCGGGCGATGGAGACCTTTCTCAACCTGATCGCCTCGGAGCCCGACATCTCCCGCGTGCCGATCATGATCGACTCCTCCAAGTGGTCGGTGATCGAGGCGGGGCTGAAATGCGTGCAGGGCAAGCCGATCGTCAACTCCATCAGCATGAAGGAGGGGGAGCAGGCCTTCCTCGAGCACGCCAGGAAGGTGCTGCGCTACGGCGCCGCCGTGGTGGTGATGGCGTTCGACGAGCAGGGCCAGGCCGACACGATCGAGCGCAAGGTTTCGATCTGCGAGCGGGCCTACAAGCTGCTGACCGAGAAGGTCGGCTTCCCGCCCGAGGACATCATCTTCGATCCCAACATCTTCGCCGTCGCCACCGGCATCGAGGAGCACAACGGCTATGGGGTCGCCTTCATCGAGGCGACGCGCCAGATCAAGGCGAAGCTGCCCTACGTGCATGTCTCCGGCGGCGTGTCGAACCTGTCCTTCTCGTTCCGCGGCAACGAGGCCGTGCGCCAGGCCATGCACTCGGTGTTCCTCTATCACGCGATCGCCGCCGGCCTCGACATGGCAATCGTCAACGCCGGCCAGATCACGCTCTACGACGACATCGAGCCCGAGCTGCGCGGGCTGTGCGAGGACGTGATCCTCAACCGCCGGCCCGATGCCACCGACCGGCTGCTGGAGGCCGCCAACAGGTACAAGGGTGAGGGAGCCACCAGGTCGAAGGAGAAAGACCTCGCCTGGCGCGATCAGCCGGTCGAGGAGCGCCTCAAGCACGCGCTGGTGCACGGCATCAACGAGTATATCGAGGCCGACACGGAAGCTGCGCGCAAGGCGGCCGCCAAGCCGCTGCACGTGATCGAGGGGCCGCTGATGGCCGGCATGAACGTGGTCGGCGACCTGTTCGGGGCGGGCAAGATGTTCCTGCCGCAGGTGGTGAAGTCGGCGCGCGTGATGAAGCAGGCCGTCGCCCACCTGCAACCTTACCTGGAGGCGGAGAAGCGGGCGGCCGGGCTCGACCAGATGCCGGCCGCCGGCAAGGTGGTGATGGCCACCGTCAAGGGCGACGTGCACGACATCGGCAAGAACATCGTCGGCGTCGTGCTCCAGTGCAACAACTACCAGGTCATCGATCTTGGCGTGATGGTGCCGGCGCAGAAGATCCTGGAGACCGCCCGCAAGGAGAAGGCCGACATCATCGGGCTGTCGGGCCTGATCACGCCGTCGCTCGACGAAATGTGCCACGTGGCCGCCGAGATGGAGCGGGAAGGCTTCGACGTGCCGCTGCTGATCGGCGGCGCCACCACCAGCCGGGTGCACACGGCGGTGAAGATCACGCCCAACTACCAGCGCGGTCAGACCATCTACGTGACGGACGCGAGCCGCGCGGTGGGCGTGGTGGCGAACCTGATGTCGCAGGCTCAGCGCGGCCCCTACACCGACGGCGTGCGCCAGGAGTATGTGAAGATCCGTGAGGCCTACGCCAAGGGCGAGACCAAGAAGGCGCGGCTGTCGCTGGCGGCGGCGCGCGAGAACCGGTTCCGGATCGATTGGTCGCGGTACAAGCCGACGCGACCCAAGGTCGTTGGGACGCGCACGTTCAAGGCCTACCCGCTAGCGGAGCTCGTTCCCTACATCGACTGGACGCCGTTCTTCACGACGTGGGAGCTGAGGGGCCGATACCCGGCGATCCTCGAGGACAATGTCGTGGGAGCCGAGGCCAAGAAGCTGTTCGCGGATGCACGCGCCATGCTCGAGCGCATGGTGGCCGAGAGCTGGCTGACGGCCAACGCGGTGATCGGCTTCTGGCCCGCCAATGCCGTCGGCGATGATATCGAGCTTTATGCCGATGATGACCGCCGCGCGCGCCTTGCCACGCTGCACACGCTGCGCCAGCAGATGGCGCGCGAGAACCGCAGCGACCGGGCCAACACCGCGCTTGGCGACTTCGTGGCGCCGAAGGAGACCGGGCTTGCCGACTACGTCGGTGCCTTCGCGGTGACCACCGGCATCGGCGAGGCCGAAGCGCTTGCCCGCCACATCGCCACGACGGACGACTACGGCCGGATCATGCTCAAGGCGCTGGCCGACCGCCTGGCGGAGGCCTTCGCCGAGCGCATGCACGAGCGCGTGCGCCGCGAGTTCTGGGGCTATGCGCCGCGCGAGCGGCTATCGAAGGTCGATCTGATCGCGGAGAAGTATCGCGGCATCCGCCCGGCGCCGGGCTATCCCGCGCAGCCCGATCACACCGAGAAGGCGACCATCTTCCGGCTGCTCGACGCGGAGGCGCAAGCCGGCATCAAGCTCACGGAGAGCTTCGCCATGTGGCCGGGCGCGGCCGTCTCCGGCCTCTACTTCGCACACCCCGACAGCCACTACTTCGGCGTCGGCAAGGTGGAGCGCGACCAGGTGGAGGACTACGCCGCCCGCAAGAGCTGGACCGTGGAGGAAGCCGAGCGGTGGCTCGCGCCCGTTCTCAACTACGACCCGAAACTCGCCCGCAACGCGGCTGCCTGATAGCCTCGCGGGTGCGCCGATTCACGGTGCGCGCAAGGCCATCGCTACGGTTTTGCCACTTGGGGAGCTGATCTCATGCTGTCACGGTTGATTCTATTGCTGCTGCAAGCAATCGTCGCCTGGGTCGCGGCGCCCTACATCGTCAGCTACATTCCGAGCCTGGGGAGCCTTCAGCTTCTGGTCTATGCCGTCGTGTTCGCCGTGCTGGTGTGGGTCGTGGGCCTGGTGCTGAGCCAGATCCTGCGCGACGTGGGCCTGCCTTCGAGCGCGACGCTCGTCACCTCGCTCGTGCTGGCACTAATCGCCGCCGCGATCTACCTGTGGCTGCCCGTGGTCGTGCCGGACGCCAAATCGGTGCTGGCGAACCTGCGGGAGAATGTCTATCCGCTGATTGGCGCGCTGCTGGGCTACCATCTCAGGCGATAGCAGCCGTGCCGACGACAGGGGCCTTCAACACAAAGGCGCGGGGACCAGGCCCCGCGCCCTTGGTTTGGTTGGCTGTGCCGATCCCGTTTCCCAGTGATCGGCGGTGCTCGCATCCATTCTTCAGAACATGCCCAGCACGACCGCTGTCAGGAAGGCGAAGGAAATGATGGCAGCAAGCACGTTCAGCCTAGTCCGCAATTCCATCAATGCCTCCTTTGCCGGATCTACGACCGGCCCTCGGCGATGAGTTACCCCGCCGCAGCCCGACGGAATCTAGGTGGCGTCGGTGGCTTCCGCTAGCAAAATTCGTCGCTGCGTCGCAATATTTTACGGTTTATCTCTGAGTTTCCTTATTGCCTCACCCCCCTGATGCACAAGAACAACGAAGTCTTCTTGAGAAAACACCCAATATGGCAGAGGAATGCAAGTGAGTTAATCCGATTTTAATGAAAGTATTCTTGGTTGAGCCCAAATCGCGCGTCAATATCAGCGAAATTCTTGACAAGACGTGCGGGTTGAGAGGCCTAGAGCCACGTGTGGCGGCCGAGGCACAGGACCGGCATCCCCACGTTTATGGCCGGTCGCGAGGGTTAAGCGCTGCCAGGGCCGTTTCTCGACAGCCGACGGCAGATATCCTAACCAAGGCCCCTCTTCTTCCACCTGCAACTTCTTCCACCTGCAACCCGCGAGGCTTGATCATGGAGCGCTTCAAAGCCTTGGTCGCCGCCAAGAGCGACGCCGGCCAGACGGTCGCCTGGACCGAGCTTGGCGAAGGCGACTTGATGGAAGGCGACGTGGTGGTGCGCGTCAGCCATTCCACGGTCAACTACAAGGACGGCCTGGCGGTCACTGGCAAGGCGCCGGTGATCCGGCGCTGGCCGATGATCCCGGGCATCGACTTTGCCGGCTCCGTCGCCTCCTCCATCCACCCCGAGTTCAAGGCCGGCGATGAGGTCATCCTGAACGGCTGGGGCGTCGGCGAGACGCACTATGGCGGCTACGCACAATTGGCGCGCGTCAAGGGCGACTGGCTGATCAAGAAGCCGGCCGCGTTCACGCCCGCCGAAGCCATGGCCATCGGCACCGCCGGCTACACGGCGATGCTGTGCGTGCTGGCGCTGGAACGGCACGGAGTAACGCCGGCCCGCGGTCCGATCCTGGTCACGGGCGCTGCCGGCGGCGTTGGCAGCGTGGCCATCGCGCTGCTGGCCAGGCTCGGCTACCAGGTGATCGCCTCCACGGGGCGCGCTGCCGAAGCCCCCTACCTCAAGGGCCTGGGCGCAGCCGAGGTGATCGACCGCGCCGAGCTCTCGGGTCCGGCGCGTGCGCTCGGCAAGGAGCGTTGGGCCGGGGCCGTCGATGCGGTGGGGAGCCACACACTGGCCAATGCGCTGAGCATGATCAGGTACGGCGGCACGGTCGCTGCCTGCGGACTGGCGCAGGGCATGGACCTCGCGACCTCGGTTGCGCCCTTCATCTTGCGCGGGGTCACACTCGCTGGCGTCGACTCGGTGATGGCGCCCAAGCCCATCCGCATCGAGGCCTGGGACCGGCTGGCGCGCGATCTCGACAAGGGCAAGCTCAAGGCGATGACGGTGACGAAACCCGCCTCCGAGGTGCTGACGCTTGCCCCGCAGATCCTCGCGGGCCAGGTGCGCGGCCGGATCGTGCTGGAGCTGGGCTGAGGCTGAAAGGCCGCTGCCGGTGGTTCGGCGCGGCTATCTCACCCGGCGCTCCGCGTAGCACTTGCGCATGGCCTCGCAGCGCTTGTTGCCCGTGAAGTGCGCGTTGTCGCCCTTGGCCGGGCTCATGAATGCGCACACGTCGTCGAGGCCTTGCGGCGTGAGCCAGCGCTGCCGCCGGCCGCGCTGGACGGCAAAGCAGTCGGCCGTCTCCTCGTCGGGCCCGCGGAACTGGTGTCCGCATTCGTGCGCGTGGATCCAGAGCTTGACCGGCGTGGACTTGAGCTTGGCCAGCAGCCGGGGGTTCAAGATGACGTAGCCTTTGTAGGCGGCGCCGTAGTCGTCGAGCTTGCTGTTGAGGACGGTGGGGCGGCGGCCGCAGAACACCGTGTGGCCGTCAATCTTGAGCATGCCGGCGGGTACGATCCGGGCGTCGCCGCCGACCCTGCGGACGTACTCCTCGGGCGTCGGATCGCGGTCCTCCTGGGCGCGCGCAAGCGGTGCGGCAAGCGCCACGGCGAGCACAAGCAAGATCGCGCGGTAGGCTGTCAATTTCCCCTCGTGCATTGAGCGCAGCACGGCGCCGGCAACGTACAGGCCGCCGGAATCGATTGGCCAGCGTCGGGGTTTTGGCATAGCCGCGGACGGGATGCCAACGTGCCGGGCGGAGCGCGAGGACCCGGAAAGCGTTTGGCATGCTGGGGCTATTGTCACACTGGCGTCATTTATTTTG
Source organism: uncultured Alphaproteobacteria bacterium (assembly GCA_963797005.1). GTDB lineage: Bacteria > Pseudomonadota > Alphaproteobacteria > Rhizobiales > Hyphomicrobiaceae > AWTP1-13. The sequence goes on from CAWCOF010000026.1 coordinate 15,318, forward strand.
ACTATTCGACAAGTATGGAATCAAAGGACGCCGCTGCGGGTTTTGCCGTTCTGGCCCAGGAAACGAGGCTCAATCTCGTCCGGCTCCTGGCCTCGCGCGGTGCCTCGGGGATGGCGGCGGGGGAGGTGGCGGCCGCGCTCAAGGTGCCGCCGTCGACCTTGTCCTTCCACCTGGGGGCGCTCGAACAGGCCGGCCTCGTCCGCTCCACACGACAGGGCCGGCACGTCATCTACGCCGTGCGGTTCGCCGGCTTGCGGGAGCTCCTCAGCTTTCTGACCGAAACCTGCTGCGCCGGCCGCCCGGAGCTCTGCGGCGACCTCGCAAGGCTTGTTCCCGACGACATCGAGGAGGAAACGACAATGGAGCCTGCGTTCAACGTGCTCTTTATCTGTACCCGGAACTCGGCCCGCTCGATCATGGCCGAGGCGATCCTTGAAAAGATTGGGAGAGGCAGGTTCAACGCCTATTCGGCCGGCTCCGACCCGGCCTCCGCTCCCATGCGCGAGGTCCTCGAGCGCCTCGAGGCGATGGGGCATGGCGTGTCGCGGCTGCGCTCCAAGTCGTGGAAGGAATTCGCCAAGCCGGATGCGCCACGCATGGATTTCGTGCTGACGCTTTGCGATCCGGGCGAGGGCGAGGCGTGCCCCGATCTGGGCGAGCGGCCGGTCACGGCCACCTGGCCGTTTCCGGATCCGGCCAAGTTCTCGGGCTCCGCGGTGGAGCGCACCGCGCTCCTCAACCAGCTCTATGGCATGATCCGGCGCCGGCTGGAGGCCTTCACCAGCCTGCCCTTCGGCAGCTTGGAGCGAATGGCGCTGAAGGCCCGACTGGACGAGCTTGGCGACAGCAGCAAGTTTGCGGTCTAGGAGGCGGTCGTGAGGGTGGGGATCAACGGCATGGGGCGCATGGGGCGCCTCGCGCTGCGTGCGGCGTTCGGCGGCGTCTCACGGGCGGAGGGCGATCCACGCGCGGGAAACCGGCTCGATGTCGTCCACGTCAACGAGATCAAGGGCGGGGCGGCGGCAACCGCGCATCTTCTCGAGTTCGACAGCATCCACGGCCGCTGGCGCACGTCGTTCGAGGTCGACGGCGAGCGGGCAATCGTCGTCGGCGGCAAACGCATCGGCTTCTCCGCTGCCGCCTCGCCCGGCGAGGTGCAATGGGGCGATCTGGGCTGCGACATCGTCCTGGAGTGCACGGGCAGGTTCCTCAAGCCCGACCAGCTCCAGGCCTATTTCGACCGCGGCGTGCGGCGCGTCATCGTCGCCGCGCCCGTCAAGGACGCGGCCGCGCTCAACATCGTCGTCGGCGTCAACGACCACCTCTACGATCCGGCGCGCCACAAGCTGATCACGGCGGCATCGTGCACGACCAACTGCCTGGCGCCGGTCGTCAAGGTGGTGCACGAAGGCGATCGGCATCCGCCACGGCCAGATCACGACGATCCACGATCCGACCAACACCAACGTCGTCGTCGATGCGCCGCACAAGGACCTGCGGCGCGCGCGCTCGGCCATGCTCTCGCTGCAGCCGACGACCACGGGCAGCGCCACGGCGATCGCGCTCATCTATCCCGAGCTCGAGGGCAAGCTCAACGGCCATGCGGTGCGCGCGCCGGTGCTCAACGCCAGCCTCACCGACTGCGTGTTCGAGCTGAAGCGGGCAACGACCGAGCGGCAGGTGAACGAGCTGTTCGCCGCCGCCGCGCGCGGACAGCCTGGCCGGCATCCTCGGCTACGAGACGCGGCCGCTGGTGTCGGCCGACTACAACAACGACTCGCGCAGCTCGATCGTCGACGCGCCGAGCACCATGGTGACCGACGGCACGCTGCTCAAGGTCTATGCCTGGTACGACAACGAGATCGGCTATGTCTGCCGCATGGTCGACCTCGCCAACATCGTCATCGAGCGAGGCGCGTAGTGCGATGGTGCCGGCAACGCGCAACTACCTGCTCGTCACGGCCTCCTACTGGGGCTTCACGCTGACGGACGGCGCGTTGCGCATGCTCGTGCTGCTCTATTTCTTCGAGCTGGGCTACTCGCCGTTCACGCTGGCCTTTCTCTTCCTGCTCTACGAGGTGGCGGGCATCGTCGCCAACCTCGGCGGCGGCTGGCTCGCGACCCGCTTCGGCATCCCCAGGATGCTGATGATCGGGCAACTCCTGCAGATCGCGGGACTGGCGATGCTGTCGGCGCTCGATCCGGCGTGGTCGGCCGCGCTGGCGGTGGCCTGGGTCGTTGCCGCGCAGGGTATGGCGGGGCTGGCCAAGGACTTCACCAAGACGGCATCGAAATCGGCCATCAAGGCGACCAGCGCGGCGGGCGCGGGCCAGCTGTTCGCGTGGGTGGCCTGGTTCACCGGTTCGAAGAACGCCATGAAGGGCGTCGGCTTCTTCTTCGGCGGCCTGCTGCTCGAGGTGCTGGGGTTTCGCGGCGCGCTGTGGCTGATGGCGGGGCTGATTGCGGCGATCCTGGTGATGGGCCTCCTCTCGCTGCCCCGCGAGCTCGGCAAGGCGAAGGCTTCCAAGAGCGTGCAGGAGTTCTTCGCCAAGTCGCGGGGCGTCAACCTTCTGGCCGCCGCGCGCATCTTTCTCTTCGGCGCCCGCGATGTGTGGTTCGTCGTGGGGCTGCCCGTGTTCCTCTATGTCAAGGGGTGGAGCTTCATCGAGGTGGGCGGCTTCCTCGCCGCCTGGACCATCGCCTATGGCGTCGTGCAGGCGGTAGCGCCCCGCCTCGTGACGCGCAGCGCCGACGGGCTGAGCCGCGAGGTGCCGGCGGCCAGGACGTGGTCCTTGCTGCTGGTTGCGATTCCCGTCGGGCTGGCGCTCGCGCTGCAGGTGGCCGACGTGCCGCGCCCCGACCTTGTCGTGGCGACGGGCCTGGCGCTGTTCGGCCTGGCGTTCGCCGTCAACTCCTCGCTGCACTCCTATCTGATCCTGGCCTACGCGGGCTCGGAGAAGGCCGCCGAGGATGTGGGCTTCTACTATGCGGCCAATGCCGGCGGGCGCCTGATGGGCACGCTGCTGTCGGGCTTCCTCTATCAGCTGGGTGGAATGACGGGATGCCTGGTCGGCTCGGCCGCGATGCTGGCGCTGTGCTGGCTGATAACCCTCCTGTTGCCGACCCGGGCGAGCGGGCCGGCGATCGCCGAGCGGTTGGCTTAGTCCGAGACGCAGACGACACACGGGCCGGCTACGCATCCCGCAAATGCAGCCCCCGAACTGCGCGCGTCTCCATTAGGCTCTCGGCAGGGTCGCAAAAGCGAATACGCGCCCCGGCTTCAGGTTCCTTGGCGGCGAGCTCGGCTCATCAATTCGGACCGTAGTTGACGGCGATCTTGCGCAGCTCGGCAACGACGAGCTTGGCCGACGGAGACAGATCGGCATGCCTGCGGCTGACGATGCCTGCCTCGCGGCGAAACTGCAGGGCATCATGGTCGAGCGCGACAACGCCCTGCGCCTCCTCCTGCGTCAGGATTTGCGTTGTCACAAGGCCGAGGCAATTCGTTCTCTTCAGGGTGGCGAGCTTGAGCGACAGGGAATCCGTCTCGACCGCTATCGCGGGCTCCGGCAGGCCTGCGCTCTGGAAGGCGCGCGCGAGCCGCTGACGAACGAGCTCCTGGCGGCCCGGCAGGATCCATCGCTCCGCGGCGTAGTCGGCAAGGCTTCTGTCGGACTTTCTGCCGAGAGGATGGTCCTTGCGGGCGACCACGCGGATCACGTCGCTCGTCAACCGCATGAATTTCAGGTCCGGGTCGATCCTGTTGTCCGGCAGCGCGCCGATGACGATGTCGAGCTCGCCCAGCCGCAGCCGGCCGATGAGCCGATCGGGAAATCCCGTGTCGACCGTGAAGCGGACATGGGGGTTCTTGGCCATCACCCGGGAGATCGAGTTCGGGAAGGTGCCGGCTGAGCCAGGACGGGCCGGCGCCAACACGCGCATGCCCGATCTTGCCGCCGGCAATGCCCGTGACCTCGGAGCGAGCATCGGCAAGCTGCGTTTCGATCTGCCTGGCGTGCTGCAGGAGCGCGCGGCCGGATTCGGTAAGCTCGATGCCGCGGCCGCGGCGATGATAGAGCCTCGTACCGAGCTCGCGCTGCAGCCGGTGCATGCTTTTCGAGAGCCCGGGCTGGGTGATGTTCATGGCCTCGGCGGCGTGGCTGAGGTTCAGGCGTTCGGCCGTAGCGAGGAAGAGCTGGAGCTGGCGGTAGTCCATATCTATGTCTTCCCAGTCATGATTCCAGCTACTCTCCGTCAATTGCCGCCCCGCTTCAAGACCTCCACGCTTTGCGCAAGACGACGCGCGACGCCCCTAGGGCCGCGAAGCGCGACGCCGACGGTCAATCAAGATCGCGCAGAGTCCACGCCGCCGAAGCGGGACCAGGGAGGTTGCCATGGGGATTGCACGACGGTCCGTGATCAAGGGCATCGCCGCCGGATGCACGCTGGCCGCAATCGGCAGCGGTCGCGGCGTCTCGGCGCAGGGCGCAGGACCTGCGGAAGCCGCCAAGATCGACATCGACAAGGCGAAAGCCGAAGGCAAGGTCGTGCTCTATACGAGCCTCGATACCAAGATCGTCGATGCCATCAACGCGGGGTTCAAGCAGAAGTACGGCATCGACGTGCAGTACTTCCGCGGCGGATCGAGCGACGTGACGTCCAAGGTGCTCGCGGAAGCGGACGCGGGCCGGCCGCAGGCCGACATGGTGGATGCCTCCGACCTCGCCGCGCTGCTGCTGATGAAGGAACGCAAGCTCCTCAAGCCTTTCAGGTCGACGGCCATGGATGCCGTGGCCGGCAATCTGCGCGATCCCGACGGCACCTGGATCACGGACCGGCTGACACAGGCCGTCATTCAGTACAACACCGGCGAGTTCGGCAAGGCCCCGCCCAAGACCTGGGCGGACCTCGGCAAGGCCAGCATGAACGGACGGCTCGTGTACTTCTCGAGCGCCAACGGCGACGGGGCACCGCGCATCTATACCCTGGCCAAGCACCTCGGCTGGGACGTGGTGAAGGCGATGGCGACGACCAAGCCGCTACGCGTGCAGACGCCGCAAATCATCACCCAGGTCCTGGAACGCGGGGAGCGCGGCGCGGGCTTTCTGCAGAACGACAACATCGCCTGGCGCTCCAAGCTGCAGGGCAAGCCCACCGACTATCTGTTCCCGGCCGAAGGCGTTCCCACCGAGCTGGGCGCCTGCGGCCTGCTTGCAAGCTCGCCGCGACAGCATGCGGCCGCGCTCTACTATGAATGGTGGATGGGCGCCGAAGGCCAGGCCCTCCTCGTCAAGGGCGGGAAGTATTCGAGCCGCACCGACGTCGCCCCGCCCGAGGGCAGCACGCCGCTTTCGAAGCTCAAGCTGCTTACCCTCGACTACACCGAGTACAAGCGCGACAAGGCCAAGATCCTCGAGCGGATGGCCAGCATCTTCGGCGGCGAGTGGGGCAATTGAGGTCGGGCGGAGACATCGCCGACTAGACGCACATGCAGGCTGTCACACCCGCCGGCCCTTCCTCGAAGGGCCTTGCGATTGCCGAGACCGTTCCGGCCGGCCGGATCGGCGTCCAGGGGGTCGTGCTCGGCTTCGCCGTGGCGGTGCTGCTGTTCCTGGTGGGCTATCCGCTGTTGTGGCTGGTGCTCGGCGCGCTCGGGCTGCCCCAGTCAATCGGCGTCGAGCATCTGCAGCGCGCCTTCAGCCGCCCCCAGAACTATTCCGCGCTGGTCAACACGCTCGAGCTCGCGCTCGGCGCCGGCATCATGAGCATTGGCCTGGGTGTGCCGCTCGCGTGGGCGACGGCGCGGAGCAACATGGTCTTGCGGTCCGTGGTGCATGCGCTGGTTGCGCTCTCCTACATCACCCCGCCCTACCTCACGGCCCTTGCCTACATCATCTTGCTCGGGCCGGAAGCGGGACAATTCAACCGGATCCTTCGCGCCGTGTTCGGCTTCGAGTCCGGTCCAATCAACATCTTCAGCCTGCCGGGCGTCATTTTCGTCATCGGCATCCACGTATTCGCGTTTACCTACTTTCTGACCTATAGCGCGCTGAGATCTGTCGACGCCTCGCTCGAAGAGTTGGCGCAGATGCTCGGGGCACGCCGATGGCAGACCATTCTGCGCATCAATCTTCCGCTCGTTGCACCGGCCATCACCGGGGGTGCGCTGCTGTCCGCGATCGATTCGCTCGCCTTGTTCGGTCCGCAAGCCATCATCGGGACGCCGGCGCAGATCGTGTTCCTGCCCACCCGCATCTACGCCACCATCGGCAGCTATCCGCCGCGGTGGGGTGAGGCCTCGGCGCTTTCGCTCGTTCTGGTCGCTCTCACGGTAGCAGGCCTTGCCCTGCAGCGCGGCTACCTCGAGCGACGCTCCTACATCACGGTCGGCGGCCGCGGCGTGCGCACAAAGAGTGTCGAGCTCGGCATCTGGCGCTGGCCGCTGCTGGCCTTCTGTCTCTCGGTCGTGTTCTTCAGCGCGGCCGCGCCCATCGGCGTCCTGGCGATTACCGCGTTCTCGAAGAGCTGGACCGAGCCCTTGTCGCTCGCCAACTTCACGCTGGCGAACTTCGACACGGCCCTGTTCGGCGACCAGGTGTCGGTACGCGGCATCCTCAACAGCTTCAAGCTGGCGACGGCCGCGGCCGCGCTTGCCGTGTTGATCGGGGCCTCGGTCGCCTATCTCGACCTGCGCACGACGGTGCGCGGGCGCCGGCTGCTGGATTACCTGGCGATCCTGCCGCTGGGCCTGCCGGGCACGGTGATGGCGGTCGGCGTTCTGTTGGCCTTCATCCGGTTGCCGGTGCCGATCTACGGGACGATCTGGATTCTGCTGGCTGCCTACGTCGCCCGCTTCGTTCCGCTGGCCACGCGCAGCGCCAATGCAACGTTCAGACAGATCGACCCCTCGCTCGAGGAAGCTGGCCGCATCACCGGAGCGTCGTGGTGGCACACGATCCGGCGCATCTTGCTGCCGCTCTCCCGCCCCGGGCTGCTCGTTGCGTTCCTCCTGGTGTTCATTCCGGCATTTGGCGAACTGAGCGCCACCATCCTTCTCTACACCGGCGGCACCGAGACCATTGCCATCGCCATCTATCGGCTCAATGACCTGGGCCAGCTGGAGGTCGTCTCTGCGCTTGCCGTCTTCACGATCGCCGTCGTCCTGATGCTGGCGGGCCTTGTCAGCTGGCTATCTGGATCGAGCTGGACCTCGGGCGAGGCTGCGGTGCGAGGCTGAGGCAATGGGCTTCATCGACATCGCCGGCATCGGCAAGCGCTTCGGCGCCTTTCAGGCGCTCGTCGGGGTCGATCTGACGATCGAGGAGCACGAGTTCGTCACACTGTTGGGCCCCTCGGGTTGCGGCAAGACCACCATGCTTCGCACCCTGGCGGGATTTCTGACGCCCGACAGCGGCACCATCCAGGTGGCCGGCCGCGTGCTCTCCTCGCCGCGGGGCGTGGTGCAGCCGGAACAGCGCCGCATGGGAATGGTGTTTCAGAACTATGCCGTGTGGCCGCACATGTCCGTGTTCGACAACGTTGCGTTCGGCTTGCGCATCGCCAAGGCCGACCGCGGCGAGCTGCGCGAGCGCGTTGCGCGCATCCTGTCGGCAGTGGGCCTGGAAGGCCTGGAGCGGCGCCATCCCGGACAGCTTTCGGGCGGCCAGCAGCAGCGCGTGGCGCTGGCGCGCTCGCTGGTCGTGGAGCCCTCGATCCTTCTGCTCGACGAGCCGCTCTCCAACCTCGACGCCAAGCTGCGCGAGCGTATGCGTGCCGAGCTCAAGACGCTGCAGCGCCGCACCGGCATCACCTTCATCTACGTCACGCACGACCAGGCCGAGGCCATGGCGCTCTCGGACCGCATCGTCGTGTTCAACAAGGGCCGGGTGCAGCAGGTCGGCACGCCGCGTGCCGTCTACGAGCGCCCCGCCAATCTCTTCGTCGCCGATTTCATGGGGCTGGTGAACAAGCTGCCCGGCAAGCTGATCGAGCGCAGGGGCGGCGAGGGTCGCGTGCAGATCGGCGCGCAGATCGTCGATGCCCGGTTGAGCGAGGACCTCGACGGCGCCGCGAGCACCGTAACGGTTGCCATCCGGCCGGAAGCCATCCGTTTCGGCGCCCGCGAGCCGGCATCGGCGTGCAATGTCCTGCGCGGTCGGCTCGTCGAAAGCTCGTTCCTCGGCAATATCGTCGACCACCAGGTGGATGTGGATGGGGCGCTGGTGCGCGTGCAGGGCGACCGGCAGCAGAGCCTCGAGCCCGGCACGCAGGTCGACCTCACGTTTCCCATTGGTGAATGCATCGCCATGCGCGGCGAGACGGACTGAAGGCCCGCAGCAAGAGCAGGACGGATCATGCAGCCAAGAAACATGCTTTTCATCATGTCGGATGAGCACAGCAAGCGCGTGCTCGGCTGCCACGGGCATCCCATGATCCGCACGCCCAACCTGGATCGGCTGGCCGGTCGCGGCGTGCGCTTCACCGACGCCTACTGCAACTCGCCGATCTGCGTTCCCTCGCGCGCAAGCTTCCAGACCGGGCGCTACGTGCATGACATCCGCTTCTGGGACAACGCCATCGCCTATGACGGCAGCGTGCCGTCCTGGGCGCACCGGCTGAAGGCTGCGGGTCATCGCGTCGATTCGATCGGCAAGCTGCACTTCCGCAGCGCGGAGGACGACAACGGCTTTACCAAGGAGCACATGCCTTTGCATGTGGTCGAGGGCGTCGGCGACCCGATCGGGATGCTGCGCGACCCGCCGCCCCCGCGCAAGGCCGCGCTGAGGCTTGCCGCAGAGGCAGGCCGCGGCGATTCCACCTACCAGGGCTACGACGACCGCATCACCGGAGCCGCCGAGGAATGGCTGCGCGAGCGCGCCGCAAGCAAGGACAAGAAGCCCTGGGCACTGTTCGTGTCGCTGGTCTGTCCTCACTTCCCGCTCGTGGCGCGTCCCGAGTGGTACGACCTCTACCCTGAGGACAAGGTGCCGTGGCCGCGCTTCTATGCTCGAGGCCGAGCGCCCGACCCATCCCTACGTGCAGGCCATGCGCGCCTGTCAGATGTACGACCAGGGCTTCGATGATGCGGGCAAGGTTCGCAAGGCGATCGCCGCCTATTTCGGTCTCGTGAGCTTTGTCGATCACAATGTCGGCCGACTGGTGAAGGCACTCGAGGACAACGGTCTCTCCGGCGACACCCGCGTCATCTATACCAGCGACCACGGCGACAACCTCGGCACGCGCGGGCTGTGGGGCAAGTCGAACATGTACGAGGAGTTGGTCGCGGTGCCGATGATCATGGCCGGCCCGGAGGTACCCGTGGGCGTCGCCTGCCGCGAGCCCGTCTCTCTCGTCGATTGCTTCCCAACGATCGTCGATTGCGTCGGGCTCGCTGAGCATCCCGACGACCGCGATCTGCCAGGGGCACCGCTACTCGATGTGGTGCGCGGCACGGCGCCCGAGCGCACCGTCATGAGCGAATACCACGCTGCCGGTGCCGCGACGGGTGCCTTCATGATCCGCAAGGGCAAGTTCAAGTACGTGCACTACGTTGGCATGCCGGCGCAGCTGTTCGACCTGGAGGCCGATCCCTACGAAAGCCGGGACCTGGGCCAGGATGCGGGCTACGGCGGGCTGGTGGCGGACTGCGAGATCGCGCTGCGCAAGGTCGTCGATCCCCCGGCGGCCGATGCGCAGGCACGCAAGGACCAAGCTGCCAAGATCGCCACGCTCGGTGGACGCGAGGCGATCCTTGCCAAGGGCAGCTTCGGCCATTCGCCGGTGCCCGGCACTCAACCGGTGTACAGCTAGGATGACGGCCTTGGGCGACAGGCGCACACCGAGGACGCCGGACGAGCCTTCCTGCTGCAAGCTCGGGACGCGGGGTGAGGCGCCGCAACCAGGGTCCGCAGCGGTGAAGGAAAACCGCGAACCGATCTTGCCGCCGCCGCGCATCGTGCATCTGCCTGGCGGTCGCTTCCGCATGGGAACGGATGCAAGCCCCTTGCCGCAGGACGGCGAGAGCCCTGCGCGGATCGTCCATGTCAAGCCGTTCGCCATCGATCCCTTGGCGGTGACAAACGAATGGTTTTGCTCTTTCGTGGGCGCCACCGGCTACAGGACGGACGCGGAACGCCATGGCTGGTCCTTGGTGTTTGCCGCGTTCGTGGAGGATAGGGCGAGCGGCGTTGGCTCTGGCTCGTCGGGCGGCCTGTCGTGGTGGCGGCGCGTCGATGGTGCCTGCTGGAAGCAGCCCGCCGGGCCGCAATCGAGCTTGGCGGGGCGCCTCGACCATCCCGTGGCGCATATCTCCTACAACGACGCGTCAGCGTTTGCAGCCTGGGCCGGCGGGCGCCTGCCAACGGAAGCCGAGTGGGAATACGCGGCCGCTGGAGGGCTCGCGAAGGCGCGCTTTCCGTGGGGGGATAGGGAGCCGGACGACGCCACCTTCCAGCCCTGCAATATCTGGCAGGGCGAATTCCCGGATCACAACACGCAGGCCGACGGGTTTGTCGGGACGGCCCCGGCCGACGCCTTCGCGCCCAACGGCTATGGCCTGTTCAACATGGTCGGCAACACCTGGGAATGGTGCGCCGACGCTTTCCGGCTGCGCTCACTGTCCCGCGCCGCCAAGCAGCGCAACGAGACCGCGCGCGCCAACGCGGAGCGCCTGCTGAAGGGCGGCTCCTATCTCTGCCACCGCTCCTATTGCTACCGCTACCGCATCGCCGCGCGCACCGGCGCCAGCCCGGACAGCTCCGCGGGGCATGTCGGATTTCGTGTCGTGTTCGACGTCTAACCGCCACCCGGCACAAGTCGACCAAGCGAAGGACCAAGGGACACCCATGCGGCCTGCCAACGTCGTTGTCATCATGTCGGACGAGCATCATCCCCGTGCCATGGGGGTTGCCGGCCATCCGTTCGCCGTCACGCCGAACCTCGACCGCCTTGCGGCGCGCGGCACGCGCTTCGATGCGGCCTACTGCAACTCGCCGATCTGCGTTCCATCGCGCGCATCGTTCGCCACCGGCCGCTACGTGCACGAGCTCGGCACCTGGGACAACGCCATCGCCTATGACGGCAGCGTTCCGGGCTGGGGACATGCCCTGCAAAAAAGCGGTCACCGCGTCGACTCGATCGGCAAGCTGCACTATCGCAACGCTGAGGACCCGACGGGCTTCGACCGCCAGTACCATCCCATGCACATCTATGGCGGGCACGGCATGGTCTGGGGCGCGCTGCGCGACGGCAAGGCCGATTTCACCGAGCGCGCGCACACCATGCTCGACCCGATCGGGTCCGGCACTTCGAAATACAACATTTACGACGACCGTATCGCCACGGAGGCCGAGGCCTGGATCGCGCGCGCGGCCCGAGAGCGGCATGAGCGCCCATGGGTGCTGTTCGTCGGCTTCGTTGCGCCGCACTTCCCGCTCACCGTGCCGAAAGACATTCTGGATCTCTATCCGGCCGACAGAATGCCGCCACCTCGGCTGCATCCCAAGGACGGTCATCCGCGCCATCCCTGGCTCGAGGCACAGCACCGGATGCATCCCGTCGACGACGGTCTCGACGACCAGCGCCGGAGGCTGGCAACGGCCTGCTACTATGGGCTGTGCACCTGGGTCGATCGCCAGGTGGGGCGCGTGATCGCGGCACTGGAGCGCGCGGGTCTCGGCGAGACGACCCGCGTCGTCTACACCAGCGATCACGGCGACAACATTGGTGCCCGCGGCATGTGGGGCAAGAGCACCCACTACGAGGATGCCGCCGGCGTTCCGATGATCATGGCGGGCCCGGATATCGCGCGCGGGGCGGTCTGCCATACGCCGGTCAGTCTGGTGGACCTTGCACCCACCATCATGGGCGCGGCCGGCGAAGATCCCTATGACTGGGCCGACAGCCTGCCGGGCCGTTCGCTATTCGATATTGCCGATGCGCCCTACGATGCGACGCGCGCGGTGTTTTCGGAGTATCACGCGTTTGGCTCGCCGTCCGCTGCCTACATGCTCCGGAGCGGGAACTACAAATACAACTACTACGTCGGCTACCCGCCGGAGCTTTTCGATCTGGCGGCCGATCCAGGAGAGGAGCGCAACCTGGCGCAGGCTGCCGAGCATGCTCCCGTCGTTGCCCGGTTCGACAAGCAGCTGCGCGCCATGCTGGACCCCGAGGCCACTGATGCGCGCGCCAAGGCGGACCAGGCGGCACTCATCGCGCGCTTCGGCGGACCCGAGAAGGCCCGCAACGTCGGCGCACCCGGCGCAACACCCGCGCCAATCTAGGTTGCGGGCAGCCTGCGCCATGGTCCGACGCAGCTCATCCTGCGCAATCGCGGCGCGGGACCATCGGGCTGCTGAATATGGTCGATGCGGCGGTACATTCGACAACATCGACGATGTGATCCCGCCCCAGGAGCGCACCGAGTTCATGGCCGGCTATCGGGCCGCCGCCGGCTTCGCCATCGAGACGCTCAACCAGGCGCCGCCAACGATCCCCGATGGCGCACATGTACGGACTTTGCAGGAGATCTAGTACCCGGAGTTACAATTCGCTGATACGGCGTCCTTTGACGCGGCGCTGGTGAACCTTGCATTTGGTCCATGCGAACGGCTCGGCGTCCTCGTTGTAGGTTTCGATGAAGGCATCGATGTGCTCCCTGAGCTGCTCGACGGAGGTGAAGGAGGCGCCCGTCAGCGACTGGCCCTGCAGGATCGAGAACCAGCCCTCGACTTGATTCAGCCAGGACGCCCGTGTCGGAGTGTAGTGGAATGTCACTTTGGGATGGCGCGCGAGCCATTCTTCATTCTTCTTGTGCGTATTGAGATTGTCGAGGATGACCTCGAGCCGACGGCGGGGATAGGCCGCGACGACCTCGTCCATGAAGTCGAGGAACTCCTTGCGACGCCGGCGCTTCTTATGGGCGGCTTTGATCTTGCCGGTCGCGACATTGAAAGCGGCGAACAGGGTCGACGTGCCGTGCCGCTTGTAGTCGTGGCTGTGTCCGGTCAGCGAACGTCCGTTCGGCAGCTTCAGATAGCCTTGCGCGCGTTCGAGCGCCTGGATTGACGGCTTCTCATCGACACAGATGACGAGAGCATTCTTGGGTGGCGCCATATAAAGACCGACCACCTCGGCAGCCTTGGTGGCAAAATCGGGATCATTGCTCTCGCACCAGCTCTTGCGACCGGTCAGATCGATCTTTTGCCTGCGCAGGAAGCGCCGCACGTAGTTCACATCGACATCACCCAAGGCCTCCGCGATCAGCTTGCAGGTCCAGCGCGCCCGACCCTTCGGCACCGGTTGATCGAGCACCGCCAGGATGCGCTTGTCGGTTGCCTCCGTGTAGATCGGCTTGGCGCCAGGCCGAGGCTTGTCCTTGAGGCCGTCGATGCCCGATGCCGCAAACCGCGTGCGCCAGACGCTCACCACTCCCGTCATGACCCCGACCTTGCGCGCGATCGCCCGCGAGGCCCAGCCATCCGCGGCCAGCAGAACAATACGGGCACGGCGCACCATGCGCTGCTCCGTGGTCGATGCACGCAGCCAACCTTCGAGTTCACTGCGCGTCTTCCGGTCGAGCCGGATCACAGTTGCTTTGGGAATCATGCGCGTGTTGAAGCACGTCAGCCACCCCCGGAAAAGACAGGCGGCACGAATGCACGGCTACCGTTCCCAGAATGACTCAGCCTTCTTCGACGGCGGGTACTAGGTCTCGCAGATGCAAGGAGCCGATTCGTGCACAGCGACAAAACCGTCGTCAGGCACGGCCCGCTGAAGGAGGACATGAGTGTGCTGCAGAAAGATCGACAGTAATTCTTGCCGTCGCCTCTATGAGCTTGTGGACGTGGAGCTCCGCAAAGCTTGCTAGAGACAAGAGATCTTTGGGCCAAAGCAGGGCCAGCGCGCCGACCGCGGTTTGCGCTCGAAAGATGGGGCAGGCAATCGCGCTCAGCGTGTTGGCCATCGCCGTCCCGCCGAGATAGCGCCTGGGGCGGCTGGCGAAGCCCACCGCCCGTGTCTGCTGCAGGAATTTGACGAGCTCGGGCCGCCTCAGCCCGACGCGGCGCAGGCCCCACACCGGGTCGTCCCCAATCTCGTCGATGAGCGCCACGACGGCCGCATCGGTCCAGGTCGACAGCACCGCCAGTCCGGCCGCCGATCCGAACGCGGTCACCTGCAGGTCGATCGGGCGGTTGTACTGGAAGAAGGGGCTGAGCGGCCGGGTCGAACTCGATGATGCGGCTGTGCGTCCGCTCGAAGATATGCAGGTCGCAGGCCCAGCCGATCCGGTGCGTCAGCTCGATCATGTGCGGCGCGGCGCAGTCGACCAGCCAACCCTCGCCCGGCGTCGCCACCGGGCCCTGCAGGGGGAAGGGGATGTTGGTGCGATAGAGGCGGTCGGCAAAGCTTCGGCGCACGATCTTGCGCCGGATGAGGGTGCCGAGCAGGCGCCGGATCGTGGACTTCGGCAGGGCCGTATGCGCGTGCAGGTCGCGCAGGCTGCTGGCGCCGTGGATCGACAGGCACTCCAGGAGAGCCAGGCCGCGATCGAGCGAGCGATTTTCCGTCGGCCGCTTCATGGTGCCATCGTGCCGCAGCGCGGCACGATCTGCAATTGCCGTTGCGCCGCCGCGGCGTGTCAGCCGCGCTTCTACAACATGGATTTGAGAGCAAGGGTCACGTTCCGTGATCGAAGCGAAGGGCTTCGATCAGAAACGATCTTAGGCGACCTCGAACACGCAGACGTGCACTTTGTCTGGAAGACGCTGGGCGCTGGCGATGAAGATGCTGCGGTTGAGCCAGTGATAGGCGCCAGCGGGCGCCTCGAACACGGGCGCCGTACGGAAGTACACGTGGGCCGGATCGACATGGTCGCCGCGCGAGAGGCGCTCCATCACCTCGGGAGGCGCGCGGCGAAGGCCTCGATTTATGATGGCAATCTCGACGCCGTCAGCCGTGCGGATGGAATAGCGTGCCTCGAGCTCCACCGCACCGTCGCTGTGCACATATTGCCAATCTGCGCCGCCCGGCATGATCGTGGCCTCGAGGCGCGGCCCGTGCACGCGGCCGCCGCGAATGTCGATCGATGATGCGGCGTCGCCCGTGCGGTGTCGGGCCCAAATCGCGCATCGGGCCTACATCGACGTCAATGTCACAAACGTGGTTCAGCTCAGGCTTCATGGCTCCATCCCTCTCGCCGGCGGCGCGACTCCCAGCGGGCGGCTGAGGCGGGCCGGCACGCCGGGGCTTGGCCGGCCGCTCACATCTTGCCGTGCCCGCGCTTTATGGTCTGGCGGATGGCCGGGGCCGTGACCTTGTCGGAAACCTGGATGTTCCAGACCTCGCTTTCGCCCTGCGCGCAAAAGTCCGCGAACAGCTTCGGGATCACCGAGACGTCGCGGATCTCCGCTCCGCGCAAGCCGAAACCCCGTGCGATGTTCTCGAACGCGGGCCGGCCGAAGATCGCAAGGCTGTCGTCGATGCCGTCGGCGCGCAGCTTGTGGAACTCCGATCCGTACCCGCCATCGTTCATCACGCAGATCAGCATGCGCATGC
This sequence comes from uncultured Alphaproteobacteria bacterium, assembly GCA_963797005.1. Lineage (GTDB taxonomy): Bacteria > Pseudomonadota > Alphaproteobacteria > Rhizobiales > Hyphomicrobiaceae > AWTP1-13. Next base: position 30,876 of record CAWCOF010000026.1, read on the forward strand.
CATGACGGCGCACGGTCTCGAGCTCCTGGATGTGGAACAGCAGTCCGCCGTCGCCTTCGAATAGCACGAGCTGGCCCTCGCGGCCCTGCCTGCGGGCGGCGGCTACGCCAAGGGCGTAGGAGAGACCGTTTCCGACCGCACCGAACTCGCGGACCGTCGTGAAGCGCTCCGCCGGCCGGCCGCGCATCTGCGCGTTGAAATAGGCTTGATGGCCGGAGCCGGTGACGATGTCCCAGTCCTTCGGGATTGTGGCGTCGAGGGCGGTGATCGCCTGGCGCGGGTCAAGCAGTCCCGGCTCGATCTCGAACGGCATCGAATCCGCCGGCTCGGTCGCGATGCGATGCGCCAAACCTTTCGTGCGGATCTCGGCGGCCGTCGGCTTGCCCGGGCCCAGTGCTTTGTCGAGGCCCGCGAGGATCGCCTCGACGCCGACGAGCGCATCGGACTTGACGTAGATGTCGGCCGCCTTCTGGCCGTCGCGGAGGCCGCGCGGGGCGTCGTCCACCTGTATCGTGCAGGCCTTCGCGAAGTAGTGCCCTCCGCCGACGTAGTAGGACAGGCTCGTCCCGACCGCGAGAACCACATCGGCGGACTGGAACAATTCCATGCCCAGCGTGGTGATGTAGCTGCCGGCGCAGCCGATAGCGAACTCGTGGTCGTCAAACAGGCCGCGTGCGGGAAGCGTGTGGGCGAGCACGGCGCCGCAGCGGTCGGCGAGCTTCAGCACGGCTTGCCTCGCGCCGGCGCGCAGCACGCCGCGACCGCCGAGAATGATCGGCCGCCTGGCCGCCTTCAGTCGCTCGACGGCCTCGGCCACGATCGCAGGGTCGGGGTGTACGCGGCCGACCTTGGGATAGTACATCGCCGAGGTCTCGTAAGGCTGGTTGGAGGTGTGCTCCACTTTCTGCAGGTCATAGGGAATGCCCAGCACGACGGGCCGGCGCTCGTACTTGGCAACGTGGAACGCCTCGCGTACGTGGTCCATCATCCGCGGAACACTGTGCGCGGCGATGTAGCGCGCGCCGGTCGCCGTCACCAGCGGCGCCTGGTCGATGTCCTGGTTGTAGAACTTGGCATTGATCGGCGCCTCTCCCGCGAGCACCACCATCGGCAGGCGGGCGCGCACCGCGGCGGGCAGCGCCGTCATCAACTGGGTGAGGCCCGGGCCACAGGTGACCGAGGCCGCCGCGATTCTGCCCGTTGCTATGTTGTAGGCGGTTGCGGCGGCCACGGCGCAGTGCTCATGCCGCACGTGGATCGTCTGCACGCCAGGCAGGTGCGCGAAGGCCGTAGTCCAATGCATGTTGCCGTCGCCCATCAGGACGAACTGGGTGTCGACCCCCTCCGCCAGGAACGCCTCTGCGAGGGCTTCATAGAGCTTGGACATGTGCGTTGGACCACCAGATGAAAGAGGTTCGCAGGCAATATGCATGCTTGCGGGAGTGCTGGAAAGCGAGGGTAGGGGGGCGCGCCGGCCTGCAGGCTCAGTTCCCGGGCACCAGCTGAGGCGCGAGAGCATGATCCGGCCGACAGCCAGGAAGCGAGTGAATTGAATTCCGGGGGGCCTTGTGTGTGATCGGCGGCGCTACGCCCTCGGCTGATGATCCGCCGTAGTGCCCACGTCGGCGTCGTTCCGCCCCCCGTCGCTGCCGCTTGTCGCGTGCTTGAGGATCGTCCAGGTTGAGCGCCGCAATGTCAGGCCGAGGGAGCGCCCATGCCCGCCACATATGCCGATCACCGCGCGCAGTTGAAAGCGATCCTGTGCGCCTGGGGAATGCCCGGGGACAACGCCGAGATCACCGCCGAGGTGCTGGCGTGGTCGGACCTGCACGGCGTCGACAGCCACGGCATTTCGATGATCCCCCGCTACGATGAGCTGCGCCGCAAGGGCCGCGTGCGCATGGACTGCCCGGCCGCGGGTCGTCGGGGAGACCCCCGTCTCGGTGGTCGTGGATGGTGGCGGCGGGCTCGGTCATGTGCCGGCGCATTTCGCCATGTCGACGGTGATCGCAAAGGCCAAGGCTGCTGGCATGGCCGCTGCGGTCGTACGTGCCTCGGCGCATTTCGGTGCAGCCGGCTTCTATACGCTGATGGCCGCGAATGCCGGTCTCGTCGGCATGGCCTGCACGTCGGCCTCTGGCATTCAGGTCGCGCCGACATTCGGCAAACAGGCGCGGCTTGGCACTGATCCCTGGTCATTCGCCGCCCCGAGCGCCGACGGCACGCCGTTTCTGCTCGACATGGCAACGACGACGGTGGCCGCGGGGCGCATCCGCAACAAGGCGAACGAGAAGCTCCCCGCGCCCGACGGCTGGCTGCTGGACCGCGAAGGCCGCCCCTCCAACGATCCGCTGGTAGCCAGGGAGAAGGGTGGCTTCCTGACCTCGCTCGGCGGCTCGCCGGAGAATTCGAGCTACAAGGGCTACGGCCTGGCCGTGATGGTCAACATCCTCTCGTCGTGCCTGTCGGGCGCGACGCTGATCACTGATCCCGAACACACGAGGAAGCCGGTCGGCATGGACATCGGCCATTTCTTCATGGCCATCGATCCCGCCATCTTTCGGGGCGCGGGCGAATTCGAAGCCGACGTGGCGACCTTCCTGGGCGCGCTCAGGGCGACGCAACCGGCTGACCCGGCGCAGCCCGTGATGGTGGCCGGCGATCCGCAGTGGAATGTCGCCGAGACGCGACGGCGCGACGGCATCCCGGTCGGCGCCGGGTTGATGGCACAGGTCCGGCAAATAGCGCAGGCTGCCGCAGCGCCTTGGCTGCTGGACTAGCCGGCCCGCTATGTTAGGCGCACCGTTGGAGCGTTGCGCCTGCGAGACACACTCAAATTATGCAAATAAAATCAATGCTTTATGGTGGCGGATGGGGAGGGATTCGAACCCCCGGTGAGCGTGAACCCACGCCGGTTTTCAAGACCGGTGCCTTAAACCACTCGGCCACCCATCCATGCCCTGGCAGGCCCTGGTACGTCTTGGCATGCCTGGCATCAATCGCTCGGAGGCGCGGCGACCCTGCCCACAGAGCGCGTTGGCACCCAATCGGCACCGCGCACCATCGAGCCGCCATCTGTTATCGCCTCAACCGGGGTGCGGCAAGGCTTTGCGCCTGGTCGGCCAACTCAGCGATCGGACGCGCGCCAGAGCGCAACCGAAAAGGGTGTCGCGCGCGCCGCGCCGCGCCGGTGCGAGGGTGCCGCCGACTGCCGCGGCCGACGCTGCGCCGACGGACGGGCGGCGGCACGTGGCCGGTGGCGTGGGGCGCACCAGGATCGGTCGGCGGCGGGTCGCGAGGCGCGTGCCTTCTTGGCCGGCGCTGCGGGCTTGGCACGACCCGTCGACTGATGATGCTGCCGACGCGGAGCGCTGCCGGCAGCGGGTGCGGCCGTCGACGGCGGGCTGGCCGGCCTGCCGGCCGTGGCGTTCATCAGCGGCATGGAGGCTGCCGCCAGCCGGGCTTCGAGCTGCTTGACGAGAGCGCGGTCGACATGCGGGCGGACCAGGTCCTCGAAGGCGTTGGCGACCTGATCGAATTCATCCTGGCACTGCTCGGCGCGCTTTTCCGGCAGGTAGCCCTTGGTCACGACGTAGCCGAACGCCTTCGAGTCGAAGCCGTAGGCCATGCACAGCACATTGTACATGCGCTGCGCGGGCGTGCCGTGCACGTCGGCGAATGCCGTCAGTGCTCGCGGCGCGGTGGTGTTCTGCTTCGCCTCGGTGAGATACGCGTAGGCGGTGCCCATGATGAGGCGGGGCGCGAAGGCCTTACCGAACTGGAGGTAGATGTAGGCCGCGACCTGATCGGCCGCATCCTCCTCGCGCCCGAACACGGGCAGCTGGAGCATGTCGAACAGCGCATGCCCGGCTTCGTGCAGCGACGTGTCGATCAGCGGGCCGACGATGGTGTCGATCGGCTCGATGCCGGCCGGCGTCTTCTGCGCGGGCATCTTGTCCCTGAGATCGGCGATGTACTCGTAGCAGATGGTGATGACATCCTCTTCGTAGAAGGCGTCGGCCTCCCCGTCGCACCCGGCCAGCAGCACCTTCAAGGTCCTCGGCAGCCGGAACGGGCTGAGGAGCACCTGCAGCCTCTCCAGCACGCGGTACTCTTTCAGCCGCTCGGAGAGCTGCTGATGCGCGGGGTTCTTCGGGCGCACGTACTCGATGCTGATCCGGTTCGATCTCGCCTCGGCGAGCGCCGTGGTCGCGCTCGCGGCGACCATCAGAAGGCAGCACAGGCCCAGGCGCACTGTTGTTTTCATCGCACCACCGTCGGGGCAAGAGGTCACGGCGATCCTATCCTTTCCTGCGAGGCCGGCAGAAGCCCCCGAACGCAGCGCGCGCATGGTCGATGCTTTTCAGCCACGAAGCCAGGCCACCAATCAGGCCACCAAGAAGACTGCCGTGCCGCGGTCTGGTTAGGCGGCGCCCCCTTGAAGCACACCTATCCGAAGGAGGCAGGCTAAGGGGCAACCCCGCCGGTTCTCAGGGTTAACGCGATGTTAAGAGGCCGCTGTCACCCTTAATCCGCCGCCCCCAAAGCTTTTGTGGGCACTGTGAGAGGGGCGGCATCGAGGGGCCTTTGTCATGCGTTCGCCCTTGCCATTGCACCTTTACGCCTGCGCCGGGCTGTTGGCGTCTGCCGTGCTCTGCATCGCCTGCTCCGGCTCCGGCCGCATGGCGGACAGCCGCTCGACCCGGAACTATGGGGTGGCGAGCCCGCGGGTGATCCCGCTCGGCCGGCCCGTGCCCAAGGGGGGCGGCGTCTACAAGGTCGGCGAGCCCTACAAGGTCGACGGGCAGTGGCACCTGCCGCGCGAAGAGCCCAACTACGATCGCGTGGGCGTCGCGTCCTTCTATGCGGCCGACTATCACGGCCGGCGCACGTCCAACGGCGAGATCTTCGACATGTGGTCGCTGTCGGCGGCGCATCCAACGCTGCCGCTGCCGTCCTACGTCTATGTGACGAACCTCGAGAACCGGCGCACGCTGCTGCTCAGGATCAATGATCGCGGCCCCTATGTGAACAATCGTGTCATCGATGTGTCGAAGGCCGCGGCGCGCTATCTCGGCTTCGAGGTGCGCGGCACCGCGCGGGTGCGCGTGCGCTACGCGGGGCGCGCGCCGCTGTCGGGCGATGATCGTCGCGAGCAGCGGTTCCTCGCGGGCCAGCCGTGGTTCCGGGTGGCGTTGTCGCGCCCACCCCACTACGCTAGCCGCTAGAGCCGGCGATGGGATGGCGGCGGCTTCGCGTTCGCGGGGCCCGTGCATACGTGATACGTTGCCGATGTGAGGTTTTCGACTGACCGGGCGGGTGATGCAGCATCGAATTTCCAGCCAATTCCAGCGGCGTCGGGCCCTGCTGTGCACGGTGGCCGGCGCGGCGACGGCGCTGGGCGTGCTGGCTGTTCGGGCGCCCTCGATCGCTGCCCAGCGCGCACATTCGGTTTCCGCGCAAAGCCGCGAAGTGACGGTCAAGTGCACGCAGGCGGTCCTGCTGGACGCCGGGTCGGGCGGCGTCCTTTATCAGCGCAACGCCGACGAGCTGATGCATCCGGCGAACATGACCAAGCTCATGGTGCTGGACGTCGCCTTCAAGGCCCTCAAGGCCGGCGAGATCAAGCTCAGCGACGAGTTCTTCATGAGCGAGTTCGCCTGGCGCCGGGGTGGGGCGCCCTCGGGCCACACGGCGATGTTCGTGCCCGTCGGCACGAAGGCGACGGTGGATGATCTCATCAAGGGCATCATCGTGCAGTACGCCAATGACGCCGCGATCTCGATCGGCGAGAACATGAGCGGCAACGAGGGCGAGTTCGCCCGGCGCATGACCGCGGAGGCGCGCCAGATCGGCCTCAAGAAGTCCGTCTTCCGCAACGCGACCGGCTTCCCCGACCCAGTGCAGCAGATGACGGTACACGAGATCGCACTGCTTGCCCGCCACCTCGCCAATACGTACCCGGAATTCTACAAGCTGTTCGCGCTCAAGGAGTTTCCCTACCGCGTGCACAAGTTCTACAACCGCAATCCGCTGCTCAGACTGATGGACAGCGCCGACGGTCTGTCGATCGGGTACAGCAAGGAGTCGGGTCACGGCATCGTCGCGTCCGCCAAGCAGGACGCGCGGCGGCTGATGGCGGCGGCCAGCGGTTGCGAGTCGGCGGATGAGGCGCGCGACGATGCGCGCCGTCTTCTGGAGTGGGGCCTGAACGGCTTCGAGGAGGCGAGGCTCTACGACGCCGGCGAGGTGGTGAGCCATGCCCGCGTGTGGGGCGGGGAGCGCATGTTCGTGCCGCTCGTGGGCGAGAATGACATCAACATCTGGCTGCCCCGCTATCCGGCAAGCCAGAAGGTGAGGGCGTCGGTCATCTACGACTGGCCGCTGAAGGCGCCGGTCAGCAAGGGCGACCAGGTGGCAACCTTGCGCGTCACCAGCGCCTCCGACGCGACCAGCGAGATGCCGCTCTACGCGGCCGAGGACGTGCACAAGGGCGGGGTCGTGCGCCGCGGGCTTGACACGCTGCTCTATTTGGCTACCCGCTGGATTCCGTGACGGCATCCAGAGGAGCTACGGCGCGGGGCCGGCGAGGGCCTGAGCGCCGCGTGACATGACATCGGGTCGGTTCATTACATTCGAGGGCGGCGAGGGCGCGGGGAAATCTACCCAGGCCCAGATGCTGCTGCAAGCGCTGGCAAAGATTGGCATTGAAGCGGTTCTGACACGAGAACCAGGCGGCACAAAGCTCGCTGAAGCGCTGAGGGCAGTGTTGCTCGACGCTAGTATTCAGCCGAGGACCACTCTCGCAGAGGTGCTACTCTTTTACGCCGCGCGAGCTGATCACCTTGGCTCGTTCATCATCCCTGCGTTGAGGGAAGGGAAATGGGTGATATGCGATCGTTTTAGTGATTCAACCCGCGCGTATCAGGGCGCGGCGGGCAACATAGATAGTGCTGTCATCGAAGCAATCGACGCGATTGCTGTCGGGCCGCATCGTCCGGATCTGACCTTCATGTTGGACGTGGATCCAGAGCTTGGCCTAAAGCGCGCTATACGGCGAACCTATGGCTCTGTGTCTCGCAGTTTCAATCCGCAACAGATGGCTTTCAGCTTTTCTCCTGATCGATTTGAAGCATTGGATCTAGACTTCCACGTCAAGGTTCGAGAGGGATTTCTGCGTATAGCCTCAGGTGATCCAGCGCGGTGTGTCGTGTTGGATAGCAGCCAAGGCATTGTTCACGTCGCCGAGCAAGTCTTGGGGGCGGTCACTGCGAAATTCCAACTCGCCGGAGAGGCGTCGGGCAAGAGCGGGAGCTGATGGCCCGCGCGCGCACCACCACCGTGGAGGATACCGACGACCTGCCTGAGGCGGATCGCCTCGAGGGCTTCCCGCATCCGCGCGAGACGGCCTTGCTTTACGGCCACGAGGCGGCGGAGGCGGCCTTGGCGCAGGCGTTCGCCGGCGGCCGGATGCACCACGCCTGGCTGCTGGCGGGCCGCTTGGGCATCGGCAAGGCGACGCTCGCCTACCGCTTGGCGCGGCATCTGCTGGCCGAGCCTGGCGAGCGTGACCCTGCGGGGCAGAGCCTGGAGGTTCCGCCCGGCTCGGCGGCGAGCCGACAGGTGCGGGCGCTGTCGCACCCGGGCCTCCTGGTGCTGCGCCGCGCCTACGATCTGCGCACGAAACGGATCGGCACGATCATTCCGGTCGACGAGGTGCGCCGCTTGCGGTCCTTCCTCGGTCACACCGGCGGGGACGGCGCGTGGCGGGTGGTGATCGTCAATTCCGCCGATGAGCTCAACATCAATGCCGCCAACGCGCTTCTGAAGTCGCTCGAGGAGCCGCCGGCGCGCGCGCTGTTCGTGCTGATCTCGGCGGAGCCGAGCGGGTTGCTTGCCACCATCCGCTCACGCTGCCGCCGCCTCGACCTGGCGCCGCTGTCGCCCGAGCCGCTGCGGGCGGCGGCCGGAGCCGCGCTCAGTGCCGCGGACATGGACCTGCCGGCGGCGGAAGCCTGGCAGCGGATCGAACGGCTGGCCGACGGCAGCGTACGCCGCGCGCTGCAGCTCACCTCGTCGGGCGGGCTCGAGGTCTACGAGCGTGTCGAGGCCATGTTCGCGAGCCTGCCCAAGGTCGATTGGCCCGCCGCGCATGCCTTCTCCGACCAGATGGGCTACGGCGCGCCCGAGCAGCGCTTCGCGGCGTTCTTCGAGTTCTTCCTCGACCGGCTGGCAACCCTCGTGCGGATCGCGGCGACGGGGCGCGGGGATGCGGCGGACCTGGCGCTGGCGCAGCGACTCATGCGGCCGGATCGGCTGCCGGACTGGGCCGCTCTGTGGCAAACCGTGTTGAAAGAGCGCAACGACGCCCTGGAGCTCAATCTCGACCGCAGAGCGCTGTTGCTGGGCACATTGGCGCGTCTGGAGACCGTGGCTCGGGGTTGAGGCGCGCGGCCCCCGCGACCCTCCGTGGCAGTGGCCTTGGGCCCCGTTTCGTGATAGCTGAGCGCCATCTTGTCTCGAGCCTGAAACGATGAACGCCGATAAGTCCCCGTCCCGCTCACCCAGCTTCGGCGCCGCCGTCCGGCCCCGGGCTCGAATGTGCTGAGCCTCGCGTTCGCGCAAGACCCTTCGCCTTTCAGGATCAGCCAAGAGACAGGACCTGCGACATGAGCGGGCAACAGAAGTTCTACATCACCACGGCCATCTCCTACCCCAACGGGCCGCCGCACATCGGCCACGCCTATGAGGCGATCGCAACGGACGCGATCGCGCGCTTTGAACGGCTCGACGGCAAGGACGTGCTCTTCCTCACCGGCACCGACGAGCACGGCCTCAAGATGAAGCAGACGGCGGCCGCCGAGGGGCTCAGCCCGCGTGCGCTCGCCGACCGCAACTCGGCCCGCTTCCTCGCCATGGACAAGGCGCTGGGCCTTTCCAACGACGACTTCATCCGCACCACGGAGCCGCGCCACTACCGCTCGTCGGAGGAGATCTGGCGGCGCATGGCGCAGTCCAACAACGGCGACATCTTCTTGAAGAAGTACGCCGGCTGGTACTCGGTACGCGACGAGGCCTTCTACGCGGAGAAGGAAACGACGGTGGGCCCAGACGGGGTGCGCATCGGCCCGCAGGGCACGCCGGTGGAGTGGTTCGAGGAGGAGACTTTCTTCTTCCGGCTCTCGGCGTATCAGGACAAGCTGCTCGCCCACTACGAGAAGCATCCCGATTTCATCCTGCCGCCGGAGCGCAGGAACGAGGTGGTGAGCTTCGTAAAGCGCGGGCTCGACGACCTCTCCGTGTCGCGCACGACGCTGGACTGGGGCATCAAGGTGCCGGGCTCGCCCGAGCACGTCATGTACGTGTGGGTCGACGCGCTCACCAATTACATCACGGGTGCCGGCTTCCCCGACGAGACGGCGGAGCGGTGGCGCTACTGGCCGGCGGACGTGCACGTCATCGGCAAGGACATCGTGCGCTTTCACGCCGTCTACTGGCCGGCATTCCTGATGTCGGCGGGCATCGAGGTGCCCAAGCGCGTGTTCGCCCATGGCTTCCTCTTCAGCCGCGGGGAGAAGATGTCGAAGTCGGTCGGCAACGTGGTCGACCCGTTCGATCTCGTGAAGGCCTACGGCGTCGACCAGGTGCGCTACTTCTTCCTGCGCGAGGTGGCGTTCGGGCAGGACGGGTCGTACACGCCCGAGGCGATCGTCAACCGCATCAACGCCGATCTCGCCAACGACCTCGGCAACCTGGCGCAGCGCTCGCTGTCGATGATCGCCAAGAACTGCGAGGGCAAGATCCCCGAGCCCGGCGCGTTCACGGATGCCGACACGGCGATCCTCAGCTCGGCCGATGCGCTTTACGGCAAGGCGCGCGAGGCCATGGACCGGCAGGCGATCAACCACTACCTCGATGCCGTGTGGGCCGTGGTGGCGGACGCCAACCGCTACTTCGCCGGCGAGGAGCCCTGGGCTAAGGGCAAGACCAATCCCAAGCGCCGGGACACGATCCTCTACGTGACGGCGGAGGTGGTGCGGCAGGTGGCGATCCTCGCCGCGCCGGTCGTGCCGACGGCGGCGGGCAAGCTGCTCGACGGCCTGGGGCAGGGTGCGGACGCGCGCACCTTCCGCTCGCTGGGCGAGGTGGGGCGGCTGCAACCCGGCACGGCGATCCCCGCGCCCACCGGCGTGTTCCCGCGCTATGTGGAGCCGGAGGCGGAGACCGAGGGAGAAGGTGATCGCCAACCCAAGGCAAGCAAACCGAAGCCGAAGAAGAAGTAGACAATTGCCGCGGGCCGGCACTCGACTTGGCCGGCCCGCGATCCTATGTTTGCGGCATGACCGAGCTTCTGAAGAAGGCCCTCGAAGCGGTTCAGGCGCTGCCTGCGGACGCACAGGACGAGATTGCCCGCACCATGCTGTCGCTGGCTGGCGATGAGGACGGACCCGAGCCGGTCAGTCCGGCAGAGCTGCCAGCCGTTCTGGAAGGCCTTGCCCAGGTGAAGCGCGGCGAGTACGCCAGCGACGCTGAGGTGGAGGCTGCCTTCCGTCGCTTTGATCCATGAGGCTGCGCTTTTCGCGGCGTGCCACACAGGACCTTTCAAACATTGGCAACTACATTCGCGCGCGGAACCCCCAAGCCGCCGTCCGCGTACGGGCCGATATTCTTGCGACCCTGCAGATGGTTCAGCGCCACCCGCGTGTGGGGCGCGCGCAGACCGTGGAGGACGTGCGCAAGATTGTCACGCGCCGCTACGCCTACGTCATCTACTACGGCATTAACGATTCTGCCCGCGAGATCAGCGTGATTACGATCTTGCATGCGGCGCGGGCGCGCCCTTATAGCGATCTTTGAATGCGGGGGGTGTGCCAAAGCCTCCAAGCGGCCAGGCGTGACGATATTCCCTCTCCCGGCTTGCGGGGAGAGGGTTAGGGTGAGGGGCAGCCACCTATGCTTGTCGACCACCACTGTCATCTGGACTCATCCGACTTCGCCGGCGACCTTGACGGCGTGGTGGGGCGCGCGCGCGCGGCGGGCGTCGGCATGATGGTGTCGATCTCCATGCACGTGCGGCGGCTGGCTGAGACCCTGAGGATCGCGGAGACCTACGAGAACGTGTTCTCCTCGGTCGGCACGCATCCCCACTATGCCCACACCGAGCTCGACGTGCCCGTGGCGGAGATCGTGAAGCTTTCCGCGCACCCCAAGATCGTGGCCATCGGCGAGGCGGGCCTCGACTACTTCTACGATAAAAGTCCGCGCGAGGCGCAGGCGGAGGGCCTCGCCAAGCATATCGAAGTAGCGCAGGAGACGGGCCTGCCGCTCGTCATCCATGCGCGCGATGCCGACGACGACATCGCGGCCATGCTCGAAGCGGCGATGGGTCGCAAGCCGTTTGGTGCGGTGCTGCACTGCTTCACCGGGGGGCCGGAGCTTGCGCGGCGGGCGATCGACCTCGGCGTCTACATCTCGTTCTCCGGGATCCTCACCTTCAAGAAATCGGAGGCGCTCAGGGAGATTGCGGCAAGCGTGCCGCTCGACCGGTTGCTGGTGGAGACGGACGCGCCGTTCCTGGCGCCGGGCAAGTATCGCGGCAAGCGCAACGAGCCGGCCTATATGGTGGAGACGGCCAGGGAGCTGGCGCGGGTGAAGGGGATCTCGGCGGCCGAGCTGGCGCGGGTGACGACGGAGAACTTCTTGCGGCTCTATGCCAAGGTGCCGCGACAGGTGGCCAGTGTGGTGAGCGCATCGTGAGCGTGCGGTTCACCATTCTTGGCTGCGGGTCCTCGGGCGGCGTGCCGCGCATCGGCAACGTGTGGGGCGCCTGCGATCCGACCAACCCGAAGAACCGGCGCCGGCGCTCTGCGCTTCTCGTCGAGCGGTTCGGCAAGGCTGGCCGCACGACGGTGCTGATCGACACGCCGACGGACCTGCGCGAGCAGCTGCTCGATGCGCGGGTCGAGAAGCTCGACGCGGTGCTCTATACGCACGATCACGCCGACCACACGCACGGCATCGACGACCTGCGCGGGATCGCCTTCGCCACCAAGCGGCGCGTGCCGATCTATGCGGCGGCCGAGACGCGCACCGTTCTGACGCAGCGCTTCGAATACTGCTTCAGCCAGCCACCGGGCTCGCCCTATCCCGCCATTCTGGAGGCGCGCGATCTGGGGCCCGGGGTGCCGACGGTGATCAACGGGGACGGCGGGCCGATCGAGGCGACGCCCATCCTGCTGGCACACGGGGACGGCACGGCGCTCGGCTTTCGTTTCGGCAATGTTGTCTATTCGCCGGACGTGAGCGATGTGCCGGAGCCCTCCGTTGCGCTGCTGTCGGGGCTGGATCTGTGGATCGTCGATGCGCTTCGCCACCAGCCTCATGCCACGCACTTCGGCGTCAAGCAGGCGCTCGATTGGATCGAGCGGGTGGGGGCGAAGCGCGCCATCCTCACGCACATGACGACCGAGCTCGACTACGACGCGCTGCGCCGCGACCTGCCGGACCACATCGAGCCGGCCTATGACGGGATGGTGATCACGGTCGCGTAGGCGGGTGCGCCATCTGGCGGCCCCTGGCCCGTCCTGCGCGCAAATGTCTTCGCGGCGACAAGCAACGGTCGCAATTCCTCCTGAGTTTGTCTCGGGTCACACCGGAGGTGCAGCCCGATGGCCGCAACGGAGCGCCTATCATCGGCCAAATGCGTGATCGCCGGCGGCGGTCCGGCCGGCATCATGACCGGCTATCTGCTGGCGCGTGCGGGGCTGGACGTCGTGGTGCTGGAAAAGCACGCCGACTTCCTGCGCGATTTTCGCGGCGACACCATCCATCCCTCGACGATGGACGTGCTGGCCGAGCTCGGCCTGCTCGAAGCCTTTCTGGAGCTCCCGCATCAGGAGGTGAGATACGCGGAAGGCGATATCGGGGGCCGACGCGTGCGCTTGGCCGATTTCAGCCGTCTGTCCACGCGCTGCAAGTTCATCGCCTTCATCCCGCAATGGGACTTCCTGCGCTTTTTGTCGGCGCGCGCACAGGCATTCCCCAACTTCACGCTGATGATGGAGGCCGAGGCGGTCGGGCTTGTGCGGGACGGGGAGCGCGTGGCCGGCGTCCTCGCGCAGACACGGTCCGGCACCAGCGAGGTGCGCGGCGATCTCGTCATCGCCGCCGACGGCCGCCACTCGACGCTGCGCCGGGAGGCGGACCTGAAGGTCGACGACCTGGGCGCGCCCATGGACGTCTTGTGGTTCAAGCTCGCCCGCCGCGGGGAGGACGATCAGGCGGTGCTCGGCCGGATCGAGGCGGGGCAGATGCTCGTGATGCTCGACCGCGGCGACTACTGGCAGTGCGCGCTCATCATCCGCAAGGGGACGGCGGATGCCGTCAAGGCCGAGGGCCTGGACGCTTTTCGCGCACGCGTGGCAGGGCTGACCGGCCGCAACTCGGCGTCCGAGATCGCGAGCCTCGACGACGTCAAGCTGCTGACCGTGACGGTCGACCGGCTGCAAACGTGGCACAAGCCCGGCCTCCTCTGCATCGGCGATGCCGCCCACGCCATGTCGCCGATCGGCGGCGTCGGCATCAACCTGGCCATCCAGGATGCGATCGCCGCCGCCAATATCCTGGCCGGGCCGCTGCGCGAGGGCCGCGTGAGGGAGAACGACCTGCGCCGCGTTCAGAAGCGCCGCTCCTTTCCGACCTGGGCGACGCAGAGATTGCAGGTGGCGATACAGAACCGCGTCATCGATCCGGTGCTTCGAAGCTCGGCCACGCCGGCGGTGCCCTGGATGGTGCGGCTGACGCAGCGGCTGACCTTCCTGCAGCGCATCCCGGCGCGGCTGATCGGCGTAGGCTTTCGCCCGGAGCACGTGGACCTCGAGGTCATCGACGCGCGCTAGGCTAGGCTAGCCGAGCGCAACTTCCTTGAAGCGGCGCAGGGTCTCGATCTGGTCCTCGAACTTCGGGATCCGGTACATGGGGTAGAGCATCACCATGTCGGCACCCAGCCGCCGCCAGCCGTCGGCTGCGGCCGCCCAGCGCTGGGGGTCGGGGTCATGCATGCGCAGCCAGCCCTCGATGCCGAACTTGGCGGGGTCGCGCCCGTGCGACTTGAGCTGGTCGCGCAGGGCGCTAAGCTTCTGCTCGGCCTGCGCGTCGGGCGGCATGATCGGCATCCAGCCGTCGCCGAGCTTGGCAGCGCGCGCCACGACGGCGTCCGAGATGCCGCCGAACCAGATCGGGATCGGGCGCTGTACGGGCGGCGGTACGATATTGACTTGCCTGAGATTGTGGAAGCGTCCGCTGAAGGTGACGAGGTCCTCCGTCCACAGGCGCCTGAGAACCTCCACCTGCTCGGCCTGGCGCACACCCCGCGTCTTCCAGTCCTCCCCGAGCGCCTCGTACTCGACGTGGTTCCAGCCCACGCCGATGCCGAGCCTGAGACGCCCGCCGCTCAAGAGGTCGGCCTCGGCCGCCTGTTTGGCGATGACGCCGGTCTGGCGCTGCGGGGCGATCAGCACGCCGCTGGAGAGCCGGATACGCTTGGTGACCGCGGCCAGGAAGCCGAGCATCACGAAGGTCTCGTGGAACGGGTCCGTCTCATTGTAGTGCGGCGTCCAGCCGTCGCGCGCGGCCGCCCCGAACACATGATCGGGAACCTCGATATAGGCGTAGCCCAGGTCCTCCGCCGCCTGCGCCCAGTCCCGGATTTTTGCGGGATCGGTGCCGATGTCGCGGGTCGGGAAGATGGCGTTGAGCTGCATGGCTGGCGTCCCCCTGCGGTCGATGGTGTCGGTGCGTGGATGTTAGCGCACAGGGCGTGCCGCTGTCGCCCGCCGCGTGCGGCCCAGGGCGGGTAACGCCGCGACGCAGCGGTCCCAGGATTTCCCGTCAGCTCTGCATCATTTGGATGTTCACAAGCCGTCTCGGGCTGACGTACCTTCGTGCGGCGTTGGCAGATCTTGCGCCGCAAACCGCTGTGGCCGATCAGGAGCTTAGGGACCCCATATGGAAGCAATCGTTGTCGGCGGCGGGATTGCGGGGTTGACGGCGGCGCTGTGCCTGCACGCGAAGGGCATCAATGTCGAGGTGTTCGAAAGGACCCCCGAGATCCGGGAGCTCGGTGTCGGGGTCAACATACTTCCCCACGCGACAAAGGTGCTGGACCGCCTCGGCCTCGTCGACAAGCTGTACGAGGTCGGCATCGAGACCGCCGAGCTGATCTTCTGTCATCGACTGGGGCAGACGATCTGGCAGGAGCCGAGAGGGCGCGACGCGGGCTACCGATATCCGCAATTCTCAATTCATCGCGGCCGCCTGCAGGGCGTGCTGTATGAGGAGGTGAAGGCGCGCATCGGCGCCGACCACGTTCATGCCGGCCACGAGCTGACGCACGTCACGCAAACCGACGGCCAGGTTACCGCAACGATGCGGCTGGCGAACGGCACCGCCGTCGAGCGTCGCGCAGATGTCGCGATCGGCGCTGACGGGATTCATTCCAATACGCGCGCCGCCTTCTACCCGGGCGAGGGGCCGCCGATCTGGAGCGGGCGCATGTTCTGGCGCGGCGCGGCGGAGTGGGACCCGTTCCTGACGGGCCGGTCGATGATCATCTCGGGCGGCATGACGGGCAAGCTCGTCGTGTATCCGATCTCCAATCAAGGCTGTCGCCCGGGAAAGACGCTCATGAACTGGGCCGTTTTCATTCCCGCCGGCGAGCCCGGCTCGGAGCCGCCGAGGCGCGAGAACTGGGATCGCAGAGGCGACACCAATGAATTGCTGCCGTTCGTCAAGAGGACCTTCCGGAGCGACGTCGTCGATGTCGTCGGCCTGATCAGCGCGACCGAAGAGATCTTCGAATACCCGGTGTGCGATCGCGACCCGATCGACCGTTGGAGCTTCGGCCGGGCGACGATGATCGGCGATGCCGCCCATCCGATGTATCCGATGGGCTCGAATGGCGCGAGCCAGGCCATCATAGACGCCGGCGAGGTAGCGGACTGGCTGAGCCGCGGCCTCCCGGCCGCCGAGGCCCTCAGCGGCTTTCAAAAGGAGCGTATCCCGCAGATCGCGCAGATCGTGCGATCGAACCGCGAAGGCGGCAACGAGCGGGTCATCGACGTGGTGGCGGCGCTCGCTCCGGACGGCTTCACCGAGCTGGAGGATGTCATATCGCAGGCGCAGCTCGCGAAGATCGTGACCGGATATTCCGTCATGGCGGGCTTCTCGAAAGAGGCCGTCAACGGCTGATCCGCGTCGGGGGCGTTGGGCTCCGATAGGGTCGCCGGGCGATGGTGTTGGGGCGACAGCGGCCTGAGGGAATGCTGGTAGGGGTCGATTGAATAAGCAACGCGATGTGCTATTGACGCGGTACCTAGTACGTACTACATATCGGCATGATCAAGGGCTTCAAGTGCAAGGCCACTGAGGCGCTGTTCAGAGGCTACGAACCGGCGAAGCATTTGCGTGCGATCGCCAAGGTCGCACGGCGGAAGCTCGATATGATCGACTATGCGAGCGAGCTTAGTGACCTTCGGGTCCCGCCGGGTAATCGCTTGGAGGCACTCAAGGGCGATCGCCGGGGTCAGCACAGCATCCGCATCAACGACCAATGGCGGATCTGCTTTGTATGGCGCGAGGACGGCGCCCACGAGGTCGAGATCGTCGACTATCATCGATGAAGGACGACAGCATGCGTATCAGGACATCGCCCGGCGAGATTCTGCTCGAGGAGTTCATGACGCCGTTGGGCTTGAGCGGCAGCGAGCTGGCGCGCCACCTCAAGGTGCCGGCCAACCGCGTCAACGACATCGTGCGTGGCCGGCGCGAGGTCAGTGCAGACACGGCGCTGCGGCTTGCCCGCTATTTCGGCACGAGCGCGCACTTCTGGCTGAATGCCCAGATGGGCTACGACCTGTCCAAAGCCGAAGCGGAGGGTGCCAGGCGGATCGCGTCCGAGGTGCGGCCGCGGGCCGCGTAAGGCTTTTGGAGCAAGCGTAAAGGTGTCATCCCGGCGCTTGCCTGCACCGGCGAAGGCCGGTGTCGCCGGGATCCAACCATCAACAAACTCCTGAGCAAGCTGAAGGATGGGTCCCGGGCACAAGGCCCGGGATGACACGTTTGTGCTTGCTGCATTGCCTCAATCCAGATCAGAACGCGCCTCAGCGCGCCTCGCCGGTCTTGAGGTCGAAGATGCGGCCGTTGTCGGTGCAGGAGGCTTCTGCCAGGCGCACGAACGTGGAGGTGAGCTCTTCCGGGGTCTTGAGCGTGGCGGGGTCCTCGCCGGGAAAGGCCTTGGCGCGCATGCCCGTGCGGGTGGGGCCCGGGTTGATCAGGTTGGCACGCACGGCGCTGTTTGCGATCTCGTGCGCATAGGTCTGCACCAGGGCTTCGAGCGCGGCCTTGGAGACGGCGTAGGGACCCCAATAGGCGGGGCGGCTCACCGCGGCGCCCGATGACACGAAGATGGCGCGGCCCGCCTCCGAGCGGCGCAGCAGCGGGTCGAGCGTGCGGATCAGGCGCCAGTTGGCGTTGAGGTTGATCTCCATGACCTCGTGCCAGGCCTCCGCCGTGATGTGGTTGAGGGGAGACAAGGGCCCCAGGATGCCGGCGTTGCCGACCAGGATGTCGAGCTTGCCCCAGCGCTGGTAGATGGTGGGGCCCAGCGCGTCGATCTTGTCGTGCTGCTTGAGGTTCAAGGTGAGCAAGGTGGCGGCGCCGCCGACGGCGCGGATCTCGTCGTCGACCTCCTCCAGCGCGCCGGTGGTGCGCCCGACCAGGATCACGTGCGCGCCCTCCCTGGCATAGGCCAGTGCCACGGCACGGCCGATGCCGCGCGTGGCGCCGGTGATGAGGGCAAGCCTGTCACGAAGGCGGGGAGAGGCGTTCATGGCGCCAGGGTTAGCGCCCCTGAGAAGGCCATGGCAAGGGGACCGGGTGGCGCGGCCGGAAACAGGGCGCTATTGCGACGCCTCGGTGATGCCGGCGATGCCGCGCCCGTCGCTGCCGGCGTCACTGCCGGGACAGGAGCAGGCGGAGCCGACCTGCTGGGATTTGGCGAGCGTGCACGCGATCAAGGGGGTCTTGCAGGTCGTGCCCCACGGCTTGGGCTCGAGGGAGCGGTGCTGCGGCGGCGGGCCGCCGAAGGGGCGCTCGTCGATCACGCGGTTGGGCGGTGTGGCGCCATCGGCCGCCTGGGCGGAGGGAAGGCTGATCCACAGAAGCGCCGCCGCAAGCGCGGCCAACAAACCCCTTGCTCGCATCGGACCCATCCCCTGGAACACGCGAGAACACGGATACCAAAACGCCATTATGCACGGCATAATGGCCAAGCTGGACGCCCTTCTGCCGCCGGAGGCTTACATGCCGATTGCCGAGGAGGATCGCAAGAGGATTGTGGAGGCGGTGCGCGCCTACATCGCCCGCGAGCGCATCTCGCGCGAGGAGTTCGCGCAGCGCGCCAAGCTCGGGAAATCGACCGTCGACAAGCTCGTCACCGGCATCTTCTCGGAAAAGACGATCCTGCAGATCGAATTGCAACTGAAGACGAGCCTGCGCAAGGGCGAGGTTGCGAGCGAGGTGGCGGCGGAGGAGTACGGCAAGTACTCCCGGGAGGAGACCGCCAACTATGTGGGCGAGTACGTGTTCGCCAGGCCCTCGTTTCAGGGGGACGGCGTGATCCTGGCATTCCAGATGGAGATCAGCTGGGACCGGGAGGGGCCGTCGCTGCTGGTGAAGGAGAGCGCCAAGAACAAGCAGGACGCGCTGCAGCTCGGCCGCATCTATATCCCCCGCGCCTCCATGCACATCTTCATCCTGTCGAACGAGAAGGGCTGGCTGAAGAGCGTGATCCTCTCGCAGCTCGACATCACCAGGCGCATGAAGGGCATGATGCTGACCATGGGGCGCGCGTTCGCCAACGTCTATGCGCCGATGGCCATGCCGGTGATCATGAACAAGTACGAGAAAATCGGCGAGGAGATGATCGGCGCGATCGGTCCCGGTGCGCGCATGCACGCCGAATACGCGCGCGACCTGCAGGCCGTGGAGCAGGACCGCTACGCACGCTGGATCAGCCTGGCGGCGGCGTAGCATCTGGCGCGTGGTGCGGGATGAGATGAGCGGGGCTGAAATGCGCGGCGCCCGCGCGGCCGTGCCCGCGCGGGCGCTCAATCGTCGGTCGACGC
>CAWCOF010000027.1:0-82500 GCA_963797005.1 uncultured Alphaproteobacteria bacterium
GTCGTAGCCGCAGGGCGCCACGACAATCACCTCCGGGTTGGCGGCAACGATCTCCTCCCATTGCATCCAGCCCGAATGCTTGCCGGCCTCGCCGAACAGGTTGTCGCCGCCGGCAGCCTCGATCAGCTCCGGCATCCAGTTGCCGCCCGCCATCAGCGGCTCGACCCACTTGATCAAGGCGATGCGCGGCCGCGGCCGGCCGGCAACGCGCGCGCTCACCGCAGCGAGGCGCGCTTGCATATCACGCACGAGGGCCTCGCCCGCCGCCTCGACACCGAGCCCCGCCGCAACTCGGCGGATGTCGGCGTACACATCGGCCAGCGAGTTGGGCTTCAGCGACAGGATTCGACCGGCCGACCCGTCCAGGTGCAGGTCGCCGCCTCCACGTCGCTCAACGAGACGGCGCACACTTGGCAATGGTCCTGCGTGACGATCACGTCCGGCTCCAGCGCTTTCAGTGCCGCGCCGTCGACGCGATAGACCGACAGCCCGTCGCGCACGACTGATTGCACGCGCGCGTCGATGTCGGCGCTCGTGCCGGCGGCCTCGAACTTCGGCGCCGTGAGCGCCGCAGCGCCCCCACGTCGGGCGGAAAATCACACTCGTGGCTGCGTCCCACCAGCCAGTCACGCCGCCCCAGCGCACACACGATCCCCGTCGCACTGGCAATCAGGCTGACCACGCGCCTCCCTCTCCCCCATGCCCTCGGGCTCTCCCAACGCCCTCCCTTTCCGCATCCGGCCCGGGGGCCTGCGGGGAGAGAGTCGGGGTGAGGGGCAGACGCTTCTCCGGCGCGTGTGGATGCCCCCCTCCCTAACCCTCTCCCCGTTCGCGCTCGAAGGAGCGCGGCGGGGAGAGGGAATAAGATCACAAAATACAAAGCCATCGCGCGTCACGGTCTCCCCCACCTCCACATCGATGCGCCGCGCGAACATCGGCCCCGCACAGGCAAAGGTGTGGAACTCGCCGTTCTCCGCGCACGGGTCGACGCCCGCCGGCAGCTCGCTCAAGAATTCAAGATCGAAGCGCCGCCCGGCAAACCGCGCCGGCAGCTTCTTGGGATCGACGCACGTCACATACGCCTCGAGGCCGCCCGCGATCATGTCGCGCGCCAGCCGCCCCGTCTCCAGGCCCCACAGCGGAAACAGCGGCGCAATCCCCGTCCCCGCAAGCCTCTCTTCGCGATAGCGGCGGATGTCCTCAAGGAACAGGTCGCCGAAGGCGAAAGCCTCCACGCCCGCCCTCTGCTGCCCAGCAACGAAGGCCCCCATGATGGCCTCGTAGGCCTCGTTCGGGCAGGGGTTGGGGATCGGCAGCACGTTGAGCGGCAGGCCGGCCGCCGCGGCCTGCGCCTCCAGCAGTTCGCGCCGCACGCCGTGCATGGCGACGCGGTCGAAGGCCTCGTTGATGGTCGTCACCAGGCCCACCACGGTCACGTCCGGCCGCCGGCGCAGGGTATGCAGCGCCCAGGCCGAGTCCTTGCCCGTGCTCCAGCTCAGAACCGTTCTCATTGCTGCGATGCCCTGCTTGCGGTTGACGTATGCGCGGTGCGCTGCCAATGCTCATTTGCCTTACACCACATGGGGACCGGGAGCCATCGTGAGCCAACCAGCCGCGGACAGTACGAGCCTTGTCGGCGACGCGGCCGCGCGCATCCTGCGCGATGTCGCCGACCCGCAGACCCTCAACAGGGCCAAGGACGACGGCTGGAAGAAGCCGGCCTGGAAGGCGCTGGAGGACGCGGGCCTGGCGGTCGCCTGGGTGCCCGATACGCTGGGCGGCGCGGGCGCCGGCCTGGCCGACGGCTTCGCCGTCCTGCGCGAGGCCGGGCGCTTCGCCCTGCCCTTGCCGCTGGCCGAGACGCTGCTCGCCGGCTGGCTCTTGTCACGGGCAAGCATCTCCTCTCCCGAGGGCGCCATGACCTGCGCGCCGACCCGGCCGGGCGACATCGCCAAGGTCGCGGACAACGGCACCGTCAGCGGGCGCCTGCGCGCCGTGCCGATGGCCAGGGACGCAGCCCATCTCGCCGTGCTCGCCAGGCGCGGCGACGGCCGCCATGCCGTTGCCCTGATCGACGCCAAGGCCGCGAGCATCGCCGACGGCGAGAGCATGGCCGGCGACGCCCTCAATGCGGTCACCCTGAATGGCGTGCGGCCCATCGAGTTGATGGATGCCTCCGGCGTCGACGAGGACGCGCTTTTGATGATGGGTGCCGCGGCGCGTGCCATCGAGATGGCCGGCGCGCTCGAAGCCGCGCTCGACCTGGCCGTCGGCTATGCCAACGAGCGCGTCGCCTTCGAGCGCAAGATCGCCAAGTTCCAGGCCGTGCAGCACAACCTCGCGCGCCTCGCCGGCGAGGTTGCCGTCGCCGTCGCCGCGGCCGGCTCCGCCGCCGACGCCATCGCCACCGCGGGTGCTCCCTCTCCCCGCGCGTCGCCGACCTCTCCTTCTTCGCCATCAGCGCGGGGAGAGGGTCGGGGTGAGGGGCAGCCACACGCGCCAAAGCAAGCCTCTGCCCCTCACCCCAGCCCTCTCCCCGTGAAGTACGGGGAGAGGGGGCTGTTCGACGAAGCCGTGTTCCTCGAGGTCGCCTCGGCCAAGATCCGCGTCGGCGAGGCGGCCACGGAAGGTGCCGCCATCGCGCACCAGGTGCTGGGCGCCATCGGCTTCACCCAGGAGCACACGCTGCACCGCTTCACGCGCCGGCTGTGGGCCTGGCGCGACGACTTCGGCAACGAGAGCTACTGGGCGGCCAGGCTCGGCAAGCTCGTGGCGGCGAAAGGCCCCGACGGGCTGTGGCCCATGCTGGCGGCACGGTGAGAGACCCATGACCAAGGCCCTCGAGTTCGATCCTGTTCGTCTGCCGCCGGAATGCCAGCGTCTGCGTGAGGAGGTGCGCGCGTTCCTCGCCGAGGAGATCGAGGCCGGCACCTTCGGCCCCAGCATCGTCGGCGGCATCGACGGCGCCTACAGCGAGGCGTTCAGCCGCAAGGTCGGCGCCAAGGGCTGGATCGGCATGACCTGGCCCAAGAAGTACGGCGGCCAGGAGAGGAGCTTCCTCGAGCGCTACGTCGTCACCGAGGAGTTCCGCGTCGCCAACGCCCCGGTGCGCCTGCACTTCGTCGCCGACCGCCAGAGCGGCCCGGTGCTCATCAAGTATGCCAGCGAGCGCATCAAGGCCGACGTGCTGCCGCGCATCTGCCGGGGCGAGGTGTGCTTCGCCATCGGCATGAGCGAGCCCAACTCCGGCTCCGACCTCTTCGCCGCCAGCACCAAGGCCACCAAGACCGAGGGCGGCTGGCTCATCAACGGCACCAAGGTGTGGACCAGCAACGCGCATCACGCGCACTACCTGATCGGCCTCTTCCGCACCTCGCCGCCGACCAAGGAGAACCGCCGGCACGGGCTCACCCAGTTCCTGGTCGACATGAAGAACACGCCCGGCATCACGGTCAACCCGATCTACCAGATGACCGGCCAGCACGACTTCAACGAGGTGGTGTTCACCGACGCCTTCATGCCCGACGACCACGTGCTGGGCGAGGTGGACGGCGCCTGGAAGCAGGCGACCTCCGAGCTCGCCTACGAGAGGAGCGGGCCGGAGCGGTTCCTGGAGACCTTCTACGTGCTGCCCGAGCTGGTGCGCGTGCTGGGCGAGAAGCCCGACACGCGCGGCGCCGAGGGCTTGGGGAGGCTGGTGGCGCAGGTGCATGCGCTGCGGCGCATGTCGGTCTCGGTCGCCGGCATGCTGCACGCGGGCAAGGAGCCGGTGGTGGAGGCGGCCATCGTCAAGGACGTCGGCACCATCTGGGAGCAGAAGCTGCCCCACAAGGCGCGCGATCTCGCCGCGTTCGCCGAGGAGGAGGCCGCCAACCGCGCCACCTTCGAGGAGATGAACGCCTTCGCCACCATGATCGCGCCCAAGCTCACCATCCAGGGCGGCACCACCGAGATCCTGCGCGGCATCATCGCCCGCGGCCTGGGGCTGCGGTGAGGGGACCGCTCCTGGTCCCCTCTCCCCTCGGGGGAGAGGACGTGAGGCCACGACTTGCGGTCGCGTGCCTCGACCGTCCAATGTATCGATACCCTGATGGCGCGATCGCAAGTCGTTTGGCCGAACTGGTGAGGGGCGACTTCTGCTCGCAGGCCAAAGGCCCCCTCATCCGCCCCTTCGGGGCACCTTCTCCCCAAGGGGAGAAGGGCCACCGCCGCTTTGGAGGAAATTGACATGGGCCCGTTCAAGGATATCGGCGTCGATCTGAAAGACATGGTGGCGACCATCGAGATCCGCCGCCCGCCGCACAACTTCTTCGACATCGACCTGATCCGCGAGATCGCCGACGCCTGCGAGACGCTCGACAAGGACACCCAATGCCGGGCCATCGTGCTGGCGTCTGAGGGCACCGCGTTCTGCGCCGGCGCCAAGCTCGGCGATGGTGCCGACGTGCAAAACGTGCTGGTCAAGCGCTCCGAGACCGGCCAGGCGGGCCATCTCTACATCGAGGCCGTGCGCCTGTTCCGCACCGCCAAGCCGATGGTCGGCGCCATCCACGGCGCCGCGGTCGGCGGCGGGCTCGGCCTCGCGCTCGTCCCGGACCTGCGCGTCGCCTGCCCCGAGGCGCGCTTCTGCGGCCAACTTCACCAGGCTCGGCTTCCATCCGGGCTTCGGCCTCACCCACACGCTGCCCGCCCTGATCGGACCGTCCAAGGCCGCGCTGATGTTCTACACGTCCCGCCGCGTGCCGGGCGAGGAGGCCTACCGCATAGGTCTCGCCGACATGCTGGTGCCGCAAGCGGAGGTGCGCTCAGCCGCCCAGAAGCTCGCCAGGGAGATCGCGGAGGCCTCCCCGCTCGGCGTCGTCGAGACGCGCGCCACCCTGCGCGCGGGCCTTGCCGACCGCGTCCGCGCCGCCACCGACATCGAGCTCGAGAAGCAGACCCGGCTGCGCAAGACCGAGGACTTCAAGGAAGGCGTCAACGCCGTCAACCAGCGCCGCCCCGCCCGCTTCGTTGGGCGGTAACGTCATCCCGTGCAGCCGCCGCGCTTTCCGCGCGAGCGGCGACGGCACGGGACCCATGCACGCGTCCCCTTGCGCTTGCATCGTGAAAGGCAGCGCCCGGTAGAGCGTGTTCCTTCAACGACCCACGCCCGCGGCTCGGTGTCCTGGGTTCCGGCCCGAGGCCGGAATGACGTTGCGGCGAACTGTGCACAGAGCTCCCTACGCGAACCGTGGCCCGGCGCCGTCGGGCTACTCCCCATACCCCGGGCTCTCGCGGTCCAGCCTGCGCAGCAGCGCCGGCCACTCGTGCCGGCCGATCGGCCGGTAGCCCTGGTCGGAATTGTTGAAGCGGTTGCGCTCGAGCGTCATGCGCTGCACCTCGTCGGGGATCGGCACCAGCTCGGCGTTCGCCTGCTGCAGGGCAAGCTGCATGCGGCAGGCGCGCTCGGCCCGGTACATCCACACGAAGGCCTCGGCGACCGTGCGGCCCACGGTGAGCAGGCCATGGTTGCGCAGGAACAGCACGTTGTTGGGCCCGAGGTCGCGCGCGATCGCCTCCCGCTCGGCCCGGTCCATCGAGATGCCCTCGTAGCCGTGATAGGCCGTGCTGGCGATGACGGCGAGCGCGTGCTGCGTGATCGGCAGCAGCCCGTCCTTCTGCGTCGCCACGCTCACCCCCGCCGGCGTGTGCGTGTGGATGCAGCAGGCCGCATCCGGCCGCGCCATGTGCACCGCGCTATGGATGACGAAGCCCGCCGGATTGATGTGGTGCGCGGTCTCGCTCAGGATGTTGCCTGCGACGTCGATCTTGACCAGGCACGAGGCGGTGATCTCCTCGAACAGGAAGCCGTACGGGTTGATCAGGAACTGGTCGCCCGGCCCCGGCACGCGCGCGGTCAGGTGCGTGCCGATCAGGTCCGACCAGCCGAACAGGTGCACCAGCCGATAGGCCGCCGCCAGGTCGACCCGCCGCTCCCACTCCTCGGGCGATATGCTTGCCTTGGCCGCCTTGCGCGCCTTCCCCGATACTGCCGTCGCCATCTTTGTCTCCCTTGGTCGAATTACATGACGCGCTTGCGGCCGTGTGGACTCCCCTCCCCCTTGCGGGGAGGGGATGGGGTGGGGGTATCCTTGCTTGTTCCGACGTCTGCAATTTCACCCCACCCCTAACCCCTCCCCGTCAAGGGGAGGGGAATACCGTCGAGTGCGCGTCATCGTCCTTGCTTGGCTGCTCCCTCGTCAAATCCGCCGGCCGGCGCCCTGCCAATAGGGCTCGCGCAGGCGGCGCTTGAAGATCTTGCCGCTGTCCTCGCGCGGCAGGTCGCGGGCGATCTCGATCGCCTTGGGCACCTTGTAGTCGGCCAGATGCGCCTTCAGGTGCGCGCGCACGTCGGCTGCCGCAATGGCCGCCCCCTCCATCGGCTCCACCACCGCCATCAGCGCCTCGCCGAACTCCGCGTCGGGGATGCCGAACACCGCGCAGTCCTTCACGCCGGGCATGGCGTGCAGCGCCGCCTCGATCTCGGCGGGATAGATGTTGACGCCGCCCGAGATCACCATGTCGCGCTTGCGGTCGCACAGGAAGAGGTAGCCGTCCTCGTCGAAATAGCCCACGTCGCCCGAGGTGACGAACCCCTCCCGATCGACGGCGGCACGCTCCTGGGGCCGGTTGTGATAGGTGAAGTCGGGCAGCGCCGCGTACCGCGTGTAGATCTCGCCCACGCTGCCCGCCGGCAACACGCGCCCCGCCTCGTCGAGGATGCGCATCTCCACGCCCTCCACCGGCGGCCCGACGGTGCCGGGCTTCGCCACGCAATCGGCGCTGGTGGCGAGCGTCACCGCGCTCGACTCCGTGGAGCCATAGAACTCGTTGATCACCGGGCCCCACCAGTCGATCATCGCGCGCTTGACCTCGTGCGGGCAGGGCGCGGCGGCGTGGATGACGAACGCGAGCGATGACAGGTCGAACTTGCGGCGAACCTCTTGCGGCAGCTTCAGCAGCCGGATGAACATGGTCGGCACCATGAACATGGTGTCCAGCCGCTCGCGCTCGATCAGCTCCAGCAGCGCAAGCGCATCGAAGCGCGGCATCAGCACCATCAGCTCGGCCACGCGGCCCGCATGCATGGCAAACGCGTTGGGCGCGGAGTGATAGAGCGGCCCCGGCACGACGCAGCGGATGCCGGGCTTGATCCCGAAGATGTGCCGGCGCGCCTTTGCAATCGCGGCCTGCTGCTCGGGTGTCGGTGCCGGCCGGCGCACGCCCTTCGGGTGGCCGGTGGTGCCCGACGTGTAGAACATCGTCAGCACCGGCGGCAGCGCCGGGCCCTGCAGCGGCGTCTGGCGCGCGATCAGGGTCTCGTAGTCCTGGGCGCCGGCCACGTCGCTTGGCGTCAGAGGCGCGATGCCGTACGCAATCGCGACTTCAGAAGGCGTCGCGACCGCGATCACGGCGATCCCGGCCGGCAGCTCGGCGGCGATCGGCGCCAGCAGGTCGGCATGGCCGACGAGCACGCCGGCACCGCAGTCGGCCAGGATGTAGGCGACCTCCTCGGCCTTGAAGTGCCAGTTGATCGGCACGGCATAGGCGCCGAGCGCCTGCGCGGCCCACGAAGCCTCCATGAAGGCGATGTCGTTGCGCATCAGGATGGCGACGCAGCCGCCCCGGCCGACACCCAGGGCCGCCAGCGCCGACGCCAGGCGCCGCCCGCGCGTCTCCACGGCCTCCGCGCTCGCGCGGCGCGCGCCGCTGACCATGCCTTTCGACAGCTCGCTCATGCCGCTTTGCCCGGCCGTCTCCACCCTCGCTCACCCTAAAGCATCCGGGGGCCCAGGTGAATCCTGGTGAATCGCGCGGCGGGCAGCTCAGGCCGGCGTCAGTCGCGGTCGGGGGCGCCCGGCGGAAACAGCGGCCGGTAGGGACGCGCCTCATCGACAGCGCGCGCGAAGGACGGGCGAGCCAGGAGCCGGCGGCGGTAGGCGCGTGCATTGACGCAGGCCTCAGCAATCGGATGCACCCAGTCCGCATAGAAGAGCGCCGGCGCGGCCGCGCAATCGGCTAGGCTGAAAGCGCCGCCGGCCGCCCATTCCCGGTTCGCTACGGCCGTGTCGAGCCACCGGTAGGCGGTGTCGAGCATCGCGCGCGCCTCCTTGACGCCAAGAGGGTCTCGATTCTCCTTGGCGCGGATGTGGTCGAGGACGATCTTCTGCATCGGCGTCATGACGTAGTTGTCGAAAAATCGGTCCATCCCCCGCACCTCCAGCGCAGCGCGCGCATCCTCGGGGATGAGGCGCACGGGGCCCGGATGGCAAAGGTCCAGGTGCTCGATGATGACGGTCGCCTCCACCACCGTCCGCTCGCCGTCGACGAGCACGGGCATGCGCTTCATCGGCCACAGGCGGGCGAACTCGGCAAACACCTCGGGATTGTCGGGGGCCAGCATGCGCAAGGAGAACGGCGTAGCGTTCTCGTAAAGCGCCGTGGTCACCTTCTGGCAGTAGGACGAGAAGGGGTGCGCGTAGAGCTGCAAGCCCATGTCGGCCTCCTCAGGAGTTGCGCTTGCGGCGATAGTGGAGGATCACCGCGCCCGTATTGAGCGGTTTTGCCTCGAGAAGCTCGAGCGCCATGTGCGGGCGTCCGGGCTCGAACAGCCGCTTGCCGTCGCCGAAGAGGCCGGGCGTCACCATCACGCGGTATTCGTCGGGGAGATCGAGCCGGACGAGGCTGTTGGCGAGGCCGGCACCGCCGAAACAGAAGAGGTCGCCCTCGACCTCGGCCTTGAGCTTGGCCACCGCGCCGGCCATGTCGTCCTTGACCAGCGTGCCGTTCCAGCCCGGATCGCCCGTGAGCGTCCTGGAGAACACCGTCTTGGGCAACCGGTTCATGGTGCCGGCGTAGGAGACCTTCGCCGCCATGCTCGTCGGGTCGGTCTCGGCCGCGCTCCAGAACCCTTTGTTGAAAAGGAAATTCGTCCGCCCGTAGAGCAGGTGGCCGGCGCGCTGCAACGCGTAGCCCGACCAGTGGCGCTCCAGATCGTCCGACCAGGCGGGCGGCACGAAGGTTCCGCCGGGCTTCTCGATATAGCCGTCCAGGCTCGTGAACATCGACAGGACCAGCTTTGCCATCGGCCTCTCCGGTTGATCGGAACCACTTTCATATCGCAAGCGGTTGCGGTTTAGCGAACTCCGATCTTACTTTGCAAGCAGTATTTGGAACCGGAGGTTGGGCAATGGAAGGGACGGGGCGATCGGGCTGCCCGATCAACCTGACGCTGGAGGTGGTGGGGGATCGCTGGAGCCTGATCGTCATCCGCGACATCATGTTCGGCAATCGGCGGCACTATCGCCAGCTGCTGGAGCTCTCCGAGGAGGGAATTGCCTCCAACGTCCTCGCCGACCGCCTCAAGCGCCTGGTCGGGGCCGGCCTGCTCTCCAGGCGCGAGGATCCCTCGCACAAGCAAAAAGGCATCTACAGCCTGACCGAGCCCGCCATCCAGCTCGTGCCGCTGCTGGCGCACATGGGTGCCTGGGGACGCCGCCACACGCCGGCCAGCAAGGAGCTGTCGATCCGGGCGCAACTCCTCGAGGAGGGCGGCCCGCGCCTGTGGGAGGCCTTCATGGCCGAGCTCAGGGCCATGCACCTGGGCGCGCCGGCGCCGCGCCGGTCGGTGCTGGCCGAGCTGCAGGCCGCATTCGAGAAGGTATCGGCTAGCGCCAGGCGAAGGCGACCTTCTCCAGCTTCGCCCCGCCGATCCGCGTGAAGGCGCTGCCGATTGGCCGGCCGCCGCGGCGCCAGTAGAAGTTGCAGGCCGCCTCATTGTCGATCAGCGCCCACACCAGCAGGCCGTTGAGCTTGCGCATGTCGAGCACATGGCGGCAGCCTTCGAACAGGTGCTCGCCGAGCCCCAGCCCCTGGTACACGGGATCGAGGTAGAGTTCGTAGATCTCGCCCTGGTAGGCGCTCCGCTGGCGCGCGGTGCCGAGCGTGGCGTAGCCAGCGACCGTGCCCCCCATCTCCAGCACCAGCGTGCTGTCGCCACCCTTCATGGCGTCGCGCCACCACTCCGGCGTGTGCTCCCGGATCATCTTGTCGAGATGGTCGTGCGGGATGATGCCGCGATAGGCGAGCAGCCACGACTCCTTGTAGATGCGCGAAAGCGCCTTGGCGTCGGCGGCCTTGCCGTTGCGCACGCGCACCTTTGCAGGGGACCCCAGCATGGCGCGACTATAGCCGGTCCAAGTCATGAGCGCTGCAGCGTTTTTCCTCTTGACGCGGAGCCCACTCGGAGTCAGCGCGGCCTCACGCGAGCGGCTCGAACATGCGCCGGTAGCCCATCGCCGCGGGGTCGAACAGGATGTCGCTCGGTTGCAGCGGTCTCTTCAGCGCAAGCCCCTCCAGCGACCGGCAGCGCGACAGCGCCACGTAGGCTTGCCCGTGCGCGAAGGTGCCGCGGCCGAGGTCGATGTAGACCTTGTCGAGGGTGAGGCCCTGGCTCTTGTGGATGGTCAGCGCCCAGGCGAGCCGCAGCGGGAACTGGCGGAACGTGCCGGCCACCGTCTCGACGATCTTCTCGGCGGCCTTGTCGTAGGCATAGCGGCGGCTCTCCCAGGAGACCTGCTCGATCTCGTGCTCCTCGCCGCCGACCTCGACCCACACGCGCTTCTCCTCCAGCCGCGAGACGCGCGCGATGGTGCCGTTGACCCAGCGCCGGTCCGGGTCGTTGCGCAGCAGCATGACCTTGGCGCCGGCCTTCAGCATCAGCATCTGCTCGGTCGGCTGCGCGGACTGGCTGAACTCGCCAGTGGTGGCGGCCTGGTAGGGCCGCGGCGCGCCCGGCAGCGCGTCGAGATAGGCGAGATTGATGCGGCCGGCGGCGGCGTTGGTGGGGGTGAGGATGACGTAGGGCTCGCCCTCCGCCAACGAGCGGATCGCATGCACGCGCTCATTGAGGAGCGCGAGGTCGTCTTCGTCTGCTTCGCCCTCGCGGATCTTGTTCAGCACGGCGAGCAGCGCCTCGTCCTTCTGGCGGAACACCTGGGCGAGCTCGATCAGCGACGTGCCGGCCCCCTCGCTCAGGGCGGCGACGGAGAAGAAGAACGGGCCGCCATAGGCCGACTCCAGGTGCTCGGCCACCTCCGCGTCGTTGACGACGGGGGGCAGCTGGTGCAGGTCGCCGAAGAGGGCCAGCCTGACGCCGCCGAAGGCCTCGCGCGGCCGGCCGCGGTTGACCCTGAGCGACTGGTCGATGGCCCACATCAGGTCCGAGCGCACCATCGAGACCTCGTCGATGACGAGGAACTTGAGGCGCCGCATCAGCCGCCCGTTGCGGCTGCGGCGGATGTCGTCGGGCCTGATCAGCCGCGGCGGAAAGCCGAAGAAGGAATGGATGGTCTGCCCGCCGACGTTGACCGCGGCGAGCCCGGTCGGGGCCAGCACCACCATCTCCTCGGCGATCAGGTCCTTGAGCGCGGTGAGCAGCGTCGACTTGCCGGTGCCCGCGCGGCCGGTGACGAACAGGTTGCCCTCGCTCTCCTTGAGGAAAGCGTGGGCGGCCAGATACTCGGCCGTCGGCTCCACGCCTTGCGGCCACCCGCCGCCCTTGCGGGCCAGTGCGTTCGCGATTGCAGCGGTGGGGACGACAAGAGCGGACCGATCTCTGAGCCGGTTAGGTGCGGGCCAAGTATACGCGACTCGCGCCGCGGGCAAGAGCCGGTCCCACCATGGGAACACGTACAAGGCCCTTGTCCGGCAACGGAGTGGAAGGAATAGAAAGCAAATAGCAGGTGTTAGCCAACATCCTCAACATGGCGCTGGATACGCCGCGCAAGCCGAAGGCCCCACCAAGCCGACTAAGCCGCGCTAGCCGCGAAGTTCGTCTATGATCTTGTCAAACGGCGCCACGGTCTGAATTTCGCGTCCGTTGCTCATGACGATGAGCGCGCCATCGCTAATGGGATTTCCTACCGGCCTCACCTCTGAGATGTGCCGCTTGCCAACAAGCACCAATTGCGAGAGCTCGTCTGACTGTTTGTCGGTCAATAGAATAAAGCCGTCCATCGCGGGCACCCTTGGCTACGCGGGCGACAACTCGCAGAATAGGCGCCCACGCCGCGTCGACGCGCAAGGGGAAGACGCAGTCGCCCGACTAGACCGCAGCGAACTTTGCGCGGAGGTTGCGCAGTTCAGCGAGCCATAGCCGTAAGGACTGCCGGTCATCACTGCCGTGAAGTCGAGCCTTGCCTGATCTGTGATGCGCGAGGCTCGCGACCGCCAGCTGGCGCTGAATTCGAAACCAACTCAAGAACATGACAATGCCCCTTCTTCTCTTGGAGGCCATCAGCTAAGCACTGCGTGCGGGGCTTAGTCTACGGTATACGTCCCACGTCGCCAATGAACCTGCCGAATTCATTCGCCATAGCCACTCCCCCAGGTCGCGAAATATGGCCCCACCTTAGCGCGTGCGGTCGCGCGCCGGAACATCGCCGTTGGCCGGGCGGCGTTACAGTCCGCGTCCGCCAGCGACGTCGAACAGCACGCCCGTGCAGTAGGTGGCCGCGTCGCACAGGAACAGCACGGCCTCCGCCACCTCCTCGGCCTTGCCGCCGCGCTGCAGCGGCACCAGGCCCTTGTAGCGCTCGACGCGGTCGCCGACGCCGAAGTCCCGCTGGATGTCGGTGTCGATCAGCCCGGGACGCACGGCGTTGACGCGGATTCCTTCCGGCGCCAGCTCCTTGGCTAGGCCGATGGTGAGGGTGTCGATGGCGCCCTTGGCCGTCGCGTAGTCGATCGACTCGCCGCTGCCGCCCAGCTTCGCCGCCATCGATGACATGTTGACGATCACGCCGCCCCTGCCGCCCAGCCGCGTCGACATGCGGCGCACCGCCTCCTGCGCGGCGATGAAGGCGCCCGTCATGTTGACGGCGAGAATGCGCTCCAGGCGCTCAGGCGAGATCTCGACGAACTTGGCGGCCTTTTCGACGATGCCAGCGTTGTTGAAAAACGCGTCGAGCCGGCCGAACTCGTCATCGACCGTCTTGAACAGCCGCGTGATGTCTCCCGGCAGGGCTATGTCGGCCTGCACGGGCAGCGCTTTACGCCCGGCCTTTCGCACGTCCGCGGCAACGCGCTCGGCGGCCTCCGCATTGCGCACGTAGTTGATCGCCACGTCGTAGCCGCGGGCAGCCGCCAGCCGCGCGGTTGCCGCCCCGATCCCGCGGCTGCCGCCGGTGATGAGCATGAGCTTGGTCATGGCGCTTGCATTTCCTCTTTGCGCGCGGCGCCTCGGACGAGGCCGTCAATGGTCGCGCCCGCGGTCGATGCGCCGGCCGCGGGCTACGCCTTCGCCGGCGTCGCGTTCAGCTTCAGCAGCGCGTCCGCATTGCCGTGGGTGAGCTTCACCATATCGGCCGGCGCGAGGGACAGCCGATCGAGAAAGGCGCGGCCTTTGGCGTTGGGCGCGTACGGGTAGTCCACCGAGAACATGAGGCGGTCGATGCCGAATGTCGCCAGCGCGGCAAGAAACGGCGGCTCGGTGAAGATGCCGCTGGTCGTCAGCCAGACCTGGTCGAGGATGGCGCGGCCGATGGGCCGCTCGAGGTGGCCGATATCGCGCGCGAACACCTCGTCGATGCGGGCCATCATCATCGGCAGCATCTCGCCCATGTGGCCGATGATCAGCCTGAGGCGCGGATGCCGGTCGAGCGCGCCGGAGAGCACCAGGCGCAGCAGATGGATGGCGGTCTCCGAATGCCAGCCCCAGCCCGCCGCCTCCAGCACACCGCTCGCGCCCGGCTTCAGGTCCGCGTAGTAGGCCTGCCGCACGGCCTCGGGCGCCAGGTGCGGGTGGATGTAGATCGGCACGTCGAGATCGACGGCCGCCGCCAGCAGGCCGTCGTAGCCCGCATGATCGAGGAAGCGGCCTTCGGTCGTGCCGTTGATGAGGGCGCCGACGAAGCCCAGCTCCTTCACCGTGCGCCTAAGCTCGCTCGCGACAGCATCGGGGCTCTGCATGGGCAGCACGGCGAAGCCCGCAAAGCGCGTCGGGTGCCGGGCAATGGCGGCTGCCAGGTGGTCGTTCATCGCGCGGGCAAGCGCCACGCCGTCCGCGCCCGGCACGAGATCGGGGCCGGGCCCCGTATTGGACAGCACCTGCACCGTGATGCCGGTCTCGTCCATGGAGCGGAGGCGCTGCTCGCCGATCTCCGGCGCCAGCTCCAGCGGGTTGGGGGCATTGGTCGGCGGCGTTCTCGGCCGGAACCCGCGCCGGCTGATGACGGCCCGATCGATCCGGCGCACCAACTCCGGCGCCGTGAAATGCTCCTCGAGCGCGACGACACGCATCGCCAGTCTCCTCCGCATTGTTAATTGCGGCCAGCCTAACCCCCGGGAAGGCGGCCATCCACCCTGAACCCGCTTGACCCGTGTGCGGCCCGCGCCCTAGTACCCGGAATTGATGAGCACCAACTGTGAGGCGAACGAGACCGGATCCCCCCTCCCCTTGACGGGGAGGGGCTAGGGGTGGGGTGAAGGTGCAAGGGCGCCGCGATTTCGGTTTACCCCCACCCCCGTCCCCTCCCCGCAAGGGGGAGGGGAGCCCATGCGGGCTCGCGCCCCGGCTAGACGTCACCAGATGGGATACTAGGCAATAGCGCGGCGAGGAGCGGCGCTCCCGCCAAAGGCCACACGCATGCAGGACAAAGCGAAACCGGCCACATCCAACCTGATCAAGGGCGCCACCGGCGACTGGGAGGTCGTGATCGGTCTGGAGGTGCACGCCCAGGTCGCCTCCAAGGCGAAGCTGTTCTCGGGCGCCTCCACCGAGTTCGGCGGCGCGCCCAATTCCCACGTGTCGCTGGTCGACGCGGCCATGCCGGGCATGCTGCCCGTCATCAACGAGGCCTGCATCGCCCAGGCCGTCCGCACGGGGCTCGGCCTCAATGCCAAGATCAACCTCGTCTCGGTGTTCGACCGCAAGAACTACTTCTACCCCGACCTGCCGCAGGGCTATCAGATCAGCCAGTACAAGCAGCCGATCGTCGGCGAGGGCATCGTCGATGTCGATGTTGACCCCGGATCGGGGTCCGGGGCGGGCGGCGAGAGCCTGAAGGTTGGCATCGAGCGGCTGCACCTGGAGCAGGACGCCGGCAAGTCGATCCACGATCAGCACCCCGAATACTCCTACGTCGATCTCAATCGGTCCGGCGTGGCGCTGATGGAGATCGTCTCCAAGCCCGATCTGCGCTCGGCCAGGCAGGCGCAGGCCTATGTATCGAAGGTCCGCACCATCCTGCGCTACCTCGGCACCTGCGACGGCGACATGGAGAAGGGCAACCTGCGCGCGGACGTCAACGTGTCGGTGCGCAAGCCGGGCGGCAAGCTCGGCACGCGCTGCGAGATCAAGAACGTCAACTCGATCCGCTTCATCGGCCAGGCCATCGAGGCCGAGGCGCGCCGCCAGATCGACATCATCGAGGATGGCGGTGCGATCGAGCAGGAGACGCGGCTGTTCGACAGCGCGAAGGGCGAGACGCGGTCAATGCGCAGCAAGGAGGAGGCGCACGACTACCGCTACTTCCCCGATCCCGACCTGCTGCCGCTGGAGCTGACGCAGGCCTATGTCGACGATCTCAAGAAGGGCCTGCCGGAGCTGCCCGACGCCAAGCGCGCCCGCTTCGTCAAGGACTACAAGCTCTCGGCCTACGATGCCGGCGTGTTGACGGCAGAACGCGAGAGCGCCGATTTCTTCGAGAGCGCGGTCAAGGGTGCGCGGCGGAGGGGTTGGCCGCGGCAAGAGTCGTCGCAAATTGGGTGATCAACGAACTCTTTGGCCGTTTGAACAAAGAAGGATGGGGTATTGTTGAGAGCCCGGTGAGACCGGAGCCACTCGGCGAAGTGGTCGAGCTAACCGATACAGGCGCAATTCACGGGAAGACCGCCAAGGACTTGTTTGACATTTTTGGACGGGCGCTGAGCGCTGGCATCAGGCTGGCGATACCGGAGCAGTGGTTGAGAAGCGGGGCTTGCGCCAGGTCACCGACACGGGCGCCATCGAGGCCGCGATCGATGCCGTGATCGCCGCCAGCCCCGACAAGGTCGCCGACGCCAAGGCCAATCCCAAGGCAATCGGCTGGTTCGTCGGCCAGGTGATGAAATCGACCGGCGGCAAGGCCAACCCGCAAGCCGTCAACGATCTGCTCAAGAAAAAACTGGGCGTCTGAATCGAGAGGTCACACCCTCAGCGCCTGAGGCACCTCAGCCCTGCGCCTTGGCGGCCCTTGCCTTGCCGGCCATCTTCTTCAGGCGGCGGCGCACGCCGGGCGTGTTGCCCTGGATGCGCGTGAGCTTCTTGCGGGGTATCGCCCGGCGGTTCTTCTTCTTCTGCTTCTCGACGTTGCGCGCGGAACGGATAGCCATCTTGAGCCTCAGGTGTCAGGGAAGGTTTCAGGTTCTAGATTTCAGGGAGGAGCAGGTACACCGGACACCCGAAACCTGCAACCTGACCCCTCTCCCCTGGAACCTGCCCCTGAACCTGGCCCCGGCCTGACCCAATCTAACGCAGCCACACCTTGAGCGGCATGCCGCCCTTGGGCCTCAGCGTCACGCGGCTCACGGGCTCGGGCATGTGCACGCCGTCCCACCCGAAGCGCGCCCCGCGCACCAAGGTCGCCAGGATGGCGGTCGCCTCCATCATGGCGAAGGTGCCGCCGATGCAGGTGCGCGGCCCGAAGCCGAACGGCATGAACTGCGTGCGCGGGTACTTCGCCTCCCGCTCGGGCGCAAAGCGCTCCGGATCGAAGCGGTCGGGATCGTCCCACAGCTTCCGGTGCCGGTGCACGGCGAACACCGGAATGACGACCAGCGTGCCCGCCGGGACCGTCGCCGGGCCCAGCACCACGGTATCGGCGGCAAGCCGCGTCATGACCGGGGCCGGCGGGTAGAGGCGCATCGCCTCCTTGAGCACCATGCGCGTGATGACGAGCCGGTCGAGGTGGCGGGCCTCCACGGGCGAGGCGCCGGCGACGCTCTCCACCTCGGCCCGGATGCGCTCCTGCCATTGCGGCGCGCGGGCGAGGAGATAGAGCGTCCACGTCAGCGCCTTGGCCGTGGTCTCGTGGCCGGCGGCAAGAAACGTCACCAGGTTGTCGACGAGCTGCTTCTCCGACATGGGCTCGCCGGTCTCGGGGTCCTTGGCGCGGGCGAGGCGCGCCAGCAGGTCCTCGCCCTCCAGACCCGCCTCCCGCCGGCGCGCCAGGATGGCGGCCACCGCGCGGCGCAGCGCCTGGCCGGCCCGGCGCCGGGAGTACTTGCCCGGATACCACAGCCAGTCCGGGACGTGCATCATGGCCGCGGCGATGTCCCACGAGATGGTGGCCAGCGCCTTGTCCGCGGACTTGAGGATGGCGGCCGCCTCGGCGATCGGCACTGCCCGTGAACATCGTCGCCGAGATGACGCGAAAGGTCGTCAACGTCATGTCCGCGTCGATTGGGTGCACGCTTCCCGCAGGGCTCGCCCGCCAGCGCGACAGCTGGTCGTCGGCGGCAGCCGTCATCGCCGGCACCAGGCTCTCGAGGTCCACCGGACGGAACAGGGGGGCGGCGGTGCGCCGCTGCCAGCGCCAGCTCGCGCCCTCGGAGGTGAGAATGCCGTCGCCGAGCGTGTGTGCGAACACCTTCTTCTCGAGCGGCGTCTTGGGGAACTGCGCGTTGGCGTGCAGCAGCACCTTCTCCACCAGCGCCGGATCGGTGACCCAGGCGATGACGCTGCGCCCGTTGTCGTGCACGACGATCGGCTGCTCGTAGGCCAGTTGCGGCAGGCTCGAGAGCGGGTTGCGCACGAACCGGATCAGGAACTTGCGCAGTGGCAAGGGCCGGAGTGGACCCCGCACCGTCGGCGGATAGAGCGCTGGTGCCGGCTCCGGTCGCGCGGAGACTACCGTGGTCATTGCTCAGGCTCGCGGATGCACGCCATCGAGTGACTCAGGGGCACTGCTCGAACAGCCATTTGAGGCCGAAAGTGCCGGGCGACAAGAGCACGAAGGCCCACAGGAACGCGGAGCCCCAGTTCGCGATCTGAAACAGCAACCATGGCATTTGCGTGATGCCGGCGACGATCGGCACGCTGGCGCGCAGGGGTCCGGAGAAGCGGCCGATGACGATGGCCCATACACCGAAACGGCGGAAGAATTCGTGGCCTTTCGGAATCAGCGCCGGATGGCTGTTGAGCGGCCACATGCGCGCGATCTGCTCGTGGAAGTGGTAGCCGAGCCAGTACGACAGCCAGTCGCCGAGCGCGGCGCCGACAGCTGCTGCCGACATGATCACCCAGAAACTGATGCCGCTGCCGCCGCCAATGACCGCGCCGAATCCGACCAGCATGATCCAGAAGGGCAAAATAAGAGACACGAGCGCCAGCAACTCGCCGAACGCGAGCACCAGGACGATGGGGGCGGCCCAGGTCCTATGTTCGCGCACGAAATCGAGGATGGCGTTCGAGTAGTAGCAATAGTCGACGGCAGCCATTCTCAGGCCTCCCCCTTCCCACCCCACGCGCGCGAGAAAAGGCCTGACGGCGCGAATTTTGTCAACGCGACGTCGATTTTGCGCTGAAAGCGGCCGTTTTTCTCTCCCCTGGGGGCCGGCTTCGGCCTGGTTACCGGTAAAGGTTCAGGACAGTTCGTTCTTGCCAGGTTCGGCATGGTTGATATTCGGTAAACGGCCTTGTTCTGATAATTGGGCTGGGGGGATTCGTGTTGCGTACCGCATTCTTGGGAAGCGGGCGACTGCTTTCAGCCAGAAGCCTGGCGCTCGCTCTGCTTGTCGTCGCCGATCTGGGGCTCACGGCCGTCATGGCCGGCGGATTGGCCGCCTTCGTCGACGCCGTCGCCCCGTTCACCGGTCATCTCCTCGGCATCGGGATCGTGGCCGGCCTCGCCCTGCTGGTGCGGCGCAGAATGGTCGTGCTGCTGGCGGCCGGCGTGGCGGCAATCATCGGCCTGCATGCCTGGCTGGGCCTCGCGCGCTGCTGCGCGCCCGGCGCCTCGGCCGTGATAGCGCCGCTCACTAGGATCGCTGCACACGGCTCCGGCGACAGCCTCACCGTGCTCGCGCTCAACACGTGGGGTGCACACGCCGATCCCGGGCGCCTCGAGCGCTATCTGGCAACGGCACCCGCCAACGTGGTGGTGCTCTCGGAACTGGCGTCGGCCTCGCGACCGATGCTCGACCGGCTGCGGCAGGTCTATCCGCAT
This sequence comes from uncultured Alphaproteobacteria bacterium, assembly GCA_963797005.1. Classification (GTDB taxonomy): domain Bacteria; phylum Pseudomonadota; class Alphaproteobacteria; order Rhizobiales; family Hyphomicrobiaceae; genus AWTP1-13. The sequence goes on from CAWCOF010000027.1 coordinate 19,248, forward strand.
CAGGTGCGCTGCGCCGACAAGCTCTCCTGCGCGCTGGCACTCCTCTCGCGCAACCCGTTTGCGGCGGCCGGCGCGGCGCGGATCGCACCCGGCAAGCCGGTCTTCGTCTGGGCGCGGCTGCCCGGATCGCTGACGATCATCGGCACGCACCTGCATAATCCGATGGTCGATCCCTGGCTGCACCAGGCCGAGGTGGAGGCGCTCGCCCAGTTCGCGGGCCGCATCCGCGGCTCGCTGGTCGTGACGGGCGACCTCAACACGTCGCCGTGGTCGAATGCCTTCCGCTTGCTCGAGAGCGCTGCGGACCTGTCGCCCGCAAGCCCGCTGACGCCGAGCTGGCCGGCCTGGCCGGTTGCGCTGCCGCAGATCGCGATCGATCACATCTTCGTCTCCTCGGATCTCGGCGTGACGGCTGCCGGCACCGACCCCGCCGTCGGCTCGGACCATCTGCCCGTGTGGGCGCATCTGGAGCGCCGCGCCGTGCCGGCCGATGCGCGGCGTTCGCGTCGGCACAATCTTGCGTCAGGCCCTGCAGCGCCTGGCCCGCATCTCGGCGGCCAGTTCCTTGCCGACCTCGGCGGCGAAGAGCGTGGCGCGCGAAACCTGCGCCGCTGACAGACCTTTGCCGTCCGGCCCGCGCAGGGTCTTGGCGACGGCATCGGCCTCGCGCCGGCCGATCGCCAGCTGCTGGCACGACAGCTCCCGCTTCTTGCTGCGGAACGCGAACAGGCGGACGGCCGAGGCGTGTGCCGCCGGGGTAACCGGCTCCTTCACCCAAGCGTGATCCTTGTCGGCAAGGAGCGACTTCAACGTCGCCTGACGCTGGGCGACGCATTCGGGGCTGTCGTCGACGCAGGACAGGCCGGCCCGCGTATCGCCGGCATCGATGAAGCCCGTGCACGCCGGAGCGGCAAGACAAAGCGCGATTGCGCCGGCCGCAATCGCCGCCCGTCCCCGCAATCGGCTCGGCCAAGCGTCCATCGTTTCTCCTTGAGGTTCGTGCACGGAGCCCATAGAACGCTGGCTTGGCGGGCTTGTGGCGACTGCCACGGATGCACGGCGGGACGGTCTGTTTCAGGTAAGCTGGCGCGCGCGTCAATCACCTGCCGCGCTTCAGCAGTCGAGTTCGACAACAGGGAGTGACGATTATGGCCCATGCCATGCGTGTTCATCAGCCCGGCGGCCCCGAGGTCATGAAGTGGGACAGTGTCGAGGTCGCCGATCCCGGGCCGGGCCAGATCAAGCTCAAGCAGCACGCAGTCGGCGTGAACTACGTCGATACCTACCAGCGCTCCGGCCTTTACAAGATGCCGCTGCCGTTCGTGCCGGGCAACGAAGGCGCGGGCGAGGTCGTGGCCATTGGCCCCGGCGTCACCGACTTCAAGGTCGGAGACCGCGGCGCCTACGCGGGGGCCGTCGGCGGCTACGCGGAGGAGCGCGTCATGCCGGCCGACCGTCTGGTCAAGCTGCCGTCCACCGTGGACTACAAAACCGCAGCGGCGATGATGCTGCAAGGCATGACCGTGCGCTATCTGCTGCGCGAGACCTACAAGGTCGGCAAGGGCACGACCTTGCTGTTTCACGCGGCTGCCGGCGGCGTCGGCCTCATTGCCTGCCAGTGGGCGCGACACCTCGGCGCCACCATCATCGGCACCGTCAGCACGCCGGAGAAGGCGGAGCTTGCCAAGGCGCACGGTTGCACGCACGTCATCAATTACAAAACCGAAGACTTCGTGAAGCGGGTCAAGGAAATCACCAACGGCCAGGGCTGCGATGTGGTCTACGACGCCGTCGGCAAGGACACCTATCCGGGCTCCCTCGACTGCCTGAAGCCGCTGGGACTGTGGGTGAGCTTCGGCAACGCCTCGGGCGCGATCACCAACTTCGATCTTCTGCTGCTCTCGTCGAAGGGCTCGCTCTACGCCACCCGGCCGACGCTCGGCACCTACGTCGCCAAGCGCGCGGACCTGCTCGCCAATGCCAACGAGCTGTTCGACGTCGTGGGCAAGGGCATCGTCAAGATCAACGTCAATCACACCTATGCGCTGAAGGACGCAGTGCAGGCGCAGCGCGACCTGGAAGGCCGCAAGACCACCGGCTCCATCGTGCTCCTGCCGTAGCCCCGGGTTCGAACGTCGGCGAGGTAACCGGGCATGGAGTTCGCCCTACCGCTCGCGACCCTCGCGGTGGTGCAGCTCATGGCCGTCATCAGCCCTGGGCAGTCGTTCCTGTTCATCGCCCGTACCGCGGTGGTCCGGGGTAGACCGGCAGCCCTGATGTCAACGCTCGGCATGGGCATCGGCTCGTGCACGTGGGCCGTCGCGGCAATGCTCGGCATGGCCATCGTGCTGCAGCAGGCGGCCTGGGCCTATACGCTGCTCAAGATCGCCGGCGGGCTCTACCTCATCTACCTCGCCATCATGCTGTGGCAGCACGCATCGGTCGCCATGGACGTGCGCGAGGGCCCCGGGCGTCGTCGCGTACGCGCGTGGGCGGCCCTGCGTGACGGCTTTCTCATTCAAATCTCCAACCCCAAGGTGGTCGTCTTCTTCGGTTCGGTCTTCTTCGCGCTGCTGCCGGCGCAATCGCCGCCATGGGTGATGGCGACCGCGGTCGCCATCGTCTTTATCAACGAGACGTGCTGGTATGCGACGGTGTCGTTCCTGTTTTCGGCGCGGCGTCCGCGCGAAGCTTACATGCGTCTCAAGGCGCCATTCGATCGCGTCATGGCTGGCACGCTCGCGCTGATTGGCATCAAGCTCATCGCCGATGCGAGGTGAAAGACCCGTCGACGGGCCGCCCTACGCCGCGCGCCCGGCATCCGGCTTGCCAAGCGCGCCGACCTCCACTTACAGAGAGCCGGCGCGCGCCGAGAGGTGTAGGCTGCTCTCGCCGGGGGCTTGCCTGGCACCGGCATGCCGTCCGCGCATGCACTTATCCGCAAGAATTGATCCCGGGAGAGTCCCATGAGGCACAGCAGCGAGCGTTTCCTCACCACCCACACCGGCAGCCTGCCTCGGCCGGACGATCTCATTCAAATGATGTATGCCAACGAGAGCGGTGTGCCGGTCGATCGCGCCGCGCTCGCCGCACGCGTGCGCGAGGCGGTGGCCGAGGTCGTGAAGAAGCAGCTGGAGGCCGGCATCGATCTCGTCAACGACGGCGAGATGTCGAAACCCAGCTACGCCACCTATATCAAGGACCGGCTCGCCGGGTTCGGCGGCACGGGCAACACCTTCGTCTACCAGGACCTCGCCCAGTTTCCTCAGCTCGAGAAGCGCGTGTTCGGCGATCCCGGACGCTCGCGGCGCAAGACGCCGGCCTGCAACGGGCCGATCAGCGTGCGCGACGCGGAGGCCGCCCGCACCGACACTGACAACCTCAATGCGGCGATCAAGGGCACGGGCGCGGAGCCGTTCATGAGCGCGGCCTCGCCGGGCGTCATCTCGCTGTTCTTCCGCAACGACCACTACAAGGACCACGAGGCCTATCTCCATGCGATCGCCGAGGCCATGCGGCACGAGTACGAGACCGTGGCCAAGGCCGGCATCACCCTGCAGATCGACTGCCCGGACCTGGGCATGGGCCGGCACATCCAGTACGCGGATCTGAGCCTGCCCGAATTCCGCAAGCGCGCGCGCATGCACGTGGAAGCGCTGAACCACGCCGTCGCCAACATCCCGGCGGAGCAACTGCGCATACACCTGTGCTGGGGCAACTACGAGGGCCCGCACCACTGCGACGTGCCGCTCGCCGACGTCATCGACATCGTCTTTCTCGCCAAGCCGCACGCCATCTCGCTCGAGGCCGCCAACCCGCGCCACGCGCACGAATGGGAGCTGTTCGAGCGCGTCAAGCTGCCGGAAGGCAAGGTGCTGATCCCGGGGGTGATCGAGTCCAAGTCGAACTTCATCGAGCATCCCGATCTGATCGCGCAGCGCATCGGCCGCTACGCCAATCTGGTCGGCCGGGAGAACGTGATTGCCGGCAGCGACTGCGGCTACGGCACCTGGGTCGGCCAGGCGGCCGTAGACCCCGATGTCGTGTGGGCCAAGTTCGCCGCCATGGCCGAGGGCGCCCGCATCGCCACGAAGCGGTTCTGGAAGTAGGCCCTGACGCGTGCGGTCGTGCCAAGCCGCGATGGCTGTCATGCCATGCGCGTCACGCAGAGTTGCTTTCACCCCGGCGTGCCTCCGGGTAACCTCGCCTCCGACAACACAGCAGCCACAGGATCGCGCTCATGCCGCAACGGCCCATCGAACTCCACTACTGGCCCACGCCCAACGGGCACAAGATCACCATCATGCTCGAGGAATGCGGGCTGCCCTACGAGATCAAGCCCGTCAACATCGGCAAGGGCGACCAGTTCAAGCCCGAGTTCCTGGCCATCTCGCCCAACAACCGCATGCCGGCCATCATCGACCCCGATGGTCCCGGCGGGAAGCCGATCTCGGTGTTCGAGTCGGGCGCCATCCTGCAATACCTCGGCCGCAAGACCGGCAAGTTCTATCCCGCCGAGGAGCGCGACCGCGTGGCGGTCGAGGAATGGCTCTTCTGGCAGATGGCCAACCTCGGCCCCAACTGCGGCCAGGCGCACCACTTCCGCAACTACGCCCAGGACAAGATCCCCTACGCCATCGACCGCTACACCAACGAGGTGAACCGGCTCTACGGCGTGATGAACAGGCGGCTGAAGGACCGCGAGTTTCTGGCCGGCGCCTATTCGATCGCCGACATGGCGAGCTATCCGTGGGTGCGGCCCTACAAGAACCAGGGCCAGGACATCGCCGAGTTCCCCAACCTGGAGAAGTGGTACCAGCGCATGCACGGCCGCCCGGCCGTGGCCAAGGCGGTCAAGGTCGGCGAGGAATTGCGGGCGAACTACAATCTCGCCACCGACAAGGATGCGCAGAAGGTCCTGTTCGGCCAGCGCGCCCGGAGCTAGCTGCCTCGTCATTCCCGCAGAGCGTCAGCGGAGGCGGGTCAGCCGCGTCTTCGAACGATGCGGGCCGCGTCTTCGACACGATGCGGGGCCGCGTCTTCGACACGATGCGGGGCCGCGTCTTCGACACGATGCGGGGCGCGTCTTCGACACGATGCGGGGCCGCGTCTTCGACACGATGCGGGAATGACGCAGCGCTGATCAGTTGAGTCCGACCAGGCGGGCGGGATCGGGCTTGCGGCCCGTCACGCGCTCCAGCGCGATCGCCGACAGCACCTTGGAAGCCAGCGTCTTCTTGCCGGAATTGCCTGGATCGTTGATCGGCGCGGCGGCCTGAGCGGGCGGCACAAGCGCGCTCGAGATCGGCTCGCTGTTGGCGCAGCCGGCAAGCAGCGCGCCTGCAAGAATGACGATTGCGGTCCGCAACGCCATGAACCAGCCCCCCAGAAACATTCGCTCGGCGCGGGCTCCCCACCCGGCCCGCCACCTTTGAAAGCTTACCCGCCGCTGCACGCCTGGCAAGCTCGAAAATCTCACTTGCCGCTGCACTCGCGCCGAGGCGGTGGAAATGTCGAAGGAGGCCTTTCTTTGGTCAAGGTTAGCGGTCGGTGACGCAGACTTGAACTGCGGCTTAAACCCCATCCCAGGATGGGAGGAATGCTCCCGGTTGGCATGGGCTCGAGCGGAATCTTCACCTTGATGCGCGCGCCGACGCGTCGCGTTTGCTTCGACATTTACGAGATTTCATTTCTCACTCGACATGCTTTGTCGCGACAGGCGCGCAGTTTCGCCGGCGCGAAGCCCGGGCCTGTCGGTCTGGCGGCAAAGACCGCCGATGGCAAACAGGGAAGGTGCCATGGCTCGACTGGAAACCAACACATTCGAAATGGCGGAATTGGCCGCTGCGGGGAACACGCCGGACGCGCTCTTCGAGCTCGGTTTGATGTACGGCGCGGGCCGCGACGTCGAGATCGACCTCGTCAGCGCGCACAAGTGGTTCAACCTTGCGGCCATGCGCGGCAACGACGAGGCCAAGCGCTACCGCATGGAGATCGCCCGCGAGATGTCGAAGGCGGAGATCGCCGACGCGCAGCGGCAGGCGCGCGAGTGGCTGTCGCGGCACTGAAGCCAGGGTCGCGTGCCGTCAGTTCTTCTCCGCGCCGCAGCGGGTGAAGAACGAGAGCACGCACTCCCACGTCTTCTTGGCCTGCGTCTTCATGTTCTCGTTCGCCTGCTTGAGCTGGGCTGCCGTCTTCTCGTTGGCGCGCTTGGCCATCTCGAGCACGGTCTTGGGCGGCGCCTGCGGATCGGGCTTGGCCTCCGCGGCAGAGCCGGGAGGCGGGTGAGGCTCGACCGCCGATTGCTTGCCGGGAGCCGGGGGCTGCGGCTGGGGCTGGGCCGGCGGCGCATTGAGGGCCGCCCAGGGAACGCGCTTCACCGGGCCGTCGCAGTCGAACACCGTGCCGCGCTTGATGCCGCAGGTGGCATGGCCGCCCTGCCTGGCCATGGCGGTGATGCACAACATCTGCAGGGGCTGGCTGCCGCCTGGCTGCGCACCATCGATGACGCAGCGGTAGACCGCATTGGGCTCCGTGCAGGAGACGCAGTATTCCTGCGCTGCCGCATCACTGGCCAGGGCGCAGCAGACGAGGCCGCCAGCAAGACTGCTCGCCTGGCCGAATAGGCGCCACATGCGGCCTGGTCTCCATGCAGGCATACCTCCGGGTAGGCCCGGATGGCGTCAACAATGCGACATTTTCGGGCGAACAGCCAGCTCCGGCGGGCCGCCATGCTTAAGGTGTGCCGTTGCGGCCGTGCGCCCGGTAGGCGGGCCGTTCCGACAGCCGGTCATAGTAGGCCGCAATCGCCTTGAATTCCGGCTTCTGGAAGGCGATCGCGAACCACCGGTTGACCACCAGGCCCACCGGAATGTCGCCGACGGTGAAGCTCTTGCCCATCACATGAGCGTTGCCGGCGGCGAGATGGTCCTCCAGCACCTTGAGCTGTCCCGCCCATTCCTTGATGCCGGCTTCGACCATGTTGGCGTAGGCGGGGTTCTTCACCACCAGGCCGTGGAACACGGGCCGCATGCCGTTGCCCAGGTCCGTGGAGGCCCAGTCCATCCACGACTTGGTGGTGGCCCGCGTCTTGAGGTCCTTCGGATAGAGATCCGCCCGGCCGTGCTTCTCGGCCAGATAGCGCACGATGGTGTTGCTCTCGCGCAAGCGGAAGTCGCCGTCGTCGATGACAGGGACGACGCCGACGGGATTGACCTTGCGGAACACCGGATCGTCGGTCGACCTGAAGCCACGGCCCCAGTCCTCGCGCTCGTACTTCTCGCCGACCTCGTCGAGCATCCACAGCACTTTGCGCACGTTGATGGAGTTGGCGCGCCCGTAGACCTTCATGGTGTCTCTCCCGTACTGGATGCGCCCCATCTTAAACGGGCCGGGCCCGCCGTCCATCCTTCGCGGTGACAGACTCGCCGGCAGGTGCCTAGAACTCCAGCGGGTTGACGCGCACCACCTGCGGCAGCGCCCGGATCTTGGCCACCACCTCCTCGGGCACCGGCTCGTCGACCGACACCATGCAGATCGCATCCCCGCCCGGCTTGTCGCGGCCGAGGTTGAAGGTGGCGATGTTGACGCCGGCCTCCCCCATCACCATGCCGAAGCGGCCGATGAAGCCCGGCTTGTCGGCGTTGCGAATGAAGAGCATGTGCGGGGCGGGCTCGAACTCCATGTCGATGTCGCGCACCTGGATGATGCGCGGGCGGCCGTCGGAGAACACGGTGCCGGCGACGGAGCGGTCGTACTTTTCGGTCTGCACTGTCAACCGGATGTAGCTTTCGAAGGCGCCCTCCTGCCCGCGCGTCAGCTCCTCCAGCCGCATGCCGCGCTCGCGCGCGCTGACGGCCGCCGACACCATGTTGACCTCGGTGAGCAGCGGCCGCAGCAGGCCGGCCAGCGCCGCGGCCGTGAGCGGCTTGGTGTTGAGGGAGGCCACCTCGCCCGAATACTCGAGCCGCACGCCCTTGATGCTGGTCTCGGTCAGCTGGCCGGCAAACAGGCCGAGCTGCTCGGCAAGCTTGACCCAGGGCTTCAGTCGCGGCGCCTCCTCGGCGGTGATGTTGGGGAAGTTGACGGCATTGGAGATGGCGCCCTTGAGCAGGTAGTCGGCCATCTGCTCGGCCACCTGCAGGGCCACGTTCTCCTGCGCCTCGCTGGTGGCGGCCCCCAGATGCGGGGTGCAGATGACGTTGGGGAGGCCGAACAGCGGGCTCTCCTTGGCCGGCTCCACCTCGAACACGTCGAAGGCGGCGCCCGCCACCTGGCCGCTCTTCAAGGCCTCGATAAGCGCGCGCTCGTCGACCAGCCCGCCGCGCGCGCAGTTGATGACGCGCACGCCCTTCTTGGCCTTCTTGAGCGCCGCGGCGTCGATGATGTTGCGGGTCTTCTCGGTCAGCGGCGTGTGCAGCGTGATGAAGTCGGCCCGGCGCAACAGCTCGTCGAGCTCGACCTTCTCGACGCCCAGCTCCATGGCCCGCTCCTGCGACAGGAACGGATCGTAGGCGACGACCCGCATCTTCAGGCCGATGCCGCGGTCGGCGACGATCGAGCCGATGTTGCCGCAGCCGATCACGCCCAGCGTCTTGGCGAACAGCTCGACGCCCAGGAATTTCGATTTCTCCCACTTGCCGGCCTGGGTGGAGCGGTCGGCTTCCGGGATCTGGCGGGCGAGCGCCATCATCAGCGAGATGGCGTGCTCGGCCGTGGTGATGGAATTGCCGAAGGGCGTATTCATGACGATGATGCCCTTGGACGTGGCGGCCTTGACGTCGATGTTGTCGACGCCGATGCCGGCGCGGCCGACCACCTTGAGCCGCCCTGCCGCGCCGATCACCTTCTCGGTCACCTTGGTCGCGCTGCGCACCGCCAGGCCGTCGTAGTCGCCGATCGTCTTCTCCAGCTCCTCCTTGGACAGGCCGACCTTCACGTCGGCGTCGATGCCGCGCTCCTTGAAGATGTCGACGGCGGCGGGCGAAAGCTGGTCGGCAATGAGAACGCGGGGAACAGTCATGGTGATCTCCGGTGGGATTCCCTCTCCCCACTCTTCCGTGGGGAGCGGGAGGGTTAGGGTGAGGGGCAGCCGCTTGCTCCGGCGTTTGTATCTGGCTCACCCCGACTCTCTCCCCGCAAGCGGGGAGAGGGAGAGTGCTCGCAGTCACGCCGCCTTTGCCAGGGACGCCTTGGCCTCGGCGAAGGCCCAGTCGAGCCACTGCGTCAGCACCGCGAGGTCCGAGGCCTCCACGGTGGCGCCGCACCAGATGCGCAAGTGGGGCGGCGCATCGCGGTGGCCGGCGATATCGTGAGCCGCGCCCTCCTTGTCGAGCATCGCCTCCAGCTGCTTGACGAAGGCGCGCTGTGCATCCATCGAAAGCTTGGCGACCGAGGGATCGACGACCTTCAGGCACACCGAGGTGTTGGAGCGCGTGGCGGGATCGACCGGCAGCGGCTCGAGCCATGCCGTCTTCGCCGCCCAGTCGTAGAGCACGCGGGCATTCGCATCGGCGCGGGCGTGGAGCGCTTTCAGGCCGCCGACGCTTTCCGCCCAGCCCAGCGCATCGAGATAGTCCTCGACGCACAGCATGGAGGGCGTGTTGATGGTCTCGCCCTCGAACACTTCCTTCATGAACTTGCCGCCCTTGGTGAGGCGGAAGATCTTCGGCACGGGCCAGGCGGGCGTTGTGGTCTCGAGCCGCTCGATGGCGCGCGGGCTGAGGATCAGCATGCCGTGCGCCGCCTCCCCGCCCAGCACCTTCTGCCAGGAGAAGGTGACGACATCGACTTTGGCCCAGTCGATCGGCTGCGCGAAGATCGCCGACGTGGCGTCGGCAAACGTAAGACCCTGGCGATCCGCCGCGATCCAGTCGCCGTTGGGGACGCGCACGCCGGAGGTGGTGCCGTTCCAGGTGAAGAGCACGTCGCGGGAGAAGTCCACGCTGGCAAGGTCGGGAAGCTTGCCGTACTCGGCCTCGATCACGCGCAGGTCTTTGAGCTCGAGCTGCTTGGCAGCGTCCGTCACCCAGCCCTTACCGAAGCTCTCCCAGGCCAGCGCGTCGACGCCGCGGCTGCCCAGCATGGTCCACATGGCCATCTCGAAGGCGCCCGTGTCGGAGGCCGGCACGATGCCGCACACGTAGCCCGGTGGCAGACCAAGCAGCGCCTTGGTCTTGTCGATGGCGAGCTTCAGGCGCGCCTTGCCTTCCTTGGCGCGGTGCGAACGGCCCAGGAACGCCTTGTCGAGGTTGTCGAGGGACCAGCCGGGGCGCTTGGCGCAGGGGCCGGATGCAAAATTTACATTGGCCGGCCGCTTGGCCGGCTTAGGTGCCGTCGTCATGACTGCCTACCCTTCCAGATAGATGCCCCTCGTTGGGGAGGGGTGTCCCGCGGCGGCGTTTAATGGTCGCGCTCGCGGTTGTCAAACCGGATGATTGCAACAGCCTCGTCCCGCGTGATGCCTGCCGATGAAATGGGCAGCGCGGCTAGCCCCAACCGAAACCGAATTGCTGAGCTTGTGGTTTCTGGTATTTTGTCGCGCCGTCGCGGCTCACGGGGACGAGATCTGCTCGAAGAGGACGTCCGAATTCTCGCGCGGTGTCGGCGACGGGGCCTCCAAGAGCGAACGACTTCCAACAGGACGCCGGGAGGGGGATATGTTCGACCTGGTCAAGCTCGTGGACGCTGCCCAAATTCAGCAGGCGGTAGAGACGTGGCTGGCGGCGCTCTCCGACCCCAAGCAGTTCCTGGTCCCGGCCTACCAACCCACAAAGGAGCAGTTCGTCACGGGGCTCGTGTTCTATTTCGAGATCGTGGCGGTATCGCTCGTCATCTACGCGCTCGTCACCTTGTTCGTGGGGCGGGGCTCGGTCGGCGTCCGGGCAAAGATGCTGGCCAATGCGCTGCTCGGCCTGATCTTCTTCTTCGTCATCGCGATGGCCGTGCACTTGCCGTTCTGGTTGCTGAACGGCAAGGCGAGCTTCCTCGGCACGTGCCTTGCCTACATCTACGGTGGCGTGCCCTACGCGCCGTTCATGGCCATTGCGCAGTGGGTGATGATCTCCGGCATGCCTCCGGGGCTGCGCCGATACGCACTCAATCCCGGCACCGCCCAGGAGGCCGGCGCCATCGCCGGCAAGCACCCCGACACGGACAAGGGCACGTACTTTTTCGGGGCGCTGCTGGCGCTGGGCGTGATGGTGTGGTCCCTCATCGCCGCGTTCCGCTGCTTGGCCTTCGCACATGATCTGGGCGGGTGGTCGCTCGCCGGTGCGATCATCATCTCCTTCATCCTATCGATGCCGATCGGCGCCGTGGCCAAGCGCATGAGCGCGATCCAATTCGAGGAACCCGAGACGGCCTGACAGCTCGCTCGGGTCCACACGGCATTGCACCGGTCCCCGGGATCGTCCCATTGCCAAACGCAAAGAGGCGGGCCGAAGCCCGCCTCTCGTGCATGCCCCCGGAACGGCGAGCTGCCGTTACCAGATGTTGAAACGCAGGCCGACACGAACCTGCTGCTCCCAGACATCGCCCAGCTTCGCCGTGCTGGTGCTGGTCGGGTCGGTTCCCGTGAGTGTTGCCGTGGTCGTGCCGCCGTCGAGGTACAGCGCGCGATAGCTGATATCGATCACCCAGGAGGGGTCGACGGAGAACGACGCACCGGCCATCAGCGCGCCGGCGAGCGCCACGCCCGTCGTGTTGCTGCTTCCGCTCTTGACCGCGACCGGGCCGCCGCCGGTGTCCTCGGTCGTCAGGTGCGTGCGCTCGATGTCGTTGTAGACGATACCGATGCCGGCGCCGACATAAGGCGTGAACCGGCCGCGCGGCAGCAGATCCCAGTAGGCGTTCACCAGTCCGACCACGCGGTCGACCTTCATCGTGTCGGTCACCACGCCGGCAGTCGGACCCGGATCGCTGTAGGTGGCCCTGGCATCGACGTCCTGCCCGGCCCGGAAGTCGACGGTCAGGTCGCCGCGCAGGTGCCGTGTCAGGTAGGCACCGAAGCCGAGCGTGCCGCTCAGCAGGCCCTGGGCGGACACGCTACTGTTCGACAACCCTGAGTACGTCAACGCGCTGTCGCCGTAGGTTGTCGTGCCCAACTCCGAGAACGTGTGATCGGGCTCGAAGCTCCAGTTGAGATCGGCCCGCAGATAGTAGGTGAAGCCCTCCGGCACCGGCCTCGACCCCGGCACCGGGATCGGTGCGGGCACGTCGACCCGGTCCCGCATGCCGAGCCCGTAGGCCGGCATCGGCATGTCCAGTCCGTCCCGATCCCTGAGGCCGGTTCCGAAGCTGAAATCCCCGGCCTGTGCGGCGCCGGTCGCCGCCAGGAGCGCGCCGAGCCCCAGGCCAGCAAGCTTGATCTTCATGACGTCCAATCCCTGCCTAGCGACGAGGCCGCATGCCGCGTGCCTCTTATCGCGCCCCTGCTTCCAACGCGGTTGCTGCCGAGCCGGACGGGACGGGTCACGAGATCCGCCGGTGCTCGCTGCCGGCAGACGCCTCCACTGGTCTGCCGCTACGCACGGCACATCGATCCCGGACGAGCGGCCACCGGACGCCTATGACCCGGTGCTCCGCCCGTCCATGTCCCATGGGCGCCGCGCCCCTTGAGGCATCGGGCCCTACTCGTATGGCGCCGGACCGGAAAGCCGGACCGGACGCACTCGTCGCTTTCAACGAATGTCCGCTGCGACGCGAAATCTCCCTGGCCACAGGCGCCGGTATTTACTCCGGGTCCCATGGCGGCTCCCAAGAATTGGGTGCCCTTCGATGTTGAAGGATCGCTAACAAGCCTTAAGAAGGGATTAAAGCCTGTCCCCGTGCAGAACGCGCACCGGGCCGTCGCCTCTTGCGGGACAACGCTCGCTCGAGGAACGATCGGGCACCCGCGCTGGCGGGCGCCACGGCAAGCGTGGCCTTTGCCGGCGACCGGGCGCGCCCGCACGACAGCGCGTCGCCTGGGCAATCGGTAACTTGATTTCGCCTCCCCTGGATGTTCGGATGCCTTGAAGCAAGAGGGAGGGAGAATGCATTCGATGTGCTTTGCGCTACGCCTTGGCGTCGTGGCGCTCGTTCTTGGCATCACTTCACTGTCGGCGGCCGCGGAGACGCGCGTGGCGCTCGTCATCGGCAACTCCGCCTACCGGAACACGAACCCGCTGCGCAACCCCAGTCACGACGCGGCCGACATGGCCGCCGTCCTCAAGGGCCTCGGCTTTCACACCATCGTCGGCCTGGACCTCGATAAGGCCGCCATGGACCGCAAGATCAGGGACTTTGCCCAGGCCCTGAACGGGTCGAAAGTCGGGCTCTTCTTCTATGCGGGGCATGGACTGCAGGTCTCGGGGCAGAACTACCTCGTGCCCGTCGACGCCAAGCTCGAAACCGCCTCCGCGCTCGAGTTCGAGGCCGTGCCGCTTCAGCTCATCCAGCGCGTGATGGAAAGATCGACCGAGACCAACATCCTCTTCCTCGACGCCTGCCGCGACAACCCCCTGGCACGCAATCTGGCCCGAGCCCTCGGAACCCGATCGTCGGCGATTTCCAGAGGACTGGCACCGATCGAATCGGGCGTCGGCACCTTGATCAGCTTCTCCACCCAGCCCGGCAACGTCGCCCTCGACGGCACCGGGCGCAACTCGCCCTTCGCCGAGGCCCTGGTGCACGAGCTGACCTCCTCGAAGGACGACCTGTCGACGGTCCTCATCCATGTCCGCAACCAGGTCATGGCCAGCACGGGCAACCGCCAGGTCCCTTGGGAGCACTCCGCGCTGCGTGCCAGGCTCTACTTCCAAGGTGCCCCCGCGGGCGGTCCCGCAGCCGCCGCACGCCGCCCGGCGAGATCGCCCAGGCATGGGCTTCAAGCAAGGATTCCGACAGCCAGGCCGTGCTCGGCGCCTTCATCGCCAAGTACGACGGCACAGTGTTCGCGGAGCTTGCACGCGCACGCCTCAAGGAGCTTCAGGAAGAGCAGGCGACGCGCGTCACCTCGCCTGCTGCCCCGGGAAGCGGCGCCCACACGTCGGACGCCGCGGTGCCCACCTTGGAGCACCCCTTCGACGGCAACTGGAAGGTTGCGGTGCACGGGGGAAGGCACTGTCCCATCAAGTCCGGAGGGTTTCCCATCGTCATCAAGAAGAGCGTGGTGGCGAGCTTCGATGGCAAGGTCGATCCGGACGGCGCCATCAGCTACGACAAGCCCGCGGCGGTCAATCATGCCGTCAAGCTGCGCTTTGCAGGGAAAGTGTCGGCAGACAAGGGAAGCGGCACCTACCGCGCCACTGGCGGCCGCAGGTGCATCGGCAAATGGGAGATGACGAGGCAGGGGGCGGTGGCGGCGCTCGGGCAAAGGCCTGCTGCGCAAGGCGCGTCACCCTACGATGGGGCCTGGCAGGTGGCCCTGACGGCGACAAGCCGTTGTCCGTTCAAGAGCCGCAGCTTTCCCATCTCGATCGATGGTGGACGGATAAAGCCGCCGCGAGGCGAGCCTGGTCGCGTCGATGAGCGGGGCAGGTTCGAATTTCACACGCCAGGGAAGATTCAGTCCGTCACCGTGAGACACACCGGCCAGCTGGCGGCCGCCTCTGGCAAGGGGGCGTTTCAGGCGGTCGGAAGACCATGCCGCGGCACATCCGTGTTGAAGAGGCTCGGCGCCTCGGCGGCAAACTAGCCTGCAGGCCAGGTGGCCAGCCGCCTCACTTGAGACTGCTCGCCGGGCTTCCCCGGGCTCGGGCGCCGGAACCCGCCAACGGCGCCGGCGTTAATGATGCAGCTTCGATTGAGCTTAGAGTTCGAGGTGGCGTCATGCGCGAGTTGAATGATCGAATTGCCCGCCTGCAGATCTGCTCCGAGCAGCTGCGCCTGCATTTGCGGTCGTTGCCGCGGGGCTCGCAGGAGACCGAGGAAATACGCTCCGACCTTTTGTGCATGCTGCAGGAGCTGGCTTCTCTGAAGGGCGAGCGTCAGCGGATGGCGCACACCCTCGACATCGAGATCGCGGCCTGAGGCCCATTTCTAGGCCTATTTCTTCTCCAGCAGGATTTGGCCGCGGCCTTGTATCGTGCGCTGCACCGTTTCGGCGAACTTGTGCAGAAGCCAGGGCAGCGTGACCTGCAGGCGCACGCTGCCATCCCCGACCTCGACACTGCCCGCCGCCAACTGGCCGAGCGCGCGCACGCGAAAGTCCATGCGCTCGCCGGTCCAGGTCTCCTCCTCCACGCTCAGCACAGGAAAGGCCGCGGATGCCTTGCCGAGCGCGGGCTTCACCCGGCGGAGTGCCTCCTCCTTACCGAGCTTGTGCGGGATGATGACGACAAGCGGCTCCGCCACGCCCCTGACCTGTCTATTTCTTCCACAGCGCGCCCAGCGCGAAGCCGACCAGGGCGGCCACCGCAAGCGTGCCCATGGGCTGGTCCTTCATCGACTTTTCGACGAAAGGCTTGACGTTCTGGGCCATATCCTGGGCCTTCTCGCCATACACGCGCGCCTGCTCGGCGATCTTGCCGGCGGTCTCCTGAACGTTGTCGGCGGCGTCCTTGAGGTGGTCGCCGGCGCTTTCCGACAGCTCCTGCAAGCGGATCTTCTCGGCGCGCTCCGGGCCCTTCGTATAGTCGCTCGGATAGTTTCTACCCTGCTGGGCCATGGCCATCTCCGGTGATTGCTCGCCTTACAAACGAACCAAGGCCCAAATTGGTTCGACCCTGGCCCGCAGTTTCCGCTGCAGGCCGTGACTGACGGCCGCGCGCGCCGCGTCGGCCGCCTTGCGCACCGCCTCGACAATGTCGCCCATCACCTGGTGCCCGAGGCGTTCATCGTCGCCCTCACCCATACGCGGATCACGGGCCCGGTGCACGACGGATGGATGTCGAGCCGCCCCTGCGCGCCCAGCCGCTTGAGCCCCAGATCGGTCGCCCGCTTGACGAGCTCCTGGTCGAGCGGCGAGCCGTCGGCGTAGCGCCCGTTCTCCAACCCCTGCGGCAGCGATTTCGGCGGAATTAAAGCGGAGCGGTCGCGAGCATCACGCACGGATGGCCGCGAACTCCCCGCCTTCGCCGAACATGCGCTCGAGCTCTCCGATCATCGCCTCCGATAGCTCGGTCTCGCGTCCAGGCAGAAGCGACAGGACGTCATCGCCGGCATCGGCATCGTTGAGCCATTCGTCCGTGCCGAAAGAGGCCGGCGATCTGTTCGTGATGCGATGTAGCAGGCCGATGTTCTTATCCTTGCTCACCCAGAAGCTGCAGAGCGCATCGAAGGTACGCAATTCCGATGAGAGCACGAAGGCTCGAGCTAGCTTGAGCGCCATGAAGGCGGAAACGAGCCTCATGCGCCGCTCGCGCTCTATCGGCTCATCGGGGAGTGGAAGGAGGATGACGAAGTCGCCCTCAGGTGTGATCACGCGGAAGCGCGGCACCATCTCGAGCCCATCGCGCACGATACGCTCCGAGAGTCGCATCTCTTCAGCGAGCACGGCCTCGATGTCACTCACGATCCCAACATCTCGTGGCTGATAAATCGTCCCTTCCAGGCCCTGGGGCTTGGAGCCATGGTCAGGAATATCCCGCGGCGATTTCTATATTGTCTGCCCTTGACGGTGAAGTCACGGCAGTTCTGGACAAGACGTGTATTCTTTGGGCCGCTGGCGATGTAGCTGAAAACCGCGGACCATTGTCGCGCTGGCATGCCGACTGGGCCGACTTGGCGAACAGGGCGTGCTCCTCGGTACACATGAGCGGGATCGGCCGCTCAATGGATGGTTTGATCAACTACGACGAGGTCGCCCGCCATCACCAGCCAACCCGCGACCGAACGATCGGCGCTTGATCCGTGGCTGGTTGGTGGCAAAGTGACGTCAGCGCGGACGTCGAGCAGTCCAGCAATCGACTTCCTTGCCTAAGCCGACGCCGCAGCCTCGAATGGAGTGATAGCCGGTGAAACGTTCAGATGTCGCCTGAGCCCGTTGATCTCGCGGCCGAGTTGATCCGCTTCGACACGATCAATCCACCCGGTCAAGAGGCGGCCTGCACGAATTATCTCGCGCGTTTGCTGACCGGTGTCGGCTTTCAGTGTGAGACGGTTCTGCTGGACGAAGGTCGCCCCAATCTTGTTGCTCGCATCGGCGGCAGCTCACACAGACCGCCGATCGCCTTTACAGGTCACACCGATACGGTGCCGCTCGGCGCCCGAGCTTGGAGCGTCCCGCCCCATGAAGGCCTTGTGAAGGAAGGGCGCCTGTGGGGACGCGGCGCGTCTGACATGAAAAGCGGCGTTGCTGCCTTCGTGGTCGCCGCGTTGAGGCAGGCGGCTCGTCTCGAAGGGACACCCGGTGTCGTGCTCTACATTACGGCGGGCGAGGAGACGGGATGCGAAGGTGCGTTTGCATTGGCGCGCCGCGGCATGAAGGGCCAAGCCGGCGCCCTGGTGGTAGCCGAGCCCACCTCGAACAGGCCGCTATGCGGTCACAAGGGTGCGCTGTGGCTGAAAGCAACGACCCGCGGTGTCACCGCTCATGGTTCCATGCCGGACCAGGGCGTCAACGCCGTCTATGCTGCCGCGCGCGCCGTCGGCCGGCTCGAGGGGTTCGATTTCAATGTTGCGCGACATCCGGTGATGGGCGCGCCCACGTTGAACGTCGGCACGTTGCACGGCGGTATCAATGTCAACTCGGTGCCGGATCGGGCGGAGATCGGGATCGATATCCGTACCATCCCGGGGATGCGCCATGCGCAGTTGCGCGATCAGATGGCGAGCTACCTGGGCGCCGATGTGGCTGTGGACCCTGTCGTTGACGTCGAGAGCGTGTGGACCGACCCGGCACAACCCTGGATGCAGGAGGTTTTCAGGATCTGCGCCGAGGTTCGCAAAACAGCGTCGACCATCGAGACGGCGCCCTATTTCACCGACGCCTCGGCGCTGACGCCGGCCCTCGGCGGTGTTCCGACTGTCATTCTCGGTCCAGGCCCTGCGCAAATGGCGCATCAGACCGACGAATGGTGTGAATGCGCCCGCATCGAAGAGTCCGTCACTATCTACGAGCAACTCATCGCTGCATGGTGCCGTCTCGACTGATCGGGCGACTTTTCGCGCCAGTCGTTGGACCAACCGTTGCTACATGCCAATCCGCCCATCCGAAGCGATCCTGCTCTAGAACCATCGGGACGGCGCTGGAGGGGTTGGTCGGTCAAGCCTCAGCTCTGCTCGCGGATGATCGCGCTGGTAACAAGCCCCTCCGGCATCGCGATCGGCCGCTCACGCCTTGAACGAGCGGCAGGCGCGATCGGCGGCCTCGAAGGTCGCTTCAAGATCGTCGTCGGTGTGCCTGATCGAGATGAAGCGCCGGTTCTGCGGCAGCACGAACAGGCCCGCCCGGATCAGCTCGATTTCCATGGCGGCCTGCTTCTTGAGATCGCAGGAGAGGATATCGCGCCAGTTCTGCGGGACTTTGTCGGTGAAAAGCATGTGCCACATGGGGCCCTCTCCGAACACGAGGATGCCCATATGATGGCGATCGAATACCTTCTGCAATCCCTCCCGCAGCTTGTCGGCCTGGCGAAACACGCGATCGTAGAGACCCGGTTCCTCCAGCACGTCGAGACTGGCAAGGCCCGCCGCGCAACCAAGCGGATGCCCCTGCAGGGTGCCGTTCTGATAGACGTAGCCGGCCTGGCCTTTCTTGCCGGGATCGGCCTGGTCCATGATATCGGCGCGGCCTGCGACCGCACCGACGGGAAGCCCGCCCCCGATGATCTTGCCGTAGGTGGCAAGATCGGGAACCACGCCAAAGTATCCCTGCGCTCCGCTGAGGCCGTAGCGGAACCCGGTCACCACCTCATCCATGATCATCACGCAGCCATGCTTCGCCGTGAGCTCGCGAACCGCCTCGAGGAAGCCGGGCTTGGGCGAGATGATGCGCTGAATCGGCTCGACAATGACCGCGGCCACGTCGTGGCCATGTTCGCCGAGGATCGAAGCCAATGTTTCCTTGTCGTTGTAGGGCGCCACGAGCATCAGCTCGCGCACCGCCTCGGGAATGCCGGCCGTGTCGGGCGACGCCGCCGGGTAGTTCGAAAGTTGCCTGGGCGCGGTCGAAAGCTGCGCGTAGTCGTGCACGCCGTGATAGGCGCCTTCGAACTTGAGCACCTTGTTGCGGCCCGTGAAGCCGCGCGCCAGGCGAATCGCATGGAACGTCGCGTCAGAGCCCGAGGTCGTGAAGCGCATCCGCTCGGCGCACGCAATGTAAGGCTCCAGTCTCCGGGCCAACGCCACGGCCTGCTCGTTGAGGTAGGCAAAAAAGTGGGTGCCTCGTTTCGCCTGGTCCGCCACCGCCGCCTGGATTGCGGGATGTGCATGGCCCAGGAACAGCGTGCCGGAGCCCAGAACGTAATCGATGTATTCGTTTCCCGACGTATCCCAGAAGCGGGCACCGTCGCCCCGCGCGAAGACGAACCTCAGGTCCTTCGGCAGCGCATTGCCGCCGAGTGCGCCACCAGGCAGGAGGCGTTCGGCGTCTTCGAATTCAAGGTGCTCCTTGGCCGAAATTCGCCCGTGTCGGCCGATCGAAGGAACTGGAGATCCCTGCGTGGCGAATGCCATGAGCAACTTCCGCGTGTGTTGTCTGCCGACCCTCGGCTGAACCTACAATTGTCTACTGTATCCCGTTCTTGCCGTCAAATTGAGATAGACAGCTCAGCAGTACATCAAATAGGGTAGGCCTTACTGTATACAGGAGACAAAAAGGGGAGAACGCCCTTGCCAACCGCAAAGATCTTCGGCCTCCGGGAAAGCCTGGAGCCCGTCCGCGATGCGCTTTCGGACGCGTTGCACGAGTGTGTCGTCGATGCCTTGCAGTTTCCTCGGGAGAAGCGGCTGCAGCGCTTCTTCCTCATGGATCGCGAGGACTTCCGGTTCCCGGAGCAGTTCACCGATCGCTACACCATCATCGAGATCTCCCAGTTCGAGGGGCGCACGCCCGCGACCCTCAAGAACCTCGTTCGCCAGATCTATGAGCGGGTGCCGAAGGCGACCGGCATTCCCAAGGAAGCGATCGACGTCACGGTGTTCGAGACACCGCGCCACGCCTGGGGGCTGAACGGCCGCCACGGCGACGAGCCGGTGCCGTACAAGGTTACTGTATGAACCCGGCCGCGAGGATCTCGGTCGACCTGGCACCGGCACCGGCGGACAATCCCTTCCGCGTCCCGGACCTGATCGCCAAGGAGCTTGTCCGGGCGCTCGAGGACGAGATCATCTTCGGCGATCTCGTGCCCGGGGCACGACTCGTCGAAGAAGAGGTCGTGCGCCGGTATTCGGTCTCCCGATCGCCGGTAAGGGAGGCCTTGCGTGTGCTCGAACAGGACGGTCTTGTCGTCCGCGAGTTGCGCCGCGGCGTTCGGGTCAGTCCGGTCAGCCTCTCTGATCTCGATGAGGTCTACTCTTGCCGCCTGCCGCTCGAGGCGCTCGCCGCCGAGCTTGCCGCGCAGAACCGCTCAGAGGAGGCGCTTGCGGCAATTCAAGCGGCGCTCGAGAGCATGCACGCGGCTTTCGACAACAAAGACCTTAAGGGCTTCTTTGTTCGCAATGTGAGATTGTCAGAGGCGATCTATCAGGCCGCCGGGAGCAAAACGCTGCGCCGTCTACTGGGCACCATCGGCAAGCAGGCCTTGCGCTATCGCTATCTCGCTTACCGACACGCACCCGAGCTCATGCAGGCCTCGGTCGAAGCCAATAGCGAGATCGTGCATGCGATCGCACGGCGGCGCCCAAGGCACGCGCGTACATTGACCGAGGACGTAATTCAACGTTCTTGGGAGAGAGTGCGCGGCATCATAGCGAGCTTGACCGGCAGTGCGAACGAGGTGGGCACCTGAGGCCCAGATGGCAGCCGGTCCATCACGGACCCCAAAACGACGCGACACCGCCGTGATCCAACACACTTTCAAGGTAGACATGGAAAGGCTCGAGATACTGAGGCGTGAGATCAAGGTGCTGGTCTTCGATCAGTACGGCACCATCGTCGACATGCAGAAAGGGTTGACCGAGGCCGTTACCCCGTTTCTGGCCAAAAAGGGTTGGACGGGTGATCCATCGAGCTTCGTCACCTGGTGGCGTCGCACCCACTTCGAGAACTCCATGATCGATGCGTTGTGCGACCGCGGCCACACGCCCTACCGCCAAATCGGCCACCGCGCCGTGTCGTATGTGATGGACCGCTGCAAGATCAAGTACGACCAGGACGAGGTGAGATGGCTGGTTAGCCAGATCGAGAGCCTGAAGCCATTCCCCGATGTGATCTCGACGCTCGGCAGGCTGCGCGCGGCGGGTCTCAAGCTTGCGATCCTGTCCAACGGCGATCGCGACATGCTCGAGGCCGCCGGCCCGCACATCGGCTTCCGGTTCGATCGGGTAATCTCGGTCCAGGAGGCGGGCTACTTCAAACCCCACTGGAAGACGTATGCCAAGGCGGAGGAGCTGCTCGGCTTTGACCGCTCGAGCATCCTGTTCGTGGCCAACCACGCCTTCGACTGCATCGGAGCCAAGTCGTTCGGCATGCGCACGGCGTTCATCGATCGCAGAAAGCGCCCGTTCGGCGAGACGCCGCACCAATCGGACTTGATCGTGGAGGATTTTGCGGCCCTTGGCGCGGCGATGGGGTAGCGCACCATGCGACCGCTCGACGGTGTGCGGGTTCTCGATCTGACACGGGTGGTTTCCGGGCCCTGCTGCACGATGCTGCTCGGCGAGCTCGGGGCGGAAGGACGAGATTCGCACGCTCGAGGATGCCGGCGCGATATGAGCGGCATCATCGCATTTGTCAGTCAAGTCTGAGCAACGGCGGTTTGCAGGATGCTATGCGCTCCACACTATGGCTTGCTCCCAATGCGTAGACCCTGATCCTCCAGCATGCCACGCTCCTTGCGACCAGAGGTCGGATTGCTCGTCGTTGGCCTCGGCACCCTCGTGGCGCCGCTCGACACCGCCGTCAATATCGCCTTTCCCCGCATGACGGAGGCTTTCGAGCTCGGCCTCGAAGGCATCCGCTGGGTCGTCATTGCCTACGTGCTGACCTATGCCAGCTTGATGCTCGTGTGCGGCCGGCTGGGCGACCTCGTAGGCTACCGGGCGATTTTCCAGGCCGGGCTGGTGTTGAGCGTACTCGGCCTGGTCAGTTGCGCGATAGCGCCGAACTACGCACTGCTGCTGCTCGGCCGCATCCTGCAGGGGATCGGCATCGCGCTGACGCTGAGCTGTGGTCCCGCGCTCGCGACCTCCTTGCTCGGAGAGCAAGGGCGCACACGCGCGCTCGCCTTCTATGCCGGCGTGATGGCCGCCGGCGCGGTCATCGGTCCGCTCGCGGGCGGCTTGCTGGTTGCGCAGTGGGGTTGGCCGTCGGTGTTCTGGTTTCGCGTGCCACTTCCGCTTCTGGCGCTGGCTCTTTCGGGTTTTTTGGCGGCGGCCCCCAAGCAGCATCCGGTGCGAGGATTCGATTTCCCAGGGGCGGTTCTACTGGTCGCATGGATGAGCGCGTTGCTGCTGGCGGTGGCGATGCTGCGGGGACCGTTCATTCCCGCGGTCCCGTATGGCCTTGCGCTTCTGGGGCTCCTCAGCTTCGCCGCCTTCCTTGTCTGGGAGGCCCGTTGCCAGCAACCGCTGATCCGCCTGTCACTCTTTCACAATCCAGCCTTCGTCATCTTCAATGCAGCGAGCATCGCGGCGAACCTCGCAGCCTTCGGCGTGCTGCTGTTGGTTCCCTACTTCCTCCTGCGCGTTGCGCGTCTTGATGCCACTTCTGGTGGCGCCGTACTCGCGCTCGCCGCCGTCGGCACAATGCTCGGCGCCTGGGCTGCGGGCAGATTGGCGCCGCGGGTCTCTCTGGAACGCTTGGCGCTCACTGGCATTGCCCTCAATATCGCCGGCCTTTGGAAAGTGTCGACTTTTGCGCAGGAATCGCCCCTGGCGACCGTCGGCTTGTCGCTTTTGGTGCAGGGGCTCGGCGTCGGCCTCTTCCAGGTCGGCTACACCGACTACGTCGCGCGCATCTTGCCGCTTTCCGATCGCGGCGTCGCCGGCAGCCTGGCGATGGTCACGCGCACGATTGGGATCGTGCTCGGCGCAGCGGTGCTGTCGGCAGTCTCCGCGCATTTCGAAGCGGCTGCCAAGGCCGCCGACGTAGCGGCTGCCGACGCATTCCTCGCCGGCTTTCAATCCACGTTCCGCTACACCGCCGTTGGTCTTGCCCTCTACCTCGCGCTCAGCCTGCTATCTGCACGCACATGGCGCGCCCAAACATGAGCTGGGTCGCCGTCGCGACTGGCAGGCGCTCGATCGAACGATGTCGCCGTCAGCAATTTGGCCGGCTGCAAATCAAGACGGTGCGAGCCCGCGATTTCCGCGGCACGCGGGCGTTCACGCCGCCTCGGCCGCCTTGCGCACCGCCTCGACGATGTCGCCCACCACCTGGTGCACCAGGCGCTCGTCGTCGCCCTCGCCCATCACGCGGATCACGGGCTCGGTGCCCGACGGGCGGATGACGAGCCGGCCCTGGGCGCCCAGCCGCTGCAGCCCCAGATCGATCGCCTGCTTGACGAGCTCCTGGTCGAGCGGCGAGCCGTCGGCGTAGCGCACGTTCTCCAACACCTGCGGCAGCGGCTCGAAGCGCTCGCACACCTCGCTCACCGGCGCGCCCGTGCCGACCACGACGGAGAGCACCTGCAGCGCGCACACGAGGCCGTCGCCGGTGGTGGTGAAATCGGACAGCACGATGTGGCCCGACTGCTCGCCGCCGACGTTGTAGCCGTGCTTGCGCATGTGCTCGACGACATAGCGGTCGCCGACCGGCGTGCGCACCAGCGAAAGGCCGATGTCCTTGAGATAGCGCTCGAGCCCGAGATTGGACATCACCGTGGCCACCAGGCCGCCGGCCGCGAGCTTGCCGCGCCTGTGCCAGCTCTCGGCGATCACCGCCAGGATCTGGTCGCCGTCGACGATGCGGCCCTTCTCGTCGACGATCACCACCCGGTCGGCGTCGCCGTCGAGCGCGATGCCGATGTCGGCGCGCACCTCGCGCACCTTCTCGCACAGCGCCTGCGGCGAGGTCGAGCCGCACTTGTCGTTGATGTTGTGGCCGTTGGGCTCGACGCCGATCTTGATCACCTCCGCGCCCAGCTCCCACAGCGCATCGGGGGCCACCTGATAGCCCGCGCCGTTGGCGCAATCGATGACGACGCGCAAGCCGTTGAGGCGGATGTTGCGCGGCAGCGTGCGCTTGGCGAACTCGATGTAGCGCTCCTGCGCGCTCTCGATCCGCTTGGCGCGCCCGATGCGCTCGGCGGGCGCCAGCAGGCTTCCCGTGTCGGCCCCCATCAGCACCTCGATCTCCCGCTCGGTCTCGTCGGAGAGCTTGTAGCCGTCGGGGTCGAACAGCTTGATGCCGTTGTCGGCGTAGGGGTTGTGGGAGGCGGAGATCATCACGCCGAGGTCGGCGCGCAGCGAACGCGTGAGCATGGCGACGGCGGGCGTGGGCATCGGCCCCAGCAGGAACACGTCCATGCCGACGGCAGTGAAGCCCGACATCATGGCCGACTCGATCATGTAGCCCGAGAGGCGCGTGTCCTTGCCGATGACGACGCGGTGCCGGTGGCTGCCGTTGGAGAACAGCTTGCCCGCCGCCATCCCGACCTTCATGGCGACCTCGGAGGTCATCGGGTGGCTGTTGGCGAGCCCCCGGATGCCGTCTGTGCCGAAATACCGCCGCGACATGCGTGTCCCCGTATCTTGCCGTTCCACTAACTCGTTGTGCTTGCCGGAGCAGGCCTCATGGCGGGCCGTTGGGTCCCCGAATCGCATTATGCCGCTCCGCGGCACCATCAGGCATCACAAGCCATAAGCAAACATTACACCAACTGACGACCGCCGCACGATAGCCAAGCCCGAGCCTTGGTTTACCCGGCAAGGTGCAAGGGCAAGTGCACTCCTTCGGGCCCGGCCGGCAATTGTAGGGTGCAATAGGCGAAGCCGTATTGCACCGCATCCGGTGTCGATCGGTGCAATACGCTGCCGCTATTGCACCCTACGCTCAAATCAATCCCGCGCGCCGTGCGCCCTCCCACACGGCGAGCGCCTGCCGGGTGGCGGCGACATCGTGCACGCGCAGGATCTGCACGCCCTGCGCGGCCCCGATCAGCGCCGCGGCGAGCGAGCCGGGCAGGCGATCGTCCGCATCGGTTGTACCCGTCAGGCGGCCGATGAAGCTCTTGCGCGAGGCTCCGAGCGCAACCGCGCAGCCGAGCCCGTGCAACAGGCTGAGCGCGCCGAGTAGCGCCAGGTTGTGGCTGAGCGTCTTGCCGAAGCCGATGCCGGGGTCGACGATCAGCCGCGAACGCGGAATGCCGGCCGCCACGCTGGCCTCGATGCGGGCCTCCAGCACATCGCACACGTCGAGCACGACGTCGGCATAGGCGGGCTTTTGCTGCATGGTGCGCGGGTCGCCCTGCGCATGCATCAGCACGACCGGCAGGCCGCTCCGCGCCACCGTCTCCAGGCTTGCCGGATCGTGCGACAGGGCCGAGACATCGTTGATGAGATGCACGCCGGCTGCCGCGGCGCGCCGCATCACTTCCGGCGTTGCGCGTGTCGATCGACAGCCGGGCCCGCGTCCGCGAGGCGAGTGCCTCGATCACGGGGCCGACCCGGCGCCATTCCTCCTCCACGTCGACCGGCTCGGCGCCGGGGCGCGTCGATTCCCCGCCGATATCCAGGATGTCGGCCCCTTCCGCCTCCAGCTGCAGCGCGTGGGCGACGGCCGCATCGCGTGTCAGGTAGCGCCCGCCGTCGGCAAAGCTGTCGGGCGTGACATTGACGATGCCCATGATACGGGGGCGATCGAGCGCAAGCCCGGCGATAGCCGCGCGGGGCCGGTGCAGGTTCTCGATGAGCGCCGTCAACCCGTCCATCCGTCCCGACAGCACCTCGGCGGCGGAGGCAATGCGCCGGCTGACACGCCCGCCGTCGCGCTCGATCACCTCGGCTGCCGCGAACGGCAGGTCATCGCGACCGGCGACGACGATGGCGGCAGCCTCGCCGGCTCGCGCCGGGCGCCGAGGGGGGCATCGATCCGATCGGGCGTATGTAGCGGCGAATGGTCGGCATGTAAGGTCATGGGCTCCGCCGGGATCGGGCCGCGCTGGCGTCATCGGCCCAAACCGCAAACCGCAAGCTGTGCATAAGCTGTAGCGGCGGTCCCCGCGCCCTGCAGAGCAGCCATGATCGCGGGGCACGAGCGAGCCGCCATTGCTCCCCTCCGATGCGCCATTTTCGCCCGTAAGTCTTGCGATTCTTGCACGTACGCGGCACCCGCGCCAGCGCGGGCAAGGGGCCGCCAAGCGCAGACCAAATACCTCCGTTCCTACGCCCGGCCAGTCCGCCGCAGCCCATCCTTGACCTCCACGAATGAACGCACCGATGACCACCGGCAGGTTCCGTGTTATAGCGGCTCCGCTCAGAGGGAAGCAGGAGCGCTCGCATGTTCACCAAGAAGCCGGATGGCAGCGCCGTCGGCGCGACTCCGAATAGGCCGAATGGTCCACCGCAGATGCCGAGTGCAAGGCCCACGGCTCAGCGCGCGGCCGCCAGCGGTGTGGCCTCGACCATAGGGGCGGACCTTTCCATCACCGGCAACCTCGAATCCAAGGGCGAGATCCAGATCGAGGGCGAGGTGCAGGGCGACGTGCACGCGGCCCGCATCATCATCGGCGAGCACGCGCGCATCACCGGCGCGCTCGTGGCCGACGAGATCGTCGTGCGCGGCACCGTGCAGGGATCCATTCGCGGCAACAACGTCACGTTCCAGGCCGCGAGCCGCATCGAGGCCGACGTTTTCCACAGGTCCTTGGCAATCGAGCAGGGGGCCTATTTCGAGGGCAAGTCGCGCCGCTCCGACGATCCGATGTCGGTGCAGCTGCGCGTCTCCAACGGCCTGCCGATGCAGCCCAACTGAGGCAGCAGCTCCTTTCACAGCGTCAAGCGCTCCCTTCGCATCTCGTAGAGCACCAGCGCCGTGGCGACGGCGAGGTTGAGGCTGTCGAGCCGCCCGGCCATGGGGATTTTCACGAGCCGCGAGCAGGCAGCGGCGATGGCGGGCGACAGGCCCGGTCCCTCGCTGCCCATCACCAGCAGGGCCGGCGCGCGATAGGGTACCCCGCGGAAATCCTCTCGGGCGTCCAGGTGCGTGCCGACGATGTCGCCCGGCCAGCTCTTTGCCCACGCCAGGAATTGCTCCGGGCTGGTACGGGCGAGCGCCACATCGAAGATCGAGCCCATGCTGGCGCGCACCGCCTCGCGCGAATAAGGATCGCAGCAATTGCCGATCAGCGTGATGCCGCCGGCGCCCACGGCATCGGCGGTGCGAATGATGGAGCCGAGGTTGCCGGGATCGCGCACGCCCTCCAGCGCCACCCACAGCGCATCGGGAGCCGCAGCGTCATCCCCGCGAAGGCGGGGATCCACGCCACTTTCCGCCCCTGATTGACCTGCTGCCGGCGCCGGCATCCAGCGCTGCTCGAACACGCCCAGCATGCTCTGCGGGTTGTCCTTGGCCGCAAGCTTGGCGAGCACCGGCTCCGACACCTCCAGGCACTCCGCTCCCGCGCCTTGCGCCCACTGCAAAAGCCCGCCGGCAATCCCGGACGCGGCGCTGCCAGCCAGAAACACCAGCATCTTCGGCACCCAGCCGGCGTCCCGCGCGGTCACCAAAACGCTGGCGCCCTCGGCCACGAACATCCCTGTCTCGCGCCGGACCTTGCGCATCTCCAGCGAGCGGATGAGCTTCACCCGCTCGTTCTGCAGGCTGGTGATGGCGCGCGTACCCCCGCGCGTGGGATCAGGTCGCGGCGTCATCGCTCGTCCAGCGCGTGTAGAGCGAGGTCGGCAGCAGCCGCCCGCCGGACTCCTCCACCACCGCCAGCTCCCCGCTCTCGATTGCACCCCCGCGCCCGGCGAGACACTCCCGCACGAGCCCATCCGTGGCGAGCGCCGAGGCGCGGATGGCATAGGTGGTGAGCATCAGGGCCGAGCGCTCCGGTGCCAGCAACCCGGCGCAGTCCCTGATGAGCGGCGCCAGGTGCTGGAACACATCCCACACCTCGCCCTCGGGGCCGCGCCCGAACTTGGGCGGATCGACCAGGATCAGATGATAGGTCCGCCCGCGCCTCAGCTCGCGCGCCACGAACTTGCGCGCGTCCTCCAGGATCCAGCGCACCGGCGCCTCGTCGAGCTTCGAGGCGGTTCGATTCTGCCTGGCCCAGGCCACCGCCTTCTTGGAGGCGTCCACGTGCGTCACCTCCGCGCCGGCTTTCGCGGCGATCAGCGAGGCGGCACCCGTGTAGGCAAAGAGGTTGAGCACGCGCGAGGGCTTCGGAGCCCCGCGCAGCCAGTCCAGCATCCACCGCCAGTGCGGCAGCTGCTCGGGGAATAGCCCCAGGTGGCGGAAGCTCGTCAGCCGGCACAGCATCGTGACGCCCAGCACCTCTACCGCCCAGCTCTCCGGCACCGGCTTGTTGCGGCGCCAACGCCCGCCCTCGCCGTCCTCCTCCTCGCTGCTGCTCTTGAAGGAGGCGTCGGCCCTGAGCCACGTCCCGGGCTCCAGCAGCGGCCGCCACAGCGCCTGCGGCTCCGGGCGCTCGACCACGACACCACCGAAGCGCTCGAGCTTGCGCCCATCGCCGCTGTCGAGCAGCGCATAGCCGGGGAAGCCCGCCGTCGCGATCACGCGCAACGTCGTGTCCGTGGCGTCAGACCCTGCGGGTCTGATGCCTTGTTGGTCTCTCGCAGGTGAAGGGCTCGACGGCATCGAACTCTCGATCCGCAATGGTATCAGACCCGCAGGGTCCGACACCTACGTGTCCGCGTCAAACAGCAGCGCCATTGCGACGAGATCGTGGTAGGCGCCGTCGAGGAGAAACGCGCGGGCCTTGCGACCCTCCGCCTGGAACCCGAACGCGGCATAGAGCGCAATCGCCCGCGGATTGTCGTCCCTGACGGACAGCTCGATCCGCGTCAGCCCGAACGCGCGCGCGGCCTGCAGCGTCTCGCGCATGAGGTGTTCGCCGATGCCGCGCCCGCGATAGGCCGGCAACAGGCCGATGCCGAGCACGCCACAGTGCCGCAACACCTCCCGCTCGATGGGCATCACGTCGCACCAGCCGACGACGCGCGCACCGTCGAGCGCGACAAGGTGGGGATAGCCCCTGGCAATGTTGCGGCCGACGAACTTGCGCGTCTTCTCGATCGGCGGCGCCTCCAGCAGGGCAAGATACATGCGCTCGCGGGCCACCGCATCGAGCGTGGCATGAAAGCCCTCGATGTGCTCTCGAGTGATGGGGGCGACGGCGATCGACATTTGGTGGCGTCGACCTTCAGGGGTTAAGGTGCGAGGTCGCATCCATCGAAGGGCCTCAGCATGTTCCGCGTCCTGTTGGTCTCGCTGCTGCAAACAGTTCTGGCGGTCGTGTCCGTCTCGGTGCTCCTGCTGGTCGAGCTTGTCACCGCGATGCTGATCTACATCTATCTCAACCTCTATCACATCGCCACGTTCGGCTATTTCGTGCGCCTGGCGCGCTCCGTTCTCGACGTGCTGGCGGGACAGCTCGACTATTGGCTGCCGAAATCCTCCGACGTGGTCTATGCGACGCTGATCGGCGAGTTGGGGCCGAAATCGATCCTGCTCCTGCTGATCGGCCTGCTCTCCTCGTTCGTGATCCGGTCGATCGCGCGGCTGGTGCGGCGCTTTCTCAATCGCAGGTTCGGCGATCCGGCGGATGCGCCGGTCTGAGCCGGCTCGGAACCAGCCTTACCGCGGCTTGTCGCCAGCCAGCGTGATCCGGTGCATGACGCGGCGATGGCCGTGATAGTCGTTGACCGGGTTGTGCAGCGCGCAGCGGTTGTCCCAGAACGCCAGCGAGCCCGGCCGCCAGCCGAAGCGGCAGGTGAATTCGGGCCGGACCTGGTGCTGGAACAGAAACTCCAGGATCGGCGTGCTCTCCTCCACCGTCATGTCCTTGAAGCGCAGCGTGTGGCCGACGTTGACATAGAGCGCCTTGCGCCCGGTCTCGGGGTGCGTGCGCACCACCGGATGCTCGCCCACGTATTCCTTCTTGGCGTCGGCGCGCTGGCTGTCCTTGACGCGATCCTCGCGCGTGCGGCTCACGTCGGCCTTGGCCGAGGTGTTGATGCCGACGAGCCCGTCGAGCAGGCCTTTCATCCCCTCCGACAGCGCCTCGTAGGCGAGATAGCCGCTGGCGAACAGGGTGTCGCCGCCGACAGGCGGCACCTCGCGTGCGATCAGCATGGTGCCCATCGGCGGCGCCTCGAGGTAGGCCGTGTCGGAGTGCCAGATGCCGCCGAAGTTGGTCTTCTCGTGCTCGAGCTTGATGACCGGGATGATCTCGGGGAACTCCTCGAGCCCCTTGATGAAGGGATACTCGACGACCTTGCCGAACCCCTTGGCGAACGCGAGAAAGCGCCCCGGCGGCAGGTCCTGGTCACGGAAGAAGATGACGCAATGGTCGAGCCAGGCGCGGCGGATGTCGGCCACCGTCTCCGCGGTGAGCTCCTTGCCGAGATCGACGCCCGAGATCTCCGCCCCGATGCCGCCGGCGATGGGGCGCACCTCAATCTTGCTCTTGGCCATGGCCCTTGCGTCTCGTCCCTGCGATTGCTCCCGGCGCCTGCGGAGCCAAGCCGGCGGCGCCTAAACTCATCTTGAAGCCTACGCCGCCGTGGTGAGCTTGTCGAACCACGCGGCCACCACGGCGCCCTTCATCCGTCCTTCGACAGTGGAGACGTAGGGTGCAATAGCGGCAGCGTATTGCACCGCTTCCGCATCGACCAGGGCAATACGGCTATCGCCTATTGCACCCTGCTTCGTGCGCCGCCTCACCCGC
This sequence comes from uncultured Alphaproteobacteria bacterium, assembly GCA_963797005.1. Classification (GTDB taxonomy): domain Bacteria; phylum Pseudomonadota; class Alphaproteobacteria; order Rhizobiales; family Hyphomicrobiaceae; genus AWTP1-13. The sequence continues at coordinate 50,189 of CAWCOF010000027.1, forward strand.
CGTCACGCACCCGGCTCGCGGCGGCCCTTCACCAGGCGCACGATGCACCACACCGGCACGACGACGATGGCGCCCAGCAGGAAATACTCGAACACCCAGCGGAAGGCGTCGAGGCCGAGGTCCGTGATCCGCCGCACGAGTTGCTGCAGGCGCTCGACCAGGTTGAAGGGCGTGATCCCCAGCGCCGAGAACACGATGCCGACCACGATCGAGATCAGCACCAGCCGGATGATCGTTCCGGCTACGCTGTCGCCAAAGAAGCGGCTCCAATCCATCGCAGGCTCTCCCTCGTGGCCCTTGGCGGGCCCCCACCCTTGCCCCATTTGGCCTTAGCATAGCCACACCACACAGCAACCGCGAGGCCCCGATGACCGACGCCCCCAAGATCACCCCAAAAGTCACACAGGAGATGATCAACCTCTACGACGAGTACACCCACATCAGCCTCGACCGGCGCGCCTATCTCGGCAAGCTCACCGCGCTTGTCGGCTCGACGGCCGCCGCCGTCGCCGCGACCTCGCTGATCGAGGCCGACCGGAGCGCCGCTGAGATCGTCAAGCCCGACGATGCGCGCCTGAAGACCCAGCGCGTTACCTACCCCGGCGAAGGCGGCGACATGTCGGGTTACCTCGCCATGCCGGCCGGCGCCACGGGCAAGCTCCCCGCCGTCATCGTCATCCACGAGAACCGCGGGCTCACGCCCCACATCCAGGACGTCACGCGGCGCATGGCGCTCGAGGGCTTCCTGGCGCTCGGCCCCGATTTCCTCACCCCGTCGGGCGGAACGCCGGCCGATGAGAACAAGGGTCGCGACATGATCGGCCAGCTCGACCGGCCGCGCACGGTCGCCAATGCCGTCGCCACCGTCAAATTCCTGCACGCCCACGCCAATAGCAACGGCAAGGTCGGGGCCACCGGCTTCTGCTGGGGCGGCGGCATGGTCAACGCGCTTGCCGTCGCCGCCGGCTCCGACCTCATGGCCGCCGCGCCCTACTACGGCGCCCAGCCGCCCGCCGACCAGGTTCCCAGGATCAAGGCGCGCCTAGTTCTGCACTACGCCGGCAACGACAGCCGCATCAATGCCGGCATCCCGGCCTACCGGGCCGCGCTCGACAAGGCCGGCGTGAAGTACGAGCTCTTCACCTATGAAGGCACGCAGCACGCCTTCAACAACGACACCTCGGCGGCGCGCTACAACAAGGCGGCCGCCGACCTCGCCTGGAGCCGCACGGTCGCGCTCTTCAAAGAGACGCTCGCCTGAGCAAGGTTTCAGGTTTCAGGTGAAATGAGAAGGCGCGGCGCTGGGGCGAATACCATTCCCTGGCACCTGACCCCTGAACCCTGGCTTCAGCTCAGCTCGCGGATGCGGAACTGGAGGCCGCCCTTGGGGGTGAGCGTCACGGTGGCGTTGATGCCGGGCGGCTCGGGGCCCACGTACTCGGGCCGGAAGCGGCGCAGCAGGATCGACAGGGCGAGCGTGTTCTCGACCTGGCTCATGGCGCCACCGATGCAGGAGCGCTTGCCCCCGCCGAAAGGCAGATACGTGTAGGGGATGCGCTTCTTGGCGGCGTCGCCCAGCCAGCGCTCGGGCATGAACGCCTCCGGGTTCTCCCAATATTTGGCGTTGTGGTGGGCGCCGTAGGCGAACAGCGCGATGCGGTCGCCGACGCGGATCTCCTTGCCCTCGATCACGTCGGGCTTGGCGGCGACGCGGATCAGCATCCAGATCGGCGGGTAGAGCCGCATGGTCTCCTGGATGACGGCGCGGGTATAGGCGAGCGCGGAATAGTCGGCCGCCGTCGGCTCGCGGTCGCCGTAGGTGGCCTCGCCCTCGCGGCGGATGCGCTCGGCAGCCTCGGGGTGCTTGGCCGTCTCGTAGAGCGCCCAGGCCAGCGTCAGCGCGGTGGTCTCGGTGCCGGCCCACAGGTACTGCTTGAGCTCGTCGACGGCCTGCTGCTGGTCGAACTCGGGGATGGAGGGGTCGGCGACGGCGGCCTCGATCATCTTGAGCAGCGTGCGCTCGCGCGCCTCGCGCGGATCGGCGGCGAACACCTCGGGCGGCACGCCGGCCCATACCTCCATCGCCTTGGCCGCGTTCTCCTCGGCGATCTCGAACTCCTCGCCGGCCACCTTCTTGAGGCGGATCGACTTGTGGTTCATCACGTCGGTGTAGGTCTTCACGCACTTGAACACGAAGTGCGGGTTGAAAGGCATCTCGCGGTCGAACAGCGCCTTGCAGATCATGTCGGCGGCGAGCGTCCAGGTCTGCTCGACCATCTCCACCGTCTCGCCCGTCTGGGCGAGCTTGGCCCAGTTGTCCATCTTGGTGCGGATGGCGGCGAGGAAGTAGGGGATGTACTCGGCGAACATGTCGGGGTGGAACGCCGGCTGCTGCGGCATGCGGATCTTCTGCCACAAGGCGCCGTCGTTGGTGATCATCGACTTGCCGAAGATGGGTTTGAGGCCATCGAAGTACTTGATGTAGTCGTCGGCCTTGGTGACCAGCACGCGCTTGAAGTGCGCCGGCTCGGTGAGCAGCACGATGCGCTGGTTGCCCATGTTGACAGGGATGACGCCGCCGTAGCGCTCCGCCATCTGCATCAGGATGGTGAGGGGGTTGCTCGGCCCCTTGAGCAGGGGGGTCAGCGTGAACCAGACCGAGGATTCCTCGCCCAGCTGATCGATATGAGAAGAAACCGGCGCGGTCATATCGGCGGGCTCCGCAGGAAGTTGCTTCCGCGTCAAGGCATGTCAGCCCACGTGCGGTCCACGCCGCACCCGTGTGCTCCTCCTCCCCACGATCCCCAAAGTGCCGCGGTTCATGATTTTTCTGGCGCTGCGGTCGGGGGACTAGGGCCGACTGGTAGCACCGGGCCGCAAACAGTGTCCAGATTCGGGGCTGCGGCGAAAGCGCTTTTCGGGCCGGGTGTGGCCAAGGTTAAGCAAACGCTAGAGTTGTGGGAAAAACAGCGCGCCTTGATCTGGATCAAAACCATCGATCCGTACGCGGCCGCCCTCGAGGCGGGCACGGCCCGAGGCGACGAGCGAGAGCGCCAGCGGATAGAGCTTGTGCTCGGCCACCAGGATGCGCGCGGCGAGGGTCTCGGGCGTGTCGGTGTCGAGCACGGGCACGGCCGCCTGAGCGACGATCGGCCCCGCGTCCATCTCCTCGGCGACGAAGTGCACGGTGCAGCCCGAGACCTTCACGCCGGCCTCCAGCGCCTGCTGCTGCGGATGCAGCCCCTTGAACAGGGGCAGCAGCGAAGGGTGGATGTTGAGCTGGCGCCCGGCCCACTTGGCGACGAAGCCGGCGGACTGGATGCGCATGAAGCCGGCAAGCGCCACCAGTTCCACGCCCGCGTCCATGAGCGCCGTGTGGGTAGCCGCGTCGAAGGCCTCGCGCGAGGCGTAGGCCTTGTGGTCGAGCGCGAGCGTCGGCAGGTTCTGGGCCGTCGCCCACGCGAGGCCAGGCGCGTCGGGGCGGCTGGAGATGATGGTGGCGATCTCTGCGGGGAAGTCGGACGCGCGTGCCGCCTCCACCAGCGCCATCATGTTCGACCCGCGCCCCGAGATGAGAATGCCGACGCGTTTCTTCATGGGCTGGGCGGGGACCGGTCCTGCGACGTGTGCCAGACCGTCGCAACGACGATGCGTTCAGGCTCGATTCGATACCACAGCACCAGTCGGGTCCTCGGGATCCACATTTCCCACAGATCGCGATCCTCGAGGCGGCGGCCCGAACGGGGCGCGTGCGCCAAATGGTTCGCAAGAAAGCTCATCACACGGTGGCGAAGACGTTCGGCGGCTGCCGATGCTCCGGCCCTTGTCAGATACGCGATCTGCGCCTCGAGGCGTTCCGCCGCCTCGCGCGCGAGTACGACCTTCATGTGCCGGAAGATTTGGCGGCGGCCGCCAGTCGCTCCGATAGCTCGTCCAAGGTCACAGTCTCGCCATTGGCGATCTGATCCAGCCCGCGATCGAGCGAAGCCCGCGCCTCCGCCGGCGCGCGATCATAAAGTGGCTCGTCGATCATCCAGCGCGCCAGGGAAAGCAGGGCGTCGATCTGCTCGTCGGAAAGGCGCTCGACAACAGCCGTCAGTTGCTCGGTCTTGCTCATGGCGAAGTTTTAGCATCGCGGGCCGCGCCTGGAAAGCAAGGCGCCGCAGGCGGTATTGTACCTGTCAGCCGGCGAACTCCAGCGTGCCGGAATAGCGCACTGCCTCCGCTTCTCCCTTACCCTTCGCCTGGGATTTGACCCCGCGCCCAGGCTCCAGCGCGCCGATGAGGATCGCCGTCTCGCCGGCCCTGCGCAGTTTCGCCAGCACCTTCTTGGCGTCGGCCTTGGCCACGATCAGCACCAGGCCGATGCCGCAGTTGAAGGTGCGCAGCATCTCTGCGGCATCGAGCCGGCCGGCGCTCGCCAGCCAGCCGAACACCGCTGGCGCCTTCCAGGCGGAAAGATCGATGTGGGCGGCGATCGCCGCGGGAAGAATGCGCGGCACGTTCTCCGACAGCCCGCCGCCGGTGATATGCGCCACGCCCTTGATGGCACCCGTCCCGCGCATCGTCTTCAGCACCGAGCCGACATAGATGCGCGTCGGCGTCAGCAGGATTTCGGCGAGCGTTTGCGATCGGTCGAACGGCGCAGACGCGGTCCAACCGAGCTTCTCCTCCGCCACCAGCCGGCGCACGAGCGAGTAGCCGTTGGAGTGGACGCCGGAGGACGCAAGACCAATCAGAATATCGCCGGCGGAGATGTCGCCCCGCGGCAGCAGGGTGCCCCGCTCGGCCGCGCCGACGGCAAAGCCCGCAAGGTCGTAGTCTCCGCTCGCGTACATGCCGGGCATCTCGGCCGTCTCGCCGCCGATCAGCGCGCAGCCGGCAAGCCGGCAGCCCTCGGCGATGCCGGCAACCACCGCGCGGGCAATCTCGACGTCGAGCTTGCCGCAGGCGAAATAGTCCAAAAAGAAAAGAGGCTCGGCCCCTTGGGCCAGCAGATCATTGACGCACATGGCGACCAGATCGATGCCGATGGTCGCATGGCGGCCCGTGTCGATGGCGATCTTGAGCTTGGTGCCGACCCCGTCGTTGGCGGCAACGAGGATCGGGTCCTTGAAGCCGGCGCGCTTGAGGTCGAACAGCGCGCCGAACCCGCCGAGGTCCGCATCGGCCCCCTTGCGGCGCGTCGACCGCGCCAGCGGCTTGATGGCCTTGACCAGCGCATTGCCGGCGTCGATGTCGACGCCCGCCTCGCGGTAGGAGATGGGGCGGCGATTCCGCCTGCGCTCCGGCATGGATAGTCCTATGGGATGTGCATCCGCGGCTGCTCGTCCGCCGGCTCCCATCGAGCGGCGGCGCTCCCAACTTTCGCCCCAATGCTCGCCGGAGTATGCGGGCATAGCAGAGGAGCCCGAGTCGGGGCAACGCTGAGCGAATTTGCGGCCCTTGCAGACTTGGTATAAGGCCGAAGCGAGGGGCCGACCAATGACCACCATAGCCAGAGAGACACGATCCGGGCGGGAGCGCGCGAGACGGCCCATGGCGCCGCTACTCGCCCTTGTACTGTTCGCTGCGGCCACGGCCGGGGCCAGGGCGGCCAGCACGGACCTCGTCTTCACCGTCGGCAACTATCCCGTCGAGGCACGCGCGGAAAATGCCGTGGCGGCCAAGCACAGGGCGCTCGCCGACGGGCAGCAGGCGGCTTTCCGCTCGCTCCTGAAACGGCTGGTGCCGGTTACGGCCTATGCCCGCATCCACGATCTCTCCGCCATCAAGGCAGGCGATCTCGTCGACGGCTACAGGGTGCGCTCGGAGCGCAATTCGGCCACCGAGTACATCGCCAGTCTCGACTTCTCGTTCCATCCGAAGTCCATCCGCGACATGCTGCGCCGCGAGGGCATCGCCTTCACGGACGAGCAGGCGCCGCCCCTGATCCTCGTTCCGGTGCGGCGCGCGGGGTCCGGCGCGCCGGGGAACGACCCCGCCTGGACCAAAGTTTGGAAGGGCCTCGACCTCGACCATGCCCTGACGCCCGTGAAGCTGCAGACGCTCAAGAAGGAGGTTGCGGCCGAGACCGTCAACGCGCTGGCCGCCGGCGACGGACGCGCCATGCGCGGCCTGGCCGCGGCCTACCGCAGCGAGCTCGTGCTGGTGGCGGTGGCGGAGCAGGACACCGCAGCACGCCGGCTCAATGTCACGCTGAGCGGCCAGGACGCGGTCGGCGCCTTCACCCTCAAGCGCGCCTATCGCCTCGACGCCATTGATCCCACCTACACCACCGAGCTTGCGGCGGTGGTGTCGCTGCGCATCCTGGAAGGGCGGTGGAAGGCGCTGAAATCGCGCCACGATGCGTCCGCGGCACGCGATGCGGTCGACCTGCTGATCGCGGTCGAGTTTCGCGGCATGAGCGAGTGGCAGGACATCAGCCGCCGCCTCGGCTCCACGCCGGGCGTGGAGGAGCTCGAGGTTGCCGGCCTTTCGGCCCGCGGCGCGCGCGTGACGCTGCGCTATGCGCAGGGCGCCCAGGAGCTGGCAAACGTGTTGGCGCAGCAGGGCCTGAACCTGCGCGCCGTCGGGAGCAGCTGGGTGCTCAGCCTGCAGTAGTGCCCTTTCCCCGGGGGGCGGCGAGCAGGTAAGCTCAGCGGACAGAGAACTTGCGCCGACCTCGGTCGTACGGGCCGGCGCACAGATAAGCAACGAAACTCGAGACGGGCCGCGCCGCCCTTGCTGATCAACATCCCAAACTTCATCACCCTGGGGCGCATCATCTCCGTCCCGGTGATCTTTTGGCTGCTGCTGTCCGGCGAGAACCGGATCGCCTTTTTCGTGTTCGTGTGTGCCGGCATCAGCGACGCGCTGGACGGCTATCTCGCCAAGACCTACGACTGGCGCACGGAGCTTGGCTCCTACCTCGATCCGCTCGCCGACAAGCTGCTGATCGTCAGCATCTACATCGCGCTCGCCGTGCGCGGGGAGCTGCCGCTGTGGCTCGTCATTGCCGTGGTGAGCCGCGACATCCTGATCGTGGCGGCGGTGCTGCTGGCCTGGCTGCTCGACCAGCCGGTGCGGGTGAAGCCGCTCGCGGTGAGCAAGGCCAACACGGCGGTGCAGATCCTGCTGGCGGCGACCATCCTCGCCGACGAGGCCTTCCTGCTCGGCCTCGAGACGACCCGCCTGGTGCTGGTTTGGACGACGGGCGCGCTGACGCTGCTTTCGCTTGCGGCCTATCTCCGCGCCTGGTTCACGCACATGACCGGGGCGGAGACCGACACCCAGAACAACACAAAGGCCGGGCCCAAGCCTTGATCGCGCCTAACGCTCTTGCGATCTAGGTTGAGCCAAGCCGACACGCGCCGAACCCAGTGGTGAGCTTGTCGAACCACGGCACCCGCGCACGTAACCCGTCCTTCGACAAGCTCAGGACGAGGACCAGTGTTCCGCCCATGCTTCCCACCGAGCACCGAAGAATTTTAGCCCCACGGACCGCGCGAACCAGCGGACGAGCCGCCCCATGGGCCGGCGGAGGAGGGGCGATCGTCGCTGTAGGAGCGGCGGCCGGAAATGCCCATCTCGGCCGCCTGCCTCTCCAGCTCGGCGATGCGGTTTTGCGTGTTGGGATGGGTCGAGAACAGGTTGTCCATGCCCTCGCCCGTCAGGGGATTGATGATGAACAGGTGCGCGGTCGCCGGCGCGGCCTCGGCCGGCTCATTGCGGATCTGGTGCGCATAGCCCTCGATCTTCTCCAGCGCCGAGGCCAGCCACAGCGGGTTGCCGCAGATCATGCCGCCCATGCGGTCGGCCTGGTACTCACGCGAGCGGCTGACGGCCATCTGCACGAGCATCGCTGCAAGCGGCGCCACGATCATGGCGACCAGCATGCCGATCCAGCCGACACCGTTGTTGTTGCGGTTGCCGCCGAACAGGGCGCCGAATTGCAGATACTGCGCGAGCATGGAGATGGCGCCGCCGATGGTGGCGGCCACCGCCATGGTGAGCGTGTCGTAGTTTTTGACGTGTGAGAGCTCGTGCGCCATCACGCCCGCGAGCTCCTCGCGCGACAGCGCCTCGATGATGCCGGTCGAGGCGCACACCGCAGCGTTGGCCGGGTTGCGCCCGGTGGCGAAGGCGTTGGGCTGCGGGTTGTGCATGACGTAGACGCGGGGCATCGGCAGCTCGGCCCGCCGCGCTAGGTCCTGCACCAGGCGGTAGTAGTCGCCGCCCGATCTGGCATCGACCTCCTCCGCGCCGTACATGCGCAGCACCATCTTGTCGGACTGCCAAAGACTGAACGCGTTCATGCCCAGCGCGATGAGGAACGCGATCACCATTCCCCCCGCCCCGCCGATGGCCGCACCCATGGCCACGAAAATGCCCGTCAAGGCAGCCAGCAGCAGGCCCGTTCTGGCAAAGTTCATCGGCATCTATTCGTTTCCTCGTCAAGCGAAGCGGCCAGCGTCGATTTGAGGCCGCAAGCGTCTCGTAATATGGTGTCGGTCGCGGCAAACAGCCAGGGTTGCAGGATGGCCAAGGCGCCCATATCCACCGACGGGACAGAGCCGAGAAAGCCGCTGACGCCGGAGGCGCAGCGCGCCCTCGCTGAGGCCGAGGAGCGGCGCCGGCTGGCCGATGCCGAGCGTGCCAAGCACGCGCAGCCCAAGGAGCTCGGCGGCCGCGACGGCCCAGACCCGACCCGCTACGGCGATTGGGAAAAGGACGGCATCATCTCCGACTTCTGAGCCGGCGAACGGGTGGTGTTGTCATGCCCGCCATGCGAAGTGCGGAGCGGGCAACCAGCGACGAACGCCTCGCGCGCGTCCCGGGTTGGATGCCGCTTTCTTCAACGCTGCGCGGGCATCACGGCAGGGTCGGTCCGATCCAGTCCACTTGCGGGTTGGCAAAGGCGTCGGGCGCCACCAAATGCCGGACATGCAGAAGCGCGCCCCGCTCAGAGCCCGCAAGCTGATCGGCGGCGCGGTTGTTGTTGCTCTGCTCCTCCCCGTTGCCGCCGCTATTGTCGGGGCCTTCCGCCGGGGCGTCGTGCCGCCGGCGCTCAATCCGCTGCCGGCGCTCGATCTCGGCAGCGTCCATCCCTGGCTCGTCGACTGGCGGCTCGCCGCGCTGCGCTATGATCCGGCACTTTGCCGGCGCGTGCTGGTGAGGCCGCACATCGCGGCGCAGCCGATCGCCGATAGCCCGATCCACAAGGGCTGCGGCTGGATCAACGCCGTGCGCATGTCGGAGGCGGGCGGCGTTCACGCGAGCTTCGACAGGATCACCTGCCAGGCGGCCGCGGCGCTGGCGCTGTGGCTCGAGCACGACGTGCAGCCGCTGGCGCTGGAGATGCTCGGGCAGCGCGTCGCATCGGTGCAGAGCCTCGGCAGCTACGCGTGCCGCAACATCGTCGGCAGCCGGATGTGGAAGAACTTCCGCAGCCAGCATGCCTTCGCCAATGCCATCGACATCAAGGGCTTCAACCTGGCGAACGGCCGGCACATCGGCGTGGCGAAATACTGGCGCGGCAGCGGGTCGGAGGCGCATTTCCTGCACGCGGTGCACGCGCGCGCCTGCCGCTATTTCCGCGTGGTGCTCGGGCCCGACCACAACGCCGCCCACCACGACCACTTCCATCTCGATCGCGGTCCATATGTCCGCTGCCGGTAACAATCGGGAGGGAGGTCGGAAACGCATCGGCCGTCGGGATTCCCCCCACCCCTAACCCCTCCCCGCAAGGGGGAGGGGAACTGCCGACGGCAGCACCCGGCGGCCGAACCGCGCGGCACTTGCAGCAAAGGCGTGCGCGTCATCGACATCGCTCAGCCTCGCGGCAAAGGCAACCGAGCAGCCCTCGAGGTTGGACAGCGTGTCGGCAAGCGCGTGCGGGCTCGACCAGCGCACATCGGCGAAGATCTGCAGCGTGTGCGGCCGGCGCCTCAGTCCCACCAGCCAGTAGCCGCCGTCCGCTGCCGGCCCGAGCACGGCATCGTGCCCGCCGAGCAGGCGGAAGGCTTGGGCGATGTGGCGCCGCGTGATGCCGGGCACGTCGGTCCCGACGATCAGCACGGGCCCCGGCGGCAGCACGTCGAAGATGCGTTGCATGCGGGCGCCCAGGTCGCCGCGGCCCTGGGGCATGCGCGACAGACGGCGCGGCCAGCAGCGGCTTGCCACGCCGCCGTCGGGCGCTACGGCAAGAATCGTCTGCCAGCGCGGATCGGCGCCGACGCGCCCAAGCAGCGCGGAAACTGCGTGCCGTGCAAAGCGCGTCGCCTGCGCGATGCCGATCTCGCGCGCCAGCCGCGTCTTGACGGCGCCGGCAACCGGTGTCTTCACGATCACCACCAGCCGGCAGCGAAAAGGCGTCGCGCAGCTGCGCGACGCCTTCCGTTGTTCGGGTCTGCGGCGAAACTTCAGAAGCGTAGGCCCCCGTCGTGCGCTCACGCCTTGACCGGCACAAGCGCGTAGCCTTTGCCGTCCTTGGCGATCGTGCCGGCGCCGGGCGTGCCCCAGTGATAGCCGGTGACGACCGCCTTGTCGGCGATCGCGCGATCGAAGAACTTGCGCCGGTTCACTTCGGCCAAGGCCGCGTCTACGTCGAACGCCAGGTGCCAGCCGGGATTCTTCAGGTTGAGCGCCCGAATATTGGTCACATCGCCAGACACGATGAGCTGCTGATTGCCGGAACTCAGGTGGAAGCTGGTGTGGCCCGGTGTGTGGCCGTAGGTGGCGATGGCGCGAATGCCCGCCACCACGTCCTTGTCGCCGGAGAACTTCTTGATGTTCTTCCAAGTGGGGAGCACGGCCTGAATGCGCTTGGCGGGATTCGCCGTCGTGCTCGGATTGAGCCAGTAGTCGTATTCGGTGGCGGGCACGTGGATTTCCGCATTGGGGAAGACGGGCGCGTTGGTCCCCTTCTCCATGAGGCCGCTGATGTGGTCGGCGTGAAAATGGGTCATGACGATGGTTTCGACCCTCGCGGGATCGATGCCCGCGGCCTTCCACAAGTCCTTCCTTGTGATGTTGCCGGCCGTCGGCGCCAGCTGCGCGCCGGTGCCGGAATCGAATAGGACGAGCTTGCCACCCCGCCGGATCGCGGTGACGGTGAACGGGATCGGCACGGTCGCGTCGTTGAGACCAGCCGCCTTCAGTGCTGCCTTGGTCTCGTCGACCGTGGCGTTCTTGATGAATTTCGGGTCGTGCGCCTTCTGCCAAATGCCGTCGTACATCTGGATGACCTCGATGTCGCCGACCTTGAACTTGATGACGTCCTTGTCCGAGCCTTGTGCGAATGCGGGCGTGAGGAACTCCAGAGGCCCGTCGAGGCCGAACGCGGCGCCGGCCGCCGCTGCCGAAATCACAAAGCCGCGCCGTGAAATGCTCTGCATGTCGCTCACTCCCTAGGGTGGTTCGAAATTTCCCAAAACCCGCACACGAATAGACGACCGGCGGGCATCGGCCATCCTCTCTCACGGATATTTGACAGCCGCCATTGTCACCACTGCTCAGCCATACATGCGGCGAATGACAGGGGCGGGCACGCGCAGCGCATAAAGCGCAAGGCACGCCAGGTTCAAGGCGGAGCGGCGCACGTAGCCGTCGCGGCGAAACCGCTCGGCGCTGGTCATGGCGCGCGAGCGTAGCAGGACCGTGCGGCGGCGGCCGAGGCGGCGCACGAGGTCGACGTCTTCCATCAGCGGCAGCGGGCTGAAACCGCCGATCTCCTCGTAGAGCGACTTCGGCAGCAGCAGGCCCTGATCGCCATAGGGCAGGCGCAGCAGCCGGCACCGAAGTGCCACCACGCGCTCGAGCAGGCGCGGCTTGGGGCCCTGGTCGTCGAGGGCGAAGCGGAAGGCGGCGGCGGATGGTGGCTGGCTGCCCCGATCGACACGCTCCATGAAAAGCGCGGTCTCGCGCTCCCAACCCGGCTCGAGGACGGTGTCGGCATGCAGAAACAGGAGCCACGGAAAGCGCGCCCGGGCCGCACCGGCGGCGAGCTGGCGGCCGCGGCCGGTGCGCTCCTCGATGAGCTCGGCGCCGGCCTGGGCCACGATCTCCCTGGTCAGGTCGCCCGAGCCGCCGTCGACAACGATCACTTCGCGCACAAGGCCGTCCACCGCCGCCGGCACCAGCGCCGCCAGCGACTGACCCAGAGTTGCTTCGGCATTCAGGGTCGGGATGACGACGGAGATCATAGAAGGGGACAGGACCGCGCCGCTTGGTTCCAGGGGGCCACCGTACAGGGGTTGCTCCGATGCGGGCAACCCCGCATGTTCTTGATTTGTTCCGTCGATTGAGCTACCAATGTCCGAACAGGCTTTCAAGGAGCGCCGGTCGGCGGCGGGTCATGGCGGACGAGATGACGGACGATCGGCACCTCGTGGACGAGGACCGGCGCAGGGGCCGTGGCGCCCGCTCCAACCGGGTCGGCCGGTTCGAGGCGCAAGAGCGGGGGACCTTCGACGACGGCTGGGAGAGCCTGGCCGAGCTTGCCCCGTTCAAGACCGAGGTGCGGCGCGAGACGGCCAAGAGCATCATCGCCAGCAACGACAGCCCCGATATCGGCTTCGACCAGTCGATCAATCCCTACCGCGGCTGCGAGCACGGCTGCATCTACTGCTATGCACGGCCGACGCACTGCTACCTCGGGCATTCCGCCGGGCTCGACTTCGAGACCAAGCTCTACGCCAAGGTGAATGCCGCCGATCTGCTGGAGCGGGAGCTCGCCAACCCGCGCTACCAGCCCAAGCTCATCGCGCTCGGCGCCGTGACCGATCCCTACCAGCCGATCGAGCGCGAGCACTTGATCACGCGCGCGGTGCTGGAGGTGCTGGACCGCACGAGCCATCCCGTCGGCATCGTCACCAAGTCGGCGCTGGTGGTGCGCGACGTCGACATTCTGGCGCGCATGGCAGAACGCGGGCTCGTCAAGGTGGCGATCTCGGTGACGACGCTCGACCGGACAATCGCGCGCAAGATGGAGCCCAGGGCCGCAACGCCGCCAAGGCGCATCGAGGCCATCCGGGCGCTGTCGCAAGCCGGCGTGCCGGTCGCGGTGATGGTGGCGCCGATCGTCCCGGCACTCAACGACAGCGAGATCGAGCGCATTCTCGAGACGGCACGCGATGCGGGCGCTACGGAGGCCGGCTACGTGCTGCTGCGCTTGCCGCTGGAGTTGAAGGAGCTGATCCGCGAGTGGCTGAGGACGGAGTTCCCCGACCGCGCCGAGCGCGTGATCAGCATCCTGCGCTCGATGCACGGCGGCAAGGACTACACGCCCGAGTGGCGCCTGCGCCAGCGCGGCCAGGGCCCCTACGCGGAGCAGATCGGCGCCCGTTTCCGCCTCGCCGTGAAGCGCCTGGGCCTCAACGAGCGCAACCACAAGCTGCGCACGGACCTGTTCCAGCGTCCTGTCGCCCAAGGCGGGCAGATGACGCTGCTTTGAATGAATAGGCCTGCCCACCTGAGCCGCGTTCCCGGAAGAAGCCGCGTTCAGGCTCGAGGCCCTTCGCCAAATCAAGGCGTTGTGGCTCCACGCCGGTTGCCGGAAGCGCCCCCCTTTGACACGGCCGTTTCCCCACGCGACTCTTTCCTAAACGAGGGAAAGTGATTCGCGCCATGAAGGCGACCTTCGAGCTGGAAGCAATCGAGCTCGAGCTCGGCGGCGGTCCCATTGCCGGCACTGACGAGGCCGGCAGGGGTCCGCTGGCAGGACCGGTGGTGGCTGCGGCCGTCGTGCTCGACCGGCACAATATCCCGGACGGCATCGCCAACTCCAAGGCACTCGACGTGGACGATCGCCGCTCCATCTACCAGGCCATCGTCGCCACGGCCGAGGTCGGCATCGGCGTCGCCGATGTCGGCCGCATCGACGCCGAAAACATCCTCAATGCGTCGCTGTGGGCGATGGCGCAGGCGGTGGCGCGTCTGCCGCATGCACCGAGGCTTGTGCTCGTCGACGGCAACAGGCCGCCCGCCATTGCCTGCGCCGCGCGCTGCATCGTGCAGGGCGACGCCAAGTGCCTGTCGATCGCCGCGGCATCGATCGTGGCCAAGGTCGCGCGCGACGCCATGATGGCCGAGCTCGCCCGCACCTACCCCAACTACGGCTTCGACCGCCACAAGGGCTACGGCACCCGGGAACATCATGCCGCAATTGCAAAGTACGGCATCACGCCGCACCATCGCCGCTCGTTCAAGCCCGTCCAGTTGGCCCTCGGGCTGGCCTGAGGCTGGCGGCCGCGCAATCTTCGTCGACAAGACGACCCGGCACGTTTAGGCACGTCCCATGATGCGACGCCTCTACGACGGGATTATGCGCTTGGCGGCCAGCGACAAGGCCCCGCACGCCCTCTTCGGCATCGCCTTCGTGGAAAGCTCGGTCTTCCCCATCCCGCCGGACGTGATGCTGGTGCCGATGGTGCTGGCCAACCGCGCCAAAGCCTGGGTCTATGCCACCATCTGCACTGTGGGCTCGGTCATCGGCGGTCTCGCCGGCTATGCGATCGGCTACTACCTGTTTGAGTTCGTCGGCGAGCCGATCCTCAAGCTCTACGGCTATGGGGAGAAATTCCAGGCCACCGCCGATCTGTTCAATGCCTGGGGCCCATGGATCCTGATCGCGAAGGGATGGACACCCTTCCCTTACAAGGTGCTCACCATCTCCGCCGGCGTCTTCAAGATGCCCCTTCTGCCCTTCGTGCTGGCGAGCATCGTGGCGCGCGCCATGCGCTTCTACCTCGTCGCCGGGCTGCTGTACTGGTTCGGCCCGCCCATCCGCGACTTCATCGAGCGCCGGCTCGCGCTGGTGACTACCTTGTTCCTCGTTCTTCTGGTCGGCGGGTTCGTTGCGATAAGGTACGTGCTTTGAAGGCCTCGAGGATCCACATGCTGCTGACCCATTCGGATCCGCTGCAAACGCCGGCCTACCGCATGGGCTGGGCGGTGCTGATCGCCGCGACGGCGGTGATCCTGCTGGCACTCTCCTTCGAGTACGTCGGCCACTACGAGCCTTGCCCGCTGTGCCTGCAGCAACGCTACGCTTACTATGCGGCCATACCGGCGCTGTTCCTGGCGCTGGTGCTGGTGGCGGCCCAGCGCAATGGCCTGGCGGCCGCCATCTTCATCGCCGTTGCCCTGGCCTTCTTTGCCAATGCGGGTCTCGCCACCTACCACGCCGGCGTGGAGTGGAAGCTCTGGGCCGGCCCCGACACCTGCGCGGCAACCCCGAATGCCCTGAGCACCGGCAACCTGCTCGAGCAGCTGCAAACGATCCGCGTGCTGCGCTGCGACGAGCCGGCCTGGACGTTCATGGGGCTTTCATTCGCCGGCTGGAACGTCGTGACGTCGCTGCTCTTGGGCGTGGGCGCCGCGGCCGCCGCCGTCAAGGCGCTGCGGGACTGAGCCTTTACCGGCATCCCGGGCGCCGCTATCGATCCGGGCGGCAATCTCTCAACATATTGAATAGAGCAGGATTCACGCTTCGGCCGAGACATTGCGATCGAGGCAAGGCGATTCCATCCGAAGGGATCCTGCTCTAGACTGGCGGCGTGCCGAGATTCGCCGCCATATGGCGAGCGAGGGAGGGGGCATGCGTCCGGCTACCCTGATATGCGTGCTTGCTCTGACGATGTTCTGCGCGGTCGCGTTGGCGCACGACGCGCTGCCTGCCCCGGCCGCACAAAGCCCCGCCTCGGCCGCACAAGGCCAAGAGATCAAGCTGGCGGCCAACAAGAAGAAGACGGCCAAGAAGAAGAGAAGGCGCCTCAGGAAAAAAGTCGCCAAGCCGCGCGGCCCTCCCGCCAAGATATTTTTCGGGGCCGCCAAGTCTCCCGCGCCGATGGCCGCGCGGTCGATCGGCTTCTATGCCAAGGGATGCCTCGCCGGCGCGTCGCCGCTTCCCGTGGACGGGCCGGCCTGGCAGGCCATGCGTCTTTCCCGCAACCGCAACTGGGGCCATCCCGAAGCTCATCGCCCTCATAGAGAGGCTCGCCACCGATGCGAAGAAGTACGACGGCTGGCCCGGCCTCCTCGTCGGCGACATCTCGCAGCCGCGCGGCGGGCCGATGCTCACGGGCCACGCCAGCCATCAGGTCGGGCTCGACGCCGACATCTGGCTGACCCCGATGCCCAGCAGGCGGCTGAGCAAGAAGGAGCGCGAGGAGCTCTCCGCCACGTCCATGCTGGCCGACGACCGCGTGTCCGTGAACCCCAAGGTGTGGACGGATGCCCACGTGCGCCTGCTGAAGCGCGCGGCCTCCTATGCCGCCGTCGAGCGGATCTTCGTCCATCCCGCCATCAAGAAGGCCTTATGCGAGGCGGTGCCCAAGGACGGCGACCGCGGGTGGCTCAAGAAGGTGCGCGCCTACTGGGGTCACTACTTCCACTTCCATGTGCGCATCAGCTGTCCTAAGGGCAGCGGCAATTGCGAAGCGCAGCCGCCGGTGCCCGACGATGACGGTTGCGGCAAGTCGCTGACGCATTGGCTGGCGCTGGTGAAGAGGCCGCCGAAGCCGCAAAAACCGGGCCCGGTGCGCCGGGCCCTGACCATGGCGCAGCTGCCTGGCGATTGCCGCACGGTGCTGTCGAGTGGACCCGATGCACCAAAGCTGCCGCCCGACATTGTTTCGGCGTCACAGGCGGCGAAGGCCCGCAGGAAGGCCGCCAAGGCATCGTCGAGCAAGGCTCCGGGCGGGAAGTAGGCTATCTCGGCCCGGCGCCCGCGAAGGGCGTCAGGCCTCGGCCTTGACCCCGACGCCCACGGGGCAGCTCAGCCCCGTGCCGCCGAGCCCGCAATAGCCGTGCGGCACCTTGGCGAGGTACTGCTGGTGATAGTCCTCGGCGAAGTAGAAGGGCGGCGCATCCAGGATCTCGGTGGTGATGGGTCCGTAGCCATTGGCCGATAGCACCTTCTGGTAGGCGGCCTTCGAGGCCTCGGCGGCGGCGCGCTGCGCGGGCGAGCCCACGTAGATGCCGGAGCGGTACTGGGTGCCGACATCGTTGCCCTGGCGCATGCCCTGGGTGGGGTCGTGGCTCTCCCAGAAGGTCTTGAGCAGCGCCTCGTAGCTCACCTTGCTCGGGTCGAAGACCACCAGCACCACCTCGTTGTGCCCGGTGCGGCCGGAGCACACCTCCTCGTAGGTGGGGTTGGGCGTGAGCCCGCCGGCGTAGCCGACGGCCGTTACCCAGATGCCATCGCCCATCTCCCAGAACTTGCGCTCGGCGCCCCAGAAGCAGCCGAACCCGAACACGGCCGTCTCGAGCCCCTCCGGATAGGGGCCCTTGAGCGCACGCTTGTTGAGATAGTGGGTCTTGGCGGTGGGGATCGGCTCGGCGCGGCCCTTGAGCGCGGCGTCGGGCGAGGGCATCTCGGACTTGCGGCGGGAGAACAGCATGGGGCTCACCGTGGCGTTGGGCAGGATTTGCGCTGACGTGTCTTGATATAGTGCCGCCGTCGGGGCGCCGCCACTCAATCCGTCTCAAGTTGCAGTGATGCTAAGAGAAACGAGGACGGCGGAGGGCCGCCCCGCATGCGGCATTGCCACGGACCGACCTTCGGCCCAAGGCCTATCAATTGGCGAAGACGTTGACGCGCCGACGGCGCCGCCCGGCGTAGGCCAGCACCAGGCCCAGCATGCCGAACACCAGCCACGTCGGCAGCAGCAGGAGCTTGCGCACCCCCAGCTCCCACACCAGCGGATGCGAGCGCGCAACCCCGCTCTTCGCGGCGGCGAGCGCGGACGGCGCCAGCTTCGACCAGTGCTCCAGGAGCGAGGTCGTTACCAGCGTATCGGCGGCGATCGAGCGCGTGCCGTCATAGACCGCGGCCAAGACCGCGATCACGAACATCACGCCGGCCAGGAACCTGAGGATGCCGAGCATGAAAACGCCACCCCTGAGGACGTTCGCGGCGCCCGGCCGCAGCAAAAAAAAAAAGCGGGCGCCCGCCTCACATTGCACAATCGAGCCTGCCACGGCAACGCTCGGGACGAGCCATCGGGATCGATGGCGGCCACCGCTTGCGCTCGGAACGCCCGCCACTATAGTCCGCGCAACCCGGCGGGTCGCGGGCCTGAACCGGAGGGATGGCCGAGTGGCTGAAGGCGCACGCTTGGAAAGCGTGTATACGGGAAACCGTATCGTGGGTTCGAATCCCACTCCCTCCGCCAGCACCATCTCGCTATCACGGCGCAGTCGCCGCCGCGTGGCTCTGCGGCGGCCGGCTTGCAGGATCGACACCTGCCATGTAGCCGTCCCGCGCAACGTCGCTCCCGGCAACCAGCGACTGAAGCGCGGCTCGGCGCGATCGGCTCATCGCCCTTCGCCGCCACCAGGCGCGGGCAGCCGCCCGAGGCCCCGCATCACAGCGCGATCGAAAGGCGAGAGGTCCAACAGGTCGAACAGCGCGCGCCAGTCGATCTCGCCCGCCCCCCAGACGAGGCGCAGGCGCGCAACATTGAAGCGAAAGCGGCGGTCGAACAGCGTGATGCTGTAGTCCGTCGGAAACATCGCAATGCCTAGCGGGAGGCAAACTGGCATCCGCCAACCATTGGTGTTGTCTTCTCCCGCTCAACGAGCTTAGAAGAAATCATCTGTTCAGTCGCTGATTGAGGGAACAGGAATGAGTGACAACCCGAGTTTCCCGCGCCTGTTTAGCTCGGTGAAGATCGGCGAACGTTCCCTGCGCAATCGCATCGTACTGTCAGCCACGCTCACAAACTACGCCGCAGGCCAACGCATCACCGACCGCTGGGTGAATTTCCTGGTCGAGCGCGCCAAAGGCGGCTGCGCAGCGGTTGTCACGGAAGTCATCGCAGTGGATCCCACGGCGCTCGCGCATAGCGCAATCGTTGCGGGTCATGATCAAGCAAACGAAGACGGCTTTAAGCGCACTGCAGAAGCGGTCGAGATAGCGGGGGCATGTCTTATCGGGCAGCTCTGGCACCCAGGGCGTCAGCAGCTTTGGGCGCCGGTTTGGTCACCAAAGGGCATCTCCGACCAGCCCGACGCCTATAGCTGGACCGTGCCGCATGTCATGTCGACGAGCGAACTGCGGCAGCTGGCCGACGCATACGTGTCTGTTGCGCTGCGCCTCAAGCGCTGCGGCTTCGGTGGGGTGGAGCTGCACGGAGCGCACGGCTATCTGATCTCACAGATCCTTTCGCCGTGGTCGAACCTGCGCACTGACCAATACGGCGGCTCGCTGGAAAATCGTGTGCGCTTCGTCGTTGAGATTTGCGACGGGGTCCGGTCAGCCTGCGGAAGGGATTTCGTGATTGGCCTCAAGATGCCGGGCGACGAAGGCGTCGAAGGTGGTATCGACCCGGACGAGGCGGCACGCATCACGGCGGCTCTTGTCGGTCATGGTGCGCTCGACTATTTCGCCTACAGTCAGGGCAACTTCACCAACAGCCTGGAAAATCATGTGCCGGATATGCACTTCCGGCGCGCGCCTTTTCTCGACATCTACAAGAAGATCCGCCCGGCCGCCGCCGGAAAGCCTGTCATGGCAATGGGCCGCGTCGCAATGCCGGCTGAAGCCGAAGCGGCAATCGTCGAGGGTGCAGCAGATCTTGTCGGGCTCACGCGGGCGCTCATCGCGGATGCGGATTGGCCGAACAAAGCACGCGAAGGCCGCGTGATCGACATTCGGCCCTCGAGTTACGACAATTTTGCGTGGGGCGAGGTCCATCTCGGAAAGCCCCTTGCCGAGGTGCACAATCCGCAGCTCGGCATTGATGGCGAATCCAATTGGCGGCCGGCCAGGGCCATCCGGAAGAAACGCGTTGTTGTGGTGGGTGCCGGGCCAGCGGGTATGCAGGCGGCACGCGTGACGGCGCAGCGCGGGCACGACGTGACGTTAGTGAGCGCGTCACAGCAGCTCGGCGGCAAGTTGCACTGGGAGGCGGAGCTACCTGGCCGCGAGGAATACCGAAGCGTCCTCTCTTGGATGGAGCGGCAGCTTCGAGACGCAGGAGCGAGGATCGAATTTGGCAGAACGGCAACGCCGGATGATGTGCTGGCGCTCAATCCTGAGACAGTCATCCTCGCGACCGGGTCCACCCAGCGGCCGCCGAAGGATGTCGCGGGCGGTTCATCGGTTCGCGATTGGAAGCGAAATAAGCCAAATGTCCACATCGACGGGACAGCGGTGCTGTTCGACATGGACCACAGCGCCGCAACCTACGCGGTGGCGGAAGCTCTGGCCGATCGCTACCGCAAGCTGGTGCTTCTCACACCGCGGACCCAGATCGCCCGCAACGTGAACTACTGCAGCGCGATCGGCATCCACCGTCGGCTCTATCAAGCCGATGCCGAGATTGTCGTGGCAGCCGAACCAGTTTCTTGCCAAGACGGCATTCTTACGTGGCGCAACGTCTTCACCGGGCGGAGGCGGACCATTGCCAACGTCGGTCTATTCCTCTGGTCCACCCCGCGCATTGCCAACGATGCGTTGGCCCAACGACTGCAGCAGGTCGGCGTTAATACCCGCCTGGCCGGCGACTGCGTTGCTCCGCGCAATTTGCTCTGCGCCATCCACGAAGGTGAAGCTGCTGCCATAGCGACATGATGTGCCGGGAGCGCCGAGGCGTACGGGCCGCGTTTCCCGATCTGGAGCTCTCTCAAGTCTGGCCCTAGCCTGTGCCACCCCATAGCGCGCTCGAGGCGATTCGCGCCCCTTCGGCGCCAGCGGCGAGTTTCAGCCATACGACCTCCTCGGCCACATATTCGCGCCCCGCGAAGGTTCCAAATCCGCAATCGGTGCCGGCAATCACTCTTTCCCGATCGCCAACGGCTGCCACCGCATCCCGCAACCGGCGGGCGACGACCTGAGGGTGTTCGACGAAATTCGTCGTCGTATCCAGCACGCCGGGGATCAGGAGCATGTGTGAGGGCAGCGGATTGGGGCGCAAGGCATCGTATTCGTGCTGATGGCGCGGATTGGCGAACTCGATCGATAAGGCCCCGACATTGGCCCGATAGAGCTCGGGCAAGATCGTCGCCAGGGGGATGTCGTAGATGTGCGGGCCATCGTTGTTGCCCCAGCAGACATGTAGCCGAATACGATCGCGCGGGATGCCGGCGAGCCCCGCGTTGATCGCGGCGACATGCAATTCAAGCTGTTTCAGGAATGCGCGGTCGTCGAGATGTGCAAAGAACCGGTGGCGCTCCATGGCGAGATCGGGGCTGTCGATCTGTAGCACGTGGCCAGCCTCGTGGATCGCGCGGTATTCGTTGCTCAGCGCTGCGGCGAGCGCCAACAGGTAACGCTCGTGATTGCTGTAGTGTTGGTTGATCATCGTCGTTGCCACGATCCCGGGCGACGGTGCGGTCATGAAAGTCTCGCGGAAGCCCGTGCCAAGTTTCTTGAGCCGGCCCGCGTCCTCGCGAATTGGCATTGCGTTGACGTATTGCACCTCCGAGAGCGCCGCCGGCGCGTTGGTGACACGAGCCGAATGCGGAAAGCGCGCCGCTGTCTGTCGCGCATAGCTCGGAAACTCGAGCTGATCGCGCGCGGGAGGCCGTTTCGATTCCCCGCCGAAACCGCACATGCAGCGCGGCACGTAGGTCTGGAAGCCGACCCGGGACTGCTCGCCGTCATTGCCGATGTCGACGCCCGCCTTGACCTGATTTGCGATCACCTCTGCAGTGGCGGCCTCCACCTCGCGGGCGAGCAGGGCGGCATCGATCGCTGCTCCCGCCTCCTGACGGATCAGCAAATCGGCGAGCGTCTCATTGCGCGGCAGGCTGCCGACGTGGGTGGTTAGGATACGATCGGTGCTGGCAAGCATGGGCGTCCTTGTCCCCTAGCAGTCTGGAGGTCACCGCGTCACTACTTCGACAGCTTGCGGGGCGAACCGCCCCGCGGACCGTCGACTGACTGCTGCCTATAACGGCACTCGGGGAGGATGGCTTGCATCAGCCGAGCTGTCTATCCTGCAGGGAGCTTCCTTGCTTGACTGGCTGCGGAGGGAATGCATCGCGACGCTGGGCACGCTGGGCGCGGCAATTACTGTGCTTGGACAGCTGGGCCGCGATGGGTGCTCTCGCTGACCTTCTCACCCTTGTTGTGTGCCTCCACCCCAAAACCGAGCTTGCGACCCTCGATCTCAAGCAGCTCAATGCGAGCGTACGCTTTAGTCGATTGCGGAGCATCACGAGGGGAGCCTATCCTGCACTGATCCGCGGCCGGAGCAGCTCACCGGACGCGGCGGGGGCTGACCTCGAAGTCAAGCGCTGGAAAAGGACCGCGGCAATGGAGATCCCGCTGACCCCCATAGAATTCGCACGCCGTGCACGCCGGCTCTACCCCAACCGCGAAGCCGTCGTCGACGGCGAGCTGCGGTTGACATACGCGCAGTTCCTCGAACGCTGCGACCGCTGGTCGGCCGCCTTGCAGGCGATGGGTGTCAAGAAGGGCGATCGCGTTGCCTACATCGCACCGAACACCCACGCGCATCTCGAGGCCTACTACGCTGTGCCGCAGATCGGCGCGGTTCTGGTGCCGATCAACTATCGCCTGCTACCCAACGATTTCGAGTACATCATCAACCATTGCGGCGCGAAGGTTATCTGCGCGCACAGCGATTACATCGAGGCCGTCGAGTGCATCCGCGGCAAGCTCAAGGGCGTCGAGCACTTCGTCGCGCTCGAGGGGGCGGGCAAGGGTTGGATCGACTACGAAACGACGCTGGCCAAGCATGGGCCCGTGTTCGAGAAGCCGGACATCGCCGAGAGCGATCTGCTTACCATAAATTACACGAGCGGGACGACGGCACGGCCCAAGGGCGTGATGATCACCCATCGCAACGCCTACATGAACGTCATGGGCACACTCGTGCAGCATCACTTGACGCCGGCCGACCGCTACTTGTGGACACTGCCGATGTTCCACGCCAACGGCTGGACGTTCACGTGGATCAACACCGCGCGCGGTATGGCCCACGTGTGCCTGCGTCGCGTCGAGCCGAAGCTGATCTACCAACTAATCAAAGACGAGCGGATCACCATGCTGTGCGCGGCGCCGACCGTGCTGATCAGCATCGCCAATGCGCCGGCGGAGATGCGTGCCGACGCGCCACGCGGCGTGCGACTGTTCACGGCTGGCGCACCGCCGGCGGCGGCAACCATTGAGCTGGTCGAGCGAGAGCTCGGATGGGAACTGACGCAGGTCTATGGACTAACCGAGACCTCGCCATTTATCACGTTCTGCGAGCCGTTGCCCGAACACCAGACACTTTCGCTTGAAGAGCGGGCGCAAATCAAGGCGCGGCAAGGCGTCGAGCTTGTCAGCTCGGGTGAGCTGAAGGTGGTGGACGACAACGGCAACGAGGTGCCGCATGACGGCCAGACGCTGGGGGAGATCACGGTCCGCGGCAACGTCGTCATGAAGGGCTATTACAACGATCCCGAGGCGACGAGCGCGGCGATCAGGAACGGCTGGTTCCATTCAGGCGACGCCGCGGTCGTCCATCCGGACGGATACGTCGAGATTCGCGACCGTTTCAAGGACGTCATTATCTCGGGCGGCGAGAACATCTCGTCGGTCGAGATCGAGGGCTGCCTGTTGCGGCATCCGGCAGTGCAGGAGGTTGCGGTGGTCGGTATGCCCCACCAGCGTTGGGGCGAGTCGCCGCATGCCTTCGTCATCCTGCGGCAGGGCGCCCGGGCGACGGAGGATGAATTGAAGCTGCACGTGCGCAACACGCTCGCCCACTTCAAGACGCCGCACTGGATCAGCTTCGTCGATGAGCTACCGAAAACGGCGACGGGCAAGGTGCAGAAGTTCGTGCTGCGCTCCGGCAAGGCCGGCATCTCGCGACAATAGGGCGGGCGCCCCCGACGTGCGCGGGCGCAAGGGAAGAGGAAGACGTCAACGGCACCTGTGCTTCAGAAAGTCTCCGAGCACGTGAATAACTGGGGCCCCCGCGTCTTGTGGACGACTAGCCCGGCAGCACGGGCGATTCGAGAAGGCGCATCACTTGGCTGAGATTGGTAACCGTCTCCAGTGTTCCCAGGCGCTCGAACAATGGCTCGATCTGGTCGCGGGCAAGCGCGCGGCTCGCGCAGTCCTCGAACTTGTCGAACAGCTCCTTGGTGGACATCGGGTTGTCGCCGCCCCGGCAAACGAGGTGATCGATGCGGCGGGCCAGGCGGCGGCCGTCCTTCATGGTGACGATGACCTCGGCACCGAACTGTTTGGGGCTGTCGTCGGGCATGTCGGGATGGGCGCGCGTCGTGATCAGCGGCAGCAGACGGCGCACCCGCTCCTCCATCACAGCATCGCCCTCGAAGTCGCGAAGTCGCACCGCCCCGTCGGTGAGGGCGCGCGCGGTGCAGTACTGAATCGAGAACTTGCCAGCCAACCCGGTTCGGGGGTCGGGGTTGTCCGTATGTGGCAAGCGACGACGATGCGCCAAGATCTCGATGTGCTCAACGGCATCGGCCTTGACGCCCTCCTCCCGCACCAGGGCCAGCATCATCGCGATGGCAGGATGCGTGGACCCGCAGCAGGGAAATTGCTTGAGTCCCATCTCGGGCAACTCGATCTCCCAGGGCGAGCCCCAATTCTCGAACATGCGCTCGGGCCAATAGCTGCCATGGCCGTTGAAGACCTCGAACCAACCCTGCTTGTGCTCGAGAACGCCTGGGTTCGATTCGAAGCCGCGTTCGGCGAGCAGCGCCGCGAGCAGACCGTTGCGGGCTATATGGCCCACGTGCAGGGGCTTCGTCATCGTGCCGAAGTTCGCCTTGAGGCCGCAGGCGAACGAGGCGGCGAGCGCCAGCGCGCGGGCCGTGCGCGCGGCATCGAGCCCTAGCAGATGGCAGGCCGAGGCGGCTGCCCCAAACGTGCCGAGCGTGGCTGTCGGGTGCCACCCTTTGTCGTAGTGGTGGAAGTTCACGGCGCGTGACAAGCGTACCTCGGTCTCGACACCAATGATGTAGGCGGCCAGCACTCGCTCGCCTGACATGTTCAGCTGCTCACCAAGCGCGAAGATGGGCGCAGTGACCGGCGCCGAATGGTGGCCGCCCAACACGCCCGATACATCATCGTAGTCGAGCGCATGCGAGGCCGTGCCGTTGATCAGAGTGGCATCGAGCGCGCTGGAGCGGCGGCTGGTGCCGAACAGGAGGGCAGGGCCGGGCGCGTCAGCGATCCCTGGCGTCTTGAGCAAAATCTGCACGCAAGGCTCGCGCATGCCCGACAGCGTGCAGCCGACGGTGTCGATGATGGCGGTGCGGGCCTCGCTAAGTGCCCGGGCCGTCATATCCTCCGAACGGAAGGCACAAATCCTTTCGGCCAAACGCGTCGCGAGGGGAGTCTCGCCCGAAGTATCGCGGGCCTGCATTCGATCGGGGGACTTGGGGTTATCGGCGCCGTCCACAGCAGCTCCCTCCATCCTTGCTACGGTGTTAAGCGATCCTACCCGAACTTGCATTCCGATGCCGCGTCCATCGTATCGTCACGGCCAACATTCCAGCTCGGAGGATGCTGGCGCCTTGCTGGTCGGGCTCAAGACCGGATGCGGCTATCAACAAGGCCGTCCGGGTCATGGTTCAGGCGGCGCCGACGATCACGCCGCCTTCCGACAAGGTTGCGATTTCGGACGCCGAGAAACCGCATCCTTGAAGGATTTCCACATTATGCTCACCCAGCAGGGGCGGCTGGCGGCGCAACTCCGGACGCTCGCGCCCTGCGCCAAATTCGATCGGCAAGGTCGGCAGACTAACCTTCCGGCTTTCCGCGGCTCCTAAGCGGGGGACCAGCACGTCGAGCAGTCCTCCCGCTGCCAACAGATGTGCGTCGCTGAAAAAATCCGATGGCTGCCCGACGGGGGCCCAGGAGATGTTGGCGCGATCACAGCGGCGAATGATCTCTTCTCTGGGCAAGGTCGCCAAGAGGGCTGCGAGCGACGGGATCAGCCAGGACCGTGCCTCGATACGCATGGCATTCGTCGCAAGGCGCGGATCGGCTCCCAGCTCCTGCAGGCCGAACACTTCGGTGAAACGTACCCATTGCTGGTCGCTCGTCACCCCAATGAATAGCTGGCCGCCGTTGGCTGTGGCGAACACCTCGTAGATGGCCCAGGCGCCGCGCCGGGTTGGCATCGGCATCGCCGGCTCTCCGGTGGCCGCCACTCCGGCCATGTGCGTGCCCATCAGAAACGCGGCGCTCTCGAACAAAGCGCTGCCGACGCGCTGCCCTTTGCCGGTAGTCTCGCGCTCGCGCAGGGCTGCCTGGGCGGCGACAACGCCGAAGACGGCGCCCAAGATGTCGATGATTGAGGCGCCCGCCCGTAGCGGCCGCCCCGGGGGGCCCGTCATATAGGCGAGGCCGACGTGGTACTGCACCACCTCGTCCAGTGCTGGTCGGTGCTCGTAGGGCCCGGCCAAATACCCCTTGAGGGCCAGATAGACCAGGCGCGGATTGATCCGTTGCAGCGTCTCGTATCCGCAGCCCAGCCGCTCCATGGTGCCTGGGGCGTAGTTCTCGATCACCACATCGCTGGTTCCGGCCAGGCGATGCAGAACAGCCTGGCCCTCGGGCCGCTTGAGGTCGAGCGCCAAGCTGCGCTTGTTGCGGTTGAAAGTGGCAAAGAATCCCGCTGCGAAACCGCCGAGGGCGCGGGTGTGATCACCCCTTGGCGCGGGTTCCACTTTGATCACATCCGCGCCCAGCTCGGCGAACACGAGCCCAGCCGTGGGGCCCATCACGGTGTGGCTGAACTCGAGCACCTTGAGGCCAGTGAGCGGCGTCGCGGACATCAGACAACCTTGCGCCGAAAAGCGTTGAGACTGCCGGCGTGAATGAGTTCGCTCGGCAGTGGATGGCCGACGATCGTCTCAGCCATGCGGCCAACCTCGATCAGCCTATCGAGGTCCACTCCGGTCTCAATGCCCATCTCCTCGCAGAGCAGCACCAGCTCTTCAGTACAGATGTTGCCGGCTGCGCCCTTTTGGCCGGCAAACGGGCATCCGCCCAACCCACCGGCGGTGGCATCGAAGCGGCGCACGCCCATGCGCAGGCCGGTATGGGCGTTAGCCACGGCCAGACCGCGAGTATCGTGCAAATGTAAGGACAGCTCCTTTTCTGGCCAACGCGTGCGCACCTCCCCAATGACGCGCTCGATGCGGGCAGGCGTGGCCCATCCCATAGTATCGGCCAGTGATAGCAAGGCGATTTCAGTTCCGGCGTCGGCTGCGATTGCCAGTCCGTCCTCCAATGTGTGCACGACCTGGGCAGGGGCGATATCGCCTTGGTAGTTGCAGCCGAAGGCCGCCATCACGCCGATGCGGGTTACCGGCACGCCACGGGAGAGGTGGAGGGCGGTCAGCTCGCGCATCGCCGCAACGTTCTCAACATGGCTGCGGTTGAGGTTCTTGCGCGTGAAGGCCTCCGACGCGCTCAGCGCTATCGACCCCGCGATGGTCAACTTGCCACGGAAAGCCAATGCGCGTTCCAGCCCAGCGGCGTTGAACCATAACGCCGTGTACTCAAGATGTGGATTGGCATTGAAACCCTGGACCACTGTCTCGGCGTCAGCCCAACCCGGCACCAGGCGCCGGTTGACGAACGAACAAACCTGAATATGGCGGAGGCCGGTGTCGGACAGGGCATCGATCAGGCGGATCTTGTCGGCGGCACCGATAGGGCCGGGCTCGATCTGGAACCCTTCTCGGGGCCCCTCCTCGTGGATGTCAACGTGCGTCGGCAGGTCCATCTCTGTACTTTCTAGGTTGGAAGGCTTGCTCGATGAGCGAGGATTTTACCGGCGGCGACAACCTATCGGAAGGGCCACAAGCCGCCCTAGGTAGAAACGGCATCGGATGATGTGGTCCGCCGCGTTCGCCTGATGCGCTGCCCCAGACCTCACACCTTGTCTTGGCGTGTGCGATGCAGAATGACGGGTGAACCGTGATGGCGGATAAGGGGTAGGAAAGGAACCTCTCGTGTCTGCGTCCTCCGACCATCCTGCAAGTCCTGCGGCACCGCAAGGGCCGGCCAGCAGCATTGAGACAGGCGCATCATGGTATGCGGCGATGATCGTGCTGTTCATTTTCACATTCTCATACGGTGCCCCTCTGATTGCACCCGTTGCCCTCAAGCCAATTGCGACCGACTTGGGCAGTCCCCGTTCCATTGCCGCATTGGCAAATTCGCTGGCATGGCTCGGCTCTGGCACGGGAGCGCTGGCCTTTGGTTGGATTGCCGAGCGCTTCGGTATTCGGGCGCCTGTTATCTTTGGCGCGGTCATGATCGGCATCGGTCTTGGCCTTGCCTCGCAGGGGGGAACCTGGGAACTGCTCGTCGGACATGGAATATTCTTGGGACTGCTAGGAGGCGGAGCGATCAACGTCCCGCTCATCATCTACATCACGCGATGGTTCGACCGCCGGCGCGGTTCAGCCGTCGCGCTCGTGTCTAGCGGGCAGTACATTGCCGGGGCGCTTTGGCCGCCACTTATTGCCTTCGGAATCGCAAGCATAGGCTGGCGCGGAACGATGCTTTCCTTTGGTGTCGTGAGCGCGCTGGCGGTGTTGCTCGCTACCCTCGTGCTACAAAGATCGACCCCGCCCGGCAGTGTTGCACCAGAAAGTGATGGCGTCGCGCGTGCCTTCGTTGCGCGACTGTCACCCAGAACCACGTATGCGCTGCTTTGTGTGGCCGGGTTCTTCTGTTGCATACCGATGGCCATGCCTCCAGGGCACCTCGTTGCCCTGTGCAGCGATCTGGGGATTGCTCCGTCACGAGGCGCACTGATGCTTTCGGTATTGCTCGGCTCCGCCTTTGTCAGCCGGTTATTTTGGGGTTGGCTTTCGGATACTGTCGGCGGGCTCTATACGATCCTTGCTGCATCGATCTGCCAAGCGGCGGGCATGATCGGCTTTGTCGTCACTCAGGACGAGGCCGGCCTCTTTGCCGTTGCCGCCGCGTTCGGCCTCGGGTTCAGCGGCATCATCCCGGCGTACGTGCTGGTGCTGCGCGAATTGTTCCCCGCGGCCGAAGCTGCCTGGCGTATCCCGTTCTGGTTCTTCAGCAATATCTGCGGCATGGCGCTCGGAGGATGGCTTGCAGGATACATCTACGATCAGGTGGGCGCGTATGGCCCTGCCTTTGTCGTCGGAGTTGCGTTCAACGTCGGCAACATCGCGATCATCTGGCTGCTTGCTACGCGCCGCAGGGCCAATTCAGGCGAGTTGCCGCGACCAGCTCTGGCGCGTTAGGTAGCCCCCCTACTCGATTGCATACGTTGCGTCTGGGAGCCAATCCCGCGACTGCGTCGAACCGATCTGATACCGTAGTGAGATTGGCAAGGGCGTCACGGTTGGTCTCTTGCCGCGCTCCCCCTCAATCGTCATGGAGCCGGGCCAATGAAGATCGATGCCGTCGATATCACCCTTTTCGAGTGGAACGACATTCCACCCACGAGGTACACCGCCGGATCGCAGAATACGGGCGGTCGCAGCAACTTGGGACTGTTGCGAGTGAGGACCGACGGAGGCATCGAGGGGAATGCCTTTCTCGGCTCCGCGACGAACCCCGCCGAGACGGATGCCGGCGCACTCATCCGATTTTTGAAACCCATC
Organism: uncultured Alphaproteobacteria bacterium; assembly: GCA_963797005.1. GTDB lineage: Bacteria > Pseudomonadota > Alphaproteobacteria > Rhizobiales > Hyphomicrobiaceae > AWTP1-13. The sequence continues at coordinate 79,769 of CAWCOF010000027.1, forward strand.
TTGATGGGCAGCGATCCGCTGGCGCGCGAGGACCTGCACGCGAAGATGCGATTGCGTCAGCGCAACATGGGGCTGCGCGCGATTGGCGCTTGCGACACGGCACTCTGGGACATTGCCGCCAAAGCGGCCGGCATGCCCCTCTATGCCTACTTGGGTGGCGCGCGTACGGCAATCGGCGCCTATGCGTCGAGCCAGGTGCTCGACAGCCCCCGGGACTATGGAGAGGAGGCGCTCAGGTTCAAGGCCGACGGCTGGAAGGCCTATAAGATCCACCCGCCGCATCCGGCGGTTGAGGACATCAAGGTATGCGAGGCCGTGCGCAAGGCGGTCGGTGACGACTTCACCCTGATGTTGGATTCGACCTGGAGCTATCGCTACGCCGATGCGCTTCGGGTCGGCCGTGCCATCGAGCGTCTGGGGTTCTTGTGGTTTGAGGACCCACTCAATGAGGAGGACATCTACTCCTACGTCAAGCTGCGGCAGAAGCTTGACATCCCGATCATGGCCACCGAGTACCCCGCGGGAGATATCGGCACTTACGCAGTATGGCTGACCGAAAGAGCCACCGACTATCTGCGCGGCGACATCCCCGTCAAAGGTGGCCTAACCACCATGTGGAAGACCGCGCATCTCGCTGAGGCCTTCCATATGACGTACGAGGTGCATCACGGCGGGAATTCGTTCAACAACATGGCACAGCTGCACTTCGCCTGCGCCATACCCAACACGACCTATTTCGAGGTGCTCCTACCGCACGGAGCGCACAAGTATGGGCTGCTCAACGACATCGAGGTCGATAAGGATGGTCTCGCCCATTGCCCACGTACACCCGGCATCGGCGCCGAGATCGATTTCGATCTCGTCAAGCGCACGCAGCTTGCCCGCTTGAGCTGACGCCCAGTGGACCAATGAGCGCGGTGCAGGTCGTCAACGCGTGAGATCATACTCCTCGGAGGTCTCCGGCTTCTTTAGGTTCATCCTCCCGTCGTAAATCGGAAGTGCACCGGTCGTTGGACCCGGATATTGGAGAAAGACAACCGATCCTCCGCTCTTCGTGGTCATCTCGTGCTCGAAGTGGGGGTCGGGCATGTAAACGAATGTCCCTGGCCCATACGTTGTGCCGCCGCAGCAGAATTCGCCCTCCAGGATGTACCAGACTTGCGCGAAGTCGTGTCTGTGGAGGGGAAAACTCGCTCCGGGTTCGTACCGCAGAAGACCAGCATTGGGCTCTGTCGGACGATCTGGTCGCGGATGGAAGAGAAACTTGGTCTTGTTCTTGAAGCGGCCCATCTCCCATTCCATGTCATCGACATGCTTGAATTCGGGAGCATGGTCCCCGCTTCGTCTTCCCTCCGGCATGACGTCCTCCTCGGAGTTCCTTGCACCCAATACTATGTCTGGACCGCGGGAAGCGGCAACGTGCTGTTGATTGCAACGTCGAGAGCGTCTCCATCGGAACCAGCGGTGGCGCGGCTACCAGCGCGAGGAGCACAGGACACACGTCCGGCATGACACACTTCAAACCTTGCATGCATCGTAGACCACCGCGTCGCAATCCACCATCTGGATAGTGTAAGAGGCCAATGTGAACCGGCACGCGTTCGCAATAAGCGCTCTGACGGAAGAGCGAGGCAGCGGAGGGCAGGGGTTTGGGGCTGTAGTGCAACGGATCGCCGGGAAGGATTGGGTTCCGTCTGTTTTTGAGGGGCTTCTGCCATGTCGGCGGCAGCGGCGTCATGCCTCTTTGCCTCTTCATAACCCAATGCGATCCTGAGCGACGTTGCCCTCTTGCGATTGCAGCATTCGACGATTTCCTGCCTTGCTGAGAGTTCAATTGTTCAGCGCCGCGCTCCGAGGTCTGAGGGTTTAGTCTGCCACCAAGGCCAGTCGTGATACCACGCGTAGGCAAAACTGGTCCCTTCGCCCGTGGCTCCCTCTCTGGCCGTCCGCGGAACCAGCAACTTGGTGGTCCACCTCCCCGCCTTGACAGAGACCGTAATCGCGAGCTCGCCCCCGACGTCACCGCGAACGATGGTAAGAAACTGCAACTCCGCACGCTCGGCCGTGTCAGTGCTCGTCGCGTGCCCGAAGTCCGGCCTTCCGGGCGCCTTCGCCACCCCAGGTGCTGAGCGCCACCAGAGATTCTGACGCTGCCATGCTTGCGCAAAGCTCGCACCGCTGGTCGTTCGAGCACCCTTCACCTGCGCCACGCTCATGGTGATCGTCCAAACGAGATTGCGCAGTAGATGCCTTGCGCGACCTCCCGCCGTGGATGGGCCGGAGCGTTCTCTTTTGAGAGTGATCCGCAGCGTGAATTCCGCAGCGTCCTGTCCGCGCAAAAGCTGAAGCAATTGGCGCTCTGCTTGTTCCATAAGCGACCCTACGCCATCCCTTTATACTAAGGTGCGTATCAATTGCACATCGTGCAAGACACGTAGTTGCGTCAGGCGCTTGCGGTTGGTTCCTCGCGGTTTGCAGGTCGTCACCAAGAGGTTTGAACACCTTCACTTGTCTCGCACAGACTCAAGGATCGTTCGAATGCCGGCCATCAGCAGGCCTTGATCGGTTCCGGATGCGATCATGTTGAACCCGAGCTTCCTGTAGTGCCGCGCCAGGTCCCCATCGGCCGCCATGAAACCGAGCGGCTTGCCGTTCTTGTGCCCGGCGGCGACGATCCGCGCGAGGGGCGCTCGGTATGGACGCAGCCGAGTAGCGACCACAGCGCTACCAAA
>CAWCOF010000028.1:0-15786 GCA_963797005.1 uncultured Alphaproteobacteria bacterium
GGGGGAGGGGGAGTCCGCACGGCCGCAAGCGCGTCAGGTCCAACTTCGACCAAGGGAGAAGGCGAATATGGCGACGGCAGCGTCAAAGAACGCGGGCGCCGCGGCCAAGGCTGGGATGGCGCCGGAGGAGTGGGAACGGCGGGTCGACCTCGCGGCGCTCTACCGGCTGGTCGATCTGTATGGCTGGTCGGACCTGCTCGGCACGCACTCTCGCCCGCGTGCCGGGGCCGGATCACTTCCTCATCAACCCCTACGGCTTCCTGTTGGAGGAGATCACCGCGTCGATGCTGGTCAAGGTCGATTACGACGGCCGGGTGCTCAGCGACACCGATCACCAGGTCAACCCGGCGGGCGTCGACGATCCACGGCGCGGTGCACGGGGCGCGGCCCGACGCCGCCTGCGCGATCCACACGCATACGCCGGCGGGGGTCGGCGTGGCGACGCAGAGGGACGGGCTGCTGCCGATCACGCAGCATGCGCTCGCCGTCATCGCCAGCCGGCTATCACGACTACGCCGGCATCGAGACCGACCCCGGCGAGCGGGAGCGGATCGCCGCGGCGTCGGGCCCTACAACGTGCTGTTCCTGCGCAACCACGGCATGATCGACGGTGGGCCGCACGCGGCGAGGCGTTCATGTGGATGTATCGCGCCGAACGCGCCTGCCGCGCGCAGCTCGCGATCCAGCAGGCCGGCGTCGAGACGGTGCCGATGCCGGACGCGGTGATCGCGACACGATCGAGCGCAACCGGTTCCTCAACTCCGTCCGAGGGCTACCGGACGATCGGCGTCCACGAGTGGCCGGCGCTGCTCCGCAAGCTCGACCGCCAGAGCCCGGGCTATCGGGAGTAGGTAGCCCGCCGTCGCGGGGCTACGATTGGCGTAGGGGTCCCTGTACGTGCATGGGTCCCGTGCTGTCGCCGCCCGCGCGGAAAGCGCGGCGGCTGCACGGGATGACGTTGGAGCTAGCGCCCCACGAACCTTGCGGGGCGGCGCTGGTTGACGGCGTTGACGCCTTCCTTGAAGTCCTCGGTCTTGCGCAGCCGGGTCTGCTTCTCGAGCTCGATGTCGGTCGCCGCGCGGACGCGCTCGGCAAGGCCCGCGCGCGGGGTGGCGCGTCTCGACGACGCCGAGCGGGGAGGCCTCCGCGATCTCCCTGGCGAGCTTCTGGGCGGCTGAGCGCACCTCCGCTTGCGGCACCAGCATGTCGGCGAGGCCGATGCGGTAGGCCTCCTCGCCCGGCACGCGGCGGGACGTGTAGAACATCAGCGCGGCCTTGGACGGTCCGATCAGGGCCGGCAGCGTGTGGGTGAGGCCGAAGCCCGGGTGGAAGCCGAGCCTGGTGAAGTTGGCGCGAAGCGCGCCTCGGGGCAGGTGACGCGCAGGTCGGGGACGAGCGCGAGGCCGAGCCCGCCGCCGACCGCGGCGCCGTGGATGGCGCCGACCATCGGCTTGGCGGTGCGGTAGAGGCGCACGGCCTCGATGTAGAGGTGGCCCGCCTGGCCGGTCTCGGAGCGCTTGACCAGCACGTTTTGCACGTCGGCACCATCGCCGAGCTTGGCACCGGCGCAGAACGCGGTGCCCTCAGACGCCAGCACGATGGCCCGGCATTGGGTGTCCTTGTCGAGCGTCTCGCAGGCGTCGGCGATCTCGCGGATCAGGTCGATGTCGAAGAAGTTGTGCGGCGGGCGGCGGATCTCGATGGTCGCCACCATGTCTTTCAGATCGACGCCGATATCCTTGAACGGGCCCATGTCAATTTCCTCCAAAGCGGCGGTGGCCCTTCTCCCCTTGGGGAGAAGGTGCCCCGAAGGGGCGGATGAGGGGGCCTTTGGCCTGCGAGCAGAAGTCGCCCCTCACCAGTTCGGCCAAACGACTTGCGATCGCGCCATCAGGGTATCGATACATTGGACGGTCGAGGCACGCGACCGCAAGTCGTGGCCTCACGTCCTCTCCCCCGAGGGGAGAGGGGACCAGGAGCGGTCCCCTCACCGCAGGCCCAGGCCGCGGGCGATGATGCCGCGCAGGATCTCGGTGGTGCCGCCCTGGATGGTGAGCTTGGGCGCGATCATGGTGGCGAAGGCGTTCATCTCCTCGAAGGTGGCGCGGTTGGCGGCCTCCTCCTCGGCGAACGCGGCGAGATCACGCGCCTTGTGGGGCAGCTTCTGCTCCCAGATGGTGCCGACGTCCTTGACGATGGCGGCCTCCACCACCGGCTCCTTGCCAGCGTGCAGCATGCCGGCGACCGAGACCGACATGCGCCGCAGCGCATGCACCTGCGCCACCAGCCTCCCCAAGCCCTCGGCGCCGCGCGTATCGGGCTTCTCGCCCAGCACGCGCACCAGCTCGGGCAGCACGTAGAAGGTCTCCAGGAACCGCTCCGGGCCGCTCCTCTCGTAGGCGAGCTCGGAGGTCGCCTGCTTCCAGGCGCCGTCCACCTCGCCCAGCACGTGGTCGTCGGGCATGAAGGCGTCGGTGAACACGACCTCGTTGAAGTCGTGCTGGCCGGTCATCTGGTAGATCGGGTTGACCGCGATGCCGGGCGTGTTCTTCATGTCGACCAGGAACTGGGTGAGCCCGTGCCGGCGGTTCTCCTTGGTGGGCGGCGAGGTGCGGAAGAGGCCGATCAGGTAGTGCGCGTGATGCGCGTTGCTGGTCCACACCTTGGTGCCGTTGATGAGCCAGCCGCCGTCGGTCTTGGTGGCCTTGGTGCTGGCGGCGAAGAGGTCGGAGCCGGAGTTGGGCTCGCTCATGCCGATGGCGAAGCACACCTCGCCCCGGCAGATGCGCGGCAGCACGTCGGCCTTGATGCGCTCGCTGGCATACTTGATGAGCACCGGGCCGCTCTGGCGGTCGGCGACGAAGTGCAGGCGTACCGGGGCGTTGGCGACGCGGAACTCCTCGGTGACGACATAGCGCTCGAGGAAGCTCCTCTCCTGGCCGCCGTACTTCTTGGGCCAAGTCATGCCGATCCAGCCCTTGGCGCCGACCTTGCGGCTGAACGCCTCGCTGTAGGCGCCGTCGATGCCGCCGACGATGCTGGGGCCGAAGGTGCCGGCCTCGATCTCCTCGGCGAGGAACGCGCGCACCTCCTCACGCAGACGCTGGCATTCCGGCGGCAGACGAACAGGATCGAACTCGAGGGCCTTGGTCATGGGTCTCTCACCGTGCCGCCAGCATGGGCCACAGCCCGTCCGGGCCTTTCGCCGCCACGAGCGTGCCGAGTCTGGCCGCCCAGTAGCTCTCGTTGCCGAAGTCGTCGCGCCAGGCCCACAGGCGGCGCGTGAAGCGGTGCAGCGTGTGCTCCTGGGTGAAGCCGATGGCGCCCAGCACCTGGTGTGCGATGGCGGCACCTTCCGTGGCCGCCTCGCCGACGCGGATCTTGGCCGAGGCGACCTCGAGGAACACGGCTTCGTCGAACAGCCCCCTCTCCCCGTACTTCACGGGGAGAGGGCTGGGGTGAGGGGCAGAGGCTTGCTTTGGCGCGTGTGGCTGCCCCTCACCCCGACCCTCTCCCCGCGCTGATGGCGAAGAAGGAGAGGTCGGCGACGCGCGGGGAGAGGGAGCACCCGCGGTGGCGATGGCGTCGGCGGCGGAGGTGGCCGCGGCGACGGCGACGGCAACCTCGCCGGCGAGGCGCGCGAGGTTGTGCTGCACGGCCTGGAACTTGGCGATCTTGCGCTCGAAGGCGACGCGCTCGTTGGCATAGCCGACGGCCAGATCGAGCGCGGCTTCGAGCGCGCCGGCCATCTCGATGGCACGCGCCGCCGCGCCCATCATCAAAAGCGCGTCCTCGTCGACGCCGGAGGCATCCATCAACTCGATGGGCCGCACGCCATTCAGGGTGACCGCATTGAGGGCGTCGCCGGCCATGCTCTCTCCGTCGGCAATGCTCGCGGCCTTGGCGTCGATCAGGGCAACGGCATGGCGGCCGTCGCCGCGCCTGGCGAGCACGGCGAGATGGGCTGCGTCCCTGGCCATCGGCACGGCGCGCAGGCGCCCGCTGACGGTGCCGTTGTCTGCGACCTTGGCGATGTCGCCCGGCCGGGTCGGCGCGCAGGTCATGGCGCCCTCGGGAGAGGAAATGCTTGCCCGTGACAAGAGCCAGCCGGCGAGCAGCGTCTCGGCCAGCGGCAAGGGCAGGGCAAAGCGCCCGGCCTCGCGCAGTACGGCGAAGCCGTCGGCCAGGCCGGCGCCCGCGCCGCCTAGCGTATCGGGCACCCAGGCGACCGCCAGGCCTGCGTCTTCCAGCGCCTTCCAGGCGGGCTTCTTCCAGCCGTCGTCCTTGGCATTGTTGAGGGTCTGCGGGTCGGCGACATCGCGCAGGATGCGCGCGGCCGCGTCGCCGACAAGGCTCGTGCTGTCCGCGGCTGGTTGGCTCACGATGGCTCCCGGTCCCCATGTGGTGTAAGGCAAATGAGCATTGGCAGCGCACCGCGCATACGTCAACCGCAAGCAGGGCATCGCAGCAATGAGAACGGTTCTGAGCTGGAGCACGGGCAAGGACTCGGCCTGGGCGCTGCATACCCTGCGCCGGCGGCCGGACGTGACCGTGGTGGGCCTGGTGACGACCATCAACGAGGCGTTCGACCGCGTCGCCATGCACGGCGTGCGGCGCGAACTGCTGGAGGCGCAGGCCGCGGCGGCCGGCCTGCCGCTCAACGTCCTGCCGATCCCCAACCCCTGCCCGAACGAGGTCTACGAGGCCATCATGGGGGCCTTCGTTGCTGGGCAGCAGAGGGCGGGCGTGGAGGCTTTCGCCTTCGGCGACCTGTTCCTTGAGGACATCCGCCGCTATCGCGAGGAGAGGCTTGCGGGGACGGGGATTGCGCCGCTGTTTCCGCTGTGGGGCCTGGAGACGGGGCGGCTGGCGCGCGACATGATCGCCGGCGGCCTCGAGGCGTATGTGACCTGCGTCGATCCCAAGAAGCTGCCGGCGCGGTTCGCCGGGCGGCGCTTCGATCTCGAATTCTTGAGCGAGCTGCCGGCGGGCGTCGACCCCTGCGCGGAGAACGGCGAGTTCCATACCTTTGCCTGTGCGGGGCCGATGTTCGCGCGGCGCATCGATGTGGAGGTGGGGGAGACCGTGACGCGCGACGGCTTCGTGTTTTGCGATCTTATTCCCTCTCCCCGTCGCGCTCCTTCAGAGCGAACGGGGAGAGGGTTAGGGTGAGGGGCAGCCACATGCGCCGGAGCAAGCCTCTGCCCCTCACCCCGACCCTCTCCCCGCAGGCCCTCGGACCGGATGCGGAAAGGGAGGGCGTTGGGAGAGCCCGAGGGCAAGCGGGGAGAGGGAGGCGCATCGTCAGCCTGATCGCCAGCGCGACGGAGATCGTGTGTGCGCTGGGGCGGCGCGACTGGCTGGTGGGACGCAGCCACGAGTGTGATTTTCCGCCCGACGTGGGGGCGCTGCCGGTGCTCACGGCGCCGAAGTTCGAGGTCGCCGGCACGAGCGCCGACATCGACGCGCGCGTGCAGGCAATCGTGCGCGACGGGCTGTCGGTCTATCGCGTCGACGGCGCGGCACTGAAAGCGCTGGAGCCGGACGTGATCGTCACGCAGGACCATTGCCAGGTGTGCGCCGTCTCGTTGAGCGACGTGGAGGCGGCGACCTGCACCTGGACGGGGCGGCCGGTCGAGATCCTGTCGCTGAAGCCCGACTCGCTGGCCGATGTCTACGCCGACATCCGCCGGGTTGCGGCGGGGCTCGGTGTCGAGGCGGCGGGCGAGGCCCTCGTGCGTGATATGCAAGCGCGCCTCGCTGCGGTGAGCGCGCGCGTTGCCGGCCGGCCGCGGCCGCGCATCGCCTTCATCGAGTGGGTCGAGCCGCTGATGGCGGGCGGCAACTGGATGCCGGAGCTGATCGAGGCCGCCGGCGGCGACAACCTGTTCGGCGAGGCCGGCAAGCATTCGGGCTGGATGCAATGGGAGGAGATCGTTGCCGCCGACCCGGAGGTGATCGTCGTCGCGCCCTGCGGCTACGACCTGAAGCGCTGCCTCGAGGAGCGCGCGCTGCTCGAAGCTAAACCGGGCTGGAAGGACATCGCCGCGGTGCGCGAGGGGCGCGTCTACTTCGCCGACGGCAACGCCTACTTCAACCGGCCGGGGCCGCGGCTCGCCGACACGGCCGAGATGCTGAGCGAGATGCTGCATCCCGAGGTCGCGCTCAAAGGCGCCGATCGCACGGGCTGGGTCGCCGGATAGCGCGGAGCTGAAGATCAGGCTTGGCGCGGGGGCACCAGGCCGCCGAGGCGGCCGCGGGTCCGGAACGCGCGCTGCACTTCGTCGGGGTCGTAGACCTTGTCGACCCATTCCAGGAACGGCATGGGCGTGCGCTTGTTGTCGGCGATGTAGCGCTCGAAGACGTAGTCGAGGACGCCGGTGTGGGTCTGGCGGAAATGGCCGTAGCGCACGGAAAGCTGCCGCCTGGCCTCTTCGAGGGGCACGCCTTCCTTCAGGTGCCGATAGAGCACGCTCATCAGCCCGACGCGATCGGAGCCGGACTTGCAGTGCATCAGCACAGGATACGCGACGCGATCGAACAGCTCGACGGCGCCCCTGATCTGCTCACGCTTGGGCGCCGCGCGCGAGCGCAGCATGAAATCGACGAGCTCGATGCCATGCTTCTTGCACGCGGCCTGCTCGAGCCAGTAGCTGCCGCACAGCCGCTCGCCGCGCAGGTTGACGATGGTGCGCACACCCAGGCCGGCCATCGCCCGGATGTCGTGCGGGGCCGGCTGCGCGGAGCGCCAGGCGCGGTCACCAAGCCGGTGCCGGTTGAGGTAGGCCAGGCGGAAGATGCCGTGGTCGATCAGCAGCATGTCGAGGTAGGAGCCGATCGGGCCCAGCAGGCGGCGCGCCCACTTTGGCGAGTGGTCGATGAGGGGCTGGCGCCAGCCGACGGTCACGCGCTTGAGCTTCCAGATGCGTTGCCACGTCGGCTTCTTGGAGACCGTTCCCGGGCCCGGATGAGTCACGCAGGCTCCCCCAGCGCGATGGTTTGACTCGCCCCAGAACAGAAAATCGCTGATGACATGGGCGGTTGACAAATAGGGGACATGGCGGCGGCGGTCAATCAGCTTTCAGGCCCTTGATCGGCAAGGCTTTTTGCGAACGCCACGATCGCCTCCAGGACGGCCGTTTCCTGGTCCCGCTGCGGCGCGTGGCCGCAATCGGCAAGCACCAGCCGCGATGCGGGGCCTTGCGCGCGGGCCTCGATGCGGTCGAGTTGCGCCAGCGTGCCGTATTCGTCGTCGCGGCCCTGGATCAGCAGCATCGGCTGGGTGACGAGGGCGACGACGTCGTCGATGGACCACTCCAGGAACGCCGGCCTCAGCCAGGTGTCCGCCCAGCCCAGGAAGGCGTCGTCGACATGGGCGTGGTGCCTGGCGAGCCGGGTTCTCAGATCGGTCGTGCGGTAGCTCTCGCGGATGCGCGCGATGCTCGCCACGCAGATCGGCTCGACGAAGATGTGCGGCGCCAGGAGCGCGAGGCCGGCGACGGCGCGGTCCGACGCCCCGGCATGGATGAGGGCGATGGAGGCGCCGTCGGAGTGGCCGATCAGCAGCGGGCGGGCGATGCCGAGCGGGTCGAGCAGGGCGGGAAGGAACTCGAGCGCCTCCTCGTGCATGAACTGGGACGTGCGGGGCCCGCGGAGCCCATCCGATTGCCCGTAGCCGAAGCGGGAGTAGACGAGTGCGCGGCGGCCGAGCGCGCGCGCCACCTTGTCGGGGAAATCGCGCCACAGGCCGGCGGAGCCCAGGCCCTCGTGCAGAAAGACGAGCGTCGGCCGCAGCGGATCGCCCGGGATCACGCGATATTCGATGTTGCGGCCGGCAACGGTGGCGAAGGACATGAACGGCGGCGGCTCCGACCTGCGGGACACGAAAGCGGTGTAGGCGGTCTGCGCGCCGACGTACAGCCGTGCGGGCGTACGACTCACGCCCGTTGCCGGACCCAACGCGAGTAATGCGCCGTCAGAGCCCGCCTCATAGGGTTCGATCCCCTGGTGGCTCCGGCCATGTGGCCGATGTTGCGGCGCAACCGGCGATCCTGCAATGGCGGTCGACAACAGCGCCGGTCGCCCATGACCGGATCGGCGCCTTGGATCGGCCATCGCAAAAGTCCCACGGCCTTCCGGGAAACCGCTAGGATGGTTCGTCCGCCGGGGCCTATTCGAAGAAGAGCACGCCGCGGACAGATATACGCCAAAGCCTTTTTCAGGGAGGAATTCAACATGCAACGCGCGTCACTGCTCGGCCTCGCCGCGGGGCTCGCTCTCTTCGCATTCGCCGGCACTCACCTGGCGCCGCAGGCAAGGGGCCAGACGGGGGAAGGCTGGATCACGCTGCTGGACAGCAAGACCATGGGGGACTGGGATCGCGTCGGCGAGAGCAACTGGCGGCTCGAGGACGGGGCCGTCGTCGCTGACAAGAGAACGAGCAAGAATGCCGCTTTCCTCCTCAGCAAGAATTCTTACAAGAACTTCATGCTGCATATCGAGTTCTGGGCGAGCGACGACGCCAACAGCGGCATATATCTGCGCTGCAGCGACCGCAACAAGCTCACCGACAGAACCTGCTACGAAGCGAACATCTTCGACCAGCGCAAGGATCCGACCTACGGCACCGGGGCGATAGTCCACTATATCGAGGTGCACCCGATGCCGAAGGCCGGCGGCAAGTGGAACACTTTCGAGATCACCGCCAAGGGACGCGACATCACCGTGGTGCTGAACGGCCAGAAGACAGCGGAGCTGCACAATAACATGTGGACCGAGGGGCCGATCGGGCTGCAGCACGCCGTGGGCGTGATCAAGTTTCGCAAGGTTGCGATCAAGCCGCTGTAACGGGGCGAACGGCTAAGGTTCGGTGCATCATCCGATCGGGGGGCTGGTGTGGCAACATCGGCACGCCCTGAAGGGCCCTCACGGCACTCCCGCGGCGCGGTCGCGCGCGTCATCTTGCGACCCATTTCGCGGGCAAGCATATTGGAAGCCGGAAAGGGTTGGTTGCAGTTTCAAAAAGAAGCAGGAGCATTGACCATGTCCCATCGATCGCGCGCCATCGGCATCATTGCGGCCAGCATCGCTCTCGCCGTGCTTGGCCCTTTCGGCGGATCGTCGCCCGCAAACGCGCAAGGCTACCGGCAGATGAGTTGCGAAGCGCTGTGGTTTGCGCGCAACCAGATCTACGCCCACTATGGCTACTGCTTCAAGACCAGGCGGGCCATCAGGGAATTCGGGCGGGGCTGCTATCCTCCCTTCGGCCGGCTGCCGCCCCGCGCCCAAGAGGAGGTCGACGAGATCCGGCATTGGGAACGCCGCAACGACTGCGACGAGGACTGAGCCTGCCGAGCTCTAAACGCGGAGCGCCGACAGTGGTGTCAGGACGCTGGCAAACGTTCACCGCAGCTCTCGTGGTGTGCATGCTCACGGCGGTGCCCGACAAGGGCGCTGCCCAGACCGCAATTCCGGAGGCCAGCGAGCGCAACATCAAGGCGCTGATCGCGAGCTATCCGGCCTTCCTCGAGCGCGCCGAGGGCAACGAGCTCGTGTGGAAGGACGGCACGCGCATGCCCTTCGACGACGGCACGGGGGAGAAGGACTTCAACACGCGCCTCGAGCGGCCGGATCTGGAGGACATGTTCTACGTGTCCTATCCGCTCGCGCGGACCGGCACGCCGCCGGCCTTCCAGAGCGACCCGGGCCGCGTGCGCTTCCAGCCGTTCTACGCCAAGATGTACGGCGACTGCACCAAGGGCGAGGTGACCAAGCATCTGGTCGACGTGGCCTGGCTGCCGTCGAAGTCGAAGCAGCGGCTGAAGGTGACGCGCATCAACGGCGTCGCCGATCAACTGCAGGCGGTGTCGAACGAGCTCGACAAGCTGCCGGCGAAGTTCACCAAGTACCTGAAGCCCTCCGCCGGCACCTACAACTGCCGCGTCGTCGCCGGCACGACGCGTCTGTCCGTGCACGGGTTCGGCGCGGCGATCGACATCGCGACCAAGCACACCGACTACTGGCGCTGGACCAAGCCGGGCGCGGACGGCCGCTACCCCTACAAGAACAGCATCCCCTGGGAGATCGTCGAGATCTTCGAGAAGCACGGCTTCGTGTGGGGCGGCAAGTGGTATCACTACGATACCATGCACTTCGAGTATCGGCCGGAGATCATGGCGGCGGCGAAGGCCGCGCAGCCTTGAGCGCGGACAGGCTCTCCCTAGCGGGTTTCATCGGAGCCGAAGATGCGGACGCTCGATCCTGGTCCCTCGTCAGCTCTGAGAGTCCGGCCGCCGGCGCGGTGTCAGCCGATGGCGGCTGCGATCCTGGACAGGATGTAAAAGGAAGACAGCAGCATCAGCACGATCCAGACCAAGCCGGATGCAGCCCTGGCGAGCGGTGAACGGGTGTCTCTGTCGCGCATGCGAATTCCTGTGCCAAGGACAGCACCGAGCGCCGGGATCCGGGCGTGGACGAGCCGATGACCCTTGCAGCTTCGAACAGTTCAGGGCGGTTGCGGCGAAGAAGCTCGGTTTTCGGTTAGCGATTTCGATTAACGCTGTTCGTTCGATTGAGTCCCTCGGACCGCCGCGCACAGGCGGTAGCTTGGGCCGCCTCGGCCGCGGCGTCGAAGGCGCCGGCGTGGAGCCTCGGGCCGGGATCAGAAGTCCTCGAGCAGGCGGCCGAAGCCCGATATCCGGTCGTCGATGCCGGTTGAGCGCAGGGCCTGCCAGTAGGTCGCCGTGTTGATGGCGATGACGGGCTTGCCGAGCCACAGCTCGGCGGCTGCCGCCAGCCTCACCATGGAGAGGTTGGTTCCGGCCTGGACGATGGCGTCGACGTCGTCGCCGTCGAGCTGCCGCAGCGCCTTGCGGCAGTCGGCCGTGGTCACGTGCGCGATCGCCGTCCACGACGTGCACTGCAGGGCCAGGTCGCGCACGACCGTCAGGCCCACGTCGGCGAAGTAGCGCTTCACCTCCGCGTTCATGACGGGCCAGTAGGGCGTGAGCAACGCGATGCGCCGGATGCCGCCCAGCGCTTGAAGCGCCGCCGCCGTCGCCGTGCTGCCGATGGTGACGCCGACGCCGCTTTCCTCGCCGATGACGCGGGCGAACTCGCTTGCACCCTTGGCGCCGCCGAAGAAGGAGAGCGCCGAGATGGCCATGACGAGGTGGTCCGGCTCGCAGGTAACGACGCTCCTGACCGCGTCCTTCACGTTGCTGCCGATCACGTCGATGCCGGCGCGGAAGGTGTCGTTGCTGAGCGCCTTGTTGTTGGGCGTGAAGATGCGGCCGTAGTGGTTGGTGACGCCGCGGGGGCGCATGTCGTCGTAGTCGGGCTGCACGATGGTGTTGGTCGACGGCGCAAGCACGCCGAACTTCTTTCGCCAGCCAAGAACGTCGCGCATGGGTGTCCCCCACGATTTGTCGAACAGCCCAAAGCGGGCGGCGCCGAGACCTTGCTGCGGCCGAGGCAGCTTAGCCGGAGACGACGCACTGTGCAGCACCATCCCGGCAGGCAGGAAAGCTTCAGCTCACGTTAAGGGCGTTCTACTCGAGTGCGGTGCCGCGATTGACCGCATTGTCCGGGCCGTGTTGGGCTGCGCGTCTGGAGGGCGGTTTCGACAGGGGCGGGGCTGCCGGATCGCATCGAGCTTGGAGACGTCTTGCGCGTGGGTTTGCGTTTTTCCCGCAGCATCGGCCTGGCCGCGGCAGGGCTGCTCATCTGCGCGCTCGCCGCGGAGGCGCATCCGCCAAGAAAGAGCCGGAGGCTCCCGCGCTTGCCGGCCAGAAGGTCTCGGGCGCGCCCGCCGCGAGCTTCAGCGCCTTCCTCGACCGGCTGATGCGCGCCGAGTCGGACGGCCGCGATTTCCTCACCAACGCGCGTTCGACGGCGCTCGGGCCCTTCCAGTTCATCGAGGACACGTTCCTGTACGTGACGCGGCGGCACTTCGCCGACGAGGTCGCGAAGCTGACCGAGGATCAGATCCTGGCGCTCAGGACCAACCGCGCCTTCTCCCGGCGCGCCGCGGCGGCCTATTGCAAGGAGAGCGCGGCCTTCCTGGGCGAGCAGGGGTTCGAGCCGACGTTCGCCGACCTGCGCCTTGCCTACCTGGTCGGGCCCTACGGCGCGGTGCGCGTGATGCGGGCGCCGCCGAAAACGCCGGTCTCCACGCTGCTGGCGCCGGCGGCGCTGAGGGCCAACCCGTTCATGGGCGGCATGACGGCGGCGGACCTGATCGCGAGGGCCGCGCACGATGTCTCCAAGGACAGCGCCGGCCGCTACGCGCCAACGCGCCGCGCCGGCAAGGGTCCGCAGATCCGGGTCCGGTGCAATCGGAGACTTCCGAGCTGCCGCCGCTGGATCGCGCTGCGCTTGCGCAAGGTGCGCGTGATGGAGAACAAGCGGCCCGACAAGGGGCATCCGCGCAAGAAGCGGCACGAAGGCTGAAGCGGGAGGCGGTGCGGGGTCAGGAGAACCCCGCCCTCGGGAGATCAAGGGCGGGGCCCCGAGATGCCTAGGCCTGAATTGGAGAGAAGAACCTAGACGGCCAAGCATGTAGCACCCTATGCGAAAGGGCGGAAGACGTTCCGGCCAAGGCTGACTAATTATCCGCCGATCTTCTTGGATCTTCATTGCCGGCTGATCTCTGCTAAGCTTCGCGTCACAACCCGCGAGGAAGGCCGATGCATCGTCAATCGCTCGTCGACTACGGAAAACCGTTGCAGGATACCGAAGCGCCGACGCCGGTGCCGACCGGCACCGAGGTGGTGCTGCGCGTCTCCCACTGCGGCGTGTGCCACTCCGATCTCCACCTGCAGGACGGCTATTTCGATCTGGGCGGCGGCAAGCAGCTCGACGTGCGCGGCAACCGGCAACTGCCCTTCACCTTGGGCCATGAGATCGCCGGCACCGTGGAGGCCGTGGGCCCGGAGGCCAAGGGCGTCGCCAAGGGCCAGCGCTACGCGGCCTATCCGTGGATCGGCTGCGGCCATTGCGGGCTGTGCGCGCGCGGCGACGAGCACATGTGCAACGCCCCGCGCGTGCTGGGCGTCACGGTGGACGGCGGCTATGCGACCCACGTGCTGGTGCCGCATCCGCGCTACCTGATGGACTTTGGGGGCATCGCGCCCGAGATCGCCGGCCCGCTGATGTGCTCGGGGCTCACGGGCTACGGCGCGATCAAGAAGGCGCTGCCGTTCCTGCGCGCCGGGCCGCTGCTGATCGTGGGGCTCGGCGGCGTCGGCATGATGGGTTTGCAGTTCGCCCGTGCATTGACCGACAAACCGATCTTCGTCGCCGACATCGATGCGGCCAAGCGCGCGGCGGCCCTGGAGCTGGGAGCGACCGAGGCGTTCGATCCGGCCGATGCCGGCGCGCGCAAGGCGATCCAGAAGGCCTCCGGCGGCGGCGTGGGCGCGGCGGTGGATTTCGCGGGCTCCGACAAGTCGTTCGCGTTCGCGCATGCGCCCGTGGCCAAGGGCGGGGCGGCGATCGTGGTCGGGCTGATCGGCGGCAGTTTCTCGATGCCGGTGCCGATGCTGCCGTTGCGCGCGCTCACCATCATGGGGAGCTACGTGGCCTCGCCGGCGGAGGCGGCCGAGATGCTGGAGCTGGTGAAGGCCGGCAAGGTGAAGCCGATCCCGGTGGAGAAGCGGCCGCTCGCCGAGACCAGCCGCTCGCTCGATGACTTGCGCGCGGGCAGGATCGTGGGCCGCGTGGTGATCACGCCATGAGCGGGGGTTCCTTTGAAGATCGCGGTGATGGGCCCCGGCGGGGTCGGCGGCTATTTCGGCGGGCGGCTGGCGGAGGCCGGCAACGACGTCACCTTCGTGGCGCGCGGCTCGCACCTGGAGGCGATGAAGAAGA
Organism: uncultured Alphaproteobacteria bacterium; assembly: GCA_963797005.1. Lineage (GTDB taxonomy): Bacteria > Pseudomonadota > Alphaproteobacteria > Rhizobiales > Hyphomicrobiaceae > AWTP1-13. The sequence continues at coordinate 13,870 of CAWCOF010000028.1, forward strand.
ACGGCCTCGTCCTCGACAGCGAGATCCGGCCCGCGCACCTCAAACCCGTCAAGGTGGTGGCCGACGCGCGCGAGATCGACTCAGCCGACGTGATCATGTTCGCGGTCAAGATGCGCGACACGGAGAGTGCCGCCGAAAGTCTCACCGGGCTCACCTCCAAGGGCGCCACGGTGTTCACCTTCCAGAACGGGGTGGAGAGCGCGGACCGCATCGGCCGCATCGTCGGCGCCGAGCACGTGGTGGCGGGGGTGGCACGCATCGGCTCGCATATCTCCGCGCCCGGCACCATCAAGCAGACGGGCAAGTTCGAAAGCCTCGAGTTCGCCGAACGCGACGGCAAGCCGAGCGCGCGCGTCAAGGCGTTTGCCGACGCCTGCAAGGCGGCCGGCTTCGCCGCCAAGGTCCCCGCCAACATCCAGCGCGAGGTGTGGATGAAGTTCGCCATGCTGGCGCCGCTCTCGGGCCTCACGGCGCTGACGCGCGGGCCGATCGGTCCGGTGCGCACCAATCCGCAGTCGCGCGCGCTGCTGGAGGCGGCCGTCAAGGAGACGGTGGCGGTGGGCGTGGCGCTCGAAGACCGGGCTGACGCCGGCCGATGCGGACGATCTCATCAAGCTGGTCGACGGCCTGCCCAAGAACCTGATGGCGTCGATGGCGCACGACCTCGTCGCCGGCAAGCCGATCGAGATCGACGGGCTGTCGGGCGCGGTGGCGCGGCTCGGGCAGGCGGCCGGTGCGCCGGCGCCGACGCACACGTTCATCGCCCAGGCGCTGGCGCCCTTCCGGGACGGCCCGCCGGCGGTGTGACGTCATGCATGCGGCGCACGCCCCCTCTCCCCTCGGGGGAGAGGACGTGAGGCCATGGCTTACGGCCGCGTGCACCGGGCTCTGCCGGTGACGCCTACGTTGCTGGCGCGGCTGTAAGTCATTCGGCCGAACTGGTGAGGGGCGACTGCTCTGCGAGGTCTCAAGGCCCCCTCATCCGCCCTTCGTGCCGGAGGCGCGTCTTCGACACGACGGGCACCTTCTCCCCAAGGGGAGAAGGGACGTGCGGCATGCTATAGTGACGGCAATACCGGTAGCGGAGTGACGACGGCGCATGGCCCTGACGGAACAGGAAATCGAGCGCTACAAGCGGCATCTGGTGCTGCGCGAGGTGGGCGGCCAGGGGCAGCAGAAGCTGAAGGCCGCCAAGGTGCTCGTCATCGGCGCGGGCGGGCTCGGCTCGCCGCTGATCATGTATCTCGCCGCGGCGGGCGTCGGCACCATCGGCATCATCGACGACGACCACGTCTCGCTCGACAACCTGCAGCGGCAGATCGTGCACGACACGGCGCATATCGGGGTGCCGAAGGTCGAGAGCGCCAAGGAGACGGTGGCGCGGCTCAACCCGCATGTGAAGGTCGAGACCTACGAGGCGCGCATCGATGCCGGCAACGCGCTGGACATCATCGCCCGCTACGACATCGTCGCCGACGGGTCGGACAACTTCGCCACGCGCTATCTCGTCAGCGATGCCTGCTATCTGGCCAAGCGGCCGCTGGTGTTTGCCGCCGTGGGGCCGTTCGAGGGCTATATCACCACCTTCAAGCCGCACGAGACGGGGCCGGACGGCGCGCCGTATCCGAGCTACCGCTGCCTGTTCCCCGAGGCGCCGCCGCCGGGGACGGTGGCCAACTGCGCCGAGGTGGGCGTGCTGGGCGCGGCCGTGGGCGTGCTCGGCACCTTGCAGGCGACCGAGGTGCTGAAGGAGATCTTAGGGCTCGGCGACAGCCTGGCCGGGCGGCTCGTGCTCTACGATGCGCGCGCCTGCCGCTTCAACGAGATCAGGATTGGCTGGGACGAGGCCAATCCGCTCTCGGGCAGGAGCCCGACCATCCGCGATCTGTCGATTCACGCCGGCGCGGACGGCGCGGC
>CAWCOF010000029.1:0-60305 GCA_963797005.1 uncultured Alphaproteobacteria bacterium
CAGATCGTAGAAGCCTTTCACCGTCAGCATTGATGCCTTCTCTCCAAGCAAAACCGCTCATGAGTTGAATTTGGCGCCCAGCCTAAGGCCTGGCGATGCGTCCGCAAGCGGTCGCCCTGTCCCCGTTTACGGCGCGCCATCGCGCAGCCGCCAGCTCCAGCGGCCGTAGCGCCACGGTGTCAGCGGATGGCGCTCGGCGGCGATGTCGGGTACCGGGTCGAAGCCGTGCGTGCCCCACGGATGGCAGCGGCAGATGCGCGACAGCGCCAGCCAGCTCCCGCGCCAGGCGCCGTTCAGGTCGATTGCCTCCAGCGCATACTCCGAGCAGGTGGGGAGGTGGCGGCATTCCCAGCCGACCAGGGGCTTCAGCGTCCAGCGGTAGACGTGGATCGGCGCCTTGGCGAAGGCCTTGGCAACGGCGCGAACTGCTCTGGCTGCACTGACGCCGGCGGCCATCACGGCACGGGTCAAGCCTGGGCGCCGGCCGACACCGCCTGGCCGGTCTCGGCCTTGGACAGCGCCGCCTCGACCGCGTCGAACACCAGGAGCGTGGAGGCATGACGGGCCTTGTAGTCCCTGACCGGCTCGAGCACGGCAAGGTCCGCCCAGCGTCCCTCCGGGGGCGGGCCGCCTTCCTTCAGCATCTTGCGCATGGTGCGGCCGACCTCGCGCAGCTCATCGGCACTGCTGCCGACAATGTTGCGACCCATCACCGAGGCCGCTGCCTGGCCCAGCAGACATGCCTTCACCGTCTGGCCAAAAGCCGTCACCCGGTCGTCCGCCAGCTTGAGGTCGACGGTGACGGTGGAGCCGCACAGCTTGGAATGCGCCGTGGCGCTGGCGTCGGCGTCGGCAAGGCGCTCGGCGCCGGCGATGTTGGCGGACAGCTCCAGGATGCGTTTGTTGTAGATCTCGCTCAGCTGCGTCATCAGATCTGCAGGGCCCTTGCCTGGGTGGCGGGAAAAGCGGCTGTTCTTGTCCGGCTCACGCCAACATACTATATCCGGGCGCGGGCGTCTTGGCGCCACGCCCGGCTCGGTTGCCGCGCTCGGTTGCGGCGTCGGATGTGAGAAGACATATCGCGTGGACGGTGGAAAATTTCAACGTTCGCGCGCGACACGGGCCGGCGCTACAATCTGAAACGCCACATTCCCCATGCGGAGCTGACACGAGCCATGAACGACATCGCGACGAGGAAGGCTGCCGCACCGCTGAAGCGGCCCTCGCCACCCCGGCGCCCGAGCCAGGCCGAGGCCGAGGAGGCCGTGCGCACGCTCATCGCCTGGGCGGGCGATGACCCCTCGCGCGAGGGCCTGCTCGACACCCCGCGGCGCGTCACCGAGGCCTTCGAGGAATACTTCTCCGGCTACGGGCTCGACCCCGCCGAGGTCCTGGCGCGCCAGTTCGACGAGACCGGCGGCTACGACGACCTCGTCATGCTGCGCGACATCCGCGTCGAGAGCCACTGCGAGCATCATCTGGCGCCGTTCCTGGGCGTGGCCCACGTCGCCTACCTCCCCAACGGCCGCATCGTCGGCATCTCCAAGATCGCGCGCGTGGTGGAGATCTTCGCCAAGCGCCTGCAGACGCAGGAGACCATGACCGCGCAGATCGCGGACGCCATCGAGCAGGCGCTGAGGCCGCGCGGCGTCGCCGTGCTGATCGAGGCCGAGCATCAATGCATGTCGACGCGCGGCGTGCGCCAGCCCGGCGTCAAGACCATCACCACCCGCTTCACCGGCGCGCTCGACGCCGACGCCAGCTACCGCGACCGCTTCCTGCAGATGGTGCACGGGGCCCGCGCCTGAGGCGAGCGCCCAGGCCCCATCCCGGAGACCCGACATGGCTGCCCCATCCCAGCTCTTCGCCGCGCGCGGCACGCCGGGCGAGGTGGAGACGTCCCTGCGCTTCCAGCCGAAGTTCGATGCCGACGGCCTGATCCCGGCCGTCGTCACCGATGCCGCCACGGGCGACGTCCTCATGTTTGCCTGGATGAATGCCCAAGCGCTGGCCGCCACCTTGGAGACGCGGGCCGCCCACTTCTGGAGCCGGTCGCGGTCAAAGCTGTGGAAGAAGGGCGAGGAGAGCGGCAACGTCTTGCGCGTCATCGAGGCCCGCACCGACTGCGACCAGGACGTCGTGTGGCTGAAGGTCGAGGTCGAGGGCGCGGGCGTCGCCTGCCACACCGGCGCGCGCTCCTGCTTCTACCGCGCGCTCCCCCTGGGTGCGCCGCCCTCCCCCGACATGCCCCTCAGCCGAACCTGACGCTGTGCGACTGTCGCGGTGGCAGGCTTGGATCGCTGTGCCAGCGTCGCGCCGTCGCCTCGAGACGGCACTTGGTAAAGCCGCACAGCCTATGCTCCGCCCCGGCTCTTAACCCTTTCTTTGCCCTGTCCTGTCGGCGCCACGTACGGGCGTGCAGGATATGCGGGCTGTGGCACGCTTCGCAGGCAGCCCTTAACCCTTCCCTAGGGCTCACTTAATCCCTCCCCGTTAGCCTCGATGGAACGAAGGGAGCTGCGGCCCGCCTTCACGTTGGCCGCAGCGATTGCAGTCTTGCGTTGGTAGGGGCCCGCAATGGGTGATTGCAAGATCGGTCTGGCGCTCGGCGGCGGCTCGGCCCGCGGCTGGGCGCATATCGGCGTACTGAAGGCGCTCAACGAGGCCGGCATTTATCCCGACATCGTCGCCGGCACCTCGATCGGCGCCGTCGTCGGCGGCTGCTACGTGGCCGGCGAGCTGGGCGCTCTCGACCAGTTCGCGCGCGACCTGACGCGGCGCAAGGTGCTTGGCTTCCTCGACTTCAATTTCACCGGCTCGGGCCTGATCAACGGCCAGAAGCTGACCAACGTTCTCGACCGGCGCCTCAAGTCGATCAACATCGAATCGCTCGAGCGGCGCTTCGTGGCAGTCGCAACCGAGATCGGCACGGGCCACGAGATCTGGCTCTCGCGCGGCAGCATCGTCGAGGCGATGCGCGCGTCCTACGCGCTCCCCGGCATCTTCCGCCCCGTCAACATCGGCGGCCGCTGGCTGTTCGACGGCGCACTCGTGAACCCGGTCCCGGTCTCGGTTTGCCGCGCGCTCGGGGCCCGCTACGTGATCGCCGTCAACGTCAACTCGGACGCCTGCGGACGCGGCACGGTCGTGCCGCACGCCGAGATCCTTCCCGCCCTCGAGGCGCCGGTGGAGGAAGCACCCGCGGAGGACGAAGGCATCATTGCGCGCAACGGCAGGGCGGTGAAAAAGCTCCTGCAGCGTCAGGTCTTCGGCCGCGCCGACAACGGGCCAGGCATCTCGCGCGTCATGGTGGAAGCCTTCAATATCGTCCAGGATCGCATTGCCCGCTCGCGGCTTGCGGGCGACCCCCCTGATATCGTCATCCAGCCCCGCGTACCGACGTTCGGCCTGTTCGACTTTCATCGCGCCGAGGAGCTGATCGAGTGCGGCGTCGCCGCAGCCCGGCGCGAGATCGACGACATCACGCGCGAGATCGCCGGCCGCCAACAGGTCGTGGCATTGACCGCGCGCGCCATGCGCGTCTGATCCGGACGGTCGGCTCCTGCCGATCAGCTCTGCGTGATGTACTCGCGCATCGCCGTTGCCTCCATCTCCACCTCGGCGACGTGATGCTTGACGACGTCGCCGATGGAAATGATCCCGACCAGCGCGCCGTCCGTGACCACCGGCAGGTGGCGGAAGCGCCGCGCGGTCATCATCGCCATCAGCTCATCGAGCGTGTCGGTCTCCTGACAGGTGATGACATGCTTCGTCATGATCTCCGACACGGGCCGCTTGAGGCATGCGCCGGCTTGCTCGGCCAGTGCCCGAATGATGTCGCGCTCGGAGACAATGCCGGCAACCTCCCCGCGCGCGCCGACGATCACGATCGCGCCGATGCGCTTGCCGGCAAGCTTGTCGGCGATCTCCAACAGCGTCGCGTCCGGGCCGGCCGTGGTGACGGCGCGCCCCTTGTACTTGAGAATTGTAGCAACGTTCATGACGGTCGCTCCCGTTCGCGGGCGAACCGCGCTTGGCTGGCGGCGCTCGGCGCGTCGGACGCCTCGCTTGCCTGTGCCGCCAGCCGACTGTGACGCGGCTTAGCCCGTTGTTGTTGCGCGATACTGTGGCGATTTCCGGAAGGGGCGCAAGAGGATCACACCGCACCCGCAGCATGCCCCGTCACGTCGGCTGTCTGTCGTCCGACGGCGGGCGGTCGATCAGCCCGAACAGCAACAAACCCGCATAGAAGCCGCCCAGATGCGCCTCCCAGGCGATACCCGCCGCCTCGGTGAGGCCGCTCAAGGGGCCCAGCGCCAGAACCACGTTGAGGAGGGTCCAGGCGGCCACCGCCATCACGATGCGGCGGTCGCGCAGCGTGTCGGCGAGGCCGAGCAGCGGGATGCGTGGCGCGGTAGCGGTGAAGGCCCAGGGGCCGCGTTCCTCCAGGCCGCGGAACACGAAGCGAAACGCCGCCCCCATCAGACCGGAAATGGCGCCCGACGCGCCCACCATCAAGGTCAGCACGCCGCCGTTCACGGCGAGATAGAGCAGCGCGCCGGCAATGCCGGTGAACGCAAAGAACGCCAGGAAGCGCCAAGCATCGATCCGCCGCGCCACGGGTGTGCCAAACGCCAGCAGCCAGGCGGAGTTGATCGTGAGGTGCGTCACGTCGCCATGCACGAAGAGGTGGGTGATGTAGGACGTGACCGTGGCGACCTTGCCGCCCGGCAGGTCGGCTGCAAGGCCGCAGCAGCGTGCCGGAATGAACGCCAAAGCCGCCGTCCACCATTCCTCCTGGTCCGCCGGCAGCAGGCTCCGCGCGATGTGAACCGCCACGAACAGGGCCAGCAGCGCGAGCACGACGCCCGGCACGTTGAAGATCGGTTCGCGGTCGCTCAATGGGGGTCGCGCTCCGGCGCGCAGGGCTTCGGCTTCGTCGGCTTATAGAGGCGATCCGGCCGGCCGTGGCAACCCTAACGGCAACGACTTTCCCCTGACTGTGGCGACGGCGCCCTTTGCACAAAGCGGTGGCACGAACGGTGCTGCCCAGAGGGAGGCCTGCCGGCACGAACGTTCCGTTTTGACACACGGGATCACAGGCGGGGGAAGCTAGGGGTACACGGGGCATGAAGCAGAGAACGCTCTTTACTCTGTACAGCTACTGGAACGAGATACGCGGGGGGCGGCTTGCGCCGCGGCGCCTCGAGATCGAGCCGTCGAGGATCGCCAGCATCCTGGCCGAGACCTTCATGCTCGAGCGGGTCGACCGGGCGACCTACCCATACAGGCTCGCCGGCACGCGCCTGTGCGAGCTCTTGGGCAAGGAGCTGCGCGGCAGCAACTTTCTGGCTGGCTGGAGCGAGCAGGACCGGCCGCTGCTGGAGAGCCTGCTGGCATCGGTGTGCGAGCAGGGCGCCGTCGTCACGCTCACGACCGACAGCGGCACCGACCCGGACCACAGGGTCGAGCTCGAAACGATCCTGTTGCCGCTCCTGCACGCCGGCAGCAAGGTCGGACGCATCATCGGCGCGACCAGTCCCGCCTCGATGCCGCATTGGTTGCATGGCGACGTCGCGCTCGCCCATCGGCTTGCCCATCGTCTTGTTCGTCACGAGATCGTCTGGCCGGACGGGCGGCCCCATTCCGTGATCGAGCGCGCCGGCAAGCAGGCGCCGTTCCTCGCCGAGCCCGCCAATACGCGTCTCGCCAACGCCATGCGCCGCCAATTTCGTGTTCTCGACGGCGGCCGGGCCGGCACAAAGAAGCACTGAGCAAGATCGTTTCTGATCGAAGCGCTTGGCTTCGATCATGGAACGTGAATCTTGCTCTCAACATTTTGAGTAGAGCGGGCTTCACGCTTCAGCCGGCACGTTGCAGCTGTGGCAAGGCGATTCAACCTGAAGCGATCCTGCTCTGGTCCGACCGCGAAGGTTAACAAATACACCGCGTGCGGACAGGTGTTGCGGGACCAACGTTGGCGCGACAGCGCTCGACCGACCGGAAACGAGGCGGCCGTTAGCCCCTTATCAATAAACTGCGGCGATGATGCTCTAGCAGCTCATTAACTGGGGCCATGCTCCTCTTCGATCGGGGGCAATGGCCCCGATCCGCCGCCACCCGAGTACCAGCAGGTTTGCATGCTCGCCAGAGAGACGCGCTTTTCCCGTCGCGCCTTGGGTGTGATGTCGCGGATCACCCCGGATCGGCGCCGCCACAAGCGGATCGCGCTCACCCTGCCCGGACGGTTCATGCGCGCGACCAAGGAAGAGCACCCCTGCAGGCTCATCGACATCTCGGTCGGCGGCGCCGCCATCACCTCGTCCGTTGGCGTCACCGTAGGCGAGCGGATCGTTGCCTATTTCGATCATGTCGGAGGCATCGAGGGCGAGGTCGTGCGGGAGCTCGAGGGCGGCTTCGCCTTGAAGATCAACGCCACTGCCTACAAGCGCGAGAAGCTTGCCGCGCAGTTGATTTGGCTCGCCAACCGCAACGAGCTCGACGACGACGCCGGCCGCCGCCACGAACGCATCGCGCCCAATGTCGGCGAGTCCACGCTGCATCTGGCCGAGGGCATCGACCTGACCTGCCGCGTGCTCGATTTCTCCATCTCCGGCGCGTCCATCGCCACGCCGGCCCGTCCCGAGATCGGCTCCGAGGTCGTGCTGGGGAAGCTGCGCGCCCGCGTCGTCCGGCACCATCCGGACGGCTTCGGCGTCCAGTTCATCGACATCCAGAACCCGGTCGCGCTCAGACGCTACTTCGGCTGAGACGGCGGTGCGATGGAAACCGCCTGAACAAAGGGTGGAACACGAACCTCGTGACAGGGTTGAAAGACGGTGAATGCCAACACTGCAATTTGAAGCAACAGGGCTGAAAAGTTGTCGCAAAATGCAGGATGGCGGCTCAGCAAAACGCAGAACGTCTTTGCTAGGGTCCCGGTGTCGAGGGTAACAATGAAACTGCAAAGCGTCATCGTTCTAGCCGGGCTGGCCGGCGTGCTGACCGCATCTGCGGCCATGGCCGATCCTGCACCGTTGCGCGGCCAGGACGGCGCCCAGCCTTACATGCGCGTCTTCGGCGTGACGCAGCCGCCCTACGGTTTCGTGCAGTTTTGTGCACGCGAGGCGGAGGAATGCAGGGTGGGCCCGCAGGAGGACCAGCGGTTCTCGGCCGGTCCGCAGCGCCTGACCGAGCTCGACATCGTCAATCGGACGGTCAACCGCGAGATCGAGCCTGCAACCGATCTTGAGGTCTACGGCCAGACCGAATACTGGACGATCCCCATTACGAGGGGCGACTGCGAGGACTATGCCCTGCTCAAGCGCAAGCGCCTCCTGGCGCTCGGCTGGTCGCCGAGCGCCCTGCTGATCACCGTGGTGCGCGACGAGAAGGGCGAGGGACACGCGCTCCTGACGGCCCGCACCGTCCAGGGCGACTTCGTCCTCGACAACAAAGTCGACGAGGTGAAGCTGTGGACCCGCACACCTTATGAGTACGTGATGCGCCAGTCCTATCTCAATCCGCGCATCTGGATGTCGCTCGACCCCAGGGAAGCAAATTCGAGCCTGCCTCTGGCGGGTGTCCGCCGCGCTCGCTGAGAGCAAAGGAGAGCGGCGACCGCCAGCAAAGACTCAGGTCCGGGGTTCCCTCGCCCTGCCAAGCCCAAAAAGCCGGGCCTGATCTGGAGCCGGACTGGGACGCCAGTCCGGCCGTTTTTTTGCCTTCAGGCTTGCTCGCTCGCCACCGACAGTGCCGGGCAGCGCCGGGCAGCGCCGGGCAGCGCCAAACGGCTACTTGAACACGACCAGAATTGCACCGATCAGAAAGCCGAAGCCCAGTATGCCCGCAAGCGACGCGCTGCCGCTGACGAGGGTTTCCATGCCGCGCTGCCGTAGCCGGGGCGACAGCTCGCCGCCGACGGGCTGCGCCCACCAAACGAGAATGCCGACGAACAGGAAACAGACTGCTGCGGCTCCCAAATACACGGCGATCTCTTCTGCTATCCACATCATCGTTCACCCCGAAAGGTCAGATTGCTGCCGGCAAGGTAGTGCCCCTGACCGCGGACGCTGCGTAACTTTCCGACCGCTCGACATAAATTCGGCGTAGATCGCCGGCGGCGGTACTCACGGCCAAACCTGCCCCGCATCCCGCATCACTGCACGTTGGCACCGACGCTGCGTGCCGTATCGGCGGCTCGAGATCTCAACGCAGCCGCGTGACCGCCGAAGCAAGAACCGCCGCTGCAGCAGTTTGAGGCCTCACTTGGGGAGGTGGGTGTAGATCATCATGCCGCCGGCCAGGGAGCCCATGAGGATGATCAGCGGCAATGCGATCCAACTTCCAGGGAGACGTGCCAGCCACGTCTCCTTGCCGCCCTTGGGCCGCGCGACCCAGTACAATAGGGCTGACGCGGTGATCGCCCCAACTCCGACCAGCATGTCCATGGCTATCTCCCTGTGTGGCGACGGGGCGGCTAGGGCGCCACCAGCAGTGCGAGGCCGGAAACGAGCATTGTCACGCCCAGCCCGACGCCAGCCGTTATCAGGATGGCGGCCGTGGTCTCGATAAGTTCCGAGCGGGACGCGACTTGCCCCTTGCCGGGGCGCATGCCCAGCAGCGTGGCAATGGACGCCGCCAAAATGCCTACGCCGGTGAGCACCATCATGTTCGAGGTCCTTGCGGGTCGGCACCGGCCCGACGCTCCAGCGTCGGACTGGCGCGCCTCACTCCGAGACTTGCGATGGAAGAGAGCTACGGCCGGCCGTGGCGGCAATCGAGTAATCTTTCGGCCGTTTCGCATAAATTCGGCATAAACAAAACGCTCGCGTTCTTCGGATCGCGAAGTCGTTCCCCGACGTGCAAGCTGAGACGAATTACTTGGTCACGACGCTAGCGCAGGATCGCTTCGGATGGAATCGCCTTGCCTCGGTCGCGACGTTTCGGCCGAAGCGTGAATCCTGCTCTGCATCATGGATTTGAGAGCAAGATTCACGTTCCATGATCGAAGCCAAGTGCTTCGATCAGAAACGATCTTGCTCTAGCCGGCAGGCTCGCTCACGAGGCGATAGCCGACACCCAACTCGGTCCTGAGAAGCCTGGGGTGCGCGGGATCCCGCTCGATCTTGCGGCGGATCTTGCGCACGAAAATGCGCAGGTAGTGGCCGTCATTGGCGTGCGTTGGTCCCCACACCTCTCGCAGCAACTGCTGATGGGTGACGACGTTGCCGGCGTGATGAGCCAACACGTGCAGCAGCCTGTACTCCTTCGGCGTGAGCTCCAATTGCACGCCGTCGCAGACAACCGCACGCCGCGCGAAATCGATCATCAGGGGGCCTATTCGCACCGTTGGCTCGCCGATCGCCGCTCCCTGCTGGCGACGCAGTGCCGCCCGCGCCCTGGCCAGCAGCTCGCCCATTCCGAACGGCTTGACCACGTAGTCGTCCGCGCCGAGCTCGAGCAGCTTCACCTTCTCTGCCTCGCTGGCCCTGACGGACAGCACGATGATGGGAGCCCGCGACCAGGAACGCAGGCGCTCGAGGACCTCCGCACCGTCCATATCGGGCAGGGCAAGATCGAGGATGACCAGATCGACAGGCTTGAGCGTGGCGGCCTTGATCCCTTCCGCGCCCGTGGCGGCTTCATGCACGCCGATGCCCTCCAGCTCGAAGCCGGCGCGCAGAAAGCGGCGGATCTGGATGTCGTCGTCGACGACCAAAGTGAGGAGCCCATTTTTATTCATGCTCGTCCTCATTCGCCTCATGCGCGGCGACGGCTGGTGCTGGCAGACGAATGGTGGCGGTCGTTCCGCGCCCCGGCCCCTCGCTCTCTACGCTCAACTCGCCGCCGCAGACGTCGACGAAGGCGCGCGCGATCCACAAGCCGAGGCCGAAGCCGGGCGCCACCCCCTGATGCCTGGGGCTGCGATAGAAGCGCTCGAAGAGGTTCGGCTTCTCTTGCGCCGTGAACCCCATCCCGTTGTCTATCACTCGGATTGCCACGTGCCCTTCCTCCTCGCTGGCCATGACCGATATCTTCGAGTTGGGCGGGGAGTACTTGACGGCGTTGCCGATGATTTGCCGCAGCGCCTGCTCGACCAGCACCGGATCGGTACGCACCAGAGGCAGCTCGTCAGACACGCAGACATCGACGCGATGCAGCGGAAGCCGGGGGCGAACCCTCTCGACAGCCGCGTTGACGAGGTCGGCGGAATTCGGCCCAGCCGAGATGCGCGCGCAGACCATCGCTGCTGATGCGGCTTGCATCGAGCAGGTTCTGGATGTCGTTGTCCAGGCGCTCGGCTTCATCGTGGATCAGGGTCGTGAGCCCGGCCAGCCGCTCGTCCTGCGGGCCCGCCTGCGAGGTCAGCACCGAGGCGGCTCCCAGGATAGACGCGAGCGGCGTGCGCAGTTCATGGGAAACGGACTCGAGCAGCGCGGCGCGATAGTCCTCTCTGATCGATCGCGCCTCTGCCTGATCGAGCGCGCGCGCAACGTCCAGGCGCTCCAGGGTGGCTGTTGCGTCCGTAAGCACTGTATCGACCCGTTTGCGGATCGACTGCAGAAACTCGACGGGATGCCGGCCAACGTCGATCACCACCACGCCGAGCGCAATATTCTCGCGTGACAGCGCGCGAACGAGCCAGGCCGACCCCGTCGCGTCATCGACGCACAGAGCGGTTGCTTCGCCGGCGCGGCTGGCAGAGACGGCAGTCCACACCGCGTCCGGCAGCGCCCCCCGCCCGTGCAGAGACTGCGGCCCACCGATCTCGTCGCGCGGATCGCAGAGAAGGACGCGTTGATGCAGCACCGAGCTCAGATGATCCCTGACGGCGGCGAGGATATCCGAGCCCGTCGATGCCACGGCAAGCCGGCGCGAGAAGGCGTAGAGCGAGCGCATCTCCTCCTCGTTCGCCTTGACCGTCTTGATGTGCGCCCGCGCCCTCTCTCCCAAATGGCCCGTTACAATGGCGACACAAATGAAAAGAACGAGGTCGAGAATCCGTTGCGGGTTGGAAACGTGCAAATTGTAAATCGGCGCGTAGAAGAAGAACGCGGACGCAACGACGCCTCCGACAGCCGATATGATGGCCGACAGGATGCCCCAGCGTGCCGCCGAGATCAGCACCGCGATCAGATACACGCTGGAGACGTGCTGCAGGTTGACGACCCCGCTCACGGCTCCGAGAACAACGGTCACCGCGCCGATCAGCACCACCGGTCCCACCAGTGGGACCGCACGGTCGGCCTGCTCGATCAGGAAGTCGTAGCCTGATAACGACGTACGACGCAGAGGCCAACGATCCGCCATCATGGGGGCACCGACCGGTTCCCAAACCGCAATAAAGGGGTCCTGCAGCCTAGCAGAAGCCGCGCAAACGGGATATCGACCGGCCGCCCCGCACGCTTGACCAGGAGCCGAATTGCCAGCTGTCGCGACTTGTAGCGACCCGCAAACCCCTGCGCGCGCCGCCCTCGCGCTTGCCTGCTGGCAGCAGGTTCCACAAGATCCAAGCCCCTGGTGTAGCTCGATTTTCTTCCCAGTCGGCGGCCATCGCCAGGGGATTTCGAGGCGGCCGTTAACCCTGGCAGCAGCCGGGCGCGGACCTACCGCTCCCCTTCCCCCACCACCACGAACGGCGCCCATTGGCTGGGATGGGCCTGCCACACCCGCCCGTTGTTGATGATCTCGCGCATGGAGATGCGCAATGCCTCCGCGCGACCCAGCCCTGGCCTCGCCGCTAGCTCCTGGAAGGCGCGCGTCGTCAGCTCCACCGATGTTGCGGACGGGACCGCCCAATGAGACACGAGCAGGGCGCGAGCGCCGGCATAGAAGAAGGCGCGCGCGATGCCCGACAGCGCTTGCGCATTGGCGACGCCGCCGGCCGCCGTGTTGCAGGCCGACAGGATCACCCAGTCGGCATCGAGCTTGAGGGACGAGATTTCAGATGCCGTCAGGAACCCGTCGTCCTGTTCGAGTTTCTTTGCATCGCTCGTGCCGGCCTCGGGTGGGCTGAGAATAAGTCCCGGCTCGGCCGAGCCCTGCACCTCGCCGCTGAGCGCGCCATGGGTGGCAAACTGCACGATCCGGTAGTCCGCCAGGCGGCCGCTGGCCGACAGAGCCTTGATCGCGCTCTCGGTGGCCCGGGCGCCCAGCAGGATATCGCCCTCCGGCACGCCCAGCCGCGCCCGGATCGCGCACAGCTCGTTGGCGGTCTCGGGTAGCGGTTCCCATTCGCGGATCTTGGCGACATCGGCGTATGTGCCGCGAAACACGGCTTGGAAGGGCGTACCGTTCCCGCGTCGGGCGTCGGCGACTTGTTGCCCGACCTCGGCCAGTGCCTGGCAGGTCCGGTTATACCGGGCAATCTCGGCGCGCCGCGCAGAACGCTGGTCGGGCCCGTCGAGCAGCGGGTTGCCTATTCCCAGCAGCAGATGCCGGGCACGGCTCGGCTTGGCCGTGGCGCGCAGCGCCTTGAGCGATGCCGCCGAGGGCAGCACCGAGATCGGCTGCTGGGCGCCGAGCCAGGCAATCGCGCGATAGTCAGCGATCGAGGCGGGGGTCGCGGAGCTGGGCGGCTCGGTGACGAGGACGTTGAACGGCAGGCGCGTCAGCGCCCCCGACGGCACGATGAGCAGGTGCTTGTCGCGGATCAGGTCCTTCACCTGGCCGAAGAGCGCCTCGTAGAGCGCGTGCGCCCGGCCGGCATCGAAGGGCAGCGTGGGCGGCATCGGCACCACGCCAGCCACCTCGGTTCTCGGCCTGGCCTTGACCAGCGTTTCGCAGAGTTTGCGGTGCTGGATTTGGGACGATCTTTGCCGGACCAGTTCCTGCGTCGCCTCCGACCAGTCCGCGGCGTCGAGCCATGATGTGGGATCGAGCCCGCAACGCAGTGCGGCAACGTATTCCTCGAGTGCGCTGCGGCCGAGGTCGCTGCGCACCCAACGGCTTTGCGTCTTGGTCACCGCCCAGATGAAGGTTGCTTCCGGCAACGGCTGCACGACACCGACATCGAGGAACATCACGAGCGCTTCATTGTCGCCGAGCCGTGCCTGGACATCCGCGATCGACAGCGGCTCGGGCCTGACGAGCGCCGCATAATCTGGAAAGTCTGCCTTCAGGCGGTTGTCGATGGCAGCGATCCGGGCATCGATGGCGGCAAGCCGCGCCATGTTCGCTGCCTCGGCCCGGGCGTCGCGCTTGTCCGGCGTCCGTGCAGCGGCGGCATTGCGCGCTTCATCCCGCTTTTGCCATTCGATGACCAGGTCCTGGCGCTCCCGCACCAGGGCCGCCAGAGACGGATCGCCCTGGGCGGCGCGCGCAGCCATCTGCGCCAGCAATTCGGCTGCATCCGAACCTCGGGCCCATTGCGCCATTCTGAAGGTCTCGTCGGAGAGACCGGGGTCGGCGCCGCCGGCCTGCAAGGCCACTTGATGCGCCGCCTGCACGAGCTTCACGAACTGGAAGCTCTGCTGCTCGGCCTCGCTCTCTCTCTTGCTTGTCAGAGCCGTGCCGACGTCGTGCGTTCCGCGCTTTGCAAGCCGCGCGACGATGCTGGCGCCACTCCGAAACAGCTCCAGGGCGCCCACCCAATCCTTTTGCTTGAGCTTGACGTCGGCCTGGCCGGCAAGCGCAACCGCGACGAAGGGATGATCGGGCCCCAACGACCTGCGCATTGCGGCTACGCCCTGCTCGAAGTGCTGCTCCGCCTCCGCGTACCGGCCTTCCTGATCCAGCAGGTTGCCCTGGGCGACCAACACGTTTCCGACTTGCCAATTGTCGAGGCCCAGCACCTCTCCGAAGATGTTCCGCGCACGCTTGAACAGGGCCTCCGCGTCGGCGTATTTCTTCTGCGCCTGATAGAGCTGGCCCAGGGTAACCAGCACCGGGGCCACGTTGATGTGTTTGGGCCCGAACGCCTTTTCCGTTATGGCGAGCGCACGCTTGAACAGAGCTTCCGCCCTTTCGTACCGATTCTCGACCATGAGCAGCGTGGCGAGGCTCATCGCCGCCGTTGCAACGTCGGGGTGGTCCGGTCCCACCGCCTTCTCGATCACGGCAAGCCCACGCTCGTAATATCGCTCGGCCTCGGCATAGCGGCCCTGGAGCGAATAGATGATGGCCAATCCATTGAGCAGCTCGCCCACGCGGATGTGCTCGGGCCCAAGCGCCTTCTCGCGGATGGGCAACAGTTTCTTGAAGATCGCCTCGGCATCCGAAAACCGTCCCTTGAGCGCGTAAAGGGTGCCGAGCGCAGCGTGATACGACGAAAGATCGGGACTATCGGGCGGCAGCACCTTCTCGGCGATCGCAATCGCACGCTCGTGGAGGCGTTCTGCCTCCGAATATTTGCCTTGGCTCGTATACAGGAGCCCGAGATTGTACAGCGGCAGCGCCAGACCGAGAGGGTTGGTGCCCCGCGCCTTTTCATGGATGGCCACGGAGCGCTTGTAGAGTTTCTCTGCCTCCGCGAAGCGGCCCTGGTCCTGATAGAGCAAGGCCAGGTTGTTGAGGGACGTGCCGACAACGGGGTGGTCCGGTCCCAGCTTCTTCTCGCGAATGGCCAGCGATCGCTCGAACAGCGGCTCTGCCTCCGCGAAGTGGCCTTGAGCCTTGAGCAGGGAGGCCAGGTTGTTGAGGACGGTGGCAACTTCGGGGTGCTCGGGTCCCCCCGACTTCTCCCAGATGGCCAGCGACCGCTCAAAGAGCGGGCGTGCGTCAGCGTACCGGCCCTGGGCATTGTAGAGCAGGGCGAGGTTGTTGAGGGCCGTGCCGACCTCGGTGTGGTCCGGCCCCAGCGCTTTTTCGCGGATGGCCAGCGACCGCTTGTAGAGCGGCTCGGCCTCGCCGTAGCGGCCCAGATCCTGGTAGAGCGAGCCGAGCCTGTTGAGCGCGGCTGCGACGTCTTTGTGGTCCGGCCCCAGGGCCTTTTCGCGGATGGCCAGCACCCTCTTAAGGAGCGGCTCGGCCTCCGCAAGGTGGCCCCATGCCTCGTAGAGCACCGCCAGGTTGGTCAGCGTTGTTGCTGCCTCGTTGTCATCGGGGAGCCCGTCCCAGACCTGCAGCGCCTTCTTGAAGAAGGTCTCGGCTTCCGCGTATCGACCCAGGTTCTGCAGAAGCAGCGCAAAGTTGTTCTGCCTCACGGCCACGTATCTGTGCTTGGGACCCACATCGCGCTCGAAGATGGACAACTCGCGCCGCCGCAGCGGCTCGGCCCGGTCGTAGCGGCCTTGGGTTTCGTAGAGGTTGGCCAGATCGGCGAGCGAGGAGGCGACTTGCCGACTGTCCTTGCCCAGTGCCTTCTCTTTGATGGCAAGGGCACGCTCGAGCAGTGGCTCGGCGTCCGCGTAGCGGTTCTGCGCCCTGTAAAGTTCGGCCAGATCGTCCAGTGATCCGATCACATCGACATGGTCCGGCCCCGATGCCTTCTCGCGGATCGCCAGCGCGCGCTCGAAAAGCCTTTGCGCCTCGTCGAAGCGGTCGCTGAACCTGTAGAAGTTGGCGAGCTTGTTGAGGTCGTTCACGATCCTTGCGCTGTCTGTCCCGTACAGGCCCTCCGCGATTGCCAGGCTGCGCTTCAGGAGGGGCTCGGCCTCCGCATTGCGGTTTTGAGAATTGTAGAGGTCCGCCAGATTGCTCAGGGACGTCGCCACGTCGCGGTGATGGGGACCCAGCACCTTCTCTCGGATCGCCAGCGCGCGCTTCAAGAGGGGCTCGGCCTCGGCGTAGCGGCCCAGCACCGAAAGGCTGCCCCCCAGGTCATCGAGCGCTTCGGCCGTCTTGACGTGCTCCGGGCCGAGCACCTTCTCGCGTATCTCCACGGCCCGACGCTCGAGCGGTGCCGCCTCCGCTTGCTTTCCCTCCTCGCTCAAGAGCGCCGCGAGCTTCAAGAGCGCGTCGGCCGTTCTGAAGTGCTTTGCGCCGTAGCGCCGCTCCGTGAGCTTCAGAGCCTTCTGGGCGAGCGGGACCGCATCGAGGTGCTTGCCCGCCTTCGAGAGCTTCCTGATCTGTGTGTTCAGGTCCGCGAGCGTTTTGGCATCTTGCGCCCCGCCGCCCTGCGCTCCCGATCCCGCCAGTGCGATGACGAGCCAAACCGTTGCCAGCACTCCCGACTTGCCACGCAACATCGGCGCCTCCGCCATCAATCCGCCACTGGACCTTGGAGTTGTTCGCACAATCTTCGCCCTCGCGCACCTCACATTGCCGCCGAGGGGCCCACGGCATTTCCGCGACGCGGGCTGCCGTTTCTCTCCCCGCTACCCGCGACCCCTCGCAGGTCCGCTGCCGATCCCGATCTCTTCGCGGATGTTGCGGCGCGGCCACGACGCGCCCGGCGCCATGCTTTTGCAGGTGGAGCGTTTCGCAATGCCCTTCCCAGGCGGGAAAACCAACACTGGCTGCAGGAGAAACGGCAGCGGCACGAAAGAGCTATACAGCTCTTGTGCACTTTGGCGTGCCATGCAAGTCATGCCTTGCATCGTGATCGATGGAGCGGATGGCAGAGAGCTCATCCGGCGCTCTCCAAAGCAAAGGTCGCGCCCCTCGGCGCGAAGCGGGCCGCGTGAGAACCTCAGAAAACACCATAGCGGCGGCGGTTTTTGCCGCCCCTCGACTGAACCGGGGCCTGCCGGCGCTCGCGGACGGCGGTGCGCCGCCGATCACCTTCGATGACGCCTTGCGCGTGACCGATCGGCTCGTTGCCGCCCTGTTCGACGGCGGCGTCGATCGCGAGGACCGGGTCGCCTTCACGGCCCCGCGCGGACCGCTGGGATTGGTGGGCTTCCTTGCCATTTCCTCCGTCGCCGTCTGCTGTCCGCTCAATCCCAAGCTGCGGCCGGACGAGCTCGTTGCCAAGTTCGAGACGATGCGGATCACCGCGGTCGTCGATGCCGGCGGCGACCCCGCCGCTGGCGAGGTTGCCGACAGAGCCGGCCTGCCGCTTCTTGCCGTGACGGCCGGCACCAATGGCGCACTCGATCTGGCGTTCTCGTGGCAACGCGCGCGATCCTCTCGCGCGGAGCGAGGGTCGCCGCCCGGGGACGCCATGATGATGCTGACCTCCGGCACGACCTCGAACCCGAAGCTGGTGGTCCTCACGCATGCCCAGATCCTGTCCGCCGCCGGCGCGATACGTGATGCGTTCAGCCTGGGTGAGAACGACATCTGCCTCAACCCGATGCCCTTGCACCATGTGCATGGCCTCATCAGCGCCGGCCTGTCGTCGCTGGTGTCGGGATCGCTCGTGATCTGTTCGCCGAATTTTGCCACGGCGGCCTTCGAAGCGCTTCTCGAGCAATGCCGCCCGACCTGGTTCACGGGCTCTCCCGCCATGCACCTCGCGCTGCTCGAGCACTTCAAGCGCGTGAACTGCATCCCGAAATCCGAGAGCCTGCGCTTCTTCAGGTCGTCATCGGCGCCACTGCCGGCTTCCGCGATCGGCCAGCTCGAGAAGCTCTTCGGCGCACCGCTGATCGAGACTTACGGACTGACGGAAACGGCATCGATGATCTGCTCCAACCCGCTGCCGCCCTTGACCCGGAAAGTGGGGTCCGTCGGCTTTGCGTTCGGCGCGCAGATCAGGATTGCGGACGACGCCGGGCGCGATCTGCCCACGGGCCAGGACGGCGAGATCCTGGTGCGGGGACCAAGCGTCATCGAGCACTATGGCGCGGGCGACAGCGCCCATGCCGACAGCTTCTTCGGGGACTGGCTGCGCACCGGCGATGTCGGCCATCTCGACGCGGAAGGCTATCTCTACATCGTGGGGCGGACGAAGGAGCTCATCAAGCGGGGCGGCCTGTCCGTCTATCCCGCCGAAGTCGACGACGCGCTCACCGCCCATCCCGACGTGGCAGAGGCCGTCGCCTTCTCGGTCCCCCACCCGACGCTCGGCGAGGAGCTGGTGGCGGCAGTCGTCCCTCGCTCCGGCAGCAAGGTCGGCGCGCGCGAGCTGCGCGCCCACCTCGCCGGCCGGCTCAGCAGCTACAAGGTTCCCGCCGCGATCATCGTTGTCGAGGCCATCCCCAAGAACGAGACGGGCAAGGTCCTCCGCCGCGAGATGCCATCGCGGCTCGAGGCCCATTTGCAGGCGAAGGGCGAGAGGCCGAACGGCGACATCGAGGCGAGCCTTCAGGGCACATGGGCATCGATCCTTGACCGCCGCGATGTCGGCGTGACGGACAACCTCTTCCTGCTCGGGGCCGACCCGCTCCGGATCGAACGCGTGTCGGAGACATTGCGCGCCCAGTACAAGTGCCAGGTCTCGGCCAAGGACCTCCTGGCGAACCCGAGCATACGCGACCAGGCAACGCTCATCGCCGCCAGGATCGGAGGCCCTCGTGAGTGACGAACCCCAATTCGCGCGCGTCGAGCGCAACGGACCGATGCTCGTCGTGACAATCGCCCGGCCGGAGCGCAGCAATGCCCTGCACTCTCCGGCGCATTTTCAATTGTCCCGCATCTTCGATGAATTCGAGAAGGACCCCGAAGCCCTGGTTGCCGTCATCACCGGCGAAGGCGACCGCGCATTCTGCGCCGGCAACGATCTCAAGGTGCAGGCGCAGGGCGGTCCCATGGAACGGCCTGCAACCGGGTTCGCGGGCCTGACCAAACGCAGGAACCGCATCAAGCCCGTCATCGCCGCCGTCAATGGCGTCGCGCTCGGGGGAGGATTCGAGATCGTGCTGGCCTGCGACCTCGCCGTGGCGGCGCCAAACGCGCGCTTTGCGCTTCCCGAGCTGCGTCACGGGCTTGTGCCGCTCGCCGGCATGCACCTGCTGCCGCGCCAGGTCGGATCCAAAACGGCCATGGCGATCCTCCTGGCCGGCAAGGCCCTCAGCGCAGCGGAGGCCCTGAGCCTCGGCCTGATCAACGAGATCACGCCCGAGCGGGGAGCGCTGGAGGCGGCAAAGGCAATGGGCAACCGCATCCTGCGGGGGTCCCCGGAGGCTGTCGCCACCTGCCTCGATATTGTCGCAAGGAGCCTGCGCACCTCTGACGTCTTCGACGCCCTGGACAACGAGTACGACAGCCTGACCCGTCTCCGCGCGAGCGCCGACTTCGTCGAAGGACCCAGGGCATTTGCCGAGCGCAGGCAACCGATCTGGTCCGCCCTGCGCGGCAAGGGCGCCAAGGAATGACCAGGCGAACAAGAGCGCCTTCGCGCCCCGATCGCACCGATGCCCTGTCGGCGATCGTGGAAGCCTTCACCGAGGCCCAGCAAGCGGGCCTTCCGAAAGTCGCCCAGCTCTACAATTCCATCTCTCGGCTGATCGCCTCTGGGAAAATAGGCGAAGGGGCGAAGCTGCCCGGCGAGCGGGAGCAGTCCGCGGCCCTCAACATCAGTCTGGGCACCGCGCAGAAATCCCTCACCTTGCTGATGAACGACGGCGAGCTGAGCCGCCACCATGGCCGTGGCACGTTCGTTCGCGCGAGCCGGCGCCCCTTGAAGGAGCTGTGGCACTTTCGCTTCCGTGAAACGAAGGGTCGAAGCATTCTGCCCGTCTATGCGCAGGTCGTCGACCGCACGCTCGTTGCGCCGGAGCCGGCGCTCGTGGCGGCATTGGGCGCGGATGCGATGGGCTTCGTATCCGTCAAGCGTCTCATCAACATCGACGATCGCTTCTTCTGCTGGAGCGAGATGTTCCTCCCCGCGACGCGCTTCAAGCGCCTGCTCAAGCTCAAGATATCCGAGGTCGAGACCGTCAACCCCAAGCAGCTGCTGGACAGGGAGTTCGGCGCGCCCACGCTCGCCGTGAGCCAGACCGCGAAGGTCGCCGTCGCCGACAAGGACGTTTGCCGCCACCTTCGCGTCCCCCGCAGAACGCCGTGCCTGCTTTTGCAAATCGCCGCGACGAGCCGCAGGCGAGAGCCGGTCACGTTTCAGAGGATCTACGTTCCGCCGGTCGACTACGAGCTGGAGCTGGTCGAGCAGCCTTTCGACACGATCGGCTCGCTGGCCGCATAGACCGCGAGCGCGAGGGCCAGGGTGCAGTCCGCGGACGCCGGCCGTCGGCAGCGCAACGCCTAATCCTCGAGGTCGAGCTCGAGGATGGCCATCTGGAACTGATAGGCGAGCTCGCCCTCCTCCTCCTCGCGGAAGAGAATGCCGATGAACTCGTCACCGACGAACACTTCCGCCGAGTCGTCCTTCTTCGGCCGCGCGCGCACCGACAGCGTCTTGGTGCCGAACACCTTGCGCAGGTAGCTTTGCACGCGAACGATTTCCTGCGGATTCACCGTATCGTCCCCCTCAATTCACTTTTCCGGGCCCGATCGCATTTCGCGATCAGGACACTAGCCGCAGCCGCCGCAGTCGTCGGGCAGAAGCCGCTGGTCCATGGTACGCGCCGGCTCGGGGCAGCGGGCGGGGCCGATCTCCTTGGCCGGTACGCCTGCAACCGTCGTGCGCGGGGGCACGTCCTTCAAGACGACGCTTCCGGCGCCGACGACCGAGCAATCGCCGACCCTGATATTGCCCAGCACCTTGGCGCCAACGCTCAGCAGCACGTTGGCCCCGATCTTGGGGTGACGGTCGCCCGTCTCCTTGCCGGTTCCGCCGAGCGTCACGCCCTGCAGAATCGAGCAGTTGTCGCCGACCGCCGCCGTCTCGCCGATGACGATGCCGGTGCCGTGGTCGATCATGATGCCGATGCCGATCTTCGCCGCCGGATTGATATCGACGCCGAAGATGCGCGAGCTCTGGCTTTGCAGGTAGAGGGCGAAGTCGCGCTGCCCCTTCTTCAACAGCTCATGCGCGAAGCGATGCGTGACGAGCGCGTGGAAGCCCTTGAAGTAGAGCAGGGGCTCGATGTAGCGGCTGCAGGCCGGATCGCGGTCGTAGACGGCGGCGAGGTCGGCGCGAAACGCCCGGCCGATCTCGGGATGCTCGGCGAGCACGTTGGTAAACGTCTCTGCGATCAGGCCGGCGTCGACGTCGGAATGGTTGAGCCGCTGTGCCAGACGATGGCACACCGCATCCTCGAGCCGATCCTTGCTCAGGATGGTCGCATACACGAACCCGCCGAGCGCCGGCTCGTCGCGCACAACCTCCTCGGCTTCGCTGCGCAGCGCCTCCCAGATCGGATCCACCGAGGCGATCTTGGCCTGCTGGGCCGTCCACGATTTTGCAGCCATGGGTACTCTCCCGGATCCTGGCATCTACTGTGCAGGTCTCATCGCAAAGCACGTAATGAGGAGCAGCGGCCAAGTCAATGCGCGGCGCCACCAATCGGGCATTTGGGCCACCGCCGCAACACCTTTGGGACGGGGGTTTACCAACCCCGCCGCGCGCCATGGCTGCCGATCGTCCGGACCGCTAGGTAGTCGCCACGCAACCCAAGGACCCTCCGCTTGATGCGACGCGCCTGCCGAGCCACGCTGCGACGTGCGTTGTACGCAACGCTGGCGATTGGCATTCTGGCGGGAGCGCCGACTGTCTCGCTCGGCGAGCCGTCTCGCGGGGAGCATCACCACTTCGCCAATGGCTTTCCCACGGACGCCAGCTTCTTCCCGATCGGCGTGTGGTTGCAGCACCCGCGCAACGCCGCCGCCTACGCTCGGCTCGGCATCAACACCTATATCGGTCTGTGGGAGGCACTCACGGACGCGCAGCTTGCCGAGCTGGAGCGGCACGGCATGCACCTCATCGCCGCGCAGAGCGCTCGCACGCTCGCGCTGCGCAACGTGCACGTGATCAAGGCCTGGCTTCAGACCGACGAGCCCGACAACGCCCAGGCCAATGGCCGTGGCGGTTGGGGCGACTGCATTGCGCCGGAGGCCGTCGTGGCCCGCTACGACGAGATGCGCGCCGCCGACCCGACGCGGCCCGTGTTTCTCAACTTCGGCCAGGCCGTCGCCAACCCGACGTGGTTCGGCCGAGGCTGGAAGTGCACCCGTATCCCGCCGCAGTCCTACTACACGGCGAGCAGCGCCGGCGCCGACATCGTATCGTTCGACATCTATCCCGTGGCCGAGGAGCGGCAGAGGCATGTGATGGGCAGGCTCGATCTCGTCGGCCGCGGCGTCGCCAATCTGCGGCGCTGGTCGCGCCCCTCCCAGCCGGTCTGGAATGCCATCGAGACGACCCACATCAACAATCCCGCCCGCCGGCCGACGCCGCTGGAGGTGCGCAGCGAAGTGTGGATGTCGCTCATTCACGGCTCCACCGGCATCTACTATTTCGTGCACGAGTGGCAGCCTTCCTTCCGCGAGGACGGCGTATTGCGCTATCCGGACACGGTCGAGGAAATCGCGCGCATCAACGCCGAGATCCGCCGGCTCGCACCGGTCCTCAACAGCGAGACGCTTGCGGGATGGGTGCAGCTCAAGGCGCCGGCCGAGATCGCCACCCTGGTCAAACGCCATGACGGCGCCACCTACGTCTTCGCCGTCAACATGGACAAGAAACCGGCCAAGGCCACCCTTGTGCTTTCGGGCAAGAGCGGCACGGAGGCCGTCGTCCTCGACGAAGATCGCGTAATCCCGCTCCCGCGCGGCAGCCTGCACGACGACTTCGCGCCTTACGGCGTGCACCTCTATCGCATCCCGGACCAGCCGTGAGGGCCTCGGCCGTCCGCGCCGCCGTCTATTTCTTCGGCTTCTCGTCCTCGATCTGCTGGATGGCGGCGGCCAGGAAATCCGACATGGCCTTGCGCAGCTCGGCATCGGGCACGGCCACGCCTTTGGCGACCAGATCGCCCATCACTTTGCGAAAGACGTCCTCATCGCCCTTCTCGGCCAGATCGGCCTTGCGAACGGACTTGACGTAGTCATCCACCTCGCCGCCCGAGAGCCCCAGCTTGGCCGCCGCCCATTGGCCGAGCAGCTTGTTGCGCCGCGCCTCGGCCTTGAACATAAGCTCTTGATCCATAACGTATTTCTTTTCGAATGATCTCTCGCGTTCATCGAACGTGGTCATCAAACGTCACTCCGTCAAAAGCCATGTTCATGAGCCGTTCTACCCACGGCGGGTTCGTTCCTCGACCCACCCATAGCCCGGGAAAAGGGCCAAAATCAACCGATCGGCGGGTGCGACCTTGGCGGTCCGGATATGCGTGGGGCTATCGATTGTTTCTGCCCCCACCATCGGCTAGTGTCCGAAGCGGGCTGCATGGCGGAGCTTCGCCGCCCCACTGACGGTGCACCGCAAAATGCGTTGAAAATTCAACGGCTAGGCTTAGGTCCACGCGCGAACTGAGCCGGCGGATTTCGATTGTGAGGACGCTAGTGGTGATGGGCAAACGGCGGCGGATCTACGAAGGCAAGGCGAAGATCCTTTACGAAGGGCCCGAGCCCGGCATGCTCATTCAGCATTTCAAGGATGATGCGACCGCCTTCAACAACAAGAAGCACGCCCTGATCGAGGGCAAAGGCGTCCTCAACAACCGCATCTCCGAGCACATCTTCAACAAGCTCGCCGAGATCGCCGTGCCGACGCACTTCGTGCGCCGCCTCAACATGCGCGAGCAGATCATCCGCGAGGTGGAGATCATTCCCCTCGAGGTCGTGGTGCGCAACGTCGCCGCCGGCTCGCTCGCCCAGCGGCTCGGGCTGGAGGAGGGCAAGCCCCTGCCCCGCTCGATCATCGAGTTCTACTACAAAAGCGACGCCCTCGGCGACCCGATGGTGTCGGAGGAGCACATCACCGCCTTCGGCTGGGCCAACCCCCAGGAGATCGATGAGGTCATGGCGCTCGCGCTCAGGATCAACGATTTCCTGGCCGGGCTCTTCTCCGGCATCGGCATCCGCCTGATCGACTTCAAGGTGGAGTTCGGCCGCCTCTGGGACAACGAGCAGATGCGCATCGTGCTCGCCGACGAGATCAGTCCGGACTGCTGCCGGCTGTGGGATGCGATCACGTCCGACAAGCTCGACAAGGACCGCTTCCGCCGCGACATGGGCGGCGTGCTGGAGGCCTACCAGGAGGTCGCACGGCGGCTCGGCGTGCTCACCGAGAACCCGCGACCCAAGGGTACCGGCCCCGTCCTGGTGAGCTCCAAGCCGCATTGAAAGAAGGAACGAGGCGAGTAGGGATGGAGGCCGCGAAGCAAGCCTCTTTGCCCTATTCGCAACTCCTTATTCCGTGATGGCCACATGAAAGCACGCATCAAGATCACGCTCAAAAACGGCGTCCTCGACCCTCAGGGCAAGGCGATCCAGAACGCCATCGCCAGCCTCGGGGTCAACGGCGTCAACGATGTCCGGCAGGGCAAGTACATCGAGGTCGACCTCGCCGAGACGGACGAAGTCAGGGCACGCGAGCTCCTGGAGCGGGTTTGCAAGGAGCTGCTCGCCAACACCGTGATCGAAAACTACGCCTACGAGCTGGCGCCATGACGGCCATGAAACGTGAACCTCTACGCCGGACACATGATTTCGCCAGTCGCGTGGCTGCCGGCGGCGCTCGTCGCCGCGGCCGCCCTTTGCGCGCTCCCCGCTCTCGCCCAATCCGCTCCCGTCCCCACGACGGCGTTCGAGAACGCGAAGTTCCAGTACTCCGTCTCCCTGCCATCGGGTTGCAGGCACGACCAAGGACCCGGCACGCTCGATGCGGTCTGCTCGGCCAAGTTCGACGCGCAAGAGAGCGCCACGGCCAGCGCCGCCGCTTCCCTGGTGCTGGAGGTGAGCTCCGAGATGATCGCCGGGGATGTCGCCAAGGCGCCCGCCGAGCTTGCTCAGAGCTTCACCGAGGCCCAGTTCAAGGCGGAGCTGCCCGAGGCCGTTTGCGGCGAAGCCGACCGCGACCGCGTCAAGATCGACAACGTCCGTCAGGTTCTCGAAGACGACCGAGTCGTGTACAGAGCCGACATCGTCTGCCCGGAGATCAGGTTCCTGTGGCTCGAGGAGCGCCAGGCATCGGTCGAGTACCTGATCACGCCCGGCGTGCGCTATCGCCTGATGGCGCGGGCACCCAAGGAGGAGTTCGAGCAGAAGAAGGCGGCAATCGACGCCTTTCTTGCCAGTTTCCACCTCACGTCAGCGAAGTGACGCCATGAACGCCTGTGTCGTCGTCTTCCCGGGCTCCAACTGCGACCGCGACATCAAGGTCGCCCTGGAGGCCGTGACCCGCAAGCCGGTCGGGATGCTGTGGCACGGCGAGGCCTCGGTGCCGGCCTGCGATCTGATCGTGCTGCCGGGCGGCTTTTCCTACGGCGACTACCTCAGATGCGGCGCCATGGCCGCGCACTCTCCCATCATTCGCGACGTCGTCGCCAAGGCCAAGGCCGGCGTGCCCGTGCTCGGCATCTGCAACGGCTTCCAGGTGCTGACCGAGGCGGGCCTGCTGCCGGGCGTGCTCATGCGCAACGCCTCGCTCAAGTTCGTGTGCCGCGACGTCTGGCTCAAGGTCGAGCAGCCCGACACGCTCTTCACCTGTCGCTACCGCAAGGGCGAGGTGATCCGCATCCCCGTCGCCCACGGCGACGGCAACTACTTCGCCGACAAGGCCACGCTCGACGAGCTGGAAGCGGAGGGCCGCGTCGTCTTCCGCTACGTGGACGGCAAAGGCGCGGCCACGCCGCAGGCGAACCCGAACGGCGCCCAGCGCAACATCGCCGGCATCTGCGACGCCCGCCGCCGCGTGCTCGGCATGATGCCTCACCCCGAGCGCCTGTTCGAGCCGATGCTCGGCGGCAGCGACGGCCGCCGCGTGTTCGAATCCATCCTCGCCACCTTGCATTAGAGCAGGATCGCTTCAGGTTAAATCGCCTTGCTTTGGCTGCAACGTCTCGGCTGAAGCGTAAATCCTGCTCTACATCATGGTTTTGAGAGCAAGATTCACGTTCCATGATCGAAGCGAAGTGCTTCGATCAGAAACGATCTTGCTCCAGGCTCGCAATCGAAGCGAGCGATCAGCCGCCGAGAAACGTGTCGGCGAGCAGCTTGACGTTCAGCACGACAATGATCGCGGCGACGAGCCAGCTGACGGCCGCGACCGAGCGGGGGATGGCAAAATTGCCCATCTTGGCGCGGTCCGACACGAACCACACCAGCGGAATGACGGCGAAGGGGAGCTGCATCGACAGCACCACCTGGCTGAAGATCAGCAGCTGGCCGGTTCCCTTCTCGCCGTAGAGCGCGGTGACCACCACGACCGGCACGATGGCAATGGCGCGGGTGACCAGGCGGCGCGCCCAGGCCGGGATGCGCAAGCGGAGAAAGCCTTCCATCACGATCTGGCCCGCCAGCGTCGCGGTCACGGTCGAGTTGAGCCCCGAAGCCAGCAAGGCGACGGCAAACAGGATCGACGCGATGCCCACCCCGAGCAGTGGCGACAACAGCGCATAGGCATCGCCGATCTCCGCCACGTCGGTCTTTCCGCCGGCGTGGAACACGGCCGCGGCAACGATCAGGATTGCCGCGTTGACGAACAGCGCCAGCATCAGGGCGATGGTGCCGTCGGCGGTGGCCCAGCGGATGGCGTGGCGCCGGCCTTCCTCGTCTCTGGTGTAGTTGCGGGTCTGCACGATCGAGGAGTGCAGGTAGAGATTGTGCGGCATCACCGTCGCGCCGAGGATGCCGATGGCGATGTAGAGCATCTCCGGGTT
The DNA here is from genome assembly GCA_963797005.1 of uncultured Alphaproteobacteria bacterium. GTDB lineage: Bacteria > Pseudomonadota > Alphaproteobacteria > Rhizobiales > Hyphomicrobiaceae > AWTP1-13. Next base: position 26,550 of record CAWCOF010000029.1, read on the forward strand.
GGTGACGATCTGAGGCGTGGGAATGAACCCGGACAGCACGCTGGCAACCGGTGGGGCCGCCATGATGATCTGCGCGGCAAAGCACGCCGAGATGACGATCAGCAGCGCGATGACGAAGGCCTCCAGGAAACGGAAGCCCTTGTTCATCAGGAGCAGCAGCAAAAACGCGTCGAGCGCCGTGATGATCGAGCCGTAAAGCAGCGGGATACCGAACAGCAGGTTGAGAGCGATCGCCGTGCCGATGACCTCGGCCAGGTCGCAGGCGATGATCGCGGCTTCGCAGGCCACCCACAGCAGGTAGCCGACCCAGCGCGGGTAGCCGTCGCGGCAGGCCTGGGCCAGGTCGCGGCCCGTCACAATTCCCAACCGCGCCGCCAGGGCCTGCAGCAGAATCGCCATCAGGTTCGACAGCATGATGACGGAGAGCAGCGTGTATCCGAACTTGGACCCGCCGGCGAGGTCGGTGGCCCAGTTGCCGGGGTCCATGTAGCCCACCGAGACCATGTACCCAGGGCCGGAGAACGCCACCAGGCGCCGCAGCCAGTGCGCGCCCGGATGAACCGGAATTGTCGCGTGCACCTCGGGGAGGCTGGGCTGGGCTTCATCCTCGAACCGCCAGCCCGTGCCTCGGCCGCGTGAACCGGTCAGCCGCGCGAAAGGGCTGTCGCCCGAAACAAGGCGGCTTGTCATGGATTACGACCTTCTGTGGGGTCCAATTCGCCTGGAAGGACGCCGCCGGCCCTGCGATGTTGCCGGCCAACCGGGGGCGGAACGGCACTCGCCAACGAGCGTCTCACAGCTGGCCAGCCCATCCGGTCCCCCTGGCATGGTTAGTTTCACCGTCGAAACTTAGTAATAGCTAACTTTGTTGTCAATGCCGAACTGCGCTACAAGTCTCGCCATGGAGTTGCAGGAGACGAGATGACCCCGATCGACCACACTGAGCGCGACGCTGCCAAGAGAGCCAAGCGCTTCAAGCGCGTGCGCGATGCGCATCAAACGGAGATGGCCGAGGATTACGTCGAGCTCATCGCCGACCTGATCGACGAGAAAGGCGAAGCCCGCCTGGTGGATCTGGCCGACCGCCTGGGCGTCACCAAGCCCACGGTCAACAGCGCCATCCAGCGTCTCCAGCGCGACGGACTGGTGACGAGCGAGCCCTACCGCTCGATCTTCCTCACCGAGAAAGGACGCGACCTGGCTGCGTCCTCGCGCGAGCGCCATCAGGTGGTGCGGGACTTTCTCGTTGCCCTGGGGATCGATGCGGAAACGGCCGCGAGCGACGCAGAAGGCATCGAGCATCACGTCAGCGAGGCGACGCTCGAGGCCTTCCGCAAGTTCCTGGCCCGATCCCGCCCCACGCGATAATCGGACCCGGGCAATCGAGACACGGCCCGTCTCGCCGCTGCCACGTCAAATCTCGTTGACTCCGCACTGCGGATTACGGTCTCAACAGCGTCACAGACTGCTGCAGGATGCAGCCCTTCCCTACGCTGTGCGCGAGCCCGATGCGAGATACGTCCACCCGACCGCCCCGGCGCGCCGCCCTCGCCTTCATCTTCGCCATCGTCCTGCTCGACGTGATCGCGCTCGGCATCGTCATCCCCGTATTGCCGAAGCTGGTCGAGGGCATGGTTGGGGAGACCGCACGCGGGGCCCAGATCTTCGGCCTCTTCGGCACCGTCTGGGCGCTGATGCAGTTCATCGCCTCGCCGGTGCTGGGCGCGCTCTCCGACCGCTACGGCCGCCGCCCCATCCTGCTCGGCTCGATGACCGGGCATGGTCTCGACTACATCTTGATGGCGCTGGCGCCGAACCTCATGTGGCTGTTCGTCGGCCGGATCATCTCCGGCATAACCTCGGCGAGCTTCGCCACCGCCTTCGCCTATCTCGCCGACGTGACCGAGCCGGAAAAGCGCGCACAAGCCTTCGGCTTTGTCGGCGCGGCCTTCGGGGTCGGCTTCGTGCTGGGGCCGGCGCTCGGCGGCCTGCTCGGCGCCTACGATCCGCGCCTGCCGTTCTGGGTGGCGGCCGGGTTCAGTCTGGCAAACGCTGCTTACGGCTATTTCATCCTGCCGGAGTCGCTGCCGCCGGAGCGGCGCACGGCGTTTGCCTGGGGCCGCGCCAATCCCCTGGGCTCACTGCGTCTGCTCGGCCGCCATCCCGAATTGCTGGGGCTTGCGTGCGTGGCCTTCCTTCATCATCTCGCGCACGCGTCGCTGCCGGCGGTCGGCGTGCTCTACGCGTCCTACCGCTACGGCTGGGACACGCAGACGTTGGGCTTCTTCCTGGCCGCCATCGGCATCGCCTCCGGCGTGGTGCAGGGCGGGCTGATCCAGCCCGCCATCCGGCGGGTGGGTGAGCGCGGGACACTGCTCGCCGGTCTCTTGTTTGGCGTCGCCGGCTTTGCCATCTACGGCCTTGCCCCCACGGCCGCGATCTTCTGGACGGGCATCCCGGCGATGGCGCTCTGGGGGATGGCGGGTGCGGCCTGGCAGGCCATGATGAGCCGCCTGGTGACTGCTGCGGAACAGGGTCAGCTGCAGGGTGCCAACGCCAGCATCCTGGCGCTGGCCAACCTGCTCGGACCCGGCCTCTTCACGCAGACCTTTGCCTGGTCGATCGCGCCCGGCACCGGCTGGCACCAGCCGGGCACGCCGTTTCTCCTGGCGGCCCTGCTGCTGGTCGCCGCCGTCTTCCTCGCCGGGCGTGCGAGACGGCCGACCCGCGCAGTCGCGGCCAGGTAGCGGAGGCGGCGCCGTGGCTCGCGAGCTCACCTTCGCCATCTCCGCCGACTACGAGCGCGCCACGGGCGGCTGGGTCTACAACGAGCGCCTGCTGGATGGGCTCGCGCGGCTCGGCTGGCGCATCCATCGCCTCACGCTGCCGGCGGGTTTTCCCAACCCGTCGCCTGCTGCGCGCAGCGAAACTGCCGCCCTCTTCCGCGCCATCGCCGATGGGAGCCTGGTGCTGGTCGACCAGCTTTGCCTCGGCGTGCTGCCCGAGGTGGCGCAGGCCGAGGCGCGGCGACTGCGCCTCGTCATGATCGTGCATCATCCGCTGGCGCTCGAGAATGTGCGCGCGTCCGCGCGAGCCACGCCTACGGCCAATCGGAGCGCGAGGCCCTGCGCCACGTCTCGGCCGTGATCGCCACCTCCCTCAACACGGCCCGCATCCTTGCCGTCGACTACGGCGTCCCGCCTGAGCACATCATCGTTGCGCTCCCCGGCGTCGACCGCGCTCCGCTGTCATCCCGGCGCTTGTCGCCGGGATCCAGCCATCCGCGAACACCGGAGCAAGCCGATGGCTGGATCCCGGGCACAAGGCCCGGGATGACAGCGTCGCGCAAGTTCACAGGCTCGGCGCTCAATCTGCTGTCCGTCGGCGCGGTCGTGCCGCGCAAGGATCACGGCGCGCTCGTCGCGGCGCTCGCCGGGCTGAAGCATCTGCCGTGGCGGCTCGTCATCGTCGGCAATACGACACGCGCCCCGGCTCACGTTGCCAAACTCCGCGCGCAGATTTCCGCGTCGGGTCTTTCGGCGCGCGTGATCCTGGCGGGCGAGCTTCCCACCCACGCGCTCGCCCAGCTGTGGCGAACCGCGGATCTGTACGTCGCCACCTCCCGCCACGAGGGCTACGGCATGGCCATCGCCGAGGCCCTGGCCCACGGCCTGCCGGTGGCCACCACCCGCGCCGGCGCCGTCGGCACGTGGGTCGGCCACCGCGGCGCCCTCGTCGTGCCCGATGGCAACACCGCCCAGCTCAGCGCCGCCCTCGCCCTTGTCCTGACGAAACCCACCCTCCGCGCCGAGATGCGCCGCGCCGCCCTCGCCCGCCGCCGCATCCTGCCCACGTGGCAGGCAACAGCAGAGGCGGTGCATCTGGCTCTTTGCTCATAGCGCCAAGGCGAAGCAGGCTCCTGTTAAATCCGGCCACAGGCGCCTCACAAGAGAGCGCTGCCGACCTACTCCGCGGCCATCTTAGGCTTGAGCGTCTCCTCGTCAGGGAAGTTCCTCTCCACCTGCATTGTGCCGGCACCTCGCACCCATATTTGGTCTAGGGTGGTCTTGTCTTCGATCGCATTGCATGACAGGACGCATGGAGACAATGACTGCTGACCGGCCATGTTTTGGTGGCGGAGGTAGCCGAACAAGCGATTGGTTGCACCGACCGGGATCTGGAAGATGTAGACGCCTACCATCTCCCCGGATGGAGCATCATCCGGGCCTACGCGGGTCGCGATCACCACCAAACAGTGTTGGAGCTGCACCATCGCTAGAAAGTAGCGCATGTAGCCTATGACCCCGTCTACGGTTGCGTGAGCGTCGAAGAACGGGAGGACACGCGTGCGCCAAGCGAACGGCGAGAATGAGAGCCACATGACAGTGCCCGCGTCATCCTTGGTGCGCCAGTAGAGGAACCTGTAAGCGCTGAACTGATCATCCGGCCGCGGGCTGAGCACCCTGGGCTGAAGGCTGGATATTGCTCCGGCGAATTTGTCGCCCGCCGCTGCTATGGCAGAGAAAATCCTTTTCTCCGCACTATCGAGCCTTACAGAGATGGCAAAACGGAAGATGCCGCTCAGCAATACAGTGCCACCAATCGTGACAAGCGCCGCCGCTAGCTTATCCATCAACTCGGGATCGCTCGTGAACTTGACCAGCGGCAGCTTGAACATCAATTGAAGCAACCCGAGTGTTCCTACAAGAAGGCCAATGACCATCTCGAGGGCGAACTCCTTGAATTTCCTTATGTGTTCCAACATGGTACGCCTCTCATGCTCGACTAAATTCAGGTACTTTATCTTACGTATGCGCATATTCCAAGGTGCAAATCTTCCTAGCAATCGAAGTGCTCCGCAGAACATAGGCGCGGCCGCTATAAGCAGCAGACCACAACCAGATTCGGGGTTGGTATCCGCATGAACGACACGAAGCCTGCCATCACCCCCGACGTCGTCGCCAGGCACGGCCTGAAGCCGGACGAGTACCAGCGGCTGCTCGGCATCCTGGGCCGCGAGCCCTCGCTCACCGAGCTTGGCATCTTCTCCGTCATGTGGAGCGAGCACTGCTCCTACAAATCCTCGCGCCACTGGCTGAAGCAGCTCCCCACCAAGGGCCCGCAGGTGATCCAGGGACCCGGCGAGAATGCCGGCGTGGTCGACATCGGCGACGGCGACGCGGTCGTCTTCAAGATGGAGAGCCACAACCACCCCTCCTACATCGAGCCTTACCAGGGGGCAGCGACCGGCGTCGGCGGCATCATGCGCGACGTCTTCACCATGGGCGCGCGGCCCGTCGCCAACCTCAACGCGCTGCGCTTCGGCGATCCGAGCCACCCCAAGACGCGCCACCTCCTCGCCGGCGTGGTGGCGGGCATCGGCGGCTACGGCAACTGCACGGGCGTGCCGACCGTCGGCGGCGAGACCAACTTCGATCCCGGCTACAACGGCAACATCCTGGTCAACGCCATGTGCGTCGGCCTCGCCAAGAGCGACAAGATCTTCTACTCGGCCGCCAAGGGCGTCGGCCTGCCCGTGGTCTACGTCGGCTCCAAGACCGGGCGCGACGGCATCCACGGCGCCACCATGGCTTCGGCCGAGTTCGACGAGAAGTCGGACGAGATGCGGCCCACTGTCCAGGTCGGCGATCCCTTCACCGAGAAGCTCCTGATCGAGGCGTGCCTCGAATTGATGGCGTCGGACGCCATCGTCGCCATCCAGGACATGGGCGCGGCGGGGCTCACCTCCTCCACCTCGGAGATGGCCGACAAGGGCGGCGTCGGCATCGACCTCGATCTCGATTCCGTGCCTCAGCGCGAAACCGGCATGACGGCCTACGAGATGATGCTCTCCGAATCCCAGGAGCGCATGCTGATGATCCTCGAGCCCGGCCGCGAGGCCGAGGCCGAGGCGATCTTCAAGAAATGGGGGCTCGACTTCGCCATCATCGGCAAGACCACCGATACGGGCCGCATGATCGTCAGGCACCAAGGGCCAGGTGGAGGCAGACCTGCCCGTCGACAAGCTCGCCAACTCCGCGCCGCTCTACCAGCGACCGTGGGTGGCGACGGTCCCGCCGAAGGTGATCCTGCCCGAGTGGGTGGCCGCCCCCAACTCAATCTTCGGCGCGCTCTCCACCATGATGGGCTCGCCGCACCTGTGCTCGCGGCGCTGGATCTGGGAGCAGTACGACCACACGGTGATGGGCGACACCGTGCAGCGTCCCGGCGGCGATGCCGCGGTGGTGCGCGTGCACGGCACCACCAAGGGCCTCGCCATGACCTGCGACGTCACGCCCCGCTATGTCGCAGCCGATCCGAGCATGGGCGCAAAGCAGGCGGTCGCCGAGAGCTGGCGCAACCTCATCGCCGTCGGCGCCGACCCGCTCGCCATCACCGACAACATGAACTTCGGCAACCCCGAGCGACCCGAGATCATGGGCCAGTTCGTCGGCGCAATCGAAGGCATGAAGGAGGCCTGCGCGGCGCTCAAGTATCCCGTCGTGTCGGGCAACGTCTCGCTCTACAACGAGACCAACGGCGTCGCCATTCCGCCCACACCCGCCATCGGCGGCGTCGGCCTCGTCCCCGATCTCGGCGCCATGGCCTCCCTCGCCCTGCAGGCGGAAGGCAACCTGCTGGTGGTGATCGGGCGCGAGGGCGGCCATCTCGGCCAGTCTCTCTACCAGCTCATCCTCACCGGCAAGAGCGAAGGCGCCCCGCCGCCGGTCGACCTCGCCGACGAGCTCAAGGCGGGCAACCTCGTGCGCACGCTGATCCGCGAAGGCAAGCTCGGCGCCGTGCACGATGTGAGCGACGGCGGCCTGCTCGTGGCCATTGCCGAGATGGCGCTCGCCGGCGAGATCGGCGTCCAGCTCTTTCCCTACGAGGGAAAGCTCCCGGTTCATGCGGCCTGGTTCGGCGAGGACCAGGGCCGCTACGTGCTCGAGGCCGCGCCCGGAGCGCGTCGAGGAGATCATCGAGCGTGCCCGGCTGCTGGCGCTGCCTGCCCGCGTGGTCGGCCGTGTCGGCGGCGGCACGCTCACGCTCAAGGGCGAGGCCACCCTAAGCCTCGCTGACCTCCGCGCCGGCCACCAAGCCTGGCTGCCTGGTTACATGGGCTCAGCCTAAGACCGCGCGTTCCCCTAATGTTCTTGCGACGGGATGTGCTCTCTGCTACCCGGCGCCATGGCTGATGAAACCGATAGTCTTGTGCTCGAGCACCTGCGCCACATCCGTGCTGTCGTCGACGAGACGAAGGCGGACGTGAAGCGGTTGATGCTACGCACCGGCGTGAGCCGAGCAGCATTTCGCAAGCTTTCAGGTCTCCGAAGCGGGCCAGAACCGAGATGGACCGCTCAAGAGCTCGACCGCATCGAGCGGCGGCTGGAGCTTACCGATCGCTGACAGGGCTGTGGCATCGGGCGCATGGCTGTCGCTTATGATGGGCGGACAGGCCAAGCGCAGCGCCGGAAAGTCTCGCCACATGCCCATGGATGCCACGGAAATCGAGCGGCTCATCAAGGCCCGCTTCCCCGACGCGGACGTGTCGATCAGGGACCTGGCCGGCGACGGCGACCATTACGCCGCCCACGTCGTGGCCCGGGAATTCGCCGGCAAGACCCGCGTGCAACAACACAAATTGGTGTACGACGCCCTCCAGGGGCGCATGGGCGGCGCGCTGCATGCCCTGGCGCTCACCACCGCCGCCCCCAAAGATTGACTTTGTCGGGGCACTGCCCACATCCTCCAAGACAAGTTTCGGCGGGCGTCCGGCCGCCTCAATCTCGAAAAGGACCAAGCCTTATGAGCGAGCAAGCCGTCCAGGACTGGATCCGCAAGACCGTCGCCAGCAACGACGTGGTCCTGTTCATGAAGGGGACGAAGAGCTTTCCCCAGTGCGGGTTTTCCTCCCAGGTCGCCCAGATCCTCGGCCACATGGGCGTCGACTACAAGGACATCAACGTGCTCGAGGACATGAGCATCCGCGATGGCGTCAAGAGCTTCTCCAACTGGCCGACCATCCCCCAGCTCTACGTGAAGGGCGAGTTCGTGGGCGGCTGCGATATCGTGCGCGAGATGTTCCAGGAGGGCGAGCTCAACCAGCTCCTCGACGACAAGGGCGTCGCCTACGACAAGGCCAAGATGTCGGCCTGACGGCGTTCCTTACCGAACTCTGCGTTCTATCGAAAAGGCGCCGCCGTTTACCGGCGGCGCCTTTTCGACATATTCCCGCCCAGGATGAAGGGATTCCTAACCGCGAATACCAACCTCCGCGGGGACCATGACGCTCGGCGGCCGTCGATTCCTGTTGAGCCTCGCCATCGTGGCGGCCAGCGTCTGCCTGGCGCTGGGCGTGAGCCTGCCGATCATCAAGCTCACCAAGTTCATCTTCTTCACCTATGAGCACTCGCTGATCTCGACGGTCAACGCGCTCATCCGCTCGGGTCAGCTCTTCCTCGGCATCACGGTGCTGCTCTTCTCCATCGTGCTGCCCATCACCAAGCTGCTCTACCTCCTCCTGCTCGCCTCGCTGCCGCAGCGCGAGCTGCGCCGGCTGACGCGCCAGCTGCGCGCGCTGGAATGGCTCGGCAAGTGGTCGATGCACGATGTGCTCGTGCTCTCGCTCTCGATCTTCTTCATCAAGAGCCAGGGCGTCTACGACGCCAAGAGCCTCAACGGCGTCTACTTCTTCACCGCGGCGGTGGTGTTCATGATCCTGGCCTACGCCTGGCTCAGGAACGATCTGACGGCCTCGGAGGCCCCGGTCGCGGCGCCGCCGCCCTCACCGCCGTCCACCTTGCGCAATTTCGCCTTCAGCTTCCTCATCATCCTCGCCACGGTGTTCTTTGCCCTTGGCGTGATGCTGCCCGCCATCCGCTTCACCACCGTGCTGGTGTGGACCAATCAGCACTCGGTCGCCACCATCATCTGGGCCCTGTGGCATGACGGGGAATACTTCCTCTGCTTCGTCATCTTCATGTTCTCGATCTTCTTCCCGCTGCTGAAGCTGTTCTACCTGCTCACCCTGGTCACCTCGCCCGACATGCCCGCCGAGTTCCGCGACAAGTCGATCTCGGCCATGGAATGGCTCGGGCGCTACTCGATGACCGACGTGATGGTGCTGGCGCTGATGATCTTCTACATCAACGCATCGGGCTACTCGGAGGCTTCGGTGCTGCCGGGCATCTATTTCTTCGCCGCCTCCGCGCTGATGACCATGTTCGCTTACGGCTGGACCAACCAGGTCACTCCCGGCATGAGCCGCCCCAAGGCGGTCGGCTTGCAGGCGCGGCTGGCGGAGCTTACGCCGCCGTCGCCCGCCGCACCGCCCCGCCAGACCGCCTCCTGAGCCCGCCCGCCTCGGCGCCCGGGATATCCCGATACGCCCTTGAAATACCGGGGAGACGCGCTGCCCGCCCCTCCCGTTATCAACACGCTTCGGTTCCTATCCACAACTCCATCCAGTCATCCACACACGTTGTAGCGCCAACTCACTGTTGATTGGCGCCGCGCTCGAGCAGCGCGCTCGCGTGGGATGCCGGTGGGTTTCGGCCCGGAGTTTCGGCCCGGTGAGTTTCGGCCCACGTCGGCAAGGTCGCGATGCCGGACCCAGACAAGGACAGTGAAGATGAAGCAGTACCGTCGGATCCAGCGCGTGTCGGTCGCACCGTTGTGCGTTCTGCTCGCCTCCGGGTGCCTGGCGAGTTGCGGCGTCCTGGAACAGGAAATCTTCCCGCCGATCCACGAGGCCCTGGGCTCGATCAAGGACACCATCGGCCCGCCGCCTCCGCGGCCTCGCCGTACCGTGAAGCGGGCCGCCGCTCCCTCGCCGGCGCCTCCCCGCGCACCACAGCCGCGCGCACAAGCCGCCATGCACCAGGCGCCCGACCGCTGCCACGATGTGCCCTCGTGCGAGACCATGCTGCGCTCGATGACCGAGACCGCGGATCGTTCCTGGATCTCGCGGCCTGAAACCCCTCAGGGATTGCTGACGGGCGTGCGCATGTTTGCCTTCCGCACCCTGCGCCCCAAGCTCACCTGCGCCGAGCTCGGCATTGCCTTGGAGCAGCTTCGCGGCGTGCCGGCGGCCCTGCGTCCGCCGCCTGCCGGCAGCACGCCTGAGGACATCGCGCGCACCACCCGCCTCGCCGCCGAGGTGCACGACGAGCTGCGCGCAGAGAACGAGAACCGCTGCAAGACCGCCGCCGCGCCGCCGGCCAAGCCGCCGGCACCGCCCCCGGTGCGCGAGCCGCAGCAGCCCGCACCAGCTCAGGCTCCAGCGAAGGACCAGCCGGCCGTCACCACGCAACCCACGGCAGGCAAGCCGTCGGTCTCGACTGAGCCGCCGGCTGCGAGCGGCCCGGCTGTCACCACCCAGCCGCCGGCCTCGCCGGCACCCGGCCAGCCGAAGCCGCAGGTGATCATCCCCGGCCAGCCGCAGGGGCAGCCGGAGAAGCAATGACCGGGTGGGTCGTGGGCTCGTGGTGGGCTGCCGGCCGGGCTGTCCCGGTCAGCGGCTGTAGAACTCCACCACGAGGTTCGGCTCCATGTGCACGGGGAAGGGCACGTCCGACAGGCCCGGCACGCGCGTGAGCTTGGCCGTCATCTTGTTGTGGTCGGCCTCGATGTAGTCCGGCACGTCGCGCTCGGCGCTCTTGATGGCCTCGAGCAGCAGCGTCATCTGCCTGGCCTTCTCCTTCACCTCCACGACATCGCCGATGCGGCAGCGGAAGCTCGGGATGTTCACGCGCCGGCCGTTCACGGTGACATGGCCGTGGCTGACGAACTGGCGCGCCGCAAACACGGTCGGCACGAACTTGGCCCGATAGACGATGGCATCGAGACGCCGCTCCAGGAGGCCGATCAGGTGCTCGGAGGTGGAGCCCTTGAAGCGCCGCGCCTGCTGGTACATGCGGTTGAACTGACGCTCGCCGATGTTGCCGTAGTAGCCTTTGAGCTTCTGCTTGGCGCGCAGCTGCTGGCCGTAGTCGGAGAGCTTGCCCTGGCGACGCTCGCCATGCTGGCCGGGACGCGACTCGCGCTTGTTGAGGGGGCTCTTCGGCCGGCCCCAGATGTTCTGGCCGAGGCGGCGGTCGATCTTGTACTTGGCGCGGGCGCGCTTGGTCATGCGTGGCACTCCTGAAAGTCGCGGATGAATGCGCAGAGATCGAGTTGTAGAGCACGCCCTCCTCTGCCCGAGGATCATCTCCCGGACCGACAGGCCCCCTCGGCTTTGCGAGGGCACCGCAGGCATGCAACGTTCTCACGCGGGCCGAAACCGGTCCCGCGCGGCGCGTTTATAGCGCAAAGTGGACATGGGTCAAATACGGCGGTCAAATACGGCCGGGGTCAGCTACAGCCGGGCGCCCAACCCGCCATGCGGCTCGATCCAGTGCTGCCGGCTGCTACTTCTTCTGGGTGGCGCCCTGGGCGGGGACTTGCGCCGCGGCCTTGGCGGGCGGAGCCGCCGAGCCGACATAGGCCATGATCTGCGACTGAACCGTCTTGCGCTCCGTGTCGGTGCAGCTCCCGGTCTTGGGCGCCTTGCCCTCCTGGACGACCACCCGCTTGTCGCCGTCCTTCTCGACGAGCTGCACTTTCCCCGTCAGCGTCATGACCGTGAACAGATGCAGCTGGTTGATGTAGAGCATCTGCTGATCGGTCCACTTCTTCGCGGCTTCCCGGTGCATCAGCGTCTGGTAGTTGGCCCGCTGCTCCTCGGGAAGCTCGCATATCTGGGCGTAGGCTGACAAACGCGCCACGCGAATCACCTCGCGCGCCGTCTCGATCGGCACGACCGATTCGCTGGGCTTGCTCTTGTCGACCTCGATCACCTTGCCCTGCGGCGTGGTGAACTTCTGCGGCACCAGCGCCCATGCGTAGCGCATGAGCGCAAGCACGGACTTCTCGCTGAGCTCCTTGGCTTGCGCCAGGCTCAAATCGGCCGCCGCTGCGAGCAGAAGAACCGCTCCCAGCAGTGCCAGGCCGCTCCTTGCGCCTTTGCCCATCACCCTTTTTGCCCCTGCTCGACCAGCCCCGTTCACTTCGGCAGTCGCCGCTGCCTTGCATGCGCGCATCGCTCGATGCAAAACGAGGCATAACTAAGGCGAGCGGCGCTTCGTTCGCTTGGCGTACACAAGGGCTTTGACGATTCCGCGCAAGGTGCGGATTTCCTGCTCCGTCGCCCCCATGCGGGTAAACATTGTGCGCATGTTCTGCACCATGTTGGGACGCTTCTCTGGCGGGCTGAAAAAGCCTTGCGCTTCCAGCTCTCGTTCCAATTGCTCGAAGAAGCCCATCAGCTCCTCCTTGGTCGCCGGCGGCGACCCGCGCGTCCTGAGCCCCGGCTGCACGGGCTGCTCGTAGGTCGTCACGCGGCCGAGCGTGCCGGCGCTGCCGGACTTCATCCACTCGTAGCCCATCAGCAGCGACGCCTGGGCCAGATTGAGGGAGGCAAAATTAGGGTTGACCGGCGCCATCACGGCCGCGTCGGCATTGGCAACCTCTTCGGTCTCGAGACCGTTGCGCTCCGGCCCGAACAAGATGCCGCACCGTTGTCCCTCGCCGATCCGGCGGCGCATCTCGGCCACGGCCTGCTCTGGCGTCAGCACGGGCTTGGCGAGGTCGCGCTGGCGCGCGGTGGTGGCGCACACCCAATTGAGGTCTGCCATACCCTCAGGGAGCGTCGCATAGGCTTGCGCCTCGTCGACGATGAGGTTGGCACCGGAGGCCGCTATGCGCGCCTTCTCGTTGGGCCAGCCGTCGCGCGGAGCCACCAGGCGCAAATGCTCCAGGCCGAAGTTGGCCATGGCGCGCGACACCATGCCGATGTTGTCGGCGAGCTGCGGTCGCACCAGGATCACCACCGGTGTCTCGCCTGCACCCTCCGGCGCCTTCCCGGTCTGGCCTGCACGGCGGATGCCATGGCGCAGCTTGCGGATGACGCGGCGTGCCCAGTACCAGTACTCCTCGCCCGCCCACGTGCGGACGAACTGCTCGAGGCTCGGCGCTATCAAGGGCGCGCTGCCGGTTCCGCAAACACGCACAGGCGAGTTCTCGAACGTGATCTCGCCATGACGCGCTACGAAATCCTCAAACGTCACGATGCCGAGCTTCTCCATCTCGCGCCGGCAACCCGGACAGGTGGCGTCGTCCGCAACGCAGCGCCGCTCGGCGCAATAGGTGAGGATCGGCTCCAGGCTCGCACGCTCGAGTCCCGGGACACCGAGTTCGGCAAGGCCGACATCGATGGTCTTGTCATGGCAGGCGCGAACGACCTCGGCCACCGCGCGCCCGCTGCCGACCACGATCGGCTTTCCATCCTTGACGGCGACACGGCTCATGCTCACCTCGGTTCCGCTACATCATACACGGCGAACCGCAGTCCTGAGCCTGTCGAAGGACGGGGCGCGTCCACCAACCGTGGTTCGACGGGGCTCACCACGGCGTTGGAGCAAGCAATGCAGACAGAACGACATCAAGCTCCGAGGAAACTGCGGATCAGGTCGATCACCTCGCCCGTCCGCTGATGCACGACCCAATGGTCGGCACCCTCGATCTCCCGCACCGTGAGGTCGTCGCAATAGTCGGGGAGCGTTTCGCGCGAGACCGGCAGCAGCGCCCGGTCGTCCATGCCCCAGATGACGAGGTGCGGCATGCGCACCCTGAGCTGCGCCGGATCGAGCTTCATCACCTTGGCTGGGTCCACCGCCTCACCCGGATGCGGCACCAGGAGCGGCGTGGCCCGGTACCAGTTGAGCATGCCCGTGAGCGCGCCCGGCACCGACCACGCTTCGATATATCGCGCCTGTCTCTCGGGCGTCAGCCAGGGTTGCGGCCCGAACCGGGAGAGCATGCCGATGAGCTTCTCGAAGTTGTTGGCGGACAGCCGCTCCTCCGCCCGCGGATCGCGCAGGTAGTGCATGTAGGCGCTGGCCTGGCGCTGGGCTTCATCTTCGATCAGCGCCTTCTGCATCGGCCCCGGATGCACCCCGTTGATCACCACCAGCTTTGAGATCCGCGCCGGGGCCGCAATGGCCGTGGCGTAGCCGACCGAGGCGCCCCAGTCGTGGGCGACGACCGCATAGGGCCTGCCGGGCGAGAGCTGATCGCCGAGCGCCAGGATGTCGCGCACCAGGTGCTTCACGCGATAAGCCTCGACGCCCGCGGGCTTGGAGGAGCGCGCATAGCCCCGCTGGTCCGGAGCCACCGCATGGTAGGCGCCGGCGAAGGCCGGCAGCACCTCGTCCCAGGCGCCCGAGTATTCCGGAAAACCGTGCAGGAAGAGCACGAGCGGCGCTGCCGGATCGCCCATGGCACGCACCTGAAGGTCCAGGCCGTTCACTTGCAGTGTCTGCCGGCGCATGCCCGCCTCCGCCTTGCCTGTCATTTGATCAAGCCTGCCCAATCCCTGCACGCCTGTCGAGGTCCACACACGCTACCGCAGTCCTGAGCCCGTCGAAGGACGGGAGGGTGCACTCCCAACCGTGGTTCGAGAGGGCTCACCACGGTGTTGGCGCACGTCTCCGGCGCAGCGCAGACGCCGCCTTTGCCCTGGTCGCGACAGATGCTATAGGGCGCCCGCAGTCGCGCTTGTGAAAGGGGTTGCTCCATGCAGAAGATCAAGGTCGCCGGCACCGTCGTGGAGATGGACGGCGATGAGATGACGCGGATCATCTGGACGCTCATCAAGGACAAGCTGATCCACCCCTATCTCGATCTGAAGCTCGAGTATTACGACCTGGGCGTCGAATACCGCGACAAGACCAACGACCAGGTGACGATCGACGCCGCCAACGCCACCAGGAAGCACGGCGTGGCCGTCAAGTGCGCGACCATCACGCCCGACGAGGCGCGCGTCAAAGAGTTCAACCTCAAGGAGATGTGGAAGAGCCCCAACGGCACCATCCGCAACATCCTCGGCGGCGTCATCTTCCGCGAGCCCATCATCTGCAAGAACGTGCCGCGCCTGGTGCCGGGTTGGACGCAGCCGTTCGTGATCGGCCGCCACGCCTACGCCGACCAGTACCGCGCCACCGATTTCAAGTTTCCCGGCAAGGGCACCATCACGCTCAAATTCGTCGGCGACGACGGCAAGGTGATCGAGCGCGAGGTGTTCAAGGCGCCCAGCGCCGGCATCACGATGGCCATGTACAATCTCGACAACTCCATCCGCGACTTCGCCCGCGCGTCGTTCAACTACGGGCTCGCCCGCAACTATCCCGTCTACCTCTCGACCAAGAACACCATCCTCAAGGTCTACGACGGCCGCTTCAAGGATCTCTTCCAGGAGGTGTTCGAGGCGGAGTTCAAGGCCGAGTTCGACAAGAAGAAGCTCACCTACGAGCATCGCCTCATCGACGACATGGTGGCGGCCTCGCTCAAGTGGTCGGGCGGCTACCTGTGGGCGTGCAAGAACTACGATGGCGACGTGCAGTCCGACACGGCCGCGCAGGGCTTCGGCTCGCTCGGGCTGATGACCAGCGTGCTGATGACGCCGGACGGCAAGGTGGTGGAGTCGGAGGCCGCGCACGGCACGGTGACGCGCCACTTCCGCCAGCATCAGCAGGGCAAGGAGACCTCCACCAACTCGATGGCCTCCATCTTCGCCTGGACGCGCGGGCTCGCCCATCGCGCCAAGCTCGACAACAACCCCGATCTGGCCAAGTTCGCCAAGACGCTGGAGAAGGTGTGCGTGGACACGGTCGAGGCCGGGTTCATGACCAAGGACCTCGCCCTCCTCGTCGGCGACCAGCAGAAGTGGCTTTCCACCCAGGGCTTCCTCGACAAGGTCGACGAGAACCTCAAGAAGGCGATGGGGGCCTAGTCCCAACCTGGCGCGCGACGCCGCGATCCAAGCCGCATGGCGAAGCGCGACACGCCGTGCTAATGGTTGCGCGATGAACATTGCCTTGCGTCGAGCCATGACGGTTGCGGAATATCTCGCCTGGGGTGAAGCCCAGAGCGAACGCCGGCGCATGGAGCTGATCAATGGCCAGGTGGTCCCCTTGTCACCCGAACGCGCCGACCACAACCGGATAAAGGGAAGGGTATTTGTCGCTCTGGCCTCGAGCATAGAAAAGCAGGCGCTCGATTGCGAGGCTTTCACCGACGGCATGACGGTGCCGATCGATGAGCACACCGCCTACGAGCCCGATGCGCTGGTGCATTGCGGCGAGCCGATCCCGGCCGATCAGTTGACCGCACCGGCACCGATCATCGTCGTCGAGGTGCTGTCTCCCACCACCAGGCACAGCGACAACAGCGCCAAGCTGATCGGCTATTTCAAGCTGCCCAGCGTCCGCCACTATGTGATCATCGACCCGGAGGCCCGTTCGCTGATGCACCATCAGCGCGCTCAGGACGGAACGGTTGCGGCTCGCACCCTTGCGGGTGGCGCGTTGCGGCTGGATCCGCCGGGCATCGAGCTGCAACTGTCTGACCTATTCGGCTGAGGTACCGGTCGAATTGCGCGGCAAGGCCCCGCAACCGAGAGCGAGCAGGCAAGGGCGCACCTGGATGTGCGGGGCCCACCTGACCCATCGGACCTTGGAGGCAAGGAATGGACACGCGCAAACTCCACCACACCGGCGGCTGCCAGTGCGGCGCCGTGCGCTACGCGCTCTACGCGGAGCCCACCAACGCGCACGTGTGCCACTGCCGCATGTGCCAGAAGGCGTTCGGCAGCTTCTTTGCGCCGCTGGCCGGTGTGCCGCCTGGCGACTTCGCCTGGGTCAAAGGCGCGCCCGGCATCTTCAAGAGCTCGGAGGTCGTGGAGCGCGGCTTCTGCCGGGACTGCGGCACGCCGCTCTCCTTCCGCTACGTCGACAAGGACCGCATCTCGGTCTCGCTGGGCAGCCTGGATGACCCCGCACGCGTGCCGCCGGCAAGACAGTACGGCGCCGAGAGCCGCCTGCCGTTCGTGGCGACGCTGACGAGCCTGCCGGAGAGCCGCACCGAGGATGAGGTGCCGCCCGAGCGCATGACGCGCTACAAGAGCCACCAGCATCCCGACCGACCCGATTGAGCGGATTGACAAGAGCCGCAGACCCTTCTCCCCTTGGGGAGAAGGTGCCCGAAAGGGCGGATGAGGGGGCCTACTTCCCCCTCACCAGTTCGGCCGAATGACTTGCGGCCGCGCCACAACTGAACATTCTTGCGGAGAGCATGGAGGACGCGACCGCAAGCCATGGCCTCACGTCCTCTCCCCAAGGGGAGAGGGGACGCAGGACAACCAGGGGATCTGACAAACCGCCATGCCGAAGGTGAAACTCGACCACTGTGTGATCCATGTCTCGGACTGGGAGCGCTCCAACGCCTTCTATCGCGACGTGCTGGGCGCCGAGCTGATCGCGCGCGGCAAGGGCTGGGCCTACCGCTTCGGCGACACCCAGCTCAACTGCCACGGGCCCGGGCTCGACCCCGCACCCGTGGCGCGGCTACCCGTCCAGCCGGGCAACAGCGATTTGTGCTTCGAGTGGCCCGGCCCGATCGAGGAGGCCGCCGCGCACCTTGCGAAGTGCGGCGTCGCCATCGAGCTTGGTCCCGTCCCGCGCCATGCCGCGCGCGGCCAGGGTACCAGCGTCTATTTCCGCGATCCCGACGGCTCCCTCCTGGAGTTCATCTCCTACGCGCAAACGTAGGATCACCACGTCATGCCCGCGCAGGCGGGCATCCACGCCATTCAATTGTGGTCCCGGGATTGCGGCATGCATACTGGCGTGGATCTCCGCCTTCGCGGAGATGACGTTGCGCGCAGTGGGATCGGCTGGGCATGAGCAGCGGGAGCGGCATCCTCGTCGGCGTGATCTCGGATACGCACGGCCTGCTGCGGCCGCAGGCGGTGGCGGCACTGCGCGGGTCGCAGCTCATCATCCATGCCGGCGATGTTGGCAGCCCGGACATCCTGTCTGAGCTCGGAGCACTGGCCCCGACTTACGCAGTGCGCGGCAACGTTGACACGCAAGCATGGGCGGCCAGGCTCCCGGCGACCGAGGCCGTCCAAATCGGGGAGCTGCACGCCTGGGTTCTGCACATCATTGGGGATCTCGATATCGATCCCACCGTCGGCTTCGCGGCCGTCATCTACGGCCACTCGCACAAGCCATCGATCGAGTGGCGTGACCGCGTGCTCTTTCTCAATCCGGGCAGTGCCGGCCCACGCCGCTTCAGCCTGCCGGTGACGGTCGCAAGGTTGCGCATATCCGGGCGAACGATCGAGCCCGAGATCGTCGAGCTCGACGTGTAGGATTGGCATAGGCGTAGTAGGCGTAGGTTGGGTCGAGCGATAGCGATGACCCAACACCTGCTTAAGCGCGGCAGGTTGCTCAGCGCGAGATGCGGCTGATCTTCGAGCCCTCGAGCGTCAGATTGTACATCAGGCCCTTGCCGTCGAAGATGAAGCCCACGATCGGGCTCGCGAGCTTGCTCGAGTTGATCGACCCGCCGGCGCCGAGCGTGATCAGCGCCACCGATCCGTCGACCCCCACTTTCCAGCCGTGCACGCGGCGGAAGCTGTCGAACGCCTCGTGCGTCATGAAGGCGATGATGACGGAGCGGGCCTGCACGCCGAGCTGGAAGCCGATCGAGGCCGACACGGTGTTGAAATAGTCGACGGTGCGGCCGTGCACGCGCAGCGCGCCCTCCCCATACTCGCCGCCGATGCCGATGCCCGCCTTGACCACGGAGGGGAATACGAGCACGGCGGCGGCTTTGGCCAGAAGCTCGCGTGCCCCGCGTATGCGGGCGGTGAACTTGCGCAGGGTCGCATCCACGTCGGCATCGATCGCGTCCGCGGAAGCGGCCTCGGCACCGGCGTTAGAAACGCCCAGCGCGAGGGTCGAGCACAATGTCAGAGACAGGGCGCGGCGGCGGCTGATCATCGGCATTGGTTCCCCTTTGCATGAATGGCGGAACAGCCCGCGTAGCAGGGTATCCCGATTCGAGTGGGCGATAGTGAGGCCGGCGGTCGGCTGTGGGCTCAGCTTGCGAGCTTGGCCTCGATCGCCTCGAGCGCGGCCGTCGCCTTGGACCCGTCCGGACCGCCGGCCTGGGCCATGTCGGGCCGGCCGCCGCCCCCCTTGCCCGCCGAGCGCCGCCGCGCCGATCTTGACGAGGTCGACCGCGTTGTAGGTGCCGGTGAGATCCGACGTGACGCCGACGGCGATGCCGGCCTTGCCGTCCTCGGTCACGCCGACGATGGCAACGACGCCCGACCCTACCTGCTTCTTGCCGTCGTCGATGAGCCCGCGCAGGTCCTTGGGCTCGAGCCCTTTCACGGCGCGCGCGATCAGCTTGACCTTGCCCACCGTGCGCACCGCCGTTTCCGTGGCGGCGGCGCCGTTCCCAACCGTTCCGCCGCCCGAGAGCGCAAGCTGACGCTTGGCATTGGCAAGGTCGCGCTCGAGCTGGCGGCGCTCCTCCACCAGCGCCTGAACGCGCTCCACCACATCCTCGGGCTTGGCGCGCAACAGGCTTGCCAGCTCACGCAGGCGGATATCCTGCCGCGCCAGGTAGTCGCGGGCACCCTCGGCGGTGAGCGCCTCGATGCGCCGCACGCCCGCCGCGCTCGCGCTCTCCGCCACGACCCGGACGAGGCCGATGTCGCCGGTGCGTTTGACGTGCGTGCCGCCGCACAGCTCGACCGACCAGGCCTTGTTCGCCTTCCCGCCGCCCTCGCCCTCACCCATGGAGACGACGCGCACCTCCTCGCCGTACTTCTCGCCGAACAGCGCCATGGCGCCGGACTGCATGGCGTCTTCCAGTCCCATCAGCCGCGTCTCGACGGGCGCGTTCTGCAAGATGACGGCGTTGGCCTTCTCCTCGACGGCGGCGATCTCCTCGGCACTCATCGGCTTGGTGTGGGAGAAGTCGAAGCGCAGGCGGTCGGGCGCCACCAGCGAGCCCTTCTGCGCGACGTGCGTGCCGAGCACCTGGCGCAAGGCCTCGTGCAGCAGGTGGGTGGCGGAGTGGTTGGCACGCGTGGCCGTGCGTCGGGCATGGTCGACGACCAGCTCGACGGCATCGCCCGCCTTGAAGGTCCCCTTCTCCACGCGGCCGATATGGACAAAGACGTCGCCCAGCTCCTTCTGCGTATCGGTAACGCGGAAGAGGGCGCCCTTAGCCCCCTTGATCAGCCCTTCGTCGCCGACCTGGCCGCCGGATTCGCCGTAGAACGGCGTCTGGTTGAGCACCAGGGCAGCTTCCTCGCCCGCTTTGATGCTCTTTGCTTCCTTGCCGTCCTTGAGAAGTGCGCGAATCTCGCCCTCCGCGGCTTCCGTGTCGTAGCCCAGGAAATCGGTGGCGCCGACGCGGTCCTTGATCTCGAACCAGATCGCCTCGGTGGCGGCCTCGCCCGAGCCCTTCCAGGCCTTGCGCGCCTCCTCCTTCTGCTTCTCCATGGCCACGTCGAACGCGGCCGTGTCGACGGCGATGCCGCGGGGCTTCAGCGCGTCCTGCGTCAGGTCGAGCGGGAAGCCGTAGGTATCGTAGAGCTTGAAGGCCACGTCGCCGGCGAAGGTGTCGCCCTTCGCGAGGCCGGCGCTTGCCTCATCGAGCAGGCCCAGGCCCCTTTCCAGCGTCTTGCGGAAGCGGCTCTCCTCCACCTTGAGCGTCTCGGTGATCAGCGCCTGGCCGCGCACGAGCTCCTGATAGGTCTCGCCCATCTGCTGCACCAGCGCCGGCACCAGGCGCCACATCAGCGGCTCCTTGGCACCCAGCAGATGCGCATGCCGCATGGCGCGGCGCATGATGCGGCGCAGCACGTAGCCCCGGCCCGCATTGGAGGGCAGCACCCCTTCCGCGATCAGGAAGCTCGTCGCGCGCAGATGGTCGGCGATGACGCGATGCGAGGGCAGGTGCTCGCCCTTGGCCGGCACCCCGGTCGCCGCCTCGGACGCCGCGATCAGAGCCTTGAACAGGTCGATCTCGTAGTTGGAGTGCACCCCTTGCAGGATCGCCGTGATGCGCTCGAGCCCCATGCCGGTGTCGATCGAGGGCTTCGGCAGGTCGACGCGGTCGCCGGGGGCGCGCTGGTCGTACTGCATGAACACGAGGTTCCAGAACTCGAGGAACCGATCCCCATCCTCGTCTGCGCTGCCGGGCGGACCGCCCTGCACCTTGTCGCCTTGGTCGAAGAAAATCTCCGAGCAGGGGCCGCAAGGACCCGTGTCGCCCGCCGACCAGAAATTGTCGCTCGTGGCAATCCGGATGATCTTGTCATCGGAGAAGCCGGCGACCTTTTTCCAGATGCGGTAGGCGTCCTCGTCGTCATGGTAGATGGTGACGACCAGCCGCTTGGGGTCGAGACCGTAGACCTTGGTGGTGAGCTCCCAGGCGAGCGGGATCGCCCGCTCCTTGAAGTAGTCGCCGAAGGAGAAGTTGCCCAGCATCTCGAAGAAGGTGTGGTGCCGGGCCGTGTAGCCGACGTTGTCGAGGTCGTTGTGCTTGCCGCCGGCGCGGACGCACTTTTGCGAGCTCGCGGCCCGCGTGTAGGCCCGCGTCTCCTGGCCGGTGAAGACGTTCTTGAACTGCACCATGCCGGCGCTGGTGAACATCAAGGTCGGGTCGTTGCGCGGCACCAGCGGCGAGGACGGCACCACCTCGTGGCCGTTCTTGGCAAAGAAGTCGAGGAACGCGGTGCGGACCTGGTTGACGCTTGTCATGGGTGTCTACTCGTGCGCCCGCTGCGGGCGCGAAACAGGTTAGGCAGCGCCGTCCCTTCTAGCGACGCGCTGTTGCACTGTCCACAAATGGGGATGCGCCCGCCCCGCGTCATCCAGGCGGCGGCAAAGGGGGGCGAGAACGTCCTGGTCGACCGGGCGCTTCGACGGGACCAGGTGCCGGCACGGCTGGCTTCGGCGCGCGCCCCGAGGTCATGCGCGCCCCTCGGCGAAGCTCGTGATCAGGGCGTTGGCGATGGCGTGGCGGCCCGGCACCGTGAGGCCCTCCGGGTGCGCCCGCTCCAGCATCAGGCGGGCCTCCTCGCGCGAGAACCAGCGCGCCTCGGCGAGCTCGCCGCTGTCGATGGTGATGTCGGTGGTCTCCGCCGAGCCGATGCAGCCGAGCATGAGCGAATGCGGGAAGGGCCAGGGCTGGCTCGAATGATAGCGCACCTCGCCCACCTTGATCTCGGTCTCCTCCAGAACCTCGCGCCGCACCGCGTGCTCGATATCCTCGCCGGGCTCGATGAAGCCCGCCAGCGCCGAGAACATCTTGTCGGCGTAGCGGTGCTCATGTGCCAGCAGGCAGCGGCTGCCGTCCGTGACCAGCATGATCACCACGGGATCGGTGCGCGGAAACCACTCCAGGCCGCACGCCCAGCATTTGCGCCGCCAGCCGCCATCCTTGACCAGCGTGGTGCCGCCGCAGTGACCGCAGCAGCGTGCGTTCTCGTGCCACTGCGCAAGCGCGCGGGCCTGGCCGCACAGGGAGATCTCCTCGGGCGACATTACCCCCTGCATGGCGAGCGAACGCAGATCGACGATCGGGCGCAGCTTCTCGATTGCACCGGGCACATGCCTGGTGCGGTGCTCGGTCACCGCCACGGCGAAATAGCCGTCCCCTCCCCCATCGACGCCCAGGAACAGGGCATCGGCGATAGGCAGGCCGAATTCCGCCAGGTCGTCGCGGGTGAACCAGGCAAGTTTCGCCTCCGTGCGCGCCGCGTTGGAGCGGATGACCGGCTTGAGGTCGGCCAGCACCAGGAACCGCGCGCCCGGCGCCTCGAGCTTGCCCTTGACGAATTCCGCGTCCGCCCGCTTCGGTCCGAGCCGATCGAGCATGAGCGTCGCACCAACCGTAGGCATCCCTGGCTCCCTCATGAGGCGGCGAGATCACCACAGCATGAACGTCCGTGCAACGCCATCTGTTTGCGGCGCCGCAGAAAAGTACCTGGGTTGAAATGACAGGGTCATCTGTAGGATAATTGGCGCGGGAGGCTGGCGGCGGACGTGTCCCTCGCCAACCGGGTCAGGTCCGGAAGGAAGCAGCCCTAACGAGTAAGATGCGGGTCGTTGTCCAGTCTCTCACTTCCGGCGTGTCGGTCCAGGTTTGCACGGCCGTTAGCATAAGAACTGAACGTCATGCCCGCGTCGCGTCGAAGACGCTCCTTCGGCACGCAGGCGGGCACCCAGGCCGCTTCGCGCATGGGCCTGCCAAATGTATGACTGTCGCGCGGGCAGCGATGGTGCCCACGATTTTCCAACCCCATGAAGCCCGGTGACCTTGGTCCCCGCCTTCGCGGGGATGACGCGTTGGAGTACGCAGCACCCCGGCATGGCAAAGAAGAAGGCAGCGGGCAATCAGGACAAGGCCGAGGGCGGCGGCGAGGATGCCGTTGCGCCGGCCGCTGCCGCTGCTCGCGACCAGCCCGGCAAGGGCGAGGCCGCACGCCCCTACGTCGTGCTTGCGCGCAAGTACCGGCCGGCGCGCTTCGAGGACCTGATCGGCCAGGAAGCCATGGTGACGACGCTCAGGAACGCGTTCGCCACCGACCGCATCGCGCAGGGCTACATGCTGACCGGCGTGCGCGGCGTCGGCAAGACGACCACGGCCCGCATCCTGTCGCGCGCCCTCAACTACGAGGCTGACGGCGTCGACAAGCCGACCTTCGACATGCCGGCCTTCGGCCGCCACTGCGCCGAGATCATGGAGGGCCGCCACCCCGACGTGCTGGAGATGGACGCGGCCTCCAATACCGGCGTCGACAACATGCGCGAGATCATCGAGAGCGCGCGCTACAAGCCGATGGTGGCGCGCTACAAGGTCTACCTCATCGACGAGGTGCACATGCTCTCCAAGGGCGCCTTCAACGCGCTCCTGAAGACGCTCGAGGAGCCGCCCGAGCACGTCAAGTTCATCTTCGCCACCACCGAGGTGCGCAAGGTGCCGGTGACGGTGCTCTCCCGCTGCCAGCGCTTCGACCTGCGCCGCGTCGATGTGCCGATGCTGGCCAAGCACCTGCACACGATCGTCGCCAACGAGGGCGCGGAGGCCGAGGCCGATGCCCTGGCGCTGATCGCGCGGGCCGCCGAAGGGTCGGTGCGCGATGGGCTCTCCCTGCTCGACCAGGCGCTCGCCATGGGCGCCGGCACCGTCGAGGTGGAGCGCGTGCGCGCCATGCTGGGCCTGGCCGACCGCGGCCGCATCTTCGACCTGCTGGAGACGCTGCTTGGCGGCGCTGCCGGCGAGTCCCTGGAGGCGCTCGCGCAGCTGCACAAGGATGGCGCCGAGCCCGGCCAGGTGCTGGCCGACCTCGCCGATGCCGTGCACACGACCACGCGCGCCAAGACGCTGGGGCCTGCAGCGGCCGGCGAAGTGCTGTCCGCCGAGGAGAAGCGCCGCGCGGGCGCGCTGGCAGAGCGGGTGTCGATGGCCATCCTCACGCGCGCCTGGCAGATCCTGCTCAAGGGGCTGGAGGAGGTGGCCGACGCGCCGAACCCGATGGCAGCGGCCGAGATGATCCTGATCCGCCTCGCCTACACGGCCGACCTGCCGGCGCCCGACGAGGTCATCAAGGCCCTCGGCACAGCCGGCACCGCGCGCCCCGGCAGCCGGCCGGCCCCGCCCGCCGACAGGCAGCCCCTTCTCGGCAGCTCGAGCCCGGTCGACGCCCTCGAGAGGAGGCCGGACGAGCCCGAGTTCGACGATGACGCCGGCCCGCCCGCGGCCGCGCCGTCGGCGCCCCCAATCGTGCGCTCCTTTGCCGATGTGGTCGCGCTCGCCGGCGCGCGGCGCGAAGCCAAGCTCAAGGTGCACCTGGAAGAGCATGTGAGCCTGGTGCGGTTCGACGCCGACCAGATCGAGTTGCATCTCCTGCCGGGCGCCCCTAAGGAGCTCGGCAACGAGCTGCGCGAGAAGCTCAACGCCTGGACCGGCAAGCGCTGGATGGTGGCGCTGAGCGCCGCACCCGGTGAGCGCCCGCTGGGCGAGGTTGCGCGCGAGCGCGAAACCGCCGAGTTGCGCGAGATCGAGAAGCATCCCGCCGTCGCCGCGGTGCTCGAGCAGTTTCCGGACGCCAAGATCAGCGGCGTGCGGCCGCTGCGGGGCACCAAAGCCGACGATACCGGGACGGGCTGACCAATCGGAGCCGCCACATGGACCTTATGAAGATGATGAAGCAGGCCCAGGAGATCCAGGGCCGCATGCAGAAGCTGCAGGAGGACTTGGGCGGCCTCGAGGTCGAGGGCCAGTCGGGCGCCGGCCTCGTCAAGGTGACGCTCAACGGCAAGTTCGAGGCGCGCGCGGTCAAGATCGATCCCAGCCTGGCCAAGCCGGAGGAGGTGGAGATCCTCGAAGACCTCATCCTCGCCGCCTTCCAGGACGCCAAGACCAAGGCCGAGGCCGCCGTCCAGGCCAAGATGCAGGAGGTGACCGGCGGCCTGCAGCTCCCACCCGGCCTCAAGCTGTTCTGAACAACTCCCTCTCCCCGTGCTTACGGGGAGAGGGTCGGGGTGAGGGGCAGCGGCAAGCGCCCAAGCAAGCTTCTGCCCCTCACCCTAACCCTCTCCCCACGGAAGAGTGGGGAGAGGGAACCGGTTGGAGCCAATGGCGAAACAATCCGCAGGCACCGAGATCGAGCGGCTGGTCGCGCTGCTGGCGCGCCTGCCCGGACTTGGGCACCGCTCGGCGCGGAAGGCGGCGCTGGCGCTCCTCAAGAAGCGCGCCGACCTGCTCGAGCCGCTGGCGGCCGCCCTCACCGATGCCGCGGCCAAGATCATCGAGTGCCCCAACTGCGGCAACGTCGACACGATCGCGCCCTGCACCATCTGCCAGGATCCGCGGCGCGATCAGTCCCTGATCGTGGTGGTGGAGGAGATCGGCGACCTGTGGGCGCTGGAGCGCGCCGGCGTGGTCAGCGGCCTCTATCATGTGCTGGGCGGACACCTCTCGCCCCTCGACGGCATCGGCCCCGAGCAGCTCACCATCGGCCGCCTGATCGAGCGCGCCGCCCCGCCGGTGGTCGAGATCCTGCTGGCGCTCAACGCCACGGTGGAGGGCCAGTCCACCGCCCACTACGTGACCGAGCAACTGCAGGGCCGCGGCATCACGGTGACGCGGCTGGCGCAGGGCGTGCCGATCGGCGGCGAGCTCGACTATCTCGACGAGGGCACGCTCGCCGCCGCCATCAAGAGCCGGCGCACGATGTAGGCCGACCCATGCGCCATCGCGACCACAATGCGGACTGAAGTCGTGACCCGCGTTCTGCGGGTGCTGACCCTGGGCAGCAGCTTTCCCTCCGTCGTCGAGACGGCATCAGGCAATCGATATGTGATGAAGCTCGCCGGCGCGGGTCCCGGCCCGCGCGCACTGGCGACGGAATTCATCGCCCTCGGGCTCGCCGCACACCTGGCGCTCGCCGTGCCCGACGGTTGCCTGCTCCACCTCCCGCCTGACCTGCCCTGGGATGTGGGAACCGACGAGTTCTACGAGGCTCTTCAGCGCAGCACCGGCATCAACCTCGGCATCGCCTTCGTGCCCGACGCGGCAGACCTGGTGGCGGCAGACCTCGCTTCCCTGCCTCCCACCTTCCTGACGAGGCTCGGCGCCATCGATGCGCTGCTGCAGAATGTGGACCGCACGAGCACCAACCCCAACATCATCCGCGACGCGCAAGCGCAGCTCTGGGCCATCGACTTCGGCGCCTGCCTGCTGATCGATCGGCTGGCACGCGGCAGGTTGGAGCCGCGGCTCGGCCTGCCGGCAAATCACTTCCTGGCCACCGGTGCAGAAGAGGACATCTCGGCCCGAGCTACGCAGATGGCGGCCTCGATCGACAGGAAGGTGCTGGCCGGCATCGTCGACGCGCTGCCTCGGCCTTGGATGGGAGAGCTGATGCTGACGCCTGACGCGCTCTTGTCGCGCCTTGAAAAATATGTCGAGACTGTCGCGTTGCGACCAACGCAGGGGTGACACGACGTGAAATCGATCCAGGGCAAGGTGGCGTGGGTGACCGGCGCGGGCAGCGGCATCGGCGAGGCCGCGGCGGTGGCGCTGGCACGCGAGGGCGCCACCGTGGTTCTCACCGGGCGCCGCAAGCAGGCACTCGAAGCCGTGGCCGAGCGCATCGCCGAGAGCGGGGGCAAAACCCTGGTGCGGCCGGCCGACGTGACGGATGCCTCAGCCGTCGGCAAGGTCGCCGACAGCATCCGTGCCGAGCTGGGCCGGCTCGACATCCTCGTCAACAACGCCGGCTCGAACGTCCCCGACCGCACCTGGCAGCGCCTCAAGCCGGAGGGTGTCGACCAGGTGATCCGCGCCAATCTCAACAGCGCCTTCTATGTCGCGCAAGCCGCTCTGCCGATCATGCGCGCGCAGAAGGACGGCGTGCTCATCCACACATCCTCCTGGGCCGGCCGCTGGATCGGACCGGTCTCCGGTGCCGCCTACACCGCCGCCAAGCACGGCGTGGTGGCCATGAGCCACACCATCAACCTCGAGGAATGCCTCAACGGCATCCGCTCATGCGTGCTCTGCCCCAACGAGGTGGCGACCCCGATCATGGCCAACCGGCCGGTGCCGGAGAAGCCCGAGACGCTGGCGCGCATGCTGCAGCCGCAGGACATGGCCGAGCTGATCGTTTTCATCGCCAGGCAGCCCCCGCACGTGTGCATCAACGAGGTGATGATCAGCCCCACCCACAACCGCGGCTACATCGGCCAGATGCACGCGCGCCAGGCGCAGATGGCCCCGGCGCAGCCGACGTAGCTTCGCGAACGAGCACGCCCAACTGGCGTTGAGGGCCTGCTCTGCGGGCTCTTTGCGATCTCTGTCGCGCAAGCAAAGAAGAACTCAGTCATCCAATTATCTTGGGGATGACAAAGCTCCACCCGATTGAGGTGATTACTCGACTCAGGGAGATTTCCGGCTTCTCGGTGCCGAGAGATCAGGAGAACGGGCCATGCGTGCCCTACGCTGGATAATCGTGTTTGCGAGTATCGCCTTGCTCTCGTGTGCAGGCCGAGCACCGCAGCTTGTGTCGGTGGTCCAGCCTCAAGACAGGCATATGGACTGCGCAGCGATCATCGCGGAAGTTCAAGCAAACAATGCGAAGGTGCAGGAACTCGCCGGCGAACAAGGTTTGAAGGTCGCGCAGAATGTCACCGCGGGTGTGGCCGGCATATTCATCCCGGTTCTGTGGTTCGGCATGGATTGGCAAGGCACGGCCACAAAGGAAATACAGGCCCTCCAGAGCCGCCAGCAATACCTTGCCGCACTCGCAGAGCAACGAAACTGTGGTGCCGCGGCCCCTCCACGGGCGGGATTGGCCCGCCGCCGCTTGAACGCGTAGGCCCTGGCCCGCGGCACCGTCACCTCAAACCTTGACCTTCTCGTCCTCCACCACGCGCTGCACGGCGGCCCGCTTGAGCATGCGGTCCTTGTGGGCGCCGTAGTTCTTCAGCTCCGCCATCGGCAACTCGCGGCGCACGCCCCAGGTGTAGAAGGTGAAGGCATAAGGGTCGACCACCGAGTACTGGTCGGAGAGCCATTCCCGCCCGGCGAGCCGCTCGTCCGTCTGCTTCAGGTACTCGTAGAACGACTTCTTGCCCTGCTCCTGGATGCCGGGAAACGCGCCCTTGTCGGCCGTATAGCGCTCGGGCCGCGAGATATGGGCGTGCGCGGGATGCACGCTGGAGGCGAAATAGCCGATCAGCGAGAGCGCCTGCGCCTCGGCCGTCGCATCCTTCGGCCAGAGCCCGAAGCGCTTGCCGAGATAGGGCAGGATCGCCGTGTTCTCGGTCAGCGGGTCGCCGTTGTCCAGCAGCAGCGCCGGCACGCGGCCCAGCGGATGGATCTTCTTGTAGTCTTCCGTGCGCTGCTCGCCCTTGCTCAGGTCCATGCGCTTTGCTTCGTACTTCTCGCCCGACTCCTCGAGCACGATGTGGGCCGCCAGGGAGCAGGCGCCGGGGGCATAAAAGAGGGTGATCATCTGGATGGTCCTCCGAAAGGGGTGCTCGTTCTTCGTGGGGGCGTAACGGTGAGGCGCGCCGAATCTCGTACGGGCAGCCCCTCCTGTCCAGCGGACTTTGCTGCTGCACGATTTCGGGCACCTGTCACGACCGCGCCGGTGCCTCGTAGACCTTGTAATAGAGCCGCGGCTGGCGGAACGAGGCGCTCGGGTCGACGAGCACGCCCTTGATGATGGCCTGGCGGCCCAGCAGCATGCGGTAGGCCATGGTGTCGCGATTGGTGAGCGTGACCTCGATCCGCCATTCCCGGTCGCCGATCCTGAGCGGCGTGGCGATGACGTAGCGCTCCTCGCGCTCGCCGTTGGAGCTTCTGACCTCGCGCCGGTCCACCACCGTCGCCTCGCACACGATCTCGATGTCGGGCCGCTGCGGGACGGGATGCACGCCGAAGCGGACCTTGGCCCGCTTCGGCCCGAACGGCTCGACGAACACGGCATGCAGCGCCGAGGTGCGCGCGCCGGTATCGACCTTGACCTTGATGGCCGGCAGGCCGAGATCCGGGAGCGCGATCCACTCCTCCCAGCCCAGGATGAAGGGTGCCGCCGCGGGCGCCATGTGTCTTGTCCGCCGTGAGATGGGCTCCAGTAATGGCGCACAGGCTGCCTGGTCGCAAGCGGCGTCATTCCCGCGGAGCGACAGCCGCCACGGCGCCCGATTTTCCACAGATCGCCAAGGCAATTGACCGATTTGGCGCTCCACCCTATGTCAGCCCCATGGCCAAGCTACCCATCATCACGCTGCCCGATCCCCGGCTGCGCAAGCCGAGCGAGCCCGTTCCGCGCGTGGACGACAAGCTGCGCAAGCTGATGGACGACATGCTGGAGACCATGTACGCGGCGCCCGGCGTCGGGCTCGCCGCCGTGCAGGTGGGCCGGCCCATGCGCCTGATCGTGCTCGACACGGCCAAGGACGAGGAGCCGCCGCGCCCGCTCGCCATGGTCAACCCCGAGATCGTCCGCCTGGACTCCGAGATGCGCGTGCACGAGGAGGGTTGCCTGTCGATCCCCGAGGTGCGCGTCGAGATCGAGCGGCCGGCGTCGCTGACCGTGCGCTACACCGACCGCGACGGCAACGAGCAGGAGCTGAGCGCCGACGGCCTGCTCGCCACCGCCATCCAGCACGAGATCGATCACCTCAACGGCCGCCTCATCATCGACTACATGTCGCGGCTCAAGCGCGACATGGTCGTGCGCAAGTTCAAGAAGCTGGCGAAAACCGAGGCGACGGCCTGAGCCGCCAGTCGATCCCCGTTCCCGTCGTGGTGAGCTTGTCGAACCATGACGCCGCGACGGTGCCTCCCAGCCGTCCTTCGACAAGCTCAGGACGGGGTCGTCGTTTGTGTCCTTGAAGAGCGCTTGCATTCCAAGCGCTTTGCCCAACTCCGCGGTGAGCCAGTCGAACCGCGGCCGAAAAAGGTGCACATGCTCCGCGTCATCTTCATGGGCACGCCCGAGTTCGCCGTCCCGACGCTCGCCGGCCTCCTCGCCGCGGGCCACGACATCGCCGCCGTCTACACCCAGCCGCCGCGTCCCGCCGGCCGCGGGATGGCGGAGCGGACATCGGCCGTGCACCGGTTCGCCGCCGACGCCGGCCTCGCCGTGTTGACACCGTCGAGCCTCAAGGGCGCGGAGGCGCAGCAGGCGTTCGCCGCCCACCAGGCCGACGTCGGCGTCGTCGTCGCCTACGGGCTGATCCTGCCCAAGGCGATCCTGGCCGCGCCGCGCGATGGCTGCCTCAACCTGCATGCCTCCGCCCTGCCGCGCTGGCGCGGCGCCGCCCCCATCCAGCGCGCGCTGATGGCCGGCGACACGGAGACGGCGGCCACCGTCATGCGCATGGACGAGGGCCTCGACACCGGCCCGGTCTGCCTCACGCGGCGCCTGCCCATAGGGCCCGACATGACGGCGGGCGAGCTGCACGACCAGCTGGCGGCACAGGGCGCGGAGCTGATGGTGGAGGCCCTGGCGGCCATCGAGCGCGGTGCGCTGCGGTGCACACCGCAACCGGCGAGCGGCGTCACCTATGCCGCCAAGATCGGCAAGGACGAGACGCGCATCGACTTCACCCGGCCGGCCCGCGCCGTGCACGACCACGTCCGCGCCCTCTCGCCGGTGCCCGGAGCCTGGACGGAAATGGTCGCCGGCGGCAAGCCGGAGCGGCTCAAGGTGCTGCGCACCGCGCTTGCCGAGGGCGGCGGCCCCCCCGGCACGATCCTCGGCGCGGACCTGACCATCGCCTGCGGCGAGGGGGCGTTGCGCATCCTGGAGGTGCAGCGCGGCGGCAAGCGCCCCATGCCGGCGGAGGATTTCCTGCGCGGCTTCCCGTTGCGCCCGGGCCACCCCCTCGGGGCGCCGCCGCGTTAAACATATCGGCAAGTGATCCCGGTCGAAGCGGGCTCAAAAGGTTAAAGTTCCCTCAGCAAGCGTCTCGCATTGGAGTGGAGTAGCAGTATGCGCGTGCTCTTTCTCGGCATCCTGGCCGGCGCCGGCCTCACCGCCGCGGCCCTGCCGGCCCTGGCCCAAACCACGACCCGTATCGAGCCGCGCCCCTTCTACGGCGCCACCGTGACCATCGAGGAAGGCGTGCGCGTGTTCCGGCCGCTGCCGCGCCACGACCGGGTGATCATCAATCCCGAGCATCGCACACCCATCACGCTCGAGATCGGCGACCCGCACGTGCGCCGCTACGAGGGCGACCGCCGCTAGCGCGCGATCCGGTTACGCTCCCTCTTTTCGCATCTTCGACAGGGCGAGAGGAGGGGACGGGGGAGGGGGTGGCTGGGCGACTGGTCACCCCCATGCGTTGGCCGGCACGACGCGGTCGCGCTTGTGCCACCTCGTGCGAGCCGGTAGTGGGTGGCATGCGCCCCTGCCGCCACCGCCACCCGCAGCCCCATCATGCCGCGCTACCGCGTCACGCTCGAGTATGACGGCACGCCGTTCGTCGGCTGGCAGGTGCAGGCATCGGGCCGCTCGGTGCAGGGCCGCCTGACGGAGGCCATCCTGAAGTTCTCGGGCGAGAGCATCGCCCTGCGCGGGGCCGGCCGCACCGATGCCGGCGTGCACGCGCTTCGTCAGGTGGCGCATTTCGACCTCGCCCGCGCCTGGCCGACGCACACGGTGCGGGCGGCGGTCAATTTCCACCTGAAGCCCGATCCGATCGCCATTGTCGACTGCGCCATCGCGCCCGACGACTTCGACGCCCGCTTCAGCGCGGTCGCGCGGCACTACCTCTATCGCATCCTCGCACGCCCCGCCCCGCCGGCGCTCGACCGCAACCGGGTCTGGTGGGTGCCGCAGCCGCTCGACCTGGCACGAATAGCGGAGGCCGCATCGATGCTGGTCGGCCGCCACGACTTCACGACCTTCCGCGCCGCCGGCTGCCAGGCCAAGTCGCCGGTCAAGACGCTCGACCGGCTCGAGGCGACGATGGCGGGCGCCGAGATCCGCATCGAAGCCTCCGCCCGCTCGTTCCTGCATCATCAGGTGCGCTCCATGGTCGGCTCGCTCAAGCTCGTCGGCGAGGGCAAGTGGCGCGCGACCGACCTGCGCGCCGCGCTCGAGGCCCGCGACCGCGCGGCCTGCGGCCCCGTCGCCCCGCCGCACGGCCTCTACCTGGTGCGGGTGGACTACCCGGAAGGGGGCAGTCGGCAGTAGGGAATAGGCAACGTCTCGGGCAGTCTCGTTCCGCTGCCGCGTGGTGTTTCATCGCGCATCGTGGGGCCAGGGATCTGCCTCCCTCTTGGATGGTGAGGCATGCACCGCTGTTCCGAGGTTCCACTTGCGCACGCGCCGTTTCTTCCTGACGCCCGCTTTTCCGCAAGCGCCGGCTCAAGAAGATGGGGCGTCCGAGACCCCTTGAACCTAAGCGCTGAGATGGATCTCAGACGCCCCACCGCCGCAGTCCGGATCCCGACTGGCGCTCCACGGTTCGTGTGGCCGGCCCGCCGGTTGTCCCGACCGCGACCCCCGGATCGCAGGCCGAGGCGGAACCGCTGCAGCGGAACCTCTCCTGACCCGAGGCAATCGCGACTATGGCCGAGCCGGAATCTGCGGGGATATGCGTCGCACAACTATTCCGATCACGGTTAATTGGCTCGCCGTTCCCGCGCCGCAAACGTCATCCCGGGCGCGGATCGGCTCCGGGCTGAACTCCGGCGGGAACCCACGCAAGCCTCCGCTTGCGCACCCTCTCCGCATCACTCCCGGGCCGAGGCCAACATCGCGCAACATGGTGCGGACAAGCGCCAACAGGGCCGCCACCACCAGCGACCGCGCGCCAACGACGCCACGTCATGGCCGGGCCTCTGTCCCGGCCATCCAATCCGACGTCCCGCGCACGCCGAGGGGCAGGGACGTGCATGGCCCTGACCCTCGGCCTTCGCCAAGGGCAGGCAAGCACGACCATGACGCCCTCCTCTTGGCGCACGCCGGCTCGTGCAGCGACCCCACCATCGTCACCCCGTGCAGCCGCCGCGCCGGCGGCGCGGCCGGCGCAGGCACGGGGCCCAGCCGCATATCCGCTAGCGCCCATCCTCCGCATCGTGACGCCCACGCCGCCCGGCAAGCGTACCGCTGACACCTTGGCTCAACGGCCCGGCACTCCGGGTTCCGGCCCGAGGCCGAAATGACGTCCCGGTGCGCGGCCGCAGCCGATCCCTTCAGCACACGAGGCCGGTCGGCTATAACGGCGCCGACGCGGACGTGGTGAAACTGGTAGACACACAGGACTTAAAATCCTGAGGGGGCGACCCCGTGCGGGTTCGAGTCCCGCCGTCCGCACCAAC
>CAWCOF010000030.1:0-188902 GCA_963797005.1 uncultured Alphaproteobacteria bacterium
ACCTGCTCTTGTTGCGCCGGCCCGTCACATGATGAAGGCGTCCAAGTATCCGAGCTTCGTTGCTTGGCGCGCGATCTCCTTGGCGACCTTGGCGAGGCCCGATGCGCTGGACGGCACGGCGCTCAGTTCGATTTCACGCTGGCAGTCATGCCCTGAACCTGCGCCGCCTTGCCAAGCTCCTGGCCAGGCTGCCGCCAGAGGCGGATGCGTGCGTTGCGTAGGCGTCGCGTGCGTTAGCGGGCGGCGATATCCAGGAAAGCGGTGACGCTGTCTGCTGCCGTGTTCATGGGTTGGCGTTTGGGGTCTCGGCGGTAGAAGCGCCGTGTGCGGGAGCCTGCCGAGAAAGCTCATTGAGTGCTCGCTCGAAGCCGCTGCGGCTCGCCGTTGTTATGGGAAGGAAGCGCTTGTTTAGGCGCCGACAGCTAGCCTTCGCCATGCGGCATGCGCCATGACTCACACAATCGATAGGGCAAATGACGGCATCGCAGCTCTCGATGAGATCGTTGATGCGATGCAGGCTGTCCTCGATGCCGCCGTCGTGGTGCAGGAGCGATGCCTCGCGCGCTGCGGCTGCCTCGCGCAGATGCGGAACGACGGCTGCGCGACCACCCAGGTAGAGGATGCGCTGCAGCGACAGCGGGCACGGGGCGCGGACCGCCGGGTGCGTGTCGGGCTTTTCGGTCTTTCCCTCCGGGCGCATCGGCTTTGGGCGGGTGTTCAGCCGGGCAATGGCCGCTTCGGCGAGGCGCGCCCTGGCGCGGGCGCTGATAAGGGCGCGTTCGCACTTTGCAAGCTTCCGTTGGATCCGTTCGTCAGTAGGACTGAGCAAGGACAGAAGGCTCCGCGCGGGCCTGGAGCCTCGAGCGGGAGCGGCTGCGAGGGCCGTGCGCGCCGCATCGCGCTCGGCCAGGGCATCGAGCTTTGCGTGTTCGGATCGTCGCAGTCGGGCCTCGAGATCTGCATTCCTGCGCTCCGCCTCGGCGAGGCGCTGTGCAAGCTGATTGGCGCCATGTCCGTTCAGGTGCGAGAGCATGTGCACCTCGCCGAACACGCGCACCTTGAGTGCGCCCGGCATATTGGCCTGGGACATCACGGCCCAATAGCCGGCGGCAATCTGGCCGCTGTCGCGCAGGCGCTCCCATACCGTGCCCATCTGCTCGTCCGTCTCGGTCCGCCCCATCAGCCTGATGGCGCCGGCGAACTTGCGGTCGAGAAGCTTGGTGAGCGCACGCGAGAATGGCGAGCATTTGGCGGCGGCGCGGACGCAGTAGCTGTGAATGTCATAGCTTTGCGCGCCGCGATCGATTTGCTGCTTGTGCTTGCCGATGGCGGCGAGCAGATCGTGGTCTGAGAGGCAGGTGCCGATGATGGAGCACTGCATTCCGCCCTCGATCTCCCAGAGGGCAAGGCGCCGCGACCTCGATCGGGGAGGCAGCTCGGTCAGATGTTGGCCAATGTCGGGCGCGCGCAATCCTGGCGGCGCAGGCGCTCGTCGCATGGTTCCGTCCAAATGTCCCAGCCAGGTTCCAGGTCAGGTATGCAGGTTGCCAGCCTAGGCGTAACTAATCTTGACAAAAAAAGTCAAGTATTATGCGATCCCTCGCCGCGCCCGCATCGGCCGCCAGATACGGGCTCGGGCGCTCGATACGCTGGGACTAGGCGGTTGTTCCTAGCGCGATCGCAAGCGCGACTACCGCCGCGCCGCGACAAGTATGGCTACCGGATAGGCGAAGCGTAGCTCGGCATTGTCGAAGTGGGCGCCGACGCCGAGACGGTTGTCGGTGGCCGAGGCCGTGAACATCTCGATCACCTTCGCGTCGTCGCCGGGATTGGGAAAGGAGCGTCCCAGCAGCGCCTTCACGGTGTCGCGGATCTCGTAGAACGTTTCGTTGGGTGGCGGAAGCCCGACTTTGCCGAACAGAGACTTGAGCTCGCTCAAGGCAAGGCAGCGGACATGGCTCGGATCACGCAGCTTCTCGAGCTTGTTCCATTCCGCCGCCTTGGCGGGCTCCTCGGAGGCGTACATGTCGACGACCACGATGCGCCCGCCCGGCCTGCACACCCGCACCATCTCCCGGAACACGGCGAGCGGATCGAGGAAGTGGTGGAACGAAAAACGGGTGACCAGGATCGAGAACGAGGCGTCGGGAAACGGCAGCTTGGTCACGTCACCCTGCTTCCAGGTGACGTTGGCGATACCCTTCTGTGCCGCGAGCTTGTGCGCCTGGTCGAGCATGGCAGGCGTCATGTCGATGCCGGTGGCATGCTTCACGTGCGGACCGAAGGCGCAAACGATGATGCCGCCACCGCAGGCGACATCGAGCACGGTGTCGTCCGGGCCGGGCTGTCCGGCGGCGACGATCATCTCCAGGGCCTGCTCGTTGGTGATGGTGCCGGCGGCATTGAAGGCCGCGGCTTGGCGCGTGAATTGGTCCAGGATGGTGCTTTGGTGCCCAGGCTCGCTCATGCGTCACTCCCTTGCGATTGGCGGCGTTGCTGGTCGGCGCTTCTCAGCATCCGCTTGTCGATCTTGCCGGTTGCCCCCTTGGGAAGCTCGGGAAGGACAATAATGCTGTCGGGCAGCTGCCACTTCGGGAACCGGGCCGCAAGATGTGCAGCAATCTCCGTCGTCGCGATGTGTCCGCCGCCGTGCGCCACGACAATGTAGGCAACCGGACGCTCGTCCCATTTGGGATGCGGGCGGCCGATCACGGCGGCCTCGAGCACGCCCGGATGATCCATCAGCGCGCATTCCAGCGCGACAGAGGAAATCCATTCCCCGCCCGACTTGATGAGATCCTTGGCACGGTCGACCAGGCGGATGTAGCCCTCGGGGTCGATGGTCGCGAGATCGCCCGTTCGCAGCCAGGTCGTTCCGCTTGCATCCTTGGTGAAGGAGGATTCCGGCTTCTGCCCCACGAACGGGACGTCGGGATCGAAGTAGGCGCGCGCCACCCAGGGGCCGGTGATCTGCAGCTCCCCAGCCGCGCGGCCGTCGTGGGGCAGCACGCTGTCGCCGTCGCCGACGATGCGCGTGGCACACAACGGCAACGTCAGGCCTTGCGCGGTCCTGGAGGCGTGGCGGTCGGGGCAAGCCGCGAGCGCCGTCTTCGGTCCGCCGTTGACGGTTCCAAGCGGCGAAACCTCCGTCATGCCCCAGCAATGCATGACGCGGATGCCAAGCGCGGCGTAGCCGTCGATCAGCTTTTCCGAGACGACCGCGCCGCCCACCGGGACGCGGTCGAGGCTCTTGAGTTTTGCGCGGTCGACGCTGCCCGAGCGCAC
This sequence comes from uncultured Alphaproteobacteria bacterium, assembly GCA_963797005.1. Taxonomy (GTDB): domain Bacteria; phylum Pseudomonadota; class Alphaproteobacteria; order Rhizobiales; family Hyphomicrobiaceae; genus AWTP1-13. Next base: position 3,286 of record CAWCOF010000030.1, read on the forward strand.
CGCATCGAGCAGACCGGCCCACACCGTCGGCACGGCGGTCGCAAGCGTGACGCCTGCATGCTCGATCACGTCGGCCAGCGTCTCGGGATCGGCCGCCTTGCCGGCGAAGGCAAGGGAAGCGCCCGCCAGCAGCGCCGCATAGGGAAAGCCCCAGCCGTTGGCATGGAATTGCTGCACGATCGGCAGGCACACATCGCGCTCCCTGAGCGCGATGCCGTCTGCCATCAGCATGGCAAGCGAATGCAGCACCGCGGAGCGGTGGCTGTAGAGGACACCCTTCGGACGCCCGGTGGTGCCGGAGGTGAAGCAGAGCCCAAGCGCGGTGCTCTCCGGCAGGTGCGGCCAGTCGAAGGAGGAGCCGGCTGCCACCAGCTCCTCAAACTGCAGGACGCCTTGAGAGAGTGAGGCATGGCGTCCGAAGCCGGCCGCTTCGCCGATAACCACCACTGCACGTACGCAGCCCGGCACCTCGACCTGCCGCCAGACGTCCAGCAGCGCTGCATCGACGAGCACGACGCGGTCTTCGGCTTCCGCAACCAGCGCGCCAATGGCCGCGGCGTCGAGCCGGCAGTTGATGGTGTTCAGCACGGCGCCCATGCCGGGCACGCCCAACGCCACCTCCAGATGCGCCTGCGAGTTCCAGGCGAGCGTGCCGATCCTGTCGCCCGCGCGAATGCCGAGATCGCGCGCGAGCGACGAGGCAAGCCGGCCGGCCCGGTCTATGACCTCGCCATAGGGTGTCGTCGCAAAGCCGGCGGCCGTTCTCGTGGTGACGGTCCGGTAGGGGAACAGGTCGCGGGCACGCGCGAGAATGAGCCGCAGCTCCAGCGGCGTCTCCTGCATCAGGCCCGTCAGCACGCGTTGCTCCCAGCGACTCCCGGCGGACGCCTTTCCGTGGCCCGAGCTTGACAGGGCAATCAGGGCAGAGCAAGAATTTTCGAAGCTTCTTCGAATATTTCCGCGCCGCAAAACAATGGGCCGCCGATGGACTTCGATTTGCCTACGGACCTCGTGGCGTGGCAGGCCAAGTGCCGTGATTTCGTGGCATCGGAGCTGGCCCCACACGACGAGGCGGTCGAACGGACCGGCCAGATCCCGGCCTCGGCACTCGATGGACTCCGCCGCAACGGCATGTTCGGGCTGAACACGCCGGCCAGCTATGGCGGTGCTGGTCATTCCATGCTGGCAACCTGTTTGGCTCTGCAGGAGCTCGCCAAGGCGCACATCGCCTACTACTACGTGTCGGGCGTCAACGTGCACATCGGCTCGAAGGGCATCGCGTTCGACGGCACAGAGGCGCAGCGGCGCAAGTGGCTGCCCGAGCTTGCGAGCGGACGCATCGTCTCCGCCTTCGCGCTCACCGAGCCGGGCGCGGGCTCGGATGCCGGCGGCATCATCACGAGCGCGGTCCGGGACGGCGGCGACTACGTGCTCAACGGCCGCAAGATCTACATCACCAACGCGCCCATCGCAGGGCTGTTCACGGTGTTTGCGCGTACGGGCGCGGAGAGCCGCCGCGGAGCGATCTCAGCCTTCCTGGTCGAGGCCGGAACGCCCGGGCTGACCGTTGGGCCGGCGATGGAGATGCTGGCGGGAAACGGCTCCGGTCACGCGGAGATGATCTTCGAGGACTGTCGCATCCCCGCTGCAAACCTGTTGGGCGAGGCCGAAGGTAGAGGCTTCACCACAGCGATGAAATGCCTCGACGCCGGACGCGTGTGCTGGGGTGCCTATTGTGTGGGCGCGGCCGAGCGCCTGCTGGGACTGGCGGTGGGACACGTGACCGAGCGCGAGCAGTTCGGGCGGCCGCTTGCAGCAAACCAGGGCATCGAGTGGCAGATCGCGGACATGCACGCGGGCCTGCACGCCGCACGGCTCGTCGCCCACGAGGCCGCCTGGCGCTACGATCATGCCCCCGCTTTGCGCACGGCGCGCGGGGCGATATCGAAATTCATCGGCGCCGACATGGTGTTCAAGGTGGCAGATGCGACGCTGCAGATGTTCGGCGGCGCCGGCTATTGCAAGTCGACGCCAGTGGAGCGCATCTGGCGCGAGGTGCGCGTCGTGCGCATTCTCGACGGGACGTCCGAGATCATGCGCAAGATCGTAGCCCGCGAGGCGTTCGGTCAGGCCCGCTGATGGCACTGCTCAAGATCCGGCAGAAGCGCAGCCTGGTGCGGCGCCAAACGATCGTCGACGCTGCCATCAAGGTCTTTGGCAAGAAAGGCGTGCACGCGGCCACTCTGACCGACGTCAGCGTAGCAGCAGGTGTGCCGCTATCGAGCCTCTACGACTATTTCGCGGACAAGACCCGTCTGCTGGCGTCGCTGCCCGCGGCGATCTTCGAGGAATTCTATGCGCTGGTCGATCCACTGGTTGCGGCCGAACCCTGCCCCCGTGAGCAGATCCGCATATTCTACGTCGAGACGCTGCGCTACATGGAACGCCACCCGGCTTGGGCGCGGGTGTTCTTTTTGGAGATCTGGCCCAGCGTGCTGGTCGCCGAGCCTGAGGTGCGCGCAGCCGTCGACGGCTTCGGCGGGCGTGTCATCGACATCGTGCAGCGGGGCATTGCCGACAAGAAGCTCGCCGCCCGCAACGATCCCCATCTCCTCATGTCGATCATCCTCGGCAGCATGGCGCACGTTGTGGCCGTGTGGCTGCTCTATCCGCGGCGCTTTTCACTGGTGCAGCAGGGCGAGCGGGCCATGGCATTGCTGCGCCCGGCGATTGTTCCCTCGATCCCCAACGCGGAGAGACGCCGGCCTCGCACCAACAAGATGTGAAACCACACGAGGAGAGCTTCGCTTGCTTGGCGACCGAGATAGCAGGCGCCGACCCCGAGGGCGGGGCCCGCAGCCGAGCGCCTGACTTCACCGCGCCTCGGTTTGTGTGCAGCCCCCCGCTGCTGCGGGAGATTGCGAACGACCCGCGCTATGTTTGTCCTTCCCTCTCTGACCTGCGGTTCAACCTGGGAAAGTAGGACGTCTCGCGCCGCGTGGGAGTGAGCGGTTCGGCAAGTCGTCAGACACCGTGCCCTTCTGGGGCCGGAAATCGTCCACTCCGCGTCACTGAAATCACGAGATTTCGGGAAGGCCGGACAAGAGCCGCGAGCCAGGAGGCCTGCCGCGACAGCGAATAACGTCCTCGGGCGGTGTGTCCCGGTGGTCGATCGGCATCCAATCGGGACCATCGTATTGCCTCACGGAGGAATGTTACCAGAGCCGTCGTTCTGCGTGCGCTGATGGATTGCGAGTCACATCGCGATTTGCCGGTCCTGACAGGACGGAGGGAGGGCGCAGCCCGACCGCAGTCTTGCCAGGACCGGCGTCCGACTTTCGGAGCTCGGCCGCGCCGGTGGTTGTGGCGGCGATGAGGCGCTCCGCCGCCTTTCTGCGGAGCGCCTTCAGGAGCCGCTGCACGGTCGAATGCTGCTTTGGTCCGAACTGATCGGCGTCGTGCTGTGCAAGCCTTCCGACGATCGCAAGGGCCGTGAGATGCGGCTCGGCCGCGAGCCAGACTTCGATCGTTGCCAGATGTGGATCGAGCTTCGAGGGCATCCGGACCCGCGTCTTGTATTTCCCCTTTGCGCGTCGGTGCGTGCCGCGCGGCTCGCCAGCTTTGATCGACATGCCGAGTGTCTGCGCAAAGTCGGTGGCATTGGATATCGGCAATGGCATTTGTGACGCGGCAGCGAGGCCGCGCCGGTCGATCCGCCGGCCGAGTTCTTCTTGAGCTGCGCGGATCTCGGAGAGCAGCACCACCGGATCAAGCGTGCGATACTGCGCGCGCAACCGCTGCTTGATCTTTCTCGACACGTGCCGGTGCGCCAGCGCTCGCTCGTACGGCGTTGCGGGAGCGTGATAGCGCTTGATCACCTTCGCGCCTTCCCGTCGCTTCTCCTTCAATTTGAACGACGGCTGGAAGAAGTTCACATGCAGCCGCGCCGCCGCGTAAAGGCGCGCCATCACCTGCGCCGTCTCAATGCCGTCGAAGCGACCATAGCCCATTAGCCGCCGCACCACCGCACCGTTCTTCTGCTCGACGAACGCCTGATCGTTCTTCTTGTAGGCGCGCGACCGCGTCACTTCGATCTTGTGCGCGCGGCACCAAGGGACGACGATGTCGTTCATGAACGCGCTGTCGTTGTCGAAGTCAGCGCCGAGAATGATCCAGGGGAACAGACTCTGGGCCCGTTTAATCGCCTCGACGACAAGGCTGCCCTCGCGCGTCACCAAGGGCAGGCATTCCGTCCAACCCGTCGCGACATCCACCATCGTCAGAGTTTGGATGAACGACCCCGCGACGCTCGTGCCACCGTGGGCGACCATGTCGATCTCGCAGAAGCCCGGTGGCGGATCCCGCCAGTCGTTGAACGTGCGGATCGGGACTTCGCGCCGAATGGCGGAATAGAAGCCCACGCGACGGCGCTTGCCGCCTGCCGCCGCGAGCTTGGTGTCGGCCAGAAGTCGGTCGATCGTTGCAGCGCTGACTGCCAGCACCAGCACACGATCGGCTGCACCGAGCTTCAGCCGCCCGTGCCGTTCCAGTGCCGGCAGCAAAGCCGGGATCATGACCTTCAGCCGCTTGCCGCAGATCCGGTCCGATGCCTCCCACAACGCCGTCAGCGCGTCTTTGATAACAACGTCGTAGGTAGACGTGCGCTGCTGTCGCGCCTCAGGTGGGGCCGTCGGCCGATTGGCCAGCGCGCGCACCGCGTGCTTGCGATGCCAGCCAGTCACCTTGCACAGCTCGTCGAGAACCCGCCCCTTCTCCGACCGCCCCGCCACCCGGTAGCGTTCGGCGACAGCCGATTTGATCTCGCGCCGAGCGCCCATGCTGATCTGTCCCGCCATCGGCGACACCGAACCGATTCGGTATCGCCGCCCCACGCCTGACGGTCAGTTCTCCGGTAACATTTTTGATGAGGCAATGCGCCATGCCCCCGCATCGGCGCAACATTGGAATGGTCTTCCAGAGCTATGCGTTGTTTCCGCACAAGCTGTGAAGTGCCGTCAGGTCGAGGTCTCGCGTCCCCTCACTGACCCGAACACCACAACCCCGCTCAATGACCTCCATCGTCCGCGCTTCCTCTTGTCCGGGTTGCTCACCTGCGGTGTCTGCGCTGTCGGCGCCCGACAGCATCGCCGCAACCGACAGTGCCAGGATCGACGGCAGCCCAATCTGCCGCCCCTTGCGCCCGCGCTGGTCGGGCACCTCCTTCAGCGCATCCCAAAGCGTTCTCGTCATGCGGCCACATCCAAGTTGGTGGCCCACATATCGAATCCGATGTGTCCTCCTTGTCAGCTGGGCGCAGACGCGGTTCTTTAAATCACCCTGGGACGCCCGCGCTGGGCCGGCGCCCTCTCGCGCAGGCGGCCGTCGACGCCCGCTGCCGGGGGGGCGCTGGCGACGAACAAGTCGTTCGGGGGAAAGCCCGGAGGAAGAAGCCGCTAAGGGTTGCCCAAAGCTACCTCCGCCTTGCTCAAGCGCTTGGCGATCCTTGGATCCCGGCCCAGCTGCCGTGCCGGCCTCATCCTCCGGCGAGCCGCGCACGCCGGCCGGCCAGCGCCAAGGCGACGAAGCTCACGCCGGTCGCAACCAGGTTCACGCCGACCAGCAGCCCGATCGCCCAGACCGCCGAGTCCGGCAGCTGATAGGCGATCAGTACGGCGACTGCGATAGCGACGAGCCCGCTCAGCAACAGCCAGCCCCAGCCCTCGTGCGGACGCACCCTGAGCGCCATCATCACCTCCAGGGCCCCCTCGGCAAGGAACAGCGCGGCCAGCAGGATGGTCAGCGTAATGATGCCGGTGAACGGGAAGAACGCGAGCCAGCCGCCGGCCACGACATAGAGCAGGCCGATCAGCAGGCTCCACAGGAACCCCGTCCAGGCCCGCGTCGAGAGCGCGTGCATGACGAGCACTACGCCGCCGACGAGAAAGATCCAGCCCAGCGCGATCTTCGCCGCGATCGTAAACACCCACGGGAAGACAATTGCTGCAGCACCGGCCAGCAGCAGCACGATGCCGAGGGCAAGGAACCACCCCCAGCTTTCCGCCAGCTGCCGTCTCACCTCCGTGATCGCCGCATCGAGATCGGCTCGCGAGACTTGATCGGCCATTGGTGCACCTCCTGTGAGCGGACGCATCAGGCACGTGACAACATCGAACAATGGCGGACGGCGCCAACGGTTCCATCGCGCCCAAGCCGGTCGGTCCGATCAGGCCGATCGGGCCGCGTCCGCGCTCTCGCCCGATCCACGCCTGCTCCCCTTCGCCCAATCGCCGTGATGGGCTCACGACGCAGCAGACGCGCCTCGCCCATGCTTGGCCAGGGCCGCCTCCAGGCCCGAGACGTGCGCGGCTCCCTCGCGCACATCGAGATTGGCGCCATCGAAGTCCTCGCCGATCGGCTCGGCGCGGCTTCCCAGGTGCCCTGCCAGAAACGCCTCGGTGATGGCGAAGAAGGAGATGCGGTTCTCGGGGATGGCGAGCCCGTGCCCCTCCTCCGGGTAGAGCACATATGTGACCGGCAGACCCTTGGCGCGCATGGCGGCGATGATCTGGTCGGATTCGGCCTGCTTCACGCGCGGATCGTTGGCACCCTGGCAGATCAGCAGCGGCCTGGTGATGGCGCCGGCGGCGTTGAGCGGGGAGCGCTCCTGGAGGATCTTGCGGCCCTCGTCCGTCCTCGGATCGCCGACCCGGCGCGCAAGGTTCTCGAAGAAGGCGGCCCAGTAGGGCGGGATGGTCGCCAGCAGCGTCTCGAGGTTGGAGGGACCCACGATGTCCACGCCGCACCGGAACACCTGCGGTGTGAAAGCGAGCGACGCAAGCGTGGCGTAGCCGCCGTAAGAGCCGCCCATGACCGCGACGCGGTCTTTGTCGGCGATGCCTTCCTTCACCGCCCAATCGACGGCGTCGATCAGATCGTCGTGCATCTTGCGGCCCCATTGAAGGTCGCCGGCGTTGACGAACGCCTTGCCGAACCCGGTCGAGCCACGGAAGTTGACCGACAGCACGGCCAACCCCCGATCCGCCAGCCACTGATGGTTCGGATCGAAGCCATAAAGATCGCGCGCCCAGGGTCCTCCGTGCACGAGCAGCACCATCGGCAGCGGCTGCTTCGGCCTCTCGCCCTCGCCTGCGGGCAGCGTCAGGTACGACACGAGATCGAGGCCGTCGCGCGCGCGGATGACCTGGTCGTGCATGGGCGCGAGCCGATAGGACTTGAGCTCCTCGCGCGTCTCGAACAGCTTGGTGAGCCGCCGCGTCTTGCGCTCGTAGAGATGATAGGTGGCGGGTGCCTCCGCCGCGCTCGCCACCACCACCCAGCGGCCATCGTCGCGCGTCCGGTCGGCGATCTCGACCTCGCCCGGAAGCTCGGCATTGAGGTGCTTGAGGTCCGCGGCAACAGCCTCATCGAGCGGTATCCACTCGAGCCGCGTGTAGCGGGCGCTTACCGCCTGCGCCACGAACGTCTCCGGATGCAGCATCACGCGGCCGATGTCGGCCTTGGGATGCTCGGCCAGCAGGCGCTCGGCGCCCGTCTGCCAGTCGATCGCCATCAGCGCTGCCTTGTCGCGGCCGATCGATGAAATGCGATAGAGGGTCTTGCCGTCGCGGGTGAAGCCGACCGGGTGGGTCGTGAGATCGTCCTCGTGCTCGACCACCCCCATCGGCGCGAGCTCCTGACCGTCGATCCGGTAGACGGTCTGGCCGCCCTCCTTCGCCCGCGTCTTCAGAGCAAGGCGGGGTTGAAGCTGGCGGTCGAGGACGATATCGGCAAGCTCCTGGCGGTTCTCCCAGATCAGCTCGCGCTCGCCCGTGCCGATGTCGACGCGGTAGATGTCGTGCCAGGACTTGTCGCGATCGTTGATGGCCAGCGCCAGAACGCCGGGATGGTCCAGGCTGGTCTCCTGGACGCGGGCCTGCACGCCGGCGATCGGCGAAAGGTCCCGCACAGCCTGCGTCTCGATATCGACGGCATAGATGTGCCAGTCCTCGGTGCCGCCTTCGTCCTGCATGTAGAGAATGTGGCGACGGTCGAGCGCCCAGCCGTAGAACCTGATGCCGCGCTTGCGATCGTCCGTGATGACGCGAGCGGCGCCGACGTCGGATGCCGGCGCGATCCACACGTTGAGCACCGCGTTCTTGGGCGCGAGCCACGACAGCCACTGCCCGTCGGGGGAGATCTGCCCGAAGGCCCGCGTCGGGTTGCCGAACAGCTTGGCGCGAGGAATGAGTGGTGTGTAAGGGGATGCAGCCATGTTGCGCCCTCTCGCCCGGCTCCGGGTTGATCCATGCGACCGCACGCCGAGCGGCCTGTGCTACGCTGCGGAAAGGACCAAATTGTGCCGCCGGTTGCACATATTCGAAATGGCAATGATCTTGCGCACGCTGATCGCGGAGGTGGCCATGGTCGCGTCGTTGCTGTTCGCTTCGTCGGGCCCCGGCCATTCCTTCGATCTGCAGGGCCATCGCGGAGCCCGCGGGCTGGCGCCGGAGAATACCCTGGCCGCCTTCGCCATGGCGCTCACCATCGGCGTCACGACACTCGAGACCGACCTGGCCGTCACCAAGGACGGCCGCCTCGTGCTCTCCCACGATCCGGCGCTCAATCCCGACATTGCGCGCGGCCCTGGCGGCCAATGGATCGGGGAGCCGGCACCGCTGATCCACAGCCTGACGCTTGCCGAGCTCAAGCGCTACGATGTCGGCCGGCTCAAGCCCGATACGGAATACGCCAAGCGATTGCCGGAGCAGCGCGCCATCGACGGCCAGCGCATCCCCACTCTCGCCGAGTTGTTCATGCTTGCTGATACCTCCGGCAAGCTGCCGCGCTTCAACCTCGAGACCAAGCTCGATCCCCGCAAACCCGACGCGACGCCGGGGCCCGACGCGTTCGCACGCCTGGTCGTGGCGGCAGTGCGGCAGGCCGGTCTTGCCGCCCGGGTGACCGTCCAGTCCTTCGACTGGCGCAGCCTGCTCGCCGTCAAGCGGCTGGCACCGGAGATCGAGACGGTATGCCTCACCAGCCCCTCCACCTTGCGCGACGAGGGCGCGGACACCAGCCGACGGCCTTCGCCCTGGCTCGCAGGCCTCGATCCTGCCGACCATGGCGGGTCGGTGCCGAGGCTCGCCAAGGCGGCGGGCTGCGGCACGTGGTCTCCGTGGTTCAAGACACTGGTCTCCGACCAGGTCGCGGAGGCGCATGCGCTGCGCCTCAAGGTCGTACCGTGGACGGTCAATGCGCCGGACGCCATGGCCCGGGTGATCGGCATGAAAGTCGACGGGCTCATCACCGACTACCCGGACCGCGCGCGGCACGTGATGGAGGCGAAGGGGATGGCCTTGCCGTGAGCAGCCTCGCAGCGCGCCGGTCGCGGGAGAGCGGCTCGCGTCCGGGGCCCTGCACCGGCTGCGCCGAGCCCCGCATGGGAGACATGAGCGGTGGCTGGCAGACAGAGCCGCCGGGACGCAGTATGGGAGGCGGTATCGACCTGAACGCGACCGGCCGCCAGCGCCAACAGAACCTCTGATGCTCGCACCCGCCAGCCCATCCGCCCCTCAGCGCCGCAACGTGGCGGTGCTGGCGTTTGCGCAGGCGCTCTTCATGTCGATTCAGGGCATGAGCATCGCCACCACCCCGCTCGCCGCCTACATGCTGCTCGGGGCCGACGAGAAGTGGCTTGCCACCGCCCCGCTCTTTCTCATGCATCTTGCCATCATGGGCACGACCATCCCGGCCTCGCTGCTGATGGGCGTGCTGGGGCGGCGCACAGGCTTTACGATCGGCGCTCTGATGGGCATCGCCGCCGGCGGCGTGGGCTGCTATGCCATGTTCGAGCAGAGCTTTCCGCTGCTTTGCCTGGCCACGATGTTCATGGGCATGCAGGCCGGCTTCTTCTGGTACTTCCGCCTCGCCGCCGCCGATGCTGCCGAGCCCGCGTCCCGGGCCAAGGCCATCTCGCTCGTGATGGCCGGCGGGGTGATCGCGGGTTTCCTCGGACCGCAGACGGCGAAATGGGCGATCGATTGGCTGGCGCCTGCGACCTTCGCCGGCGTCTATCTCGTCATGATCGGTTTCTCCTTGAGCGTGCTGGCGCTGGTGCAGCTGGTGCGCATCCCGCGACTGAGCGCCCTTGAGCGCTCGGCCGGCGGCCGCCCCATGACACAGATCATGCGCCAGCCCGCCTACCGCGTGGCGCTGACGGCATCCATGTGCGGCTACGCGGTCATGACGCTCACCATGTCGGCCACCCCGCTTGCCATGCACGCCTGCGGTTTCGGCTTCGGCGACAGCGCCACCGTGATCCAGGCGCACATCGTCGCCATGTTCCTGCCCTCGTTCTTCACCGGCCATCTCATCACCCGGATCGGCCCGTTGCCCGTGATCGCCATCGGTGGCCTGATCGAGCTCGGTTGCGCGCTGGTCAACCTGGCGGGCGTCGACTTTGCCAACTTCCTCATCGCCAACATGCTGGTCGGCGTCGGCTGGAACTTCGCCTTCGTTGGCGGCTCCACCCTGCTCACCACCACCTACGCGCCCGCCGAGCGGGCCAAAGTGCAGGCGAGCCACGACTTCACCGTCTATCTTTCCACCGCGACCGCCGCCGCGCTGTCGGGCCTGTTGCAGGCCAAGGCCGGCTGGGCGGTCCTCAACCTCGCTGCGCTGCCGCTGATGGCGACGGTCGTCACGGTCGCGCTGTGGCTGATGCTGCGCCAGCGGCGGGCGGCCCTCGCACCGGCCGAGTAGCGGGCAGGAACCATGGGCGACCGCTACGACAGGAGCCAGCGCAGAGTCCGGCATCCGGCCCTGCGTGGCCTCAAGCCGCCGCCTGAGATCGTGGCCTGGGGCCTGAGCTCGCCCGCGCGCATCGGCCACAACCAGGGCCCGCCGCTCGATGAGCCCGCTGCCGACGCCTATGTGCGCTGGCGCTGGCGCAAGGCCCATCGCGAGGCCTGGAAGAACCCGCCGCTGTCGATCCTCAAGCTCCGCGTCGCTCGCGCCGAGGCCGCCGGGGTGAGCTATCGCGAGTACATGCTCGAGCTGCTCGACACGGGCCGACACTTGCAGGCCGGCGACGTGGCCAAGCGGGGGAAGGGCGGCAAGGCGGGCGAAGGATAAGACGAGCGCTGAGCCTCGCCATCCCTTTGCGGCCTGCGGGTTGTAGACGAACTTCGCTCGGGCGATGCCCGCAGCGGCAGCCTTCCTACGAACGGCACAACAGGCGCGAGCCGGTCAGCCGCCGTCTTGGCGGTTGCGGGCAAATCTGCCAGGGGCGGGACGTTGCGTCTGCTATCGGGGCCGGCATCAGCACCCTCTATCCCCTATGGCGTTTGAGCCGCCGGATTCCCCCACTTGCAGCCGAAAAAATTTTCAGCCGGTTCCAGTCCGCTTCTTGCGCGCCGCGCTGGCCTCCTTCTCGGACTCGTTCCAGCGGCCCAGGAATTCCTGGGTCGCCTGTTTGTTGCGCCGCTCCATGGCGCGGACGCGTGCAATGTGCTCCTCGTCCTCTTTTCGGTCGCGAAACGAGCGCGGCTCCCATCCTTCCTGGAAGAGGCGCAAGTGGTTGGGGCGCTCATGACTGCGCGCCGCGCTCGAGTTGTGGATCGAATACCTTGTATTCGGCTCCGCCCCGTCCTCGTCTCCCTTGGCATCGAAGTTGTCGCCGAGATCGTTGATCTCGACGTCCCCGTCGACCACCAGGCCTTTGGCCATATCCTCGAGCCGCGACACGCGCAATCCGAGATGCCGCTCCGGGTCGGTGACCGGCAGCTCCTCGCGCGCCTGCTGCCTGCGGTATTCCGCAACATCTTCGCGCGTCAGGGTATCGCCGTGCCGGCGCCCGAAGGTGGCAAAGAGCTCGAGGGCCCTGCGCCACCATGAGCGCTTGCCGTCCGCGCCCCGTTCATAGGGTTGCGGGGGTGCAACGTCCAAGACGCCGGCAAGCTCGGATTGGTGTTCGTGCTTCACTGTGCAGGGATCCGTATCGACGCAAGCACAATGCAGGGGACGCGAACGCAAATCGGGGTTCTATATGCAGGCGCGATCCACGAAACTCAAGGACGGTTTTGCCTTGGCTGCGCAACCGATTGCTGGCCTGCCCACCGCGCGCGTTCCGGCAATCGTGAGGGCAGCCCTGAGAAAGCTTGGCGGGCGTGTCCCGGCGGAAGAGCGTCGATTGCCACGACCCGAGTTGAGGCGAGGTCGGCTCGAGCAGCGTCCGGGTTGGCCGGGCGGGGCGGGTGGCTTAGGGTCGGGACTGCGCGATGCCGCAAATCCGAGCCGAGAGCTGCCGCGAGCCCCCGAGAGCCCATGACCGAGCCCTTCGATCCCGCCAGCCACCGCCTGGCCGAGAGCCGCTACTTCGAGGACTTCGCGCTGGGCGAGGCCTTCTACATCCCCTCGCGCACGGTGACGGAGGCGCAGTTCCTGGCCTTCCAGGCCGCGTCCGGCGACAACCACCCCATCCACTACGACCGCGAGTACTGCCGCCGCCACGGCCATCCCGAGCTGCTCGCACACGGCTACCAGGTGCTGATCCAGACCGCGGCGGGGGCGGGGCAGTTCCCGTTCCTGGTCGAGGACTCGCTGATGGGCTTCATTGCGCAGTCTTCGCGCTTTCTCAAACCCGTCTACGCCGGCGACACCCTCTATCCGCGCCTCGTCGTGTCCGACCTGAAGCCACGGCGCACCACCGGCCTCCTCACGCTCGCCTCCACCATCCACAATCAGAAGCGCGAGCTGGTGCTGGAGGGCACGCAAACCTACCTCATCAAGAAGCGCGGCCGCGAGGCCTGAGGCAATCGCCGGGGACGCAGCCATAGCGGAAGCAACTTTTCCCCCGCCTGCGCGGGGATGACGTTTGGGGATTGGCCTCTGTCTCCCCACGATGACATTCCGGCAGGGGCGACAGGCGCCGCGCCACTGCTACGGACAAGAAAAAAGCGGCGCTCCCGAGGAACGCCGCTTTCCGCTGCTTCAGGGCAGAAGCTTTAGCGCTGCGGGTTGCCCGGGCGGTTCCTGTAGGGGTCGTTGTTGGGGTTCTGCTGGCCACCCTGACCCGGCTTCTGCGACTGCTGCTGCTGGCGCTGCTGCTCCTGGCGCTTCTTCTCCTCCTGCTGCCGGCGCTCCTGATCCTGCTGATTGTTGGATGGATTGCTCACGTCAGTCCTCCTGTTCCTGTTGCGGGGACCGCGGGGCGTAAGGGGTGCGCCGGGCGGTCGACCGGCAATCTATAGGGAGCCGGAGAGGGCCAAACCGGCGGTCTCGCGCGAGAGTCAAAGGGACCTTACCGCCTGCAGCAAAACCGGCCGCAAGGGGCGAACCCATCGCCACTATTGTCTATCCGACAGCCATCCCGGCGAACGCCGCGGCATGCTAGAAGGCACGGGATCGTCCCACCCCAAGGAGCTCGCACCCTTGTCGCAAGCAAACCGCACCGCCCTGATCACGGGCTCGAACAGGAACATCGGCCGCGCCTGCGCCCTGAGGCTCGGCGGCATCGGCTGCAATATCGTCGTCAACGGCGCCCGCGACAGGGCAGCGGCCGAGAGCGTGGCAGCCGAAGTGCGCCGGCTCGGACCCGCCGCGCTGGTGGCCATGGGCGACGTGGGCCGGCGCGAGGACGCCATGCGCATCGCCGATGCCGCACTGAAGGAATTCGGCACCGTCGACATCCTCGTCAACAACGCCGCCATCCGCCAGGACGGCAAGTTCCTGGAGATCAGCGAGGACGACTGGCGCTACGCGTTTGCCGTCAACTTCGACTCTGCCTTCTGGCTGTCGCGCAAATGCCTGCCCGGCATGGTGGGCAAGGGCTGGGGGCGCGTCATCAACTTCGCCGGCATGAATGCCATCCACGGCTACAACGGCCGCGCCCACGTGTCGGCCTCCAAGCACGCGGCCTGGGGCCTGACCAAGGCGCTCGCCAAGGAGTTCGGGCCCAAGGGCATCACCGCCAACATCGTCTCGCCGGGGCCGATCATGGGCGAGGCGCAGGACCCGGCCATGGCGGCGCACATCGCGCCCATGAAGGCCCGCGTCCCCGTCGGCCGCCTCGGCACGCCCGACGAGGTCGCCGCCGCCGTCGAGCTCATCGCCTCCGACGCCGGCGCCTTCATCAACGGCCAGATGATCCAGGTCAACGGCGGCGCCGAGACGTAATCCACTTCGTCAGCCGGTGCAGGCGCCGCGCCGCCGGCATGGCTGCGGCGGGCGACGGCCTCCTTTCAGCCGTCGCCCGCCCCTTCAGCTCTTGGCGTCCAAGCTAGCGTCGATCAGTTGTCGTCGCCACCGTCGTCATCAGGTCCTTCGTCATCGTCGGCATCGTCGCCATCGTCGGCAGCCTCGGCAGCCTCGCTGAGGTCCGAGAGAGCTTCGAGGGCGCTCGGAAGCTCGATCCTTGGCCCCCGTCTATCTTTGGCGAAGGCCGGCAAGCCACCGAGCGAGATGCCGCTCAACCTGGTGTCCTGACCGGAAAGATCGATGCTGAAGCTCATCAGCATCGCAAGAACGAAGGAGACAATCCAAATGCTGCTGCGAGTCATGGGTGCCCTTCCCGTCAGTTTGGTTATGGTGCAAACCGTCTACTATAACAGTCTGATCTGTCGAGGTCCCAGCGAAAGCGCGCGGCGCCGACGATGGAGGCTTGCGCGGCGCATGTTGCGCTGCAACCGCCGCGCCTCACAGAGGCCTGCTTGACGACGCCGGCGCCTACAGCAACGGCCAGATGATCCAGGGCACGGGCCGCTTCAATAGTCGCAGCATGAAGGGACGATCATGAAGGTTGTGCTCCTCGGCACCGGCGGCCCGCGCCCGGACCCGCACCGCAACGCGTCGACGACGCTCATCCGCGTGGGCAACGAGAACATCCTTTTCGATGCCGGACGCGGCGTCGTCATTCAGCTGGTGAAGGCCGGCGTGCCGCTCCAGGCCGGCAATCCCGTCTTCATCACCCATCACCACTTCGACCACATCGGCGATCTCTACGACCTGATGCTGACAAGCTGGATGGCGGGCCGCAAGGAGCCGCTGCGCATCTATGGCCCTCCGGAGACGGAGCGCATCGTCAACGCGCTGCTCACCCAGGTCTACGACAAGGACATCTATTGGCGCGCGACCGGCGAGCCGGCGCTCGGCGGCTGGAAGCCGGTCGTGGCGCAGGACGTGATTGCCGGGCCGATCCTGGATACCGGGCGGTGGCGGGTCAGCGCCGAGACGGTCAACCACGGCGACGGCCTCGACAT
The DNA here is from genome assembly GCA_963797005.1 of uncultured Alphaproteobacteria bacterium. Taxonomy (GTDB): domain Bacteria; phylum Pseudomonadota; class Alphaproteobacteria; order Rhizobiales; family Hyphomicrobiaceae; genus AWTP1-13. The sequence continues at coordinate 18,543 of CAWCOF010000030.1, forward strand.
CCCCAAGGCCTTCCTCGAGCGGTGGACCTGCCACGGCTACCGGTTCGAGGCCGAGGGCAAGGTCGTCGCCATCAGCGGCGACACGGTCCCCTGCGACGGCCTCGATCGCCTGGCGGCCGGGGCCGACGTGCTCGTGCAGTGCTGCTACCTTGCGTCAGCGGAGATGAATACGGAGCATTTCCGCCGCCTGGCGCAATACACGCTGGCCTGCGCCGACACCGTCGGCAAGGTCGCCGCCAGGGCGGGCGTCAAGACGCTGGTCCTGACCCACCACAAGACCCGCGCCGACGACACCATGCTCGATCGCATCGCAGAGGAAGTCTCCGCCGACTTCACCGGCCGCCTGATCATCGGCCGCGACCTCACCGAGATCGAGGTTTAGCCGCCGCAGCGCAGAGCGGACCGACTGCGGCGACCTCGAGGACTTCCCGACTACGCGCCCGACTCGCACTTCTTCATGAAGCTGCTCTTCGCCGCGCCTGCCAACTTCTTGCCGTCTTTTCCGACCGCGCCCGCCTCACAGCACTTCTTCATCGAGCTGGTTTTGGCCGCTCCCGTGAGCGGCTTTCCGTCCTTGCTGACGGCTTTGACCGCACAAGCCGCCCCGGTTTGGGCGAGAGCCGGCGAGGCAGCAAAGACAGACAGCAAGGCAACGACGCAAAAACGCTTCATCGGGCATCTCCTTGGGTTTCGTTCAGCCCGCTGCCGGGCCGAAACCGTCCCCACCTTCTACCAGTCGTCAGCCTGGCCGACAATTCCGGTAAGTCGCTGGTCGGGCTCGACTATCGCACCCTCCACCGTCACCCCGTGCAGGCGCCGCGCCACCGGCGCGGCCGCCGACGGCACGGGGCCCATGCACGCATCCACACGCGCTCGCCTGGTGATGCGCTCGGTCGCTCGCCGATCCGTAGGGTGGGTCAACCCCCGCGAAGGCGGGGGGGGTGGACCCACCGCCTCCCGGGTCCGGTGACCACCATCGCGTCGGGTCATCGCTTGCCGCTCGACCCGACCTACGCGCTTCGCGATTGGCGTCACCCCGTGCAGGCGCCGCGCCACCGGCGCGGCCGCCGACGGCACGGGGCCCATGCACGCATCCACACGCGCTCGCCCGGTGATGCGCCCGGTCGCTCGCCGATCGGTAGGGTGGGTCAACCCCCGCGAAGGCGGGGGCCGACCCAACACCTCTTGCGCGCGGCTTACCCAGTTGCGTCGGGTCATCGCTCCTCGCTCGACCCGACCTACGCGATCTTCCAATCGGTTAGTTGGGTGCCCGCCCAACCCGCTACAGATCTCGACGATGAAACGGCGCGACACTCACAAAGGTTGGCCCCCTATCGATTGCCAATATGTTTGCAACTGCTAAGGTTTCCAACGTTTTTCCCCACGCAACGCCCAACTCGTTCAGCTTCACATCAAGAACGTGCTCCATCATTTCGCTGTACCTTGCAAACGAAACTTGCCCGTTCGGCAATTTAAGCGTTTCGTCACCGTAATATTCATCTTCGTTCCAGTCGGCGTCGTGATCCTCACTATCTGGCAGCCTCAACTCCACATACGGAAAAGACTCCTTGAAAGAATCAAGCAAATACTCCCAGTGACTGTGAAGAAGGCGCCAAGAAGTCCCGCTTCGAACCTCAAAATAGACCTCGGTTCTCATTTTCGACATATACTTAATTATTCGCGCACGGCACTTCTTGCGTTTTCTGCGGGCATCGAATAGAGACAGCACAAATGAGCTATCGCGCAGGAATAAATGCGCCTTTTCCTCTTCTCTGGACATTTGAGCCCTCAGAACCGGCACTAGATTCTTTCCAAGTATTAGATTTATCGCGTGTTCATCGAGTTTGTTCGACGAATCTACTCGTACCGAGTGAGATGCCTGATCAGTGTGGAGAATTTCAGCTCCCAAAGTATCGCCGATTATCTTCTGAATATTGGCGACGAGAAATTCTTGCGCACTTTCTATATAAATCACTAGATAGGTCGGCTGAGGCGCAACATACCAAAACTGCATGTGGTTTGTTAGCAATTGCAAAGTGACCTTCTTGTCCTTTGCGAATTTTTGCGCGCTCAGCCGCGAAGTCCGAATCCCTTTGAGCTGGAACCAAGCAAGTACAGGCGTGACTATCTTGTCGCCCGTTTTCTTGTATTGGGTAAAATGCAGACCAATATCTCTAGTTCCGCGATCGCGTTCATACGTCACAAAAATTCCAAACGACGCCGCGAAATTACGGAATTCCTGAGTATACCGATGCTCGAAGTCGTCGTTCGAAGCTATTTTCAAAGAAACCTCGCAGCCCTAAACCTAAACCAGCCGGCTCTGCTCCACGGCCGCCGCGATGAAGCTCGCAAACAGCGGGTGCGGCTCGAAGGGGCGGCTTTTCAGCTCGGGGTGGAACTGCACGCCGATGAACCAGGGGTGGTCGGGCAGCTCGATGATCTCCGGCAGCAGCCCGTCCGGCGACATGCCGCAAAAGCGCACCCCCGCCGCCTCCAGCCGCTCGCGGTAGCGCGTGTTGACCTCGTAGCGGTGGCGGTGGCGCTCGGAGATCTGCGCCTCGCCGTAGATCTTCGCAACCTTGCTGCCCTTGGCCAGCGCGGCCGGATAGGCGCCGAGCCGCATGGTGCCGCCGAGGTCGCCGTTGGTGGCGCGCTTCTCCAGCTCGTTGCCGCGCATCCACTCGGTCATCAGGCCGACCACCGGGTCCTCGCTCGGCCCGAACTCCGTTGAACCCGCCTTCTTGATGCCGACGAGATCGCGCGCGGCCTCGATCACCGCCATCTGCATGCCGAAGCAGATGCCGAAGTAGGGCACGTGCCGCTCCCGCGCGAAGCGGGCGGCCAGGATCTTGCCCTCCGAGCCGCGCTCGCCGAAGCCGCCGGGCACCAGGATGCCGTGTACGTCCTCGAGGTAGGGGGCCGGGTCCTCGTTTTCGAACACCTCGGCCTCGATCCACTCGAGCTTCACCTTCACCCTGTTGGCGATGCCGCCGTGGAACAGCGCCTCGTTGAGCGACTTGTAGGCGTCCTTCAGCCCCGTGTACTTGCCGACGATGGCGATCGTCACCTCGCCTTCCGGGTTGGCGATCGCGTCCGAGATCGCCTGCCACTTGGCAAGCGTGGGCGCCGGCGCGTCCTTGATGCCGAACGCATCGAGCACCTGCGCGTCGAGGCCCTCGCGGTGATAGGCGAGCGGCACGTCGTAGATGGAGGCCACGTCCAGCGCCTGGATCACCGCGTCCTCGCGCACGTTGCAGAAGAGCGCGATCTTCTTCCGCTCGGACGCCGGCACCTGCCGGTCGCAGCGGCACAGCAGGATGTCGGGCTGGATGCCGATGGATCGCAGCTCCTTCACCGAGTGCTGCGTCGGCTTGGTCTTGAGCTCGCCCGCGCTCGGGATGAAGGGCAGCAGGGTCAGGTGGATGAACACCGAATCCCCGCGCGGCAGCTCGTTGCCGAGCTGGCGGATGGCCTCGAAGAACGGCAGGCCCTCGATGTCGCCCACCGTGCCGCCGATCTCCACCAGCACGAAGTCGATGCCCTCGTTGCCGGAGACGACGAAGCTCTTGATGGCGTCGGTGACGTGCGGGATCACCTGCACGGTGCCGCCCAGATAGTCGCCGCGCCGCTCGCGCGCGAGGATCTCCTGGTAGAGGCGGCCCGTGGTGATGTTGTCGGACTTCTTCGCCGGCACGCCGGTGAAGCGCTCGTAGTGGCCGAGGTCCAGGTCGGTCTCGGCGCCGTCATCCGTCACGAACACCTCACCGTGCTGGTAAGGGCTCATGGTGCCGGGGTCGACGTTGAGATAGGGGTCGAGCTTGCGTAAGCGCACCGAATAGCCGCGGGCCTGGAGGAGCGCCCCCAGAGCCGCCGAAGCCAGCCCCTTGCCGAGCGAGGAGACCACGCCGCCGGTAATGAAGATGTACCGCGCCATGGACCTCAACAATACAGCGAACGGGCTTGATTCGAAGAGGATTTTTTCAAGCCATCCACGGCCTTTCGCAGAGCCGCCTGCGACCAAGTGGCAGATGCCCGATGCCGTCGTCCCGGCCAAGCGCGTCAGCGCGCGAGCCGGAACCCGGGGCCGCGATCTGCTTGCGGTGCCTGGTCCCGGATATTCGCTTCCCTCGGGACAAGCCCGAGGGCAGGCGCGAAATTCCGGGATGACAGCGCGCCGCTACTTCGACTGCGGCGCGCGCGGGCCGCCCGGCTGGACTGGCTGCAGCTTGTCGAGGATGCCGCCGCGGCCCGAAGCGGGTGCCGCCGGCGCCGACGGCTCCGTCTTGGTCCCGCTCTTGGCCGGCGCCGAGGCCGGCGTGTCCAGGATCGAGCCCGACGTATTGGGCCGCGTGGCCAGGATCGTCAGCAGCAGGCTGGTGGTGAAGAAGGCCGCGGCAAGCCCCGCCGTGGCCCTCGTCAGGAAGTTGGACGCACCCCGTCCCGTCATGAAGCCGCCGCCACCGCCGCCGATCCCCAGCGCGCCGCCCTCCGAGCGCTGCAGCAGCACCAGGCCGACCAGCCCGGACGCGACCATGAGATGGATAATGAGCAGAACGGTGATCATCGACGGGCCTTTCCGATGGGCGCCTCGCGGCGCTTTCTACACCAGCTGATCGCCGCCTGCCAGATTTTCAAGGGTGTCCTGGCCGTATCCGGGCCGTATCCTGGCCGCCCGCCTTACAGGGCCTGGTCGCGCCGCGGGAAGATCGCCTGCTCGCCCCAGCCCCACGCCTGCGCAAACACCACCAGAAGAACGCACCCGACCAGCACCGGGCTCGCGACCCACCGCAGCGGCAGGCCGTTCGCCGTGATCAGAAACGCATCGATCCCGGCCGGGGGGTGCGGCGCCCGCAACGACAGCATCAGGAGACCGGCGACGCCCACGCCGACGGCGCTCGCCGTGGCCCCGGTCCCGAACAAATAGAGCGCGAGGAAGCCCGCCGCGCACGCGCTCGTGTGCCCCGCGACGATGGCGTAGGGCCGCGCCGCCTCGCTTTGCGGGATGGTCATCACCAGCACGATCGATGTGACGAACGGCACCCGCCACAAGGGCTCCTCGGCAAACATGGCGAGCCACTCCATGATGGCGATCGCCACGCCGGCGCCTGCGGCCCTGTAGGCGAACACTATGATCTGCCGCATCGCCGTCATTACCTGCGCGATCCACCTGCGCGATCGGGGACGCGGCATCCCGGGCGGACCGCTACGTCCTATTTCTTGGCGTCCGGTGCCGCCTGCTTGGCTTTCGCGGCCTTCGCCGGAGCACCCGCTTTCTTGCCCGCGCCCTTGTTGTCGGTGGCCTTGTTGTCGGCGGCCTTGGCGGATTTCGTTCCCCCCTTGGACGGCGGCGCCTTGTGATCGTCCTTCTTGTTGTCGTCGTCGTCTTCGTCAGTGTCTGCCGGCATGACGAGCCGCGATCCGCTCCCGCAGCGGAACATCAAGAGCTCCTCCACCTCGATCAGCCGTTTGACCTGCCCAAGCTTGTCGGGCGTCAGGTTGGTCTTGGCCCATTCGGGGCCCTTGGTCATGTCCGCACGCGCGCCGGCGCCCTCGAGTTGCGTCTGCTCCGCCTTGAGCTTGTCGCAGTCCTCCTCGTCGAGCGGGGCCGCCGCCGCCGTGCCGGCCTGGAGCAGCAGCGCCACGCCGAGCAAGCCGAAGCTGCGCCCGATCATGCCTGGTTTCGTTCTCATCGGCTCCCATCGAATGCGCGCCGGCAGCGCGACGCCACCGCGCGCGGCGGTCCCCAGATCGCGCCGCACTAAGCCCCCTTTCGGCCTGCACGGTCAAGCATGTGCGGCCGCGATGATGCCCAGGAAATCGGCGGCGACCAGGCTCGCCCCGCCGACCAGCGCCCCGTTGACGTTCTCGATCGACAAGAGCTCGCGCGCATTGTCGGGTTTGACCGATCCGCCATAGAGGAGGCGCATGGCCTTGCCCTCGGCGCCCAGCCGCTCCCCGAGCGCGGATCGCAAGAAGCCGTGCACCTCGGCAACGTCGCTCGCCTTGGCCGTGAGGCCGGTGCCGATCGCCCACACCGGCTCGTAGGCGACGACGGTGTTGGCAGCGTTCGCGCCCTCGGGCAGCGAGCGGCCAAGCTGCCGCCCGACCACGGCGAGCGTGAGCCCGGCGCGGCGCTCGCCCGCCGTCTCGCCGATGCACACGATGGCGACCAGGCCGGCGCGGTGCGCCGCCGCGGCCTTCGCCCTGACGTCGCCGTCACGCTCGCCGTGATCGGCGCGCCGCTCGGAGTGGCCGACGATGACGGCGCAGGCGCCGGCATCTTTGAGCATCTCGGCCGAGATGTCCCCCGTATGCGCCCCCTTGGGCGCCGTGTGGCAATCCTGCGCACCCACCAGCAGGCGCGAGCCGGCCGCCTCGCGCGCAAGCTCGGCGAGGAGGGTCGCCGGGGGGCAGAGCATCGCCTCCACGCCACCCGCAAAACCGGGGTCGCCAAGCCGCTCGGCCACCCGCCGCGCCTCTCCGAGCGCGGCCGCGAGCCCGTTCATCTTCCAGTTGCCGGCCACCAGGGGCGTAAGGCGCGATTGCGGCGATGCCATACCGGCTCCTTGTCCTTCGGTGAGCCCGCTTGGTCCTTTGGGGAGCCCGCCAGTGAGCCCGCCAGCGAGCCCGCTTGCCCGGATTGCCTGCTGCGGGCTTTCGGCGGCGAGGCTTCCCTTGCCCGGTCTTGCTCTGGTTCATAATATGCCGCGCGCGCGTGTCAAAGCGCCGAAAGTAGCGGCAGCGCCCCTCTCCATCCCGGCAACCTCGAACCTCGAGCCCGCGCCGGCGGGCCAACTCGGAAACGCCCATGCTCGACGCAATGCGACGCGGTGCCGTGGGTTGGGCGGCCAAGATCCTGCTTGGCCTGCTCATCGTGGCTTTCGCCGTATGGGGCATCGGCCCCGGTCTCCGCGGCTACGGAAGCGGCACGGTCGCGCACGTGGGCAAGATCGAGATTACCACCGACGCGTATCGCCTGGCCTACCAGAACGAGCTCGAGGCCATCTCGCGCCAGTTCGGCCGGCGCCTCACTGCCCAGCAGGCCAGGCTGCTCGGCATCGAGCAGCGCGCGCTCTCCCGAATGATGGCGGGCGCGGCGATCGACAGCCACGCCCACGATCTTCATCTCGCCCTCTCCGAGAAGGGCATGGCCGACATCGTCCGCAACGATCCCCAGTTCCGGGGTCCCGACGGTCAGTTCTCGCGCACCGGCTTCCAGAGCTTTCTGCGCCAGAACGGCTATTCCGAGGGGCGTTACGTTTTCGAGCGCCGCAAGGAAGAGGTGCGCGACCAGCTCACCGGCACGCTGGTCAGCGGCGTGAGCCCGCCCCAGGTGCTGCTCGACCTCTTGCACGGCTACCGCGACGAGACGCGCGTCATCGCTTTCTTCACGCCCGACTACGACAAGCTCGTCAAGCTCGCCGAGCCCGACGACGCCAAGCTCCGCGCATACTACGAGGAGAACAAGCGCCAGTACGTCAGGCCCGAGTTGCGCAAGATCAACGTTTTGCTGCTGACGCGCGACGCCGCCAAGGCGCTGACGGCGGTGACCGACGAGGAAGCCAAGGCCGCCTACGAAGCCGAGAAGGACAGGTACGACATCCCCGAGAAGCGCCGCCTCCAGCAGCTGTCGTTCAAGGACAAGGCGGCGGCCGAGAAGGCCTATGCCGGGCTGGCCAAGGCGAAGAACTTCAAGGAGGCCGCGGCCAAGCTGGGCTTCAAGGACACCGATATCGATCTGGGCCTTGTCACCCGGCGCGACCTGATCGACCCCAAGATCGCCGCCGCGGCGTTCGCCCTCAAGAAGGACGAGCTGTCCAAGCCCCTCGAGGGACAGTTCGCCATCGTCCTGCTGCGGGTCAGCGAGATCGTGCCCGGCAAGAAGCGAACCTTCGACGACGTCAAGACCGAGATCCGCGACCGGCTCGCCGACGAGCGCGCCGGCCAGGTGATCCAGGGATCTGTATGAGAAGGTCGAGAACGAGCGCTCCGCCGGCAAGCCGCTCAAGGAGATCGGCGAGCAACTGAAGGTGGCCTACCGCGAGGTTCCCGAGATCGACCGGTCCGGGAACGGGCCGGACGGCAAGCCGTTGAGCGACTTGCCGCAGGCCGCGAAGCTGGGGCAGGCGGCCTTCGCCGGCGCGCAGGGCCTGGAGGCGGAAGCCACCGAGCTCGACGCCGGCGGCTATGCCTGGGTCGATGTCGCCAGCGTCACGCCCGAGAAACAGAAGCCCTTCGAGGACGTCCAGGCCGAGGTGAAGACGGCCTTCCTGGAGTCCGAGCGGCGCAAGGAAATCGCGGCGCTTGCCGCCAAATACGCCGAGCGGTTGACGGGCGGAGAAACCATGGAGGCCCTCGCCAAGGAAGCCGGAGCCAAGCTCGAGAAGACCAATCCGGTCTCGCGCAACACGTCACCCCAGGGCCTTACCCAGAATGCCGTGCAGCAGGCCTTCACCCTTCGCAAAGGCGGCGCCACGGCGGCCCTTACGGCGGACGGCAAGGCGCGCACCGTGCTGCGCGTGGTCGACGTCATCGCCGCGCCCCCTGCCACCGCCGAGCAGACGGCGCGGCTCAAGACGGAGCTGGCGCCGCCAGATGCAGACCGACATTCTGGCCGAGTACATCGGTGCGCTCGAGACGCGATACGGGGCCTCGATCAATGAGCCCGCGCTGCGGCAGATCGTCGGCAGCGGCAGCGACACGTCCGACGTCGAGTAGCGGGCGGCTGAGACTGAAATTCATGACCAAGCTCGACTTCACGACCACAGGCTTCGAGGCGCTGCCCGCGCGCCAGGCCTTTACCGCCCGCTACCGCAAGGGCGAGCCGCAGGTCGTCTGGGCGCGCCTGGTCGCCGACCTGGAGACACCCGTCTCGGCCATGCTCAAGCTGGGCCAGGGCCGGCCGTTCAGCTGTCTCCTCGAATCGGTGGAAGGCGGCGCGGTGCGCGGGCGCTACTCCATCATCGGCATCGCCCCCGACGTCGTCTGGCGCGCCTTCGGCGACCGCGCCGAGATCAACCGTCAGGCTGAGACCGATCCGGACGCCTTCGAGGCCGAGAAGGTGCCCGCGCTCGAGTCGCTGCGGGCCCTGCTCGCCCAGTCGCGCATCGACCTGCCGGCCGAGCTGCCGCCGATCGCGGCGGGCGTGCTCGGCTACATGGGCTACGACACCGTGCGCCTGATCGAGCACCTGCCCAACCCGAGGCCGGACGTGCTGGGCGTTCCCGATTCGATCTTCGTGCGCCCGACCATCATGGTCGTGTTCGATTCCGTGAAGGACGAGATGATCGTCGTCACCCCGGTCTTTCCGCGGGCCGAGGTCGCCGCCCCGGAGGCCTATGCGGCGGCCGTCGAGCGCCTGCGCGGGCGTCGTCGCCGCGCTCGATGAGCCGCTGCCGCATGCCACCGCCATGTCGAGCGCCCAGCTCGCGCTGCCGGCCATCGTCTCCAACACCACGCCGGCCGAGTTCACGGCCATGGTGCGACGGGCCAAGGAGTACATCGTCGCCGGCGACATCTTCCAGGTGGTGCTGGCGCAGATCTTCTCATCGCCCTTCGGCCTGCCCCCGCTCGCCCTCTACCGGGCGCTCAGGCGCACCAACCCCTCGCCGTTCCTGTTCTATCTCGACTTCGGCACTTTCTCGCTGGTCGGCTCGAGCCCGGAGATCCTGGTCCGCGTGCGCGACGGCGAGGTGACGATCCGCCCGCTCGCCGGCACGCGGCGGCGCGGCGCGACCCCGGAAGAGGACAAGGCGCTCGAGGCCGAGCTGCTCGCCGACCCCAAGGAGCGCGCCGAGCACCTGATGCTGCTCGATCTCGGCCGCAACGACGTGGGCCGCGTCGCCAAGATCGGCACGGTGCGCGTCACCGAGAGCTTCGCCGTCGAGCGCTACAGCCACGTCATGCACATCGTCAGCCACGTCGTCGGCGAGCTCGACAAGCGCCACGACGTGATCGACGCGCTGATGGGCGGCTTCCCCGCCGGCACCTTGTCGGGCGCACCCAAGGTGCGCGCCATGGAGATCATCGACGAGCTGGAGAAGACCAAGCGCGGGCCCTATGGCGGCTGCGTCGGCTATTTCTCCGCCGACGGCGAGATGGACAGCTGCATCGTGCTGCGCACGGCGCTGATCAAGGACGGCACGCTCTACGTGGAGGCGGGCGCCGGCATCGTCGCCGACAGCGACCCCAAGGCCGAGCAGACCGAATGCACCTATAAAGCCCGCGCCCTCTTCAAGGCCGCCGAAGAAGCCGTCCGCTTCGCCCAAGCAACCAAGCGGGGGAATCGTTAGCCCTGACGAGCTCCTTGGGCTGAGCGGCCCCTACGATCCGGCTCGAAGCCGATCCTCAGCCTGTGCCCGGTCGCCGCCGCAAACCGCCGCAGGGTTCGCGTCGAAGGCTGCCGTCCGCCCCCCTCCAGGCGGGCAACGACCGCCTGTGTGGTGTTCATGCGTTGCGCCACCTCGGCCTGGGTAAGCCCGGCATCCGTGCGCGCCTTGATCATCGCAGCCACGAGAGAGAACTCCTCATCGAGCGCATCATAGGCCTCGCGGTAGGCGGGGTTCTTCCGCGCCTTCGCGAAGACCTCGTCGGCTGAGATCAGCCGCGCGTTCCTCAAGGCTGTCCTCCGGCTCGTACTCATCTGACCTCCTCGGCGCGTCAGCGTTATTTCTATTGGAAAACAATCCGCAAGTCGCCCCATAGCCCACCTTACGGCGCAGGCGCCCGCTGGCGCCAGGCACCCGATCCGCTATTCTTGCGGCCCATGTTGACGCTCTCACTCCTCCGCCACGCCAAGTCGAGCTGGGACAACCCCGGCCTCGACGACTTCGAGCGACCGCTGGCCAGGCGCGGCGAGGCGGCCGCCCCGCGCATGGGCGCCTTCATGAAGAAGCACGGGATCGCGCCGCAGCTGATCCTGTGCTCGTCGGCCGTGCGCACGCGGCAGACGCTCGACCTGGTGCTGCCCCATCTCGCCGGTACGCCCGCCGTGCAATACGAGGACGCCCTCTACCTGGCTGCGGCCAGGACGTTGCTTGCCCGCGTACGCAAGATCAGCCCCGAGGTGACCCACGCCATGCTCGTCGGCCACGACCCCGGCATGCACGAGCTGGCCATGGACCTCGCCGCCACCGGCGACGCCGAGGCGCTTGCGGCGCTGGCGCGCAAGTTCCCGACCGGCGGGCTGGCGGTGATCGGCTTCGAGGCCTCCGGGTGGTCTAGGATCGCGCCGGGCAAGGGCCGCCTCGAGCTGTTCGTGACGCCCAAGACGCTGTCCTGACCGCCGGCCGCGCCGCCCCCCGATCAACCGCGCCAGCGCCCTGCCCGCCTTGACCTTGGCCGGGCCGCTCCCCTAAACCTCATTCATGCTCGTCCTGATCGATAACTACGACAGCTTCACTTATAACCTCGTCCACTTCCTGGGCGAGCTGGGCGCGGCTTGCGAGGTGCACCGCAACGACAAGATCGCCGTTGCCGACGTCATCGCCCGCAAGCCCAAGGGCATCGTGCTCTCGCCCGGCCCGTGCACGCCCAACGAGGCCGGCATCTGCCTCGACCTCGTCGCCAAGGCCGGCGCCGACATCCCGATCCTGGGCGTCTGCCTCGGCCACCAGGCGGTCGGCCAGGCCTACGGCGGCAAGGTCGTGCGCGCGCCGGCGCCCATGCACGGCAAGCTCTCCAAGATCGCCAACAAGGGCAAAGGCGTCTTCAAGGGCCTGCCCAAGAAGTTCGAGGTGACGCGCTACCATTCCCTGGTCGTCGCGCGCGCCGGCCTGCCCAGCTGCCTCACCGTCACGGCCGAGACCAGCGACGGGGTGATCATGGGCCTGCAGCACAAGACCCACCCCGTGTACGGCGTCCAGTTCCACCCCGAGAGCATCGCCTCCGAGCACGGCCACGCGCTGCTCGCCAACTTCCTCGAGATCGCCGGCATGAGCCCCCGCCGGCGCAACTTCGGCCACCAACGCCACGCCGCCTGAGCGACCCTCAAATGACCGTCGAGCCCTCACAGGAACTGCGCCAGCTCATCCAGAAGGTGTCGGGCGGCGCCACTCTGAGCGAGGACGAGATCCGCACCGCGCTCGACCAGATGACCGCGGGCGCCGCCACGCCGGCCCAGATGGGCGCCTTCCTGATGGCGCTGCGCGTGCGCGGCGAGACGGTGGAGGAGATTGCCGGCGCCGCACAGATGCTGCGGGCCAAGATGAACCGCGTCCAGGTAGCGCCCGATGCCATCGACATCGTCGGCACCGGCGGCGACGCGCACGGCACCTACAATGTGTCGACCTGCGCCGCCCTGATCGCCGCCGGCGCCGGCGTCAAGGTCGCCAAGCACGGCAACCGGCGCGTGTCGTCCAAGTCTGGCGCCTCCGACGTCCTGTCCGAGCTCGGCGTCAAGCTCGAGGTGTCGCCCGAGACGATCGCCCGCTGCGTCAGCGAGGCCGGAGTGGGTTTCCTGTGGGCGCCGATGCACCACCCGGCACTCAAGCACTGGGCCGCCATCCGCGGCGAGCTCGGCATCCGCACCATCTTCAATCTGCTGGGCCCGATCTGCAATCCGGCCGGCGTCAAGCGGCAGGTGGTCGGCGTCTTCTCCTGGCACTGGGTGGAGCCCATCGCCCACGTGCTCAAGAGCCTCGGCGCGGAGCACGTGTGGGTGGTGCACGGCCACGACGGCCTCGACGAGCTGACCACCACCGGCGCCACCGACGTGGCCGAGCTGAAGGACGGCAAGGTGGTTGTGTTCGAGGTGACGCCGGCCGACGCCGGCCTCGCCCCCGCCAAGCTCTCCGACCTCAAGGGCGGCGACGAGCGCGACAACGCGCTCGCCATCCGCGAGGTGCTGGCCGGCAAGAAGACGCCGCTGCGCGACATCGCCATTCTGAACGCTGCCGCCGCACTGATCGTCGCCGGCAAGGCCGCCAACCTCCTCGACGGCGCAGCCATGGCCGCGCATTCCATCGAATCCGGCGCCGCCCAGCGCGCGCTCGACCGCCTCGTCGCCATCAGCAACGGACGCGCCTGAGCGGTTTCACTGTCGGATAGATGTTTCGCAGTGCGGTCGGCGGCCAATTAACGCAGCACCCAGCCCGCAGTGGCGCCCGCTCTGCGCGTGCTCTAACAGCCACGGATGTGCCTCGACAGGCACTGGGGAGCGTCCGCCCGGGCGAAGGGAACTGGTGGCCGTCATCGTTCGGGTCCATAATGCGAGGATGGAAGTGGGGAGTATTCCTTTATGGCTAGCAACGATCGATCGGGCAATTTGCTGAAGATCAGCCGGGATCGCAACCACGGCCAGGCGCTGTGGCGGCACATCGGCCAGCGCATGCGCCAGCGCCGCACGCAACTCGGCCTCAAGGTCGATGCGGTTGCCAGGGAGCTCGACATATCGCCGGAGGCCTACGAGCAGTACGAGGCCGGCCATCTGCAGACGCCGGCGATGCTGCTCAGCGACGTCGCCCAGCTCTTCCGCATGCCGGTGACGTGGTTCTTCCTCGATATCGCGCACGATGATTCTCCCGAGGGTGGCGACGCCGAGGCGCCGGGCGTGTTCTCCGTTGCCACCGACGAGGAGCGCGCGCAGACGCTGACCGACTATTTCCGCGGCCTCGACCTCGAAGGCCAGCAGCACCTGCTGCTCGTTGCGCGTACGCTCTTTCGCGCACGCGAAAGCTCGGGCAAGACCGAGACCTGAACATTTTGGCGCGACCCACACCGCGCGCCGCTCGAAACTTGCATTGTTTTTTCGGCCCAGTCGTCCACCGGCCTTGCCAGTGGCGTGAAGCGGGCGATACGCTGCCCTCGTTAGTCTAGAGCAGGATCGCTTCGGAGGGAATCGCTTTGCCTCGATCGCAACGTTTCGGCCGAAGCGTAAATCCTGCTCTATTCAATATGTTGAGAGCAAGATTCACGTTCCATGATCGAAGCAAAGTGCTTCGATCAGAAACGATCTTGCTCTAGGGAAGACCGAAAATACCGCCACCCACTGTCGGTCACCGGTCGTAACGCCGGCGCCGGCCCAATTTTCGCCGCATGATCGGCAACGTGGGGAAAGCGGCGATCACGGAGGAGGAACGCCCATGCGTAAGCTCGATCGGAGAAACGGTCTGGCCACGGCTTCTGCGCTCGTGGCCTGTCTCGTCGCAACCACCCTCGCATTCGCCCAGGAGAAGAAGGAAGAGGTGCCGTTCTGGGCCATTGGCCGGCCGACGGAAGGCGTCGGGGCCAAGATGGCGCCTGTTGCCGCCCCGCCGGTGCCGACGCCCGAGGCGCAGCTGCCCAAGCTCAAAGTGCCCGACGGCTTCAAGGTCGAGGTCTACCAGTCGGGCATCCTCGATGCGCGCGGTCTGCGCCGCGGCGACAAGGGCACGATCTTCGTCAGCTCGCTGTTCGTGGCCGGCAAGATCTATGCCGTCACCGGCGCAAAGGGCAACCGCGTCACCAAGACCATCGCCAGCGGCCTGATGCTGCCCAACGGCATCGAGTTCAAGGACGGCTCGCTCTACGTCGCCACGCCCAAGGAGATCATGCGCTACGACAAGATCGAGGACAACCTCGACAAGCCGCCGGTGCCCGTGAAGATCTTCGACAAGATGCCGGGCGTGGTCCCGCACGGCTGGAAGTTCATCAAGTTCGGGCCCGACGGCAAGCTCTACGTGCCCATAGGCGCGCCCTGCAACATCTGCGAGCCGGATCTGGAGCAGTACGCGCAGATCTTCCGCATCAACGCGGACGGCAGCGGCAAAGAGATCGTCGCCCGTGGCGTGCGCAACACGGTCGGCTTCGACTTCCACCCGCGCACGAAGGAGCTGTGGTTCACCGACAACCAGCGTGACTGGCTCTCGGAAGATATGCCCCTCGACGAGCTCAATCGGCTCGCCCACCCCGGCAAGGACAACTTCGGCTTCCCCTACTGCCACTCCGGCATCATGGCGGATCCCCAGCTCGGCTGGGGCAAATCGTGCGACGACTACGTGGAGCCGGCGGCGTTGCTGGGCGCCCACCTGGCACCGCTCGGCATGCGCTTCTACACGGGCAACTCGTTCCCGGACAAGTATCACAACGCCATCTTCATCGCGCGTCACGGGCCGTGGAACCGGACCAAGAAATACGCCGACGTGGCCGTCGCCTATATCGACGATGACAACGAGGTGGAGGACGTCGAGCCGTTCCTGACGGGCTTCGTCGAGGACAACAAGTACCTCGGCCGCCCCGTCGACCTGCTCGTCATGCCGGACGGATCGCTGCTGGTGTCGGATGATCACGCCGGTGCCATCTACCGCGTCTCGTATGAGAGATAGGCTGCCGATTGCGCGGGGGCGGCTCGCCGCCTCCGCGCTGCCCTTCCTGCTTGCCGCCGCCCTCCTGCGACCGGGTCTCGCGCCCGCGGTCGCCGCCTCGCTGGGGGAGCAGAAGGCTGCCTGCGTCGCCTGTCACGGCAAGACCGGCCAGTCGGAGAACCCCGACATCCCCAACATCGGCGGCCAGCCCAAGCTGTTCGTCATGTACCAGCTGTTCTTCTTCCGGGAGGGCCGCCGCAAGAGCCCGGAGATGAACACGGTCGCGAAAGGCATGAGCGACGCCGACCTGACGGCGCTCGCCGAGTTCGTTGCCGGCTTGCCGCCGGCCAAGCCGGCTGATGGCGCCGTCGACCAGGAGCGCTACGGGCGCGGCGCCGGGCTGGCGCAAAAGCGCATCTGCGCCGCCTGCCACAATCCCGACTTCTCGGGCCGCGAGCAGATGCCGCGCCTTGCCGGCCAGCGCGAAGCCTATCTTTTCAAGTCGTTCAAGCAGTACCAGGCCGGCGAGCGCATCGGCACGCAGGCCGCCATGGCCGAAGCGGTCGGCGGCCTCGACGATGGCCAACTCGCCGACCTTGCCTACTACCTCGCCAACTTCCGTCCCTGATCCGCGGCTCTCCCTCACGCCGCGCCTTGCCGACGTCCATCAGCAGGATCGGGAATCGTCATTCCGGAGCAGGCCGGAACCCGGTACAGAGAGAGCAGCAGGTCGATATCGATCGAACAGAGGGCGTCGCCGAATGCTGTTCATGGTGATCGTGCCCATCGTGGCGGGCAAGGACACCGCCGCCGCCCTCAGCGATCAGCTTTAGGATGCAATCGTCAAGGGACGACCGCTTTGCGTACCGGAAAGGAGCTGGACATGGCCGACATTCGGGGCAAGCTCGTTGAGTTATGCGAGGCCTTCAACGCGCACGATCTCGACCGGATCATGGGGTTTTTTGCCGACGACTGCGTCCTGGAGATGCCGAGGGGACCGCACGCCTGGGGCGCTCGCTGCGAAGGAAAGCAGGCCGTCCGCCAAGGACTCGCATCGCGGTTCGAGGGCGTGCCCGATGTCCACTACGCAAACGAGGAGCACTTCGTGGACACCGAGCGGCAGACCGGCATGTCGAAATGGACGCTGACCGGCACCACCCGAGAAGGGAGACGCTTGGAGGTGAGAGGGTGCGACTTTTACACGTTCCGGGACGGCCAGGTCACGCGAAAGGACTCTTACTGGAAGATCGTTGACGGCGGCTAGCCTGGCTCCTCAGGCGCTGAAGCGCCTCGGCGCGCCGGGCAGGCGAGGCGCTCCGCTCGGGCACTACGCGGGTCCGCGCTGGATGGTCGGGCCCAGGTGCAGGCCGGCGTCGGTCAGCAGCATCTCTCCAGTGATGCGCCGCGCCGCATCCGACAGCAAGAAAAGCGCCGTCTCGGCGATATCCTCCGCCGTGGAGGCCACCTGCAGCGGCGTGCTCTTCGCCACGTTCTCGCGGATCTTGGCGAGCTGCTCGGCCCCGAACGCGTCGCCGAACCAGCGCGTGTCGATGAACCCCGGGCAGATGGCATTGACGCGGATCTTGGGCGCCAGGGCGCGGGCAAGCGACATGGTCATGACATTGAGCGCCCCCTTGGAGGCCGCATAGGCCACCGACGAGCCGATCCCCCTGACGCCGGCAATCGATGACGTCATCAGCACGCTGGCGAGACCCGACGACTTCTCCAGCAGCGGGCGGCAGGCGCGCACCATCTGGAACGGCCCCACCGTGTTCACCGCGTAGAGGCGCAGGAAATCCTCCTTGGTGAGCCCGTCGAGCTTGGCATGCGCCATGTGCTTTGTGATGCCGGCGTTGTTGGCGAGCGCATCGATTGCGCCGAACGTCTCGGCGGCCTTGGCGATCTTGATGCAGTCCGCATCCTCCGCCACGTCGCCCTGGACGGTGACGGCCTCCGCGCCCGCCGCGCGCACGTCCGCCGCGGTCGCCTCCGCTTCCTTGGCACTCTTGGCGTAGTTGATGATCACCGCCTTGGCGCCGCGCTTGGCCGCGCCGAGCGCGATTGCCGCCCCCAGCCCCGTGCCGCCGCCCGTGACCAGCACCACCTTCCCGTCGAAATCACCCACCGTCTCATCCTCTCCGCTTGATCCGCCGCAGCACGCGGCCGGCATCGCTGAGTATCTTGGCGTGATCGAACGCCAGCTCCAAGCCCGGCCGCGGCACCACCCATTCGGCCGCGGCCGCATCGTCACCCGCCGTGGCGGCCGCTCTCCTCACCCGTGTGAGAAAGACGACCGAGCAGGTGTGCCCGCGCGGGTCGCGCTTCGGGTCCGAATAGACGCCGAGCAGCTCCAGCCGGCCGGCCTTCACGCCCGTCTCCTCCATCAGCTCGCGCCGGCAGGCGTCCTCCACGGTCTCGCCGATCTCGACGAACCCGCCCGGCAGCGCGTAGGCGCCCTTGAACGGCGGATACCCGCGCCGGATCAGCAGCACGCGCCCCCGGGCGTCGAACACCACGCAGTCGGTAGCAAGCAGCGGGGTCTTGGGTGTGGGCACGATTTCACCTTTCCTTGTCATCCCGGAATTTTGCGTCAGCAAAATATCCGGGATGACAGCGGGTCACATCCCCAGCGACGCCTTGACCTGCTTCAGGCCCTCCTGGTGCTGGCTGTAGTTGCGCCCGCCGATCACGCCGCCGTCGACGACGATGTCGGCGCCGTTGACGAACGTGGCACGGTCGGAGGCGAGCCACGCGACACACTGGGCGATATCGTCGGGTACCCCGGCGCGCGGGATCGGCTGCGCCTTGGCAAAGAGCTCCTTGAGCTTGTCGGTCGCCTGCTCGGCTTTCGCGGTCTCCATGCCCAGAGCCTTGGCGAGGATGCCGGTGGCGATCGCGCCGGGCGACACCGAGTTGACCCGCACATTGTGCTCGCCCAGCTCCATGGCGACGCAGCGCGTCAGGTGGACCACGGCAGCTTTCGCCGCGCCATAGATCATCGACGTGGAATAGCCGGAAAGATGCGCCGCGATCGAGCCGTTGTTGATGATGCTGCCCGAGCGCTGCTTCATCATGATCGCGCCCACGTGCTTCATGCCGAGCATCACCGAGCGCACCAGCAGCGCCATGGCCTGGTCGAAGCCGTCGACGGGGACGCTGGTGATGCTGCCCGTCGGCGCCGGCCCGCCCGCATTGTTGAAGAGGTAGTCGATGCGTGCGCCGAAGGCCTTCTGGGTCTCGGCGATGACGCGCTTCCAGTCCGCCTCGGAGGTGGCATCGGCCGCGACGAAGCGCGCATTGGCTCCGATTCTCGCCGCGATCGCTTCGCCTTCCGCCTTGCGCCGGCCGGTGAACACCACCTTGGCCCCCTCCGCCACGAACAGCTCCGCCGTCCGCGCGCCAATGCCGGCGGTGGCGCCGGTGATGATGCCAACTTTGCCGTCGAGCATGCCCATGACGTTCTTCCTCGCCTGACGGGGCCACGCCCCTTGCCGCGGCATACTAGAGCAGGATCGCTTCAGATTAAATCACCTTGCCTCAGCCACAACGTGGCCTGAAGCGTGAATCCTGTCAGAGGAACTCGGGCCCGCCATGCCTCCGTCCGCCGCGCGCTCGCCTTGCTTCTACCGTCTTGCGTCTTGATATCCGGGACGTCCCCTCACGCCCCTTGCGCTCGGATCAGGAGCGCACCTCGCGCACGGGCGAGGCCGTCCGGCGCGTCGTCGTCAAGAGCACGATCGCCGCCACGGTCACGAGGTAGGCGATCGCCTGCATCAACGTCGGCCGATCGATGTAGCCGATCAGCACGTGCAGCACGCGCCCCGGCCAGCTCTCCTCCGACAGCAGCCAGGACGTATCCCACAGCGTGCCGTCGAACACATTGAGAAGGCCGGCGTTGGAGAGCTGCTGCACCGCCTGAGCGGCAAGGCCCGCCGCCAGCAGCGTCACGAGCGCGCCGGTCACCGTGAACACGCGCCTCAGCGGCACGGCCGCAAGCCCCAGGTAGACGACGGCGGAGACGACCACGCCCAGCGCCAGGCCGCCCAGAGAGCCCAGCGCCATCGGCCCGGCGCCCTCGCCGCTCTGCATGGCAATGCCGGTCAGGAACAGCACCACCTCGCTGCCCTCGCGCACGACGGCCAGGGCCACCACCACCCCCAGCACACCCACCGAGCGGGCACCCAGCGCCACGGCCTCGCCCAGATGCCGCAGGCGGGCCGTCATCTCGCGCGCGTGCTGCGCCATCCACACGACGTGCCAGGTGAGCATGGCGACCGCCAGCAGCAGCACGGCCGCGGTGAACAGCTCCTGCCCCCGGCCCTCGAACGCCGACGTGATCTGCGATGCGAAAGCCGCAACCACGCCCGAGCCGGCGATGCCGGCAAGGATGCCCAGCGCCACCACGCGTCCGCGCCCGGGCACGCCGCGCGAGGCCGCCAGCACCACGCCGACGATCAGGCCGGCCTCCAGCACCTCACGGAAGACGATGACCAGCGCCGCCAGCATGGCTACTCCGCGATCAACACGCCCTGCGCCGTCTTCTCGTGATACTCGCCGAAGAACTTGTAGGAGCCCTTCTTCAGCGGCTTGATCCGGATGACGGCCGTGGCCTTGCCGGCGATGACCTTCTCAATCTTGAGAGAATGGCTCTCGAATTCCTCGGCCGAGCTGTCGAGGTTCTTGACCGTGAGCTTGATGGCCTTGCCGGCCGGCACCTTCAGCTCCGCGGGATCGAACTTGTGATCCTTTATGGAGATGGTCGCATCCGCCTGATCGGCGGCCGACACCGGACCGACCATACCGACGCCCAGGGTCGCGATGGCGGTCCCCGCGGCCAAAACAAGCGCGTGTCGCTTGAGCGCGCGCAGCCCCTCGATGTGGCGTTTCATGCGTCCTCCCATGTCACGGCAGGCCATGTCACGCAGGTTTCCGCACTGCCGCCCAGATCAAATGGCTAACTCTACGGAAAATGTCAACTTTCTGAATGCAGGCCAACCCAAACAGCCGCTGCCGATAGCCGCAGCGACATAGCGCACATCCGGCGCAGGCGTAGGTTGGGTCGAGCGTCAGCGATGACCCAACACAATTGCAATCGTCCCGCACCAATCGTGTTGGGTCTGCGCTTCGCTTGACCCAACCTACGGCTTGCTACAGCCCTACTTGTGCCGCAGCAGCTTGCCCTGGAGCTGCAGGATGCAGCCGTCGATGTTGTGGACCACCTGGTCGAGCTCGCGCATCTCCTTGTCGATCTCGGCCAGCGTCGGCTTCTTGTGAGCCTGCGGCTTGCCCTGGTCCAGCATGGCACCCAATCCCCAGCGTATGTCGTCGACGAACATATCGAAGCCCGACTTGGGCGCCTTTGCCTTCCGCGACCGCTTGGCCTGCGCCGCCTTCTTCTGCTTGGCGAGCGCCCCGCGCAGGAACTTCAGCTCCCGCTTCCTCTGCCGCAGCTCCTTGACCGCCGCCTTCGCCTCCTCGGCGGAGGTTACGTGCACCGAGACGGCCGTGCCCTCGATCTTGGTGAAGCGCAGGGGGGCAAGCTGCATGGGGTGTGACGGCTCCTCGTGGCGAGCGCTCCGGCAAAATCCGCCGTACCGATCGGTCAATGCTAGCGCCGCCCTGTGGCGGCATCAGGTCGTTCGAAGGGGCCCAAGATGCCACGGAAGCCGGTGCTTTCACACGCCCTTCGACCCCCGCAACAAGTTCGGGGGCAGGCAAGCACGGGCTGCGTCGAGATTGCCGATCTCGAGGATAAGCCGAACGGTTCAGCCGACGGCAGCCTCAAGCCATCACCGTCAGCCACAGCCCCCGCGCCAGGTAGGTGACCGCGACGCTCAAGGTGACGCGCCGGCTCCACATGCGGAAACCATCGTCCGTCATGCGCGTGAGGACGAGGGCTGCCAGCGATGTGCCGGTCACGGTCAGCACGATGCCTGCCGCGTACAGCCACCAGGGCACGTTGGTATCGAAGGCCATCGTGAAGGAGCCGAAATAGAGGATGCGGTAGACGTGCCCCATCACCTGCGTCACCGCCTTGGTGGCGACGATGGTCTTGCGGTCGAGCCCGCTCTTCTGGAAGAACACGTCCAGGATGTGGCCCGCCGCGCCAGCCATCAGCTGCAGGACGATGATGAAACCGCCGCACAGATAGGGCATGCCCGGCCGCGTGATGTCGAGCGAGATGCGCCTGTGCACCAGCTCGGCGGCGAACGGCAGCAGCCCCAAGGTAAAATAGAGCGTGGCCTTGCTCGGCAGCAGGGCGATCGTGCGCAGCGCCAGGAACATGGTCGTGGAGCCGACCAGGAAGCGCCACACGATCCCCCAGTCGACGTAGCGCCGCCACAGCGTCGCGCGCCAGCCGTTGGAGACCATCTGGATGATGCCGAACAGTACCATCGCCGGCGCCACGTCCATGAAGATGAGCAGCACGCCGAGCAGGATCAAGCCGCCCGCCATGCCGAAGATGCCCGATACGAAGGATGTGAAGAGCGTCGTGACTGCGATGATGGCGAGCACGATGGGACCCAGCATCTAGCGGCCCGCCGCCAGCGCTGCCTCTGCCGCCTGGCGGATAGCCGGCGGGAAATCGCAGGCCCCATGCTCCCGCTTGTCGAGATGAACGGCGGTGTGGTCGCACAGCGCGGAGACGGCGCCCCGGTATGTCATGAACCCTTTGGCTCTGTCCGTCATGGTCCCCTCGTTCGCCTCCGCGGTCGCCCACAGGGTAGTCCGAGGCGTCCGGTAGCGACAACGGACCTTGACGCATCGCCCAGTTGCGTTTCGTGTTGCGTTTCGTCTATCGCGAACGATCGCATACGCCCGCAACCTGGAGGAGCGCCGCCGGCCATGATCCAGCTGCACCCGCCCTTCCGCCAGGCGACGCCCGCCGATGCCCCGGCGCTCGCCGACCTCGTCCACTTTGCCAGCGAGGGGCTCGCGCTCCACATCTGGACCAAGGTGGCGGGCCCCGACGGCAACCCGTGGGAGATCGGCCGCGAGCGGGCGCGCCGCGAGACGGGGAGCTTTTCCTACCGCAACGCCGTGGTGGCCGAGGACGACGGCAGCCACATAGCGGCCGGCCTCATCGGCTACCCGCTCCCCGACCGCCCCGAGCCAATTCCCGAGGGCATGCCCGCGATGTTCGTGCCGCTGCAGGAGCTGGAGAACCTCGGCCCCGGCACCTGGTACGTGAACGTGCTCGCCGCTTATCCACAGGACCGCGGCAAGGGCCACGGCGCCGCCCTGCTGACCATCGCCGAGCAGCTCGCCGCCGACACCGGCCACCGCGGCCTCTCCATCATCGTCTCCGACGCCAACGAGGGCGCCCGCCGGCTCTATGAGCGCTGCGGCTACCGCGAGACGGCCCGCCGTCGCAAAATCAAGGAAGACTGGGAGACGGCCGGCGCCAACTGGGTGCTCCTGGTGAAGTCCCTCTGAGCAAGTCGCAAGGAACGCTGGCCGTCGTTGGCGCGTTGGCCTGTCCCGTCGTATCCTCCAGGCCCATGAGCGACATTCTGGACAAGATCATCGCCTACAAGCGCAAGGAGATCGCCGACGCGATCGCCGCGCAGCCGCTCGAGGCCGTCGAGGCCGCCGCCCGCAAGGCGCCGCCGGTCCGGGGCTTTGCCGCGGCGCTGGAGGCACGCATCGCGCGAAAAGAGTTCGCGCTGATCGCCGAGATCAAGAAGGCGAGCCCGTCGAAGGGCCTGATCCGCGCCGACTTCGATCCGACCTCGCTGGCGGAGGCCTACGAGAAGGGCGGCGCCGCCTGCCTCTCCGTCCTGACCGACACACCATCGTTCCAGGGTGCACCGGAGCATCTGGCCGAGGCGCGTGCCGCCGCGCGGCTGCCCGTGCTGCGCAAGGACTTCATGCTCGACCGCTACCAGGTGGCCCAGTCGCGCGCGCTGGGTGCCGACTGCATCCTCATCATCATGGCCGCCGTCGACGACGTCATGGCCGGCACGCTGTGCGCCTATGCCACGGCCTGGGAGATGGATGCCATCGCCGAGGTGCACGACAAGCGCGAGCTCGACCGCGCGCTCAGGCTCGACTGCCGCCTGATCGGCATCAACAACCGCAACCTCAAGACTTTCGCCACGACCCTGGCAACGACGGAGGAGCTTGCGCCCGGCGTGCCCCACGACCGCATCGTCATCGCCGAGAGCGGGATTGCCGCGCCCGCCGATCTGGAACGCCTGTCGCGGGCCGGCGTGCACGCCTTCCTGGTCGGCGAGAGCCTGATGCGCCAGGCCGATGTCGCCGCCGCCACCCGCACCCTGCTCGCGAGGCCCGCGTGATGTCCTTGCCCTTTCGATTTGCGCCGACGCGATCCCCTCTCCCCATGCTCCTTCGGCATGGGGAGAGGGTTAGGGTGAGGGGCAGCCGCGTGCTCCGGCGTTTGCGTCTGCCCCTCACCCCGACCCTCTCCCCGCTTGCCCTTGGAGTGTCTACGAGCGCACACCGCAAACGAATAGACCAAGGGCAAGCGGGGAGAGGGAGATGAAGCTTTCCCACCTCAACGAGAAGGGCGAGGCGCGCATGGTGGACGTCTCGGCCAAGGCCGTCACCCAGCGCACCGCGCGCGCGGAAGGTTTCGTCGCCATGGCGCCGGCTACGCTCGCGCTGGTCGAGAAGGGCGCCGCCAAGAAAGGCGACGTGCTGGCGACGGCGCGCATCGCCGGCATCATGGCCGCCAAGAGGACGCACGAGCTGATCCCGCTCTGCCATCCGCTGGCCATCACCAAGGCCGGCGTCGAGTTCGAGCTGTCACATGCACCCTCGGGCATCCGCGTGACGGCCGAGGTCGCCGTGTCGGGGCAGACCGGCGTGGAGATGGAGGCGCTCACCGCCGTGTCGGTCGCCTGCCTCACCATCTACGACATGCTGAAAGCCGCCGACAAAGCCATGACGCTCGGCGACATCCGCCTCATCGAGAAGACCGGCGGCCGCTCGGGCACCTATCGCGCGGCCGGCGGCGGCAAGCGCTGAGCCGCTACACCGCCAGCCTGGCCAGCTTCCAATCCTTCCCGGCAAACTCTGCAAGTGCTGCCGGCGTCTCGCGACGCGCCGATGCCAGGATAATGGCATTGAGCTCACACGCCTCGTCCGCGTTCTCCATGAACACCCACACCTCCAGGCCCACGGCCTTGAACCGCTGCGCGATGCAGCCGAGCACGGGATCGTCGGGCGCCTCGCAGGAGATGTTGACGGTGATGCGTCCGCCTTTTCTGAGCGCGCGCCGCACGCGGGCGATCGTCCCCTGGTCGAGCACCGCCTCGTAGGAGAAGTCGGGCCCGCCGACGTCGATGCCGATGCTATCGAAGGTGCGCTTCTCTGTGCGCAGGAACGCGCGCATGTCGGCGGTGACGCACTCGATGCCGTTGGGCATCCAGAAGAACGTCCGCGCCAGCTGGAAGCTCAGAGGGTTCACCTCCACCACCGTGACGCGGCGCGCGCGCCGATGCAGCATGGTTGCCAGCGCGCCGCCGCCACACCCTAAAAGCAAGGCGCTGGTCCCGCCCTCGAGGAGGGTCGCCATCAGCCGGACATAGGTAAGGCCCGCCTCCCCGCCGGCGAGCACGCAGCTCTGGCTCACGCCGCCCTCGCGGTAGTGCCGCGCACCGGTGGCGCGGTCCTCCATGACGGCAATCTCGCCGTTGGGACCGGCGAAGCGGGCAAGGACGCGCATGCGGATTCCCCCGTGTTCCCCCGTGCCATAAGGTGCGCAGTAATCCTATAGCACCCACGCGCTGGCGCCTGCCGTCCGCGGCGCCGTCTTGCACAGGTGGATATCGGCGGCAGACCCCGCTATGTATGGGCGAATACTGCGCCAAGCCTGCGAGCCTCGATCCATGGCACCTCCGCTCTCCGTCGAAGAAGCCCTGCGCCGCATCCTCGACGGCGTCGTGCCGCTCACCGCAGAGACCATCCCCATCGAGGCCGCCCGTGGCCGCACGCTGGCCTCCCCGCTCGCCGCCCTCGTCACGCAGCCGCCGTTCGACGCCTCCGCCATGGACGGCTACGCCGTGCGCGCCGCCGACGTGGGCAAGCTCCCCGCCACCCTCACGGTGATCGGCCAGGCCGCGGCCGGGCATCCCTTTGCCGGCACCGTCGGTCCGGGCCAGGCCGCCCGCATCTTCACCGGCGCGCCGCTCCCCGCCGGCACCGACGCCATCGTCATCCAGGAGGACACGGTCCGCGACGGCGACCAGGTCACCGTGCGTGACGGGCCGCCGGACAAGGGCTACGTCCGCCCCAGGGGCTTCGACTTCAAAGAGGGCGAGACGCTGCTCGGGCCGGGCCGCCGCCTCGGTCCGCGCGAAGTGTCGCTCGCCGCCGCCATGGGCCACGGCACGGTGCCGGTCCGGCGCCGCCCCCGCATCGCCATTCTCTCCACCGGCGACGAGCTGGTGCGGCCGGGCGAGCGGCCGGGTCCCGGGCAGATCGTCGCCTCCAATCATCTGGGGGTGGCCGGGCTCGCCGAGCAGGCCGGCGCCGAGACCCGTCAGCTCGGCATCGCCCGCGACACGCGCGCGAGCCTCGATGAGCACTTCGCCAGCGCCGAGGGAGCCGACGTCATCGTCACCATCGGCGGCGCCTCGGTCGGCGACCACGACCTCGTCGGCCCCGTGCTGAGAGACCGGGGCATGGCGCTCAGCTTCTGGAAGATCGCCATGCGCCCCGGCAAGCCGCTCATGTTCGGGAGCCTGAAAGATGCGCGCGTGCTGGGCCTGCCGGGCAATCCGGTGTCCTCGCTGGTGTGCACGCGCGTGTTCCTCGTGCCCCTGATCCGCGCTCTCCTCGGCATTCCCGCCCAGGACGAGCGCCGGACGCAGGCCCGCGCCGCCGTGGCCATCGAAGCCAACGGCCCGCGCCAGCACTACATGCGCGCCACGACCTCGCCGGGCCCCGACGGCCTCGCCCTGGTCACGCCCGTACGCTCGCAGGACAGCTCGCTCCTGAGCCCCCTGGCGCAGGCCGATTGCCTGCTGGTGCGTGCGCCCAACACGCCCGCTCTCGCCGCCGGCGGCCTCGTCGACATCCTGCCGTTGGACTTCTGAACTATTCCCGCGGGCGAAAGCAGGAATCGAGACCCGTAGGGTGCAATGGGCGGAGCATATTGCACCGCGCCGGCCTCTATCGGTGCAATACGGCTGTCGCCTATTGCACCCTACCTCTCCGCGCTTGCGCTGGTTGGCAACGACGAGCGCGGAACGCAGGTTTCGGTTGCGCAAATGCCGCGAAGGCTTCAGCTTGGCCGGCAACGGAGGAACGGTCACCGCTGCGAAGGAGTCGAGGCCATGGCCAAGTTCAACAGCATCCTGGAGACGGTCGGCAAGACGCCGGTGGTCAAGATCAACCGGCTGGCGCCCGCCGGCATCAACCTCTACGTCAAGGTCGAGGCCTTCAACCCGCTGGGCTCCGTCAAGGACCGCCTGGCGGTGGGCGTCATCGAGGCGGCCGAGAAGTCGGGCGAGCTCAAGCCCGGCCAGACCGTGATCGAGGCCACCAGCGGCAACACCGGCATCGGCCTTGCCATGGTCTGCGCCGCCAAGGGCTATCCCGCTCGTCGTCACCATGGCCGAGCAGTTCTCGGTCGAGCGGCGCCGCCTGATGCGCTTCCTCGGCGCCAAGGTGGTGCTGACCCCGCAGGCGCTCAGCGCGGCATGGGCATGGTCACCAAGGCCCTCGAGCTGGCAAAGACCCACGGCTGGTTCCTCACGCGCCAGTTCGAGAACGAGGCCAACCCGGACTACCACTCCAAGACCACCGCGCGCGAGATCGTCGACGACTTCAAGGGCGAGAAGCTCGACTACTGGGTGACGGGCTACGGCACCGGCGGCACGCTCAAGGGCGTGGCGCGGGTGCTCGCCAAGGAGATGCCCAACACCAAGATCATGGTGTGCGAGCCGGAGGACTCCCAGCTCCTGGGCAGCGGCACCGAGCAGGCGCGCAACCCGGACGGCTCGCCGGCTGCCGGGCATCCAGCCTTCAAGCCGCATCCCATGCAGGGCTGGACGCCCGACTTTATTCCGAAGATCACGGGCGATGTCGTGGCCATGAAGGTGATCCACAAGCTGATCCCCGTGCCGGGCGCCGACGCCATCAAGATGAGCAACGAGCTCGCCACCAAGGAGGGCATCTTCGTCGGCATCACCTCGGGCGCCACCTTTGCCGGCGCGCTCAAGGTCGCGGCCGAGGCGCCGAAGGGCTCCACCATCCTCGCCATGCTGCCCGACACCGGCGAGCGCTATCTCTCCACGCCCCTCTTCGCCAACGTCCCGGCCGACATGACGCCCGAGGAGGTGGAGATCTCCCGCTCGACGCCGGCCGCGCAGTTCCCGGCGAGCTGAGGCAAACGAGGTAGGGTGCAAAAGCGCTAGCGTATTGCACCGCCTTGCGCGCACCGATCGGTGCAATACCGCTGTCGCCTATGGCACCCGACGGCTTGGCGGCAATGACGCCGTGGTCCGATTGTCCTTGCGGAACATCTTGGGAACATCTAGTATGTTCCTGATTTGTACGGCTTGAGCGCGAGTCGCCCGCCAACTGTCCGGGGACATCCCATGCTGACCAGCAAGCAGAAAGAGCTGCTCACCTTCATCAACGAGCGGCTGCAGGAGACCGGCGTGCCGCCGTCCTTCGACGAGATGAAGGCGGCGCTCTCCCTGCAATCGAAATCGGGCGTGCACCGCCTGATCATCGCACTGGAGGAACGCGGCTTTATTCGGCGCCTGCCGCACCGTGCCCGCGCCATCGAGATCATCAAGCTGCCCGAGGCCATGGGCGATGGCCCGGGCCAACAGCGCCGCGGCGGCTTCTCGCCCAATGTCATTGAGGGCAGCGGGCGCCGCACGCCACAGCTTACCTCCCCGCCGCCGGGCTATGCCGACATGCGGGCGGGCAGCGTGCCGCTGATGGGCCGCATCGCCGCCGGCGTGCCGATCAGCGCCATCCAGAACCACACCCAGGACATCACCGTGCCGCCGGAGATGCTGGCGGGCGGCGAGCACTTCGCGCTCGAGGTGAAGGGCGATTCGATGATCGACGCCGGCATCAACGAGGGCGACATCATCATCTGCAAGCGCTGCGACACCGCCGACAACGGCGACATCGTCGTGGCGCTGGTCGAGAAGGAAGAGGCCACCTTGAAGCGCCTGCGCAAGAAGGGCGCCTCGATCGCGCTCGAGGCCGCCAACCCCGACTACGAGACGCGCATCTTCGGCCCCGACCAGGTCGACATCCAGGGCCGCCTGGTGGGCCTGATCCGCCGGTTCTGAGCCGCTCTCTGGCCGCACGACCCTCGTGGTGAGCCTGTCGAACCGCGAGGCCCCGGCGCGGAACCTTTCAGGCGCCCTTCGACAAGCTCAGGGCGGCGGCGCGCTCGCCGCCAGGCGCGACCACTCTTTTACTTCTTTCCCGGTTCGCTAGCCTGCCGCATCGGATACGGGCTATGCTCCCGGCCGCGCAGCGGGGGTCTCTGCGTGGTCGGGGGACGGCCTGATGTCGAGTGGGAGTGACCGCACGCTTGCGGGACTGCAGATCATGCGCGCCGTCGCGGCGCTCATGGTGGCCGTCCATCACGCCATGGAGGTGCCGCGTCCGGGGATGGGCACGTCGTCGCCGCCCGACTGGCTCACGACCGCGGGGGCGGCCGGCGTCGACATCTTCTTCGTCATCAGCGGCTTCATCATGATGGCGGTGTCGTTCCCGCTGGGGCGCGTGCCGATCGACTCGTGGTCGTTCCTGCGCCGGCGCATCGCGCGCATCTATCCCTTCTATTGGGTCACTCTGGGGATCATCCTGCTCGGTTGGCAGGTCGGCATCTTCAAATCGCTCTCCCCCGCCAACCGGTCTCTGGGAGACATCGCCCGATCGCTGCTGCTGGCGCCGAGCGACACGCTCATCCTCAGCGTCGCCTGGACCCTGGTCCACGAGATGAATTTCTACCTCGTGTTCGCGATCATGCTGTGGACGCGCAACGCGCTCGCGTGCCTGCTCGGCGTCGCAGGCATTCTGCTGCTCCAGATCGCCTTCGGCGGATATGCATCCGATCCCGCCGTCAGCATGTTTCTCACGCGGCCGATCCTGCTCGAGTTCTGCTTCGGCCTGGCGCTGGGCTACGCGTACGTCAAGGGCGTGCTGCCGAAGCGCGTCCCATGGGCGCTTCCGGCCGCCGCATTCCTCTGCATGACCTTTGCGCCGCTGTTCATCCCTCACGAATCAACCGGCGGCCTGAACGCGCTCGACCGGGTTTGGGCCTGGGGCATCCCCGCCGCGGTGCTCGTTGCCGCCTGCGTCAGCTGGTCGATCGAGGACGGGCCGCTGGGCAGAGCGTGGGTCCTCCTGGGTGACTCTTCCTACGCCATTTACCTGCTGCACCCCTTCGTCATGCTGGGATACGCCAAGGCGCTGGGTGCCTCCAGCCTCCTGCTGCACATGCCTCAGGCGCCGCTCATCCTCGGCGCGGCCATCCTCAGCGCGGCGGTCGGCGCGGCGGCGCACGTGGCGGTGGAGCGTCCCATCTCGAAGGCCGCAAGGCGCCTCCTGCTGTGGGAGCGCCCGCGCGCGCGAGCAAAGCAGCCTGCGTAGCCCAGCCGACCCTTCAGGCCCGCTTCCAGCCAAGCCAATCGGCGATGCCCTGGCCCATGATCAGCGCCTTGTCGGCCTCGCCGAGCCAGCTCTGGTGCTCGGTGAACGCCGTGACGCACTGGCCCCAGGTGCACGGCATGCGCGTGATGTCGGTGCCCCAGAACATGCGCCGCGGCCCGAACGCGTCGTAGACCGCCCGGTAGCGCTGCTCCAGGCTCTTGAAGGGATAGCCGTCGCTCACGTACTGCGGGCCGCCGGTCACCTTCACCGCGATGTTGGGGTGCCTGGCCAGCGCCACCACCTGCGGCATCGTCACGAAGGCCTCCTCGTCCTTGTCGCCGCGGTTGACGCCGAAGTGGTCGACGATCAGCCGCAAGCCCGGATGGCGCTCGGCGATCTCACCCACCAGCGGCAGGAACTCGCCCGCCAGCAGCGCGACCGGCAGGCCCAAACGCTCCGCCGCCGGCCACAGCCAGTCCATGGTGCCGTCGTGCGGCCACGACTTCATATGCGGCTGCAGGAACGTGTAGCGCAGGCCGAGCATGCCGGGCTGCTGCGTCCAGGTCTCGATCTCGCCGCGTCGCTGCGGCTGATCGAGCGGGATGCGCCCCAGGATGGCAAAACGATCGGGATAGCGCCGTGCCGCCTCGACAGCCTGCGCGTTGGAATCGGGGTCCCAGCTCGGCGGATGCAGGATGGCGCCGTGAA
This sequence comes from uncultured Alphaproteobacteria bacterium, assembly GCA_963797005.1. Taxonomy (GTDB): domain Bacteria; phylum Pseudomonadota; class Alphaproteobacteria; order Rhizobiales; family Hyphomicrobiaceae; genus AWTP1-13. The sequence continues at coordinate 49,127 of CAWCOF010000030.1, forward strand.
CGCCGGCCGCGTCCATGTCGGCGAGCACCTCGTCGAGAAGATAGGGCGTCGTGCGGTGCGGCGGCACCACGGTGCCCTTGGTCCACAAGTGGATCTGCGCGTCGACGATGCGCATGCCGCTTCTCCTCGCCACCGCTGGGATCGGCGCGGTCAGCCGATCGGCTGACTGCTGTTCCCCGACCGGCCGCCAGACACACCAGACACACCAGACACGCCAGCTCACGCCCCGCGTGTCAGCCGCGACGGTAAGGATAGCAGCGGTTGGGGTCGAGCTTCATCTTGAAGTGGGCGCCCAGCGCACGGATCGCCTCGGCGTGCTCGAGATAGGGATCGCCGTTCTCGAAGCCGACGACGATCGGCGTGAACGCCCTCTCGTCGATACCCTCGGGCGGCAGCATCGCGGTGGCGAGCGCCGTTCCCTCCCCGTCGCGCAGTGTGAGGAAGATGGGCATCGTGCGCGCAATGTGCCCCTTCAAGCCGATGCTGTGCTCGAACACCGGCGCCGAGCGCGGCGGCGCGTAGGTCTTGGCCGCCTCTTCGTGCGCGCGGCGGAAGTACTTCTCCACCGCGTGGTTCATCGCCCGCGAACTCGAGCTCCGCCTCGCCTTGCGTCTCGATCCGAAACCACGTCTTGGGTGGGGCTTCGCACACGTACTGCATCATCTGCTCCCGCAAGCCTGACCGAGCCAATGATCGACGATTTTAGAGACTAGAAATTCTTTGCATAAACGACGGGCCCGGGCGACCTGGAAAATCGTCGCTCCGGCATCTGGCGCGCCGCGGCTGACATCTGCGCCACAGATGCGAGCTCGAGCAGCGTGGCAGGCGAGCGTGGCCGGAGCGTGGCACCCGCGCCCGACAGCATGTTCACCGCATGCGCCGCCCGAATGACGGTCGCTCCACGTCGGTCACGGCGGACGACCTGTGCGACCAGGGGCGGTCCCCGCGGTCGTCCGCTACCGTCTCGACGCGCATGCCCGTTGCGTCGATGTAGAGCCCATGCGCGCCGCTGCGGCGCACATCCTCCACGTCGATGACGAGCCCCCGCGGGCTGCAGCCGCGCGGACGGGTGAACCTGAGCACCAGGATGGACGCGGCCGCGCAATCGTCGCGCAGCGCCACGGGCGCGTTGGTTACCGCCAGCAGCGCGCCCTTGACGCGCTCCGTGCAACCGTGGGCGTCGCAGCGGAACGCGGTCGCCTTGGCCGCTTCTGCGGGCGGCCGGCCGTCTCCGTCATGCTCGAGCCAGCGCGCCAGCTCGAAGCTCGAGCCGCGCCTTGCAAGCGCCGACAGCCTGCCGTCCGCCGCACGCACGGCGACCACGTCGGCGTTGCGCCCGATCAGCACGTCCGGCCGCCGCCCGGTCGGCATGAGAATGAGACCGGCCACGATGGGCGCGATGCCGATCAGCCGCCACCGCGTCTTCCATAGCGCGCACCACAGCCCGCCGGCGAGCAGGAGCAGGAACGCGGGCGTCGGAATGGCGGGCATGCGCCCGACGGCGCCGGGCAGCGCCGCCACGGCCTGCGCACACCACACCATGGCCTCGATGCCGAGCCCCATCACCCACAGCGGCGGCGCCTCCAGCCCGAACGGCAGCGCCACGAGTGCCGCCAGCGCGGCCGGCATCACGACGAAGTTGCAGATGGGTATTGCCAGGATGTTGGCGAGGATCGCGAACTGCTGCGTGTTGTGGAAGTGGTAGATGCCGAACGGCGCCACCGCCAGGCTCGCCACCAAGGTCGACAGGACGATGCCGCCAAGAAACAAGAGCGCCGTACGCAAGATCCATCGCGGCCGCCGCTGCGCGGGTGCCTCCTCCTCGCGGCCGCGCAGCCACTCGTAGACCGAGACCAGCGCCATCACGGCTGCGAACGACATCTGAAAGCCGGGATCGAACAGGCTCTCGGGCCACACGAGCAGGATGGCAAGCGCGGCCAGCGCCACGTTGCGCAGCGCGAGCGCCGGCCGGTCCAGCATCACGGCGAGGAACATGATGGTGATCATGATGTAGGAGCGCACGGTGGCGAAGGCGGCACCCGAGATCATCAGGTAGCCGAGCGCGCCCACGACGGCGCCCGCAGCGGCCCATTTCTTGATGGGATAGCGAAGCGCGATCGCCGGGATGACCGCCAGCACCAGGCGGATGGAGAAGAACACGGCGCCGGCCATGATCACCATATGCAGGCCGGAGATCGAAAGGATGTGAAACAGGCCGGAGGCGCGAAAGGCCTGGTTGGTCGCCTCCGCGATTCCCCCGCGCTCGCCCGTGATCAGCGCATTGGCGATCGCGCCCGTCTGCCCCGGCAATGCGGCAAGCACGCGCCGACCGATCGCCTGGCGCACCCGCGCGACGGCGGCGCTCAGCTTGAGCCAAAGCGGCACCTCCCCGGCTTGCGCCTCGATCTCGACGGACCGATGCGCATAGCCGACGGCACCGAGCGCCTGGAACCAGGCGGCGCGGGCAAAATCGTAGTCGCCGGGCAGCGATGGCCCCGGCGGCGGGTTCAACGTCGCCTTCAACCGCACGGCATCGCCGGGCTTGAGGTCTGCGTTCTCGACCAGCGTGCGCACGCGCACGCGGTACGGCCAGGCCTGGGGCGGCAATCTGGCCATGTGGGTCACACGCATCGTCAACCGCTGCCCGCGCGTGGCCTTGGGCTCGATCAGCTCGAGGAAGCCGCGCACCTCGGTCGACCGGACCTGCCGCTCGAGCACCGGCGCCCGCATGGCTTCCGTGCGCAGCTTGGCCGCGGCCACGCCGAGCATGGCGGTGAGCAGCACCGTGGTCGCAAGGGTCGCCAGCATGCCGCGTGCAACGAGCCGCAGCGCGAGCGCGGCGACGACCGGCAGGGTCGCTGCCAGTACCCACGGTTCGGTGGGCAGGGCGAAATAGAGCGCGATGCCGGACCCGAACGCCACCGGCAGCCACAGGAACCACCGCTCCTGCTCGGCCTCGAGCTGCCGGGTGAGGGCAGCAAGAAGCGGCCACCGCGATGGCCGGCTCGCGGCACCACCATTGTCACCGGACCGCTGCCCGGCTGCGCTGATCTGTGCCACGCGCCGCCCCTGACCATGCCTGAACTATGGGGCAACTCCAGCACACGGAGCACGCCGTCGGCAAGAGCCGCGCTCGCGCACGCCCGCTCCATTTGCGTCCCCGGCCGGAGCGCCTCGGATCGAGGCGCGCAGAGCCGGGGTCTTGCCCGCGGTTGGGATGCGCGAAGCCGCGTGGTGCTCCAAGGCTGCGGGGCAAGGTCCCGGACAGCCTCGCCCCGCTTGGAGAAGCCGGGCTCGGCTTCCGGGAACGCAGGCGGACAAGGGGAAACGGCGACGGGTCTAGGCGGCGCCTTTCGGCATGACGGCGTGCGCAAACACGGTCGGCACGTTCGGCGTGCCATCGTTCTGCATAGCGTGTGCCTCGTAGGTTTGGATGCCGGCGGGCAGCACCACACCCTTCTGCATCGATCGCGTGAAGATGTGGCGGGTCTTTGCCGGGTCCCGGCCGAACCAATTGGGATCGTCAAAAGTGCCCGAAAAGATCGCGAAGATGGCCGGAAATCTCTCCAAGTCGAGAAACAGCGTACTGCCGCAACGGCCGCAGAAGTTGATCGTGACACGCTTGCCGCTCACATCGGACCGATGATCGTAGGTGCGCGGCGTCTCGCCCGAGAAGATCACGTCGGTCTTCAAGAAGATCGGTTCGACAAGAAAAGCCGTGCCGGTGACCTTCTGGCAAAAGGCGCAATGGCACACCGTCACACGCTGAGGCTCCGCCGTCGTCCTGTACCGAACGGCGCCGCACAGGCATCCGCCTTCGTTGATCCGCGTCATTCGCTTTCCGCTGCTCCTGTCCGCATCAGCTTCCCTTGCCGCCGCCCGCCGACACCTTGGCCCACGTATCGCGCAGGCCCACGGTGCGGTTGAACACCAGCCGGCCAGGCTTGGAATCGGCGTCGCGCACGAAATAGCCCTGCCGCTCGAACTGCACCGCCTCGCTCGCGTCGTCCGCGGCCAGCGCCGGCTCCAGCAGCGCGCCGGACAGCACCTCCAGCGAGCTCGGATTGAGCTCGGCGGCGAAGTTGCCCGCATCCGGATCGGGCTTGGCGAACAGCGGATTGTAGAGCCGCACCTCGGCCTGCACGGCATCGGCCGCCGAGACCCAGTGCAAGGTCGCCTGCACCTTGCGCCCGTCCGGCGGCGTGTTGCCGCCCCGCGTCTCGGGATCGTAGGTGCACCTGAGCTCAACCACCTCGCCGGCGGCGTTCTTCACCGCCTCGCGGCACGTGACGAAATAGGCGTATCTCAGCCGCACCTCCTTGCCAGGCGTGAGCCGATAGAACTTCTTCGGCGCATTCTCCATGAAGTCGTCGCGCTCGACATAAAGCTCGCGCCCGAACCGGATCTTTCGGCTGCCGGCCGCCGGATCCTCGGGATTGTTGACCGCGTCGAGTTCCTCGGTCTCCGCTTCAGGATAGTTCTCGATCACGATCTTGAGCGGCCGCAGCACGGCCATGCGCCTCAGTGCGGTCTTGTTCAGGATCTCGCGCACGGAGAAGTCGAACATGGCCGCGTCGACCACGCTGTTGGCCTTGGCCACGCCGATACGCTTGACGAAATCGCGGATCGCCCCGGGCGGCACGCCGCGCCGCCGCAGGCCGGCAATCGTCGGCATCCGCGGATCGTCCCAGCCTGAGACGTGGCCGCCGCGCACCAGCTCGGTCAACACGCGCTTGGATAGCACCGTGTAGCTCATGTTGAGCCGCGCGAACTCGTACTGCCGCGGACGCGACGGCACGGGGAGATTCTCCAAAAACCAGTCGTAGAGCGGGCGGTGGTCCTCGAACTCCAAGGTGCAGATCGAATGCGTGATGCCCTCGATGGCGTCCGACTGGCCGTGCGCGTAGTCGTAGCTGGGATAGATCGACCACGTGGTGCCCGTGCGCGGATGGGCAGCGTGAAGAATCCGATAGAGCACGGGATCGCGCAGGTTGATGTTGCCGTGCCCCATATCGATCCTGGCGCGCAGCACGCGCGCGCCGTTGGGGAACGCGCCGGCCCGCATGCGGCGGAAGAGGTCCAGGTTCTCCTCCACCGGCCGGCCGCGGAACGGGCTGTCCCTGCCGGGCTCCGTCAGCGTGCCGCGATTGGCGCGCATCTCGTCCTGGCGCTGGTCGTCGACATAGGCCTTGCCGGCCCGGATCAGATGCTCGGCCCAGGCATAGAGCTGCTCGAAATAGTCGGACGCATGGTAGAGGTGCTTGCCCCAGTCGAAGCCGAGCCAGCGCACGTCGCGCTCGATGGCGTCGATGTACTCCTGCTCCTCCCTGGTCGGGTTGGTGTCGTCGAAGCGCAGATGGCAGCGCCCGCCGAACTCGGCCGCCACGCCGAAGTTGAGGCAGATCGACTTGGCGTGGCCGATGTGCAGATACCCGTTGGGCTCGGGCGGAAAGCGCGTCACCACGCTCTTCACGCGGCCGGCGTCGAGGTCGGCCGCGATGATGTCGCGAATGAAGTCCTGTCCCGCCTCGCGCGCGGCCTTCTCGTCGATCGTCATATACCCTCGAGCTTCGTTGCCGGCGCCACGCGCCGGGATGCCGTGGTGCGCGCCCTAGCAAATCCGCGTGCCCACGCCAAGATGGCGCGAAATCTAGGCGGATTTGGCCGGCTCAGCCAAGCGCGAGCCTCGGCTAGCCGGGTCACTCCACGCCCGCCAGCCACGTCCCGGCAGGGCGGAGGTTGCAACGGCGATCGAGCAGCCCGTGGCGAGGATTGTACCCACGGTCGATGTCGATCAGCGTGTCGATCTCGACCGTCGTGCGTTCGAGCGCGGCGGCGGCTTCCGCGGCGGCGCGGACTTTTTCGAGGATCAGCTGGTCGTCGAAGTTGGCGATTGCGGGGTTCTCGTTGGCCAGACGCACGTTTGCCCGGATCAGAAGATCGTTGGCCGCACCGAAAGCCTCCATGTCCGAGAGCCGGGCCTTCAGGTCGTCTGCGAGGTTGATCTGGAAGGCCAGGCCGGCGACCCGGCCCTCGGGGTCGCACGATCTCAGAGCCGCCAGCGCGTCGTGTCGCTCGGGCCACTTGAAGCCGAAGCTGACGGCGTGCGCGAACTGCGAGCCGTGATGCGGCTCGTCGGCGGACGAATGCAGCTTGCCGACAAGGACGTCGATGTCGTGAAGGGATGGAAGGCTCTTCAACCCAGGGGCAATGTCGGCAAGGTCGGTCTTCGCGGTGACGATTTGCAGCGCGTCTGCCAGGATGTGCGCCTCCTTCAGAGCCGCGACCGCATCCGCACCGGGTACATCGAGAGCAAAGAACGTGAAACGAATGCCGGCGGCGTGAAAATCATGGATGCGCTGCCGGACGCAGGCATCGAGAAGGTCGGCCAGCGGTGTGCGCAGCCGTCGGACGCCGAGCTGCCAGAGCCGCATCAGGAGCGCGTCGTTTCGCGCACGCTTGCGCGAAAACTCCTCCATGGGTCCGTTGTAGGGTAGCGCAACGGGTGTTGCCCATGCGTGGCGCAGGTGGGCGACAAGGCGATGGCCGCGCCCGGATTGCTGCTGTCCCGCGGTCACAGGCACAGATCGATCGCCGGCCTCGCCCTCCGTGAGCTCGGCGCCCTCGGTGGGCACGATGCGCACGGCGTGGCCTGCCTCGAGGACATCGACAAAGGTGACGCCGTACTTGCCGACGTCATCGCGGCCGTACTCGCTGGCCGGCTCCACCGGAAAAAGCTCGCTGTAGTCCTGGCGGATGAAGCTTGTCGGCGGCAGCACGTAGAGCTGGCTGGCGTGATGGCGGTTGTAGAAGAAGTGATGCACGTGCCCCGAGAACACCGCCTCGATTGCGTGTCTTTCGATCAGCGCGAGCAGCCAGCCGCGCCCCGGTTCGTCGATATTGTCGTAGTGGGAGGGTTCGTCGGCCGCGGTGATGAAGGGGGGATAGTGCGCAAAGAGGAAAATGCGCTCACCGCGTGCGCTTGCCAGTCTGGCCTCGAGCCAGTCGCGCTGCTCTTCCTCCGCCGGGATGCCGCGATTGATGAGGGACGAGTTGATAACGACAAAGTGGCAGCCGTCGTGCTCGAACCCGTGCCAGGAACGTCCGAAATGATCCTCGAAGAGGGCCAGGCTCTGGGGGGAGGCAAACTCGGCGGGCAGACCCTTGAGGGGCTTGTCGCCGACATCGTGATTGCCGGCGACGAATTTCAGATCGGGGCCAAGCGGCGCCAGGATTCGTTTTGCTTCCTTCGCGGCGGGAGCGAACGTCGGCAGGCTGGGCATGGGATGCACCATGTCGCCGAGGTGAACAGTGAAGGCCGGCCGCCGGCGCACGATCTCGCGCACGGCAAAGCGAGCACGCGCATTGGCCTTGAGATTGACGGGGAACGGAGAGGACTGATCGCCGTCCGGGGGGCGAACGTGCGTGTCGCTGATAATGGCGAACGTGAACAGATGTGAGCCTTTGGTCCCGGTCGCCAGCGCCATGCCGTTCACTTTCAACGAATTTTGCGTCGAGACCGCAGGGGGTCCCGAGGCGCTCGCCGAGCAATTTTCGTCTCAATCCCGGAGAAGGCCCTGGCGAGTATAGGTTGGCGGAGGGTATGGCGGTCCCGGCAGGACTGCCACCCAAACCTTGGATCGTTGTTTTTGTTCACTTTCATCAGCGTTTTTCCCAAACCTTCTTCCCGGTTGGCATCCTCGCTGCCGCCGCGTATGCCTGATGCTCTGAAGGAGACATTCTTTGAGGGTCCTGACCGAGGATAGGCGAAGCGAGCGCCACAAGCGCACTGGGCGCGACCGGACGACGGAGCGGTTTAATAGGATTTATACGGATATTCGCGACCGCATCTGCACCAATCGCTATCGTCCTGGTACGATGCTCAACGAGACCGAGCTGGCGGCCGAGTTCGGCGTTAGTCGAACGCCGATCCGGCGCGTTCTGCAGAAGCTCAACCATGATGGCCTGGTCGAGACGCGAAACGGTGTCGGCAGTCTGGTTACCGACTTCGACATGCGCACTTTCGAGGATCTCTATCGGTTGCGCATGAAGCTCGCCGAGCTCATCGGCGAGCTATCGCCGACAGTCGATCCCGCGGACCACATTCCGGTGTTCGAGCGTCTGCTTGAGCAGGCGCGCACGCTCGGTCCGCAGCCGGACTACGTAGCAATTGGCAAGCTCAACGTTGCCGTCGTCGATGCGCTCCAGAACTTCATCGCTAGCGAGCCGCTGAAGGAGATGACGTCCCTGCTCTATTTCCGCACGGCGCGCATCTGGCACAAGACAATTCCCAAACTGGACTGGGCCGAGGAGGTCGCGCTGGTCAACGCCGAGATCGTGGAAATGCTCAGGTCCCTGCGTATGGGCGACATCGAGGGTGTCGGTTTCGTGCGCCGCAACTTCGTGGCCATGGCCTTCGCCCGTGTCCAGCGCGCGATTGGCCGCTCCCTGTAAATCGGCCAATCTCTCACGCGCCCATCGGCGCGGGAAAATGATCTCACGCCGAACCTGGCGCATGGATGGATTCTCCGGATACTCCACCCCCAACCAAGACTCCCCGTTTGCGCTTCCGACGCACTTGCCTACGTGGAGAAGCCGCAGTGCTGGGATGATGGGGCCACACAATGTCCGCAAGCTCTGCCTCGCTTCGAGGCGGCTCCATCGACGGGTCATCCCATCAGGGGACTTCGACCCATCCGCGATTGGCGACGAAGAGAACGTGCCGACGACGTCCGCTGGGCGGGTGCTCGCGTTGGCTCGGATATCGCTCGGTGGAAGTCGAGAAACGGGCTGACAACAAAAGCGTGCTAAACTGTGAGCGCGGTGACAGTTACGACGAGCTCTGGAGTGCGCTATGCAAGAAGCGCGCATCGAACTGCTACAGCGAATGCCGATCTTCGGTGGAATCCAGACAGAGATCCTCCAGTTCCTGCTCGCCTTGTGTCCGATCGTGTCGGTCCGTACGAACGAGTTGTTTTTCCGCGAGCACGATCAAGGCGATGCGATGTTCGTCCTTGAAAAGGGCGAAGCTGCAGTGCTGAAATCTTGGCGCGGGCAGGATTACCTCCTCCAAACCATGAAGGAGGGCGACTGCTTCGGGGAAATGGCCGTCATGGACCATTGTCCACGCAGCGCCTCCGTACGTGCAGTCAAAGATTGCGTCGCGATCCGCATTTCAACTGCCAACCTCTACGAGGTGTACGCTCAGGATATTAAGCAGTTTGCACTAATACAGATGAACATGGGTCGGGAAGTTTGTCGACGGCTCCGCGAAGCGGACAACCGGCTGTTCGGCGCCAGGATGGGAGCGCGCGAGGCGGATATCGGGTAAGCCTCGTGCTTTGCAGAAGCAATGCCTTCCAACCTACGTCCGCATGGCAAGGTTATGAACGCGTACGTTGCTACCTCAGCACGCATCCACAAGCAGACATTTTATGCTTCACCGTGCGTACATACTAACGCGCTAACAGACATGTCGGCTTTCACGTTTGACTTCGGCTTTGCTGTGGCGCCACCGGCAGAGCGTGACCCAAACTGGTCCCGCCGCGTCCGGTGTGGTGACCCTTTCTGGATGCCGTCATCTCGATAGGACACACGTCCGACGCGCCTAGTCAGCTCAATCCGTAGAACGCCCGCGCCGTATCGCGGAACAGGGCAACTTTCTCCGCGGCCGAGGCGCCGGACGACAGCCGTTTGAAGGCGTTCCAGTAGACGGCGTAGGAGCCCGAGATCTTGTCTACGGGGAAGTTGCTCTCGAACATGCAGCGCTTGGGGCCGAAAGCCTCGATGCAGGTATCGATGTAGGGTCGCCACGCGTCGGCCAGGTCCCTAGATGAGGGCGGGCGCTCGCGGTGGTGGAACTTGAACCCGTTGATGCGCATGCCGAGGCCGCCAAGCTTCATGTAGACGTTGGGGCAGCCGGCGAGTTCCAGAATGTCGCGCCTCCAGTTCCCGAAGATATCGTCGCGGCTGCCCTCGTACCAGCCGAGCCCCAGCGGTCCGCCCACGTGGTCGAGCACGATCGGCTGTCCGGGAAAGGCTCGCGCGAGAGCCGTCAGGTCCGGGATCTGCGGGTGGTAGAGCCAGGCATCAAACGTGAGGCCGAGCCGGCCGAGCGCCGCAAAGCCTTCCCGGAACTTGGCATGATCACGATACAGGCGAGGCGGAGGATTGGTGTGGCTGTTGTGAATCTCGGGGGACTTGTCCTCCCACGCCGCTGCGTATCGGATGCCTTTGAAGCGGGGCCCGGCGGCAGCCATGTGCGCGCGCAGCACCTCCTCGGCGCGAGCGCCGATCGTCAGATCGACCAGGCCGACGATACCCGCCGCCACTCGCGTGGGGCCATAGGCGCCGCTCGCCGACATGGCGGCGATGCCGTTGACGAACTCAGTTTCGCCCAGGGTGCGCAGCTCCGGCGGACCGTCGGCGCGGTAGCAGGCTGTGCACTCGATGAACACGGTTGACTCGATCTTGTGACCGCTGCCCGTGTCGGCGAGCAGATCGGGAAGGAGGTAGCGGTGCGAAGGGAAATCCCAGAGATGGTGATGGGGGTCGACGATGGCGACATCGGGCTCCAGCACCTCCTCCTGCGTCAGGCGCAGCCAGTCCACGCGGATGCCCGACATGCGCGTGGCCACAGTGCTGTGCGGCTTGGGCGTGGACATTGGCGTCTCCCTGATGCTTTAAGCACCTTTCTTGACGGTGCATCGTCGGCCATCCGGCGCGTGAACCCTATCATGGGCCTTCGCCGCGGCTCCAATTTCATCCCCGCAAAGATTGCACGCGCTGCCTCCGCGGCTCTATCGTGTGCGGTAACCCAAAAAGGGAGCCAAGGATGAGCGGCGTGGCACTCAAGACGCAAATCTCCCGTGAGTTTGGCACGCCGGCAGTCGTGATCGATCTCGACCGCGTCGAGGCCAACATCGCCCGCGTGCAGCGGCTGTGCGATGCCAGGGGCGTCGCCAACCGCCCCCACATCAAGACGCACAAGAGCCCTACGCTAGCCAAGATGCAGGTTGCAGCCGGCGCCCGGGGCATCACCTGCCAGAAGCTCGGTGAGGCCGAGGTGATGGTCGACGGTGGGCTCGACGACATCCTCATCAGCTACAACCTGTTGGGCGAGGAGAAGATGGGTCGCCTGGGTCGGCTCCTTGGGCGGGCGACGATCGTGGTGGCTGCCGACAACCCGACGGTGATCGAGGGCCTGCCGCGTGCCGCGGAAATCGCTGGACGTCCACTCGGCGTTGTCATCGAATGTGATACGGGGCGTAAGCGCGCTGGCGTCGAGACGGCCAGGGAAGCGGTCGCGCTGGCAGGACTTCATCAAGGGCAAGCCCGGCCTGCGCTTCGACGGCTTTCTGTTCTATCCCACCGAGCAATCCTGGCCCGAGACGCAGCGCTTCTTCGAGGAGGCACAAGAGGGCATGCGAGCGATTGGACTCGAGGCACGCATCGTCTCCACGGGCGGCACACCGAATTTGGTCAACGTCGGCAAGCTCGAAGGCGCCACCGAACACCGAGCCGGCACCTACGTCTTCAACGATCGCATGATGCTGGCCTGTGGTGCCGCAAAGCCCGAGGACTGCGCGCTCAGCGTCTATACCACGGTGGTGAGCCGTGCCGCGCCCGAGCGGGGTATACTCGACTCCGGCTCCAAGACGCTGACTGCCGACTCCGGCGCGCTCAATGACGGCTTCGGCCTGATCCTCGAGTACCCGCAGGCTAAGATTGCCGCCTTCGCCGAGGAGCACGGCTTCCTCGACTTGTCCCGCAGCAACGCCAGGCCCAAGGTCGGCGAGGTTGTGCGGGTGATCCCCAACCACGTGTGCGTGGTGGTCAACATGGTCGACCGGCTGATCGCCGTGCGCGGCGAGCGGATCGTCGAGGTGCTGCCGGTGGCGGCACGGGGCAAGCTGGTCTGACGGCAGCGAAATTCCCTGATCGCGCCGCGATCGATGCAGCCAAGCCTACAAGAAGGCCGATCTCCGGGAAGCGGACTCTACGTTGGCGACGCGGCCGGCATCTCTACTTTGCTTGCTTTTCTTGACGTAGCCTGCCGGAGAGCGGACCCTGCCGCCCGGTTCTGCATGCGATCGAGGTGGCACGGCATGACACGCGCGGCAAACAAGGGTTCCGCCGAACGGACGCCCGTCTACGAGGTGCTTGCCCACGACATCAAGGCGATGGACGTCGAGGCCGTGTTCGGCCTCATGAGCGATGATACGGCGCTCTTTGCTACAGCGCTCGACACCGTCGGCGTACGCTTCTACGGGGCTCGTCACGAGAATGCGGCAATCGCCATGGCAGACGGCTATGCCTATGCAACGGGTCGCCTCGGCGTGTCGCTGATCGGCCGGGGCCCGGCACTCGCCAACGGGCTCCATTCTGCCATCTATGCCGGCCGCACTGGAAGCCCCGTGCTCATTGTCTACGGTGAGGCCGCGACGATAGGACCGCCGAACGGCCTCGGACCCGACTACAAGGCACTCAATGGCGTCGGCGTCCTGCGAGCCGCGGGTCTGCGAACCTTCTCCGCGACAAGTCCAAGAGGTGCGCGTCAGACGCTGGCCGATGCCGCTGCGGCAGCGCTCAAAGGCAGTGCCGTGAGCCTGCACCTCCCGACCAACGTCCAGCTCTCAGAGATCGAACGGCCCGCGACACCGCTTGCCGTGACGCTGCCCGATCGGAAACCACAGCCGCCGAGCGACGCCTCTATCGCGGCGGCTTCGGCAGTACTCACTCGAGCAAAGCATCCGCTCATCGTTGCTGGTCTTGGTGCCCACAAGGCCGGCGCCAAGCGAGCGATCGAAGCGCTCGCCGAGCGCATCGGCGCCTTGCTCGTCACCACCGCGCGCGGCAAGGATTTGTTCAAAGGAAATCCCCGCAATCTCGGCATGATCGGTTCGTTCTCGCACTCGATCGCGCGTCGCATGGCCGACCAAGCCGACTGCGTCATCGTATTCGGCGCCGGGCTCAACTTCCTCACCACGAGCTTCGGCACCTCGCTACCAAAGGTGCCGCTGATCCACGTCGATTCTGTGCGCGCGAACATTGGCCGATGGCTCGATGCGGACGTGGCCGTGGTCGGCGACGCGCGCCTGGCCGCCGAGCGGATCGCCGCGGCCTGCCCCTCACGGCAGGCGGCGGACAAGCCTTTTCACAGCGCCGAGGCTTCGGCGCTCATCGCGGCTTTCCAACCCGAGCAGGACTTCGAGCCCGCCAACACCCACCGCACGCTCGACATGCGCGTCCTCGCCATGGAACTCGAGAAGCTCCTGCCGTCCGATCGCAATCTCGTCGTGGACGGCGGCAATTTCCTAGGCGTGGTCCCCTATCTCAGCGTGCCTGACCCCGGCCACTTCAAAATGATCGGCGATTTCGCCTCAATCGGGCTGGCTTTCGGCGCGGCGCTCGGAATGGCCAAAGCGCGGCCCGAGAAGCCTACTGTCATGGTGATCGGCGACGGCGGCTTGCTGATGACAATGGGGGAGCTCGAGACGGTCGTGCGCGAGGACTTACCGCTCATCGTCGTCGTCATGAACGACTGCGCGTACGGGGCCGAGCTGCACTTCCTGAAACTACGGCAGCAGCCAGTGTCGAAATCGATGTTCCCAGATGTCGACTTTGCGCCGATAGCCGCCGGCTTCGGCTTCGAGGCCGAGACCATCCGCACGCTCGATGACCTCGCCCGAATAGCCCCGAAGCTGCGCGATCCACAAGGGCCGATCTTTCTCGATTGCAAGCTCAATGCCGACGTCGCCGCCCCCTTCATGAGCGAGTTCGCGCACTTCGAGGGGCGACACTGAATGGGAAGCGAGGCAGATGCCGCAGACGGGTCGCCTGCGCGACGGTCATAGTGCTTGGATTCAGGCGGTTCCTGCGCAGGTATAGAGAGGCGGACATAGGTTGCCCTGGCGCGCGTGACCACTGATGGCCGCAGGATCACGTCTGCTGACGGCTGAGGCTCAATCGTTTGCCGGGCCGCAAGGTTTGACCAATCCTGCCAATGCTGCCCCAGAGGTAGCGCCCATACGCTACGCGTGTGGCATAACATGCCCATGACTGAGCACAGGCACCATCCAACGCGCACCACCCTGTTCGCATCGCATGGTGCTGAGACACCGGCTTTGCAAAGCAAGACCACAATATCATGAACCTGCTCACCGCTTGCCGGGAAACCGCGCGCCGGACCTTCCGCATCCAGAGCCTGCGTCCCGAGCAGGAATCGGCAATGCTCGCTGTCCTCAACGGGCGCGATGCGTTCGTCTCGCTGCCCACCGGCTTTGGCAAGTCACTGATCTACCAAGTTCCGGCGATGATCGTTGAGCGGCCGACCATCGTTATCTCACCCCTCATTGCTCTCATGACAGATCAGGAGCGCGCCTTAAAGAAGCGCGGTGTTCCTGTTGTCGCGATTCACAGCCAGCTACGGGCCGCCGAGCGACGCGACGCGCTTGAGCAACTCAAGAAGGGTGGCCGCCTCGTCGTTCTCACAACGCCCGAGACGCTCGAGTCGGCCGCGACCGCACCCTTGTTCGAACGCGCACGGCCCGCGCTTCTGTGCATCGATGAGGCCCACTGCATCTCTGAGTGGGGGCACGACTTCCGGCCTTCCTACTTGCGCCTCCGCAACGCGCGCAAGCGCCTGGGGAATCCGCCGGTGCTTGCCCTCACGGCAACAGCAACGCCACGTGTCCGGCACGACATCGCAGAACGGCTGCGGCTGGACAACCCACGGGTGATCGTAGCGCCGGCGCACCGCGAGAACCTTGGCCTCGCCGTCGATATCGTGCCTGGCGCGGCGAAGTTCCCCGCCGCTGCCCGGCGTATCAAGCGCCTGCAGCGCCCCGGCATCATCTATTGCGCCACCACAACGGCTGTGGACGAAGTCTCGGGCGCCCTCGGGCGCGCACACATCCCGGTCACGCGATATCATGGGAAGATGCGCGCTGCCGATCGTGACGCGGCACAGCGTCTGTTCATGAATCCCTCCCGGCGCTTGATCATGGTCGCAACCACCGCCTTCGGCATGGGCATCGATAAGCCGAACATCCGCTACATCCTTCATTACCAGGCTCCCGGGTCCCTGGAGCAGTATGTTCAGGAGATCGGTCGCGCGGGTCGTGATGGGCGGCCGGCAGACTGCATCCTCCTGTTCGACCCCGCCGACCTTGAAATCCACGAGCACCTTCAGGCGCAAGGCCGCCCAAGCGTGCGGCATCTGGAGCGGCTTGAGGCCGCGCTCACCGCCTGGAAGGGCGAGGAACGCGCCCCGACCGCCGAGACGCTCGCCTACTCCGCCGGTGTACCGGCACGGATCTGCGAGGTGTTACTGTCGGATCTTGAAGAGGCTGGATCCGTCGAACGGGCCGAGGACGGCGGCATCGCAATCGTCGTGCCGTCGGAGACGTTCAAGGCCGGCGTCCGCGATCTCGTGACGAAACTGAAGACCTTCCGCTACGAGGGCGAACGGCGTCTTCGCCTCATTGCCGACTATGCCCACTCCCAAGAGTGCCGCAGCGTATTCATCCGGCGGTATTTCGGGGAGGACTATCCACCGCGCTGCGGGACGTGCGACCGCTGTCGCGCCAACCGCGTTGCGGTCCAGCACGCGAGCGCTGCACCGACGAGTCGGCCGAAAAGTGAAGCGCGCGCACACGGCCGGCGCCAACCGCGTGGCAGGAAGGCGCGGCGGCAACGGCAACTTGCGCGCTCATAACCACAAGGTCATTGCCGAGATAAATCGGCCCGATGCTTCATCCCAGAAGCGGACTTCGAGCCATCCGCGATCGGCGACGCAGAGAACGTCGCCGACCACGTCCGCTGTCGGGTGTATCGCGTTAGCTCAGATATCGATCTTCTCGGCGATCTCGATAGCGTCATCGACCTCGATGCCGAGATACCGAACGGTGCTCTCGATCTTCGAATGGCCCAACAACAGTTGAACCGCTCTGAGGTTTCCAGTTCGCCGGCAGATCAGCACGGCCTTCGTGCGCCGAAGCGAGTGCGTACCAAACTTGGCCGGGTCGAAACCGATGCTGGCCACCCACTCTTGCACAAGTCGCGCATACTGCCGGGTGGTCAACCCGCGTGCACCATCACCGCGACCAGCGAATAGGAGCTGGCCGGGCTTCCGCTCGATCAGTCTCAGGTATTCGTCTATCGCCAGCCGCGTTTGCTCCGTCAGCTCAAAGCGAACTGGCCGACCGGTTTTCTTCTGCCGGATAGTTGCGCGGTCCATCGCGTAGCCGCTCGGCGCCACATCGTCGACGCGAACGGCTACCACGTCGCAGCCGCGCAGCTTGCTGTCGATCGCGAGGTTGAACAACGCGAGGTCCCGCTTGCGACCCTCGATCTGCAGCTTGGTTCTGATCGACCAGACGTGACTTGGCCGCAACGGCGGCTTCGCGCCGAGGAGCTTGCCCTTGTTCCACGGTGAGCGACGAGCTGGCTTGTCGGCGATAGGATTTTGGTGGTCTTCCATGGTCTGTCTCCTTGCTTGAGAGACAGAGCAGCATCTGCCCACCTTGTCCTAAGCTGCTGTTTCGATGGCCGTTATCGGACAAATTCTTCCATCGACTGGTTACCGCCCGTCGATTCTGACCCTATGCTGCTGTTCCGGCCTAAGCTCATGCGTGGTCATGGTCAGCTCGACCACTTCAGCTCAATCGATTTGACCTCGCGCAGGCGCTAATCACAGGCCAACCCCAAGGGCCCCCGCTGAGCACCAACCCAAGGCGTCTCGCTAGACCGGTTCGCCCGCCAATGGCCGTGCCATCTCAGGAGCAGCCGCAACCCCTCGCGCCCGCTGCCTTTGCATCCGCATCTTGCTTGCAGCAGGCATCAGCTTCGGCCGGCGCGGGTCCACCGCAACACCCGGCATCTTGATCCGATGTCGCTGTCAACGGGCCGCTGCAAACGCCCGTTTCGGGCAACACCAGCTCCACACGTTCTGCGGCCTCGCTGTCGCCGGCAATGTCGGCCACGATCGAGCGCACCTGCTCATAGCCGGTCATCATGAGGAAGGTTGGTGCCCGGCCGTAGGATTTCATTCCGGCAAAGTAGAACCCGGGTTCGGGCTGCGCCAGCTCCCGAGCGCCATGCGGACGTACTGTGCCGCAGCTGTGCAGATTGGGATCGATCATCGGCGCCAGAACGGGTGGACATTCCAAGGCCGGGTCAAGCGAAAGGCGCAGCTCGCGAAGGAATGAGAAGTCAGGCCGAAAGCCCGTCGCGACGATCAGCTCATCCACCTCTACGTTGCGGCCGCAGCAGCTGGAGTCGGCCCCGAGCCGCAATTTCCTACCTTTGGCGCTGATATGCGTGAGCTGGAAGCCGGCTTCCACGCGAACACGACCGGAGCCAACGATTTCCGCGAAGAGCTTCCCGAGCTCGCCCCGTGCCGCCAGCTTGTCATTGGCGCCGCCGCCGAAGGACTTCTCGGGCCTGTCGCCGCGCAGGACCCATACGATCTCGGTGGCGGGGTCGACATCTTGCACCTTGGCAAGGTCCAAAATCGTGCCCACCGCAGAATGGCCCGCACCCAACACGGCAACGGTCTTGCCGCGATATCGATTTCGCTCGCCCCCGAACACGTCCGGCATGCCATAGGCGATCTGATCCTTGTGTGCGGACTCTCCATTCGCTTCGACCCCGTTTACGGAGGCCGGATTTGGCGTGCTCCAGGTTCCCGAGGCATCGACTACGGCATCAGCCTGCAGGACCTCTGGGCCCCGGCCGTTCTGATATCTGATCTGGAAGGGCGCGGTGTCTCGACCAGCTGTCTTGACCTTGTCGAACCCGACCCGCGCTACAGACGTGACACGAGCGCTCGTGCGAACGTGGTCTTTGAGACGCGTGCGACTTGCCAGGGGCTCCAGGTAGTGCTCGACCAGCTCACCGCCTGTCGGATAGTGCTCTGGCTCGGGTGCGTTCCAGCCCTGTTCGCCCAACAAACGCTCAGCCGCCCTGTCGACATTGTACAGCCAGGGCGAGAACATGCGCACATGCGACCACTCCCGAATGGCGTGGCCGACGTTTTCACCGGCCTCGAGGACGACAGGGCGCAATCCCCGCTCGAGCGCATGCGCCGCAGCGGCAAGGCCGACCGGTCCCGCGCCGATGATGGCAAGCGTCTTCTGGGCGTTCGACATATATTTATCCTTCTAGACGAATCGAAATTGCAGGCAAATCTTCATGCGGCCGTGTCGACCTTTTCGCGGATCGAGACGCAATCGGCTTCCGTGCAGCACTCGTCCACAAGGAACTCTACCAAGCCACCCATGACGCTGTAGTTGGCGCGGCAGAAGAGCGTGGTCGCGTCGCGTTCCTGTCTGATCAGCCCCACGATGAGCAGGGTCTTCAGATGATGCGAGAGCGTCGAGGCCGGTATGCCGATGCGGCCTTGCAGTTTACCCACCGGTACGCCGGGATCCCCCGCCTTGACGAGCATCCGGTAGATGCGGAGCCGCGTCGGATTGCCGAGGGCTTCGAGGCGCGCTGCTGCATCTTCAATCTTCATGGCCGCTTGCTACCACGTGGCGCGCTCGTCGTCAACGATATTTCTAGTTAGATAGAAATATGCTACCGCTAGGTGACATTCGAATGGTGGGCTCAAATGGCGTTCATGCATCTTACGTTCGCACGCTCGCCCACGCGCTTGATGGCCATCGTCTGCGCGGCACAAGTCCTGGTGCAAATCGGTGCGTTTTTCTGGCCGGCGCTGCTGCCGGGAATGATGCCGCTCTGGCGCCTTTCAAACAGCGAGGCCGGCTGGATCACGGCAAGCTTCTACGGCGCTTACATGGTCTCGGTGCCGATCCTGGTCACCCTGACAGACCGCGTCGACCCAAAGCGCGTCTACCTGTTCGGCATCGGGTCGACCGTTGTCGGCCATCTGCTATTCGGGCTGTTTGCGGAGGGCTTCTGGTCTGCAATGGTTCTTCGGGGCCTCACCGGCATGGGATGGGCGGGGACCTACATGACCGGGCTCAAGCTCCTCGCCGATCGCGTCGATGCCAAGACGATGTCGCGTGCAACTGCAGGACACGCCGCCAGCATCGGCGTTTCCGGGGCTCTCTCCTTTGCAACAGGTGACCTTATCGCGTCCTTTGGCGGCTGGCAGGCCGCCTTCGTGGCTGCGGCGGCGAGCGCCGCGCTTGCGTGGGCCCTGGTCGCTTTGGTCGTGCCCCCTCAGCAGAAGCCGGCCGCTACCGCCAAGGACGGACAAGGCCTCTACGATTTCCGGCCGGTGTTCCGCAACACCTCTGCCATGGCCTATGCCATTGCTTACTGCGTTCATACGCTGGAGATGAGCGCACTACGCGGATGGGGTGTGGCTTTCCTTGGCTACGTCGCGACGACCACAGGCACGGCAGTCGCCTCTGTCCTGTCTCCCGCCGTCATTGCCACCGGACTTGGTCTTATCGGCACTTTCGCGAGCGTCGCCGGCAACGAAGCTGCCATCCGATACGGCCGCAAGACCCTCATTATAGCGGCGATGCTGGCTTCCATCCTGATCGGAGCGACCATCGGTTTCATTGGCAGCACGTCCTACGCCTTGGCGACTGTTCTGCTGACGGTCTACGGGGTCGTGATCTGGCTGGATTCCTCATCGCTGACGGCGGGAACCGCGGGCACGGCCGAGCCATCTC
Organism: uncultured Alphaproteobacteria bacterium; assembly: GCA_963797005.1. Taxonomy (GTDB): domain Bacteria; phylum Pseudomonadota; class Alphaproteobacteria; order Rhizobiales; family Hyphomicrobiaceae; genus AWTP1-13. The sequence goes on from CAWCOF010000030.1 coordinate 68,779, forward strand.
GGCGCGGCGCGACACTCGCTGTTCATTCCATGCTTGGCTATGCCGGCGGATTTGTCGGCCCGTTGCTGGTGGGATGGATGCTCGACGCGGCGGGCGGGATGTCGCAGCTCGGCTGGGGAATGTCTTTCCTATCAGTGGCGATGCTCATGGCTCTCGCCCTTGTCACCTTCTGCGTGATCCGACCGCGGGAGCTCGAGGGCGACAAACGCAAGATAGCATGAGGGCACCCCAGTGCAGAAGCAATTGAAGCGCCGCAAGCAGTTGGACCCCATGGTCCTGGCGGTCAACGCCCTCGGCCTCACACAGATCACAGCCTGGGGTACCAGCTATTACTGCCTTGGCGTTCTGGCCAAACCCATCGTCGCCGACACCGGATGGCCGCTGACGACCGTGTTCCTGGGTTTCAGCGTGGCGTTGCTCGTCATGGGCTTCATCTCGACGTGGGTAGGGCGGCTTGTTGACCGCGCCGGCGGGCAAGCCGTGATGTGTGCTGGCACAATCATCGTTTCTGCTGGTCTCCTGGCGCTGTCTCAGGTGAGGGATCAGACCACCTATCTCGCGGTCTGGGCTGTGCTCGGCATCGGCATGCGCTGCTGCCTCTACGATGCAGCATTCGCCGCCCTGGTGCAGGTGACGCCCACGCGCGGCCGCAAGGCCATCTCCTACCTCACTCTCTACGGCGCCTACGCCTCCACCGTGTTCTGGGTTGCCGGTTACTACCTGAACGAAGCCTATGGCTGGCGCGGCACGCTTATCGCATTTGCCGCAATCAACCTGGCAGTATGCCTCCCGCTCAACTGGTTGGGTCTTGCCCGCCGCGATCCGCCTGTCGTCACCGAGGCCCCGGCGGCGACGCCAACGTCGTCGCCGGACGGTCCGGCGCTCGAAGGGCGCATGCGCGTTGTCGGGATCGTTCTCTTTGCGCTCATCATGTCGCTGAACGGTTTTGTCTTCGGCGTCATCTCAATCCAGCTGGTGCCGTTGCTGGAGGCGGCGGGTCTCGCCGGCGCCACGGCAGTATGGGTCGCGTCGCTCAAAGGCCACGGACAGTTCGCCGGACGCGTGGTGGAGATATTTTTCGGTCGCAACCTGAAAGCGATGACGATTGCGCGCATCGCCATCGCCGTGGTTCCAGCGTCTCTGGTCTTGTTGTTCTTGGCCAAGGGTGACCTCCCTCACATCGTCGCCTTCACGCTTCTGCTGGGTGCCTCGCAGGGGGTGGTCACCATTGTTCGGGGTGCCGTCCCGCTCGCGCTGTTCGGAGCCAAAGGATACGGCGCGGTCCTCGGGGTGATCGCGACGCCGATCCTGCTCGTCAACGCATTCTCCCCGGCCTTGTTCGCCCTGCTGGTCGATCAGTTCGGATGGCATGCTTCGCTCTACGCGCTGTTTGGATGCTCGGTCGTCACGTGGATCGCCATCGAGCTGATGTCTCGGTGGTACGCTGCCGCGCAGACAAGGGCGCACAGCAGCCTGGCGCCCAAAGCATGACCCCGGACAACCGCCTCGCGGTCATCCTGGTGCTGGGCACCACGCAAACCCTGGGCTGGGCGTCGAGTTTCTACCTTCCGGTAATTCTTGGTGGACCGCATCGCTGAGGACCCTGGCGTTGGATGCGCGGCTGCGTATGCCTGGCAAACGCATCGGACGCCGACGAACGACTTCCGCCGCGGACGTCAGGTCCTGGCACTTCACGTCGGGTGCGTGATGGAGGCTATAGGACTACTTCGACCATTTCTATTTTCTGAGCGCGATCGCTGCAGGGAGTTCCGCCTCATCACCCGGCGCCCCAGCGTGCAAGGTCTGCGCGACCGAGAGCCGTCAGGCCATAGCGGCCGCGCTCGATCCGCTCAAACCACCCGTACACATTGCGCTGCAGGATCTTCGCCGCGTCCGGCATCGTCGCTTTGAGATCGCGCGGGCGGCTCGGGGCTGCCACCAGCGCCTTGGCGCAGTCGAGTGCCTGCTGTCGGTAGGCGGTCATGATCGGTCGCCGCGTGCTGCCGCCAAGGGCTGGATCTCCCCTGCGCTTGCGGTGCTCCTCGACGATACGCGAGCGCCGCTTCGGGTCCCGTCGTGGGCGCCAGGGAACTGGTTCGACGATCACCTCGACGTTCCCCCTCGCGGATACGGCGACCAGTCCAAGCCCGAGCAGGCGACAAAGCTTCTTGACGCGTGCATCGTTCTCCCGGCCGCGTCCGCGCCGAGAGGCACGCACCGCTAGCCAGACGTCATCACACGCCGGCAACCGGTCAACGGCCTGCAGCAGCAAATCGAGCGTGAAGGTGAGCTTCAATTCCGCTATGACGACAGAAGTAGGGACGCCCTTGTCGAGCGCAACCACATCACACCCGCACACCTCACCCTTCACCTCGAAGCCGAGGCTTTCGAGGAACCGCTTCACCGGCAGGTAAAGGGTTGTTTCCGCACCCATTCGGGTGAGGTTATGACTGATTCGCGAGGCTCACGCTGCTGAGCTAAGCTATCACATCAGACGACAAATCATCGCCCGTATACATTTGCGGAAGTCAGCCGCTGATCACCATAGTCGCTGTGTAGATCCGGTGGCAGGTCAGCTTTCGGGGCGCAAGCGACCGTCGGGTTGGCGCCGACAATCGACGTGAATGACCCACCTCGGACGTTACTTGGCGCCACTTGCCCAGGAGGGCGGCGTCGGGTTGTTGCCGGCGCAGGTTTGAGCCATGCGGACTTGCTTAGATCAATACGGACTCTTCCGTCCGCGAAGGCGAGATGCACCACACCGTCGAGGCCCTGCAAGGGATCGATCACGCGGCCGCCTTTGAGGATCAGGTCGTAGGCAATCGTGCATTGTTCCTCTGGCCCGACGTGGCCTCGAATTCGGCAACGAAAGCAATGCGGCTGAAAGAAAACCGGATGCCAATCCAGCCGATGTACGGTGACTTAATCGCCAAGCGGCTCATCCGCGCCCCCATTCGAGGAACTGACCAGGGCGTACTTGATGCGCCGCATTCGTTCCTGCGCTTCGTGCGGCTTGCAGTACGCGGTCGATGCGGCGAGCAGATCGATCGCAGCCAGCAGCGCGTAGCGTGATGCGGTCGGCTTGAGAGCGTCGGGAGCCTCCGGCACGTGTAGGACAAGGGGAATGTCAGCGAGCGCCGCCAAGCGGCTCTTGGGTTTTGTCACCGCAACAATAAGGGCTCCGTACTGTTTGGCGACGGTCACGGCGTCGATCACCTCAGTCGCGCGACCGGTCGTCGAAACGGCAACTACCACGTCGTTCGTGTCAAGCGTCGCCGCGATCATGCGCATCAGGTGCGGGTCGGAATAGTTGGTGACGGCGACGCCGAGCCGGAAGAACCGGTGCTTCACCTCGGTGACGGCGACGGTCGCGCCTCCGCCGACGCCGAAGGCAACCAACCTCGTGCAGTTGGCGATCGCCTCGGCGGCCTTCTCCACGTCCTCCGGCCGTAGTTGTTGTTCGACAGCCGCGATTGCGCGCCGGATCTCCTCGAACACGGATCGCCAGAGCGCCGGCTTCGCTTGCGCTGTGCCGACATGTGGCGGCTGATCGAGATAGATCCGCCCGACCACCATGCTTTGCGCGAGTTTCACCTTCAGTTCGCGCACGCCGCCGCAGCCGACGGCGCGGCTGAAGCGCGTGACGGTCGGCTCACTGACGCCCGCGCGCCGGGCGAGCTCTCCATTGCTTGAATGCACGGCAAAATTCACATCGGCGAGCACAGTCTCCGCCACACGTTGCTCCGCCGGTCGCAGGGTGGCACCGGATTGCTTGATAACCGAGATGATGTCATCGGGTGATTTGCCGCCGGCCGTGAGGACCGAGTGGCCGCGCGATGAACCGTCCCTGCCGAATGACGCCCCGGTATTTTGCTTCGTTGCTCGTGCCACCAGAGCGGCCATCCTTTAGATTTTGGAAAGGGCGCCCCGTCGAAGTGGGGCAATTTGGTTTGGTAATAAACCTTCGCAGATGAACCGTGCAAGTCCTGGAATTGTTGCATTGCGCAAAGATCGACCGCTCCTTCCACTTGAAATGCTTCGCGTTTCGTATGAAACTTTCCGACACAGCATTGGTGCTTGGCGCTATGTGACGGGCTGCGAGCGGGTCAACCATCACAAACGCCGCAGAAGCGCGCGCCGGTGGAACATGCTGACGGAAGTGTCGTGCAAAGGGAGCAAAACGATGCAGTCCAAGATGAAATTGCTTACGCGTGGAGCCGCCGCGGTGGCGACTGCGCTGTTCATGACGGCGCAAGCGAGCGCCGGCGGGATGTTTCGCGAGGCGACGATCGGCGAGCCCCCACCGCTCGACGTGATGCTGACCACCGCCGATGTTGCTTCGACGATTGGCGCACACATTTTCGAGACGCTCTACGCGTACGATTTGCCTTTGTGCCGCAACCGATGATCGCCGACAGCGACCGGCTCGAAGACGGCGGCAAGACCATCATCATCACGCTGCGCCAGGGTGTGATGTTCCACAACGGCAAGGAGATGACCGCGAAAGACGTTGTTGCCTCGATGAAGCGCTGGGGCGAATTCGGCTCACGCGGCAAGTTGCTGATGGGGGACGCCGTCTCGGTCGAAGCTACGGGCAAGTATGAGGTCACGCTGAAGCTGTCGGCGCCGAACGGCGCGTGGAAGAGCCTCATCGCCGATGTCAACGGCGGACTGGGCATCTATCCGGCTGAGATCGCCAGCAAGGCGGGCGGTGAGCCAATCGTACAGAAGGACTACATCGGCACCGGCCCATACAAGTTCAAGGAATGGCGGCCGAACCGCTATGTCGAACTGGAGCGTTTCGATGGTTACAAGCCGCGCAGCGAAAAGCCAGACAGCTACGCCGGCGCGCGTGTCGCCAACTTCGACACCATCCGATTCATTCCCGTCCCCGACGTCGGCACCCGTGTAAGCGGCGTGCAGGCCGGCGACTATGACTATGCGGAGATGATCTCTGGCGACCTTTACGACACGCTCAGCCATGATCCCTCGGTGACGATCCAGCGCCGGTCAGCGCCGCTTTTTGGCCTTTTCTTCATGAACTCGAAGCTGGGCATCCTCAAGGGCAACTACAAGCTCCGTCGGGCCATCCAGATGGCGCTCGACAAGTCGCAGGCGCTGCGGGTCGCGTTCGGTCCTGAGGGCCTTTGGGCTGCGCAGGGGTCGATCTTCCCCAAGGATAATTTCTGGTACTCGACCGCCGGCATCGAGGCCTACAGCCAGCACGATCCGGCCAAGGCGAAGGCGCTTGCCGCGGAAGCGGGCTACCACGGCACGCCGATCCGTTTGCTGGTCTCCACCAACTATCAGGCTCACTACGACGAAGCGACCGTGTTCACTCAGCAGCTCGCGAAGGCCGGCATCAACGTTCAGATGATCGTCGTCGACTGGGCGACGCTACTCAAGATGCGCGGCCAGCCCGAGCAATGGGATATCTTCGTCACCCATCACGGCTTCTCGCCGGATCCGATCCTGTTCACCTTCATGAACGCGTCCTATCCCGGCTGGTGGGCGAGCCCCGAGATCACGGCGCTCAGGACGGGGCTGACCACCACCTTCGATCAGCAGGCACGCAAGGCTACCTGGGACAAGATTCAGGCGCTCTTCTATGAACAGGTCCCGGCAATGAAGGTCGGGGACGCCTACGCCTACGACATCGCCTCGCCGAAGGTGAAGGGACTAGGCAAGAGCGCGGACTACAGGCCGCATTTTTGGAACGTGTCTATCAAGTAGCTGCTAACCTGGCGGTATCCCATCGCTCACTTCAGGTGCCCGGCCGAGTTTCCCGGGCGCCTGGATTTTCCAGGGCCATTCGCGACGTGACGTTTTCAATCGGCAGGCTTGCATGCGGTCGTACGTCCTGAAACGCACCAGCGCGACGGCCGTAACCCTGTTTGCCGCGTCGGTCCTGGTGTTCGCCTTCATTCACCTGGTGCCAGGCGATCCGATCTACGTCCTTCTGGGTGATGCCGCGACACCTGACCAGGTCGACGCCCTGCGCCATCGGCTCGGCCTCGACCAGCCGATCGTCGCGCAATATTTCCGTTGGGCCGGCGAAGCGCTGTCCGGCAATCTCGGACAGTCGATCTTCTTCCAGGCACCGGTTCTTTCGGTCATCGCCGACGGCGCCGAGACAAGCATCCTCCTCGCCTGCATCACCATGATTTGGGTGGTGGCGATCGGTGTGCCCATCGGCATGATCGCCGCCATGCGCAAGGGCTCGTGGCTCGACCAGAGCCTATCCGGTATCGCGATGCTGATGGCGTCGGTGCCGACCTTCTGGGTCGGCCTCTACATGATACTGGTCTTTGCGGCCACGCTTGGCTGGTTGCCCAGCTCGGGATATCCATCGCTCTTCGAGAGCGGCGGCCTTGGCAATCTGCGCTACCTGCTCCTACCGAGCCTGACGTTGGCGGCTCCCAACGCCGCGTTGATCCTCCGCCTGACCCGGGCAAGCATGCTCGACGTGTCGCGCGAGGACTATATCCGCACCGCGCGCGCAAAAGGCATCAGGCCCTGGCAAGTCATCCGCCGCCACATCCTGCGCAACGCCCTCCTCGCCGTCGTCTCTGCCTTCGGGTTCACCTTTGCAGCCCTTATCTCGGAGGCGGTGGTCACGGAGACCGTGTTCGCGCTCCCCGGCATCGGTCGGCTCGTCGTGCAGTCGATCCTGCGGCGCGACTACCCCGTCATCCAAGGAATCATCCTCGTCATCGTGGTCCTCTATCTCGCAATCAACCTGGTCGTCGACCTCTCGTACCGGCTCCTCGACCCGCGGGTGGAACTCGAATGAGGCGCGAAGGGCTAGGTTCCTGGCTGGCGCCATTCCTGGCGCGACCAGTCGCGCTCGTGGGGCTGGCCATTCTGCTCGGTATGGTCCTGGCCGCGATCTTCGCTGGCATGCTCTCGCCCTACGACCCGCAGGCGATCGATCCCATCATCCGTTTGAGTCCGCCAAATGTGACCCATTGGTTCGGCACCGACCAGTTCGGCCGCGATACCTTCTCGCGTGTCGTCTATTCCTCGCGGATGGCACTCCTGATCGGTGTGGGCGTGGTCGGCTTCGCACTCCTCACGGGCGTTCCGATCGGCGTCTTCTCGGCGCTCTACCCGCGCCTCGGCCATGTGCTGATGCGAATGGTCGACGTCTTGATGTCGTTTCCCGCGCTGCTCTTGGCGCTCGGCCTGATCGTCGTGCTCGGCCAGAGCGTCGCCAATGCGATCATCGCCATAGGCGCGGTCTATCTGACGACAACGACGCGCATCATCTATGGCCTTACGCTGCGTCTGCGCACCGAGACCTACGTCGAAGCAGCGCGCACTATGGGCTCGGGAACGGGGTGGCTCATCGCCAAGCACATCTTGCCGAACCTCGTCTCGCCACTACTCGTCCAGGCGAGCTTCGTGTTCGCATTTGCACAGCTCAGCGCCGCCTCGCTGGATTTCCTCGGGCTCGGCGCGCCTCCGGACGTTCCGAGCTGGGGCAACATGCTGGCCGAGTTCGCGTACGTTTATCACGCGCGCGCCGTGGCTTCTGTTCTTCCCTGGCCTGATGATCGCGCTGACCGCGTTCTCGCTCAACCTCGTCGGCGACGCTCTGCGCGACCGCCTGGACCCGAGGTTTCGGGAAATGTTCGCCAGCAGGCGGAGGAGGTGAGCGATGCTGGCCGTCAATGATCTCACAGTCGCTGTCGGCCCGGACTCCGATCCGCTCGACATCGTTTCCGGCGTGTCGTTTGCCATCGGCAAGGGCGAGGTCCTCGGACTGGTCGGAGAATTCGGTTGCGGCAAGAGCATAACGTCACTCGCCATCATGGGCCTGCTGCCGGAGTTCGGCCCCCGGGTTCGGGCGGGCGCGGTCGAACTCGATGGCGTCGACGTCACCAATGCGCAGCCATGGCAACGGGTCGAAGCCGGCCACGGCAACATCGCGATGATCTTCCAGGAGCCGATGACCTCGCTCAATCCGGTCCTGCGGATCGACGACCAAATCGCGGAAGCGGTTCGGGTCCACGACGGCCTCGCGGGCGTTGCTGCGCGTGCGCGTGCGCGCGAGCTTCTTGAGATGGTCCGCATCCCCGATGCGGCGCTTCAGATGGGCGCCTATCCGCACCAGCTTTCCGGCGGGATGCGCCAGCGAGTTATGATTGCAATCGCGATTGCCTGCCGGCCACACGTCCTGATCGCCGACGAACCGACCACGGCGCTCGACGTCACCGTGCAGTTCCAGATCCTTGGCCTGCTGCGCGAACTCTGCGACCGGCTCGATATGGCTATGCTGTTCATCACTCACGATCTCGGCGTTGTCGCCCAACTCGTCGACCGCGTCGCAGTCATGTATGCCGGGCGCATCGTCGAGAACGCCGCGGTTCAGACGCTCTTCGGCGCACCCGCCCACCCCTACACGCGCGGGCTGATGGGCTGTGTGCCGGCTCCCGCACGCGGCTCCCGTCGCCTCAAGACCATCCCGGGCCAAGCACCACAGCCTGGCGCCATGCCATTGGGCTGTGCGTTCGCGCCGCGGTGTCCGGATGTGCGGGATACCTGCCGTGTCGATCCCTTGCCGCGCTCGATCGTGGCCGAAAGCCATGACGCGCTCTGCAAGTTTCCCATCACTGACGGAAGGCCGGTGTGAGCGACCAGCCGATCCTCGAGGTACGCGACCTCCGCACGGGCTTCAACGTGAAGCGGTCCGGTCGAAAGATGCGCGTCCAGGCGGTCGACGGGGTCTCGCTTTCTCTCAGAGCGGGCGAGGTGCTCGGCATCGTCGGCGAGTTCGGGCTGCGGCAAGACGACGGTCGGGCGCTCTATCGTCCGGCTAACGAAGGCAGACGCAGGCGAGGTGATGTTCAACGGCGCTGACGTGCTGGCCGCCCGCGGCCAGGCGCTCAGAATCATGCGTCTCAGCATCCGCATGGTCTTCCAGGATCCTTACGCATCACTCAATCCGCGGCGGTCGGTCGGCGATTCAGTTGCCGAGGCAGGCGACATCAACGCAGCCTTCGCTAACCGCGCCGAACGCTCTGGGCGCGTCGCCGAGACACTGACCGCGGTCGGTCTCGACCCGTCCTTCGCCGGACGGTTCCCCCACGAGCTCAGTGGTGGCCAGCGCCAGCGTGTCGGTATCGCGCGCGCGATCCTCCCAGTGCCGGCGATCGTCATCGCCGACGAACCGGTTTCGGCGCTCGACGTTTCCATCCAGGCCCAGGTGCTCAACCTGCTCATGGATCTTCGGGAGCAGTTGGAGCTCTCGATGCTGTTCATTTCGCACGACCTCGGCGTGATCGGCCAGATAAGCGATCGGGTGGCGGTGATGTATATGGGCCGAATCGTCGAACTCTCCGAAGTCGGCGCCATCCTCGACCACCCGGTGCACCCGTATACGCATGCGCTCATGGCAGCCATGCCAAAGCCGGACCCGGCCCTGCGCATCAATGGAGGCACCGAGCTCGGCGAGCCGCCGAGCCAATTCGAGCGATCGACGGGTTGCGCCTATGCGCTGCGGTGTCCGCTGGCGTCAGACCGTTGCGTTGCCGAGGCTCCGGTGCTGCGGCGGTTCGCCGACGGCCGCCTCGTCGCCTGTCACAATGTCTGATACCGCCCCACCTAAGGCTTGATCTGCAGTATCCAGGGATACGAAGCCAGCAGCCTTCACACGCTCGAAGGCCTCCCAGACTTCCCGTTTGGGGATCTTGAACGGCATTGCCTCGTCCACGGGCTCCTCCCGCTGCCAGATGGCGTCAGTTGGCTAATGGCCAAGGCCGAACAACGCAGCCCCTTCGCTCCACCAGCCCCATTGCAGAGCCTTCTTCGCTACTACGGGCTGCTCCGCGCCCCTCATCCCCGCGTCGGTACTCTCGCCCTCGCGGTTGGAGCCGCTTGCGGCTTGTCCCTTCACGCCGCCCAGTGAACGCGGGTTGGCGTGACGGAGATGAGGTTCTCACGTTCCGTACGAAAGCCTGGTCGAGCTTCGCGCCGCTACATGCCGGATGCCGCCCGAGCCGTATCAGGGCATCTCCCGAGCTGATGTGAATTGGCCAGCGCCTGACACGTCGATCGGCGCCGAAAAATAACCCCCGCGTCGAAGCCCTCCGCTGCTGCGCTGCGCTCCGCAGCTCCGGCCTTCGACGAGCTTTACGCCGCCCGCAAGAGGGGTCCCCGTTGCACTCCAATCAGGGGTGAATGGCCGGCGCCGATTGACACATAACGCGACGGAACCAGCTCGTCGAGGCCCGGCCTACCGGCGCGTGAGGCGCTGTCCAAGCTTGTGGAGATGTTGTCCAAGTTCATGCTTGTCTCCTGCTGATCGTTCTTTTCTGATCGCGAGGAGATTGCGTTCTTGCGGCCCGTGCGGCCATCGAACGCAGGCACAGGTCACGCTATGCGAAAGTCCATGGCAGACCCCTCGCAAGCGTGGGCAACTGGGACAAACGCCAGAAAGTACCGCCGCCGCTTTGAGCCGAGCTCAAAATCTGTCCCAACCGCTCGCAGCGGACCTAGATTCAGCCGGGCTGGGAGGAGGTTGCGGACTTCGCGCTCGACTGGGCTGCGAAGAACGCCCGCGCCCCCAGTGTTCGGCCGGTGAGCTATCCATCCTGAAGATCGGCTGGTCTCGATTCCGATTGGCCGCCAGGGGAGGCCTAGTTTGCCCGCAGCTTTCCGAGGCTCGCGCCGATTTTTTGCTGACGCGCGTAGGTCCGTTCCTGGCCATCGACGGCTCGAAAGTTCAAAGCGGTCAACACGCGCGACAAGAACTTCACGCAAGGGCAAAGTCGAGCGGCGGCGCGCGCAACTGGAGGAGAGCGTTGCGCGCTATCTCGCCCAGCTCGACACGGCCGATCTGCAGGACCCATCGGAAGCGCTCGCGGCGAAGACGGCGCATCTGAAGGAGAAGCTCGCCAAGCTCGCCAGCGAGATGCAGCGCCTGGAAGCCTACGAGAAGCAGATGCTGGCCTCGCCCGACCAGCCAGATCTCGCTGACCGATCCCAGATTCACGCTCGATGGCGACGAGCGGGCGCGGCTCGGGCGTCGTCGGCTACAACGTGCAGGTCGCGGTCGACACCGAGCACCATCTCATCATCGCGCACGAGGTGACGAATAGCGGCTCGGATCGGGCGCAACTTGCCAACATGGCCACGCAGGCCAAGGCCGTTCTCGGCGTCGACAAGCTCGAGGCCGTCGCCGATCGCGGCTACTACAGCGGCGAGGAGATCAAGGCGTGCGACGATGCCGGCATCGCCGTGACGCTGCCCAAGCCCGCATGACATCGGGCATGGAGGCGAAGGGCCAGTTCGGCAAGCACGACTTCGCTCTACTTGGCCGAGCGAGGATGTCTATCGCTGCCCGGCCGGCGAGCTGTTGGCGTATTGGCTCACAACGGTGGATGGAGAACAGCACCATTCGGCGTTACACAACGAAAGCTTGCTGGAAGCTGCCAACTCAAGGCTCGCTGCACGAAAGCCAAGAACCGCGTGCATCTCCCGTTGGGAGCACGAGCACGTGATGGAGGCCGCGCAGAAGCGCCTCGACGAGAACCCGCAGGCGATGCGCCAGCGCCGCGAGACGGTCGAGCATCCGTTCGGCACGCTGAAGATGCGCATGGGTGCGACGCACTTCCTGATGAAGCGCCTGCCGAAGGTCGCCACCGAGATGGCGCTCTCAGTGCTCGCCTACAATCTCACGCGCGTGATGAATATCATCGGCGTCAAGCCGCTGATCGCGGACCCAAATGTGACATGCGAATCGATGGGTCGATCCTGAAGCCTGCCTACTCTTCTTCTGCGGGTTGAGCGGTGCGCTCATTTGCGGTTCCCGTGATGAGCGGGCGCAAGCGAGCCATCTCTGCGGCCACGAAATCGCAGAATGCGCGCACGCGGGGCGTCCGCCTCAAGTCCGCGTGGATGACCAGGTAGAGCTTCGTGTCGATCTCGGGGATCGACTCCAGCACCGGCTCGAGGCCGTCCTCCGACCCGCCCAGCAGCATCGGCAACGGAGCCAATCCGGCGCCTGACTTTACGGCTGCCAGCACACCCAGCATAGAATTGCCGCGGATCGCGATCGTTGCCTTCGGTGCGACGGAGCGGAGCCAGTGCGCAGCGTGATTGTCGGCAAGCTCGCCGGCAAATTCGATGATCGCGTGCTGGTCGAGATCCTGCCACCGTTGCGGCCGGCCGTGGCGCTTGATGTACGACCGGCTCGCGAAAACAGCCCACGGGGAATTGGCGATCCTGCGCGCAATAAGCTGATCGTCGCCCGGCTCATGAATGCGCAGCGCGACTTCAGCTTCACCCTTCGCCAAATCGAGACGGCGGTCCGTCATGATGAGATCGACGCGCAGCTCCGGGTGTTTCTCGCGGAAAGCCTCGATTACCGGAGCGAGCAACCGCGACGCCATCCCTTCCGGGCAAGTCACCCGCAGCGTACCCGTCAGCTCCTCCCCCGCCGACATGAGCTGCCGCTGGAACGCTTCGACGGATCGCTCGACGTCGACAGCGTGCGGAAAGAGGGCCTTGCCAAGTTCGGTGAGCCGGTAGCCCGTCGGGTGATACTCGACGAGCTTGCGATCGATGCGCTCCTCGAGCGCGGCGAGGCGCCGCTGCACCGTCGGCTGGCTGACGCCGAGGGCCTTCGCCGCTGACAGCGTGCTGCCCTCGCGCGCGATGGCCAGAAGGTAGCGCAGGTCGTTCCAATCGAACATCGCGGAGCTCAACAGTTCTGTCGGGCAGGCGAACAATCATGTGGCTGCCGGACCTACCCGCACGGGTGTACGCACCGCTACGCAGATTGAACAACCCAAGCCACAAGGAGACTAGCACATGACCCGCCCAGTAGCGCTCAGCCCTGAAATTCCCGAAGAAGTCGCCCACCGAGCGCCGTTGGCTGCCCAGTTCACCCGCTGGGGCCTGCTCGGTCGGGCAATGGCCGCATCTGCCGCAACAATCCTGAGGCCGCTCGCCGGGCCGGCCACCGCCCAAGCCGCAGGCGGGCCGCTCCAGATCAATCCGGCAGAGGAGACCATCCGTCTCGGCCCGCTATCGGTTCGCTTCCTCGTCACCGGCGGGAATTCGAGCGGTAGCATCGCTGCCTTCGAGATGATGGTTCCCGGCAAGCAGCGCCTGATGGCCCCGGCCCACAGCCACGACAAATACGAGGAAACGATCTACGGCATCGACGGCGTGCTGACCTGGACCGTCAATGGGACACGGTTCGAGGTCGGACCGGGGCAGGCACTGTGCATTCCTCGTGGCGCCGTCCACCGCTTCGACAACCACGGCAATGCGGACGTGAAGGCGCTCTGCATGATCAGCCCGGCCGCCATCGGCCCGGAGTACTTCCGTGAATCGGCCGAGGTCATCAACGCGGCGACCGCCGGTCCGCCGGACCGCGTCAACATGGCCGAGATCATGCGGCGCCACGGCCTGACGCCGGCACCGGCTCCCTAGCAGACGGCACTTCCCACAATCAATCGAGACGAGCATCGGCGGCCTGTCGTGGCCGCCGACGCTGAAACGCGCCCCGATCGCAATGGCGCACACCCTTAATCGAGAAGGAATTGCAGTCATGCTCAAACACGACACCCACCTCGACGCCGAACGCCAGTGCCGGATGCTCTGCCGTCCCATCCGCACCGGCTTCGGCGAACTGACCGTGCGCCCCATCGGCTCGGCCGACGCCGGATTGGCGCAGGCGTTCGTCACCAACCTGTCCGGGACATCACGCTATTTGCGCTTCTTTCAGGCCCTGCGATGCCTGTCGCCGGCCATGCTGGATCGCTTTACCCAGTGCGACCATATCATCCAGGTCGCACTGGCCGCAGTGGCTGATCTCGACGGCAGACCGAGCATGGTCGCGGAGGCGCGCTACGCCGTCGCCACCGACGGCCGGTCCGCAGAGTTTGCGCTCGTGGTGGCAGACCAGTGGCAGCGTCGCGGCTTGGCCACGGAGTTGATGGCAACGCTCGAGCGCATTGCCGTGGCGGCCGGCATCACGCGTCTCACGGGCGAATGCCTGGCTATCAACGAAGGCTTTGTTAGCCTTGCCCGCTCGCTCGGCTACCGGGTGCATGCCAATGTGGATGATCGCAGCCTGCTGCGAACTGAAAAGGATATCGGTGGGGGCCGACAGAGCCGGGGCGCCAGCTTTGAAAGTTTGCACAGGGGCGCCGGTGCGACAATCGCACCAGCGATGAGTTGGTAGGCGCCAGCACGCCCCGACGTTCCGGAGAACAACGATGTTCCACATTCTGCATCGCGGCAAACAACAAAGGGGGGCCATTGCGGCGGCGGAGTTCGAAGGCGCGCCGTACGATGCCGGCGTATCATTCTTTGTTGGCGACCTCGAGCCGGGCCAGGGACCGGGCATGCACAAGCATCCCTACAGCGAAACCTGCGTCGTTCACTGCGGCCAGGTGGAAGCGACTATCGACGGGCAATTGGTGGTCGCGGGTCCCGGCGATATCATCGTGATCAAGGCCGAGACCCCCCACCGATTTACAGCCATTGGCGAGCAACGGCTCCTCGCGGTTTGCATTCACGCTTCAGATCACTTCATTATCGACTGGGTGCGCGACGACTTCATATCACGCCCGGATGTCTGATCCTGGCACATTTGCTCCGTGGACGGCGTTGCCACGGTCCGGAAGAAATCGGGGGTTCAACGGAAGTGTTGTGCTCCCGCAGAGCCTTACCGAAGTCTGTGCAGGTTTCTCGGACGCCGAGATGTTGGGCTCTCCACCCGCGCTGCGGGTCGGCGTCGGAGAAGCGCCAAGGCACGAAGTCGCGGGAGGTGGAGCACCAGCGGTGCAGCGGGCTCTATGGGGATTGAGGCCGGACGCCGAGGTCGAGGGCTGATACTCGGGCGCCGCGGATGATGGCTTGGGCTCCAATCGAGGAGTAGTCTGTTCGACGTCTCAATGGTATCGCGAGCGGGTCGGATGGGCGTTTCGCGTGCCGATCGGGCGCAGTCAAACAAGAGGGATCGTTGCCGGTGCACGACCAGCGGCGGCGATCGACAGAACTGCAAGCCGGTGGATGGCGTTTCTTCATGACGTATCGATCCTGATCACGGCACGCATCGGTGTCGGCCGATGCGTTGGTTGGGTGCCGCGCGCGAACACCTCGATGACGTGCATGCGTCCGCCACAGCACGGGCACGGCGTCGGCAACACGCGCGGCTGGTCGGCAGCGGCCTTGGCGGGCTCCGGCTTGCGCGGCGGTGCCACGGCCAGCAGCTCTCGCGCCCTGGCGAGGCTCTCGATGCGATTACCGTTGGCGAACAGGCCGTAGTGGCGGATGCGATGGAAGCCCTTGGGTAGCACGTGCAGCAGAAAGCGCCTTATGAACTCGTGTGCGCCGAGCGTCATCGTCTTCCAGCGTCCGGGTCCATCGATGCGGTAATCCTTCCAGCGGAACGACACGCCGCCATCGTCGGCAGCGATCAACCGGCGGTTCGAGATGGCGACGCGGTGCGTGTAGCGCGAGAGATAGCGCAGCACGGCTTCAGGCCCGGCGAACGGCTCCTTGCAGTAGACGACCCACTTGATCCGGCGCAGAGGCGCAAGGAACCTCTTGAATGTTTTCTTGTCCGCGAGCGGCGCGAGGTTGCCGAAGAACTGCAGGCGGCCGGCCGCGTGCGCCTCGGCGAGCAGGCCCAGCACCTTGCCCCGAAGCAGGCGCCGGAGAACGTTGATGTGCACGAGAAAGTCCGGCTTGGCCGCGATCCACTTGGCTCCATCGTCCGACAGTCCGCCGCCCGGCACGATCATGTGCACGTGCGGGTGATGCGTCATCGCCGAGCCCCACGTATGGAGCACAGCGGTGATGCCGATGCGGGCGCCGAGGTGCTTCGGATCGGCGGCGATCTGCAGCGTGGTCTCGGCCGCGGCCTTCATGAGCAGGCCGTAGATCACGGCCTTGTTCTGGTAGGCCACGTCACGCAGCTGATTGGGCAACGTGTAGACGACATGGAAGTAGCTCGCGGGGAGCAGCTCTGCCTCGCGGGCTTTGAGCCACCTGCGCGAGGCCGCCCCTTGACACCTGGGGCAATGCCTATCGCGGCAGGTAATGGGCGGCGCCCATTACCTGCCTTATGGGCAAAGCCGGTAATGGGGAGCTGGCGACAACTTGTCCGCGGTCCAGCAGCAGTCGCCGCCAGCTCGGCTCACCATTACGAGGCACGCTTGAGGAGTTCGATCAGCTTGTCGGTGGGCTGGAAGATGCCGCGCCGCAGGTGTGGCGGAACGATCGCCTCCATCGCATCGAGCTTCTCGGTCGGGTCGCCACGCGTGTAGACCTCGGTGGTCGTCAGCGTGGCGTGGCCAAGCCACAGCGACACCTTCCGGATGTCGCCCGTCGCCTGCAGGACCATCATCGCGCAGGTGTGCCTGAGCACGTGGGGCGAGACGCGCTTCTTGGCGAGACCGGGCTGCTTCTGAGCCGCGGTCGCAACGTGCTGCTTGAGCAGATAAGCAAAGCCCCATCGGCTCAGCGGGTCACCACGGGCGTTGACGAACACCTCGGGCGTCGCGACCTGCCCGCGTATGGCGAGCCAGGCGCGCAGTGCAGCGGCTGCCGGCTTCCACAACGGCAACGTTCGTTCCCGGCGTCCCTTGCCGAGCACGCGGATGCTCATCGACGGCAGGTCGATGTCATCGACCTTGAGGCCTGTCAGCTCGGAGACGCGCAGGCCTGCGCACACCGCCACGTGCAACATGGCGCGATCGCGGATGCCATCGCGTGTCGTCGGATCGGGAGCGTCGAGTACGGCTTGGAGCTCATCGAGCAAGAGGTAGGGCACCAGGCGCGTGTCCGTTTTCTTGAACGGGATCGCCAGGACACGGCGGATCTGCTCGAGCGCTGCCGGCTGCCGGTACTCGAGGAAGCGGAAGAACGACTTGATAGCCGCCAGCCGGACATTGCGCGTCACGGCCGCGTTCTTGCGCTTGTCCTCGAGATCCTCGAGGAAGACGCTGACGAGTCCGGCATCAATCTGCTCCAGCGACAGCGCCGCTGGTTTGACCTT
Source organism: uncultured Alphaproteobacteria bacterium (assembly GCA_963797005.1). Taxonomy (GTDB): domain Bacteria; phylum Pseudomonadota; class Alphaproteobacteria; order Rhizobiales; family Hyphomicrobiaceae; genus AWTP1-13. The sequence goes on from CAWCOF010000030.1 coordinate 85,799, forward strand.
GAGGCGGTCGGCGGCGAACATGAACAACAGCTGGAAGCTTGAGGCATAGGAGTCGCTCGTGTGCCGGCTGGCGCCCCGCTGGCGAGCGAGGGTGTCGCGCAGGAATGTCTCGATGAGGGGAGCAATCGGCGTCATGCTGATCTCCCCTCGGACATGAGCGCTTCGCCGGCCGTGGCGACATCGCGCAAGAGGTCGGCCGTGGCCTCCAGATACCAGTAGGTCGCGTAGATGTTGACGTGGCCCATGTAGGTCGCGAGTGCCGCCATGTGCGCCCCGCACCGACCTCGGCCGGTTGGGCTGCCTTGCAGCGCACGCACCGCAAACGTGTGCCGCAGATCGTGCAAGCGAGGGCGACGTCCCGACCTCGACTTGATGACAGCCTTGTCGACCAGCCTGTCGAAGGTCTCCTTGACAGCAATGTAGCGAAGGGGCCGACCGCGCTTGTCGATGAACACCGGATCATCGTCCGAGCCGGGCCCACGACGGTCCAGGTATCGCTGCAAGCCGGCGACCGCCGTGTCGTGCAGCGGCACCAGCCGCGTCTTGCGGAACTTGGTCTCGCGGATCAGCAGACCATCGCTGGTCACGTCCGCGATCGTCAGCTTCAGGGCTTCGGAGATACGCAATCCGGTGGCCGAGAGCAGCGCGATCAAAGTCGCACAGGTGTACGGACGCAATCCGCCCATCGGTCGAAGCCAAAGCGCAGTATCGACCAGGCGACCGATCTCGGCTGTCGTGTAGATGTGCGGCGTGCGGCGCCGCTTGCGGGCGCCGAAGTGATTGGCCGGCGGCAGCTCGTGCCCGACGTCCTCCACCCGAACATGGCGCACGAAGCGACAGACGGCTCTGAGCCGTGCATCGCGTTGCGCCACGGATGGTCCGAGCGCGGCCCAGTCTATCGCCGTTTGCGTCTCGACGTGCGTTTGTCCGCGCTCGGCCGCGAAGGCGGCAAAGCTCTTCAACAGGTACTCCGCGCTCGACATGGCGAAGCCCGTAGCGCGGCGCAGGGCGATATAGGTCTCGATGGCGTTCAACATCAGAGCGCCTCCGGCCAGGGCTGAGCGACCTGCTTCAGGAGCGCGACATCGGCCTTGGCGTAGTAGGCCGTCGTGTCGATGCCGCGATGCCGGAGGACGAGGCCGATCTTGTCGAGCGGAACGCCGTGGCGCAGCATCTCGGTTGCCGCGGTGTGCCGCAGGGCGTGCGCCCCTTTGACGGGCGTCACGATGCCGGCCCGCTTCATGACGCGCTTCACCACCGACGAGATGCCGTCACCGTTCCGGAACGGTCGGCATGGCGCGATCGTGCGCAGGAACACGGCCTCGCTCCGACATGCGGACGGCCGGCATTCGAGATAGCCGGCGATCGCATCCCCGACGTCTTGCGGCAGCGGTAGGCGGACCTCGTAGCGCGACTTGCCGCAGACCCGCAGCGAGCCCGTTTGCCACTCGATATCGGCGAGACGCAGTTGCGCCAGGTCACCGGCCCGCAGGCCGAGGCGTGCCAACAGCAGCACGATCGCACGATCACGTCGGCGTGCACCGGTGTCGCCGTCACAGGCAGCAATCAGCCGGTTGACCTGCTCGGTCGACAGATACCGGGGCATGTCGGCAAGCTGCCAATGAGCGTAGGCTGGAACAGCGCCGTCGAGATCTGGCTGGCAGAAGCCTGCGACTGCGAGGTGCCGCAGGAAGGCCCGCAGGCTCGTCGTCATCTTCTCGATCGTGCCGCGCCCGGACTTGCTCGCGCGTGCCAGGAAGTAGCTGCGGACGTCGTTCGGCCTCCAGCCGGCGGGGTCCGATCCAAGCTCCGTCATAAGGCCGGCGGCGTCGCGGGCGTAGAGCCTGACGGTAGCATCGGAGGCGCCGCGATGCTTGCGCAGCCAGGTCTTGAAGTCGGCGACCACCTTCGGCTCGGCGGGTGCTGCCACCACGGCCGCGGACCGGCAGATGCCGAGCTCGACGAGATGCCGGCGAAAGAGCCTGGCACCGTAAATGGTGTGGTGGTTGCGCCGGCCGCCCTTGGCGCGTGGACACCGGCAGGTGCGCAAGTGCTCGCCGAACGCCGCGAGATCGATGTCCGTCAGGCCCGCGCATTGCTCGGCCATGACATGGCCGACGTGAGCCGCAGCTCGCAAATAGCGTACCGCTGTCTCGGGGCCATAGCCCTGCCGTACCAGCGCCGCTGCAAACCCGTCGAGGTATGGCCCGCTCGGCCCGCTGCGCAGATGTCCCAGCATCTTCGCTGCCGAGAAGTAGGTCTCCAACATGATCGTCCCCGTATGTGACCGGCCATCATTGGCCGAACCGACGGGGCCGTACGGGCGACTTGTTATGGAGAGCGAGAGAGCGGCAATGCACAGGAAATTGGGGTCATCGCGATCGCCAGCTCCCCATTACCGGCTTTGCCCATAAGGCAACTATTGTAGGCGACGATCGTATGGCCGCAGGCGTCGTTCTCACAGCGCGCAACGTGCCCGCCGAGCGCCGCGGTCCGGCAGCGCTCGATGGCACTCATCACCTTCAACTGGCGCAGGCTCACGTGACCGCGGTTGGCGTCGCGCCAAGCGGCACCGTAGTCGCGGAAGATGTCCGCAACCTCCAGAGCTGGACGGGGCAAGCGCCGGCTACTTCGCCGGCGGCTGGCCCTTGCCGGACTTCTTGGCGCGTTTGCGTGGTACTTTGAGCCGGTCGAGCGGGCTCTCGATCGAGGTGATGAGGCCGGTTGCGACCCGCGCATAGCGCGCCGTCGTCTCCAACTTGGTATGCCCGAGCAGCGCCTGGATCATTCTGATATCGACGCCGCGATCATAGAGGTGCGTGGCAAAGCTGTGCCGAAGCGCGTGCAGGTTGACGGCCTTGGTGATGCCGGCGGTATCGGCGGCTTCGTGGAACAGCCGGTTGAGCTGCCGGGGCGTCAGATGCAACCCCTTGCGGCGACCGGGAAACAGCCAGCGCTCGGCCATGGGCACGCCGAGGTCATATTTGTTGGTGCGCAGCGACCACCATTCCTGCAGCAGCGCAAGCGTCTCGGGCGACAGCATGACGAGCCGGTCTTTCTGGCCCTTGCTCTGCTCGACGCGAATGATCTTCTGCGTGCTGTCGATGTGCTTGACCTTGAGCCGGACGACCTCGCCGGCGCGCAGGCCAGCGCCGTAGCCGATGCTGAGCAGCAGCCGGTTGCGCACGGTGTCGGTCATCGCCAGCAGACGCCGCGCCTCGTCCTGGTTGAGGATCAGCGGCACCTTCTGCGGCTCCTTGACGTGATACATCTCCGGCAGCAGATCGAGCCGTCGCAGCGTGACTCGGAACAGAAAACGCAGGCCGGTCATGATGCGGTTGCGCGTGGTCGCGCTGACGTCGGTCTCGGTCAGATGCAGTTGGAAGCTGCGCAGGTCGTCAGCTGTGGCGGTCTCGGGCGAGCGCTTGAGCCAGGCTGCGAACCGCTTGCAGGCGCGGATATGGCCCACTTGTGTCCCCGGCACCAGCCGGCGGGCAATCATATCCTCGATCATGCGCTGACGCAGCGGCGAGACGGTGGTAGGCGTGGTCATGGGGAGTTCCAGTCCTTGAGTGAGGTTGCTGAGACCTCGATCCTCAAGCTGGGGCTCCCCGCCGCGTTACGCCCGCTCTCTCAACTGGTTACCGTGCCGACGGACGCCCGTCCTATCGGCTCTTGCATCCCGCACAGCGGGCTGTCGCGTAGCGACTTTGTGCTTTGGCACTAAACGGCCGAACCCGCAATGTCAGCTTTTGGGGGTACTCTAGGCATGCTGAGACTGCGCGAGTTGCCGCCCGTCAGCGCATCGCTCGACGTCGGCAATCTCTGCAATGCTGACGATACAGCGCATTGGTGTCAGGTCCCAGAGGTTGAGTTCGCATGCCTGGTCAGGTCCGGGCTTGTTCGGGCATTGGCGAACTCAAAACAACGGGGCCGCCAATAGCGGCCCCGCGCAAGCGCTCCTATTGCCGCGTGTCAGGTTTCAGCGCCCGGCTTGCCTGGCGCCAGCGGAGGTTTCGCCATCCGAGGCGACCTGCGTTTCCGGATCGTAGGCCCGCATCACAAGCCTGCCGTTGCCATGAAGCGGGAGGGCCTGCAGCACAACATTGAAGCCATCGCCTTTCTCATGCGGAAATGCGACGCCGATGTTGAGCCAGAAGTCTTCCTGCTTCGGCCGCTCGATGATCGAGTAGACGCGATACATTTTCGCCATGTCCGGTGCTCCTCAACCTTCGTCCTTGTCTTTGGCGGAACGGCCGCGGCGCTTTGTGCCAAGCTGCACGAGCTCTTCGATGCTCATGCCGATCGCCGCGGCCTGCTCGATGAAGCGCTCGCGCAAGGCTGGCCCTTCCGTTTCGCGCATGGTGCGGACACGCTCATCGATCTGCCCGCGCAGGGCCGAAAGCTGGGCGTAGTCCAGGCTCGAGATGTCAACGTCTTGAGTCATCGCGGTTTCTCCATCTTGCATGACAAGACCTCATTCCCGGCCAAACAACCGGCGGATGAACCCCGGCCGGGGGACGTTCGGTGTGTCCGCCAGACCGGCCGAAGCGAGCATGCGCCGTAGCCCCTCTTCGCTGTCACCGATGGTGAACATGAAATCGGGGGCCAAGCTGCTGAAGTTGACGAGCTGCTGCGCCGGCATCTCCTTGGCTGCGTCGCGCAGCGTGACACGGAACACGAGCAGGCCGCCCTTGTTGACCCGCAGCACAAGATTGCCTGCCTGCAGGTCGTAGGCGATCTCAAGATCCGTGCCGTCCAGCACCCGGTGGCCGGGGATGTCTTCGCCCGTACCGTCAAGCAAATGGTCGGTCGTCATCACACACTCCTTCACCTAACCGCCGCATATGCGGCACCACTCGCACGCGGCACCATTGCCGATACGAATACGGATCAGGTTTGGGAATTCCCGGAAAAAGGCCTTGCAATTCAGTGGGCGATTTTTCCAGGTTTGGGAAACATAAGTCGTTGACATCCCAAAATTTTGGCGGTCCCGGCAGGGCTTGAACCCGCAACCTCCGCGTTCGAAGCGCGGCACTCTATCCAGTTGAGCTACGGGACCGCTCAGGAGGCACGTTCCTACACCAGCCAGCGGCGGGACGCCAAACAATGCCGACCACATCAAGCCGCTGCCGGGCCCTCAGGCGATCGCATCCAGCCCCTTGTGCTTGACCACCGCCAGTAGCTTGAGGGAAGGCCCGGACGGCTTGCGCTCGCCCCTCTCCCACTGCGAAATCAGCGTCACCGGCACGTTGAGATAGCGCGCAAAGACCTTCTGACTGACGCCTTCGCGCTCGCGCAGCGCGTGGATCTGGCGCGCGGAGAGCTTCTCGATCGCCGTGAGGCAGCGCTCGTCGAAGTGGCGCATGGTCTTCTTGTCGACCAGGCCGATGCGGTGCAGGCCCTCGACGGTCTCGTGCAGCGCTGCCCGCAGCTCACTCTTGTAGCGCTTCGTCATCGCACCTCACCTCCCAGAGCTCGTCCCTCGAGACCGTCTCGTCCAGCTGACCGCCGGAGTAGGCCAGGAGCAACTTGGCCGTTGTCCTCAGATCGTCCAATTCATCGGGTGTGACATTGTCCCGATCGCTCTTGGCAAACCCGAACACGAAGATCGCGCGGTCTCGTGCGCGAAAGACGATCAGCGTGCGATAGCCGCCCGACCGGCCTTGTCCGGAACGCGCCACGCGCTGCTTGATAACGCCCCGCCCCAGATCGGCGTCGACCTGATTGCGGGCGGCGCGTGCCACAGCTTCGCAGAGCGCATGGTCGGAGATGCCCTCGCGTCGGGCGAAGCGGCGGAACCACTTGGTCTTGAAGACCCGCACGGCAGAGGTCCGTCGAAGCCGCTATGGCAATATATATCGCAGAGCGTTATAGTGCAAGTGGTGGGTATCCAAGCTATGTGAGCAAGGTCGCCGGAGAGAATTCTCTTTGGAGAGTTGTGCAAGCGCAACCTTCCGGAGTAGGTGATCGGCCTGTCGGACCAGACAGGATCCAGCCAGCAGGTCCAAGCCGCATGACCAAGCCCGTCGTCACGCGCTTTGCGCCCTCGCCCACCGGCTACCTGCACATCGGCGGGGCGCGTACGGCGCTGTTCAACTGGCTCTATGCGCGCCACACCAAGGGCCGGTTCCTGCTCAGGATCGAGGACACCGACCGCGAGCGCTCCACGCAAGCCGCCGTCGACGCCATCCTCGACGGGCTCAAGTGGCTCGAACTCGATTGGGACGGCGAGCCGCTCTCCCAGTTCGCGCGCGCCGCGCGGCATGCCGAGGTCGCAAAGGAACTGCTGGCCAAGGGCAAGGCGTACCGCTGCTACCTGACGCCCAAAGAGCTCGAGGCCATGCAGGCGGCCATCGTTGGAGAACGCGAGCTTGCCAAGAAGGAAAAGCGTGCGCCGCGCGGGCCGCAGACCATTCAGAGCACTTGGCGCGATCGCGATCCAAAGGAGGCACCGGCTGGCGTACCCCCCGTGCTGCGCCTCAAGGCGCCGCGCGAGGGCGAGACGGCAATCGACGATAGAGTGCAGGGCCGCGTCGTCATCCCCAACACCCAGCTCGACGACATGGTGATCCTGAGAAGCGACGGCAGCCCCGTCTACAACCATGCGGTCGTCGTCGACGACCACGACATGGGGGTGACGCATGTCATCCGCGGCGTCGACCACCTGACCAACGCCGCGCGCCAGGTGCAGATCTACAGGGCCATGGGCTGGGACGTGCCGCTGTTCGCCCACGTGCCGCTGATCCACGGACCCGACGGCGCCAAGCTCTCCAAGCGCCACGGCGCGCTGGGCATCGAGGCCTACCGCGCCATGGGCTACCTGCCCGCGGGCTTGCGGAATTATCTGGTCCGGCTCGGCTGGAGCCACGGCGACGACGAGATCTTCTCGACCGATGACATGGTCGCCTGGTTCGACATCGACGACATCAACAAGGCGCCGGGACGGCTCGACTTCGCCAAGCTGGCCGACGTCAACGGCCATTACATCCGCCAGTCGAGCGATGACGATCTCGTGCGCCGGACCCAGGACTACCTGGCCGAGGCTGAGGGTGGGCCCGGGCTCGCTGCCAGGTTCCAGACGGTGGGCTGGGACCGATTCGTGCAGGCGTTGCCGACCCTGAAGGGGCGGGCCAAGACCTTGAAGGAGCTGGTGGACGGCGCGGCCTACGTGATCGCGGCGCGCCCGCTCAGCCTCGACGACAAGGCGAAAAAGGCGCTCGACGCAGCGGCCCGCGCCACCCTTGCCGAGTTGCTGCCGCAGCTCGAAGCCGCAGCCGACTGGCAGGTCCCCGTGCTGGAAGCCGTCGTCCGCGGTTTCGCCGAGGCTTCGGGGCAGAAGCTGGGGACCATCGCCCAGCCGCTGCGCGCCGCGCTGACGGGACGCGCGGTCTCGCCGCCCGTGTTCGATGTCATGGCGGTACTGGGGCGGGAGGAAGCGCTATCACGGATTCGCGACCAGGCGGCTTGATGAACGTGGTCCGCAAGCCCCCGCGTGGCACCGGCAAGCCATTCGTTCCTTCGGATAGCTTGCCGCACTGCAAAAAGGTATATTACCTACTGTCTGTTGCCCCCTCGCGGCGTTGGCCGGGGCCCGGTGGAGGGGCGGCAAGCATCGGCGGCACGATCGAAGGATGAGCGCCATGAACGTGAAGGATGCTGCGCCTGCGAACGCAGACGCCACCAAGACCGCAACGCTGACTCTCGGCAGCAATCAGCAAACCATGATGCCGGTGCGGTCGGGCACCATCGGCCCGGACGTGATCGACGTCGCGCGGCTATACCGCGACACCGGCTGCTTCACTTACGATCCGGGCTTCACGTCCACGGCGAACTGCTCCTCGCGCATCACCTACATCGACGGCGACGAGGGCGTGCTGCTCTATCGTGGCTATCCGATCGAGCAGCTGGCCGAGAAGTCCAGTTTCCTCGAGGTGTGCTACCTGCTGCTCTACGGCGAGCTGCCGAACAAGAGCCAGTTCGACGGCTTCCGCAACATCGTCACGCGCCACACCATGGTGCATGAGCAGATGACCCGCTTCTTCACGGGCTTCCGCCGTGACGCGCACCCGATGGCGGTCATGTGCGGCTCGGTCGGCGCGCTCAGCGCGTTCTATCACGACTCGACCGACATCAACGATCCCCAGCAGCGCATCATCGCCAGCCATCGCCTGATCGCCAAGATGCCGACGTTGGCGGCCATGGCCTACAAGTACTCGGTCGGCCAGCCCTTCATCTATCCGCGCAACGACCTCGATTTCACGGCGAACTTCCTGCAGATGTGCTTTGCCGTGCCGTGCGAGCCCTACGTGGTGAACCCGGTCGTTGCCCGCGCGCTCGACCGCATCCTGATCCTGCACGCCGACCACGAGCAGAACGCCTCGACCTCCACCGTCCGGCTCGCCGGCTCCTCCGGCGCCAATCCCTTCGCCTGCATCGCCGCCGGCATCGCCTGCCTGTGGGGACCCGCGCACGGCGGCGCCAACGAAGCCGCTCTGCGGATGCTGGAGGAGATCGGCACCGTCGACCGCGTGCCGGAGTACGTGAAGAAGGCCAAGGACAAGAACTCGGAATTCCGGCTGATGGGCTTCGGCCACCGCGTCTACAAGAACTACGACCCGCGCGCCAAGGTCATGCAGCAGACCTGCCACGAGGTGCTCGAACTCGCTGGGCGTCAAGGACCAGCACATCCTGAAGGTCGCCATGGAGCTCGAGCGCATTGCGCTGCAGGACGAATACTTCGTCGAGAAGAAGCTCTATCCCAACATCGACTTCTATTCGGGCATCACGCTCCGCGCGATGGGCTTCCCGCTCTCCATGTTCACGGTGCTGTTCGCCGTGGCGCGCACGGTGGGATGGGTCTCGCAGTGGAAGGAGATGATCGAGGACCCCGAGCAGAAGATCGGCCGGCCGCGGCAGCTCTACATCGGCGCCGCGGAACGCCCGTTCGTGCCGGTGGAGCAGCGCGGCTAGCTGCTGCTGGGGACTCTCGCGCCGCCTCACGTAGTTCGCACCCGTGTGATCGGTTGAGCGTGGCCGCGCGCCCGTGGCGAATGTTCGCCTATGGTTGATTGCGGCCGGCGCGCCGCCCCGCTCACTGGAAATTGCAGCCTGACCGCAACCGAAGCGTGCAGGTAGTTATCCGATAGCCGACATATGAGCTTTGGGCCTTCTCCCTGTTTTTGTTGCCTGAAAGTGTCTTGCCTCGAATCATCCGCTTGCCCAAGCCCGTGGGGCTCTTCGGTAAGGCCTGGGTAACCATCCCGCCTTCAATGTTCCGCGTCCGATCCAGCAGGAGGTCGCGCGCTTGCGCTTCTGGCGATTTTCCCCGCGGCAAGGCCCGGGGCAGATTGGTGCACGCTCGCGGCGCCGCGGAGCGCTTTGGCGCGCACTGCGCGTCGCAGCGGCATCTCTATTCGCTGTGACCTGCCCTGGCGCCGCCTTGGCGGGACCCGACGCTTGCACGCTCGACAACCCCGTCGCGATCTGCCAGGGCAACCAGTCGAGCGGCATCGCCAGCGGAACGGACTTTCCCGGCACCTACACGATCCTGCTGGTCAACAATCTGATCGCAGACATCATGCCCGGCGCCGGCACCAACGCCATCGAGTTCACGTCCACCAGCCCCATCACGCTGTCCATCGCCGCGGGGTCTCACGGCATCGTCACCACCGGCGGCGGCATCGGCATCTTTGCCTCGAGCAACGGCGCCGTCGTGCTCTCCTCGATCGCCAACATCAGCACTGCCGGCGATGGCGGCGACGGCATTCTTGCCGGCTCGAACGACACCTTGACCCTGAGCTCCATCGGCAACATCACGACAACCGGCAACAATGCGCGCGGCATTGCTGCCGCCACCACGCCGAGTGGCGCCCTCACGCTCTCGTCGATCGGAAACATCACGACGTCCGGCAGCAGCTCGCACGGGCATCTTTGCGTCCAACATTTCGGGCACGGTCACCGTGCTCTCCATCGGCAACATTACGACCAGCGGAAGCAGCTCCGATGGCATTAGGGCCGGGAGCGTCAACGGCGATGTCTTCGTCATTACCAGCGGCCACATAGCTGCGACCGGAAGCAACGCCTCCGGCATTTCCGTCTCCAGCAGCAGCGGCGACCTGTCGGTGACCATCGCCTCGGGCAGCGTCAGCGGGGGCAGCGGCTCGGGTTCCGGCGTGGAATTCACCGGCGGCGGCACCAATACGCTGCACAACTTCGGCGCCATCTCCGCCCTCTCCGGCTGGGCCATCTCGGGCGGCGGCAACGACGAGACGGTGAACAACCACGGCACCGTGATCGGCAACGTCGACCTCGGCGGCGGCTCCAACGCCTTCAACAACTTCGCAGGTGCCCTATTCCAATCCGGCGCAACCGCCGACGTCGGCGCCTTCACCAACGCCGGCACGCTGTCGCCGGGCGGCGTCGGCACGCTGCAGACGACGACGTTCGACGACACGTTCGTGCAGACGAGAACCGGCGTCCTCGCCATCGACCTCAACGGCGCGGCCGGAACCTCCGATCAGGTCGTCGTCTCCAATACCGCCGCGCTGGCTGGCACAGTCACCGTCAACCTGACGAGCTTGCCGGCCGCGGCGCAGCAGACCTTCACCATCCTGCAAGGTCTCGGCGGCGCAACCGACAACGGGCTGATGCTCTCGGCGAGCCCCGCGCTCGGCGCATCGCTCAGCTTCACGTCCACCGATGTCGTGCTCTCCACCAACGTCAGCTTCTCCTCGGTGGCGGGCCTCAACGGCAATCACCAGGCCATCAGCAACGCACTGAGCGCCGCCTTCGCGGCAGGCGGCGGCGGGCTGTCGCCCGTGCTGGTCGGCCTGCTCAGCACCCAGGGTCTCGGCGACTACAAGGCTGCCCTCGATCAGCTTTCGCCCGAGCTCATGTCGGACGCGCAGATCGCTGCGCTCTATGCGAGCCTCGGCTTCGCCAACAGCCTCCTGAGCTGCCGCGTCAACGGCACGTCGACCGCTGCGATCGTTCGCGAAGGTCAATGCCTGTGGGCGGGCGCGTCCGCCGTTTTCCTGGACCAGGGGACCACATCGGGCCAGATCGGCTTCAAGGAGACGACGGGTCTTTTCGCCGCCGGCGCCCAGATCGCCCTCGACAATGCCTGGCGCCTCGGCTTCGGCGTCGGCTATCAGGAAAGCTCGCTCGAGACGGCGACGAATGCCGCCAGCAACGGCCAGATCGCGCAAGCCGGCGTGGCGCTCAAGTACAATCCCGGGCCCTTGCTGCTCGCCGGCGTCGTCAACGCCGGACACGGCTGGTACGACACCACCAGGCCCATGTCCTTCGGCGGCTTCTCGGAGACCACCGCGAGCAGCGCCAACCTCGACATCGTCAACGTGGGCTTGCGCGGCGCCTACGTGCTGGGCTCGCCGCAGCTCTACTACAAGCCCATGCTCGACCTCGCCGCCACCAACACCCACCTTGGCGGCTTCGCCGAGAGCGGCTCGGCGGCGGCGCTCGCCGTCGCCAGCTCCTCCCGGATCGTCTACACGATCGCGCCGTCGCTGGAGATCGGCACCGAGTGGTGGCTGTCGAACGGCACGCTCGTGCGCCCCTATCTGCGCGGCGGCGTCGCCTGGTACGAGAACGGCGATATGGCGCTCACGGCGTCCTTCCTCGGCGCGACCGCCGGCGTGTCGCCCTTCACCATCACCACCAAGCTCGACGGCGTGATGGGCACCGTCGGCGCCGGCTTCGACCTCATCAACGGTGCGGATGTCGCCCTGCACGTCGCCTACGACGGCCAGCTCGGCGCCAGCACCCAGATCCATGTCGTCGCGCTCAAAGGCAGCGTACGCTTCTGAGGCCACGCCACGGCGCGCGGTCATTGCGGGGAGCGTGGGAGAGCTTCTCCACACGAATTTCAGCGATCCGGTAGTATTTCGCCCGCTGCCAGGGCCGCGCCGGACCTTGTCCTATCGTTGCCCTATCGTTGCTGGCGCCGGCTTCGTATATGCTCGGGCCGAGCCAGACGTTCGCCCACGACAGCGACCGAACCTAAATGCCATCGCAGCCTTCCTGGGCGAGACCGCGAACGGTCGCGCTTCTCATCGCAGGCTATCTTCTCGTCCACCTGGGCGTTCGCCTGTGGCAGGGGCCGACGCTCGGCGTGGACGACGCCGAGCAGGCGCTGTTTGCCCAGCAGTGGCTGCTGAACTACCGCTTTCGGGCGCCGCCCCTGTTCACCTGGATGCTGGTCGGCGCGGGCGGCGTTGTGGGCGTCAACATCACCGTGATCAGCCTCATTCGCTATCTGATGCTGGCGATGATCCTCGGCTTCACCTATCTCACCGCCAAGCGGCTGATCCGCGATCCCACCCTGGCGGCGCTTGCCACCTTCAGCTTCACCGCCATCTACGTGTTCGGCTACTACAGCCACCACGACCTGACCCATACCACCGCGCTTTCCGCCTTCCTCGCGGTGAGCTGGTACGTGTTCGTGCGCCTGTGCGAGACGCCGACGCCGGCCTGGTATCTGGTACTCGGCCTCGCCTTCGGGCTCGGCACGCTGGGCAAGTGGAATTTCGTCATGTTCGCCGCGGCGCTGCCGCTCGCTTGCCTCGCGCACCCGGCCTATCGCCGGCTGGTCCTGACCTGGAAGATCGTGCCGGCGGGTGCGGTTGCGGCGGCCATTGCGCTTCCGCCCATCGTCTGGGCCCTTCGCACGGGACCCGCACCGGGCGACGACATGGGTGGCGTCCTCGGCCGGCCGAGCGGCTCGTTCCTGGTCGACCTCGCGAAGGGCACCGCGGATCTCGTCCTCGCCGTGCTGACCTACCCGCAGCCCTTCCTGGTGATCTTCCTGATCTTCTTCGGTGCCGCGGCCTGGGCGGGCTTGCACAAGCCCGAGACGGTCGTGCCGGCCACGCAGCCCGTCCCCGACAGCCGGTTGGTGGGGATGGTCATCGCCATCGCCATCCTCCTGCACTGGCTGCTTGTGCCGCTGGCGGGTGCCACGGATTTCGCTGAGCGCCTGCTGCAGCCGGCCCTGCAGATCCTCCCGATCTATCTGTTCATGCTGGTGGAGCAGGCGGGCGTGCCCGCGCACGCCGTGCGCCCCTATGCGACGACGCTCGCTGTCATCGCAGCGGTGGCGCTTTCCGCACGCATCGGCATCCATCTCGCCGGCGCCGACTATTGCCGCAAGACGTGCCGCACACTCATTCCTTTCCATGAAATTGCTGCGGGTCTGCACGATGCCGGCTTCCGGGGCAGAGGTACGGTCGTCGTGGAAGGTGTGCATCTGGGCGGCAACCTGCGCGTCCTGTTTCCCGAGGCGCGCATCATGGAAACCGGCTATCCGCCCAGGGTGTGGCCAAAGATTTCCGGCGATGGACAATGTCTTGCCGTCTGGACGCCGGGCATCCCCCATGGGCGCGAGAACGTCGATGCCTACCTGACGCGGGAGCTGGGCGCGGATCGCAACGCGGCACACCGCGAAGGCATGCTGAGCCCCCTCATGCAAGGATCGAGAACGCGCACCTACCGCCTCCACTACCGGCTCTACGACGGACCCCAGGGCGCGTGCCGATGAGCGCAGCGAGAACAGCACCCGGCCGCTCGGCCGGTGAGATGGCGGGGGCCCGCACCCTGAGCGTCGTCGTGCCCGCCAAGGACGAGGAAGAATCGCTCCCCGTTCTGGTTGCGCGCATCGTCGAGACCTGCGCATCGAATGGGCTGACGCTCGCCGATATCGTCCTCGTCGACGACGGCAGCAGCGACAAGACCTGGGGGGCGATGTCGCAACTGGCGGCCGGGAATGCGGCCATCCAGGCGATCCGGCTGCGGCGCAATTTCGGCAAGGCGACGGCGCTGATGGTCGGCATCGCCGCCTGCGCCGGCGACCTCATCATCACCATGGATGCCGACCTGCAGGACGATCCTGAGGAGATCCCGCGCTTCGTCGAGACGCTCGATGCCGGCTACGATCTCGTTTCGGGCTGGAAGAAGGAGCGCCTCGATCCGCTGTCAAAGACGCTGCCCTCGCGTCTCTTCAATTCCGTGACGGCGCACATCAGCGGCGTCCGGCTGCATGACTTCAACTGCGGCTTCAAGGCCTATCGGCGCGAGATCTTCGACTCGGTGGAGCTCTACGGCGAGCTGCATCGCTACGTGCCCGTGCTGGCGCACGCGCTCGGCTACCGCATCGGCGAAATCCCCGTCCGCCACCACGCGCGCCGGTTCGGCAAGTCGAAATACGGCGTGGCGCGCTTTCTGCGCGGCTTTCTCGACCTGCTCACCGTCGTCATGCTGACCCGCTTCGCCTACCGGCCGGGGCACCTCTTCGGCGGTGTCGGGGCGGTGTTCCTGATCGGCGGCGGCGCCGTCCTGACCTACCTGACGGGCCTCAAGCTCTTCACGGGCGCCAGCATCGGCAGCCGGCCGCTGCTGCTGTTCGGCGTCATGGTGGTGATCATCGGCTTGCAGCTCGTTCTGTTCGGACTGCTGGCCGAGCTCGTCATCAGCCGCACGCAACGGCCGGTCGAGACCCGCAAGCTGGTGCGGCAGCACGTGGGCAGCACGCGCGCATGAAACGGGTCGTGTCCACCCTTCTCGCGGTGGCCGTGACCGCGGGCTGCTTGTGGTTCCTGCTGACGCCGGAGATCGTGGGATCCCTGGGGCGGCTTGCCGCCGAGGCGCGGCCGTTGCCCATCCTCGTCGCGTTCCTGCTCGGCGCTCTGGTGCAATGGCTGCGCGCCTGGCGCTTTGCGATTCTGACCACCGGCCGGCTGGAACTGCCAAGTTCGGCCCTGGTGCGCATCGCCTTCCAGCTCAACGCCATGAACTTCATCCTGCCCTTTCGGCTGGGCGAACTCAGCTACCCGGTGCTGATGCGCCGCGCCTACGGCAGCACGCTCGTGCACTCGGCCGGCGTCCTGCTGCTTGCGCGCCTGTTCGACCTGGGGACCGTCGCGTCGATCCTGGTGGGCGCAGCGGCCTGGCTCCGGTTACCCGTCGGCGTGAACCATGTCGCGCTCGCAGCGGCGTCGGCCTGCCTGGCGCTGGCGACCTTCGCGCTGGCGCTGGCCGCGCCGATGCTGCGCCGCCAGGTGGCGCGGCTCCCGCGCATCGGCGATTTCGCGACGCGGCTGACAGCCGGATTTGCCGCCGTCGGCGACCGCCGCGCCGCGTCGCTGGCCGTGGCCCTCGGCTTCGTCTTTTGGCTTGTCATCGGGCTTCTGGCGACCCTGATTGCCGGCGCTGTCGTAGCATCCGTGGGGCCTGCTGCCGCGGTGCTCGGCATCATGTCGGGCAGCGTCGCGTTTGCGCTGCCGGTCAACGGCATCGCCGGCGTCGGGCCGGCTCAGGCGGCCTGGGTGCTGGCGACCACGCAGGCCGGCGTGCCCTTCAACGACGCCGTGCTGAGCGCGCTTGCGCTGCATGCGGTGGTATTGACCAACGCCATCGTCCTCGGCGGGCTGGCAACGGTCCCGGCCGCTGGCAGGTCCGATCGGTGATACGATTCGCCCCGGCCCGCCGCCTCTGCACTGTTTTCATCCCCCCGTGGAGCATCAATCGCCCGCGTCCGGAGCCCGCCACTTCAGGCCCGGAAAGCGCGCGTAGTCGCGGTCAAGCGTCACCCACTCGCAGCCCCATTCGATGGCCAGCGCCGCATACCATGCGTCGGTGGTGCGTGACCCGCGGGTGCCGGTGTCGCGGCAGAGGCGCGAGAAGATGCTCCAGTGGCGATCTCCCGGCTCGACGACCTGGCAGTTGGGCTGGCCGAGGAGATAGTCGCAAAACGTGAAGGCCTCGGCCAGGGTGCTGGCCTCGCGAAAGGAACGCGTGTTGGTGGTGATGCGAACCAGCGCGGCGAGTGCGAGTGGCGACAAACCGACCCGCCCCTCGTCACCCACGATCCTGGTCAACCAGGCGTTGCACAACGCGTGCTGCGGATCGTCCTTGCGGAAGGCATAGATCAGGACATTGACGTCCGGCAGGATCATTTCATGCGCTTCATGCGCTCGACATATTCCAGGTCCTCCTGCTCCTGTAAGTCGGAGAGCCGGGTAAGATCGACGCCGGGCATCAGGCCGCCGGTAGCCTTGCTGACCGGAAGCACGACGCGCCGGCGCTTGGCGGGCTTCGGTCGCTCGTCGACCACCGCGCGCAAGCCCTCCTCGATCAGGGACGTGAGGGTGCGGTCCTCGGCCGCCGCCTTTCGCTTGGCGCGGCGCAGCAGGTCATTGGGAAGGCGGACGGTCGTTCGCATGCGGCGATAGGTAGGCGCCAGACATATATATGTCAACGACTGAGCCGACGCACGATCCGCTCGAGCCGCTTGAGCGAATTCCGTGCTACAATGAGACGATGATCGCCCTGCCCAAGCACAAGATGACGGCCGACGAGTTTCTGGCCTGGGCCGAGACCTTGCCCAAGGAAGCCGGCAAGTTCGAGCTTTGGGACGGCGAGGTCATCGTCAAGCATGGCCCGGTCGGCCAGCAGAACGCCGAGCGGTCGCAACACTGGGAGGTGAAGTTCGCGACCGGGCGCGCGCTTTTCGATGCGGTCAAACGCGCCGGGCTCCCCTGTCATGTCGCAGTGGATGGCCCGACCGTCCGCTTTGCCGACGACAAGTTGGTGGAGCCCGACGTGCTCGTCTACTGCGGCGAGAAGGTGCCGCGCGGCACGCTCGAGGTGCCGAACCCGATGATCATCGTAGAGGTGCTGTCGCCCAGCACGGGCACGATTGATATGGGCGTGAAGTTGCAGGGCTATTTCCGTCTGCCGAGTGTGCAGCACTATCTCGTCATCGATCCAGACCGTCCGCTGGTGATCCACCACAGGCGGGGAACCGGCGACGCCATCGAGACGCGTATCGTGGCCGCTCCCGGCCTGCGGCTCGACCCTCCGGGCCTGGATGTGGACCTGGCCGAGGTCCTCGCGAGCTGAGGCGTCGCTCAGCCGTCCAGCGGCCGGGAGGCCCACTCCTCGGCGCGCCGGCCGGTCGCCTGGCCGATACCCTTCAGGCGCCGGTGATCCACGTACCGGACCATGGCGGCTTTGATGCTGCGGACAAGGCTGGGGCCCTCGTAGACCAGCCCGGTATAGAGCTGGAGCAGCGAGGCGCCTGCCTCGATCTTGGCAATCGCCGTGTTGGGCGACTCGATGCCGCCGATGCCGATCAGCGGAACGCGTCCCTGCGTGAGCAGAAAAACGCGCGCCAGCATGACGGTAGAGCGCGTGAACAGCGGTCGGCCCGACAGCCCGCCTGCTTCCTGCGCCAGGGCCGTGTCGGCGAGCCCGGACCGGGAGAGCGTCGAATTGCCGATGGCGATGGCGTCGACGCCGCGCGCTACCAGCACCTCGACAATACCCGGCAGGTCCTCCGTCGCCAGATCGGGGGCGAGCTTGACCACGATGGGCCGCTGCGGCTTGCCGGCTGTCACCAGCTCTGCCCGTGCCGCCAGCACGCGGGCGACGAGCGCGTCGAGCGCCGCCGGCGCCTGCAGGTCGCGCAGGCCCGGCGTATTGGGCGATGAAATGTTGACGGTGAAGTAGCTCGCCACGTCATAGAAGCAGTGGATGCCGGCGACATAGTCGGCAATCCGGTCGGCTGCGTCCTTGTTGGCGCCGACGTTGACACCGACGATGCCGACGGCGTTGCGCTTCTGGAGTCGTGCCAGCGCAGCGGCATGCCCGCCATTGTTGAAGCCGAGGCGATTGATGAGCGCGTGGTCGCCTGCGAGCCGGAACACGCGCGGGGCGGGATTGCCGGGCTGCGGCAGCGGCGTGACGGTGCCGATTTCGGCGAAGCCGAAGCCCAAGTCCAGCACGGCGTCGGCCACGCGCGCGTCTTTGTCGAATCCGGCGGCGATCCCGAGCGGGTTGGGAAAGGCGAGCCCGAAAGCATCGACGGCGAGCCGGGCATCATCCGGTGTGCGCGCGCGCGGATGGATGCCGAGCTCCAGCGCCCTCAGCGTGAGCTCGTGCGCCGCCTCGGGGGAAAGCGCATTGAGCAGTGGCCGAACAAGTCCGTAAGCGGCGCCAAGCATCGAAAGCCCAATCCTCCTCGCGCAGACAAGCCATGGACAATGGGCGTGAGCAACCTGCCGCGCCATCGCATCCATACGGTCCCGCGGCGGAGCACAAAGAATGGGCACGCGCAAGAGAGATGTTTTGTTGCATGGGCGAGTCCATCCATGCTCAGAATTGCGCGACCCATTTCAACGAGCACGAAGCCGTGCCACCCCACACCAGCGATCATCGCCCAATTTCCGGCCCGCAACCGCCGCTCGGCGCACAGTCCATCAACCTCGGGCAGCTCTTCGCCGATCCGATCCTGATCGAGGTGCCGTCCTACCAGCGCTGCTTCGCCTGGGGCGCCGAGGAGGCCGGCCGGCTGCTGGAGGATATCGTCGGTGCGCTGGAAGCCGGCATCGAATGCGGCGATGGCGGCGACTATTTCCTCGGCACCATGTTGCTGATCGACCGCGACACGGCGGCGGGCGTCTTCGACGGACGTCCACTCAATGGCGCGCCGCGCGTTTTCGAGGTGGTCGATGGGCTCCAGAGACTGACGACGCTCACCATCCTGTTCTGCGTGCTGCGCGATCTCGCCGCCGAGGACGCACGGCCGCCGAGCGAGCGGCTGCGCGAGGCGATCGAGGCCAAGGCGATGGGCGGGCGGCCGCGCCTGACGCTCGCCGAGGAGGATGCCGCGTTCTTCGCCGCGCACGTGGGACTGCCGGGCTCGACCCAGGTGACACCGGCCGCCGCCCCTTCGACGGTGTCGGCGGCACGCATCCTGGAGGTGCGCGACCATCTGGTATCGGACCTGCTCGATTTTTCCTTGGAGCAGCGCGAACGCCTGCGCGCGTTCCTGCTCGAGCGGTGCTACGTGGTGTTCGCCGTCACCGCCAGCATCGACCGCGCGCATCGCATGTTCATGGTCCTGAACGCGACCGGCAAGCCGCTCGCCCGCAACGACATCCTCAAGGCCGAGCTGCTGGGCGGCGTCGCCCCGGCCGCACGCGCTTCCGCGACCGCCATCTGGGAGCGGATGGAAAAGAGCCTTGGCGACGACTTCGAAAGCCTGTTCAGCCACGTCCGCGCCATGCACGGGCGACCCGAGCGCCAGGTCATTGCCGGCATCAGGACGATTGCCACGGAGGCCGGCGGGGCGCAGGCCTTCATCGAGCGCGAGCTGCAGCCGGCAGCCGCCATCTTCGACGACATCCGCCGCGCGCGACACGCCGGCTCCCCCTATTCGGCCGCGATCGAGCGCAGCTTGAGCTATCTCTCCTGGCTGCCGGCGGCCGACTGGGTGCCTTCGGCCATGCTCTGGTACCTGGAGCACGGCAAGGACGCGGCTCAATTGGCCTGGTTCCTGGCGGCGCTCGACCGGCTGGCCTACGGGCTGCGCATCGTCGGCCTCGGTGCCAACCGCCGTGCGAGCCGCTTCGGTGCTGTGATCTGGGCGATCCGCCACGGCCAGGACCTGAAGGCGCTCGGAAGCCCGCTCGCCTTGACCGGCGCGGAGCTGCGCAACATGCACTACAACCTGCGCGATCTACATGCCCGCAGCGCCCAGGCGAGCAAGCTCGTTCTGCTGCGGCTCAACGACCAGATCATGGGCCGCCCGCAGCGGCTCGAGAGCGAGGGCCTCACCGTCGAGCATGTGCTGCCGAGAAAGCACGGGACAGGCAGCCAGTGGCGCAGCTGGTTCCCGGATCCCGACGAGCGCAACGAATGCACCGAATCGCTGGGCAACCTGGTGCTGGTCACCAAGGCGCAGAACGACAAGGCGAGCAATCTCGATTTCGCAAGGAAGCGCGAGATCTATTTCGCCACCCCCGGCGCACCGGTCCCCGCGCTGAACGAGGCGGTGCGCCAGCAGCGGGAATGGCGGGCGCAGCAGATCAAGGCGCGCGAGGCCGAACTCCTACGCCATCTCGATGCGCTGTGGGGCACGGGTGTCCCGTCGGGTCGCAAGGACGCGGCCGGAACCGCAAGGCCACGGCCATCGCGGCGGGGCTCGACCGGGGTGCCGCCGCGCGCGCCGGAGGCCGAGCTCTAGGAGCCCGTCCAGTTAGGGTCTGGTGGTGCTGGTTTGTGGACGATAGCTGGCTCAGGCTGCCCTGGCGAGCTTGAGGAGGTTGTGGGCGGTGCAGATGATCGCCCACTCGGCGCGCACCTTGGCAGCGCCGCGCAACAGGAACTGGCGGAAGCCCCTTGCCTGTTTGATTTGCCCGAACACCGGTTCCACGATCTGTTTCCTGAAGCGGTAGCGGCTGCGCCAGCCGGCCCGCTTCAGTTTTCGCCGCATGGCCTGGGTGAGCTCGCCGCCGAGCCTGCGCTTGGCGTCGGCGGGGCGCTTGGCCCGTCCGGTTGCGATATAAGCCCTGATGCCGCGCGCCTCGAGCGCGGCGAGGTTGGCCTCGCTGCAGTAGCCGGCATCGGCCGAGGCCTCCGCAGGCTTATGGCCGAGGTTCGTCTCGATGCCGTCGACGAGCGCGACCAGCTGATCCTGATCGCTCGTGCTCGGCGTCAGCCCGTGCGCCACGATGACCTGCGCCTCGCCGTCCACCGCAGCCTGCGCGTTGTACCCTTGGATGTAGCCGTCCTTGGTCTTCAGGATGCGGCTCTCGGGATCGGTGAAGTTGCGCTGGGCTTTCGCATCGGGCTTGCCGCTCGGCGGTCTCGGCGTCTTGCCGTTCTTTTTCCGGCCCTCCGCCTTGCGCTTTGCCTCCGCCTCGGCACGCCGCCGCGCCTCGGCCTCGGCAGCCGCCTTGGCTTCTGCCTCCAGCGCCGCCTTGGCCTCGCGGATCTTGGCCAGACGCTTCTCCTTGTCGGCCACCCAATCGGGCAGTTCGTCGCCACGCTTGTCCTTCCCGAACGCGCGATCCTCCTCGGCATCGGCAGCCTCCGCCGCCGCCAGCCAGCGATCGACTTCGGCCTTCAGCTCAGCTTCCCGCTTCTTCATGCGATGGTAGCTCATCGCCTTGTGTTTCGACGCATTCGCCTTGATCTTGGTGCCGTCGAGCGCCACGTGCCCGAGCTTCACCAGCCCCGCCGTCTCGGCCAGCCGCAGCACCTGCACGAACAGCCCCGCCAGCGCCTCCAGGTGCCGCTTGCGGAACTCCGAGATGGTGCGGAAGTCAGGCGGATCGAGCGCCACGATCATCATGAAGTCGGCCCGCTCCCGACAAGCTTTGGCGATCCGGCGCGAGGAGTAGAGACCGACCGCGTAGGCGTACAGCAGCAGCGCCACCATCATCCGCGCATCGAACGGCGGTTGGCCCAGAGCGCTGACGTAGCGCGACGTGATCCCGCCCAGATTCAGGCTCTCGCGCACCAGCGCAACCACGAAGCGGGCCAGGTGATCCTCGGCCACGAAGTCGCCGATCGACGCCGGCAAGAGCTGCGTCTGATCGATCTTCCAGGGACGAAAGTGCTTGCTCATGCCCTGGACAAAATCCAACTCGCGCCCGAATATCCAGCCACTACTCGGACAGGCTCCTAGTTTAGGCCGCAACTGCGCTTGTGCCGCTGTCTGCCTTCTTCAGGCCGCCTTGCGGCGCCGCCGCGCCGGAGTGTCGCGTGCCGCCTTCTTCTTCGGCCCCGGCACCTTGGGGATTGCGGTGCCGATCATCGAGTCGCGCGTGACGAGGCGCGCCAGCCGCCGCTCGCTCCAGCCGCTCGTGCCCTTCGGCCGCATGGGCAGGACGATATAGCGAAGGTCCGCCGTGGAGTCGTGCACGCGCACCTCGGTGCCCTCGGGCAATTCGACGCCGAACTCCGCCAGCACGCCGCGCGGGTCGACGACGGTGCGCGAGCGGTAGGCAAGGCTCTTGTACCAGGCCGGCGGGATGCCGAGCAGCATCTTGGGGTAGCAGGAGCACAGCGTGCAGACGATGACGTTGTGGATGCTGGCCGTGTTCTCCACCGTGCGGAACTCGGCGAGCGTACCGATGTCGATGCCAAGCTCGGCCAGCGCCGCGCGCGTGTCGCCGATGAGGCGCCGCTTGAAGGCCGGGCTGGCCCAGGCGCGCGCCACCACCTTGGCGCCGAGCGCCGGCGAGCGGCTGTCCATCAGGTCCACCTGCGCGGCGATCTCCTCGGGCGCCAAGACGCCCTTGTCGATCAGCAGCGAGCGGATGGCCTCCTCCAGCACCTCGTAGGCACCGGCCGGCCCCGCATCGTGGTCCTTCTGCGGCGGCGCGTGGGCATGCCCATGGCCGTGGTCATGGCCGTGGTCGTGACTGTCACCGGCATGGTCGTGATCATGGTCATGCATGTTGGGCCGCCCCCTGCTTTTGCGGTTCGAGCCAATGCTCGAAGATGTCGATCTCGATATGATCACCCGGCGGGCCGGCGTAACGCTGCCACAGCGCGCGCTGCTCGAAGCGCACCTTGTAGAGCACCTGCACGGGCAGGCCCGGCCTGTGATAGGCGAGCAGCTCCGGATTGCGGAAGGCGCCGTGCACGGACGCCACCACGCCGGGTTTGCCCCGCACATACCACGGCGTACGGCAGTGCCCGAGCACCGGCCGCGACGCAACGCGAACTCTGTCGCCCGGCGCGAAGCGGCGCGGCGGGAGCTGGTCCACGATGGTCCTGGTACGGGCGGCAGCCCCTCTCACCATGGGATCTTGTCCTTCGACGTCTTGCGGCCAGCCTTGGCGTGCCTGGCACGCACCTCGGCCATACGCGCCTCGATCTCCTCGCGGGTCAGGACGTCCTGCTCGACCAGGAGATTGCGGATCGCCCGAATCCACTTCTCGTAATAGGTGGTGCGGTCGTATTCCTGCTCGCCGTAGTCCTCGATGGTGCGCCGATGCGCATCGGTCGTGAGCACCCGCCGTTTGTTGTCCCTGAGGAGAATGAGCATGGCGTCGGTACGCTTCTCCCACAGCGCTAGGTCATGCTCGGTGCGATCGATGGGGCCGAAGCTCAAGCCGCCGACATCGTGCGCCGCGCGCCCGCCGGCGCCCCGGCGCGGCATCGTCTTCCTTTCCGGTCCGCTCATTGCTACCTAACCCTCCCGCAGGGCTATCATCATGCCTTCCCACGCCGGCAAATACCAGAGCATGAGCGCCCGGGTGCGTCCGCATTGCTATGGCCCATGACTTGGCCCGGAGCCTGCTCTAAGGTGCGGGTCGCGGCCCCGCAAGGGGCCGAGGGACCTCCGCCATCTGCCCGACCAACAAGCCGACCTCACGCTCTGGGAGAACGCCCCCGTGATCGATGCCGCCCTGCTCGACAAGCTGAAGAGCTACGACACGCCCACCATCTGCAACGCGCTCGAGATCGTCGACCCGGCCCGCCGCCTCACCGGCTTCACGGTGAAGCCGCTGGTGTGCCCCTTCCCGCAACTCCCCCCCATCGTCGGCTACGCCAAGACGGCCACCATCCGCACCACCCATGCCCATGAGCTCGACGGCAAAGGCCAGCGCGCCCAGCGCATCGCCTACTACGAGTACATCGCCGACAAGCCCGCTCCCGGCATCATGGTGATCCAGGATCTCGACGGGCCCGACGTCGGCTTTGGCGCCTTCTGGGGCGAGGTGATGAGCGCCGTGCATAAGGGACTTGGCCTGCTCGGTGTCGTCACCGACGGCTGCATCCGCGACATCGACCAGTGGGCGCCGGGCTTCCAGGCGCTGGCCGGCTCCGTCATGCCGAGCCACGCGCACGTGCACCTGCACGATTTCGGCAAGGAGGTGCGTGTTGCCGGCATGGCAGTGCGCTCCGGCGACATCGTGCACGCCGACCGGCATGGTGCGGTGACGATCCCCGCGGGCGTGGCCTCAAAGATCCCGGCTGCCTGCGACCTGCTCGCCCGCAAGGAGGCGGTGATCCTGGAGATGGCGCGCGCGCCTGGCTTCAACGTGGCCAAGCTGCGCGAGGCGCTCGCCAAGCAGGACGAGATCCACTGAGGCAGTCCATGCGCCACAAGGTCATCTGCATCCAGCCGATCCATCCCGAGGGCATGAAGATCCTGCACGCGCGGGACGACCTCGAGATCATCGTGCCGGAAAGCCCCGACCCTGCCAGCTGGGCCAACTTCCTGCCCGGCGCCGAGGCGCTGGTGGTGCGACTTGCCAAGATCCCGCGCACGCTGATCGAGGCGGCGCCGAACCTGAAGCTGATCTCGCGTCACGGCGTGGGCTGCGACAACATCGATGTCGGGGCCGCGACCGAGCACGGCGTGATCGTGGCGACCGTCGGCATCGCCAACTCGCCGTCCGTCGTCGAGCACACGATTGCCCTGATGTTCGCGCTGGCCAAGCGCCTGCCCGAGTTCGACCGGGCCGTGCGCGAGGGCGATTACATGCGCAAGACGAAGCTCGACGCGCAGGACGTGGCCTACCGCACCGTGCTGATCATCGGGCTCGGCCGCATCGGCAGCCGGCTCGCCAAGGCGCTCAATGGCCTCGGGCTGCACTGCATCGGCGTCGACCCCGCCTATGCGCCGGGAGAGATCGAGGCAATGGGCTGCGAGCCGGTCACCGACTTCCGCGAGGCCCTGCCGCGGGCCGACTTCGTCACCGTGCACACGCCGCTGCAGGACGACACGCGCAACCTGATCGGGGCGCGCGAGCTCTCTCTCATGAAGCCGTCCGCCTACCTCATCAACTGCGCGCGCGGCGGCATCGTCGACGAGTCGGCCCTGCTGGACGCCGTCAACAGCCGCCGCATCATGGGGGCGGGCCTCGACGTGCAGGTCGACGAGCCGCCCAAGGGGGACGATCCGCTGCTGAAATGCGAGCGGATCATTCTCTCTCCGCATTCGGCGTCCGCCACGCCCGAGACCATGGTGCGCATGTCGACGACCGTGGCCCAGAACGTGCTCGACTATTTCGACGGCCGCCTGCCGGAAAGCCATGTATTCAATCCGGAGGTGCTGAAACAAGCGCGCGCCTGATCGCGACGCCTGTCGTCCCGGGCCTTGTGCCCGGGACCCAACCATCCGCTGACGCCAGAGCCTGTGGCCCGATAGATCCCGGGGCGACAAGCACCGGGATGACAGGGTCGGCGGCAACCATCAACGAGGAGAGACGCCGATGAGACCAAATACCTTGAAGAAGAAGATTGCCGAGGGCCAACGCGTGGTCGGGGGCTGGGTGGCCATCCCCAACGCGTTCTCGACCGAGGTCTACGCGGCCCAGGGCTGGGATAGCGTGACCATCGACATGCAGCACGGCGCCAGCGACATCAACGACGTGGTGCCGCTGCTGCAGGCGATCGGCGCGAGCGACGCCACCCCGCTCGCGCGCGTGCCCTGGAACGATCCCGCCCACATCATGCGCGTGCTCGACGCCGGCGCCTACGGCATCATCTGCCCCATGATCAACACCAAGGCCGAGGCGCAGGCGCTGGTGCGCGCGGGCCGCTATCCGCCGATGGGCGAGCGCAGCTTCGGGCCCTTCCGCGCGGCGCAGTACGCCGGCGCCGACTACTGGCAGCACGCCAACGAGGAGGTGCTGCTGTTCGCCATGGTGGAGACGGCCGAGGGCGTGGGCAACCTCGACGAGATCCTGTCGGTGAAGGGGCTCAACGGCGTCTACGTCGGCCCGTCGGACCTTTCGCTCAGCATGGGCAAGCCGCCCACGCTCGGCCCCACCGACAAGGACGTGCTGGCGGCCATGGCGACCATCGTCAAGAAGACGCGCGCGCACGGGCTGATCGCCGGCGTGCACACCGATGGCCCCGAGACCGCCGCCAAGCGCTTCGAGGAGGGCTACCACATGTGCACCATGCTCAACGACGTGCGGCTGCTGGCGATGGGCGCGCAGCAGATGGTGCGCGAGGTGCGTGGCATGGCGCCGGCGGCGAAGGCGAAGACGTATTAGACGGCCAGATAGGTCTCGCGCAGCTCGGGATTGTCCGCGATCTCCGCCATGGCGCCCTCATGGCGGATGGCGCCCTTCTCGATGATGTAGGCGCGGTCGGCGACGGCGGTCGCAAAGACGAGGTTCTGCTCGGACAAGAGCACGGCGATGCCCTCCGCCTTCATGCGGCGCACGGCCTCGGCCATCTGCTCCACGATCACCGGCGCCAGGCCCTCGGATGGCTCGTCGAGCAGAACCGCTTGCGGGTTGCCCATCAAGGTGCGCGCGATGGTCAGCATCTGCTGCTCGCCGCCCGACATCTGGCTGGCGCGGCGCCCGCGCATCTCGGCGAGATTGGGGAAGACGGAGAAGAGCCGCTCGGGCGTCCAGGGCGCGCGGCCCCGATCGAGCACGGCCTTGGCGCCGACCTCGAGGTTCTCATAGACGGTGAGATCGGTGAAGATGCGCCGTTCCTCCGGCACGTAGCCGAGCCCCAGCCGGGCGATGCGATAGGTCGGCAGGCGGCGGATATCGTGGCCGGCGAAGCGCAAGGTTTGGGCGTGGGCCGGGACCAGGCCCATGATGGCCTTGAGCGTGGTCGACTTGCCGGCGCCGTTGCGACCCATCAGGGCTGCGATCTCGCCGCGCGCCAGCGTCAGCGACACGCCGAACAGGATCTGTGCCCGGCCATAGGCGGCGGTCAGCTCCTCGACCTCCAGGATGGCGCCGGCGCCCATGGGTCCCCTCACCCGGCCGCGCGGCGCAGCGCATGCACGCCGCCGCCCAGATAGACCTCGCGCACCCGCTCGTCGGCGCGAACCTCTTCGGCCGTGCCGGCGGCGATGATCTCGCCGCGCACCAGCACCAGCACGTGGTCGGCGTGGCCGAACACGGCATCCATGTCGTGTTCGGTGAAGAGGACGCCGATGCGGCGCTCGCGGGCGATATCGGCGGCGAGCGCCATGAGCGCGGCGCGCTCCTTCGGCGCCATGCCGGCGGTCGGCTCGTCCATCAGCAGCAGCTTCGGTGCGCTGGCGAGCGCGATGGCAAGCTCGACGCGCTTGACGTCGCCATAGGCAAGCTCGCTGCAGGACTGGTCCGCGT
This sequence comes from uncultured Alphaproteobacteria bacterium, assembly GCA_963797005.1. Lineage (GTDB taxonomy): Bacteria > Pseudomonadota > Alphaproteobacteria > Rhizobiales > Hyphomicrobiaceae > AWTP1-13. The sequence goes on from CAWCOF010000030.1 coordinate 112,705, forward strand.
TCTCGGCCATACCCACGCGCGTGAGCAGGTCCAGCGCCTCGTCGCGATAGAGGCCCCGCATGGGGGCCCACCATGCGCGGGTGCGGCCGTGCACGCTCAAGAACGCCATCTGCACGTTTTCGGCGACGGTGAGCGAGATGAACGTCTGCGCCACCTGGAACGTGCGGGCGAGCCCAAGCCGCCAAATGCGGCGCGGGGGAAGCCCCGTGATGTCCTGTCCCGCCAGCAGCACGCGACCAGAGTCGGGCGCGAGCTGGCCGCCGACCATATTGAAGATGGTCGACTTGCCGGCGCCGTTGGGGCCGATGATGGCCACCAGACGGCCGGCTTCGACCGTGAAGTTGACCTCGCTGGCGGCCACGACACCGCCGAAGGACTTGCTCAGCCGCTCGACCGACAGGAGGCTCCCGCCGCTCATGCGCCAGCCCCCGGGCGCGCGGTGCCGGTTAGGCCGGGCCGCTCCAGCCGACTGCGCAGGCCCGCCACGCCACCGACAATGCCGCGCGGGAATGCCAGCACGATGACGATGATCGCCAGCCCCACGAAGAAGCGCCAGAAGTCGGTCAACGGCAGGAAGAAATCCTGGAGCGAATGGAAGAAGGCCGCGCCCACCAGCGGTCCGGCAACCGTCTGCAAACCGCCCGCGAGGATCATTACCAGGAAATCGATCGACATCGGGATGGCGATGAGCGTGGGGTCGATCGAGCCCTTGGAGAAGGCGAAGAGGCCGCCCGCCATCCCCGCCGCCGCGCCGGCAACCGTGAAGGCAAGCCAGCGGTGCGCGCGCACGTCGATGCCGATGGCGTCGGCGCGCACGGCAGAATCACGTGCGGCGCGCAGCGTATAGCCGAAAGGTGCGTAAATGAGCCGGCGCAGAAGGAGGATGGCGGCGACGCTGACGAGAAGCGTCAGGTAGTAGTAGACCTCGCGGGAAGCCGCCCAGCGCGAGGGCCACACGCCGACGACGCCGTTGTCGCCGCCGGTCAGCTCCACCCATTGGAAGGCGACGGCGTAGACGATCTGCGCGAAAGCCAAGGTCAGCATGGCGAGGTAGATGCCGGAGAGGCGCACCACGAAGAAGCCGAACAGGGCCGCGCCGACCCCGGCGATCACCGGCGCGGCGATGAGTGCCGGCACCATGGACGTACCAAGCTTCACGGCCAGCAGGCCCGCCCCATAGGCGCCGAGCCCGAAGTAGGCGGCATGTCCGAAGCTGACGATGCCGCCCACCCCGATCAGGAAATTCAAGCTGAAGGCGGCAAGCGCGAAGCACAAGACCTCGATGGCCACCTTGACGAGATAGGCATCCCCGAGGATCGGCAGCGCCAGCAGGATCGCGCCCAGCACAGCCAGCATGATCCGTTCCTGCCGGCCGAAACGGGGGAGCGAGAGAATGCCTTCGGGCAGCACCGCACGCCCCTGCGTGACATCGGGCCGGCCCATCAGGCCCCAGGGTCGCAACACCAGCACCAGCGCCATCAGCAGGAATACGAGCACCAGTGTGATCTTCGGCAGCACCAGGATGCCGAAGGCCTGCAGCTCGGCGATCAGCAGGGCGGCGAGGAACGCGCCGGGCACCGAGCCCATGCCGCCGACCACGGTCACCACGAACGCCTCGGCAATGACGGAGATGTCCATATGCGGGTTGGCGGCGAGCTTCGGCGTCTGCAGTGCGCCCCCCAATCCGGCGAGCGCGGCGCCGAGAAAGAGCGTGCCCGTGAAGAGCAGCGCCTGGTTGACGCCGAGCGCTGCCACCATCTCGCGATCCTGGGTCGCGGCCCGCACCAGCACACCGTAGCGCGTCTTGTGCATCAGCAGCCACAGGAGGCCCAGCACCAGCGGCCCCATAGCGATCAAAAACAGCTCGTAGCTCGGAAATCGGTGGCCGAAGATATCGACGGCACCGGCAAGTCCGGGCGCGCGCGGCCCCAGGATGTCGAGCGGGCCCCAGATCCTGACCACCATGTCCTGCACGATCAGCACGACGCCGAAGGTGGCGAGCAGCTGGAACAGCTCCGGTACGCGATAGATGCGGCGCAGCAGGACGAGCTCCATCGCCACACCGACCACCCCGACCGCGATGGCTGCGAGCAGCACACCGAGGAGGAACATCGGCAGGCTGGCATTGAGATCGAGCAGGCGGGGAATGACGGTGACGCCGAGATAGGCCCCCAGCATGTAGAAGGAGCCGTGGGCGAAATTGACGATCCGCGTGACGCCGAACACGATCGTCAGGCCGGCGGCAATGATGAACAGCGAGGCGGCGCTGGCCAGCCCGTTGAGCGCCTGCACGAGAAGAAAGGAAAGATCGGGCAAATGCTGGTCTCGAACCCGCGCCTGTCATCCCGGCCTCGGGCAACAGCCCGAGAGCCGGGACCCAGGGCTGCACTGTGACCCGCGTTATAGTCCTGGGTCCCGGATATTCGCTAGCGCGAATTCCGGGATGACACCCTACTGCTTGCGCGCGGCCTTCACCTCGGCGTCGGGGAAGACGTACTTGGCGCCGTCCTCGTATCTCCAGTTCTTCAGGCTGCCGACCTTGCCCTTCTTGGTCGTCTCGCCGACCCAGGCGCCCAGGGTCGACTGATGGTCGATGGCGCGCATGGTCACGGGGCCCACCAGCGTATTCGACTTCAGGCCCTCGAGCGCCGCGATCAGCTTCTCGGTATCGGTGGAGCCCGCCTTCTCTATGAGGTCGCGCAGCATGTAGCCCACGACGTAACCGAGGAAGGAGCCGAGCCGCGGCGTGTCGTTGTAGCGCTTGCGATAAGCCTCGATGAACGCCTTGTGCGCGGGATCGGTGACCTGATCCCAGGGATAGCCGGTGACGATCCAGCCCTCGGGCGTCTCCTGGCCAAGCGGGATGAGGTACTCGGGCTCGCCGGTCAAAAGGCTCGCCACCGTGCGCTTTTCGAACAGCCCGCGCGTATTGCCTTCGCGCACGAACACCGTCAGATCGGCGCCGAACAGCACGTTGAAGATGCCGTCCGGCTTGGCGTTCTCGAGCGCGGCCACGGTGGCGCCGGCGTCGATCTTGCCGAGCGCAGGGAACTGCTCGGCCACGATCTGGGCATCGGGCGTCGCCGCCTTGATCAGCTTCTTGAAGTTGTTGGCCGCCGACTGGCCGTACTCGTAGTTGGGCGCCACGATCGCCCACTTCTTCACGCCCTTGGCCTTGACCGCCTCCACCAGCATCTTGGTCTGCATGTAGGTCGAGGGCCTGACCCGGAAGGTGTAGTGGTTGCCCTGGGCCATGGTGATGGCATCGGTCAGCGGCTCGGTGGCGAGGAACAGCACCTTCTTCTGGTTGGCGAAGTCGGCCACCGCCACGCCGATATTGGAAAGGAACGTGCCGACCAGGAAGGACACCTTCTCGCGCGTCAGCAGCTCCTCGGCGACGCGCACCGCATCCCCCGGCTTGGCGCCGTCATCGCGGAACACGATATCGAGCTTGCGGCCGCCCAGCACGCCCTTGGCGTTGATCTCGTCGCGGGCGAGCTGCATGCCGTTGCGGTAGGGCACGGCGAACACGGCAAAGCGGCTGTAGGAATTGAGCTCGCCGATGCGGATCGGCTGGCCCTGCGCCATGGCGGCGCCGCAACCCAGCACAAGCGACGCTGCGGCTGCCGCCGCCAGCAGGCCCTGCTTCACGAGATTTCGGCCGGACATGGACGCAACTCCTCTGGTGGCGGGGTAGGGCAAAACGTGGCCGCTCGGTAGGATTATTCGCAAGCGAGCGGACGTCCGCAAGGCCTCGTTCTGGGGGGCTGCCGAGACCAGGGAACAGAGCGCACGCCCTCAATGCCCTCTTGCCTGGTCGCCGGCCTCCGCCCTTGGCATTTAACACTCGCTCAACGCGGGCGCGCGACAGTGGATAGTCCACAAACAGCGGCACGACCGCACACTATGCCTGCGACCCCGAAAGCAGATGGCTGGCGCTTCGATCAGGCCCTGGAGGCCGTCGGACGCACCGCCGCGGCCGAAGCAGGCGACAGGGCCGCAGCCGCCTACCGCGGCCGCATCGTGCTCGAATGCCTGCTCGAGCAAGCCGGGCAAGCGGCGTGTCCGAGCCATGAAGCGCTGACCGAGTTGTATGTCGAGAATCCGCAACAAGCGCAGCTGACGGAGCCCGCGTACGGTGAGGCCATTGCGGAAGAGCTTGGGCTCAGGCCAGGGCTCTCTCCTCGCGAGCTCAACGCGTCTCGCAGGGCATTCGCCCTTGCCAACCACCCTGACCGTGTGCCGACCGCCAGCCGCGACGAGGCAAACCGGCGCATGACTATCGCCAACATCCTGATCGATCGGGCCTTGCGGGAAAGCCACGGCCCGAGCTGAGCGCTGCGCGCCCCGAACCATTACCAAGACGTCAACGCGGCACCCTCAATTTGAGGCAAATGCCGCCGCCCCGGTTGGTTGTAAGCCAACGCACCTGCGCTACAAGATAGCGGAAGAGACGGCAAGAGCCGCGGGTGGGGAGCATGTCAGAGAAGATCAACGTGCAACTGTTACGGCAGCGCCGCGATGGCATCCGCCAGTGGCTGTCCGAGGAGGCGCCCTACGCCGTCGCCGACCAGCGCCACCTCGACGCCAACACACCCGAGCGCGCCTACTGGCATTACGGCTATCAGTCCGCGCTCACCGACATCATCGAGTTGCTCATGCCCACTGGCCGTAGATCCGACAGCGCGGACACCTCCAAGTAGTGCCGCGCGGCCGATCGGGGTGGATCCTGTTGCCGGGCGGCCTGATGTCGTGGAACAGCTCGCACTCCTTCTCGAAGGCCTCCTGCGAGGACGCGAAGTAGCCGTACTTGAACAGCGCCTCCGAGCCGATGCAGTCGAAGAGCCTGTTGCGCACGTCGAGGTCCGATCGGCCGACGTGGCTGATGCAGAAGCGCCCCTGGAAATCGGTGTGGCCCAGCGCATAGACGCCGGCCGACCTTCTCGTCACCGCGGCAGCGATGGCATCGAACATGAGGCGATGGGGTCCTGAAAGTCCGGTCCTGGTCATAGGGCCTCTTGCGAAAGTCCAATCCAACGCGTGGGTCGAACGCTCACGGGCGGCAAAACGCGCGCGCCTCCGCCGTCCAGGCGCCAAAACCCGTCGCAACCATGTTGGCTATGACGCGGCAGACGTATCTCTTCTGGGCGGGATCGTTGTTGGGGCCGGCGTGATAGCGCGCCACCGCTCTCGTCCAGCTGCCTTCGCGCGCCTTGAGCTTCACCAGAAAGCGCGCCGCATAGTCTACGTTTTGTGCCGGGTCGAGCATGTCCTCGACGGAGGCGAATTTGCTTCCATGGAAATGATGGTTCACCTGCATGCAGCCGACATCGATCAGCTTGGCGCCCGCGCGGCGTGCAGCCTGGAAGTGCCGCAGCGCACCGTCCCGATCGATGTCGTAGACGGCGCGCCCCTCGACGTTGAGCGCATAGGGCCTCAGCGAATCTCCGCGGCCGGTCTCCGTCAGGCCGACCGCATAGAGCATGCCGAGCGGCACGCCGTGCTTGCGGGCCGCGCGCACCATTTCCCGCTCGCAGGCGTTGCCCTGCGTCTGTGCCGCAGCGCCGGGCGCACTAAACATAAAGGCCAGCGCCGCGCCGGTTGCCAGTAGCTTGCTCGCTGTCATTGTCGCTTCGATTCGGCAGTTGGGTGTCGCCGCGGTGATCGGGTTGCGCACGGCCGCCCGAGGGCCTCGCATCGGGCTGGCCCCCTCCCGGCTGCAACTGAGGTCCAGGCTCCGGCGAGCCCGGCATCGCGCCCGGTGAGCTGGCCGTGCCCGGCTGGTCCACGGCGCGCACGGTCAGTCCCTCGACATGATAGCCCGCCGACCGCAGCAGGCTGGCGAGCGTGTCGCGATCTCCATCGATGAGTCGCGCCGTCGCGCGTCGGTCCGCTGCGACCTCGACTTCCATCGTGTCGGCCTTCAGCCTCATGCGCACGGTGACCGTGCCGAGGTCTGCGGGTTGCAGCTGAATGGTGAGCACCTTCACGGCCTGCATGAGCCCGGGCCTCGGCGCTGTCGTTGCGGGCGCGGCCTGAGGATCGGCGGTGTCGGCAGAGGACAGGCTCGCCGCGATCGTGTCGGCGATCTGCTGCGTCGGCGCGGCGGGCTGGTGCACCGCGTGGCCGATGCTGCGCGCTGACAACGGCGTCGCCGGCGCCAGGTTCTCCCCGTCGCCATCACGTTGCGGTTGTGGTGCGCCCTCGCGCGGCCGATCGGACACGGCTTGCGTCGGCAGATGCTCCGCGGCTTGCCCACGCTGGCCGGATGGGCTTGTGGGCACGGACACGGGCTTCGGCCCCTCGACCGGTTGATCCTGCTTTCGGCTCGCCGTCGCGCGACCGCCCTCGGTGGGCACGGGCCTGCTCGCCGGCAGCGCCGCTGCGACAGGGGTGGCCTGCACCGGCGCCAAATGCGTCTCCCGGCGCACGACCGTCACGACCGGAAGCTTTGTCTGTGGCGGTCTATCGTCCTCGACCGCGGGCAAGGGCTCCGTTGGCACGTTGGCCTGCCGCGGATCGGCGGGCGCCGCGGGCCGGGCAGGCGGCGCGAGGGCGACCGGAGCGACAGGCGTGGCAATGGGCGGCGCCCCAGCCGTCGGCAATGTGACACCGACCGACGCCGCCGGCTCTTTGGCTTGCGGCGCGGATTGCTGATCATCGCCGGTCTGCGGCTCGACATCCGTGTCGGAGGGCGGATCGACGGGCGCCGCAGCGGGCAGAGGCATTTCTGCGACGGCGTCGTCAGCCACTGCGCCCGCAATCTCCGGAATGCGCCCGTCGGCCTGATCCTCCGGCAATGCCGGCGGGAGCCGGCCCTCTGCCTGCCGCTGCCACCACCGGGCAATCGCCGCCTCGCCTGCGTCTGCCGATCGGGGAATGACGCCGCTCGCCTCGCCCTCGGCAGCAGCCGTCGCCAGCTGCGCGAGAAACCCCGCGTCTGCTTCGCCGAAGTCTCCATTCGAGGCCAGGCGCCGGCTGCCATTGCCGGCGGCTCCGCCTGTCGGCACTGCTTGAGGCGCGGCCACGTCGACGCGTGTCATCGCTTTGCTCCGATCAAGAGCTCATCGACCTGCGCCATTGTTTTTCGGGCGGTTCCGGCAACCTTGAATGTCGCGGCGAGGTCGGTACCCCCGGCCGGCTCCACCGCGCCGGCGATGGGCGGCAGGCGGCGGATCTCGGCGGCGACAGCGCCGGCGGCCGACGCCAGCTCGGCGTCCTCCTCGCCGAGCTTGGCCCTGTCGATCGCTTCGAGCATCGCAGCCCCTTTGTCGATGTCGTCGGTCAGAACGAGAGCAGCCGCCTCGTAGAGGCGTGCCCGCAGCCTGCCCACGCTCTCGGCCTCGAAGAGCAGACCGGCATGGCTCGCCGCAAAGCGTGCCACCTCTGCCCTGCCCCGCATCAGGCCCTCGCGCGCGATAGCGAGATAGAGTTCGCGGCGCTCGCCGGGCGCGAGCGCCTCGAGGACGGCTTGAAGCCTCGACGCGTGATCGGCTTCGCCCGTATCGGCGCGCGCGGCGACATCGATCGCGAATTGCCGCCGGAACCCGCGGGCGTAGACCGATCTTCCGAACCGGCGCAGATAGTTGGTCGACAGCAGCGCGAAGCGATCGAACTCGCCACTCGCGGCAACAATGCTCACCTGGCGCCGCAGGGCGGCCTCCTCGATCAGCGTGCCGGGGGCCAGCAAGCGGGCCTCGTCGAGGGATTCCAGGGCCTGCTTGGGATCCTTCTTTGCGATCAGCTCGGCCTTGGCGAGCGCGATATGGCCACCAAGGTTGGGGGCGAGCTCGCGCGCATCGATCGCACCGAGCAACTCGAGCGCGTCGGCGTCACGGCCCTCGGCGTAGGCCAGGACGCCCCGCACCAGCTTGTCGTCAATTGCGGAGAGCGCACCGTTCTCGGCCAGTTTTTTCAGAACGGCCGGCTTGCCGCCGCTGAGCACGAAGGCCAGGGCCGCCCGGGCGTTGCGGGGCTCCTTCCATACGTCCGGGTTGGAGGCGGCGAGCTGCTCGGCAATCCGCGCCAGCAGGGTCCGTTGCGCAAGGTGGGCGTTGGTGTCGCCTTGGGTGATGCGATCCTGCGAAGCCTTGAGCTCTCGGATCAGCTCACTCGGCGCGCGCGCCTCCTCCGCTTGCGCACAGGCGCACGCCATGACCAGCGCAAGCATCCCAGAGGCGAAGCGCATCGGCGTCGTCATGACCTTGCCTTGCGCATGAGGATCTCGATGCGCCGGTTCTGCGCGGCCTCGGGATCATTCGGGACCTTGAGGTCGTGGTCCGCGTGGCCCTCGATGCGCTCGAAGCGCTTCTCCGGGATCCCCGCACGCACGAGCATGTAGTGCGCCATGTGGGCGCGGGCCGTGGACAGGCGCCAGTTGTCGTAGGTGCCCGACTTGTAGGGCCTGCCGTCGGTATGGCCGCGCACGATCAGGGGCTCCGGGAAGCCCGCAATGACCTTGCCGAGCTTCTCCATCAGCACGACCATGGCCGGGCGCGGCTCGGCGGAAGCGATGGCGAACATGCCGAAGTTCTGGTCGTCGGTCAGACTGATCAGGATGCCCTCGTCGGTAACCGTCACCGTGATGTTGGGAAGCGCACCGGCGATCGCCCGGGCGACGACGGCCCTGATGTCGGCCTCGAGCTTGGCGGCCTCCGCACGCGCAGCCGCCTGCCCGGCTGCCTTTCGAGTTGTCTCGGCGGTCTTCTGAGCTAGCTCTTCCGCGGCGGGCTTTGCCGGCGGAGGAGGCGTCTTCACCTCCACGGCTTGCTTGTGTGGCGATGGGCTTTGCTTGTGCTCGGCTCTCGCCAGCGCAGGGGCCTCCTGCGCCTTACTTGTCTTCTGCTTACTTGGGTGCAGCTCACCTGGCGGTGTTGCTGTATCTTTGGCGACGTTGTGCTTCTCGGCGTGGGTCTCGCGCCGGAACGCGGGATCGAAGGGGTCGCGGAAACCCTCGCCACCCCTGGCGCGCTTGGGATGATCCTCGACCGCTTCCTCGGCGAGCTTGGACAGGACACCGTAGGGATCCCGGAACAGCGCTTCCTCGGTGTACTTGGGCCTTGTGCCGTTGGCCGTGCCGTGACCGTCGTCCTTGCTTTGCTGCTGCTTTCCGCTGGCGTGGCCCTTTTCCTTGGCGTCCTTGGTCTCGGACGCATGCTCCGGATTGCCGCTCGATGGCTCGGCGACATCGTCCGCGTGCATCCCCTTGGAGAGGGCGACCTTGTCGGTCAGTCGCAGCGGATTGAAATAGGTCGCCACCTGCGTGAGCGTCTGCTTGTCGGAGGCATTGATCAGCCACATGACCAGGAAGAACGCCATCATCGCCGTCATGAAATCGGCGTAGGCGATCTTCCACACGCCGCCCTTGTGCCCCCCTTCCTCGCCGCCCATCGGTCGACGAATGATGATGATCTCCTGGGCTTTGGTTTCTTCCTCGCCCGCGCTCACGCCAGCGCCTCCTCGATCCGCGTCTTCCAGCCTGCGAGCCGCGTCTCGAGGAGAGTTCTGATCGGCCACTATGCGCACTTCGCAGGCATCGCTTGCAACATACGTCACGGAACAACCCGTGTCGGCGAGCCGGTCGCGCACGGCCTGCAGCAGGTCCTCAGGCCCAGCGATGCTCAAGCTGAGGCCGGGGTCCCTCGTCAGCAGAACCTCGAGCTCGGTGCGAAGTTCGGTGACGGCCTGATGGCACAGCCGAGCCTCGAGCAACGGCGCCAGCACCCGCGCCGCGCTATCGGCGATCTCGGCCTCCAGGGCGCGCAGACCCGCGGTGAGCTGGCTCGCGAGCTTGCCGGCCTCTTGGGCTGTCCATGCCGCCCGCTCGGCGGCGAGCTGCGGCGCGAATTGGGCGCGCTGCTCCTCGAGCTTCGCCTCCAACGTGGCCATGGCCGCGGCCTTGCCGCTTGCGACGCCGCTGGCGTGCGCTTCGGCGAGCCTGGCTGCCCAGTACTCCTCCTCGCTCTTGGGATGGCGTCCGACCATTGCCAGAGCCGGCCGGCGCGCGCCGGAACCGAACTCGGTCAGGTAAGGGGCAGCTGGGACCGCGCTCATGCGCTTCGCGTCCCGTGCATCCATTGCTTGAGGACTGCCGCGGCCTGCTCCTCATCGTACTCGATCATCTGCTCGAGGCGCCGCTGCGGGGCCCGCCCGCGCTTGGTCGTCAAATCGGCAATGAGATTGGGTTGCGGCTCGCCGGCGACCTGTGCATCGGCGCGCGCGCCGCCCGCGGCAGCCGCCTCGGCCGTCAGCTTGCCGGCTGGCGCCTCCAGAATGGTTCTCAACGCCGGCCGCAATCCGAACCAGATCAGGAGAACCGTCACCCCGATCCACGCCACCGAATTGACGATGCTGCCGGTATTGCGCAGCACATGCTCCACCATCCCGACGGACGGAACGGGCTCCAGAGCCTGGACAGTGTCAGCGAACTCCAGCGCCGACACCGTGATGCGGTCGCCGCGCTTGGCATCGATGCCGGCTGCCGACCCGGCCAGGCGCTCGATCTCCTTGAGTTGCTTGTCGACCGCTTCGGGCGCCGCATTGTCGCCCAAGGACGCGGCCAGCCGCTTGCGATTGACGACCACGGCAACCGCGAGGTTCTCGATCTTGTAGCCCTCGCTGACGGTGGAGGTGGTCTTGCTGCTCACCTCGTAGTTGGTCAGCTGCTCGCGCCGCTCGTTGGCGCGCTTGGACTGGTCGCCGTTGGAGTTCGTGCTCTGTTGCTGCTCGGCCGGGACGTTCTGCTCTACGCCGACCGCCGAGCGACTGGTGCTGTTCTGCTGACTGCCCGTCTCCTTGATCACACGGACCGAGCGCTCCACGCGTGATTCAGGATCGTAGGAGGTTTCTTTGATCTGCCGCTTGTCGGTGTTGAGCCGCACCGCCACGCTGATCTCGAAATTGTTGGTGCCCAGGAAGGGTGCGATCGTCTTGGCGATGTTGTCCTGCAGCTCCTTGCTGATGCTCTTCTCCAAGCTCAACATCTTGCCGGGTGCGGCCGTCATCGAATCGCCGCCCGAGGCCAGGATCGTGCCGTCGGTGCTGAGCACAGTCACCTGATCGACGGTGAGGCCGGGCACAGCCGCTGCCACCAGATGGCGAATGGCAGGCGCAGAGCCGAAGTCACCCGCCTGCTCCGCCCGTATGATCACCGACGCCGAAGGCGATTGGCGCGTTCGACGGAACGAGCCGGCCTCCGGCAGCACGAGGTGAACGCGCGCCGCCTTGACCCCCTTCATGGCCTGGATGGTGCGCGCGATCTCGCCCTCCAGCGCCCTCACCCGGGTTATCTCCTGCATGAACGAGGTGAGGCCCATGGAGCCCAGCTTGTCGAACAGCTCGTAGCCGGCATTGGCGCTGCTGGGCAGGCCCTTCTCCGCCAGCAGCATGCGCGCGGCCGCGGTATGCCCGTAGCGCACCAGGACCGCGTTTCCTTGCGAATTGACGTCGAAGGCGATGCCGGCCTCGTTCAGGGCCGCGCCGATGCGGTTGACGTCCTGGGAGTTGAGGCCGCTGTAGAGGGTCTCGAGCTGCGGCCGGCTCAAGTAGTAGCTGCCGAGGCCGACCGCGCCGAAAACGACCAGCCCCACCACGGCCAGGGCAAGCGAGCCGCCTGGCCCCGAGGGCAAGCAGGCTGCGCCATAGCCGCTCCAACTGTTCGAGGCCGATCATCGAGAGTCCCGGTGCGACGCGCAAGGATGGTCGCGCAAGTGTCGGCCATGAACCTTGCGCGAGAATTGCGGGTTGCGGCCTGCGTCCCAGCAAAGCAAACGGCCGCGCCCGGAAGGGCGCGGCCGTCGCTCATTCAGCTTGTGCGATTGTGACTTACTGGAACAGTCGGAGGATGTTCTGGCTCTGCGAGTTGGCGATGCTGAGCGCCTGGATGCCGAGCTGCTGCTGGACCTGCAGGGCCTGCAGACGGGTCGACTCCTCGTTCATGTCGGCATCGACCAGGGCGCCGATGCCGCGGTCGAGGGCGTCCATCAGGCCCTTGACGAAGTCCTGCTGCAGGCCGATGCGCTTCTTGACGGCGCCGAGGTTGCTCGCCGCGGTCGCCATTTCCTTCAGGCCCGCATCCGCGCCCTTGATGTAGCTCTCGAGCGTGGCGATGTCGGCCGTGCTGTCCGTCAGGGCCGAGATGTCCAGGTTGGAGATCGACCAGGTCGTGGCCGTGTTGTCGATGGCACCGGTGGTGTCGCGGTTGCCGTCGAGGATGCCGGCGGCAGCGTTGGTCGCAGCCGTGTTGGCATCGAACAGGTCCATCGACGAGGTATCGATGGTGATGGTCTCGATGGTGATCGCCGAGCCCGAGCGCGTGAAGGAGGCAACCACGCTCTTGGTGGCGTTGAAGCCGGAAGCGGAGGAGTCGACGTTCAGCCAGTTCTCGCCCGAGAACGAGGCCGACTTGGCGATGCCGGTCAGCTGCTTTTGCAGCTCGCTGATTTCGCTCTGCACCTTGGCCTTGTCGACGCCGGGCTCGCGCGCGGCCACCAGCTTGGACTTGATCTGGTCGACCACGTCGATGGCGCTGTTCATGGCGGTATAGGCAACGTCGATCACGCTGGCGCCGAGGCCGAGCGCGTCCTGCACGGTCGACAGGGCCGACTTGTCCGAGCGCATGGTGGTTGCGATCGACCAATAGGCCGCGTTGTCGGAGGCCTCGGCAACACGATAGCCGGTCGAGATGCGGCTCTGCGTGTCGATCAGGTCCTTGTTGGTCATCGTGAGAGACTGCAGCGCGGTCATCGCTGCGAGATTCGTGTTGATGCTACTCATTTGGATTCATCCCCCTGGAAGTTGGAGGCGGCAGGCACGTCCGGGCTTTACCCGTACGGCAGCGCGCTATCGTGCCCGGGGCCCCATCGATCACGCTCCACTCCGCCATGGCCGCCATGGTTAAACAGGAACAGTTGAGTATTGATTAACGTGCACACGTCTACGGGCAGAGAATATCAAACGAAGGAGCGGATCAGCCCCCCGATCAGGAGGTTCCAGCCGTCGATAAGGACGAAGAACAGCACCTTGAAGGGAAGCGATATGACGGTCGGCGGCAGCATCATCATGCCCATCGACATGGTGAGGGTGGCGACGATCATGTCGATGACGAGGAACGGCAGCACGATCAGGAAGCCGATCTCGAAGGCGCGCCTGAGCTCGGAGATCATGAACGCGGGGATCAGCACGCGCAGGTCGATCTCCGGCTCCTGCTGCTTGGGCCGCAGGCTGTCGCTGGCGAGGTCGGAGAAGAGCTTGAGGTCCTTGTCTCGCACGTTGGTCCGCATGAACGCGCGGAACGGTGTTGTGATGCGCTGATAGGCCTCCTGCTCGGTGATCTTCTTCTCCATCAGCGGCTGCACGCCGGTCTGCCAGGCCGTATCGAAGGTCGGCCCCATGACGTAGAAGGTCATGAACAGGGCGAGACTGATCAGGATCAGGTTGGCGGGTGTCGTCTGCAGGCCGAGGCCGGCACGCAGGAAGGAAAGCGCGACCACGAAGCGCGTGAAGCACGTCACCATGATGAGAAGGCCCGGCGCCACCGACAGCACGGTGATGGCGGCAATCAGCTGGACGATGCGGCCGGCGGCGGTCGGATCGCCCGACGGCACCAGCTGGTCGAGGGTCGGGATCTGTGCAGCCGCGCTCGAGGTTCCGGCCAGCAGCACGAGGAGAATGACGAGGAGCTTTCTCATTCGATTATCAGCGCCTGGATGACCAAGTCCTGCACCTTGCCGTTGCTACGCACGCGCACCCGGTCCTTGAGGTCCTCGCGCAGGTTCTGGAAGCCGCTGGGACCCTGGACCTGCGAAAGAGGAACGGTACGCAGGAAGGCAACGATGTCCTCGGCGATCTGGGCCGGGAGCACCTTGGCATCCGGCGACTGATCGTCTTGCATGACGAGCGCGGCCTCGAGCCTGATCCAGGTATGCTCGGGGCTGGCGAGATTGGTGACGACGGGCGTGAGCTGCTTGAGCGCCACGCCGGCGGGATAGGCGCCCTTCACGTCCCGCGCGGCCACCTCCGCTGTCTTGGCTCGAGCGGCACTCTCCTCCATCTTGCCCTTCAGATGCAGGCCCAGCAGGCCGCCCGAGCCGGCGCCGAGCGCCGTCAGGGCCACCATCGCCGCAAGCAAGACCAGCACAGATGTGCGCTTCGGCGCGGCCGACGGCGGTGCCTCGTCCGTCTCCTCATCCTCTTGCGGAGTGGTTTTGGTTGCTGGTTCGGCCATGGTCAGAAGGGTAGGATCAGGTCCATGAGCTGGTGGCCCCAGCCGGGCTGCTGGATTTCGGTCATGCGTCCGCGTCCGCCATAGGAGATGCGGGCCTCGGCGATCTTGTCGTAGGAGATGGTGTTGTCGGTGGCGATGTCGCGCGGCCGCACCATGCCGGCGACGCTCAGGACGCGCACCTCCTGGTTCACCCGCACTTCCTGCGTGCCGCTGATGACAAGGTTGCCGTTGGGCAGGACCTCGGCGACGACGGCTGCCACCAGCAGCTCGATGCTCTCGGAGCGGGTGATCGCCCCTTGGCCCTTGGCCGTCGTACCGGAGTTGACGCTCGAGATCGATCTTGCCGTCGCCCTGCCCCTTGAGGAACGGATAGTTCAAGCCGTACGAGGTGTCGAAGTTCAGGTTCCGCGCGGAGTCGCGCTTGCGCTCCGAGGTGTTGTCGAGCGAGGCCTTGTCCCGGATGGAGATCTTGACCGTCATCACGTCGCCGACGCGCATGGCGCGAGGATCGCGGAAGAGATCGGCGCTGCTGTCCTGCCAGAAAGAATTGCCGCGGCGATAGGTATCGCGCGGCGGCGTCTCGCTGACGATCGCCACCCTCTGAGGCTTCAGACCGGCGCCGACGGGTGTCAGCGCCGGCTCGCGGCCGATCTCCTTGATCTGGTCCACGCACCCGCCGAGCAGCGCGCAGCACGTGACGATGAGGGCGACCCGGCTCATGACTTGCCGCCGCCCCTCGCACTGCGGGTCGAGCGCGAACCCTGCGTCTCCCTGGCGGCTCCGCTGATCGTGGCCGTCAGGCGCGCGGCCTTGCCGGGCTCCATCTCGTTCAGGATCGTGCTCGACACGCGAGGGTCGAGCTTCAGCAGCACGGCGGCAGCCGTCTCTTCATCCATCGCCACCAGCTGCTGCGCGGCCGACTCGGCCCGCATGCGCGAATAGATGAGCACCAGGCTTTCGCTTGCCTTGTTCAGGAACACGTCGCGCCGCGTCACCCACTGCCGGTACTCGGTGATCTTCTCCTCGAGCAGGCCGACGCGCATCTCCAGCTCCTGGGCAATCTCCAGGAGCTTCTTCTTCTGCCAGGCAAATCTCCGATCGGCGGCGAGGTTGGCTATGTTGACGCAATACTGGCGCGCCGCGCTCGTGGTCAGCACCGGCGCCTCCGCCGTGACTTTGTGCGGGTCTACGTGGTCTTGCGGATCTGCGTGTTGCTGCTGCCGCGCTGGTTGCGTTGCCGCCGGCGCTGCCTGCTGTTGCACCGCCAATTTGGTGCGCGCCATGAAAGACTCGAAGGCCGGGCCGACGGTCGGCATGTCGGGCGCCACGGGCTTGGTCGGGACCGGAAGGCTGCCCGTTGCAACCGGCGTGGAGGGCTGAGCGCGCTTGGGCGCCGCCCGCTTCGGTTGAGCCGCCGCCTTTACGGTCGCCACGACCGGGTCCCAACCGCTTTGGGCCGATGCCGACAGAGGGCACGCCACGCCCGTGCCGATCACGACCACGCACAAGGTTGCGGCGCGCCAGGCTGCCGGCAAGGCCTCGGACCGTAGCGCATCGGTCCTCATTGCACCACCAGGTCGGCCTGCAGCGCGCCGGCCGACTTGATCGCCTGCAGGATGGCGATGATGCCGTTGGGCTTGAGGCCGATCTGGTTGAGGCCGGCGACCAGGCGTCTGAGGCTGGTGCCCCGGACGATGGCCAGTTGGCGCCGGGCTGTCGACCTCGACGGCGGTCTGGGGCGTCACGATCGTCTCGCCGCCCGAGAACGGCAGGGGCTGGGAGACCTTGGGCGCCTCGGTGACGCGCACGGTGAGATTGCCGTGCGCCACGGCGACCGTGGAAATCTGCACGTCCTTGCCGATGACGATCGTGCCGGTGCGCTCGTCGATCACCACGCGGGCCGGCATATCGGGCTCGACGGAAAGCTCGCCGATCTCCGCCATGAAGCGCGTTGCACTGATGTAGAACGGCCGCTGCAGAGTGATCGTCCTGCAGGTCGTCCTCGCGCGCGACTTTGCGCCGTATCGGCGCTGCGTGTAGCCGTTGATGGCGTCGGCCACCTTCACGGCCGTGTTGAAATCGGGATTGCGCAGCTCCAGCACCAGGAACTTCTCGTCGGCGAAGCGCCCGGGGCCCTCGCGCTCGACCAGCGCGCCGTTGGGAATTCGGCCGGTGGTGGGCACGCCTTGCGTGACGCTTTCCGCCTCGCCCTGCGAGGAGAAGCCGGAGACCGCCAGCGGGCCCTGAGCGACGGCGTAGATCTTGTCGTCGGCGCCCATCAGCGGGGTCAGGACCAGCGATCCGCCGAGCGAGCGAGGTTGCATCGCCGAGCGAGGACACGGTGACGTCGATGCGCGAGCCCTTGCCGATGAAGGCCGGCAAGCTCCGCCGTGACGATGACGGCCGCGACGTTGCGCGTGCGCGCCTTGGCGTTGCGCACGTTGATGCCCATGCGATCGAGCATCGACTGCAGCGATTGCTCGGTGAAGGGCGAGTTGCGCAGGCTGTCGCCGGTGCCGTTGAGGCCGATGACGAGGCCATAGCCGACGAGCTGGTTGTCGCGCACGCCCTGGAGCGTGACGATGTCCTTGATACGCGTATCCGCCCGCGCGAACGGACTCGAGCAGCAGCAGAATGCCAGCACGAGCGCCAGAAGGCGGATCATGGCGCACCCAGGTGGACGGTCCCGTCCGAGGCGACCGTCCCTCTGATGATCGCGCCGCTGTCGATGTTGCGCAGCGTGACGACGTCGCCGATGCTGCCGTTCTGCAGCGCCATGGCGTTGGTCGTGATCATGAGCCCGGCTGGCCTCGAATACCACCAGCGCCACGTTGCCCTGGGCCACGACGTAGGGGTCGCGCGTGCCGGCAATCGGGATCGGCTGGCCGGGAAGCAGGGTGCGTCGCGCGACCTTGCCGACCACCGCCTGGCGCCGGTCGTAGACGGTGGCGCGTGCCACGGTGTGGGCGATGAAGGCGCGCTCGATGAGATGCTCCTCGCCGATCACGTCGCCTGGATAGATCGTCATCCGCGGCACCGGCAGCTCCAATTCGTCCGCAACCGCCGGCAAGCCGGCCAACGGCGCAACCAGCAGGGCCCACGCCAGCGCAGCAACCACCCTGGGCTTCAGACGGCGGCCAATCGCTCGCATGGCTCAGCGCATGCCCTTGGTCATGGTGGCGGACATGTCGTCGGCCGCCTGGATGACCTTCGAGTTCATCTCGTAGGCGCGCTGCGCCGAAATCAGCTCCGTGATCTCCTTGACCGGGTCGACGTTGGAATTCTCGAGATAGCCCTGATGGATGGTGCCGAAGCCCGGATCGCCGGGCACGCCGATCACGGGCGCGCCCGAAGCCGGCGTCTCGCGATAGAGATTGCCGCCGAGCGGCTCGAGCCCCGCCTCGTTGGCGAAGTTGGCAAGCGTGAGCTGCCCGAGCAGCTGCAGCGTCGTATCGGTGCCGATGCGCGCGTAGACCTGGCCGGATCTCGTTGATGATGACCTCGGTCGTGTTCGGGCGGAACGGTGATCGCCGGCTCGACGACGTAGCCGTCGAGCCGTGACGATCTGGCCGGTGGCGTTCGTGTTGAAGGCGCCGGCGCGCGTGTAGAAGCGTCTCGCCGTCGGCGCCCGTCGACCTGGAACCAGCCGCGGCCGTTGAGCGCCAGATCGAGCCTGTTGCCGGTGTTGCGTCAGCGCGCCCTGCGTGTGCAGATTGCGGATGGCCGCGGTGCGCACGCCGAGGCCGATCTGCGCGCCTTCGGGGATCGGCCTCCTGGCCGCCGCGGGCGGGCACGCCGGCTGCGCGCTCCGACCTGGTAGAGCAGGTCGGTGAATTCGGCGCGCGCGCGCTTGAAGCCGGTCGTGTTGATGTTCGCGATGTTGTTCGCGATCACCTCAAGGTTGGTCTGCTGCGCGTTCATGCCGGTCGCGGCGATGGCAAGCGCTCTCACGTGCTACCCCTCAGATCGCCATGCGGCTGATTTCGAGATACGCGGATACGACCTTGTCGCGGATGGCGATGGCGCTCTGCAGCGTCTGCTCGGCCGACATCACGGCCTCGACCACCTGCTGCACCGACGCCTTGCCGCTGCACCCCGGCAAGCGAGATCGTTTCCGCCTCTTTGACGGAACCGATCGCATCCGAGGCAAGCGAAGCCAGCATCGAGGCGAAGTCCGCGCCTTCCGCGACGGGCGCGGCGGTCGGCACCGGCACGCCGAACGGAATCGACCGGATTGGCCTCGAGCGGAGAGGCGACGGGCGAAGCAAGGGGATTGACCGAATCGAGCATCAGCCGCTCCTCAACAGGTCGATGGTCATGGAGATCATCTCGCGCGCCTGCTTCATCACCTGCAGGTTGGCCTCGTAGGAGCGGTTGGCCTCGCGCATGTCGGCCACCTCGACCAGCACGTTGACGTTGGGCAGCTTGACGAAGCCCTTGGCGTCGGCAGCCGGATGGCCGGGGCTGTACTCCACCCGGAAGGTCGAGTGCTCGCGGCCGATGCCGGCGACCTTGACGAGACTGGCGCCCGATGGCCTCGTCGAGCTCGCTCTCGAAGCTGATCGTCTTGCGCGTGATAGGGGTCGGCGCCCGGCGTGCGCCCGGTCGACTGGGCATTGGCGAGGTTCTCCGACACCACGCGCAGGCGCTTGGACTGCGCCTCTAGTCCCGAGGCGCCGATCTTGAGGGTGGCCTGCAGGGGATCGAACATGGGCTTACGCCTTTGCGCTCGCCAGCAGCATGCGATGGAAGGCCTTCAGCACGCCGGTGTTGAGCTTGAAGGCGCGGTTGACGTCGGCGGCCTTGATCAGCTCCTGTTCGAGCGTGACGCTGTTGCCGGAGTGCGTGACCTCCCACGACTGCTCCGTGCCGACGGCGGCCGCCGGCCTGGCCTCGCCGGCCGACGTCATATGCGCGGGGTTGGTGGCGGCCATCGTCAGCCGCGTCTGCTCCATGACCGCCGCGAACGGCTCGACGTCGAGGGCCTTGTAGCCGGGCGTGTTGGCATTGGCGATGTTGCCGGCAATCGTCGCCTGGCGGGCCGCCAGCCAGCTATTGTGCTGGGAGATGACATTGAAGAGATGAACAGGGGTCATGGCCAGCTATCGCATTGCGTCGCCAGCCATTTTCTAGCGGCTCAATCTTGTCCCAAGCTTGCGGTGCCCTCCGGGGCGTATCAGGCGTGGACGTGCGCGTCCTGATTCGCTTGGAGAACGGGGCTGAAGCGCGCATCGGCGATGGCCGCGATCAGACGCTTCGTGTTGGCCTCCGGTGCCGCCGCGGGCCCGTCGAACCTGATGTAGTTGATTTCGATCCCTGCCTGCAGCGCCTCCAGCAACAGCCGGAAATAGACGCTGACCTGCATGTGGTGGAATTCCATGTCGAGCGCGACCGTCGGCACTCCGCCCCATTTCACATCGATGTCGGCGGATTGCCCGAAGCTCAAGGTGCCCGGCTTGTAGTAGAGCTCGGTCGACGAGTTCACGAGGTTGCCGATGTTGGCGAACTGCTCGGTGCGCACGAACGCGATCAGGTCCGCCGCATCGATCAGGCGCAGCTCTGACGCCACGTCCCTGAGCCCGTCGGCCAGCGCCATCTCGCGCTCGAGTGTCGTGCTGTTGCCACACTTCTGCATCGCGGGGTTGTCTATCCGAGCGGGCTTGTCCGAGCCTGACGTGCAAGGAGGAAGAACACGATCTCGGCCACCGCCTTGTAGAATTCCGGCGGGATCATCTTGTCCACCACCGCGCTGCGGTAGAGGGCCTGGGCAAGCGGCTTGTTCTCGACCACGGGAATGCCGTGCTCCACGGCAACCTCGCGGATTTTCAAGGCGATCAGATCCTGGCCTTTGGCCACCACCAGCGGCGCGCCGCCCTCCTCGCGCACGTAGCGCAAGGCCACGGCGTAGTGGGTGGGATTGGCGATGACGACCGTCGCCCTCGGCACAGCCGCGATCATGCGCTTGCGCATCCGGTCACGGGCGAGCGAGCGCAGCCGCGCCTTGACGATGGGGTCGCCATCGGCCTGCTTCATCTCGTCCTTGACTTCCTGACGCGTCATCCTCAGCTCGCGATGCCAGAACAGGCGCGACCAGACGATGTCGGCTGCAACCAGCACGACGCAGGCGACCGCCAGGGCGGAGAGGAGCCGCGTGCCGAGCGACAGCACCAGGGACGGCAACGCGCTTGGCTCGATCAGCACGGCATTCATGACGTCATGATGGGCAGAGCGCAGCAGCAGCGCGCCCAGAACGACAACCGACACGAGCTTGAACACGGACTTCATGAACTCCGTCACGCCCTGCGCGCCGAACAACCGGCGCCAGCCGCTGGCGGGCGACAGGCGGGAGAATTGGGGCCTCACGCGCTCCAGCACCATGCGGGGCGCGTTCTGCAGCATCGAGGCAAGGAAGCCGGCGGCCGCCAGGATCACGACAACCGGAAGGAGCAGCTGCGCGGCGTCGCCGGCGATCGCCTGGAACAGCAGTGCCGCGTCACCGCCGTGTTCCAGCGACCAGCCGCCGGGATTGTCGATCAGACGCCGCAGCGACAGGCTCAGGTGGCTGACGCCGTTCGCCAGGAAGAACCCGCTGATGATGAGCATCCCGAGCAGAGACGCCAACATCGCCACCTCGCGGGAGAAGGGGACGGAGCCGCGCTCGTAGGCGTCCTTGATCTTCTTCTCGGTCGGCTCTTCGGTCTTGCTTTCCTTGTCGGGTTGCTCTGCCATCGAGCGATACCTCTCACGCCGTTATGGCATCGACATCATCGTCGGGGGGACGCAGCTCTATGCTGCCCTTGGCGGCCATCTTGAGCACCGTGTCGACGATCGACCGCCGCGCGTCGGCAATCTCTCGCGCGGGCGCCGTCGTTCCGCCCTGCAGCTCGGCCTCCGCCATGCGCTTGGATCGGGCGGTCAGGGCGGACAGGATGGTGCCTTGGAAGGCGGCCTCCGTGCCTTTCAGGGCCAGTATCAGGCGATCGACCGGCACCTGGTCGAGGATGGTCGTGCGGGCCGCCTGCGGGAGCGTGGCGAGGTCCTCGAAGGTGAAGAGTAGACCCTTCAAGGCCTTGGCGTCGTCGGGGCGCACCTCGGCGAGACTCTTGAGCACGGCTTCCGACTGCGGCTTCTCGAGCCGGTTGAGAATGTCGGCAATGCCCAGGCGCGAGGCCGGAGCATCGGTGGTGACCACCAGATCCTCCAAGAGCGCCAGCTCGACGACGCCGAGGGACTCATCCGACACCCGGCTGATCGCCAGCATCCGGCACATGATGTCGGCGCGATAGTCCGGCGTGAAGGAGCTGATGGCTTTGGCGGCGGCATCCGAATCGATGCGCGAGAGGATGAGGGCAACGGTCTGCGGGTGCTCCTTGATCAGATAGGCGCGCAGCACATCGAGCTTGGTCTTGGATAGGCCTTCCCACACCGCCCCCTTCGCCGCCTCTTCGGCGTCGGGCGCGCCGGTTGCCGTCTCGTCCTCACTCATGACGCCCGAGAGCAGGCTTTTGACCTCCTCGGCGGTGCCGAGGAAGTTGACGCCGCTCGCAAACTTCTGACCGAACTCCTCCACCAGCACCTCGAGATCTCCCGGCGAGATCGGGCGCAGCTCGCTGACCGAGCGCGAGAGGAGCTTCAAATCCTCGGCATTGAAGCGCTTGAGCAGCTTCGCCGCGCGCACCTTGCCCAGCGCCAGCAACAACACGGCGACCTTCTCGGCGCCGTTCATTGCCGGGGGCTGTCTGCCGGCCTTGGCTTCGGCTTGCGCGCTCATGGTCGAGCCGTCAGGTCGCCTTGTCGGAATCGGATGGGCCAATCACCTCGGTCAATTTGATGCCGAAGCGCGAGGTCGCCTCGTCGACGACCACCACCTCGCCGCGGGCAATGACGCGTCCGTTGACGACCACGTCGATCGGCTCGCCCACACGCCGCTCGAGCGGAATGATGGAACCTCGGCCGAGCTTCATCAGGTTGGAAACCGGCATCGTGGCGGAACCGAGCACGATCTTCATGGTGACCGGGATGCGCATGACGAGGTCGAGGTTGCGCGCAGGCGCCGCCGCCTCGTCCGTCGCCTTGCGCGCCTCCGCGGCCGGCGCCTTGCGACCGGAGCCGGGCGCGGCACCGGCCTCGCCGGCTGGCGGCGTCACCTCGGCCGCGTACTCCTCAATGAGCGACTTCTGATTGCCTGCGGTTGCGGCAGCTTGCGTCATGTTCTCGTTGCCTCGGTTCAGAGCCGGACCTGGGAGACACCGTTCGGTGCCGGAACCTCAGGCAGTCCGGATCTCGTCGATGAACTCCTGCTCCCGGTCGACGAAGGCATCGACGCGCAGCGTGTAGACGCCGCCCGACTTGCCAAGATCGCACCACATCAGCCGCTCGCCGTTGCACTCGACGCGGACGCGACTTTGCGGATTCGCCTTGAGCTCGATGATCTCGCCGACCTGGAACTGGGTGATCTCGCCGAGCGTGCCCGGCCGCTCGTCGAGGACGGCGACCAGCGTCACGCTGGCCCGGTTCACCTCCTTCTCGATCTGCCGGGTCCAACCGGGATCGGGGCGGGATGCATCCTTTGCCGGCACGCGCGACAACGGCTTCTGCAAAGCGCTCAGCGCGGCACTTGGAATGGCGATGAGCACCTCGCCGACGGCTGCTTCGGAGACTTCCAGGCGATACCTGGCCGCCGCCATGGGCTCGGTGCGGGCCATGCGCTCGAAGTCGGGCTGATCGGCTGTGCCCACGAGATTGAAGGCGCTGGGTGCGATGGCAGCGAACGCCGCTGCCAGCGCCTTTGCAATCGAGGCGAAGAGAACGCCGGCGACGCCGACCTCGATCTTGGAGATCGGGCGCTCCTCGGCGAGGGCAGGTTGCGAGCCATCTCCCCCCAACAGTCCTTCGACGACGGCGAAGACGGTGGCGCGCGGGGCGGTAACGAGAATGCGCGTCGCCCAGCCGGGCGCTTCAAAGAGCGCCACGGCACGGCTGCCGCGTTCGCCGGCCAACAGATCGCCGGCCTTGCCGCTTTCGATGCCCTCCAGCACGAGCTTCATCGGTATCGACGCGAGGCGGCTGAAATCCTCGGCACAGGCCTTGGCGGCGTTCTCCAGGCCGACCCGCAGCATCGGCAGGCGCTCGACGCCACTGCTGCGGCCGCCGACGAGCCCTTGCAGGTTTTGCAGCGCGGATTGGGTGTCGGCTGCGGTCATCGCGATCAGGCCGCCTCCTTGCGCGCTTCGGGCTCGGTGCCCGCGCCAGGCAGCGTTTCCCGCTCCACCTCGTCGATCGACGGCCGCTCGTAGGCGGAGATGGTCTTGCGCCCATATTCCAGTGCCACTTGCGGCATGGCCCCGTTCATGAAGGCGAGCAAGGTCTGCTTGGTGAGCACGTAGAGCCGCAGCTTCTTCTCGCGCACCATCTTGATCTTGGTCGCAATCGGAGAAACGACCGCGTAGGAGAAGAAGATGCCGGCAAAGGTGCCGACCAGGGCCGCACCGATCAAGTGGCCGAGAACCTCGGGCGCCTGGTCGAGCGCGCCCATGGCCTTGATCACGCCGAGCACCGCGGCAACGATGCCGAGCGCCGGGAATGCTTCCGACACGGTGGTCATCGCCTGGTAGGCTTTGAGCTTGTCGGTGCGGATGGTCTGGATCTCCTCGTCCATCAGCGCCTCGATCTCATGCGTGCGGGCGTTGCCGATGATGATCAGCCGGCAGTAGTCGCAGATGAAGGTCAAAAGCTCGTCGTTCTTGATGACGCTTGGAAAGCGCAGAAACACGGCCGACTGGAGGGGATCGTCGAAATGCGCCTCCACCTCGTTGCGCGGCTTGGTGCGCAGCTCCCGCATCAGCAGGAAGAGCACGCCCAGGACGTCGAGATATTCCCGGCTGGTGGGGGCGGCGTTCTTGAACGCCTCCATGATGCCCTTGCCGCTGTCTTTGATGGTCTTCATCGGGTTGGCGACGACGAACGTGCCGAGCGCCGAGCCGCAGATGATCACGTACTCCCACGGCTGCCAGATGACGTAGACGTGCCCGCCCATGGCGACGAAGCCGCCGAGCAGGCACCCGAGCGTGATGACGAGACCTATGATGATCGTCACGAATTGGCTCCCGAATCCGCCCGGCCGCTCTCCTGTTAAGCGCTTCGTCCTTGCGCGAGCCTGATTTGGCGGAGGCGCGTACGCAGAGGCCTGTGTCTACCCGCCAGCTTCGGGCAAGCCGCGTGCGCGACATTGGCGTGATTTCGGACACAACGGGGAGTGCCGTGTTGTGCTGACCACTCTCGCCGGCTACACCAGCATCGCCTCGGACCTGCCGCGCTCGCTCGACAACGTCGCCGCCAAGCCGCAGGTGTCGCGGGAGACGGAGTACTATCTGTCGCACATCGAGGACGTGAAATCGGTCGACGATTTCCTCGCCGACAGGCGTCTCTTCGCCTACGCCATGAAGGCCTTCGGCCTCGGCGATCTGACCTATGCCAAGGCGCTGATGCGCAAGGTGCTGGTGGAGGGCGTCGACCAAACCGACAGTCTGGCCAACACCTTGACCGACCAGCGCTATCGCGAGTTCGCGGAGGCTTTCAACTTCGCCCGCTACGGCGACACGACGACCATCTTCGACCGCACGCGCCAGGGAACCGTCGACCGCTACGTCCGCCAGACGCTGGAGGAGGACGCCGGAGGCCAGAACGAGGGCGTGCGCCTGGCCCTCTACTTCGCGCGCAAAGCGCAGGACATCACCAGCCCCTACGACATCCTGGCGGATGTCGCCCTGCTCAAGGTGGCGCAGACCGCGCTTGGCATTCCGCCCGCCACCTCGGCCATCGACGTCGACAAGCAGGCGGAAATGCTCACCAAGAAGCTCAATATCGACGACCTTCAGGATCCCGACAAGGTCGCCACCTTCCTCAAGCGCTTCGCCAGTCTGTGGGACCTGAACAACGGCAGTTCCTCCGGATCGTCGGGCTCCTCGTCCGTCCTCTTCGCCCAGCCGCTCGAGCTCGGCATCGGCGGCGATCTCCTCGCCAGCTTGCAGAACCTGAAGCTCGGAGGGCCGTGAGGCCGTGCAGACCAACTTCTCCGTAGGCCTGTCCGCGCAGATCGCGCTGCAGCGCAGGCTCGATACCATCGCCAACAACGTCGCCAACGCGACGACGACAGGCTTTCGCGCCGAGGAGGTCCGGTTCGAGACGCTGCTGTCGTCCACGACCACCGATCCGGTCGCGTTCGCCTCCGCCGGGGACACCTACCTGTCGCGGCGCGCCGGCGAATTCGTCAAGACCGACAACCCCCTCGACGTGGCGGTCGAAGGCGACGCCTGGCTCGGCATCCAGACGCCCGCGGGCACCGTCTATACCCGCGACGGGCGCATGCGCATGACCGAAACCGGCGAGCTTCTCACCTTGAACGGCTATCCCGTGCTGGACGCCGGCAACGCGCAGATCCGGCTCGACCCCAACGCCGGTCCGCCACGCATTGCCCGCGACGGGACCATCACCCAGAACAACCGCCAGCTCGGCGCCATCGGCCTCTTCGCCATCGACAACAAAGCCTCGCTCAAGCGCTTCGAGAACTCCGGCGTGATCCCCGACCGGCCGGCGACACCGGCGCTCGAATTCGTCAAGGTCGGCATGCAGCAGGGCTACACCGAGCGCGCCAATGTCAACCCGGTCATGGAAATGACCAAGCTCATCATGCTGCAACACGCCTTCGAGGCCGTCGCGAACTCGCTCAAGGACACCGACGCCTCGCAGCAGGAAGCCATACGCACGCTCGGCGCAACCAGCTGAGCCGGAAGCAGGCGTTGACAGCCGGTCCGCACCACTGATGACCGACCCCCGTGCCGCCAACATCGACGAGCCCCGCTCGCCGGCCACGGCGCGGCACCGGCTCGAAGCGCTCGCAGCCGGCCTGTCGTCGCTTGCGGCAGCCGAGCGCAAGACGGCCGTCGGCGGCCATGTGACCGAAGTCACGCCCACCTACTGCCGCGTGGCCGGCCTCTCCCCGTTCGTGAAGCTCGGCGAATGCGTGGAAATGGTCACCGAGGAAAGGCCGCAGCTCGGCGAGATCGTGCGCATCGATGCGGGCGGCGTCATCGTCAAGTCCTTCGAGAACGCGCTTCGCGCCGGCCTCGGCACCGTCGTGTGGCGCCGCGGGTTCGTGACGCTGAGCCCCGAGCACTCCTGGAAAGGTCGCACCATCAACGCGCTCGGTCTTGCCATCGACGGCGGCGGGCCGCTTGCGCAGGGACAGCGCGCCCTATCGACCGAGCGTGAGCCCCCCAATCCGATGCGCAGGCGGCGCATCCTCACGCCTGTCAAGACGGGCGTGAAGGTCATCGATCTCTTCACCCCCGTATGTGCCGGGCAGCGCGTCGGCATCTTCGCCGGCTCCGGCGTGGGCAAGTCCACGCTGCTGGCGATGCTGGCCAGATCGCAGGGCTTCGATACCTGCGTGATTGCGCTGGTCGGAGAGCGCGGACGCGAGGTGCGCGAGTTCATGGAGGACGTGTTGGGCCACGGCCGCGCGCGGGCTGTCGCGGTGGTCGCCACCGGCGATGAGAGCCCCATGATGCGGCGCCTGGCACCCAAGACGGCCCTCACCATCGCCGAGTATTTCCGCGACCGGGGCGAGAACGTCCTGCTCCTCGTCGATTCGGTGACTCGCTTTGCGCATGCGGCCCGCGAGGTGGCGCTCGCGGCAGGCGAGCCGCCGGTGGCGCGCGGCTATACGCCGAGCGTGTTCAGCGACCTGCCAAAGCTCCTGGAGCGCGCCGGACCGGGCGAGGAAGGCAGCGGCGCCATCACCGGCTTCTTCTCCGTGCTGGTCGATGGCGACGATCACAACGATCCGGTGGCCGACAGCATCCGCGCCACGCTCGACGGGCACGTCGTGCTCGACCGGTCGATCGCCGACCAGGCGCGCTATCCGGCGGTCAACGTGCTGGGCTCCGTGTCGCGCCTTTCCAATCGCGTCTGGACGCCCGAGCAGGCGGCTCTGATCATGAAGCTCAGGGCCATGATCGCCCGCTTCGAGGACACGCGCGACCTGCGCCTGATGGGCGGCTATCGGGGTGGAACGGATGCCGCCCTCGACAAGGCCATCGACCTCGTGCCCAGGCTCTACGAGGGCATCAAGCAAAGCCCCGACGATCCCGCCTCGATCGATGCGTTTCAGGAGATCGCCCGGGCCTTCGCCCCCGAGCCGTCCGGCGCCGATAGCAGCTCCCCCAGCCCGCAGAAAAGCTGAGGCCGCGTCCGTACGGGGCGCGCCATCGTGGCGACCCGTCAGAGCCTGTGCCCGCCGCGCACCTGGTCCTTGGTGATGTAGTTCAGCTCCTGCACCAGCACGTCATCGATCAGCCGAACCCCGAGCCGCTTGTTGACGTTGCCGGCGATCTCTTTCGTCAGCCCCCGCAGGTCCTGCTTCTTGAACCGACGAAAGTCGATGCTGCTGCCTTCGAAGATGGCCTTGAACGCCTCGTCCACCAGGAAGACGTCGGGCTTGATCGCGAGGTGCTCCATCACCTTGCCGTCCACGATGAACGCGAATTGCGCCATGACATAGCCCTGCACCGCGTTGTCGGCGACAACCGGCACGCTGATCATCCGCGTCTTGATCGCTTCCATGCCGTCGGGCAGCCCGGCCGGCTTGGAGCCATGTCCCTTTCCAGAGGCGGCATGTCCCTTGCTGGGCTTGTCATGCGCCTTGTCGGGTGCCTTTGCGGCCGCGTGCGCCTCTGGCGCCGCCGTCGTCGCGGCCGGCCAGGAGACGACGGCATAGGTCGAGCCCAGGGCAACGAGACAGACCCACAACCCGCAAAGGAGCAGCCTGATCATATCCGGGCGCCGCCGCGGATGGAGGGCGAGTAGGTGCCGTCCAACTCGCTGTCCTGGATCGCCTCGGCGACCACGCTGGCAACCTCGCGCACCGCCTCCAGGTGCGTCTTCAGGAGGGCGCGATTGACATCGAGCTTGGCGCGCAGACCGGTGAGACGCGAGGCGATAGATGGATTGGGGGCGCCGGCGTCGAGTGTGCGCAGAGCGCGGTTGAGCTCGAGCAACCCCTGGTTCTTCCGATTGTTGAACTCGGCAAGATCGATGACCGCGCGGGCGCGTAAAGCCTGCGTCTCGTGGTCGACGATGGCGCCGAGATATTCGATCGCCCGATCGACCGAGCCTCCGGAGCTCGCAAGAGTTGTGGAAGGAGAAACGGCGCGACCGAGCATGGTTCAGCCTTGCTCCGGCGAGGTTGATGGTTGCAGTGCACCTGCTTGTGCTGTCTCGCCCGCCGACGGCGATGCCCCCTGCGCGGTCAAGAGCGCGCCGGCCACCGATCCCGACATCAGGTGCTTGGCGATGCCGATCTGGCCGCTCTTGGCAATTTCGGCGCCCAGTTTCTCGGCCAGCATCGATCTCCAGATCTCGCCGGCCGTGCCCTTGCCGAACACGTGCTGTGCGTCCTTGGGCAGCATCGACTGGATGAAGGTCTGCAGCACGAACGCTTCGAGCTTGCTGAAGGCATCGCCGGGGCCCTGTGCCCGGCCCTGACGCGGCTGAACAGAGGCGACGCGTGAGAGACCGGGTGCAGGGGCAGGACCGGGGTTCGCCGGAGGCGGCGCCACCGAAGCTCCAGGCAATTTGACATCCGCGCTCGGACGGCTCGACGCGCCCTCGGCACTCAGGCTCCGCAGGCGCTCCACCGCCGCCCGGTATTTCTGGGGATCGGCGGCCTGGGCGACGCCAAGAACGATGTCGGTGGAAGGGGTGGACACAGGCAGCATTTCCAGAGTGCTGAAGGCAGCCCTACTATCGCCCGGCAATCTTGCGGGAGGCTTGTGGGCCCTGGTCGGCGAGCCGCTCGATCGTCTCCAGCAGCTCCTTGCGCTCGTTGGCGCGCCGTCCCGCAAGGTCGGCTGCCGCCGCCGTCCGCTCGGCGCAGATGAGCCGCCCTGCCTGTTCCAGAAGGCGGACCGATTGGGACTGCGTCTCCTGCGCCGTCTTCGACGACTCCTCCGTCAAGGATTGCAGCCGGCGAGCCATGCCGTCGATGAACAGACCTTGCAGTGCATCGTCTTCATTGAGCGCTGCAATCAGGTGCTCCTGATCGGCGGCGAGTTCATCGAGCCTCATGTGGAGAGCGGCGAGCCGCCATTGCTCGATCCGATGCAGCTGCTGCTGCACCGCCAGAATGCGATGCATCTTGCGGGCGTGCGCGGCCATGCCTTCAACCCCGCGCCAGCCAGCCCATGAACCCCATCATGAATACGCGCAGGGCCTCGCCGATCATGAAATAGAGCAGGAAGAAGCCGCCGGCGAGGACGAGGGGGATGGAGATGAAGTAGATCGGGATCTGCGGCACCAGCTTGTTGGCGATGCCCACCATGAAGTTGATGATGAGGGTGTAGACGATGAAGGGGCTGCTGATCTGCAGCGCCAGAGTGAAGGCGCTGGAGGTGGCGTCGGTCAGCTTCGCCAAGCTGAAATCGAGCGCGAAGGGTTCGCTGACGGGCAGCGCAGCGTAGGACTGCAGCAGAGCCCGCAGCACCTCCCAATGCTGGTCGGTAAGAAAGAAGAGCAGCGTCGCGGTCAGCGTGATCAGCGTGGCGAAGGCTGGCAGCGGCTCGGCATCCTCGATAGGGGCGCCCGGCATGTTGCCGAAGCCGATGTACATCGCCGCCGCGGTCGCCATGAACTGCAAGGCGAGAAAGAACATGCGCCCCATGATGCCGATCAGGCCGCCGATGAAGGTCTCCGAGATCAGCAGCACGATCAGGGTCGGGGTCGGGAGCTGCGGCAGCGCGGTCTGCAGTATCGGCAGCAATACCGGCGAGAGCGCCAGGGTGACGGCAATCGCGATGAACAGCCGCACGTTCATGGGCACGCGCGCGCTGGAGAAGCCCGGCATCAGCATCAGGCAACCGCCGATGCGGCAAAAGGCCAGGAAGACGAGCAGGACCGTATCCGGCGTGATCGCGCTCACGAGATGGTGCCGAGCGATTTGATCTGGACGCCGCGGGCGATTTCGACATGCGACAGAACGGGCAGGGTGGCGAACAGCCGCTCGGTCACCATGCGCACGTAGGGGCGCGCATCGGGCGCGGCGACCAGGACGAACTGGTGGCCCTGATCCATGCAGCCGCGGATGACTTTGGAGGCCTCGGCGCCGAACTGCTCGATCAGGCGCGGATCGATGTCGAACTCGACGACGTCGCCCTTGGCGTCGCGCTTGAGGCTCTGGTGGAAGGCGAGGTCCCAGCGGTTGCCGAGGCGCAAAACCTTGAGCACGCCGCCATCGGCGAGGTCGCCGCAGATCTGCTGCGCCAGCCGCATGCGCACGTGCTCGACGAGCTGCTCGGCGCGGCGCACGTGCGGCGCGATTTCGGCGATGGCCTCGAGCACCAGGTTGAGGTTGCGGATGGAGACGCGCTCGGCCAGCAGCAGTTTCAGGACCGCCTGGATGCCGGAATATGAGATCTGCGAGGGCGTGATCTCCTCGATCAGCCTGCGGTATTCCGGCTCCAGGCGGTCGAGCAGCGCGCGCATATCCTTGTAGGACAGCAGTTGCGCCAGGTTGTTGCGGATCACCTCACGCAGATGGGTGAGCATCACGGACATGTTGTCGACCGGCTTGAAGCCCTCGCGCCTGATGCTGTCGGCAAACATCTCCGGCACCCACATGGCCTTGATGCCGAAGGCGGGCTCCCGCGCCTCCTCGCCCGGCACGTCGGGCCGCGCGCCTTCGCCGGTAATGACGAGCACGTCGCCGATCCTGCAGCTCCTCGCTGGCCACCACCGTGCCGTGCACCTTGATCCGGTAGGACTTGGGGGGAATGGCGAGATCGTCCGTCAGCTTGATCTCGGGAACGACGAAGCCGTACTGGGTGGCAAAATTGCGCCGCATCTTCGCCACCCGCTGCGAGAGCTCGCCGTGCACCTTGAGGAGCGCGCCGGAGATCTGCTTGCCGAGGCACAGCTCGATCTCGCTCGTGCGCAGGGATTCCCTGACCGAGAGCCGCGCCTCCTCGTGCGCGGCGTCGGCGACGGCCTGCGCCGTGGCCTCCTCGGCGGCACGCGCCTCGGCCCGGCGCTTCGGAATGATGTAGGCGGTGAAGCCGAGCAGCGCGGCCAGAAGCGCGAAAGGCAGGAACGGGAGCCCGGGTGCCAAGGCGAGGACGAACATGGAGACGCCGGCGAGCATGAGGGCCCGAGGATAGTTGCCGAGCTGGCCGAAGACCGCCTTTTCGGTGGAGCCGCGCACGCCGCCCTTGGAGACCAGCAGGCCGGCGGCCAGCGAGACGATCAGTGCCGGGATCTGGGTGACGAGACCGTCGCCGACAGAGAGCTTGGTGAAGACGTCGGCGGCGGCGGCAGGCGACATGTCGTGACGGGTGACGCCGATGACGATGCCGCCGAACACGTTGACGGCCGTGATGATGAGGCCGGCGATCGCATCGCCGCGCACGAACTTGGAGGCGCCGTCCATCGAACCGAAGAAGGCGCTCTCCTCCTCGAGCTCGCGCCGGCGGCGCGTCGCCTCCTTGTCGTCGATGGTCCCGGCGTTCAGATCGGCGTCGATGGCCATCTGCTTGCCGGGGATGGCATCCAGCGTGAAGCGGGCGCCGACCTCGGCGATACGGGTCGCACCCTTGGTGATCACCACGAAGTTCACGGTGATCAGGATGACAAAGACGATAGTGCCGATGACGAAGTCGCCGCTCATGACGAAGTTGGCAAAGCCGGCGATGACATGACCGGCCGCCGCGTAGCCCTCCGCGCCGTTGGACAGGATCAGCCGCGTCGTGGCGATGTTGAGCGAAAGCCGCAACATCGTGGCGATCAGCAGCACCGTCGGGAAAGCGGAGAAATCGAGCGGCTTCTGGATCCAGAGCGCCACCATCAAGATCAACACCGCCAGCGCAATCGAGAAGGCGAGGCCGAGGTCGATCAGGATCGCCGGCAGCGGCAGGAAAAGGACAGTGACAATAAAGACGATGCCGACCGCGAAGCCGACGTCCTGGCCGCCGGTGCGTTCGACAGGCTTTGCACTGGAGGCAACTGCCGTCGCCATCGCGTCCCCCACCGATTCAGGTCCATGACTTAGCCTGATGAACCTTGCGCGAGGGTGCTCAACCGGAGCCGCCCAGCAGGCCTTCCGGGTGTTGCATAGGCATGGCCGACTCTGTCGGCCTGGTTCGGTTGTGCGGGCAGAAGTCGCGACCTACGCTGCCATCTATCCCCTCTATGCCGCCCCCTGCCGCGCGCGTTCGAGCCTCAGAACCCGACCTCGATGCGCCCGTAGACGTGCTCGGCGAAGGTGTAGATCACGGTGCCGATGAAGGGCGCCGTGAGCGACGCCACCAGCAAGATGGCTATGATCTTAGGAATGAAGGTGAGCGTGACCTCCTGCACCTGGGTCAGCGCCTGCAGCAGGGCGATGACGATGCCGATGGCCATTGCCGCCAGGACCGCGGGGCTGCACGCGACGATGACGGTCCACAACGCCGATTGGACGATGTCGAGGGCGTCGGCTTGGTTCATGTCAGGCCACCGTGATGCCGGGCTCGAGCAGGACCTGCTGGCCGTTGTCGAGGTAGGCGAGCGGGCCGTCCGAGGTAACCTTCACCGCCACGATCTGGCCCGAGATTGTGCCGTCGGCCGAAGCCACCATGTGGCCGACGAAGGCCTCCGCCTGGCTCAGCGTGTTTGTCGACATCAGGGCATCGAGCTTGGCGTTGGTCTTCACCGCCTGCTCGACGCTGGAGAAGGCCGCGAGCTGGCTCATGAACTGGGCGGAGTCCATGGGCTTGGTCGGGTCCTGGTTCTTGAGCTGCGCGATCAGCAGCCGCAGGAAGGCGCTGTAGTCGAGCGTTTGCGCGTTCTCCGCCGCGGCCGGGGGCGTGGCTGCGGCCGACGTGGCGCTGCTGGTGGATGTCACTACCATGACGCCGAGATCTCCTGGTTGCTGGAACGCGGCACGAGGGAACGGCGGCTCATTTGAGCCCGTCGCGGATGGAGGTGGACACGTCGATCATGCCCTTGAAGTTCTCCGAAGTCTCGAGGCGGATCTGCTCGGCCTCGCGCATGAGCCAGAGGCCGATCGAAATGAGATCGGCGCGCAAGGGTTTCGGCAGATCGTTCTCCGGCCTGGCCAGATCCTCGATCAGGAACGCCCACAGGCGCCGCACGTAGAGCACCGCCTCCATCGCCTCGCGCGACCTGGCGCCGCTCTTCTCGGCCGCCTGCAGAAGCTCGATCGAGCGATCGATGGCCTGGCGCTCGCGCTCCCGGGCTCCCTTTGGCGTCTCGTCTAGGACTTCCGCGTAGGAAAACTGGTACATCGTTTTCTATCCTGCTTGCTGGGTGGTGGAGGATCAGAGGTAGTTGAGGATGGAGAGCTGCTGGATGCGTGCGGTCATGGCATAGGCGGTCTCGACCTGGCTCAGCAGCGTGGAGACGCGGGTCGAGGCCTCGTAGGGGTCGACGCCTTCGAGGATGCCGATGTGGTTGGACATGATGTCGGACTGGATCGACATGCGCTCGTTGGACTTGGCCACGCGATCCTGCGCGACACCGAGGTCAGCGCGCAGGTTGGTCAGGCCGTCGAGTGCCTGGCTGACGAGGCCCGTCGCGGTGTCGACGATGGCTTTGAAGGCGCCCTCGTTGAGATCGGGCGCGCCGAGGTCGGCAATCATGGTGAAGGCGCTTGCCAGCTTGCGGAAGGTCTCGTCGTTGGCATTGACGGAGGTCGGCACGAGCTCGTTCGGCGATATGCGGCTCTTGATGTTCTGGTCGGACGCGGCCGACCAGGTGCCGCTCCAGGCGCCCGGATCGAAGAGCCCGGCAAACGTCGTATCGAGGAAGCTTTGCATGTCGGTGGCCGAGATGTTGGCCACGGCCGGGTCGGACTGCGAGATGCCGAAGGTGCCGGCGAACGCATTGGCTACGGCTTGAGCGTTGGCGGCGCCCGGCGCCTGATAGTCGGTGATCGGCTTCACGTCGCTGTTGATGCCGGCAAACAGCGATGCACCATCGATGGTCGTATTGAGCGCACCGACGAACATCGAAAGCGCGTACTGCGCCTGCGTCTGCAGCACCTGCTGGCTTTGCCCGCTGCTGCCGCCGGCCATGAGCTGACCGAGAAAGTCCTGCGCGCTTTTCGCAAGCGCCTCCAGGGTGGATTGGGAGGTGTCCAGACGCGTGGACACGACGGCATTGGTGTCGGTGATCGTCTGGAGACGGAGATGCTCCTGGCGCAGGGAGATCGTCTCGCCCGTGCGGTAGCCAAGCGCCAGACCAATGTCGGCGTGGCGGCCCGTCGTCACTTCTTTTTGCGCTTGCGCCAGGTTGGTTTGCAGCTTGGCGAGCGATAATCGGGTGGCTTGCGTGAGCGCGCTGGTGGAGATCGAGGTGGTCTTCATGGCCTCATCCCGCCGCCTGCAGCAAGGCGCCCAGCATGTTGTCGATCGTCGTGATCAGCCGCGTCGAGGCCTGGTAGGACCGCTCCAGCTCCAGCAGCCGGCTCATCTCCTCATCGAGATTGACCCCGGTGGCATTGGAGAGCGCTTCGGAGCTGCGCTGGAGCAGGGCATTCTGGTAGTCGGCATCGTTGCTCGCTGTCTGGCGCATCTGCTGCAGCCAGGCTGCCGAGGACGATGCGAAGCGGGCAAGGGTCTCGGAGGGCGCTGCCTGGGCTGCCGGATCGAACGCCTGCTGTGTGTCGAGGCTATCGAGAAGCTGCTGCAAGCGATCCGGGAAGCCCGCCCCGCCGCTGGTGTTGTAGATGTAGGCAGGGTTGCCGGACATGCCGCCGTCGCGCAGCAGGTTCGGATCGCCGCCCTGGGTGGGGTCCGCGCTCGGGTTGACGATGATCGAGCCCGCAAGGCCGGTCACAATGGTGCCGGCGGCCGGCATGGCGGGCGCGCCGGGATAGGTGAAGAGGCCGGGCACATCGGGCAGGGTCGGCGTGGCGCTCTGGTCGCTCTCGGCAAAGGTGTCGATCAGCCCGCGCGCGATCTCGTCGAGCTGGTTTTGATAGGTGACGGCGAGATTGTCGCGGACCGTGGCGAGCCCAGCCAGGCGGCCGGTCTTGGCCGCCAACGGGCCCTGCGAGTTCGTGATGGGCACGCCGTCGACGTAGACCGCGTTGCCGGTCGTCGTCGGCGAGAAGGCCAAGGTGCGGTCGAAAGTGACCGAGCGCGGGCTGCCGTCGAACAGCGTCAAGCCGCTGTCCGTATAGATTGCCATGTCGTCGTCGGTGCGCCTGACGGTGCGGATGCCGATTTCCTCGGCGAGGCTCGCCAGGATCTGGTCGCGCTGATCGAGCTGGTCGGTGACATCCTCGCCGCGCCGCGTGCCGCCGACGATCTCGCGGTTGACCGTCTCGAATTGGGCGAGCAGCGTGTTGACGTGATCGACGGCCGCGGCCATGTCGGTATCCGCCGCCGCACGCACCTGCTGCACGACGTCGGTCGCGTCATGGAGGCCTTGCACGAGGTCGCCGGCGGCCGCAACCGCCGATCGGGCGGCGACGCTGTCTTGCGGAGCCGTGGCGTAGTTCTGCAAAGCCTCGCTGAGCTTCGAGATGAGCGCCGCCGGCGAGGCGTCGAGCTCGGGATCGTTGATGGTCTGATCGAGCCTGTCGAGCGCATCCACGATCGTCTGCTTCGTACCGGCAGACGAGGTGGCGACGAGCATCTTGTCGAACAGCGCGGCGTCCGACGTGCGGGTGATGGAGGCGAGCTTGACGCCGCCCCCGGGCAGGGTGACGAGATTGGCCGTCTTGCGCGAGGCGTATGGATCGCCCGCGCGCGCCACGTTGCGGGATACGACCGCGGTCTGTTCGGCCGTGGTGGCCAAACCCGACAGCGCCGCATTGAGGCCAACGGAGAGCGTCATTGGACAGTCCTACCCGTTGCCCTCTGCGGGCCCCCGCGTCAGCGCTTCAGATTGACGAGCACGTCCATCAGCTCCGCGCCGGTCTGAAAGACCTTGGAGTTTGCCGTGTAGTTGCGCTCGGACTCGATCATGGTGGTGAGCTCGGAGGCGAGATCCACCGTCGACTGCTCCAAGGCGCTCGAGACCAGAGTGCCGAGCCCGCCCGAGCGGGGGAAGTCCACCTGCAGGTCGCCGGAGTCGACGCCGAGCGCGTAGACGTTGCCGGCAAGCGGCGTCAGATTGTCGGGGCTCGGCACGTTGGCGAGCGGGATGCGATAGGTCGCCACCCGCGTGCCGTTCTCGAACACGGCATAGAGGTAGCCGTCGTCGGAGATTTCGACGCGCTGCACCTCGCTCGCGGCGTTGCCGTTCACGAACGCGCTCAGCACCGTGTAGTCGGTGGCGAGCTGGCTCGACTGCGACATGTCGAGCGTGAAGCTGCCACCGTTGGGAATGGTGAAGCCGATCGAGGTGGGGCTGCCGGATGCGAACTGGCCGGTGGCATCGAAGCTCAACGTCGTTGTCGCCAGCGGGCCCGACGAATAGGGAAAGCCGCCGCTGGCCCCCGCGGTGGCGCGGTCGTAGGCGCTGATCTCCCACGTGCCAGTGCCGGTCTTGGTGGCGTAGACGTCGATCGTCACCTGACTGCCGAGGCTGTCGTAGGCGATGAGCGAGGTCTTGCCGCTGAAGGTCGACGTGGTCGAATTGGCCGATGGCAGATCCGCTGCGACCGTCACCGCCGCATTCGAAGGCAGGTTCACGAACAGCTCGCCATCCGTCGAGGGGTTGGCCTGCAGCGCCAGTGTGCCGAGGTTGACGACGCTCAAGCCGGCCGTGCCGTTCGCCACCACGTTCGGGTTGCCGGACGCCAGGCTGTAGCCCATCAGCTTGTAGCCGGCGGCGTTGACGAGGTTGCCGTCGCCGTCCTGCACGAAGGAGCCGGCGCGGGTGAGGAAGGGCTGGTCCGGCTCGTTGCCCGATACGACGAAGAAGCCGTTGCCCTTGACCGCCAGGTCGGTGACGGAGGTCGTGAAGTTGAAGGCGCCCTGCTCGCCGACGGCGTAGCGAATGCGGGTCTCGACGCCGCCCGAGACGTATTCGGAGCCGCCGGAGTCCAGGATCAGCGAGGTGAATTCGGTCGAGGCGCGCTTGTAGCCCGTCGTGCTGGAATTGGCGATGTTGTCGGCGACCGTGCCGAGCCTGTTGGCCTGCGCAATCATGCCGGATGCACTGGTCCGCATCATCCCGTAAAGGCCCATCGAGCTTACCCTCTGCGCGTATTGCTTGGAGTGCGCAGTAGAGCAGCCTCAGCTTGTGCGAGGCTGGCGTTTCATCGAAGGGATGGAGGCGTTGGCCAAGTCGAGGCGGCGCCGTTGCACCGGCGCCGCGCATCTCACTCGCACGTCAGCCGGTAGCCGAGATAGCGCTGCGAATCGATCGGGTCGTAGCCCAGGCGGTGGCGCAGGCGCTTGCGCAGCTTGCTGATGTGGCTCTCGACCACGTTCTCGTCGATGTCCTCGCTGAAGAGGCCGTAGACGTGATTGAAGATCTGGCTCTTGCTGACGCGGCAGCCCTTGGTGCTGACGAGATACTCCAGAATGCGCCGCTCGCGCCGCGGCAACGGCAGCGCGTTGCCGGCGACCTCCGGATCGCGGCCGTCGTAGAACACGCGCACGGGCCCGACGTTCGTTCCCTCGCTCTTCTTCTGGGCCCTGCCGCGGATGGCCTTGATGCGCGCCAGGATCTCGCGCACATGCACCGGCTTGCGCACCACGTCGTCGACGCCGGCGGCGAACAGATCGAGCGTCTCCTCCAGGGACTTGTTGTCGTTCATGGCGATGACGGGAGCCGCCGACCGCCCTTTGATCAACTTCGGAAATACATGGCGGTCGTGGCAGTCACCGAGAAGAAAAGCCTCGACCGCCAGAATATCCGGCTCCGAGACCGTCTTGACCCAATTGTCGAAATCGCTGGTGCTGAGGCCGGTGGCGGAGATCCCCTCCCGGTCGAACCAAGCCCGATAGCCCTCCTGCACGGTCTCGCGCTCGTCGACGATAACAATCATGAGACGCCCCCGAATCGCGTTGATTGCCTGCTAGGGGCGGTATCTGCAGTAATTTTCAGCGTCAATAACAGTTAGTGGATAGATGATCGAAGACTATTGAGCGTAACCGAAAGGTCTCACTATTAGTGATTCGTAATTCTCTTTGGCTCCATTCGTTAACAAACAATGAACCGGGCAGCGAACCTTCAGGGACAATTTACTGAGAATTTGAAGAAACTCGTCGCGGCTGCCGGCCCTTGAAGGCCGCCTCACACCTCCCTGGAAAAATGCGAACTGTGGAACCGAGGAGTTGAGCATTGTCTTCTTTAGCTGGGACCGGCGGTACGGTCGTGCCTTTCCAGGTGAGCGGAAGTAGCGCCCTCAAGGCGAGGGAGGCTGGCGATGCACGCGCAGCCCCGCGCCGGAAGGTTTTCAAGGCCGGCACCGCCGCATCCAACAATCGCCACCTGACCGTATCGTGCACGGTGCGCGACCTGTCGACCACGGGAGCGCGCCTGCGGGTCGACAACGTGGTGAGCATCCCCGACACGTTCGAGCTGATCATTGCCGTCGACGGCCTCGAGGCGAACTGCGAGGTCGTGTGGCGCAAGACGAACGATGTCGGCGTCAGGTTCATCGGCGCCCCCCGCATGGTCGCTGCCAAGCGCGCCCAGGTCATCGGCCCGCTTGTCCCGACCGAGCCGCCCAGCCTCCGACGCAAGCCGAAGCCCGACAGCGCCTGACCGGCGGCTCCCCCTGACCACCTCGCCTGATCCGGCCACTGCCGTGGCTGGCGGCACACGCCATCCCTCGCACGACGCCCGAGGTGCGCCGTTTCGGGTCGTTCTCTAACCACTAATTAACAATCGTCATCTTACGTAGATGTAGAGCGGAGATGATTCCAGCGGGGGGAGCGCACATGTCTTTGTGCACGGGGATGTCGCGGCGGCGCCGACAGGTGCTGGCTGTGGGTCTGGCCACGGCCTGCGCATTGATGCTCGCCGCATCGACGGCGGCAATGGCGGCCGAGGCCTACATCCAGAACGGCATCGGCGCGCGCGGGAAGGCGCTGGCCGGCGCCGGCGTCGCCAGCAGCACGGACGCAACCGCGGCCAGCCTCAACCCCGCCGGCCTCACCAACGTCGGCACCCAGCTCAACGCATCAGTCTCCTTTCTCAACCTGGATGGCGGCTACACCGCTTCTCCCCCTGGTGGCGTCGGGCTCGACGCCGATGGCTATCACGCCAGCGAGCCCGGCGTGATAGCCATTCCCAATCTCGCCGTGACTTGGCGGACCAATTCGCCCCTCTTCGATGCGATCGCGTTCACGGCCTATGGCAACGGTGGCGTCAACACGCACTACAAAGACGTTGCCAACCCGAACTGCGGGCTCATTCTCGGCAGCGGCTCGGGCGTGTACTGCGGCGGACCTCTCGGCATCGTCCTGTCGCAGAGCTTCTACTCGGTGGCGTTCGCCAAGGAGATCTCGCGCGGCCTTTCGGTCGGCGTCGCTCCGATCCTCGCCCACCAGGAGGGCAAGGTGGAGGGCGTGGGCGTGTTCTCCTGCATCTTCAATCGATGCGGCGAACTTCACGAACCGGG
Organism: uncultured Alphaproteobacteria bacterium; assembly: GCA_963797005.1. GTDB lineage: Bacteria > Pseudomonadota > Alphaproteobacteria > Rhizobiales > Hyphomicrobiaceae > AWTP1-13. Next base: position 152,505 of record CAWCOF010000030.1, read on the forward strand.
GCACGGACAATTCCTGGGGCGTCGGCCTCCGCGGCGGTCTCGAGTGGAAGGTCGCGCCCGGCTTTCGTGTCGGCGTGGCAGGCAATCCGCGCATCTTCATGACCAACTTCGACCGGTACCGCGGGCTGCTGCCGCAGCAGGGTGATTTCGACATCCCGGCCACGATCCAGGCCGGCATTGCCTACGACGCGACGCCGAATCTCACTTTGATGGCCGACTACAAGCGCATCTGGTTCGGCTCCATCGCAACCCTGCACAACCCATCGACCAACGCTACCGCATTCGGTGCCGACGACGGGCCCGGCTTCGGCGTGCAGGATGTCGACGTGATCAAGCTCGGCCTGGAGTGGCGCCGCTCGCCCAAGCTGACCCTGCGCGCCGGCTACTCCTACAATACGGCGCCGATCAAGTCGCGCGACGCCGACCTCAACATCATGACGCTTGGCGTCGTGCAGCATCACATCACTGGCGGCCTCAAGTACCAGCTCACCAACAGCTGGGATCTCGAGCTTGCCGCCATGTACGCGCCGCGCGCCACCGTCAGCGGCACGGAGCTCGGCTTCGCGTCGCACGACGTCGAGATCGACATGAGCCAGTTCGAGTTCACCGTCGGCGCGGTGTATCGCTTCGGCGGCCCGTCCAAGTAAGGCGCGGCCTCGGAGCCCCGGATCGGCAACGTTCCGAACCGGATCCTGCGGCAACGAACTGGAAAGCAACAATGCAGACAGCGGATATCCGCTGTCCTGCATAAACCCGACCTTGCAGCCTCGCTCCTATAGTTCCCGCAGCGAAAAAGTTCACGCAGGGTTCGGGGGCGTCGATGAGTTCCAAGGACAACGGTTGCGAGAGGCATGCCAAGGCGCCCAAGGAGGCGCTCATGGGCAGCCTGAGAGAATATCGCGTCCTGCCGGGAACCGACCTCGTCGGCCGCACGAAGCCGTTCTTCGCCTGGCAGGACCTGCGCCGGCAGTACGATCTGTGGCCCTACGCGAAATCGACGGCGACGGCGCCCAAGACGCGCTGCACGGCACTGACCGATTCCGGCAAGGCCTTTGCGGGCGTCAACTTCGCCTCGCAGGACTATCTGAGCCTCGCCTCGCATCCCGAGGTCAAGCGCGCCGCCACGCGCGCCATCGAGGAGTACGGCGTGCACAGCGCCGGCTCGGCCGCGCTGCTCGGCAACACCAAGCACTCGCTCGAGCTCGAGCGCACGGTCTCCGACTTCCTGCATGGGCGCGAGACCGTTCTTTATCCCACCGGCTGGTCCGCCGGATTTGCCGCCGTGCAAGGCTTCGTGCGGCCCAACGACCACGTCGTCATGGACGTGCTCGCCCACTCCTGCCTCCAGGAAGGCGCGCGCGCGGCCACCCAGAACATCCACTACCACGGCCACCTCAACATCCATGCGCTCGGGCGCCGCCTGCAGAAGATCCGCGCCACGGACGCGAGCAACGGCATTCTGGTGGTGACCGAGAGCCTCTTCTCGATGCACTCCGACACGCCCGACATCCGCGCGCTGCGGGCTGCGTGCGACGAGTACAACGCCGTCCTGCTGGTCGACTGCGCCCACGACTTCGGCTGCATCGGCGAGGAGGGCCTCGGGCATCTGGGCCTGCAGAACATGCTCGACGAAGTCGACATCATCGTCGGCAGCTTCTCCAAGACCTTTGCCGCCAACGGCGGCTTCATCGGGGTCAGGACCAAGGCCGCGGCCGAGTACCTCAAGTACTACAGCGCCACCCAGACCTTCTCCAACGCGCTGTCGCCCGTGCAGGCCGCAGCCGTAAGCACCGCTTTCCGCATCGTGCGCTCTTCGGAGGGGTTGAAGCGCCGTCAGCGGCTGATGGACAACATCCTCTATCTGCGCAAGGAAGCGGGGCGTCTGGGGCTCGAGGTGCTCGGCGATCCTTCGGCGATCGTGCCGATCCGCGTCGGCGCGGAAGGCTTGGCCCGCATCGCCTCGCGCAACATGTTCGAGCTCGGCGCGATCGCCAACCTGGTCGAGTACCCGGCCGTGCCGCAGGGCGGCGCCCGCTTCCGCGTGCAGGTGATGGCCGATCACGAAAACGAGGACATCGACGTCTTCGTCAAGGCGATGCATGAGTCGATGCGTGCGGCCGACCTCGAGTTCCGGTCCTACCGCGAGGACGAGTTCGCCGCCGCCTCCGCCGGCAAGCCATCGGACGACCTCGCCGCTGCCTGAGCGAAACGGGGTCAGACCCTGCGGGTCCGACCCCAAGACCCCAAGGCAGTCGGCAATCGGGAATAGGCGTACGCGCCCGCCGATTGCCTATTGCCTACTGCCAACACCCTTTTCCCTCGCAGCGGCTTCCCGCTCGAGGCCGACGTCATCCCCGGCAGGCGCCGCGCCACCGGCGCGGCCGCCGGAGGCCGGGGACCCACGCAAGCGTCCACTTGCGCTCCCCATCCGCATCGCGCCGACCGCGCTCCCGGCCGGCATGCGGTTGATCACGCTGCTATGTTGTTCGGTGTCGTGGGTGCCCGCCTGCGGGCATGACGTTTGTTGAACACGTGCGCGCGTCCCACACCGTCATCCCGGCAGGCGCCGCAGTGCCGCAGCTCACAGCGGTGGCCCGGCACCAAGTCCACCTGTCGGCACACACCTCAGGCGAGCGTGCGCAGGCTCTGCTCGATCTTGGACAGCAGCCGCGGCAGATCGACGGGCTTGGTGTCGAAATCGCAGCAACCCGCGGCAAGGCTCTTGCGCCGGTCGGACTCGAACGCGCTGGCGGTGAGCGCGATGATCGGAATGCCGGCCGTCAGCGGATCGGCCCTGATGGTTCGCGTCGCCGTCCACCCGTCCATTTCCTCGCCGAGGCCGATATCCATCAGGATGAGATCGGGCTGCAGCTTGGCGGCCGCCTCGACACCGGATGGGCCGTCCTCGGCAAAGCGCACCGAGTAGCCGCGCTTCTCCAAACGCCGTCCGAGCACGTCCCGGTTTATGGGATTGTCCTCGACCACCAATATCACCGGCATCTCTTCCCCCTGCTTGCCGCGCGGGTCGCCTGTCAGGCGACCGCGGGTATCGTCGCTGATCTGTTGGCTCTCGATTTGCGCGTCGCCGGCTCGCAGGCCTCCCCGATCGCTCTCAGCAGCTCCGATCGATCGACGGGCTTGGTCACGATCGCGGCCGCGCCGGCATCCAGGGCGCGCTTGCGCTCGTCGACGATGCTCAGCACGACGACCGGGATCTTGGCGGTCACAGGGTCGTGCTTCAGGGACTCGAGCACCGCCCATCCATCGAAATCCGGCATCAGGATGTCGAGCAGGATCGCGTCGGGCTGTGCCGTCCGGGCGAGCTGGCGCACCGAGCGCGGATAGCTGCTGCACATGGCGCTGAAGCCCTCCTTGAGCAGGAGGCGCTCGACCAGCTCCAGGAAGGAGCGGTCATCGTCGACCACCAGCACGCGCCGCTTCGGCTTGGAAGGCAGCGGATTTTCCGACAGCCCTGCATAGCCTTCCGCGCGCGCCCGCACGTCGTCCTCGGCGTCGGCGACCAGCGCATCGTCCTCCGCCGGGTCGTTGGCGTCGATCTGCGCCGCGGCCGGGAGATGGATGGTGAAGCAGGACCCGTGCCCGAGCCGGCTCTGCACCGAGATGTCGCCGCCCATGACGCGGCAGAGGTTCTGGCTCAGCGCCAGGCCCAGCCCGGTGCCGCCGTACTTGGAGGCGATCTTGGCATTGGCCTGGGTGAACTTGGAAAACAGCGCCTTCTGCTGGTCCAAACTGATGCCCACGCCCGTATCGATGACGGCGATCTGCACCCAATCGCTGTCGCCGTTGTGCAGGCGCCGTATCTTGAGCGTGATCTCGCCGTTGTGGGTGAACTTGGCCGCGTTGCTGATGAGGTTGAGCACCGCCTGCCGGAGCTTGGTGGAGTCCAGGTGCACCATCCCCAGCGGCGCGGACCCGCGATCGATCACCAGCAGGTTGGTGTTCTTGGCGGCAAGCGGGCGGCTCGTGATCTCCACCTCGTCGAGCAGCTTGTCGAGGTCGAAGTCCTCGAGGAACAGGTCCATCTTGCCCGCCTCGATCTTCGAGATGTCGAGGATGTTGTTGACCATCGACAGCAGATGCTTGCCGGCGGCGCTGATCTTCTGCAGGTCGCTGATCTGCTCGCCGCGGCCGTCGAGCTCGGCATCCTCGAGCAGGATCTCGCTGTAGCCGATGACGGCATTGAGCGGGGTTCTCAGCTCGTGGCTCATCTTGGCCAGGAATTCCGACTTGGCGTTGTTTGCCCGATCGGCTTCGTCCTTGGCCTTGGTCAGCTCCTCGAGCGTCACCTGGTGGCGCTCGATCTCGCGCAGCAGCTCCGATTGCGAGTCGACGATCTGGGCGTAGTAGCTGGCCATCAGCAGCACATACATCGATGCCGACATGGCCGAGATGATGCCGATGCCGACCATGCTCTCGAGCGGGATGTGGGAGGGGCTGGCGTCGCCGACGAGGTAGGCGACATAGAATGCGACGAGCCCTCCGGCGATCTGCAGGAAGACGATGACGCGGGCGCGCGCATTCGATCCCAGATAGAAGAAGGCGAGCAGCGGGACCACCAGCAGCCACATCAGGAACGGCGAGCTCGCCCCGCCATAGTGGTAGGAGCCCCACAGAATGGCGAAGATCAGGTTCTGCACCGACAGCAGGGCCAGCGAGGTGTAGTACCTCGCGAACAGCCTGATCAGCGGCGGCAGCAGCCAGAACAGCGTGATCGACGTGCCCAGCACGAACACGTGCGGCCAGGGAGTGGGGTCCTTGATATAGAGAAACGCCGTGATCGGATGCCCGAGGAACGGCCCGCAGAGGTGGCTGATCAGGAACATCCGCACGCGGCGATGTTCATTCGAGCCGGGCCTGATCTGGCCGGCGATGAACCAGTCGAGCACGCGGTCGAGCCGCTCCGAGTACGTCATTTTCCCTGCCCCCACGGCGTACCTGGACAACCGTACGCCCACAGGGTGAATAATGAGTATCGTGCTGCGCCCCGCGCGGGAGCGGCCTTTGCTCCGTTTACGCACTGGAAAGGCGCGGGCGGCGTCAGGCGCGCGGCACGATCGCTTCGAGCGTCGCGGCGAGCGTCGCCTCCAGCTCGGCCAACCGCGCCGACACGGCGGCGGCGTCGACGCTGGCGAGCTCGATGCTGCGCGCCACGGCGGCGAGCCTGACGGCGCCGAGGTTGCTCGCCATGCCTTTGAGGCGATGCGCAAAGCGCTTGGCCGATGCCAGGTCTGCCTTGTCCACGGCCTCCTTGATCCCGGCCACGCACTTGCGGCCTTCGCCCGGCACACGGCCGAGCAGGTCCAGCACGTCGGCTTCGTCGAGGTCCCCGCTCCAATCCTTCATGACGCCGTCGTCGATGAGCGGAAGCTCAGTCTCGGCCTCAACTTGCACGGGTTGGTCGAGCACGGTGCACACGAAGGTCGCGTTGGTCGGATGGCGCGATCCTATCGGCCGCGACCTAAGCTTGTGTGAACTCCCAGGCACCCGCCGCGCTCAGCGGGATGGAAGAGATCCTTAACCAGCCGCGATGATCCGGGTCCGTTGCTCCGTCCCCTCACCAATCCATTAAGTACCGCCATGCATATTCACCCCCGGGACGCGGGATCAGCCTCACAGGGAAGGCTCGGGGGATCATGAGACGGCCATCGGTGCTGATCGTCGACGACGATGCCTTCTCGCGCGCGGTCGTCTCGAAAAGAATTGCCATGCTTGCCGACGTGGTCGATGCCGAGGACGGCTACGACGCGCTGGCGCACATGCAGTCGACCGTCTTCGACCTCGCCATCGTCGACCTCGAGATGCCGAACTTCAACGGCTTCGAGCTGATCAGGTCCGTGCGCGGGCACCCCATGCTCAAGCACATTCCGATCATCGTCCTGACCGGCAACGAGACCCGCGCCGCGCTCGAAAGCGCGCTCACGGCGGGCGCCACCTCCTATCTGCTCAAGCCTCTCAACTGGCGCGCGTTCGGCGAGCATATCCGCCACGTGCTGGAGCTCGCCTATCGGGCCGGCCACCTGGCGATGCACGACACGCTGACGGGCCTGCCCAACCGGGCCCTGCTCAGCGAACGGCTGCATCATGCGCTGACGCGGGCCAGCGCCGAAGAGACGGTGGCGGTGCACGTTCTCGATCTCGACCAGTTCAAGAACGTCAACGACACGCTCGGCCATCCCGTCGGCGACAAGCTGCTGCAGGGCGTCGCCGAGCGGCTCCGGCCGCTGATGAGCGAGGCGAACACGATTGCCCGCATGGGCGGCGACGAGTTCGCCATCGTGCAGGTAGGTCTGACCGAGGCCGCGCAAGCGGAGGAGCTCGCCGGCCGCGTCATCGCGGCACTCGGCGAACCCTTCGACGTCGACGGCCATCAGCTGGTCATCGGCACCAGCATCGGCATCGCCGTGGGCCCCCAGGATGCGCCGAGCGCCGAGCGGCTGATGCGCAATGCCGACCTCGCCCTCTACCGCGCCAAGGGAGACGGCCGCGGCGCCTTTCGCTTCTTCCGGCCCGAGATGGACGTGCAAATGCAGTCCCGGCGCGTCATGGAATACGACCTGCGCAAAGCGCTCGCCGCCGGCGAGTTCGAGCTCTACTACCAGCCGCTCGTCAACCTCCCCACCAACAAGATCAGCGGCTTCGAGGCCCTCATTCGCTGGCATCATCCCGAGAAGGGGATGATCCTGCCCGAGACCTTCATTCCGCTGGCCGAGGAGATCGGATTGATCGTGCCGCTGGGCGAGTGGATCATCCGCGACGCGTGCGCGACGGCGGCACAGTGGTGCGGAGATCTCAAGGTCGCCGTCAACATTTCGCCGGCGCAATTCCGCGAACCGGGCCTGGCGCAGGTCGTGATGAACGCGCTCGCCTCCACCGGCCTGCCCGCAGGGCGGCTCGAGCTCGAGATCACCGAATCGGCCCGGCTGATGGACAACGACGCAACGCTCTCGCTCCTGCATCAGCTGCGCGCGCTCGGCGTCCGCATCGCCACCGACGACTTCGGCACGGGATACTCCTCGCTCAGCCACCTGCAGAGCTTCCCCTTCGACAAGATCAAGATCGACCGTTCCTTCGTGCGCAACATCGCCAGGAGCGCCAGCTCGCTCAATATCGTGCGGGCGGTGGCGGCACTTGCGCGCGGGCTGGGCATCGCCTCGACCGCGGAAGGCGTGGAGGACAAGGAGCAGCTTGCGACCATCACCTCGGAAGGTTGCACGGAGATGCAGGGCTACCTGCTCAGCCGCCCGCTGCCGGCGCACGACATCCCGCAGTTCCTGCTTTCCCGGCGCAAGGAGCACGAGCCGAAGCGCGACGCGGCGGCCGCTTGAGCGGCGGCTTTCGCCTTCAGCGCTTGTCCGGCGCAAGGCTGCCTATATAGGTCAGCAGCGCATCGATCTCGGGCGGCTCGAACGTGAAGCGCGGCATGGCCGGGTGGCCGGTGACGATGCCTTCGGCCAAGGCCTCGGCCAGGAACTCGATCGGGTAGCGCTTGGACAGATCGCGGAAGCGCGGCGCCAGACCCAGCGGGCTGTCGCCCGTCGGTCCGACGGCATGACAACGCGCACAGTGCTTCCGGGCGATCGCCTCCCCGCGCTCCATGGCCGACGGCTGGGCGCTCGCGTTGCCGGCACCACCGGCGGCGAGCGCCAGGAGCGCGAGCAGGCCACAGCAGGCTGCCAATATCGGTCCTGTGCGCGTCATCCTCTGCCCTTCCCTGCATAGCGCTTGTGCACGGCCGAGAATGCCGCTGTCCAGCTTGGCTGCTCTTGACCTCCATCAAAGCCGACCCGAACGGTCGCGGGTTGATGGATATCAAGGGCCGTCACACTTTAAGGCCGCAGTAACGCGATAGAAGCGCAAGGTACGGACAGGCCGTGGTAGCCGGCAGCCGGCCGAGGCCCCAGAAGGCCCCTGTGAGACGCAAGACAACTGCCAAGCGCAGCGCGCACGACCAGGCGGAGGTGATCGGCTTCCTCTCCGATGCCGCCTCCTACGCCGGCGTGGACCGCGTCGAGACCTTCCAGACGCACGGCAATCTGGTGTTCCTGGCGGGTCGGGAGGCGTGGAAGATCAAGCGCGCCGTGAAGCTCCCGTACATGGATTTCTCCACCTTGGAGAAGCGGCACGCGGCCTGCGCGCGCGAGGCCGAGGTCAATCGCGCATTCGCACCGAAGCTGTACTTCGGCTGCGATGCCGATCCGCCGGTCGCCCGACGGCACGCTCACGTTCGGCGGCAGCGGCGAGACCGTCGAATGGGCGGTCCACATGCGCCGGTTCGAGCAGGACGCGCTTTTGAGCACGATCGCGAAGCGGGAAGGGATCGCGAGCGAGACGGCGAAAGCGCTCGCCGACGTCGTCTACGAGTTGCACGCGGTCGCGGCGCACGCCCAGCCGTCGTCCGGCACTGCCCCGGTCCGCCGCTTGCTGGCTGCGCTTGCTGGCGCGCTCTCCCGCTCGCAGGTGTTCAACGACCAAGAGCTGAGGCGCTTCTCGCAAGGCGCCGAGCGTCAGCTCGACAAGGCCGCAGCGATACTGGACGAGCGCGCGCGCCGTGGCTGCGTGCGCCGGTGCCACGGCGACGTTTATCTTGCCAACATCGTCATGTGGCAGGGTCGCCCGGTGCTCTACGACGCCATCGAGTTCGACGAGGCCATTGCCACGGTCGACACTCTCTATGATCTCGCCTTCCTGCTGATGGACCTCGACCGGTACGGCCAGAGGCCGGCCGCGAACCTCGTTCTCAACCGCTACCTGTGGCGCAGCCAGGAGGACCTCGATCTGGCGGGGTTGGTGGCGCTGCCGCTGTTTCTGGCGCTGCGCTCGGCCGTCCGGGCGATGGTGACCGTCGACCGGGCGGCGAACGAAAGCGAAAGCGCGCGTCAACGGGACCTCGATCGCGCGCGCGCCGGCCTGGCGACGGCTCTGAGCTATCTGGACCCTCCCGCGCCAAGTCTGGTCGCGGTCGGCGGCGTGTCCGGGACGGGAAAGACGACGCTGGCAACCGCGCTCGCACCGCGGCTTGGCGCTTCGCCCGGTGCGGTGCATCTCAGGAGCGACCTAGAGCGCAAGACCCTGGCCGGCGTCGGCGAGCTCGATCGTCTGCCGGAGGGGGCCTACACCCAGGAGGCGCGGCGGCGCATCTACGAGGTGCTGGCGCGAAAAGCGCATCTGGCGCTGACGGCGGGGCATTCGGTCATGGTCGATGCGGTCTACGCGGGCAACGAGGAGCGCCGGGCCATCGAGGCAGCGGCGATCGACCTCGGCGTCCCCTTTCACGGGCTGTGGCTCACGGCAGATACGGAAAAGCTGGTCGCCCGCGTCAAAGAGCGCACGAGCGATGCCTCGGACGCGACGGCGGAGACGGTGCGCACCCAGCTGCGCCGGCAGCATGAACCCTTGTCCGCAGCCTGGAGCGTGGTCGCGGCCGGCGGCGAGCCAACCGAAACGCTCAGCCTCGCCGCTTCGGCTCTGGGCCTCGACGTCACAACAACGCGGGATGATCAAGCCACATGACGATCCGCCATCTTGAGTTTCTGCTGAACCCCCGCTCGGTCGCGATCATCGGCGCCAGCACGAGGCCCGGCAGCGTCGGCCTGATCACGGCGCGCAATACGTTGGGCGGCGGCTTCGCCGGGCCGATCTGGCTGGTGAACCCGAAGCACAAGGAGATCGACGGCCACGCTTGTCTTGCCTCCGTCGACGCCCTTCCCGCCGCGCCCGACTTGGGCGTCATCGTGACGCCGCCCGGGACCGTACCGCAGCTGATCGGCGAGCTTGGCGCGAAAGGAACGCGTGCCGCCGTCGTCATCACGGCCGGGGTGCGCAACGACCTCAAGCAGGCGATGCTGGAAGCCTCGCAGCCCCACCTCCTGCGCGTGCAGGGGCCCAACTGCCTGGGGCTCATGCTGCCGCGCATCGGCCTCAACGCCAGCTTCTCCCATTGCGCGGCCCTGCCGGGCGACCTCGCCTTCGTCTCTCAATCCGGCGCGCTGATCACGGCCATCGTCGACTGGGCGCGCGGACGCAGCATCGGCTTCTCGCACGTGGTCTCGCTCGGCGACATGGCCGACGTCGACTTCGGTGATCTCCTCGACTACCTGGCCGGCGACGTGCACAGCCGCGCCATCCTGCTCTACATGGAATCGGTCACCAACGCGGCGAAGTTCGTGTCGGCGGCCCGGCGGGCGGCACGGTCCAAGCCCGTCATCATCGTCAAGGCCGGCCGGAGCACCGGCGGCGCCAAGGCTGCGCTGTCGCACACCGGCGCGCTTGCCGGCACGGACGCTGCCTACGAGGCCGCCTTCCGGCGCGCCGGCCTCTTGCGCGTCGACAAGCTCGGGGAGCTTTTCGGCGCTGCCGAAATCCTCGCCCGCCACCCCAAGCTCGGCGGCGAGCGGCTCGCCATCCTGACCAACGGCGGCGGCGCCGGCGTGCTCGCCACCGACCGGCTCGGCGATCTCGGCGGCACGCTCGCCCAGATCTCCGACGACACGAAAGGCGCGCTCGATGCCTTTCTGCCCAAGACGTGGTCGCGCGGCAACCCGATCGACATCATCGGCGATGCCGATGCGGCCAGATACGGCCAGGCCCTGGAGGTGCTGCTGGCGCGCGACGAAGCCGACGCGATCCTGGTGATGAACTGCCCGACGGCGCTGGCCTCGAGCACCGAGGTCGCGCAGCGGGTCACGGCGGTGGTGGAGCGGCACAAGGCCGCCGCGTCCCTCCCCAAGCCGGTCATCACCGCGTGGCTCGGGGAGGAGGCGAGCCGGGAGGCGCGCAAGCTGTTCGCGCAGAAGGGCATCGGCAGCTTCGCCACGCCGTCCGAGGCCATCGACGGCTTCATGCATCTTGTGCGCTACGCGCGGGCGCAGGAGGAGCTGATGCGCACGCCGCCCTCCCTGCCTGCGGAGCTCGGCATCGATACCGGCAAGGCGACCGCGATCCTGCACTCGGCGCTCAGCGATCGGCGCACGACGCTCTCCGAGATCGAGGCCAAGGAATTGCTGGCGGCCTATGGCATCCCGACCGTGCCGACGGTCTTCGCACGCGATCCGACCGAGGTCGGCGAACGAGCGGCCGCATTGCTCATGCAGCAGTCAGCCTGCGTCGTCAAAGTCCTGTCCGACGACATCTCGCACAAGTCGGACGTCGGCGGCGTTCGCCTCGGGCTGGAGCGCGCCGCCGACGCACGGCAGGCCGCCGCTGACATGCTCCGGCGCATCGCCCACCTCGCGCCGGATGCCAAGATCAAGGGCTTCACCGTGCAGCCCATGATCCGGCGCCCGCGGGCGCATGAGCTGATCCTCGGCATGTCGGTCGACCAGGCGTTCGGGCCGCTCGTGATGTTCGGGGCCGGCGGCACGGCGGTGGAGGTGGTGCACGACACCGCGCACGCGCTGCCACCGCTCGATTTGAAGCTGGCGCGCGACCTGATGCGGCAGACGCGCATCTGGCACCTGCTGCGCGGCTACCGTGACCGGCCCGCTGCCGACATCGAGGCGATCGCGGAAGCGCTGGTCCGGCTGAGCTACCTGGTGGCGCGGCACCCGGAGATTCGCGAGTTCGACATCAATCCGCTGCTGGCCGACGAGCAGGGCGTGATCGCGCTCGATGCCCGCGTGCGGGTGGCGGACGCGTCGGCCGAGCCACGCGTGCCCATGGCCATCAGGCCCTATCCCGCCGAATGGACCACGGACGCGGAGGTCGCCGGCATCGGATCGATCCTATTGCGCCCCATCCGGCCCGAGGACGAGCGCCTCTATCACGACTTCTTCGCCAACGTGACCATGGAGGACCAGCGCCTGCGCTTCTTCACCGCCGGCGCCGAACCTCTCGCATCGGTTCCTGGCGCAGCTGACCCAGATCGACTACGCGCGCGAGATGGCGTTCGTGGCCATCGCCAAGGATAGCGGCGCGCTGCTCGGCGTGGCGCGCATGATCGCCGACCCGGACTACACCAGGGCCGAATACGCCGTCCTCGTCCGCTCGGACCTCAAGGGCCGGGGGCTCGGCTGGCGCCTCATGCAGCACTTGATCGCCTACGCCAAGGCGGAGAAGCTCGTCGAGTTGCATGGGGCCGTGCTGGCCGACAACACGTCCATGCTGAAAATGTGCCGCGAGCTCGGCTTCGCCGTCGAGGCCGAGCCCGGCGACGCCAGCGTGCGGCGCGTCCGCCTGCAGCTCGCCCGCGCGTGAGGCAGCCGCCGCTAGACACGAAGTGGGGATTGATGGACCAGCCGATCGGGCCGCCTGACGCGGCGCCAGGGCGGACCGAGCCTGCGCTGGCAAAGTCATTGTCCCTGCTGCACGCCACGCTCTACGGGCTCGGGGTCACCATCGGCGCGGGCATCTATGTGCTCATCGGCGCCGCCGCCGCGCGGTCCGGGATGCATGCGCCTTTGGCGTTCGTGGCTGCCGCCCTGCTGATGGCGCTGTCGGCGGCGTCGTTCGCGGAGCTGGCCGGGCGGCTTCCCGTCGCCGCAGGCGAGGCCGCCTATGTGCGCGCGGGCTTTGGTTCCGACCGGCTGGCGACCGCGGTTGGCCTGCTGGTGGTGGCGATCGCCATCGTGGCGGCTGCCGCCATCAGCGTCGGCGCCGCCGGATACGTGCAGGTGTTCGTTGCGCTCCCGCTCCCGATCCTGGTGGCGGCGATCGTGCTCGGCATGGGGGCGGTGGCCACCTGGGGGGTGAAGGAATCCGTCACCTTCGCCGGCGTCATGACGGTCATCGAGATCGGCGGCCTGCTCCTGCTCGTGTTGGCCGGCTTTTTCTCCGACGCGAAGATCATCGCCCGTCTGCCGGAGATGGTTCCCACCGACGCCAGCCCGGCGCTGCTCGCCGGTCTCGTCAGCACGACCCTGCTGGCGGTCTTCGCCTTCATCGGCTTCGAGGGGCTAGCCAACGTGGCGGAGGAGGTGCGCGACCCGCAGCGCACCTTGCCGCGCGCCATATTTCTTACCCTCGCCATCACCACGGTGCTCTACGTCGCCGTGGTGTGGATCGCGCTTGCGACGGTCGGCCAAGCGGACCTGGTGTCGTCGAGCGCGCCCCTCGCCCTCGTGTTCGAGCGGCTGACCGGCGCCTCGCCTGCCAGCATGGCGCTGATCGGCATCGTCGCCACGCTCAACGGCATCATCGTGCAGATCATCATGTCCTCGCGCGTGCTCTACGGGCTGGCACACCAGCGCGGCCTGCCGCCGATCTTCGGACGCGTCAACCCGACCACGCGCACGCCGGTACTCGCGACGGTGTTCACGACCGCCTGGGTCCTGCTGCTGGCGGTGACCCTGCCGCTCAACGATCTCGCCGACGTCACCGCGCGCCTCACCCTCGTCGTGTTCGCGCTGGTCAACCTGTCGCTCGCCCGCCTCAAGGCGTCCGCCACCGAAACGCCGCCCCGCATTTTCGTTGTGCCGCGATGGGTGCCCTGGGCGGGTGCCGCCACCTGCATCGGCCTCCTCGCCCTCGACCTGGCTACGATGCTCGCGCGTTAGGGACGCTACTCTGCAATCTGCCGCCGAGGTCGAAATAAGACGAACACGTCGATTTCGCACGTTCAGCTACGCGTGATGCAAGCTAGTGTGGCGGTTCAGAAGTTCCCCATCACTTGCGACCAGGTTGGGAGGGAACTTCTGAACCAAAGCCACACTAGCAACTCTATGATTTCTAGTGTCCCTTTTGAACCCGAAGTTCGCAAACCCGCTGGCGGCAAACTGTGTGCGAACTTCGGGTTCGGGACACTAGCCAATCCGAGCCAGATAGTAATTCTCGGCGAGATCGCACCATGCCATGCGCCACTCCACGGGGCGTCCGTCAATATCCCGCACGACACGATCCAGCACGGCAATCGCCGACCCGACCGCAACGTCCAGGGCTTTGGCGATGCCTGGAGAAACGGTGCCGATCGAGATGCGCTCCTCGGCCTTGCCGAGAAGGATGCCGTATTCCTGTGCAAGGCTGCCAATGCTCTGCGGGAAGCCGTTCCTTTCCTCGAGCCCGGGAAACAGGAAGGCAGGCATGGAGACTTCGGCCAGCAGGAACGGGCGCGCGTTGGAATAACGTGTCCTGCGAAAGCGGTAGACCGCGTCCGTCGCCTGCAAGGACAGCCGGTCGCACTCCTTTTCATTCGCGGTCCGCACCGTGATCTCGACCGACCTGACGTCGTTGAGGATGCGCTTGCCGTCTGGCGCGCGAACATTGGTGAAGCGTCGGGACAGCTCGTCGGAGGATTGATCGCTTACGAACGTTCCGCGACCCTGCCGCCGCGTGATCAGATGCTCGTTCTTCAAGAGATCCAACGCCTTGCGCATGGTGCCGGGGCTCACGCCGAACTCGCGTGCAAGGTCGCTTTCGCTCGGAAGGGCCGCGTTGGGCTTCCACTCCCCGCTGGCGATGCGCTCCGCCAGTGCGTCACGCAGTTGACCGTAGAGGGGCCGGATCAAAAGTGACTTCTCTGCCATGGCCTCCCTCCCCGCCTTGGAAGAAACCTATTCAGGACAGTCTCCGAGCGCTCATATGGAATAGCGAGCTGTCAATGCTAGAAGTACCGAAGGTGACTTGGCAACGCCAATTTCAGTCAGAACCCCACAGAGCGGTTCAAGCTGAGTTGCCCTGGCTATGGCGCGGGACGCTTCTCTGCATCGCTCTCACCTCTTCGGGCAAGAGCACCAGCGTCTCTCGAGCGTCTGCGCCCAATCAGCAGCAGACGACGCTTCGGACTATACGCGTCTCTCTTGGAACCTCCAACTCCCCTTGGCATCCAAGACAGCGCGGCGCCTTGGACCCTCCTACGATCTGGCAGCCCCCACCCGCTTGACGTCGGAGGTGAAGGTGTAGCCGACGCCGCGCACCGTCTTGATCAGGCGCGGGTGGTCGGGGTCCAGCTCGATCTTCTTGCGTAGGCGTGCGACCAGGTTGTCGATCGAGCGATCGAGCGGCGACCAGTCGTGCCCTTTGAGCAGGTCCATGATCTCGTCGCGGGAGAGCACGCGATGCGGCCTCTTCACGAAGGCTTCCAGCAGATTGAACTCGCTGGTGGTCAGCTCTTCGGCGCCGCCGCCCTCCCGCTCCAGGCTGCGCTGATCGAGGTCGAACACCCAGCCCTTGAAGGCATAGCGTTGCCCCGGCGACGCGGCCTGCTCGCCCGTTCCGGCGCGTCTCAGCACGGCGCGGACGCGTGCGACCAACTCGCGCAGCTCGAAGGGCTTGGCGAGATAGTCGTCGGCACCGAGCTCGAGGCCGACGACGCGGTCGATGGCATCGCCCTTGCCCGTGAGCATGATGATCGGGACGTTGCGCTCCTTGCGGATCTCGCGCGCCAGATCGAGCCCGTTCTCCTTGCCGAGGTTGAGGTCGAGGGTGATCAGCGCCACGGGGTGCTTCGCCAGGCAGGCGTTGAGCTCAGCGCCGTCCTTGGCCTCGGAGACACCGAAGCCTTCCCCCTCCAAGCACCGCCGCAGCAGCGCGCGGATCTTGGGGTCGTCATCGACGACAAGAATGTGCCCGCCACCCATCAAGCCGCTCCTGCCGGCCATTCTCGTCTTTCCGCGCGGTTTGTCACAAAGGCGCAGGAATTTCTGCTACCATGACTTCTGGTAGCATGACCAAGCCCAAAGCGCAGCATTCCTGGAAAGAGCATCATGGCACAGACGCTGGGCCAGACGCCCTCGCCCGAGGCGCAGGCCGCCAAGCTGCGGGGCATCCTGGAGTTCGGCCGTCACCGCCATCGTCACCATCGACCACCGGGGTGTAATCGAGACGGTCAACCCCGCGACCGAGCGGCTGTTCGGGTACAGCGTTGAGGACCTGATCGGGCAGAACGTCAAGATCCTGACGCCCGAGCCTTACCGGACCGAGCACGACGGCTACATCGACAACTACCTCAGAACCGGAGAGAAGAAGATCATCGGCATCGGCCGCGAGGTGAGCGGCCGACGCAAGGACGGCACGACCTTCCCCGTGTACCTGTCGGTCAGCGAGTTCGAGGCAGGCGGCCAGCGCTACTTCACCGGCATGATCCACGACATCAGCGACCGCAAGCACGTCGAGGAGGCCCTGCTCGAGAGCGAGCGGCGGCTGGCCCACGCGCAGAAGATGGAAGCCGTGGGCCAGCTCACCGGCGGTATCGCCCATGACTTCAACAACCTGCTGTTGGTGATCACCGGCAATCTGGAGCTGCTGGAGCCGCGTCTTGAGCGCGACGAGTCGCAGGTGCTGCTCAAGGAGGCGCAGGATGCCGCGATGCTCGGCTCGAAGCTGACCGACCAGCTCCTGACCTTCGCGCGCCGGCGTCACCTGGATGCGCACGTCATCCAGCTCAACGATCTGGTCGTCGGCATCATCGACATGCTGCGCCGCACGCTGGGCGAGCACATCACCCTGTCGACCTCGCTGGCACGCGACGTCTGGCCGACGCGCGCCGACCCCGGCCAGTTCCAAAGCGCGATCATCAACATGGCCGTCAATTCGCGCGATGCCATGCCGAACGGCGGCAAGCTCGTGATGGAGACCCGCAATGCTGGGCTCGATGCGGATCACGTCGAGTTTCACGCCGAGCTGGAGCCCGGGGACTACGTGCAGCTGTCGATCTCCGACACGGGCTCGGGCATGGAGCCGCACGTGCGCGACCGGGTCTTCGAGCCCTTCTTCACCACCAAGCAGATGGGCCGCGGCACCGGCCTCGGCCTCGCCATGGTCTACGGGTTCGTCAAGCAGTCCGGCGGCCACATCACGATTTACAGCGAGCCCGACCACGGCACGACGATCAATCTCTATTTCCCCCGCGCCACCGGTGAGGCCGTCGCCGCCGCCACCACCAGCAAGAGCGCCAGTGACAACGACGTCCGGCCGCGCGAGATCATCCTGGTTGTCGAGGACGACAGGCGTGTGCGTCAGCTCACCATCAAGCGACTGAAGCTGATCGGCTACCAGGTCCTCGAAGCCGGCGACGGCCCCACCGCGCTGGACATCCTGGGTCGCGGCGCGCCGGTCGATCTCGTTTTCACGGACTTGGTCATGCCCGGCGGCCTCTCCGGCCGCGACGTTGCCACGCGCGCCCGCGCGTTGAAGCCGGGTGTCAAGGTGCTGCTCACGTCAGGATACGCTGAAGAGCTGATGCACGGCGAGGACCTGCGCCGCGAGCAGCTGAAGGTGCTGCGCAAGCCCTACGCGCAGGCCGAACTCCAAGCCGCCTTGCGCGAGGTCCTCAGCGGCTAGCAATTGCACCTTGCCAAACTCCGCCGCACCCCGCGTTGACCGGGATCAAACCGGATTGCGGGCGCATGGCCCATTCTGGGTCCGTCTTGGTCTTGGGCCTCTCCCGCGGTGAACAAGGGCGTGACTGAACCTCAACCGTTGCGCTTCGCCGTTGGTACCTTCCACAGCTGGAACGGTGTGGAGATCGCCATACGGGACCTCGGCTCGGGGGGCACTGCGGCCAGCAGCTTCAACTTACTCGGGCTTCAGCGCGTGCTGGCTGGTGCGTCGCACGCGACGGCCGAGGGGAGACAGTTCGTCCCGCGGGAGCTGCCGTTTCCCGGCAACGGTGAATTGATCGGTTGTACGCAGGGCCCGCTGGCCGAACGCCTCGCCGGGCGGCTCAGCGCCGGGGCGACGACGCTGAAAGCCGCGCTCGGCCGTTGGCTGATCCCACGTCACGCCGCGCATCTCCAGAGCAAGGTCGAAGACGGCAACATCACGCTGTGGGTTCAGCTCTTCGACCACGACGATGAGCGCCGGGCCTGCCAGAGCCTGCTGGCCAGAAGCTCCAGTTCCGTGGGCGTCCACGACCTGATCGGCGAGTGAAACCCGGCAGGGACCCAGCGGCCCCCTTCCATCAGGCGAGGAGCGGCTGCGCAGGGGCGAGGCTATATCTGGTGCAAACCGGCAACAGAATCCCCGCATTCGCCCATGCCACATGGCGGCCATCCGGCGAAACTGGTACGAACCAAGCATCTAGAACGTTGGTCATTTCGTGGCCCATGGAATCATGACGTCGAGCATGCGGGGCTGGTCCGGAACGCTTTCAATCGCCGCTGGCTGGCTCACAGCAGGGATCGTTCTCTGTGGCGCCTCCGCGCCATCGCGCGCCGAGGTGCAGATCAGCGTCTACGGCGGCATGAATACGAACTTCAGCAGCAAGGGCGAACTGCACGGTCCGGTGAACGACGAGCGCACGTTCGACTGGGAGGGCAAGTCGTTCCAGATGCCGCCCTACTGGGGCGCCCAGCTCACCTACTGGTTCAATCGCGGCGCAGGCTTTGGCCTGCAGTTCGACTATACGCACGCCAAGGCCTACGCCGACGTCAACTTCGCCACCGACCCGACCTATTCGCATCTCGAATTCACCGACGGCAACAACCTCGCCATCATCAACCTGATGTACCGGTTCGATCCGATGATGGACGGCAAGGTCGTGCCGTTCGTCGGCATCGGCGGCGGTATCGCCATTCCCCACGTCGAGGTGACGCTCAAGCCGCCGTCCGCATCGAGGACCTTCGAATACCAATTCGCGGGCGGCGCCGCGCAGGTGGTGGCGGGCCTGGAGTACAAGCTGAACGACGCATGGTCCGTATTCGCGGAGGGCAAGCTCAGCTACTCGCACCTCGACACCGACCTCGAGAACGGCGGCAAGTTCAAGACCTACCTCTGGTCACCGCAGCTGGCCATCGGCCTGAGCTACCGGTTCGGCAACTGAGGCCGAATTGCGCGGCCGGCTTGGCGCGCGGATGAGCGGTCTCAGGGCCAGCACCGTTAGCGCCATCAACAGCCCGGCGAACACGACATCGCTGAGAAAGTGCGCGCCCACGGCGATGCGCAGGAAGCCTGCCGCCAAACCGCTGATGGTGCCGGCAACCACGAGGGCCGCGCCCCACTGCGGAACGACGGCAGCCGCGGCATAGAACGGCACGAACGCCGTCGTCGCCTCGCCGCTGACGAAGGAGCAACCCCGCCTGCATTGGTCCGCGGGCAGCGGCGCCGGCGTGAACCGCTTGGTGCCTCCGAACTCCACGACATGCTTGGGCCGCGCCCGCCCCCACTGGTCCTTGAACACGAGATTGGCCAATAGGCCCGGTCCGATGCTCAAGCAGAGCACCAGGAAGAGCCACTTGCGCGGGTCGGCACCCAGCAGCGTCTGCCTGCCTCTGACTGCCGCCACCCAGCCGGCAACGGAAGCGACCATGCACACCCAATAGAAGACGATGAAAGCTCTCCGCAGCCACGTGACCCAGGCATAGTGGTGGCCCACGAAGCCCGTCGACGGCGAATAGACCGCACGGCTGACCCACAGGTCGATCCCGGGGAAGGCGTAGAAGAAGATACCGGCCGCCAGGCACCCGCCGAGGCACCATCCCCACAGCGCGATCTGGCCGTGCCCCTTATGGACCGCAGCGTCGCCGGCAGCGTGGGACATGCCCTTCTCGCCTCAATACGCGCGCACGGGTACCTCGGCACCCTTGCGCTCCGCCGACAGGTAGGCGCTGTAGACGGTCGAAATGCAGTCGGCGGCAAGCCGGCTGTCGCTCTCGGGCCGCTCCCCCGTCGCCACGCTGCGGTAGAACGCCTCGACCTCCTGCGGGAAACCGGTGATGAAATCCTCGTCGGGCGCGGTCGGGGCCCAGCCCTGCTTGGTGCCGATCTTCTCCACCACGTAGACGTCGCGGAACTGGTCTTCGGCCGGGTTGTAGGTCTGCATCGCCGTGTTCGGATTGATGTTGCACACGGCGCGATGGTTGTTGGCCATCACCTCGAGCCAGTTGTGAATGCCGCCCATGACGATCTCCGAGGCGAAGATGTCGGCGACCGTGCCGTCCTCGAACACGACGTGGGTGGCGGAGAAGTCCTCCACGTCGTGATAGTCGGTGCGCAGGAAGCCGCGGTCGGCAAAGCCGTCGAGCCGCGTGATGGAATGCATGCGCGCGCTGACCGCGGCCGGACGGATCGGCCGGCCATTGCGGGCGCGCCCCTCGACCCTCTTCAAATAGAGCGCGGCGGTGAGCGGGTGCACGCCCTTGCCGATCAGCGCGCCGCCGCCGTTGAGGCGCCAGAAGCCATAGGCCTGGCTATGCGAGCCGGAGTGGGCCTCCTCGCCGTGCATCCACAGCACCTGGGCGCCCGTCTTCTCGATGATCTCGCGCTCCTTCTGGATCGCGGGCGCATAGACCCAGTTCTCCGCATAGAGGATCATCGCCTTGGATTTGGCTTCGGCCTCCAGCATGCGGTCGATGCTGGCGAGCGCCCCCTCGAGCGCCGCCTGCATGGAGGCGCGCGCGGCGTCGAAGTCGGGCGCGCCATCGCCGAACCAGCCGGTCAGCGGCTTCTCCACCACCGCATGCACGCCGCGGCCCAGCGCCGCCACGGTAATGGCCTCGTGCGCGGCGGGGCTCGCGCACACGTGCACCACATCCACCTGGTCGAGCAGGGCCTCGAGCGAGGGTAATGTCGCGAGCCCGCGCGGCTCGGCGAAGCGCTGCGCATTGGCCACCGTCGGCGAGAAGACGCCGACGAGGTCCACGTCCGTGCCGTAGACGCGTTGGATGCCCTCGTAATGCAGGTTGGCCGCGAAGCCGGACCCGACGATGCCCGCCCGCACTCTCGGCTTTGTCGCCACGCATCCCCCTTCTAGCGCCGTTCCGACTTGGATCGACTCGCGATCAGCGGTCACGACCCAGTGCTGAGCTTGTCGAAGCACGCCATTGTCAAACTCATTCGCCCTTCGACAAGCTCAGGGCTGAGGGCTCATGCTTCCATGAAAACCAGAACGACACGAGTCGCCCCAGCCTGCAAGCTACATGCAAATATCCACCATCACCAATCCGTCCGTCGTACGCGACGCGCGCCGCCCCGCCCTTCCCTCTCCCCTCGGGGAGAGGACGTGAGGCCATGACTTACGTCCGCGTGGGGGCTCGGCAGCCATTCGCACAACGCTGACGACGCGGACGTAAGTCATTCGGCCGAACTGGTGAGGGGGACTTTGCAACGCCGCGGGCTCACGAGATTGTGCCGATCTCGCGTGTCGAAGGCCCAGGCCGTTTCCGCCTAGTGTCGCTCGCAAATGGCAGCGACCAATCGAGGGCTGCCCCAACATGAGCACGAGCTTCGCACGCGTCACCTTCGCCGGCAGTCTCGGGGCAGAGCTTGCCGCACGGCTCGATCTGCCCGTCGGCCCGGTGCGCGCCTACGCCTTGTTTGCGCACTGCTTCACCTGCACGAAGGACATCCTTGCGGCCAAGCGCATCGCAGCCGCGCTCGCCGCGGAAGGCATCGGCGTGCTGCGCTTCGACTTCACGGGCCTTGGATCGTCCGAGGGGGAGTTCGCCAACACGAATTTCTCCTCGAACGTCGAGGACCTGGTGGCCGCCGCCGACTTCCTGCGGGCAAACTACCAGGCGCCGGCCCTGCTGATCGGACATTCGCTCGGCGGAGCCGCCGTCCTTGCAGCCGCCCATCGCGTGCCGGAGGCGAAGGCCGTGGCAACCATCGGCGCGCCCGCCGACGTCGCGCACGTCCTCGAAGCACCTCGGCGCGCATCTCGAGCACATCGAGCAGCGCGGCGAGGCCACCGTGACCTTGGCGGGTCGGCAATTCGCCGTGCGCAAGCAGTTCGTGGACGACGCCAAGGCGCAGGCGCTGCACGACCGCATTGCCAAGCTCGGCCGGGCGCTGCTGGTCATGCATTCGCCGATCGACCAGACGGTCGGCATCGAGAACGCCACCGCCATCTTCCAGGCGGCGCGCCACCCCAAGAGCTTCGTGTCGCTGGACGACGCCGATCACCTGCTTTCGCGCGAGCGCGACGCCGGCTATGCCGCCCAGGTCATCGCCGGCTGGTCCTCGCGCTATCTGCCCGACGCGCCGATGCCCGCCGACATGGCCGACGCTGCCCAGGGGGTCTCGGTAATGGAGACCGGTGCCGGAAAGTTCCAGAACATGGTCGTGGCCGGCTCGCACCGGCTCCTCGCCGACGAGCCCAGATCCGTCGGCGGGCTCGACAGCGGCCCCACCCCCTATGACTTCGTGGCGATCGCTCTGGCCGCCTGCACGTCAATGACCTTGCGGATCTATGCAGATCACAAGAAGCTGAACCTCGGGCGCATCTCGGTCAGCGTCTCCCACGGCAAGGTGGCCGCCGAGCACTGCGCGGACTGCGGAGAGGCTGCGGAAGGGCGGACAGGCAAGATCGACAGGTTCGAGCGCACCATCTCGATCGAGGGCGGCGCCGCCCCGGACCTCCACGACAGGCTGCTCGACATCGCCGACAAATGCCCCGTGCACCGCACGCTGGAGAGCGCCTCGGCGATCGTCACCAAAATCGCCCCGTCCGAATAGGCCGTCAGCAGGTCCGCTACGGTCTCCACCAAAGCTGAACCACCGCACAAAGCACAACGTGTCATCCCGGGCCTTGTGCCCGGGATCCATCCCTCGGCTTGCTCAGGAGCCTGTCGATGGCTGGATCCCGTCGACAAGCGCCGGGATGACGACGCGAGCTTGATCACCACGATCCAGCCGAAACTGCGCGCACTCTAAGCCCGCCACCGCTCCAGGTTCTGCGCCACGAACGCGTCGTCGTTGAGCTCGGGGTAGGTGCGATAGAGCCGGTCGATGCCCGCGGCCTGGCCCGGGCTCAGCACCTCGCGCGGGTCGAGGCAGTGCACCGTGCGCATGATGCCCTGCCGGCGCAGGATCTCGTGGCAGCCGGGAATGCAGCCGGCAAAGTCGTGCTCGACATCGAAGATGACGCTGTTGCAGTCGGTCACCATGCTGTCGAGCGCCAGCATCTCCTCGGGAATCGCGCCGGCGCCGGTGCAGCCGTGCACCTTCTCCAGAAGCTCGACCGCGGACTTGGTCCACACGCTCCAATGGCCGAGCAGGCCGCCCTTGAAGCGCAGCGTCACCTCGCGCTTCTCCACGCGCAGGCGCAAAGGCGTGACCAGGTCGGCGACGATGTGATCGTCGTTGCCCGTATAGAGCGTGACGCGGTCCTCGGCGCCGGCCGCGGCGACGCCGAAGGCGACGTCCAGCGTCTTGTAGCGGTTGAAGGGCGCGACCTTGACGGCGATGACGTTGTCGATCGCCGCAAAGCGCGCCCAGAACGCGCGCGACAGCGCAATGCCGCCGACCGCCGTCTGCAGGTAGAAGCCGATCAGCGGCAGCTCGCGCGCGACCGTGGCGCAATGCTCGATGAGATCGTCCTCGCCGGCGCCGGCCATGGCGCTCAAGCCCAGCAGCGCGGCGTGATAGCCGAGCGTGCGCGCCGTGCGCGCCTCCTCCACGGCCTGGGCGGTTTTGCCGATGATGCCCGCGATCATCACCAGCGGGCGCTTCGTCCAATGGGCCGCCGTCTCGGCCGCCAGCTCCAGCACGGGCCGGTAGAGGCCGACGTCCCTGATCTGGAACTGCGTGGCGTGCACACCCACCGCCAATCCGCCCGCACCCGCATCGATGTAATAGCGCGCCAATGCCTGCTGCGACTGGCGGTCGAGCTGGCGTTTCTCGTCGAGCGCCAGGGGATGCGCGGGCAGGGCCGCACCCTTGCGCAGGATGGCGAGTACATTCTCCGGGATATCCGTCCAGTGCGCGCCGCGCATGGCTAAGGCTCCTTCAGGCAAGCTCCGGCCCGGCGAGGGCGAAGAGGTGGGACGCGTCCTCCAGCGGCGGAAAGCTCCCCCGGACCATACGCATGAACGAACGCGGGGCGGTAGCGCCCTGGCTGCCAAGCCACGCGCGGATCTTCTGGTGGGTGTCGGGCACGTCGAGGATCACGCGCTGCCCGGCACGGCCGACGGCGCTGCCGAGAAGCGCGAGCGCGATGGTCTCATCGTCGGCGACGATGGGCCCCACATGCAGCGCGGTATGCCCGTCGCGCCCCAGCACGTAGCCGGCAAGCCCGCCGTCCCCGCGCTCGGCAACTTGCGCCACGGACGATGCCCGCGACATGAGATGCGCCAGGATTGCGTCTCGCCTGAAGCCGGAGCGCGCCGCGTCGCATGCCAATATTGCCGGCAGGTCATTGGCGGAGGCCGGCCGTATGCGGACCCCCGCCGGCGCTTCGACGACGCTCGTGGCGCCGTGCTCCAGCCGCCAGCGCGACAGCGCATAGACGTCGCGGAACCCCAGCGGCAGATAGACCGGCCGTCCGAACTCGGTCGCGTCGAGCCCGGCCGCAACGCCCTCTTGCGCGGTCTCGGCCAGGCACCGGTCGAGCAGGCGCGTGCCGAACCCCTGGCGGCGCGCCGATGCCGTCACCAGCACCATGCTGATCCACGAGATCGCCGGCCCCAGCGGCAGCACCAGCGCGGTCGCGATCCATTGGCCGGACGGCGCGCGGATGCCGAAGGCATGTCCCTTGTCGATCATCAGCCGCCAGTCGGCCGCGACCTGGTTCCAGCCGGCTTCCACCGACAGCGGCGCCACCGCCTCGGCATGGCGCGGCTCGAGACGCTCGATGGGAAGGGCGGCCGCTTCGTCAGAAACGGCCATCGCGGACCTCGTAGTGGGTCGGCTTGCCGAGGCTCGCCATGCCCCGGCCAAGCCAGTCCGCGGTCCAGTCGATCATGCGCTCCAGCGGCACGCGTGGAGGTCCGAACTCCGCCACCATGCGCGACGCGTCGCTGAGCCAGCCGGCGCGCGCCTCGGTGCCGGTGAGCTGCGGGGATCGTCCGAAACGGCGCCCGAACGCCTCTGCCAGCTCGCGCACGCTGATGGTCTCAGTGCCCGTGACATTGATCGGCGTCGTCGGCGTCGTCGCGTGCGCAAGACAGCGCAGCGCGACCGCGTTGGCGTCGCCCTGCCAGATGACGTTGACATGGCCCATGGACAGATCGATCGGCGCGCCGTCGCGCACCTTGACGGCCACGTCGTGCAGCACGCCGTAGCGCATGTCGATTGCGTAGTTGAGGCGGACGAGGCGGCCGGGCGTGCCCAGCGTCGCGGAGAAATGCTCGAACATGCGCTCCCGGCCGACGCACGAGGCGGCATAGTCGCCGGGCGGCGGGGTCGTCGGCATATCCTCCGTGGCGCCGCCGCTGTCGACCGGGACGAACGGGTAGACGCATCCCGTGGAGAAGGCGACGATGCGCGAGGCGGCGAAAGCCTCCGCGACGATGGTCGGCGCATGCACGTTCATGGCCCAGGTCAGCGCCGGATTGCCGGAGGCCCCGAACTTCATCGCCGCCATGTAGACGATATTGGGGATCTTCGGCAGCGCTGCGACAGCGCGTCGATCGAGCAGGTCGCACGCGATCGTCTCGACACCCGCCGCCTCCAGCGCGGTACGGGCCGCCGCATCGGAGAAGCGGGCCACGCCGACCACGCGCTTTTGCGGGGCAGCGCGTCTCGCCAGGCGCGCAAGCGTCGGCCCCATCTTGCCGGCAACGCCGAGGATGAGAATATCGCCGGTGAGCTTGGCGAGGTCCGCGATCAGCTCCGGTGCAGGCTCGGTCATGAAATCTTCGAGCGCGGTGATGCTCTCGAAGCGGTCGGGCAGGCTCGGTGTGCTCATGCGGCCTTGTCGGGGAAAGCAGGTGTCAGTCGCTCGGCGGGCGCCGCCGGCATGGGCCGCATGGCTGCAAAGTCCATGTCGGCGCCGACGGCGAAGCCAGGGCAGGCTAGCGAACCGAGCGCCAGATTGCCATTGTCGATGATGAGGCGCGCGGGGCCGGCGGCACGGCTGTAGAGGTCGGGATGCGCGCGGGCGAAGGCTGCCTGTTCCTGCTCGGTGGCAAACGACATCCCGTCGACGAAGTGGTGGCCGTTGCGCTCGACGTGGCCGAGGCCCAGGAGCGACACCAGCGCCAGGTCCTGCTGCACGCTGACGCCGGCGAGCGTGGTGAGGTCCTCGGCCGACATGAAGTATTTCTGCGCACCCGCCTCGGCGTTGAGCCTGGCGATCCGGGCGGCGTTGAGGATCGACTTGTAGAGACCCTTGCAGCTCTTGCTGGAGACGCCCGTGTAACCGAGCCGCAGCGCCTGCGGGAACGCCGCGAGCTCGCCGTCCGACTCGTCGATGATCAGCGGCTTGAGCCGGGCCAGCGCGTCCACCGGGCGCGACAGGGCCGCGGCCCGCTTGATCGGCTGCTCGATGAAGAGCGTGGCGGCGGCCAGCCGCGCAAGCGCCGGCGTCTCCCCAATGCGCCGCCACAGCTCGCCGATACCCTCGACGCTGTCGTACTGCTCGTTGCCGTCGAGCGTGGCGCGGTAGTCCCCGGCGTCGCGATCGAGCACGGCCGCGATCCTGGTCAGGCGATCGAGATCGGCCGCGACGTTGCCGCCGACCTTGAGCTTGAAGTAGCCCAGCCGATAGGCGCGCACCACCTCCTCCAGCGTCTCGGGCAGGCCATCGTCAACGCGATCGCCCGGCGCCTGGTCTGCGGCGACGATGGGATCGACCAGACCGACCGTGTGCCGCGCGGCAATCGTTCGGCCCGGGCGCAGTTTGCTCACAAACCCTGGCAGGTCGTAGCCGGCAAGGTCTGGCGTCAGCTCGGCCACCGCCGCGATGCCCGGCACATTGCGAGCGATCATCTCGGCAAAGGAAAGCCCCATGGCCCGTCCGAGCGCATCCAGGATGGCGCGGTCCAGCAGCGCCGGCCCGTACGAGGCAACCAGCGGCACGAGCCCCAGCTCGGCGCCGCGCCTGATCTGGTCGCGGTAGGTCGATGCATAGAGCCCGAACGGCGTGCTCCAGCCGCGGCCCTGGTAGAGCCCGACAGCAAGGCCCAACGACTGGCGCAGCTGGTCCACGTTCTGCGCGTCGCTGTAGGCCGGGCTCTTGTCGAACCACTTGGCCGCAAGGCTTTCGGCGGCAACGCCCGTGCCGGTTCGCCCGTCTTCCAGCGCGATGGTGGCGCGAATGACCGCCTGCGTGCCCTCGGTCAGGGTGATGACGCCGAACCGGAACGGCAGCCGCAGCTTGTAGTCGCGCTCGAGCCGCTCGACGACTTCCAGCCTGAGCCTGGGCACGGCGCTCGATCCGGCCATGGTCGACGCTCGCGAATGGATTTGTTGCACCGCGCAAAAGCCGTCTTCGGCCGCGCGCAATTCGCTCGACAGGGCGATGCCGGACCAGACTTTCCCTTAGTAGCCTATCGCCGGCTTGCAAGGCAATTCGCCGGAGGGGGGACCGCCGACTGTCTTGCCGGGTCGGCGCCCGCTCATAGACCCAGGCGACCAGCAAGGCGCCGCGCATCTTCCCATTCAGCCGCGGCGATGGCCTCACGCCGACGCCATTCCCGCCTCCGCCCCGTTGGCAGCAAGCCGCAGGCCTGAAGATACTCAGGAAGCAGGCCGGCGTGAGAATGCCGCGAGCTCTTGATCACCGCGCGGTAAAGCTCAAGCCGCTGCAAGGTCAGCCGCAAGCTGCGCACCTGCCGCTGCATCGCTCGGCCAACGTTTGCGTCGCTCTGCGCGCTTTCCAGTCTAGCGCTCGATCGCCTCAGATACCGTTGGGTCCGCGCGACCAGCCAATCGGCTTCCCGCGCCAATACGTCGATATCCAGTGTCATGGCACACCCGATGTGTGTGCCCTGCCGTCTAGCCCTCTCTCTTTTCTTGGCACTCGGCCGCCAAGGCGCAAAGTCACGAACAGTGTCGGATTGTTGCAACAACAGCAGTCGCCAACCGCGGCGGTCATTCACGAGGCCGAGAGCAGGCCTGGCGAAGCGCTCGGCGCCCATCGATGAGAGGACGCTCGGGACGGAAGCCGCCGTCGGCAGTGCCCCGAATTTACATGGGTTTTACGGGAGGCACCTGGCACTCCGTGTAGCAAACGACGGCAAGCGCAGCCACCCGTGGCTGCCCACCTGGCCCGCGCGTCGCTGCCTTACCCCGCGCATTCATTCCCCTTGACGACGGGGCAGGCGTTGCGCGACGCTTCCGCCAATAAACTGCACCAAAACCTAGAAACTGGGAGGAAGCTCGATGGCGAGGAGGCTCACGCGCCTTGCGACGACGGCTGCCGTGCTTTTGCTGGCGGCCATGGCAATCCCGCCGAATGCGCAAGCGCAGCGCAAGTTGACCTTCGGCTACGACCAGCCGAAGTCGACGGGATACGGATTTGCCGGCGATCTATTCGAGAAGCGGCTCGGCCAACTATCCGGCGGCAAGCTCAAGGTCGACCAGTTTCCCGGCGCGCAGCTCGGCCAGGAGCCGGTGATGCTGCAGAAGATGCGCTCTGGCGACATCGATTTCATCATCACCTCGACCGCCAACGCCTCCACGGTTGCCCCGCAGGCCGGCGTCTTCTCGCTGCACTTCATGTTCCGAGACGAGAAGCACCTGGCCAAGGCGATCGCCGATCCCAAGGTGGTCGCAGAGTTCAAGGCCATGATCGAGGATACGGTGCAGGGCGCGCATGCGCTGGCGCTGATCACGCTCGGCCTGCGCAACATCTACGGCAAGACCGCGGTCACCAAGGTCGAAGACCTCAAGGGCAAGAAGATCCGCGTGCAGGCGACCAAGACCGAGGACGCGCACTTCCCCGCCTACGGCGCCCAGACCGTGCACATGCCCTTCGGCGAGGTCTACACCAGCCTGCAGACGGGCGTCGTCAACTTTGCCGAGAACGGGGTCAACGTCTACCTGTCGAACAAGCACTACGAGGTTGCCCCCGTGATGAGCATGACGGAGCACGAGGCCAACAACAACTGCCTCTGGGTCAGCGACAAGACCTGGAAAAGCTTCAGCGCCGAAGAGAAGAAGTGGGTCGAGACCGCGGCCGCCGAAATGGGCAAGCTCGAGCCGCCGTACGCCCTCAAGCTGGAAAAGGAGTCGGCTGAGAAGCTCAAGAAGATCGGCGTGAAGATCGTCACCAACGTCGACAAGTCGGGCTTCGCCAAGGCAGCGGCGCCGATCCAGGACCAGCTGGCCAAGGAGCTCGGCCCGCACGCCGTCAAGCTGTTGGAGCTGGTCCGCAACGTCAAGTAACCGGACGCCACCAGCAGCCTTCTAGGGGCGGTGCCGCGAGTTGGCACCGCCCCTTTGCTGAACGGACGGGCGCGATCATGGCCGACACCAGCGAGTTTGCCGCCAACCGTGCGCTGATCATCCAGCGGCACCGCCACCTCAAATGGCCGGGCCTGGACTGGCTCGAGGCGGTCCTGATGATCCTGTGCGGCGTGTGCATGTTCGGCTTCACGATGTGCGTCTTCTTCGATGTCACCACGCGCACCATCGGCTATCCGTGGCTGTGGCTGCAGCAGGTCACCACGGCCTTCTTCGCCTGGGGCGTGTTCGTGGGCATGGCGGCCGCCACGCGCCGCCTGGATCACATCTACCTTGCCGAAATCACGCGCCGCATGCGGGGCACCTCCCGGCAGGTGATCGAGACGCTCAATCGGTTCGTCGTGCTGGTGATCGCCGGCTTCATGGTGGGGTTCGGCGTGCAGAACGCGCTGCTGGACCTCGGCAGCTTCCGCATGCCCTCGCTCATCCCGCTGACGGTCTACACCGCCATCGTGCCGATGTCGGGCGCCGTCATCGCGCTCTTCACCGTCGAGCAGATCGTCAACGGGCTGAAGAACGGCTACGCAGGCCCCGAGGATGCCGAGCACGGCACGGAGCCGGTCGAATGAGCCAGAGCGCCATCCTCGTGCTGATGGGCCTGGTTTTCCTGTGCCTCGGCTACATGGGCGTGCCGGTGGCCTTCGCGCTCATCGGCGGCGTCCTGGTCGCCACCGCGCTCACGCCCATCAGCTTCCAGTCGATCATCGGCCAGCTGTTCCACGGCATCGACGCGGAAACGCTGCTGGCCATTCCCTTCTTCCTGCTGGTCGGCGAGCTGATGACGTCGTCGGACGTGACGCATCGCATGATCCGGCTCGCCCAGGCGCTGGTCGGCCATCTGCGCGGCGGCCTCGCCCAGGTGGTGACGCTGTTCAGCATGTTCTTTGCCGGCATCTCCGGATCGTCGGCGGCCGACGTGGCCGTGCTGAGCCGCACCATCGCCCCGGAGATGGACAAGGAGAAATACGATCGCGCCTTCACCGCCGCGCTGATCGCCTCGGCCTCCACCATCGCCAACCTGATCCCGCCATCGATCATGGCCGTGGTCTACGGCGCGACCGGCAACGTCTCCATCGGCGGGCTGTTCCTGGGCGGCGTCGTGCCCGGCGTCATGATCGGCATCGGCTTGATGATCTACAGCTATTTCTTCGGGCCGACCGGCCAGCTCAAGCCCCGCGCGCCTCTGATCGAGATTTTCGCGGCGGCACGCGGCTCGGTGCTGCCGATGGTGATCCCGGTGCTCATCATGGGCGGCATTTTGACGGGATGGTTCACGCCGACGGAAGCCGGCATGGCGGCTGCGTTCTACATCCTGCTGGTCTTGATCCCGATCCTGCGGCCGCGGCACATCCGCAACCTGCCGTCCGACTTCATGTACACGGGGCTCGTCTATTCGCTCCCCCTGGCGGCCGTCGCCGCCGCGTCGGCGTTCGGCTGGATGCTGGCCTATCTGCGCGGGCCCGATACGGTCGCCGACTACATCCAGGCCCACGCCGGCACGGACGCGCGCACCATCATGCTCCTCCTGGTGCTTTTGTTCATCATCGTCGGCGATTTCGTCGACGCCGTACCGGCCATCATCATCTTCATGCCCATCATCCTGAAGCTGAGCGAGCTCGGCGACATCAATTCGGTGCACATGGGCGTGGTCATCATCACCACGCTGGCGTTCGGCCTCATCACGCCGCCCTACGGCCTTTCCCTGCTGATCGGCGCCAAGTTCGTCGGCGTGCCGTTCTACAGGGCGATGCTGCGGTCGCTGCCGCTCTATCTCGTGTTCCTGGTCACGATCGCGTTCGCGGTTCTGTTTCCCGACGTCGTGCTGTTCCTGCCGAAGTGGCTGCTGCCGGAGTCGGTGGGTTGCTTCAAGAACCCGAGCGGCGCCGGCTATATCTGTCCTCCATAGGCCGACTGGCGAAGCGGCATCATGGCCGCATGTCTGCCGGCACGAGCGGGAACCGATGTCGTTGTGCGTCGGGGCCTGCCAGATCTCGCGACGCGGGGGCAGCGCTCACGCGCAGCCGGCGAAGCCATCGGCTTGCATTTTCGCCTCGTATTTCGCCGTCACCTGATCGCCGGGTGTCAGGGTAGGCTTGACGGCCGCCCAATCGGCCGGCTTGAGGATGATGAACCAGCCCTTGTCGTAAGGGTCGGTATTGGCAATCTTCGGATCGGCAACGAGGTCGTCGTTCACCTTCACGACCTCGCCTGCCGCCGCCGACTTTGCAGGCCCCACCCACTTGCCGCTCTCCACGGTGGCGCAACTCTTGCCGGCGTCGACCGAGCGGCCGGCCTTCTTCGGCGTGAAGGCGACGAGCTGACCTGCCATGGCCGTCGCAACCGTCGTCATGCCGAGCTTGACGTTGCCGTCGTCCTGCTCCTGGAACCAGATATGGTTGTCGACGTCGTAGAGGAGATGGTCCGGCAGATTGCATCCTTTGACGACGGGCATGTCGGCCTCCGAATTCGAGCTGCAGTCTCCATCCAACCGCTATTCGCCACCGGCGCGCAAGGGCTTCGACGCGCAGCAGAACTCGCCGAGGCCGGCGACCTCCATCTTGCCGGCGACGAACAGACACAGATGCCGCGCGATCATGGCGGCGAGCTTGGCGCGCTTCCCGCGGTCGGGGTGCTCCGGCTCGAGCAGGACCAGATTGTAGTGATAGGCGAGTTCGCGGCAGGTCTCTCGACATGCATTGAAGGAGGGATCGCCCTTGGCCCCCTGCCGGTGCAGGGCGAGCAGCCGGAAGCCTTCTTTCGTCTCCAGGCTCGGCGTCTCGCCACGCGCCTGCAGCCAATGCTCGAGAACGGTTTCGCCCAGACTTAAAAGCTCACGCACATTTGCTTCAGGATCGCTGCCCAATTCAGCGAGCTCATCGATCCTCGCCTCGATATCGGCCAGGGACGGAAGCGGCCCCGCATGCGGCGGCTTAGCGGGCGCGTGCATCGGCTGCCTGGCGGACATGCCTGCTCGAGCCTGCGCCGCAAGCGGCTCGTGGATCACGATCCTGGCCATCACGACAGCCGCTTGTCGATGATGAGATCTCTCGCATCCGAGATGTTGGTGTGAATGCCGAGTTTGCGCGGACCCACGCCCAGCGCGAGGCCCAGCAGCTGCGTGAAGTACATGATGCCGACCTTGGTCTTCTTTCCGAACCGCTTCTCGGCGCGCACCTGGTGCATCTCGAGGCCGGTGTGACACGTGGGGCACTCGGTCGCGATCACGTCGGCGCCGGAAGCCTCGGCTGCCTGCAGGATATTCAAGACCAGCTTCGTCGACATGTCCGAATCCGACAGCGTATGCGCGCCGCCGCAGCAGGCAGTCTTGAGCGGGAACTCGACGTTCTCCGCCCCCGCCGCGGCGAGAAGATCATCCATGAAGTGCGGCTTGCTGGTCGATTCCGACCCGGGACCTTGGTCCTTCTCCGGGAAGATGTGGCGCGGACGCACATACATGCAGCCATAGTAGTTCGCGACCTTCAGCCCGGCGAGCTTGCCCTTCGTACGCTGCCTCAGTCCCTCCTCGCCGATCGTTTCCTTGATCCAGTCGAGCGCGTGGATGGTCTCTGCCTGCCCCGCCTCGTAGGTCTTGTGCCCGGCCTTTTGCGACAGCTTGCCGACCACCTCCTGCGACTTTGCATCGTGCGCAAGGTCGTATTCCGCCTTCTTCAGGTTGTGATAGCAGCCGTTGCAGGGGGCCATCACCACGTCCTGGCGATTGAGGTTGACCGCGTTGGAGAGCACGCGAGAGGAAAGGTACGTCTGGACGGCGGGGTCGATGTTCTTCACCTCCATCGCGCCACAGCAGTTCCAGTTCTTCACGTCCTTCAGGGCGAGCCCAAGCTCCCGTGCGACCGCTCGTGTGGAAACGTCGTAGCCGTTGCCCGTACCCTCCAGCGCGCAGCCGGGGTAGTAGGCGACGGAGCGGTACTTGTCCTTCTTGGTGGTCGTATCAGCCATCGTCCCTTGCCTTATTCCGCAGCCTCGAGTTTGCTTGCCTGGCCTGCCTGATGCGTGTGCCTAGCCCCTCTTGCAGATGTACCCGGATCACCACCCAGAGCCTGCCTGTGATGGGCTTCCTGCTCGTGGATGTAGTCCGTGATGGCGGCACGCGCCTTGCGCCAGCCTTTGGTCCTCGGCTTGAAGACCTGCGCCAGCATCATCTTGATCCCCCACACCACCGGCAGGCGCTTGGCGATCCCCCACCCGATCGCCACAAGCCAGTCCTGCATGAGCGGCTGGCTGGTGCGCTTGAGGAAGCCGCGCAGCACCTCGGTGTCCTCGATGCGGCCGCGCGCGACGACCTGCTCGGTGAACTCCTCGTCGAAGTGCATCGACGGCGACTTTGCCGTGTGGCCCTTCAGCTCCAGCCAGTGGGACGTGGCTTTCATCACGCCTTCCGGCACCACGTCGCGCGGGCAGGCATAGGTGCACTTGTGGCACGAGACGCACTGCCAGATGATGTCCTTGTCCCGCAGCAACTCGCTCTCCATGCCCATCCGGATCAGGTAGATCCAGTAGCGCGGGTTGAAGCGCGGCTCGATCGCGTTGACGGTGCAGGAGTTCGTGCACGAGCCGCATTGCCAGCAACGATGAATGTTCTCGCCGCCCGGCAGCGCGGAGATCTCCTCCTCGAGGGCCTCGTTGTAGTCGGTGACGACGCGCGGCTCGATGAAAGTCGACCAATGGCCGGACACATCGACGCCATCGATGGTGAGCTTCTCGTGCGTCGTCAGGTCTTCCGGCCGGATCAGCGATTTCTCGTGAATGGGCATTTCGCCGTCCTTCAATTCAGAAGCTTGGCGCGGTCGACGACGCGTGATGTCCCGTCGATGGTCTTGAACCGCGAGCGGCCGGTTCTGCCCGATACCGGATCGAGGCCGAGGATCCGACGCGAGTGTTCCAGCGGGTCGACCTCGGAAGCAAAGTCCGTCTTCAGATACGCGCCACCCTGCGCGTTGATGTAGTCGCCATAGATCTGCGCCTGCAGCAGATCGACGTACCAGAGCATGTCGCGGAAGACGCCGTTGTCGGCGAGAAACTGGGAAAGCTCTTCCCGAAGCACCAGGAATGTTTCGTAGCGATCGGGGATGTCGATCACGAGACGGTCGACGTCCTCGCCATGCCAGATCTCGCGGATCACGCCGGCGTTGGCCTTCTGGTCCCACACCCAGCGCTGCATCAGCGGATACTGCTCGGGGTAGACGTTGTGAAGAGCCTCCGCCGCCAGGTCGCGAATGAAGCGGTATTCCTGCCGGTTGGAAACGCGGCGCAGAATGCCTTCGTTGCAACATCGGCGTTGGCCGTGTCCTGGGCCTGATCGAGCAGTGCGGCAATCGCCGCGCGCACGTTCGTCCAGCCGATCGCGTCGATCGGCTTGGCGATGCGCCGCCGCACCGTTGCCATTGCCGCGGTCAACTGCTCGAAATCGGACAGCGCCACGCTGCCGGCACGCCCATTCGACAGCGCCTCCTGGAAGACGCGCGACTTGACCCTGGCCGCGTCGGCGAACGCTTCGATGCCGCCGATGGTCTCGGCGGCCCTGATCAGTGCCTCCAGCGCGGACCTCAACTTGGGGCCGGAAAGCTCGAGAACCGGGCGATCCAGCGTGGACCCGGCATCCTTGATCGGAACTATGCTTGCCATGATCGCCTGCTGATCACTCTGCCGCCTGCAGGCCAGCCGGGCCGCGAGCCGCTGCCAGGGCCGACATCGCCGCACCGTTCGCTTGCGCGATGGAATCGTCGATGGCCTCGGGTCCGATCGCCGCCCCGGCAACCAATACGCCGGCTCGCGAGGTGGCGCCCATGACACCGTAGGTGTCCATGCGGGCAATGTAGCCGTGCCGATGCAGATCGACGCCGAACACGGCCGAGATCGTCATGTTGTCGACGTTCGGGTCCATGCCGATGGCATGCACCACCATGTCGAAGGGAATGGTGATCGGTCGCTTGACCAGCGTATCCTCGCCCTTGACGATCAGCTGCTTGCCGTCGCTGGTCACCTCGGCGATGCGCGACTTGATGTACTTGACCTTGAACTCCTCCTGGCTCCTCCAGTAGTACTCGCTCTCGTAATGCCCGTATATGCGGATATCCATATAGTAGATATAGACATGGCAGTCCGAAAGCTCCTCGCGGATATCCATTGCGATGTTTGCGGAGACCGTGCAGCAGATCTTGGAGCACCACTCGCGCCCGATCTGGCGGTCGCGGGAGCCAACGCACAGCAGAATGGCGACGCGCTTGGGCTTGCGCCCGTCCGAGGGACAGCGCACGCCCTTGCCGCTGGAGATCATCTGCTCGACCTGGGTCGTCGTCACCACGTCGGGGAACGTGCCGAAGCCCCACTCGGGCTTGTTGACCAAGTCGAAGTGGGTGAACCCGGTCGTCAGGATCCGCGGCACCGGCTTCGACTGTGGAGCCGTCCGAAAGGGTGGCAGCGAAGCCGCCAGGCTGGCCCGAGAAGGCTTTGACCGTGGCCGGCCTTCTTGACCGTGATGACGGGATTGGCTTCGACGCGCGCAACCATGCCGCCGATCGCGTCCCTCGCCCACAAGCCCGAGGGAACGAGCTTGGCATAGCCGGACAGGATCGGCGCGCCGCCGAGCCGGTCCGCCTTCTCGACCAGCACCGTATTTTGCCCGAGGCTGGCAAGAGCGTGCGCGGCCGACAGGCCTGCCGGTCCGCCGCCAACGATCAGGATGGGCTTTGACATCGAAACGCGTCCTTCCAGGGTCCGAGCGCGCCCGCTCAATTCCGACGACGGCGGCCAGCCATCATCGGCCTTGCAACTGTTCTATTCGGCGGGCGGCGGCGGGATGACCTCGCGCCTGATCGGCTTGAAGCCCGGACCGGAGGTTATGCGCAGCCGCGGATCGTAGAGCTGGTCTTGCTTGCCGGCTTCGACGTCCTTGAGATAGGCCTCGAACTCGGCCTTCTTCGCCCGCCAGTCGATCCCCATCTTCTCCATCAGGGTCTCGATCCGGCTCGCATGCCAATGGGTTTGCACGATCTTGTAGGGATGTGCGCCGCACACGAGCGCCGCGAACTGGCAATCGGCCATCACGGGCAGCTCGTAGCCCTTGCCCGATGCCTTGCTGATCCATTGGTTCTTGTCGAGCGTCGTGATGCAGCCGGTGTCGTGGCCGATCATGACGTCGGAATTGGCCTCCTCGACCGCCACCTTGATCTTGCGGTCGATCGCAACGAGCGCGTGAACTCCCGCTCGGAGATGATGTGGCGGAAACCGAAGCCGCAGCAGTCGTACCAGGTCTTGTAGTCGATCACCTGGGCTCCCAGCGCCTGGACGATCCCGGTCGACACCGCCACGCGGTTGCCCTCCAGGATGTCGTCATCGTAGATCGCGTCCTCCGGCACCAT